>CAVPZV010000015.1:0-127488 GCA_963710305.1 uncultured Solirubrobacterales bacterium | reverse complement strand
GTGATAGTCGTCGCGGCCCACAACGGCCAGCTGTGGAGCGGCGAACTGTGGCTGTTGCTCACCGTCCCGGGGATGCTCGTGCACCTCTGGATCGCCTACCGCATCCGGTCGAGCACCGACCCAGCGGTAGCGCGATGCACGTCCTCGTGCCTGAGTGACCCGCGATCCCCTCGTCGCGGATTGGCGACGAGGAGGCAACTGGTTTCGGGCTAAGGGACCTCTCGGAGAATCGAAGCGGGGTCCCGAACGGGCCTGCGGCGAAGGGTCCGCGTACCCGCGCCGGAAGAAAGAGGGCGTCCGAGCCCGCCTTGACAAGGGTGCCATTCGGTCGACAGCGCGGCGAGACCGTCTGGTTACGGGGGAGCGCGTCTCTTGCCGGGGCGGCGCGGTCAGAGGTCCGTGACGTGCCGGATGTGTCAGGATCACGCGCATGCCTCGGCGGCACTTGACATTGATTCTCCTGGTACTTGTGTTCGTCGTTCCGGCGAGCGCGGCGCTCGCCCGCACCGCGCCGACGTCGGCGTGAAACAGGCCAACCCCAACTGGGGCGCCGGGTTTGGCGCCATCAGGCCGTCAGCCATCGACTTCAACGGCGACCCGACGAGCTTCATCGACAGGATCCACTGGAGTAGGTGGGGCGGCCGTCGGGCAGTCGGGCACGGCGTCGCCGGGTTCGACTGGCCTGGATTCGCGGTCGCAGACGGCACCCGCTACGTCCGTGCTACTGTCGTGGCGTTCGACCTCGGTACCTGCGACGGTCATCCCGCCTACCGCCGTGAAGAGTGGTACTTCCCCCAGTACGGCGAAACGTTCGCTGCAGCCCTCGCTGTTCTGGAACATCTGCACCGGCCAGCTACTCAGCCAGGCGCCGCCGGCAGGTCCCATCTACTGCCCCGAAGGGCCAGTTCACTACACCGGGTCTCAGGTGGCGTGACGTGCGCTGAACTGCCGAGAATCAAAGCCCTGGTCGGCGGCGCCGCCCACGACGGACACAGCGCCAAGTGGATCAGCCACGGCTGGGTCTGTGGCACCGACCTGAACATGGGCAGGGACCCGCAGACGGTCAACTGCCAGAGGGGCAACTTCAAGGAACGTGAACTTCAAGATCTACGCAAGGCCCTGCTGGCTTCGAGCGTCGAATCGCAAGCTGGCGACGGCGCGACCGCGAACATGGCTTGGCCGAGCACTGAACTTCGAGCCGGTCCTCAGCCTGAATTACAGATCGCTGGCAGACCGTCTGTGGTGTCGCTCCCGAGCCTGCAAGTGGGGACCTCTCGTCGGTCTGAAGCACTCACCGCCGGTATGCGTGGTGTCGGCGCTGGTATCGCGGCCACTTGCCGGATGGCCCGCGTTCCTCTGAGGATGAGCGCCCAAGCCGAGGTCGATAGCGAACCTGCGACGCGCGAAGCGGGTTACGCGCCGGCGATTGCTTTGACCTCTTGAGCGCATCAAGGGCGGGCGATCGCGGTGGCGACCGACCGCACGTCGGCGGCGGCGCCGGAGGACGACTGCGCTTGAGAAGGAGGTCGCGCCGCCGCGACACGCTCAAGCTGCGGGGTCGACCTCGACAGACGCCGGCGGTGCGCGCTCGGCTCTGATCACGACCGCAACGGCGCCGAGGATGATCACGCCGCCGATGGCGGTGACCGCGGTGATGCGCTCGCCGAGCAGCAACGCTCCGAGTAGGACCGCGACGGCCGGGTTGACATACGCGTACGTTGACACTTGCGAGATCGGCGCGTGCCGGAGCAGCCATACGTACGCGGTGAACGCGAGGATCGACCCGATCAGCGCCAGGTACGCGATCGCCTCGAGCGAGCCCGCCGATGCGTGCGAGGTTACGCGCCCCCAATCCTCCCCGACCAGCGGCCCGAGCAGCGCCAGCGCGGCGCCGCCGATCAGCATCTCGAGCGCCGTGCCGGTCGCTGCGTCAGCCGGCATCGGCAGCCGCGGCGACGCCCAAGATCCGAGCGCCCATGAAAGCGACGCGCCGAGCACGATCAGCAGGTGCCAGACATTGACGCCCTGTCCCTGGCCGCCCCGGATGACGAGAAGCGCAACCCCGACGAACCCGACACCGAGACCCGCGAGCGTCGCGGCGGCGGGCCGCTCGCCAGTCAGGTAGCGGATCAGCAGCAGCCAGAGAGGGACTGTCGCGACGACCAGAGCTGCGAGTCCGGCCGGCACCTCTGGCTCGGCAAAGGACACGAAGCCGTTCCCGCCGGTCAAGAGCAGCACCCCGACTAGCGCCACTGAGCCTAGCTCGCGGGCGCTGACACGCGGCAGCTGCCGACGCAACAGTGCCAGGAAGATGTACATCAGGAGGCCCGCAGCGACGTAGCGGACGCCGGCCCCGATTAGCGGCGGCACGGTCTGTCCATGATCCGGATCGCGACGTACGTCGACCCCCAGGCGACATACACGACGCCGAGCGCGAGCCACACGCGGCTGAGCGGGCGTCGACCTGCGGACTGCGTTTGCCGCGGTGGCGCCACTACCGTCGCGAGGTTACCGGCCGTGTGTGTGTCGAAGTTGTCGTCGCGCAGCGCGCGGTGATCGAGTGAGGTCTCGATTGCGCTCCCTGCTCTCAGAGGCGCGCTCGTCCATGTCCTCGTCGATGACCAACAGGTGCCGCGCTTTGGACGACCGATCACAGCCCGCCTTTCGGGCATTCCGCTCCGGTGCGACGGCCACGGCTTCTACACGCGGATGACGTCCCCCCACCCAGATGCTGCACCGGAACGGCTCTCGGATGCGGTGCGAGCCCACCGGGTAGCGGCCCGGAGCTTGTCATTTCCTTGGCGTAAACCCGACCGGGAATGAGGACGCTGGCAGAACAGGCGTGCCGTCGCCAGCAGCGCTCTAGTCCTCGGACGAGCGGAAGGTCTGTTTTGCGCTCGTCCGGACCGGTCGGCTGCGGACGACTGCCTCGTTGCCAAGCGCTTGCCCCCGTTGGTCGGTGCTGGCGGAAGGGTTCTGCGTCGCCGAAGCAGAAGTGCGCTGCGTCCTTGGCGCGTGACGGAAGCGATTGTCGATCCCGGGAGTCGATGCTCCTTGTCCGGCGTCGAGGCGAGAGCACTCGCCGCCGGCGTGACCCTCGGCGGCGCGACATACCGCGTCGGCCTCGCGCTCCAGACCTAGCGACCCCCGCCAGGACGCAGCGACCTCCGCCCGGGTGGGTCCGCCCAGCGACCGAAGCTACCGCGCGTCCCGCTCGGCGCGCAGCTCCGCGACCTCAAGCCGCAGCGCCGCCATCTCGTCCTCGAGCGCGGCGATCCGTTCGAGCACGCTGGGACCGTGGTCGAGCGTCTCATCGATGGTGAGCGCCTGCGGCTGCGTGCCGATCTCGGCCTCGGCCACCGCGAGGTCGGCCTCGCCGCTGTCCCCGAGCACGTGGACGAAGCGGTCCTCCTTCTGCCCGGAGAGGCGACCGATCCGCCGAGCGTAGCCCCGGTCGATCAGCGTCTCGAGGACCTGCTCGACCTTCTCGAGCGAGCCGATCGGCGCAATCCTCTCACCGCGGGCCCTGAGCTCACCAGGCGTCTGCGAGCCACGCAGGAGCAGCACGGCGAGCACGGCGAGCTCCTCGCGGTCGAGGTCGAGGCCCTCCTCGGCAAGATCGCGGTACTTGACCGAGCGAGAGCTGCGGCCGCTGTCAAGGCGGGCGAGGCCGTAGCGGCTGAGCCGCTCCGCGGCCTCACGGACAGTCTCCTCGTCGTAGTCGGTGACCGGATCGCGGTTCCTCGCCTGGTTGCAGGCGAGCCTCAGCGCGTTCAGCGACAATGGGTAGTGGTCGGGCGTCGTCGAGCGCTTCTCGATCAGGCAGCCAAGAACGCGCAGTTCGGGTGGAGTCAGCTCGCTGAAGTCCACGGTCGGTGAGGATAATCGACCCATCGATGATTGACGGCGACCGCGCCGCACCCGCCCTGACTCTCCCCGAGGCCCGGCAGGAGCACCACGGCCGCGGCACTTATTGGCCCAGCCAACTGGGCAATCAGCAGTGGGTACGCCGCAACCGCGCCCTCATGCCACGACCGCGAGCAGCTGCGTGCGCGCGGCAACCACCCATGACGAAGAGACCGCGGCGCTGGCGCGTGCTCCCCCCTTGCGCGGATAGCGCGTCCAGCCCGGCGCCGGCGAGCGCGACCGAGTCTGCGCTCTGACCTCCGGCCGCTGTGCTCGGACAAATCGCCGGTCTCAGGGCCCTCACGAGAACATATGCGGAAGGACGCACACCAACGCAGCACTGCTGGCGTCTATCGGCTGAGATGGCGCCGGGGCCGGAGGCTCCTACGCGGAAGCGCGATCGTGCGGCGCGGATGCCCCTGACGATCCCAGATCGTGGCAAGGGAATCGCCCGCGCCGGCGATGCCGGAGCAGCGAAGCGATCGTCCGTCCGGCGCATTTCCGCGGAGACGCCTACATGCCGTACGTCGCCAGAGCACAAGCCAGCGTTGGAGCCGCTGAAGCGCGAAAGCGCTCGTCGGCGATGCGAGCTTTCCGCGCGTTGCAGGTCGCTCAGGGCGCCGGAAGAGGTTCGCGCCGCGGCGCGAAAGGAGGTGTCCTCATCGACGGCCGACGCCGCTTTCTGCATCGGCCCGGCCATGCACGCGTCCGCCGACGAGTGATAATGGCTCGTGCTGCTCGTCCGAAGCGAGTCTCCTCAGGTGCTTTTCTCGACTCACTCGCGTACGGGCCGAAATCCGCCGGTTGCGGAAGGCGGAACGTGTTCTTCGAGGAAGGCAAGCTCGTCGGCGACAACACGTTCGAACTCCTCGCCCACATAGATGTCGAAGTGCCCGACGGGGTAGCGACGGATTTCGCCGCGAGGAGCCTTGGCCGCATGGCGGAGTGTCGCTGAGGCGGGTGCAACGCTGTCGTCGTCGCAGACGCAAAAGAGGATGGGACAGCGAACCTTCTTCGCGAGTCGACCGGGGGCGTCGAGCGGAATCTCGACGGCGACGCGAGCTGGCACGTCGTTGCGGAAGTCCTCCTCACGCAGACCGGACGCCTCCAACAACCGGAGGGAGCCCTCAAATACGTCCGGGGCATCCATCAGGCCGGTTTCGCCGGGGCGTGCGGCGACCTTGACGCGAACGGGCGGGCGACCCGTGGCGCGGGCGAGTTGGTCCTTCGCGAAGGCGGAGGCAAGCCGTGCCGTAGCTGCGAGTGAGATCTGGCGGGCGGACACAAGCCCATCGGTGAACGGGCACTGAGCAATCGCGGCAACGACAGCTCCATCGTCCGCAGCGGAGGCGATCGCGTGCCCTCCGCCGAACGACGTTCCCCAGAGGACGACGCGGCTCGGATCAACTTTGTCCAACGAGCGAGCGAACTCAATTGCGGCCCGCCAGTCTGCGCGTTGTCGTTTGATGCTCAAGAGTTCTCGCGGCTCTCCCTCACTCTCGCCGAAATGCCGATAGTCGAAGACCAAGCAGGCGTAGCCCTTGGCCTGGAAGCGCTCGGCGAACGCCGAAAGGCGCAAGGTTTTGACGGCACCAAGGCCATGCGCCATCACGATGATGGGCGGTCTTGCGTTTGACGAGGTTCCGTCTGGCATGTAGAGCCAGCCGTGGCAGCGTGCGTCGCCGGACCGGAAATACAGCTCACTCCTCTCGGAGCGGGGTTCGTCAGGCATCGGTGCATCCTACGCATCGCGTCTTCAGAGCACCCGCTTTCCATGCGACGTGGGCATGTCGGCCGGTGTCCGTGATGCGCTCGCTCCGGACGACCAGCAGGTGCCCGACGTGGCGCTCCGGTGAGTGCCGCTCTCCGCGTGAGCAGGAGCCGCGACCACCCCCGTGGCGACGCGAAAGCAGGGCCGAACCCGCCTGGCGGCTCGAGACGTGCAATTCGCCAGACGCAGGGGCTGTGGTCGTACTCCACGCCGCGGCTTCGATGCATGGGCACGACTCAGCCGACGGGCAGCGGTGCGCGCGGCTGGGCGACTGCTCTGCGCGAGAAGCAGTCATGTTTTGCTCACACCAACGCCGGCGTGCGCTGCGAGTGTCGGACAATTTGGGCCGTGGGATTCTCTGCTCGGATGTAGCTGCTCTCGGCTCGAAGGGTCGAGAGGCTCTGTGACAGTGCCTAGCCGCTGGGCCCCACCGGCGCCCAGCTCACCGCCCGCGGTCCAGCCGCCGAGTCGTGGACGGAGCAGCGGCCCGCTCTCGCCGAAGCGGCTCTAGCTCGCCGTCACCCAAACCGCACGTGCCCGGACGACTTCCCGGTCCTGCACTCGCAACCCGCAGTCAGCGAAGGACAGGGTTGAGCCGACGCGCTCGACGCGGGTGCGTGATCCGACCCAGTCGCCCGGCATCACCGGCTTGAGGAAGTCCACGGTGAAGCTCACCGTCGCGCGGGCGCGTCCATCGTCGGCGTCGGCCTCGATCGCGCGCCCGAGAGCGAAGTCGGCAAACGACGTCAGCACGCCGCCCTGCACCGTGCCGCGGTGGTTGGTATGGCGCTCCTGCACCCACAGGCCGAGGATCAGCTCGTCGGTGCCCTCGAGCACCTGGATGGGTCCCAGGCTCTCGAGGAATGGACCCTGGTCGGGAACGGAGCGAAGCCGTCAGGAATGTCCACGGCTTGCCGTTATACCCACCGGCTCGCTCAAGCCGTCATCAAGCCCTCGTCCAGCGTGCCGACGCACCCGCTGCGCGAGGATCATGCCAACACCCCCGAGCGCCCCAACCTGCTCACGCCAGCGGCGCCGGCGCCACCGCAGCGCGACTCTGTTGAGAAATTGTCGAATTCGGCGCGAAAACCACAGTAACTCATAGCCGGACCGAGATCGATCCTCTGGGGCGTACTGCTTCCGGACCATCGCGGCGAAGCCGTCCGCGAGCGCGGGCCGCCGCTCTCCTCAACAACCGGACGTCGGGTGCCCCCTCACCCCCAACGACTGCAGCGTCGCCCGGCAGTCGTTATTTCGCGTACCAGACCGGAGCGCGCGTCCGCTCGACGCGGAAGACGTGGCCCGTAGGCACTCGAAGCCGTTCCGTCACGACGTGAACGCCTATGCCGATCGGCGACACATTGGGGAGACGTCTCCGCGGAAACGCCTCCGTATAAACACGAAAGACCCGCATTACCAGGCCTTTCTCGAAGCGGACGACGGGTCTCGAACCCGCGACCTTCGGCTTGGGAAGCCGACGCTCTACCAACTGAGCTACGTCCGCGCTCGCGCCGATTCTAAGGGCGCTGGTGGTGGCGCGTGGCGCCGGCGAGGCGTGCGCCGGAGCCGCCCCCCGGCGTGCGCCGGAACCGCCCGCCGGCCGCGGCGCCGGGTCGACGAATCACGCCGGCGACTAGGATCGAAGCGTGCAGGAGACGGTCGAGGACTCCGGCGATCGGGCGCGAGCTGCTCCGCCGGCGCGCGGCGGTGGCGGACGAGTGGCGAGATCTCGACGCGGTCGTCCTGATCGGCGCCGGCGGTCCGACCCGGCGCCCGGGGCGCGACGACGTGACCCATCGCTTCGAGGCGCACTCCGAGTACTACTACCTGACCGATCGCGACCGCCCGGGAGGCGTGCTCGCGTTCGACCCGGACGAGGGCTGGGTCGAGTTCCTCGCGCCGGTCACGGCGGACGAGCGTCTGTGGGAGGGAGCACAGCCAGACCCGCCGCGAACGCGGACCACCGACGATCTCGAGCCGTGGTTGGCGCGCCGCGACGGCCGACCGACGGCTTGGCTCGGTAGCGCTCCCGCCCACCGCGCAAACCGCCCTGAGCACTGAGCTGCGATTCGGGCTCGCCGCGGTGCGCCGGCGCAAGGATGCGGTCGAGCTCGAACGGATGCGCGTCGCGGAGCGGGCGACGAGCGCGGCGTTCGCGGTCGCCGTGCCGCTCCTGCGGGAGGGCGTGAGCGAGCGCGAGGTGCAGATCGAGCTCGAGGCCGAGGCGTTCCGGCATGGCGCCGAGGCGATGGCGTACGACACGATCGTCGGCGGCGGGGTCAACTCGGCGGTGCTGCATTTCGCACCGAGCGCCCGGCGGTTCGCCGCGAACGAGCTCGTGCTGATCGACGCCGGCGCCCAGTACCTCGGCTACGCGAGCGACATCACGCGCACCTATCCGGTCGGGGGACGGCTGGATCCCGCCCAGCAGGAGCTGCACGCGGTCGTTCGCCGAGCGCAGCAGCTGGCGATCGCCCGCTGCCGGTCAGGCGTGGAATGGCGCGACGTGCACCTGAGCGCGGCTCTGGCGATCGCAGAGGGCCTGGCGGAGTACGGAATTCTCCGCGGCGACCCGGAGTCGTTGGTGCACTCAGGCGCGGTCTCGCTCTTCTTCCCGCACGGCGTCGGTCATCTCGTCGGCCTCGGCGTCCGCGACGCCGGCGGAACGCCGCTGCGCCGAGCGCCGCAACGATCCCAAGCCGTATCCGAACCTACGCATCGATCTGCCGCTCGAGGCCGGGCATGGTCGTGACCGTCGAGCCAGGCGTCTACTTCGTGCCCGCCCTGCTCGACGATCCCGAGAACCGCCGGCGGCACCGCGATCACGTGGACTGGGGCCGCGTAGACCAGATGCTCGGCTTCGGAGGCATCCGTATCGAGGACAACGTCCTCATCACCGCCGACGGCCACGAGGTGATCACGGCCGACGTCCCGCTCCTGGGCTGACGCGGCCTCCCGGCGCAGACGCCGGGCGACGCCGCCGGCCGATGGAGCCGGCGCCGCCACCGCGCCGGCCCATCCACACATTCGCGTTCTAGGCCGATGCCTCCGCGGCCTGAGGCTCGGTGACCGCCTGGGCCTCGGCGGGCGGCACAGGCGACGGCGCAGGCGCGGCCTGGCTCGCGGCGTACTGGTGCGCGGCAGCGGAACCGGCGGCGCCGGCGGCCAGTGCGGCGACGGCCCAGCCCGGGCCATGCCACTCGTGGCCGAGTGCCGAGTCGAGGGACAGCGGGCCCGGGCCGACCTCGGCCAGCGCAAGGACCGCGGCGATCAGGACGACGTTGTACTCATATCCGCCATCCGTGACCCAGGGGCCATTCTTGAGGTGTACGCGGTGGATCGCGGTGAGCATGGCGCCGGTGATCGCGCTCGCTGCCAGCGGCGTCGCCAGACCTACGGTGAGCAGTGCGCCGCCGCCTGCCTCGGCCAATCCGGCGGCGGTCGCGTGGTGGCGGCCTGGCCGCAGCCCGAGGCCTTCGAAGAACTGACCGGTTCCCTCGATGCCATGACCCCCGAACCAGCCAAACAGCTTCTGGGTGCCGTGGCCGATGAAGAAGCCACCGACCACGAGGCGCAGAAGCAGACGTCCGATCTTCATAACTCTCCCTTTCGCCGAAGTTGACTAGTCAACTATACCGCGGCGCTGCAGCGCGCGGTAAATCCGATCCACAGCTCGCCGGGCGGCGCGTCTAGGGGAAGGGCGCACGCGGGCGTATTACCCTTCGGCGTCCATGCGACGCTTCGTCCTCCCCGCGCTCGCCGTCGGCGCGGCCTTGGCGCTGCTGGCGCTGCTGGGTTCGGCGTGGCCGATCAGGGAACGAGCACGTCGATCGACGCGTCGGTCGGACGGCGGCGATTTCCCGGTGGCCCCGAACGAGAAGACCGCCCTCCCCGTACTCGGGTCGAACAGGACCGAGAGCCTGGCCGACTTGCGGGGCAAGGTCGTGATCCTCAACGTGTTTGCGTCGTGGTGTGATCCGTGCCAGGCCGAGGCGCCGGTCCTCGAGCAGGAGCAGCGCAAGCTCGTGCACTCAGGCGCGACGATCCTGGGCGTCACCTACCTCGACAACTCGCGTGACTCCGAACAGTTCGTGCGCCAGTGGCACCTGACCTATCCGGTCATCCGGGACATCAGCGGGAGCTTCGTCCGCTCGTTCGGCACGACCGGAGTCCCCGAGACATTCGTGATCAACCGCTCCGGCCGGATCCAGGCGCTGCGCCGCTACCAGTTGGACAGCAAGTGGCTGCAGGCGACGCTGCCCGCCATCCTCTCGGAGCGCTCATGAAGCTCGCGAGAACGGCGGTGACGGCGATCGCGGTCCTGATCACCCTCCAACTCGCGGCCGGCGCAGCGCTCGCGGCGACGCCCAAGACCTCGCTGACCCAGGTCGAACCCGACGTGATGTGCGTCTCATGCCGCGAGCCGCTCGCCGTGGCCCAATCGCCTCAGTCCTACGCCGAGCGCGCGTTCATCCGCACGCTGGCGGCGCAGGGGTACAGCAAGCGGCAGATCGAGCAGGCGCTCGTGGCGCAGTACGGTCCCGCCGTCCTCGGCAAGCCGCCGGCGCACGGCTTCAACCTGACCGTCTACGTCCTCCCGCCGGCGCTTCTCGTACTCGGGGCAGGGATCCTCGCGCTCACTCTGCCGCGCTGGCGTCGCCAGGCGGCAAAGCGCAGGGCCGGCCGCGCCGGCTCACTCGAACCAATCGACCCGGTCGAGAACGCGCGGCTCGAGCAGGAGCTCGCCCGCTTCGACGGCTGACCCCGCCGGGAGCCTCGCCCGCACAGCGGCGGCGCACCCACAGCGCCCTACATCGATTCGGGTGCGCTGACCCCGAGCAGCCACAGCGACAGCGCGATCGTCCGCTGCGCCGCCACCGACAGTGCCACGCGGAACGTCTCGACCGGTTCCGGCGTCGCGCCCACCACGCGGCAGTCGCGGTAGAAGGCGGTGAACTCGCGCGCCAGCTCCAGGACGTACGCGGTGATGCGGTGCGGCGCGCGCCGGTCGGCCGCCTCCGCGATCTCGTCTGGGAACGCGACCAGCTTCTTGATCAGCGCCCGCTCGGATTCGTGCAGTGGCTCGGCCCCCCACTCCCCGCCCAGAGCCCCGGACACGCGCTCCTCCCCCACCCTGCGCAGCATCGACGCGATCCGCGCGTGCGCGTATTGGACGTAGTAGACGGGGTTCTCGTCGGACTGCTTGCGCGCCAGCTCGACGTCGAGCTCGAGCGTGCGGTCGTGCGAGCGCTGGAGCATGAAGAAGCGGGTCGTGTCGACGCCGATCTCGTCGAGGAGCTCGTCGAGCGTGACGAACTCCCCCCGTCGCTTGGACATCGCCGCCACCCGGCCGGCCGCCACCAGGTGAACGAACTGCAGCAGCGGGACCTCGACCGTCTCGGGATCGCCTCCGAGCGCCGCCATTGCGGCTTTCAGCTCGCGCACGTACGCATGGTGGTCCGAGCCGACCGGAGTGAGCTGACGCTCGAACCCCCGCTCGCGCTTGCTCATGAGGTACGCCACGTCGGCGGCCAGGTACGTGGGCTCCCCGTTGGAGCGGATCACCACGCGATCCTTGTCGTCGCCGAACGTGGTCGTCCGCAGCCACAGCGCGCCCTCGGCCTGATAGGTGTGACCCCCGCCGGCCAGCTGCTCGAGCGCCCGATCCAACGCGCTCGGCGAACCGGCATGCAGCGTCCGCTCGCTGAAGAACGTGTCGAAATGGACGCCGTAGCGCTCGAGCGTGCCCTTGATCTGCTCCAGCAGCAGCTCGACCGCCCGCGCGGCGACGGCGTCGATCTCCCCGTCCCGGGCATCCGGTATCGCCGCCGCGAGCTCGGCCACGTACTCCCCCTGATAGCCGCCCTCGGGGATCTCCTGGCCCAGCGCTCGGGCGCGCACGGACTCTCCCAGGAGCCGGATCTGATTGCCCGCGTCGTTGAAGTAGTACTCGCGCGATACCTCGTACCCGTGGTGCGAGAGGATCCGCGCCAGCGCATCACCGTAGGCGGCGTGCCGCCCGCTGGCCGCGACGAGCGGCCCCGTCGGATTGGCCGACACGAACTCGATCACGATGCGCTCCGCCGGCTCGGCGCTGCCCGCGCCGAACGCTCGGCCGGCCCCCAGCACGAAGGCCAAGGCCCGTCGGTGCCAGGCGTCGGACATGAACAGGTTGAGGAACCCGGGTCCGGCGACCTCGGCGCGCTCGAGATCCTCGCTCAGAAGTCCCTCGAGCTCGACCCCGATCCGCTCGGCGACCACGCGCGGAGCGAGCCGCAAACCGGGCGCGAGCAACATCGCGGCATTGCTCGAGTAGTCCCCCTGGCCGGCATGGCGCGATCGTTCGAGCCGGATCGCCAGCCCGGGCCGCACGGCCTCGCCACCGACGGCAGCCGCCGCGGCGCAGACCACGCGCGCCAGCGCCGCAAGCGGCTCCTCGCCCCCCGGCGCCCCAAGATCTGGCACGGCGTCCACCGGATCCCCCACGCTCATACGCCGCCCGCCTCTCGTTGGGCGGAGGCGGCGGGCTGGAACATCTCCTCGAGGCGCTCGAGCGAACGCGGGGAGCCGAGCGCGACCAGGATGTCGCCGGGGTTGATCACGGCGTACGGCGGCGGCTGAGGCTCGAGCTCGCCCCCGCTGCGGCGCAGGGCGAGGATCAGCGAGTCCCCGCGCACCTCCTCGATCCGTTTGCCCGCGCCGGCACAATCGGGCGCGACCTCGATCTCCTCGACCCGATCTTCGGCCACCTGGACGGCGCCGCCGACCTGCGGCCGAAGCGCCAGGCGCGCCATCGTGTTGCCGGAGGTCTTGTACGGCGAGATCACGCGGTCGGCTCCGGCCCGCAACAGCTTCTTCTCGGACTCCTCGGCCGAGGCACGCGCGATTATCAGGATGTCCGAGCGGAGCTCGCGCGCGGTCAGGGCGATGAAGATGTTCTCGGCGTCCGAGTCGACGCAGGCGATCACGCCCCGAGCCCGCAGGATCCCCGCCTCGGCCAGGACCTCGTCGTCGGACGCCTGGCGCTCGATCAGCGCCACCTCCGCCGCCCGGGCCTCCTGGCGATGCTCGGGGTTGGGATCGATGACCACGAGCCTGACGCCGGCGGTGCGCAGGTCGCGCGTCACCTGCCGCCCCACACGGCCGAAACCGCACACGATGTAGTGGTCGGAGTAGGAGTCGATCATCTTCTGGACCCGGCGCTCCGCGAGCAGGCCGCTGAGCTGACCTGACACGAAGAACTCCGCGGCGGTAACCAGCCCGTAGAAGAGGGTAACGATGCCGACCAGCTCGAGCCCGAGCTTGAGCGCGCGACCGCCCGCGTCGTGTGGATCGGGGATCGTCCCCGTCGTGGTGATGGTGTCCATCGTCCACTCGAAGGCGTATCCGACCGACACGTGCTCGAGGGCGGCGAACCCGGCGGTGCCGGCCACGATGAGCACGAGCAGCGCCGCGAACAGGAACCCCAACCGCCGCATGAACGATTCGAGCTCGCGCCGCGCCATCGCTCGTTGGCGCACCGCCCGCTGGCGCTCGTGAGTCGCGTCGGGCGCCATCAGTAGTGGTAGGGCTCCCCGGCGAGGATCTTGTGGCCGCGGTAGAGCTGCTCGAGCAGCACCACCCGGGCGAGCTGGTGGGGCAGGGTCAGCTCGCCCAGCGACAGGCGGTGCTCGACGTCGCTCGAGCTCGAGTCCGAACGGCCCGCCGACGACGAAGCAGAGATCGCGTCCGCTCTGGCGGCGTGCCTCCAGGAACCGGCTGAATCCCACGGAATCCATCTGCTCCCCGCCGCTGTGGAGCAGCGAGATGAACGCCCGCTCGGGCAGCCGCCTGGCTACCTGCTCGTCCTCGCGCACCTCCACCAGCTCGAGCCTGGCGTGCCGGGCGATCAGCTGCTGATAGTGCTGCACGTCGTCGGCGAACGGAGGCCGCAGCCGGCCGACGGCAACGACGACTATCCGCACGATGGGATACTACGTCCAATGGACGACCCCGGCAGGCCAGAGCGCCACATCAACATCCACTTCTCCTCGGAGATCATGGCCGGCGTATACGCGAACTTCGCCAACGTCAGCCACTCCGACTACGAGTTCACGATCACCTTCGCCCGCGTCGACCACGAGGTCGAGGACGAAGAGATCCCAGGGGTGGTGGTCTCGCGCGTGAACCTCTCGGCCAAGTTCATGCGCGAGCTGATCGACGCGATGCAGGACAACTACTCAAAGTGGCAGACCCGCGAGGGGATCAAGAATCTCCCGGAGTACCCGGGTCGGCAGACCTACGACCCGCCGTCCGAGTAGCTCGGGCGCGCCGTTTCCGCGCCTCCATCCCGCTGCTTCCACGCCTCCGCCGCGCCGATTCGCTCCGCCGTGGCCGGATGCGTGGCCAGCACCTTGCGCACGAACGCGGGCGGATCGAGATCAGCCACGTTCTGCAGCGCGATCGAGCGCTCGAACGAGACGAACGCGTCCGGGGCTCCGGACAGCCCGAGGGAGAAGTCATCGGCACGGCGTTCGACCGCGCGGGACATCCGGTTCCCGATCAGTCCCAGCGGCGCCGCCACCAGGGCGGCGGCCAGCCCCAGCGCGGGCAGGGCCGCCGCATTCCCCCGCTCGGAGGAGAGCGCCCAGCTCACCCGCTGCATGGCCAGGGCGGTGGCGGGAGCGGCGATCGCGGCGTAGGCCACGCCGCGCGGGACATCCCGGTGACGAACGTGGGCCAGCTCGTGCGCGACCACGACGCGGATCTCATCGCGGCTATAGCGGTCGAGCAGGGTGTCGTACAGCACCACGCGCTTGGTCGGGCCGAGGCCGGTCACGTAGGCGTTGGCCGCCGTGGTCCGCCGGCTCGCGTCGATCGAGTACACCTCCCCGACCTTGACTCCCGCGGCCCGCGCGAGCTCGAGCACGTCACTGCGCACCGCACCCTCGGGCAAGGGGGTGAAGTCGTTGAACACCGGGTCGAGCACGACCGGAGCGAGCGTGGCCAACACGCTGCCGAAGCCGACCGAGGCGCCCGCGGCCGGAAGCCACCAGTCCCGCGGATACCGGCGTGTGAGTCCCACCACCCCGCCTCCGGCAGCCGCCGTCAGCCCGGCGCCGATGGCGGTCGACTTCACCAGGTCGAGCGCCCAGCCACGCCACGATTGGGTCACGAGCCCGACCCCGATCGCCCGCCGCCGGGCGATCGCCGCCAGCGGCAGCGGCGGTAACGTCAGCGCCACCGTCAGCCCGGCCGCGAACGCCGCCCCCGCCGCGCTGGGCCGCCGGGAGCTTCGCAGGATCCTGGGCGGCCCGGCCCGCATGACCGCCACCAGCGCCGCCAGATCCACGAGCGAGCGCGCCATCCCGAGGGCGAGCTGTGGGCGCGCGAAACGCCTCCCCCGTTCAATCTCCTGCTCACTGAAGTAAGCTCGCACCTCCACATCCGCGGGGTGGATGGGCGCTTCCCGCGGGGAGAGCAGACGCGCTCCTAGCTCTGCTGTGGCGAGCGCCAGCACCACCGGACCGATCACTCCAGAGCGTGACAGCCGCCTCACCCGAAAGACTGTAGCCGCCCATGCGCGTGGCGATCGTCTCTGACATCCATGGCAACCGGCACGCCTTCGAGGCTGTGCTGGAGTCGATCGACGGCACCGACTGCCAGGAGATGTGGTGCCTGGGTGACCTCGTCGGCTACGGCGCCGACCCCGACGCATGCGTCGAGCTGGCGCGCCGCCACGCCTCCGTGTGCCTCGCCGGCAACCACGACCTCGGGGTGATCGGGACGCTCCCGCTCGAGGATTTCTCGCGCGGCGCCGCGCTCGCGGCGCGGTGGACCCAGGAGACGATCAGCGCCGAGACCCGCGAGTTCCTCGAGGGCCTCGAGCCCCTGCTCCTCGACGAGGAGATCGGGCTCTACCACGCGAGCCCGCGGGACCCGATCTGGGAATACGTTCTCTCCACGCTGCAGGCGGAGCTGTGCCTGGACGTCCAGCAGCATCGGGTGTGCCTGGTCGGCCACTCCCACGTGGCGCTGTCGTTCGTGCGGCCTCCGGGCGCGTCCGCCACGGGTCAGACGCGCGCCGGTGGCGAGGAGCTCGAGATCGCGATAGGCGAGTGGCTGATCAACCCGGGGAGCGTCGGGCAGCCGCGCGACGGCGATCCGCGCGCGGCCTGGCTCGAGCTCGACCTCGAGGCATGGACGGCGCTGTTTCACCGGATCGACTACGACATCGCCGGCGCAGCGGCGGCGATCCGGGCCGCTCGGCTCCCGGATTCGCTGGCCGAGCGGCTCCAGTACGGGCAGTGACCGGTCACACAGACGGCTAACCCGAAGCCAACCGTCGAAGTCTCTAAAGTCAGACCGTGGATGCGCTACCTCCTCCGCGCCATCCCGGCCGGCGGACTCGGGTTCGCCGTATCGCTTCTCATCGCCGCGTGCGGCGGTGGCGCCGGCCTGCTCTCATCCGACCAGTCGAGCACGCTCTCGAGCCAGCTGAATCAGGTGTCCGCTGCCTTGGCGGCAGGTAACTGCGGGGGCGTCTCCAGAGCGGCCACCGCGCTCAACAACGCGGCCGGCGGCCTCCCGGCCGCGGTGAACGTGACGCTGCGCAACAACCTGATCCAGGGCGCCTCCACGGTGGCCGAGCTGGCCCAGAAGGACTGTCATCAGACGACGAGCACGCCCACCACCGCCGACGACGCCGGCCCAGACCGCGACCGCGTCGACCACGACGGAGACCACCTCGAGCACTGAGACCTCCACGAGCACGCCCACCACCCCGCGCCACCACCCCGACGACGCCCACGACGCCTGCAACCACGCCCACGACTCCGGGTACTACTTCATCGGGGGGGACGGGTGGCGCCGGCCTCGGATCAGGGGGCGGTGACGGCGGAGCCGGTGCCGGCACGCCGGGCGGCGGAAGCAACGGATAAGTGAAAGTGACGAACGCCACAATCATCGCAGCGCGCTACCGAATCGAAGGTCGGCTCGGCGTGGGCGGCATGTCCACCGTCCACCTCGCCTTCGACCAGCGCCTCGAGCGGTATGTGGCGCTCAAGCTGCTGGCCGAGCATCTCGCCGACGATGCCACCTTCGTCTCGCGGTTCCGGCGCGAGGCTCTCTCGGCCGCTCGCCTGGTCCATCCCAACATCGTCCAGGTGTTCGACTTCGGCCTCGACGAGGTGGCGCACCAGCACTACATCGTGATGGAGCACGTCCCGGGCCACTCGTGCGCCGAGCTCCTGCGCGACCGCGGCCACCTCGATGTCGAGCCGGCGATCGACGTCGTCGCCCAAGCCTGCCGGGGCCTCGACTACGCCCACCGCCACGGCGTCGTGCACCGCGACGTGAAGCCCGGCAACCTGCTCGTGTCCGATGCCGACGTGGTCAAGCTGGCCGACTTCGGAATCGCCCGCGCCACCGACCAGTCGAGCATCACCCAGGTCGGGTCGGTGCTGGGCACGGCGGCCTACCTCGCGCCCGAGCAGGCGCGCGGCGAGGAGGCCGGCCCGCGGGCCGACATCTATTCGCTCGGCGTGGTCGCCTACCAGCTTCTCTCGGGTCGCCTCCCCTACGAGGCGGCGTCGCTGTCCGAGCTCGCGCTCAAGCAGCAGCGCGAAGCCCCGATCCCTCTGGCCGAGCTCAACCCGGACGTCTCGCGTGAGCTCGCGGAGGTGGTTGAGCTGGCGCTCGCCATCGACCAGGAGGAGCGTCCCTCGGACGCGATCGCGCTGGCCGATGCGCTCCGCAACGGGCTCCACGGCCTCGAGCCGTTCCCCGAGGGCCGCCGCACGGCCGGCGTCCCCACGCGTCCGACACGGATCCTCTCCGACCGCGACGATCTCACCGCCCCCACGCACCTGGCCACGCAGGCCATGCCATCGCCCCGGGCCCGCACCTCGTCGCAGCGCCCGGTCACCCGCTCCGAGCCTCGGCGTGCCCGCCGGGCCGCCCCCGCGCCGGCACCGGCCGCGCGCCGCTCCTCTCGCGGCGGCCGTCGGTTCGTCCTCTTCCTGCTCGTCGCCGTGCTGTTCGTCGCGGTGGTGGCGATCGCGATCACGCTGGCGGCCAGCACCTCGAACAACGTCGTGCACTTCAAGACCGTGGTCGCGCACGACGCGCATAGCGCGATCAAGCAGGTTCAGGACCTGGTCAGCAAATACACGAAGTAGCGCTCACGCCACCGTGCCGGGCGGGGCGCCCGCCCGCAGCGCGGCGGCGACCTCGTCGAGCCGCCCGGCCTCGATCGCGCCCCGCAGATCCTCCATCAGCCGCGCGATGAAGCTCAGGTTGTGCAGCGTGACCAGGCGCAGCCCGGTCAGCTCGCGAGCGCGCAGGAGGTAGTGCAGGTAGGCGCGCGAGAACCCGGCGCTGCACGCCGGGCAGGGACAGCCGTCGAGGATCGGCTCAGACGCCTCGCGCCAGCGGCCCTTGACCAGATCTACGCGCCACCGAGCCGCCGGATCGGGCACGAGCGCCACGCCGTGGCGGCCGAGGCGCGTGGGGAGCGCGCAGTCGAACGTGTCGATGCCGAGCTCGACCCCGCGGATCAGGTCGTCGACGTCCCCGATCCCGAGCAGGTGCCGGGGACGATCCGGCGCGCGCTCCTCGAGGTCGCTCGTGGTCCAGGAGACGACCTCGTGCATCTCGGCCTTGTCGCGCCCGAGCGAGCCGCCGATGGCGATCCCGTCGCACGCGCTGGCCGCCACCGCCTCGGCCGACTCGCGCCGGAGATCGCGCTCGACGCCGCCCTGGACGATTCCGTACACCACCTGACCGGCGGGACCGTGCTCGGCGTGCCAGTCCAGGCACCGCTCGAGCCAGCGGTGGGTGCGCTCCATCGAGCGCGCCGTGTATTCGCGCGTCACGTGGAACGGCGTGCACTCGTCGAGCACGAGCGCGATGTCCGACCCGAGTGACGCCTGCACCGACATCGAGGTCTCGGGGCCGAGGAAGCGCTCGCCGCCGTCGACGTAGGAGCGAAAGCGAACGCCCTCCTCCTCGATCGCCAGGATCGCGCCGCTCGAATCCGAGCCGCCTCCGCGGCCCCGTCCCTTGATCTCGTCCGCCACCCCGCCGTGGCCCATCGAGAACACCTGAAACCCGCCCGAGTCGGTGATGATCGCCCGGTCCCAGCGCATGAACCGGTGCAACCCGCCCTGCCGCTCGACCAGCTCGGGCCCGGGCGCCAGGAACAGGTGGAACGTGTTGCCGAGGATCAGCTCGTAGCCGAGCGCGGCCACGTCGCGCGGTTCGAGCGTCTTCACCGCTCCCCGGGTGGCCAGGGGCACGAACGCCGGCGTGCTCACCTCGCCGTGGGCGAGGTGCAGCGTCCCGGTGCGCGCGCGGCTGCTCGAGGAGCGGGAGCGGACGGTGAACACCGCGACATCATCGCCGCGCGCGGAGATTTACGGCTGCCCGGGGACCACGTAGTAGTGAAGCGTCGGCTGGGGCCCGTTGCCCGAGCCGTCGAAGCTCTGCCGGTCTGAGAGCCCCGCCAGCAGGCGGGCCATGAGCAGGACCACGACGAACACGAGCGCGAGCCACACCATCGGCGAGAAGACACGCCGGCCGCCGGCTGGAAACAGAGCCGTCGCCTCCGGGGTCGGATGGCGCGGCGCGCGGGGACGCGGCGGCGGCGCCGGCGGACGGCGTGCCGGCCCGGGATAGCGCTCGCTGAGGCCGCCCGAGGCCACGAGATGCGCCAGCGCCCGCTGCCACTCGCCCGCCGGCGGCCGGTTCGCGGGCTCGGGGCCGAGCGCGCGGAGCAGAAGCGGACGCACGAGCGCGGGGACGTGCCGGAGGTGCGGCTGGGGGTCACGCGCGTCGTGCGAACGCGCGAACAGGCGCAGCATCACCAGCCCGAGCTTGTACGCGTCGGCCGCCCGGGTGCTCGACGCCTCGCCGGCGGGCACGTTCCAGTCGCCGGTCTCGACCGCGGCGAGCGCGCGCCGGCCGTGGAACACCATCGAGTCGCAGTCGATGAAGCAAACCTCGAGGCCGCGCCGGAACGCCACGAGAAGGTTGCTCGGCGCGAGGTCGCCGACCACGATCGCCTGCCGGTGCAGGACCGCGAGCGCGCCGCTGATGCGCTCCGCGACCCACGCCCGTAAGTCGGTGTTCAGATTCGACCGCGAGCCCGCGGCGCTCGAGATACCAGTCGCCGCCGAGGAGATGCTCGAGCGCCAGCAGCACGGGCTGGGCGCGGCCGCTCGGCATCAGGAACGGGACCGAGAACCGGGCGCTCACGTCCTTCATGGCGATGCCGACGAGCTCGCCGCGCGAGCTCACCGTGGCCAACGGCCAGGCGGCCACGTGGTGCAGCGCCGGCCGGCGGCCGGGATCGAGCGAGGCGCCCCACGCCGCCATCTCGCCCAGCACGCTCGCGGCCTCAGCCGGCGGCGGACGGTGGTAGAGCTTGACCACGACGGGGCCCGAACCGAGCTCCGGCGGGACCACGGCGGGACGGTGGACCCGCCCCTGCCCGCCCGCGCGCGAGACCGGGGTGAGCTTGCCGAACGCCTCGAGCGGCAGATCGTAGGCCGCCGGCAGATCCGGCGGCGCGAGCACCGCGCTCATGCGCCAGGCAGCGCCCACACCGCCACGAGCGTGCGGTCGTCGTCGTAGGTGGCGCGGCTGAAGTCGAGCAGGCGCGCGAAGTCGGGGATGTCCGGCGGAACCTTGAGCTCGCGGGCGAGCATCCGGCCGACCTGCGCCGCTTCCGTCGCCGAGCGGCTAGCGCCAGGCCGTCCGTGCACACGAGCAGGACGCTCCCGGGATCGAGCCGGCGTTCGACGGCGGTGAACAGGCCGGCCGCGCGGGGCAGCGCGTCGACGCCGCCGCCGATCAACCCGTCGGGATCCGCCGGCGCGACGACGACGGGCTCGAACGCCTCGCCGCTCAGCACCAGCGCCGGCGAATCGCCCACGCCCGCCGCGCGAACCGTTCCGCCCCCACCACGGCCACCGTCAGCGTGGTGGCCAGCGACGTCGCGTCGCCGTCCTGCTGCTCGATCAAGCCCCATGCGGCCTGCTCGAACACCTGCGCCCAGTCGAGCGCATCCTCGTCGAGCTGGCGCGCCACCGCCGCCACCGCGTGGCGGACCGCGAGCGCCGCGCCCGAGCTCTGAGCGCGGCGCGGCCGAGACGCCGTCGGCGACGGCGACGATCAGCGACTCGCGTCGGCTCGTGCACGCGCAGGCACATGTCGTCCTGGCGCGGACCGGCCAGGTAGCGCTTGGTCAGGCCCCGAACCGACGCCGCGCGGACCGTGAGCCCGAAGGCGGCTCCGCCGTCGGCGATCGTGTCGGGGCGGTACTGATCGCCGCGACGAGCCGGACGTCGATGTCGGGCGCCGGCTCGCCGATCGTCACCGGCCCGCGCGCCAGGCGGGTCCGCCGCCGGCCCGGACGGGCGGGAGTCGTGGTCGTGGCCATCGCGTCAGAGCAGCTCGGCGTCGAGCTGGACGAAGCCCTCGGGCTTCTCGAACTCGATCGTGCGCTCGCCCCGGTCCAGGCGCTCCGCCGAGGACACCATCGAGTTCAGCATCGACGCCGCGAACTCGGCGATCGCGCCCGCAGTCGAGACGCCGTCGCTCATCATGAACCCGTAGCGAGGGCTGCTGGCCAGCCGCTGGATCACCTTGGGCTCGGCGTCGCCGACCCCGAAGGCGAGCACGTTCGGGTGCTCGCGCAGCGCGCCGAGCTGATCGAGCTGCGTCGCGCCACCTGGCCTCCTTCTCGGTCGGCTGGCCGTCGCTCAGGAAGAACACCGTGGGGCGGTGCACCTGGTAGCCGCTGCTCTTGAGCAGCGCGATGTCGCCGGGGATCGCCTGGCGCAGCGCCTCGAGCGCGGCGGCGTAGCTGGTTCCCCGCCCGCGCGGCGAGAGCGTCGGCAGCATCAGCTCCTCGCTCAGCTCGGAGAGCTCGAGCCGGGTCTCGGCGGTGTCGGCGAACGTGATGATCCCGAAGCGGACCTTCTTGCCGAGCAGCGGATGCTTGGCCACCTCGTCGCGTAGGTCGATCAGACCCTGATTGACGGCGGCGATGGGCTCGCCGGCCATCGAGTGCGACTCGTCGCCGACGAAGTAGATCGGGAGGACCTGGCCGATGACCGGGCCGGTCCAGGGGGCCGGGGTCTGGATCGCCGAAGCCGGGGGCAGCCACGGGCGCCGGCGGGTTGTTGCGAGCGGGAAGCGTGAGTTTCATGCCTCCCACTGTGGCCCGCCGAAGGTGAGGATCCGTTACGAGGACCGTAAGAATTGGGGCTTAACGGCCACGAGCCGCCGCCCCTCTCGGACGGGGCGACGGCTCGCCGGTGGTGGAGAGAGTCTTAGACGGCCTCGGCGCCCTCGATCGTCCCGTTGCTCTGGCCGCCGACCGAGATCGCGACCTTGCGCGGCTTGCGCTGCTCGGGCTTCGGGATGCGGACCTCGAGCACGCCGCGGTCGAAGTTGGCGGTGACCGCCTCGGGATCGACGCCCTCGGGGAGGGTCAGCGAGCGGGAGAAGTTGCCGGACGCGCGCTCGACGCGGTAGTAGCCCTCCTTGCGCTCCTCGTGCTCGGCCTTGCGCTCGCCCGAGACCGTGAGCACGTTGTCCTCGAGCTCGATGTTGACGTCCTGCTCAGACAGCCCGGGCAGGTCGGCCCGGAGCACGAAAGCATCTTCGGTCTCCACCAGGTCCATCGCGGGAACCCAGCGGCGCAGGGTCGGGCCGTTGTCGCGGCCGGCGCCGGCGGAGGACGGCGAGTCGAAGAAAGTGTTGAAGAGCCGGTTCATCTCGTTCTGAATCGTGTTCAGCTCCCGGACCGGCTCCCAGCGGATGAGTGCCATATCAAACCTCCAATGTAGAGAAACTCTGTGATTGGATCGTAGCAAATCTAAGTGGGTCGCTGTCAAGTCTTATCGGCGGCTACGAGTGTGATCTTTATGGGCCGCGCGGGCTGGCGCCCGCGCGGCATCCATGGGGCCGGTTGCGCGCGACATCCGTGCCGCGCGCCTCGAGAGCCCGCGCCACCGGCGCCCCGCCGCCCCCGGCGCGAAGGCAACCCCTACGCGGCGAGCACCGGCGCCGGCGGCCGACGTCGCCGCGCAGGGGTCGGAAAGCGACCCCTACGCGCCCGGATCGCCCGCGCGGGGCGACGTTGCCGCGCTAGCGGTCGCGCCTACTCGGAGATCAGCGAGCGGCCCGTCATCTCCGACGGCTGCTCGATCCCCAGCACCTGGAGCACCGTGGGCGCCACGTCGGCCAGGACTCCCCCGTCGCGCAGCGAGAGCCCGGGCACGGTCACGATCAGCGGCACCGGGTTCAGCGAGTGCGCCGTGTTGGGGCTGCCGTCGTCCTCGAGCATGTGGTCGGAGTTGCCGTGGTCGGCGGTGATGATGCAGGCGCCTCCGCTCTCGTGGACCGCGGAGACCACCTCGCCCAGGCACGAGTCCACGGTCTCGACCGCCTCCACGGCGGCCTCGATCACCCCGGTGTGCCCCACCATGTCGGGGTTGGCGAAGTTGATGATCCCGAAGCCGGGCGAATCCTCGCGCCAGGCGCCGACGAACGCCTCGGCCGCCTCGCGGGCGCTCATCGACGGCTTCTCGTCGTAGGTCGCGACATCCCGCGGCGAGTCGACCAGCTCGCGCCGCTCGCCCTTGACCGGCTCCTCCTCGCCACCGCTGAAGAAGTAGGTCACGTGGGCGTACTTCTCGGTCTCGGCGACGTGGAGCTGGGTCACGCCCTCCCCGGCCAGCACGCGCGGCAGGCTCGTCGCCGGACGCGAGGGCGGGAACGCCACCGGGTAGTCCCAGCCCTCCTCGTACTCGGCCATGGTGGCGTAGCGCTCCGCCGCCGGCGCCCCGCCGCGGTCGAACTCGGAGAAGTCCTCCTCGGCCAGCGCCCGGGTGATCTCGCGCATCCGGTCGGGCCGGAAGTTGAACGCCACCACCGAGTCGCCCGGCCGGATGCACGCCTCCTCACCGACCAGCCGGGGCTTGATGAACTCGTCCGTCTCGTCCTCTGAGTAGGCGTCCTCGATCGCCTCGACCGCCGAATCGAACGGGCCCCGCCCCACGACCGTGCACGAGCAGGTTGTAGGCGAGCTCGATCCGGTCCCACCGTCGATCCCGGTCCATCGCGTAGTAGCGCCCGACGACCGACCCCACCCGGCCGGCCCCCGCGTCCTTCATCCAATCGGCGACCTTCGAGAGATAGCCCGCGCCCGACTTCGGCCCCGTGTCCCGCCCGTCGGTGAACGCGTGCAGGACCAGATCCGGCACCTCGAGCGAAGCCCCCATCCGGATCAGCGCCTCCAGGTGCGCCCACCCCGAGTGCACCCCGCCGTCCGAGACCAGCCCGATCAGGTGCACCCGCTCGGCGTCGGAGAACGCAGCCCGCAGGACCTCATTCGATTCGAATTCTCCGGACGACGCAGCCTCGTCGATCCGCGTGAGGTCCTGCACGACCACCGAGCCGGCGCCCAGGTTCATGTGGCCGACCTCGGAGTTGCCCATCTGTCCCTCGGGCAGCCCGACCGCACGGCCGCACGCGGTCAGCTCAGTGTGCGGATACGTGGACCACAGCTCGTCGAACACCGGCGTCGAGGCGCGCGAGATCGCGTTGCCCTCGCCATCGGGCGCCAGCCCCCAGCCGTCGAGCACCACGAGCACCACGGACGGCGCCGGCAACCCCTCCGCCCCCTCCGGCAGCGAGTCCGAAGCCATCACCCAGCGGCGTTGATGATCGCGGCGAACCCCTCCGGGTCCAGGCTGGCGCCACCGACGAGCGCCCCGTCCACATCCGGCAGGGCCAAGCAGCTCGTCGGCGTTGTCGGGCTTGACGCTTCCGCCGTACAGCACCCGGGTGCGCGCGGCCTGCTCGCGATCCCGGCCGGCCACCAGCGCCCGCACGAACGCGATCGCCTCCTGGGCCTGCTCTGCCGGGCACGCCCGTCCGGAGCCGATCGCCCACACCGGCTCGTAGGCGATCACCACCGCGCCGAGCTGGTCGGTCGGTACCCGGGCCAGATCCTCCTGGACCTGGTGGCGGAGCTTGCGCTCGGTGTCGCCGGCTTCGCGCTCCTCCTCGGTCTCCCCCACGCACAGGATCGGCACGAGCCCGGCTTCCAGGGCGGCCGGCACCTTGAGGGCCAGTGCCTTGTCGGTCTCGCCGAACATCTGCCTGCGCTCGGAGTGCCCGAGGATCACGCCGTACGCGCCGATCTCGGCCAGCATCGGGGAGGAGACCTCTCCGGTGAACGCGCCGTCGGCGGCGTGGTGCATGTTCTGGGCGAACACCTGGACCGGCGAGCCGCGGGCCGAGTCGACCATCGCCTGCAGGGACAGGAAGCTCGGGCATATGCCCACGTCCACGCGCGACACCCCGGACACCCGCGGAAGCAGGGCCTGGATGTACTCCTCGGCCTCCGCGATGGTCTTGTACATCTTCCAATTGCCGGCGATCAGCGGCCGGCGCGCCACTTCCGCGCTCACCGCAGCGCCTCCACGCCCGGAAGCGTCTTGCCCTCGATCAGCTCCAACGAAGCCCCTCCCCCGGTTGAGAGATGTGTCACCCGGTCGGCGAGCCCGAACCGGGCCAGAGCCGCGGCCGAATCGCCGCCGCCGACGACGGTGACGCCCGGCGCGTCGGCCACCGCCTGCGCCACCGCACGCGTGCCGGCCGCGAACTGCTCCACCTCGAACGCCCCCATGGGGCCGTTCCAGAACACCGTTCCGGCCCCGTTGATCGTGCCCGCGTAAGCCTGCGCCGTGCGCGGGCCGATGTCGAGTCCCATCTGGCCATCCGGCACGTCGACCCCGTCGAGCTCCGAGGACGAGGCATCGTCGGCCAGCCGGTCGGCGATCACCAGGTCCACCGGCAGCTCCAGGTCGCCGCCGGCTTCGAGCTGGCGCCGCGCCAGCACCACGTCCTCGTCCGCGCACAGCGAGGAGCCCACCGAATGTCCCTGGGCGGAGAGGAACGGAAAGCACATCGCGCCGCCGATCAGGATCGAGTCGGCGACCTCCCGGAAGCGCTCGATGACCGCGATCTTGTCGCTCACCTTGGCCCCGCCCAGAACCGCCACGAGGGGGCGCTCCGGGTCCTCGAGCACGCTCGTCAGCTCGCTCACCTCGCGCTCGAGCAGCCGCCCGGCGGCGCGCTCGTCGACGAGCTGCGCCACCCCCTCGGTCGAGGCATGCGCGCGATGCGCGGCGCCGAACGCGTCGTTGACGTACACGTCGGCCAGCTCCGCGAGCTCGCGCGCCAGATCCGGGTCGTTCTTCGTCTCGCCCGGCTCATACCGGACGTTCTCCAGCACGAGCACGTCGCCCGGCACGAGATTCTCGGCGAACGCGCGCACGTCATCGCCCACCACGGCCGGCGCCAGAGTCACCTCGCCGTCGATCAGCTCGGCCAGCCGGTCGGCCGCGGGCCGCATCGACAGCTCGGGCTCGCGGTCCTTGGGCCGCCCCAGGTGGGAGACGAGGATCAGCCGCGCGCGCCGGTCGCGGAGCTCCTCGATCGTCGGGAGCGCGGCGCGGATTCGGGTGTCGTCGGCGACCTGGCCATTGTCGAGCGGGACGTTGAAGTCGACCCGGACGAGCACCCGTTTGCCATCGAGATCGCCGAGGTCGTCGAGCGTCCTCACAGGAGCTTCTGCACGAGGTCCACGACCCGGTTCGAGTAGCCCCACTCGTTGTCGTACCAGGACACGAGCTTGACCATCGTGCCGTCCATGACCGCCGTGAGCTGTGAGTCGAGGATCGAGGAGGCTCGGTTCTTGACGATGTCCGTGGAGACGATCGGATCCTCTGTGTACTCGAGATATTCGGCGAGGGGACCCTCGGCGGCCGCCTTGCGCAGCGCCTCGTTGACCTCCTCGACCGACGTCTCCCGGCGCGCCTCGACGGTCAGGTCGACCACGCTCCCGGTCGGGACGGGCGCGCGCACCGCGAAGCCGTGCAGCTTGCCGTTCAGATCCGGGATCACCGCTCCGATCGCCTTGGCCGCGCCGGTCGAGGCCGGGATCAGGTTGACCGCGGCGGCGCGGGCCCGCCGCAGGTCCTTGTGGGGCATGTCCTGCAGGCGCTGGTCGGCGGTGTAGGCATGGATCGTGGTCATCAGCCCATGCTCGATGCCGACGCTGTCGTGCAGCACCTTGGCGATCGGCGCCAGGCAGTTCGTCGTGCAGGAGGCGTTGGAGATCACCTGGTGCTTGTCGCGGTCGTAGGCCTCGTCGAAGTTCACGCCGAGCACGACGGTCACGTCGGGATCGGTGGCCGGAGCCGAGATCACGACCTTCTTGGCGCCCGCCTCCAGGTGCTTGGAGGCGTTCTCGCGGTCGGTGAACAGGCCCGTGGACTCGATCACCACCTCGGCGCCGAGCTCCTCCCACGGCAGCGACGCCGGGTCGCGCTCGGCGAGCACGCGGATCTCCTTGCCGTTCACGCGCAGCCCGGTGTCGGTGGCGGATACCTCGCCCGGGAAGGGGCCGTAGTTGGAGTCGTACTTGAGGAGGTGCGCGATCGTCTCCGGCGCGACGATGTCGTTGACCGCCAGCCACTCGATGTCGGCATCGGTCTCCATGGCCGCGCGGAACACGTTCCGCCCGATTCGGCCAAAGCCGTTGATCCCGACCCGTACCGGCATGCGCGTATATCTCCCGTTGTGAGTGGTGGCCGCAGAAAGACGAACGCCGACGGCGTCCGCGCCTTGAAGCCTACCTAACGGCCCCTCAGCGCCGGCTGACCACCTCGAGGCGCAGGCCGTCCGGGTCGAGCAGGTAACAGGAGTAATACCGCTCGCCGTACTGCGGTCGCCGGCCGGGCGCGCCGTCGTCCGTGCCCCCGTTGGCCACCCCGGCTGCCCACGCCGCATCGACCGCGGCCTTGCCCACCGCGGCGAGGGCCACGTGACCGTAGCCGGGGCCCGGCGGCCGCCCTCGGACGACGATCCAGAACACCGCTCCGTTGACCCCATAGGCGACCGCGTGCTCGGACTCGACCATCCGACGGGCGCCGAGGGCATGGAACACCGCGTCATAGAACGCCGCCGAGCGGGCGAGGCTCGAGACCTCGAAGCCGATGTGGTCGAACATCACTACGCGGGCTTGGTCACGTCGCGGTCCACGGCCTCGACCAGGTACGCGTCCTGACCCTCGTAGCGCTCGGCCAGATGGTGGGCGATCGCCACGGAGCGGTGCCGGCCGCCCGTGCACCCGATCGCCACCACCAGGTGGGCCTTGCCCTCGCTCAGGTAGTGCGGCAGCAGATAGTCGAGCAAGGGGTCCAGGCGTTCGTAGAAGGCGTCGAGGTCCCCGTCCTGGTTGATGTAGGCGACGATCCGGGGGTCGATCCCGGTGAGCGGGCGCAGATCGGACTCGTAGTGCGGGTTGGGCAGGAAGCGCACGTCGAACAGGAGGTCGGGATCGCGCGCCGGGCCGTACTTGAAGCCGAAGCTCTGGAAGGTCACCGCGAGCCGACCCGGAGTGCGGCTGGGCAGCATCTCGTCGGCCAGCTTGCGCCGGAGCATCGCCGCCGTCTGGCCGGTGGTGTCGATCACCACGTCGGCTCGGGCCCGCACCGGCAACAGCATCTCCCGCTCCCGCGCCACGCCGGCGACCACCGTCCCCGTGGGGGCGAGCGGGTGGCGCCGGCGGGTCTCCTTGTAGCGCGTGAGCAGCGCCTGCTCGGCCGCCTCCAGGAACAGCACCCGGTGCTTGACGCCGCTCGCCCGCAGGTCGTCGAGCATCTCGGTGAGCCCCTCGAAGTAGGTCCCGCCGCGGACGTCGGAGACGACCGCGGCCCGCTCGACCTTGGATCCGGCGTGCATGAACAGGTCGACCAGGGAGCGGATCATCTCCGAGGGCAGGTTGTCCACGCAGAAGTACCCCTCGTCCTCGAACGCGGCCATCGCGGTCGACTTCCCGGCCCCCGAGAAGCCGGTGATGATCACCAGGTCGGTGAGGACCGAAGTGGTCTCTTCGGCGGTCTCCATACCCCAAAGCTTGACGCAAGCGTCAGCGGATCGATCTCGGATCTGCCACGATCTCGCGGTGCGGCACCGCGGGACATGGATCGCAGTCCTGGCTGCGGGGGCGTTGTGGGGGCTGGCCGGGGCGCCTTCCGCGGTCGCGCAGACCCAGCAGATCTCCGCCACCGTGGGCTCGAGCCCGAGCGGATACGTGATGCCTTCGGGCTTCGTCGGGGTCTCGCTCGAGTACAGCGCGCTCCACGTCTACACCGGCCGCGACCCGGCGGCGGTCAACCCGGTGCTGATCGGCCTGCTGCGCGGCCTGGCCCCCGGCCAGGCACCCGTCGTGCGGATTGGTGGCAACAGCGCCGACCAGAGCTGGTGGCCGATCCGGGGCGTCGCCCCACCCGCCGGCGTCAACTACACGCTGACCCCCGGCTGGGTCCAGACGACGAAGGCCCTGGCCAGCCACCTGGGCGCCCACCTGATCATGGGACTGAACATGGCGGGCGGCCGCCCCTCGGTGGCCGCCACCGAGGCCCGCGTGCTGTTCAAGGCGATCGGCTCGAAATTCATCAGCGACTTCGAGATCGGCAACGAGCCCGACGTCTACAACGAGTTCCCGTGGTTCGTCGACCGTCACGGAAAGTTGGTGTACGCGCGGCCCCCGGATTGGAACGTCCTCTCGTTCACCGCCCAGTACTCCCAGTTCCGCGCCGCGCTTCCGCCCGTGCCGCTGGCCGGGCCCTCGTTCGCGGAGCTCGCCTGGATCAATCAGCTTCCGGCGTTCCTGCGCGCCGAGCACGGCCTCAGGCTCGCCACCGTGCACCGGTATCCACTCCGCGCCGGCGTCACCCAGACGAACTCGCCGATCTACGCCTCGATCCCCAACCTGCTGAACGACTCGTCCTCGGCCGGCCTGGCCCAGGGCGTCGCGCCCGCGGTTCAGGCGGCGAGCGCAGCGGGGCTCCCCTTCCGCCTCGACGAGATGAACTCGGCCTCCAACCGCGGCCAGAAGGGCACGAGCGACACGTTCGCGGCGGCGCTGTGGGCGCTCGACACGTTCTTCAATTTCGCCAATGTCGGCGTCGACGGCGTCAACGTCCATTCGCTGCCGAACGCCGCCTATGAGCTGTTCACGTTCTCGAAGCCCCACGGGGCGTGGCAGGCCTTCGTCCACCCCGAGTACTACGGGATGATGATGTTCGCCCAGGCCTTCCCACCCGGCGCCCGCTTCCTCCCCGTCTCGGCCCCGAGCGCGCCGCTCAAGATCTGGGCCGACCAGGCGCCCGACGGGCACATCCGGGTCGAGTTGATCAACAAGGACGTGACCAACGCCTACCAGGTGCAGGTCCAGGTCCCGAACGCCAACATCGCCGGCCGGGCCAGCCTCGAGTACCTCCAGGCGCCGGCCGTGAACTCCACCTCGGGCGTCACCCTGGGCGGCCAGTCGTTCGGCCCCGAGACGCCCACCGGCAGCCTGCCGGCGCCGCAGACCCAGCCGGCGCTCGCGGTGGGCAGCTCGTACACGGTGAACGTCCCGGCCGCGAGCGCAGTCCTGCTCACCCAGTAGGCCGGCGTGAGCGCTAGACCCCGGTCTTGTGCAGCTCCCGGTAGACCTCGCGCGCCAGCCGCCCCGGCATCCCGGGCACCCCCTCCAGCTCCTCGCGTGAGGCGGCCAGGATCGCCTCGGGCGAGCCGAAGTGGTTGAGCAGCGCCCGCTTGCGCGCCGGCCCGACCCCCCGCAGCTCGTCCAGGATCGAGGCGGTCATGGCCCGATCGCGCCGGATCCGGTGGTGGGTGATGGCGAACCGGTGGGCCTCGTCGCGGACGCGCTGGAGCAGCTGGAGCTCGGGCGTGTCGTGGGCCAGGGCCAGCGGCGCCGGGCGACCGGGGATGAACACCTCCTCGATCCGCTTGGCCAGCGAGACCACGAGCACGCCGCGGTCGCGGAACGGCTGGAGCGCGCGCAGCCCCGCGGACAGCTGGCCCTTGCCGCCGTCGATCACGATCACGTTGGGCAGCGCCGCAAAGCTCTGGTCGTAGTCCTTGTCGTGCGGCGAGATCTCGTGCTGGCGCTCGAACTGGCGCATCCGCCGCCCCAGGATCTCCTCCATCGCCGCGAAGTCGTCGGGCATCCCGATCCCGCCGTTCTCCTCACCCGAGAACACCTTGAAGCGCCGGTAGTCGGACTTCTTCGGCGCGCCGCCCTCGAACACGACCATCGAGGCCACCGTGTTGGTCCCCATCAGCGTGGAGATGTCGAAGCACTCGATCCGCAGCGGGATCGTGTCGAGCCCGAGCGCCTGCTGGAGCCCGTCGAGTGCCTCCACCCGCTGCTGGCGCCGGCGCTCGGAGCGGAGCTTCTCCTGGTCCAGGGCGAGCCGGGCGTTGCGCTCGGCGAGCTCGAGGATCCGCCGCTTGTCGCCGCGCTCGGGCGCCCGGATCTCGACGCTGCCCCCGCGCCGCGTGGCCAACGCCTCCGCCAGGGCATCGGTGATCTCCAGCTCGTGCTGGACGACGAGCAGCGGCGGCACCATCATCGCGCTCGTGTAGTACTGGAGGATGAACGCCTCGGCCACCTCGCCGATGCCGCCGCCCGGCTCGTTGTCCAGGTAGAAGCTCTGCCGGTCGGACAGGACGCCGTCGCGGACCTGGAAGACCTGGGCGTTGGCCTCGGTCTCGGACACCGCCACCGCGATCGCGTCGAGCGTCCCCGTCGACTCGTTGGCCACCCGCTGGCGCTCGAGCAGCGAGCGGACGGCCCGCAGCCGGTTGCGCTCCCGCGCGGCGTCCTCGAAGCGCTGCTCCGCCGCGGCCTCGCGCATCGAGCGGTCGAGCTCGCGTTCGATCTCCCGGTAGCGGCCGGACAGGAACGCGATCACCCCGTCGATGCCGGCCCGGTAATCCTCCCGGCTGACGTAGCCCACGCAAGGCGCCTCGCAGCGCTTGATGTAGTAGTCGAGGCACGGCGAGCCGGAGCGGCGTCCCGGCTCCGCGCCCTCGCAGGAGCGGAACATGAACACCTTGCCCAGCACCTCGAGCGTCGAGCGCACCCGCTTGGCGTTGCTGTAGGGCCCGAAGTACGCGCGGTCGCGCCGGTGGCGCTCGCGCGTGAAGTACACGCGCGGAAACGCTTCGTCGAGCGAGATCGCGATGTACGGATAGGACTTGTCGTCCCGCAGGCGGATGTTGAAGCGCGGCTTGTACTGCTTGATGAAGTTCTGCTCGGCCAGCAGCGCCTCGGCCTCGGTGTGGACGACCAGGGCCTCGATGTGGTCGATCATCGTCGAGCAGGTCGCGCCCTCCGCGCGTGCTCGGGTTGGAGAAGTGCGACGCGACCCGCTTGCGGATCGAGATCGCCTTCCCCACGTAGATGACCTTGCCCCGCTTGTCGCGGAACAGGTACACCCCCGGCTCGTCCGGAAGCTCGCGTCGCCGGTCGGCGGGAACGATTGCCATCGCTATTCGAGGATAGGCTCGGTCGTGAACGACAGAGCGAGGCCGGCGATCCCCAGCCCGAGGGCGACGATCGCCACCACCTCACCCGTGCCCGACGTGCTCGAGCCGGCCGCGGCGCCGTTGCTCGGCGGCACGCTCAGCGCGTGGACGGTGAACGCGACCGCCACCGCCAGCGCGAGCAGCACCACCAGGCGAGCGACGCGGCCGCCGAGGAGCGCCACCGCGAGCAGCCCGGCTGCCAGCACCGCCAGCAGCACGTCGAGGACCGAGTACACCTGCCACGCCGTCTGGCTGGAGGGGAAGTGCGGCAGCGCCTGCTGGTGGCTCCACGGCAGGAACAGCGCCACCAGCAAGGCGACCGCGCCGAGGAGCATCAGCCAGTCGGCGACGACCTCGCGGACCTCGCGGCTCAACCGCCCCTCAGCCTCAGTACTTGCGGGCGGCCCAGATGACCGCGAACGCGGCGTAGATCGCCCCGCCCAGCAGAAGCAGCCACGCCACCTCGCCGGCGGAGGTGCTCCACAGGCGCGAGGTTCCGGTGAGCGTCACCGCCGCGACGGCGGCGGCCACGTACAGGATCGCCCGTCGCCCGTCGCCGAGCGCGTAGAGCGACACCCGGTGCTGGCGATACATGACCGACGCGAACCAGGCCAGCGCCGCCAGGAAGGCCAGCGACACCGCCTGGGTGACCACGCTCGCCCCCGTGCCGCCGCCCGGAGCGAGCGCCACCACGGCGGCGATCGCGACCACGATCGCGATGTTGCGCACAGTCTTCATCACTTGTTATCCAAGAGTACGAGATCACCGTCTACCCTTACGACGTCACGGCACGGATTTGCCGCGGGACCATCGACACCAGGAGCACGCACAGATGCCTACGTATGAGGAACTCGGCCACCGCTACGGCGGAGCGTCGGTCACCCGCGACCGCACGCGGGCGGTGTTCGGCCAGGTCATGGGCCTGGTCGCGCTGACCGTCGGCTGCGCGGCACTCGGCGCCTACATCGGACGCAATCTCACCGGCGGGACCGGGATCCTGCTGTTCATCGGCGCCTTCGCCTGCATCTTCGGCCTGAACGCGGCCGCGGCCCGCGGACGCGAGCAACTCGCGATCGGCCTGCTGTTCGGGGTCGGGCTGCTGCTCGGCATGGCGGTCGGTCCGGTGCTGGCCTACTACGCGCACACCAATCCGTCGGTGCTCTGGCAGTCGGCGGGCGCCACGGGCGCGTTCGTGGCGACGCTCGGCGCCTACGGGTACGCGACGCGGCGGGACCTGTCCTTCTTGGCGCGCGGGCTGTTCTGGGCGCTGATCGGACTGTTGATCCTGTGGCATCGTCCTGCTCTTCGTCACGATCCCGCACGCCAACATCATTTAGGGGGTCCTCGGCCTGATCGTGTTCGGCGGCTTCACGATCTTCGACTTCAACCGGCTGCGCCGCACCTCGATGGCCGGCGCGGTTCCGATCGCGGCCAGCATCTTCCTGGACGTCTTCAACGTGTTCCTGTTCATGCTCAGCCTGTTCGGCGGCGGTAACCGCCGACTAGCTGCGCGTGCCGAGGAGCGAGCGCTCCGCCGGCTGAGCGGACGCCGGCGGCGCCTGAGCGGGCTCCGGCGGGCGCGCCGGCGCCGGCCTGGTCGACCGGCTCCGCCGAGAACCGGTAGCCCACCCCGAAGTGGGTGTGGACGTAGCGCCAGCGCGGTGAGACCTGCTCGAGCTTCTGGCGGAGCTTGCGCACGAACACGTCGACCGAGCGGTCGCCGTGGACCATCGTGTAGCCCCACACCCGCTGGTAGATGTCCTCCCGCTCCAGCACCCGTCCCGTCCGCGAGCGCCAGCTGGCGCAGGAGCTCGAACTCCTTGCGCGAGAGCCCGGCGCTGACCTCGCCGGCGTAGGCGTCGAACCGGTCGGGACGGATCGTGAGCTCGCCGGCCACGATCGCAAGGTCGTCCACGGGCAGCTCGCCGCTCCGCCGCCGGCGCAGGATCGCCTGCACCCGCGCCACCAGCTCGTCCGGGTGGCACGGCTTGGTGATCCAGTCGTCGGCGCCGCCCCGGAGCGCCCGCACCCGGTCGGCCACCGGAGCGCCGGTCGAGCACGCCAGCAGCGCGAGGCCCGGGCAGCGCGCCCGAGATCCACTCGAAGTACTCGAGCCCCGTGAGCGCCGGGTTGACGACCAGGGCGTGGAGCCGCAGGGCGGCGAGCTGGTCGGGGCCGGCGGCGTAGCCGATGAGCTCGCGGTCCCACCCGAGAGCGGCGAAGCGCCGGTCGAGCACCGTGATCAGACCGCTGTCGTCGTCGATGAGCGCAACCCGGATCGACGCCATCTCCGTCCGAGTGTAGAGATGGCCCCGGTCAGCCCGCGATGCGCTCCCACTGCTCGTAGAGCTCGTCCACGGCGCGCTTGGCAGCCTCGTGGCGCTCGGTCGAGCGGGCGGTGCGCTTCGAATCCGCCCAGGCCGCCGGGTCGGCCAGCTCCTCCTCGATCGTCCGAAGCGCCGCTTCGGCGGCTTCGATCTCCCGTTCGAGCTTCTTCGGATCGCCGCCCCGCGCGGGCGCCGACGCCTTCCGGCGCGGGCGCGGGCTTCGCCGCCTTGGCCGATGGCCTGCTCGCGCGCCCGCTCCTCGCGCACGCGCACGTACTCGGGCCAACCGCCCACATAGCTGTGCAGCGTGGCGTCCTCGACGGCCACCGTCCGTGTCCCGACGGCGTCGAGCAGCGCGCGATCGTGGGAGACGAGCAGCAGCGAGCCGGGGAACTCGCGCAGGGCCAGCTCCAGCGCCTCGCGGCTCTCGAGGTCGAGGTGGTTGGTCGGCTCGTCCAGGATCAGCACGTTGGCACCGGACTGGACGAGGATGGCCAGCGACAGGCGCCGGCGCTCGCCTCCCGACAGGCCGTCGAGCGGCTTCTCCGCCTCCTCGCCGGAGAACAGGAACCGTCCGAGCAGCGCCCGGGCCTTGTTCGGGGTCAGCCCGGTCAGGTGGGTGGTCGCCTCGACGACCGTCCGCGCCGTCCCGGCCGAGAGCTCCTCCGCGTGCTGGGACAGGTATCCGAGCTTCACGTTGTGGCCGGTCGACAGCTTGCCGGTGACCAGCGGTCCCCCGTCCGCCGGCGCCGAACCGAGCTCCCGCCGTCCCGCCAACGTCTCGATCAAGGTCGTCTTGCCGGCGCCGTTGCGGCCGACCAGCGACACGTGCTCGCCCCGCTCGAGCCACAGCTCGGCCTCCTCGAGCAGCGCCCGCTCGCCGATCGTCATCCGGCCGCCGGTGAGCTCGAACACCACGCGTCCGGTGCGCTCGGGCGGCTTGAACGCGAACTGCAGCGAGGCGCCGTCGCGCGGGTCCCGCGACAGCCGGTCGATCCTCTGCAGCTTCTTGGCGCGCGACTGGGCCTGCCGCGCCCGCGTGCCGGCGCGGAACCGCGTGACGAAGCGCTCCAGGCGCTCGATCTCGGCCTGCTGGCGCTCGATCGCGCGGCCGAGGGCCAGATCGCGCGCGGCCTTCTCCTTGCGCCAGGCGTGCCAGGGTCCCGGGAAGAACTTGCCCCGCCCGGCTTCGAGCTCGAGCACCGAGGTTCCCACCGCCTCGAGGAACCACCGGTCGTGCGCCACGAGCACGACGGCGGCGTCGAGCGCCACCAGGTGCTGCTCGAGCCACTCGAGCGAGGCGATGTCGAGGTGGTTGGTCGGCTCGTCGAGGAGCAGCAGATCGGGTGCTCCGGCCAGCGCGCGCCCGAGCGAGGCCCGGGTGAGCTCGCCGCCCGAGAAGGTGTCGAGCGAGCGATCGAGGTCGCGGTCGTCGCGGAACCCCAGGCCATGCAGGGTGGCGAGCGCGCGCTCGCGCCAGCCGTAGCCGCCGGCGTGCTCGAGCCGCGCCTGGGCCTGCGCATAGCGGTTCAGGGTCGGCTCGTCGTAGCACCCCTCGGCCATCGCCTGCTCGAGCGAGCTCAGCTCCTCCTCGATCGCCACCAGCTCGCGCGCGCCTGCGAGCACGTACTCGCGCAGCGACAGGCTGCGCTCCCGCGGCGGGCGCTGATCGTGGAGGGCGACCTTGACGTCCTTGGCCGGCACGAGCTCGCCCTGATCGATGCTCGCCTCGCCCGAGAGCATCCGCAGCAGCGTCGTCTTGCCGGTGCCGTTCCGACCCGACAGGGCCATCCGGTCGCGGCGCTCGAGCTTGAACGAGATGCCGCGCAGGAGCGGCTCACCGGCCACGTCCTTGCCCAGGTCTGATGCGATCACCACTGCCATACCTGGATCCATGGTAGGCGTGGCCGGCGGAGAGTTGCCGGGCGCCGCGTGGGTACCATGGCCCGCCATGCGCCGCCGTCGCCAGCCCCGAATTCCCGTCCCCCCGATCGACATGCCCACCCCCCGCACCGTGCGGGTGCCGGGGCGGGGTGAGTTCTTCGTCCGCGACACCGGTGGCGACGGCCCGCCCGTGATGCTGCTGCATGGCTGGATGGCCAGCGCCGACCTCAACTGGTGGGTCGCGTACGCCGACCTGGCGCAGGCCGGCTATCGCGTGCTGGCGATCGACCATCGTGGCCACGGACGCGGCCTGCGGCCGATCGAGCGCTTCCGCCTCGCCGACTGCGCCGCCGACGTGGCGTCCGTGCTCAGCCGGCTCGGAGCGGCGCCGGCCGTCGTGGTCGGCTACTCGATGGGAGGCGCGATCGCCCAGCTCCTCGCCCGCGACCATCCCGAGGTGATCAGCGGCCTGGTCCTGAGCGGGACCTCGCAGCATTGGCAGGACCCTCAGGCGAAGCGCTACTTCAAGACGATGCTGTTCCTCGGCTTGATGATCTCGCTCGCGCCGAAGCTGTTCTGGCGCTACGGGCTGTGGCAGATGGGGCTGCGCGGCGGCGAGCAGACGATCTGGGTGCACTCAGAGCTGATGCGTCACTCCGCGCGCGAGATCGCCGAGGCCGGACGCGAGCTCGGTCGCTTCGACTCGCGGCCGTGGCTGGGGTCGGTCACGGTTCCCACCGCGGTGCTCGTCACCACGCGCGACGAGCTCGTCCCGGTGCGCAACCAGCGGGCGCTCGCCGAGGCCTCCCGCGCTCGGGTGTTCGAGGCTCCGGTGACGCACATGGAGGTCAGCTCCAGGGGCGAGCGCTACAACCCGGAGCTGCTCCGGGCGATCGCCTCCGTCAGCAGCCTCCAGACGCAGCCGCTGCCCGGTGAGGAGGCGGCAAGCGCGGCCGCCGCGGCCGGCCCTGAACCGACGAGCGCCCCGGCTGCGGCGTAGACTGTCAGTTCGCCATGCGCCGCTTCCGCTCCGCCGCCGCGCTCATCACCTTCGTCGTCACGCTGCTCGGCCTGGCGCCCGCGGCGCTCGCCCACGCCGGCGGCGGCGCCGGGTGGTACGGCGAGACCACCGACTCCGAGATAACGACCGTGATGTTCCTGGTCATCATCTTCTTCCCCACCGTGATCATCGTGTTCTCGCTGATCCAGTGGCAGCTGGACAAGCGCAAGCACGCCCGGATGGACGCCGCCAAGCGGCGCGCTGCCAGCGCCGACTGGCGCGGTGGCTGGTAGACGAAGCGAGCGCCTCCCTGTACGGCGCGTCGAACGCGTGTCGAATTAGCAGGCCAAATCGCAGCGCTGGGGGCCACACCGGGATATCCTCCAGCCAAACGACGTGGAATTGAGGCGCGAGCATGTCTAAGACGGTGGCGGGGGCCAGGGCGCAGACGGAGGAGAACGCCGCGACCGTGGCCGTGACGAACGGCCGGCGCAGCTCCTCCAAGCGCGCCGCCGGCGGCCACCGAGCTCGCGCGCCTGGAGCAGGCCCTCAACGCCGCCACCGAAGGAGACTTCAGCGTCCGCCTGCCGGCCCGGCGCAAGGACGCCATCGGCCGCGTGGAGGCCGCCTACAACGCACTCGCTGCCCGCAACGCCGCGCTCGAGGCCGAGCTCGTCCGCGTCAGCAAGATCATCGGCCGCGAGGGCCGGATGACCGAGCGAGCCCACCTCGACGGTGCCGACGGTGCCTGGGCCACGTCGGTCGACTCGGTCAACGGCCTGATCGACGACCTGGTCCGCCCCACCACCGAGGTGGCGCGCGTGATCGTCGCGGTGGCGGCCGGCGACCTCTCTCAGAAGATGGCGCTCGAGATCGAGGGCCGCCCGGTGAAGGGCGAGTTCGCCCGGATCGGCACCACGGTGAACTCGATGGTGGACCAGCTCTCGAGCTTCGCCGCGGAGGTCACGCGCGTGGCCCGCGAGGTCGGTACCGAGGGCAAGCTGGGCGGCCAGGCGCAGGTCCCCGGCGCGGCCGGCACCTGGAAGGACCTGACCGACAACGTCAACTTCATGGCCTCGAACCTGACCGACCAGGTGCGCAACATCGCCCAGGTCACCACCGCGGTGGCCAACGGCGACCTCAGCCAGGAGATCACCGTCGACGTCAAGGGCGAGATCCTCGAGCTCAAGCGGACGATCAACACGATGGTCGACCAGCTGCGCTCGTTCGCCGCCGAGGTCACCCGCGTGGCCCGCGAGGTCGGTACCGAGGGAATCCTCGGCGGCCAGGCCCAGGTCCCCGGCGTCGCCGGCACCTGGAAGGACCTCACCGACAACGTCAACTTCATGGCCAACAACCTGACCGACCAGGTGCGCAACATCGCCCAGGTCACCACCGCGGTGGCCAACGGCGACCTCAGCCAGAAGATCACCGTGGACGTGAAGGGCGAGGTGCTCGAGCTCAAGCGGACGGTCAACACGATGGTCGACCAGCTGTCGGCCTTCGCCGACGAGGTCACCCGCGTGGCGCGCGAGGTCGGCACCGACGGCAAGCTCGGCGGCCAGGCCAAGGTCGAGGGCGTGTCCGGTACCTGGAAGGGGCTGACCGAGAACGTCAACTTCATGGCCTCGAACCTGACCGATCAGGTGCGCAACATCGCCCAGGTCACCACCGCGGTCGCGCAGGGTGATCTGAGTAAGAAGATCACGGTCGACGCTCGCGGCGAGATCCTCGAGCTCAAGGAGACCATCAACACGATGGTCGACCAGCTGCGCTCGTTCGCCGCCGAGGTGACCCGCGTGGCCCGCGAGGTCGGTACCGAGGGCGAGCTCGGCGGCCAGGCCGAGGTCGAGGGCGTGTCCGGCACGTGGAAGGGCCTGACCGAGAACGTCAACCAGATGGCCTCGAACCTGACCACGCAGGTGCGTTCGATCGCCACCGTGACCACCGCGGTGGCCAACGGCGACCTGAGCCGGAAGATCAACGTGGACGCCAAGGGTGAGGTGGCCGCGCTCGCCGAGACCATCAACCGGATGGTCGACCAGCTGCGCTCGTTCGCCGCCGAGGTGACGCGTGTGGCGCGCGAGGTCGGCACCGAGGGCGAGCTCGGCGGCCAGGCCCAGGTCCCCGGCGTCGCCGGCACCTGGAAGGACCTCACCGACAACGTCAACTTCATGGCGCGCAACCTGACCGACCAGGTGCGGAGCATCGCCCAGGTGGCCACCGCGGTGGCCTACGGCGACCTGACCCAGACGATCACCGTCGACGCCCGCGGCGAGATCCTCGAGCTCAAGCAGACGCTGAACCGGATGGTGGCCCAGCTCTCCAGCTTCGCCGCCGAGGTCACCCGCGTGGCGCGCGAGGTCGGCACCGAGGGCAAGCTCGGCGGCCAGGCCGAGGTCGAGGGCGTGTCCGGGACGTGGCGGCGGCTGACCGAGAACGTCAACCAGCTCGCCGGCAACCTGACCACGCAGGTGCGCGCGATCGCCGAGGTCTCCACGGCGGTGACCCAGGGCGACCTGACGCGGTCGATTTCGGTCGAGGCTCAGGGCGAGGTCGCCGAGCTCAAGGACAACATCAACCAGATGATCGCCAACCTGCGCGAGACGACCCAGCGCAACGCCGAGCAGGACTGGCTGAAGACCAACCTGGCCACGATCTCCGGAATGCTCCAGGGCCAGCGCGATCTGGCCGCGGTGACCCAGCTGATCATGAGCGAGGTCACTCCGACCGTGAACGCCCAGCACGGCGCCTTCTTCGTGGCCGAGCCGACCGAGGACGGCCAGACCGACCTCGGCCTGGCCGCCTCCTACGGCTACACCCCGCACCGGAGCGACCCGCCGAACCGGTTCGCGCTCGGGGAGGGGCTGGTGGGGCAAGCCGCATTCGAGCGTAAGACCATTGCGTTGTCCGATCTGCCGCCGGGCTACATCAAGGTCGGCTCGGGGCTGGGCGACGCGCCCGCGGCGGGGCTGCTGGTCATGCCGGTGCTGTTCGAGGACCAGGTGCTGGGCGTGATCGAGCTCGCCTCGCTTCACCAGTTCTCGGAGATCGACCGTGACTTCCTGGACCGGCTGACCGACACGATCGGCGTCGTGATCAACACCATCCGCGCGAACATGCGGACCGAGGAGCTGCTCGAGCAGTCCCAGAGCCTGACCCACGAGCTCCAGAAGCAGTCCGAGGAGCTCCGCCAGGCCAACGACGAGCTCCAGGAGAAGGCGCGCCTGCTGTCCGAGCAGAACCGCGACATCGAGGTCAAGAACGACGAGATCGAGCTCGCCCGGCGCGGCCTCGAGGAGAAGGCGGCCCAGCTGGCGCTGTCCTCGAAGTACAAGTCCGAGTTCCTCGCCAACATGTCGCACGAGCTGCGCACGCCGCTCAACTCGATGCTGATCCTGAGCCGGCTGCTGGCCGAGAACGAGGATCGCGCGCTGACCCCGCGCCAGGTCGAGTTCGCCCAGACCATTCACTCCGCGGGCAACGACCTGCTGTCGCTGATCAACGACATCCTCGACCTGTCCAAGGTGGAGGCCGGCCGCATGGAGGTCGATCTGGCGCCGGTGGCGCTGTCCGACATCGCCGAGGACGCCGAGCGGGCGTTCGGCCAGATGGCCGAGGAGAAGGGCCTCCGGTTCGGGGTCGACATCGACCCGGCGCTGCCGCCTTCGCTCGTCTCCGACGAGCAGCGGCTCGGCCAGATCCTCAAGAACCTCCTATCCAACGCGTTCAAGTTCACCCACTCCGGGGAGGTGACGCTGTCGATCGGCCGCGGACCCGAGGAGCGGATCTACAACAGCGAGACGCTGCGGAGCGCCGAGGGCGTGATCCAGTTCTCCGTCGCCGACACCGGCGTGGGAATCCCCGACGACAAGCTCTACCTGATCTTCGAAGCCTTCCAGCAGGCGGACGGGACGACCTCTCGCAAGTACGGGGGAACCGGCCTCGGCCTGTCGATCTCGCGCGAGATCGCGCGCCTGCTCGGTGGCGAGATCTCGGTGCAGTCCAAGCTCGGGAGCGGCAGCCGCTTCACGCTGTTCCTGCCCCTGACCGAGCGCCTGCTCGAGGGCGCCCCGGTGGAGGGCGAACCGGCGCTCACGGCGGGAGCCGCAGGCTCCGGGCTCGCGATCGCGGATGCCGCGCCGGCGCGCGACTCGTTCTCCGACGACAGCGGGCTGCTCGAGCCCGAGGACCGCGTGATGCTGGTGATCGACCCGATACCCGAGCGCGCCAAGCAGATCCTCGACACGGTGCACGCCTCCGGAGCCAAGGCGATCCTGGCTCGGCACACGACCGCGAGCCTGGGCCTGGCCCGGGAGCACCGCCCGAAGGCGGTCCTCCTCGGCGGGGAGCTGGCACGGTCCGAGGCTGCGCTCGGTCAGCTCAAGAAGCATCCCGACACGCGCCACCTTCCGATCCTGCTGATCGGCGAACCGGCGGGACGGATCGAGGCCCTGCGTGCCGGTGCGGCGGCGTTCGTCGAGGAGCCTGTCAGCTCCGCCGCGCTCGAGAGCGCATTGGCTCGGCTCGAGCGCCTGGCCGACGTCTCGCCGCGGCAGGTCGCGTTCATCGGCGAGGGCGGAGAGGCCGACGCTCAGCTGCTCGCGCTGCTCGACGGCGGGGACGGTCTGGAGGTTCAGAGCGTTGCGCCGGACACCGCGGCTATCGCGGTGCGAGCCGGGAGCTTCGACCTCGCGCTCGTGGTCGCGGGGAGCGCGTCGGAGGATCGCGTCGCGCTGCTGCGCGAGTGGACCACCGACGACCGGCTGCGCGAGTTGCCGACGATCGTGTTCCTGACCGACACGCTCCCGCGGGCCGAGCGCGCGCGGTTCGATGCGCTGGCCAAGACCGCGGTGATGTCGGTCGTCGACTCTCCCGAGCGGGTGGCCGAGCGCGCCGCGCTCTACCTGCACCGCGTGGAGGCGAACCTCCCGTCGCAGACGCGCAAGCTGCTCGGACGGCTGCGCAGCGGCGACGGACCGCTGCACGGCAAGAAGGTGCTCGTGGTCGACGACGACATCCGCAACGTGTTCGCGCTGACCTCGACCCTCGAGCAGCGCGGGATGAAGGTTGTGTTCGCCGAGAATGGGCGTGAGGGCATCGAACGCCTGCACCAGCACCCCAACACCGACCTCGTCCTGCTCGACATCATGATGCCGGAGATGGACGGCTACCAGACGGCGCAGGCGATCCGCGCCATGCCCCGCTTCGAGCACCTTCCGATCATCTCGCTCACGGCGAAGGCGATGAAGGGCGACCGCGAGAAGGCCATCGCCGCCGGCGCCTCGGACTACATCACCAAGCCGGTCGACGTCGACCAGCTCGTGTCGATGATGCGGGTCTGGCTGGACGCGTAGTTGTCGACGGGACAGCACTCCGCGGCGCGGTCCGAGAGCCTCACGGCGGTCGACGTACTGCCGATCCTGCTCGTCGACGACCGGGTCGCGAATCTGCGCGCGCTCGAGGCCGTGCTCGAGTCGCTCGGCCATCCACTGCTGTCCGCCACCTCGGGCGCGGAGGCGCTACGCCTGCTGCTCGAGCACGAGGTCGCCCTGATCCTGCTCGACGTCCGCATGCCCCAGCTCAGCGGGCTCGAGACCGCGCAGCTGATCAAGGGGCGCGAACGCACCCGCGAGGTCCCGATCGTGTTCATGACCGCATCGCCGGACGAGCTCGAGAACGTCCTGCGCGGCTATGACGTCGGCGCGCTGGACTACCTGCTCAAGCCGGTCGACCCCGATCTCCTGCGTACCAAGGTCGCGGTGTTCGTCGAGCTCGAGGCGAGCCGGCGGGCGCTCCTGCACTCCGAGGCGCTGCTGCGCGGGGCGTTCGAAGCGGCGCCGATCGGCAAGACCGTGCTCGACTCGCGCGGGCGGATCATCCGCGCCAATCCGGCCTTCGCGCGGCTGCTCGGCCGCGCCGAGGTGACCGAGCTGCAGGGCATGACCGTGACCGAGCTGGCCCACGGGGACGACCGCGAGGAGCTCCTGGCTCTGCTGGCGCGGCTCGCCGGCGACGACGGTGGCCCGGCCTCGTCGGCCGACGACGCGCCGATCTCCGCCGATGTGATTCTCCAGACCCTCTCCGGCCGCGAGATCCTGGTCGAGGCGGTCGCGTCGACGATCAGCCCGAGCGACCACGGCGAGCCTTCGCTGCTCATCCAGTGGGTCGATCTCACCACTCGCCGGCGCGCCGAGGAGGCCCGCGCCGAGCTGCTGCTCGAGCAGGCGGCGCGCTCGCAGGCCGAACGCGATGCCGACCGGCTGCGTACGCTCCAGACGATCAGCGACGCGCTCGACTCGGCCTCGCTCGGGGACCTGCTGGCCGAGCTCGTGCACCGGCTGTGCGAGCTGTTCGCGGCCGAGGCGGCCGAGGTCCAGATCGCCGGCGAGATGGACCAGCCGATGGTCGTCCGGGTGATCGGCGGACGCGTCGAGCGGCTCGGCCCGCGCCTCGCCGGCGCCGGCCGGAGTGGCCTGGGAGGAGGTGAGGCTGGCCATTCACCGCACCCGCCCCGGGGTCCTGCGGCTGGGGCTCTCGCCGGAGCGCCGGCTGAGCCCGTCCGAGGAGTCGCTGCTGAGCGAGGTCGCCGAACGCGCCGCGCTGGCCATCCGCCGCGTCCAGCTTCGCGAGCAGGAGCACCGCATCGCCGAGGAGCTCCAGCGCGGATTGCTTCCCAAGCAGCTGCCGGAGGTGTCCGGCGTCGAGCTGGTGGCCCATTACCAGGTGGCGGGCCTGGCGGCCGAGGCGGGCGGCGACTGGTATGACGCCTTCGCCCTACGTGACGGCCGGGTCGGCGTGGTGGTCGGCGACGTGACCGGGCGCGGCGTGCGCGCCGCCTCGACGATGGGCCAGATGCGGAGCGTCACCCGCGCCTACGCGCTCGCCGACGACGGCTCGCGCGGCCCCGGCGACGTGCTCACGCGGGTGAACCGCTACCAGCTCGCGCTCGGTGAAGACGAGCTGTTCACGATGGTCTACGCGGTCATCGATCCCGCCGAGCGGCGCCTGTGGTACGCCAACGCCGGGCATCCTCCGCCCGTCCTTCGCCGCTCCGGGAGCGGTGCGCGCATGCTCGACGGCGGTGGCGGCCTGATGGGCGTGATGGACAGCGTCTACGAGGAGTACGAGACGCAGCTCTCCGAAGGGGACGTGCTGATCCTCTACAGCGACGGCGTCGTCGAGCGCCGCGGCGAGTCGATCGACGTTGGTCTGGGCCGGCTCGTCGACGCGGCCGCGTCGGGACCCGACGACACGCGGGCGCTGTGCGAGCACCTGCTTCGCGAGGTGCTGCCGGGCCGCGCCGGCCTGCACGACGACGTCACCGCGATGCTGGCGCGCGTCGAGCCCTAGAGCGGCGGCAAATCACGCGCGCGCCCATCTTGAGAGGCGCTCTCAGATCCTGAACACGTGCAGCAGCCGCTGCTCGTGCTCGGCCTCGATCCGGGCGATCACCTCGATGTGCTCCTCCAGGCCGGAGCCGCGGAGCTTGGTGGCGAGCAGCTCGTCGACCTGGAAGATCCCCGCGCTGTTGGACATCGCGATCTCGACCCGCACGGCACGATCCTCGCCGGGCACGATCTTCACCTCCTCGATCGCGTACGCCGAGAGCGAGTGGATGTTCTGGTGGCCGGACTCGAACGGGACCCGTGAGCGCCCCCGGGCCATGTCGAGCGCGTCGGCGACCCGCACGATGCCGGCCTCGACCGTGAACGGAGCGCCCTGGCGGCGGTGGCCGATGATCGCGTGCAGGGTCTCCGACACGATGATCGTCCGCTCGGGCTCTTCGTAGGCCGTCTTCAGCAGGTCGCCGAGCTTGTCGGCGGTGAGGAACAGGCTGTAGCGCTCATGGTCCTCGCGGTGGATCGACATCCCGATGCAGTGGAGCAGGCAGCCCGCGGCGATCACCACTTCTGCGTCGCGTTCGGTCAGGCCGTAGTCGGTCGTGATGCTGGGCGTGACGCCGCGCCGGAACAGGATCCGCGCCAGGCGCAGGCCGATGTTGAGCACGATCTGGATGTGGACCCAGCTGTGGTCCGACATTCCCAGCCGTCGCGTGGCGTTGACCGCCGAGACGTGCCACCACGCCTTGACCTGGTCGTCGGCGTTGACCGCCTCGAGCAGGCGTTCCAGGCGCCGGTTGCCGCGGGTGGGCGCGCGAACGCGGACGTCGGCGAGGGCTTCGCGGGGAGGCAGCGGAGGATCGCGGGGCGGCGGCGTCTGCTCCGCGCTATCCACTCGCGGCCTCGAGCAGGATGCCTTCCCGCAGGCCGCCGCGCCCCACGTGGAGCGTGGCGCCGAACCGGTCGGAGGCGGCTTGGAGGATGAGCAGGCCGGCGGGCATCAGCCGCACCCGGTCGAGGTCGAGCGCGAAGCGTCGCGCCACGTCCACCGCCGGGGCGCTGCACAGCAGCTCGAGCGCCCGCGCGAACGCCTCGCCGTCGAGGCTCGGGCCGGCCAGTCGCCGCAGCGACGTGGCGCTGCCGCCCACGGCGACCGCCTCGGCGACCGGATGTGGCACCTCGAGCCCGTTCAGCGCACCGGCCACGCTGTCCCGGGCGTCGTGCAGCTCCTGCGGGGACGGCGGGTCCGAGCGCAGGCAGCGGTCGGCGAGCTCGCCCGAGCCGATCGCGATCGAGCTGCACCAGCTGATCCGGTCGGGCGCCTTGCCCACCACCAGCTCCGAGGAGCGTCCGCCCACGTCGACCACCGCCAGGTCCCCGGCGGGAACGTGGTCGAGGGTGCGGGCGGCGCCCACGAACGCCAGGCGCGCCTCGTCCTGCTCGGACAGGATCTGCACGGCGAGACCGCAGGCCCGCTGCACCGCCTCGACCAGCTCGCGACCGTTGGTGGCCTGTCGAATCGCCGCCGTGGCCACCGCTCGGACGTCGACGGCCCCGAGCGCATCCGCCATCCGCAGCTGCTCGGCCACCACCGCGACGACCTGCTCGATCTTCTCTCGAGCGATCGCGCCGTCGCTGCCGATTCCGCGTCCTATGTGCGTGAACACGCGCTCCTGATGGACCTCGAGGAGAACGTCGCCGTCGGACTCCGCCACAAGCAGCCGCGTCGTGTTCGAGCCGATGTCGATGCAAGCGCGGCGCACGGGCGCGACACGCTACACCGGCGGTGCCGCCGAGGTGGGCGACCCGCGGGGCCGCGCGCTGTCTCGCTGGGCTGGGCTCGGACGCCTTTGCGGCGGGCGCGACGCCGGCCGCAGCACGATCCATACCGCTGCGGCTACGGCGAGCGAGCCGCCCGCGGCGGTGGCCCAGGCGACGCGCGGACCGGTCAGCGCCGTGATCGTGCCGCCGATGATGATCCCCAGGCCGGGCACGAACATCATCATCGACTCGTTGAAGCTCATCATCAGCGCCATCCAGCTCTCGTCGACCACCTCCTGGATCGCGGTGCGGGCCGAGACCGCCTCGATCCCGTTTCCGACGCCCGCCACAGCCGCGCCGACCACCGCGATCGCGAGCACGGGCGCCGCGGCGAGAACCACGAAGCCGATCCCAAGGAGCGCCGCGCCGGCGGCGATCAGCTGACGCACGGGTAGAGCGCGCCAGCGCATGAACAGGGTGCTGCCCGCCACTGCGCCGCCGCCCCAACTCGACATCAGCCCGCCGTACCCGGCGGCGCCCGTGTGCAGCGAGTGCTGGGCGTACACGACCTCGACCGGCATCGAGACGGTGAAGAAGACGATCGCCACAGCCTGGAGAGCGAACAGCGCGCGCAGCGTCTCATGTTGCTTGACGTAGGCGAACGCGGAACGAAGCCTGCGGCCGGTGGCGTCGCGCGGCGCCCCGACACCCGGCAGTCCCGCCGCCGTGCCGAGGGCCAGGGCGACCAACTGCGAATCCCCCGGCGACGATGAACAGCGTCAAGCTCACGCTGGCGGCGGCGATGACGACGCCGCCCAGCGCGGGGCCGGCCAGGAAGCTCGTGCAGTACATCGTGTTGGCGAGCGCGTTGCCCTCGCGCAGCAGGCCGGCGGCGGAGGTCACGCTCACCGTGGCCGCCCGTCCCAGAGACCGTGCCGTGACCGCGATCAGGCCGTCCGCCACCGTGAGCACGAGGACCGGAACGAGCGAGAAGCTGGACGCGATCAACCCCAGTCCGACGAACAGCACCGCCTCGATCGCGTACAGGATCCCCAGGCTCCGACGGGCGGACAACCGCTCGATACGGGCCACCAGCATCGGCGAGAACAACGCCGGCGCGAACTGCGAGCAGAGGAAGTAGGCGGCAGCCCCGAATGCGCTGCCGGTCCGCCGGTAGATCAAGAACGACAGCGCGACCATCCCGATCGACCAGGCCAGCTCGTTGACCGCATACGCGGCGAGGAGTCGCCGGTAAGGCGCCAGTTGCAGGACGCGTCTCACGTCACAGGCGGTAGATCGGATTGCGTAGCGCCATCGTTCGGCCTCCTTTGCGCGCGGAAAGCGACCGGTGCAACGTCTCTACAGCGGTGAGCTTCCCTGATCGAGCGTCCCGCACACGTACGCCCGAGCGACACTGGCATCATGGAGCCGTGCCCGACGTGGCGATAGAGGTCCGGGGTCTGCGCAAAACGTATGGCGATTTCGAGGCGGTGCGCGGCATCGACTTCGCCGTCCCGCGGGGCGAAGTCTTCGGCCTTCTCGGTCCCAACGGTGCAGGAAAGACCACAACTGTGGAGATCTTGGAGGGATATCGGCAGCGATCCGGAGGCGAGGTCAGCGTTCTCGGGCACGATCCGGGGGAGCGCTCGCGTCAGCTGCGGGCGCGGGTGGGGATCGTGCTCCAGAGCACCGGGATCTATCGCCATATCCGGGTGCGCGAAGCGCTCGAGCACTTCGCGGCGATGTATCCGAACCCGCGCGACGTGTCGGAGGTCATCGCGCTGGCGGGACTCCAGGGTAAAGAGGAGGCGCTCGCCCGCACGCTCTCGGGTGGGCAGCTGCGGCGCCTCGATCTTGCCCTCGCGCTGGTCGGGGACCCCGAGCTGATCTTCCTCGACGAGCCGACCACCGGGTTCGACCCCGCGGCGCGCCGAAGCGCCTGGGAGACGATCCGCTCTCTCAAGGAGCTTGGAAAGACCGTGCTGCTGACGACCCATTATCTGGACGAGGCGCAGGCGCTCGCCGACCGGGTGGCGATCATCAAGGACGGAAGGATCGTCGTGGAGGGCGCGCCATCGGAGCTGGGCTCCGGCGCCGGTGGAGCACTGTATCGCGTGCGCTACCGAAATGGCAGCGGCGGGTTCGTGGAGCGCGAGACGGCGGATCCGACCGCTTTGTTGCACGACCTGACCGGGGCGGCGCTGTCCCGGGGCGAGCGGCTCGAGTCGCTCACCGTGACGCGTCCGACGCTCGAGGACGTGTACCTCGAGCTCGTGGCAGCGTCATCCCCCTTGGACGGCGGCGATGGCTGACGTGGTGACGCTGGCCTGGCGCCAGTACCGCCTGGAGCGCCGGCTGTTCTGGCGCAACCCGAGCGCGGCCTTCTTCAACTTCCTCCTGCCGCTGCTGTTCCTCGCCTTCTTCGGAGCGATCCTGCACGGCAACCAGCACGACCTCAACGTGATCGTGCCCGGGATCGCCGGGATGAGCGTGATGTCCACGACATTTACCGCTCTGGCGTTCAACATGACGTTCCTGCGCGAGCAGGGCGTGTTGAAGCGAATCCGCGGGACGCCGATGCCGTCGCTGTCCTATCTGATGGGAATCGCCGGCAACGCGATCACCAACACGGCGCTGCAGATCGTGATCATCACCGTGGCGGGACGGTTGTTCTTCGGCACCGGCTGGCCGCGCGATTGGGTGGAGCTCGTCGTGTTCGTGTGCGCCGGCGTGGTGTGCTTCGCGTCGCTCGGTGTCGCCTTCTCGCATGCGATTCCCAACTTCGACTCCGCGCCGGCGTACGTCAACGCCGTGTTCCTGCCCGTGATCTTCGTCTCGGGCGTGTTCTACGACGCGTCCCGCGCCCCGAGCTTCATCCGCGGGATCGCGCAGGCGCTACCGCTGATCCACGTGATCGACGGGCTCTCGGGCGCGATGGTCAAGGGGACGTCGCTGGCCGCGAACGTCGGCGCGCTCGGGGTGATCGCCGCATGGGCGGTGCTCGGGATCTTCTTCGCGGTGCGCGGCTTCAGCTGGGAGCAGCGGCGGACATGACGCTCGCGGTCCTTTACGACATACACGGCAACCTGCCGGCGCTCGAGGCGGTCCTCGCCGACTGCGGCGTCGACCGCTTCCTGCTCGGCGGGGACTACGCGCTGTTCGGACCGTTTCCGGAGGAGACGCTGGCGCGTCTGCGCTCGCTCGGCGACGGCGCGACCTGGATCCGGGGAAACGTGGACCGGTGGTGCTTCGATCCTGGCTCGGCGCCATCGGACGACGTGCTGCGCGGCGCCATCTCGGACTGCCGGAGCGTGCTCGGGACGCCGGCGGTCGAGGAGCTCGGGCGGCTTGACGAGCAGCTCGTGATCGACGGGACACGGTTCTGTCATGCCTCGCCGCTGTCGGACCTGCGCTCGTTCACGCCCGAGGCGGGCGAGGACGAAGACGAGCTGGTGGCCGGCGTGCGCGAGCGCCGGATCGTGTTCGGCCACACGCACCTGCCGTTCCGGCGGGTGATCGACGACGGCGTGGAGCTGGTCAACCCCGGCAGCGTGGGGTTCCCGTGGGACGGCGACAGCCGCGCGGCGTACGCGCTCATCCACGACGACGGCGCGGTGGAGCACCGGCGGGTGCAGTACGACCGGGAGGCGTCGATCCGGGCGTTGTCGGAGCGGTTCGATGCCGACTGGGCCGTCCGGAGCGGTCAGTGGCTACGCGACGCGCGGCGATCGTGAAGCTTGGGGAACTCGCTGCGCCGCTGGCGCGTCCGTAGCCTCTGAGAGGTCTTGTCGATGCGCACCCGCACCTGGTATCGGAGCCACACGTTCGCTCACTCGTCGTTCCCGCTGGAGCGTCTCGCTGTCGTGCGGGAGTCGACCGTATCGGTCTGCCTGCCGGCGCGCGACGAGGCGAAGACGATCGGTCCGATCGTCAAGGCGCTGATGCCGCTGCTCGATCGCGGGGTGGTCGACCAGGTCGTCGTCGTGGACCGTTCGACCGACGGCACGGCCGAGATCGCCCGCCGGCTCGGGGCCGAGGTGCACTATCAGGACGACCTGCTGCCCTCGCTCGGCCCGGTGCTCGGGAAGGGCGATGCGATGTGGCGCGCGCTCAGCGTGCTGCACGGGGATGTCGTCTGCTTTCTCGACGCCGACTCACGCGAGTTCGGCCCGCACTTCGCCTGCGGGTTGCTCGGGCCCCTGCTGTGCGACCCTGAGATCTCGTTCGTCAAGGGCTTCTATCGCCGGCCGTTCCGCGTCGGCGAGACCGTGTACCCCGAGGGCGGAGGCCGCGTCACCGAGCTCGTGGCCCGGCCGCTGCTGAACCTGTTCTATCCGGAGCTGGCGGCCGTGCAGCAGCCGCTGGCGGGCGAGATCGCCGCGCGGCGCGAGCTGCTCGCGAGGTTGCCGTTCCCCACCGGCTACGGGGTCGACATCGCGCTGCTGCTCGACGCCTACCGCGCGGTGGGGCTCGAAGGGATCGCCCAGGTCGACCTCGAGGTGCGCCAGAACGCCCACCAGCCGCTGAAGGAGCTCGGACCGATGGCCCACGCGGTGCTGCAGGCGGTGGCGGCGCGGCTCGAGCAGGAGGGGCGGCTGCGGGGCGAGCTGCCGGCTGGGTTCACCGCGTTCGAGGCGGACGAGCCGCGGACGGTGGCGCGTCCGTTCGTGGAGCGGCCACCGCACGTCACGCTGCGCGCGGTAGCGTAGATTCGGTCGCGATGAGCACCACCTTGGGACGTGAAGCGGGCGGCGACGGGTCGTTCCAGCGTCAGGACAGCCAGTTCCGGCGCTGGGTGGGCACGGAGGAGTTCCCGGTGGCGGCGGGGCGCTACCACCTGTACGTGGCGCGCGCGTGCCCGTGGGCGCACCGGACGCTGATCGGTCTGCAGCTGATGGGGCTCTCGGACGCGATTGGCGTCTCGTACGTGGATCCGATCCGCGACGATCGGGGCTGGGCGTTCACCGGCGGCGAGTACGTCGATCCGGTCAACGGCTTCTCGTTCCTGAGCGAGGCCTACCTCGCGACGGATGCTGGTTACTCAGCGCGGGTGTCCGTGCCTGTCTTGTGGGATCGCGACCAGGGCGTGATCGTCAACAACGAGTCGGCGGACATCTTCCGCATGCTCCACACGGTGTTCGCGTCGGTGGCGGAGCACCCGGTGGATCTCTATCCCGAGCGGCGCTACGGGGCGAGATCGACTCGCTGAATGCCGGGATCTACGAGTCGGTCAACAACGGCGTGTACAGGTCGGGGTTCGCCGGCAGCGCAGGCGACGTACGAGTCGGCGGTGTTCGAGCTGTTCTCGGTGCTGGATTCGCTGGACGCGCGGCTCGCTGGGCGGCGCTTCCTGTTCGGGGACGAGCCGGTCGAGGCCGACTGGCGCCTGTTCACCACCCTCGTCCGCTTCGACGCCGTCTACCAGATCCACTTCAAGTGCTCGGTGCGCAAGCTCGTCGAGTACGAGCACCTGTGGCCGTACGCCCGCGACCTGTATCAGTGGCCTGGGGTGGCCGACACGGTCTCATTCGACGAGATCCGCGCCCACTACTACCGCACGCACCCGTTCATCAACCCGAGTGGGTTGGTGGCGGTGGCGCCGGCGGTCGATTGGGGCGCGCCGGCGGGGCGCGAGGCGCTCTGAGGTCGGTTGGGGCGGCGCCGGCCGGGCGTCCAGGGCGATGCGCGCTGGCGGGGCGGGGCGCGCCGGCGGGGCGCGCCGGCGCCCTGAATGGCGCTGGCGAGGCAGGGCGCCGGCGGACGAAGCCGGCGGGGCGCGCCGGCGGAGCGCTCGGCAGGGCGCTGGCGAGGCGCGAGACTCTGAGGAGCATTCGGTGGCGCTCACCGGAAAGAACGTTCCATTCGGCGCGCCCTCGTCGTCGAGACCGAGTTTCTTCCCGCTGAGCGGGAACTTTCTCGGCTTCGCCGCATTGCGCTCGTCGAGTGGAACGTTCCTCCCGCCCATCAACCCGAGCGGGTTCGTCGCGGTAGCGCCGGCGGTCGACTGGGGCGGTGGCGCGGGCGCGAGGAGCTCTGAGGTGGTGGTTCGGGTCGGCCGGGCGTCCGGGGCGGTGGCGGGGGCCGGGGGCCAAGGACGCGGGCATAACGACGGCCGCGTCGCGCGATTCTTCGCGCAGCCGCGGTTATGCCCGCTGAGCGGGCAGAACCGCGTCCTCGACGAGTTTCTTGTCGCGAGGACGCACTTATGCTCGCTCTGATTCAGCGCCCGCGCCGGCGCGCGAACAGCGTGACCACCACGCCGGCGACGAACCCGGCCGCCCCCGGGGCCCGCCGCATCTGACCCCAGAGCGCCGATCCGAGCACGGACATCGCCTCGACCGGGTCGCCCGGCTGAGGCAGGGCCTGGTCCTGCTGGGCCGGCGCGGTTGGACGTGGCGGGGGTGGTGGAGTGGCATCCGCGGTCCGGGCGGGCGACGGGTCGGGCGTTAGCGGCGGCGGCTCGGGCGCCGGCGGTTCGGGGGCCGGCGGCTCGGGGCTGGCGCCTGCGGTTCCGATGCGCCCGGCTCGGGCTCGGGCTGGGGCTCCGGCTCCGCTGCCGGGACCGGTCGTCCCGCGTCGGCGCAATCGGCGCCACCGGGTTGGCCGCGTCTGCCAGGGCCCAGATCGATTCGATCGCCTCATGGTCGCCGGCAACGTCCCACGCCACCGCGGCAGACGGCCACGGCGGCGCCTCGGGCTCGGGTTCCGGCTCCGGCTCCGGCGACTCGGCAGGCGCTTCGTCGGGCGGCTCCGTCGAGCCGGCTCGGGTTCCAGTTCGAGAGCGGGCAGTTCGACCGTCGGCTGCATCCACGGGTCGGTGTCTGATCCCGGTTCGGGTTCAGGTTCGGGCTCGGGCTCTGACTCGGTCCTGACCGGCTCGGGTTCTGGCTCGACCGCTCCGGCTCTGCACGTCTGGCTCGGGTTCTGGCTCTGGCTCTGGTTCCGCTATGGCTCGGGTTCCGGCTCCGGCGGTGGCGCCTCGGAGCGCCGGCGGCTGAACAAATCGTTCTCTATCCCCTCCGCCGCGATCCGCTGCCACGGCGCCAGCCCAGCAGCCGGGAGCGTGGGCCTTGCCGGCGACTCGGGCTCGGCCGGCGCCTCCGGCTCCGGCAGGGAGGCTGGGTCATCGGCGCCGGCGCCGCCAGACCAGCAGCCGCCCCGACCGGAGCCTCGATCGGCTCCGACGGTGGCTCGGACTCCCATCCCGCAGGTTCCCGGTAGGCGGCGACCTCGGCGGCATAACTCCACGGCTCCGGCTCCGGCTCCGGCTCCGGCTCGGCGGGCTCCGGCTCCGGCTCGGGCTCGGGCTCCGGCTCCGGCTCGACGGCTCGGGCTCCGGCTCGGCTCGGGCTCCGGCTCAGGCTCGGGCTCCGGCTCCGGCCGCCTCGGCCACCGCTCGCCGGCTCGGGCTCGACCGCCACCGCCTCGGGCTCCGGCTCCGCCACCGGCTCGGCGCGACCGCCGCCGGCTCGGGCGCCAGCTCGCGGCCACCGGCTCGGCGCCACCGCCTCGGCCGCCACCGCCTCGGCCGCCACCGCCTCGGCCGCCACCGCCTCGGCCGCGACCGCCTCAGCCACCTCCGCCACCGCCCCGCCACCATCCTCGACCGGCGCGCCACCGAGCGACGCCTGAAGCCGCTGCGCGAACTCGCGCAACAGCCGCTCGGCGATGTCCTCGATCATCCCGCCCCGGCCGAACCGGGCCAGTCGGCCCGTGATGAAGTACTCGGTGATCACCTCGACGCGGGTGGCGCCGGCGGGCGTGGCCGAGCAGGTGGAGAAGATCGTCGCCTTGGCGCTGCCCTGACCCCGGCGATCGTTGCCGTGGGCGTGGAGTGAGGCGACGCGGACCTGCTCGTTGATGCTGCCGATCGTCAGGGTGCCGGCGTAGGCGGCGGCGGTCGGGCCGATCTTGACCGTGAACGTGCCGCTGTAGCTCCCGTCCGGGTTGCGCCCGGTGACGGTGGCGCCGGGCAAGAGCGGCGCGACGTGCTCGATGTCGATCAGCGCACGCCACACCCGCTCGACGGGCGCGGCGACTTCAAAGGACTGCTCTAGCTTCACGACGCACCGCTTCCAGATCTTCGGGGGTGTCGACGTCGAGCCCGGAGCAGAGCCCACCGCATTCGATCGTCGGCCCGCCGCGGAGGACATCGCGGGCGCCGCGATCGCCCTGCAGAGACGCCAGAGCCGCGATCTCATCGCGGCCGAGCACGACCGGATGGCCCGGCCGCCCGTCGTACACCGCCCGCGTCCCCGGCTCCGCGTCCACGAACAGCGAGATCACCTCCGGCGTGATCAGCGGAGCGTCTCCGAGCGTCACGATCACGCGCTCGCAATCCCGCAGCAGCGCCGAGCCCGCACTGCAGCGACTCCGACTGCCCGGCGTCCCACGAAGGACAGATCACGGCCTCGGCCCGGCCCAGGTCCACCCGAGCGAGCACCTCGTCGGCGAACGCCCCCAGGACCACCACGATCCGCTCGAGCTCGCGCCACTGCGCACTGGGCCCGCACGGCGTGCTCCAGCAGCGGCCGCCCCTCGAGCTCCGCCAGCAGCTTGGACCGCTCGCCGAACCGCGTGCCGGCGCCACCGGCCAGAACCAGCCCGCCGATCACGCACGGCGCCCCGCGAATCGCGGCCGCGCGCTCAGCCACTCGCCCGCCGGACCGCCCGTGTCGCGCCGCCACGACCTCGGCCATGATCGACAGCGCCGTCTCCTCCGACTCGACCGCGCCCAGGTCGAGCCCCACCGGCGCGGAGATCCGCTCGAGATCCTCCGAGGCAAATCCGGACTCCAGCAGTCCCTCCCGCCGCGCGGCCTGCGTTCGCCGTGACCCCATCGCGCCGACGAACCGAGCGGGCGAGCGCAGCGCCAGCGCCAGCGCGGGCACGTCCACCTCCCGATCGTGGCTCAGCGACGACGATCGACGTGGCGGGATCGATGCCGCCCAGACCCGCCCCACCGCCTCCTCGAGCCCAGCGGTGATCACCTCGTCATCGCCCGAATCGGCAACCGGGTCGATCACGCCACCCTCCACCCGATGGCGTCGCCGATCCGGCGCAGGCAGCCGGCGATCCGGCCCGCACCGAACACCCAGAGCTGCGGCGGGGTACGAGCACATCGAAGAACATCGTTCCGCGGCGCTCCGACATCTCCTGCCAGAGAAGCTCCGACGCCAGCCGCACCGCCTCGTCGTCGAGCTCCGGCGACCCCAGCGATCCCGAGCAGCCGGCCGCCCGCCTCGACGACCAGCTTCGCGCCCGGAGCCGCCCCCGCCAGCAACGTCACCGCGACCGCACGACCGCCGGCAGCCACCACCTCGGCCGACCGCCCCGGCACATACGGCTCCACCCACAGCCTCGAAGCCGCCGCCCAGGTCGACGAGCCGCGGCGGCGCGCCCGTCCAGCACGCGAACGAGCGATCCCCACCACCTCCGCCAGGTGACCGCCCGCGGAAGCACGCCCGCCACCTCCCCACCCGCGCTCACCGCCAGCTTCGAACCCGGCCCTCCCCCCGAGAACCGCCCGCTCACCAGCGTGGCCACCGCGCACCGCTCGCCCGCGGCCGTCCACTCGAGACAGATCCGGCCAGATCGCGCTCAGATCTCCTCCAGGATCGCACGCCAGCTGCTCGAGCGACGCCAGCGAGTTCCCCGCCAGCAGCTCGTCGGTGTGGGGTATGGCGGCACGCATCCCGCGCGTCAACGGCTCGAACTCCGGATGCGCCGCCAGCGGGTTCAGCCACACCAGGCGGTGCGCGCTGCGGCGCAGCCGCGCCATCTCCGCGTCCAAGAGCTCCGGATCGCCGCGGTCCCACCCGTCGGACAGGATCACCACGACCGCGCCGCGGCCCACGCGCCGGCCGTGGTCGCGGTTCAACGACGCCAGCGCGGCCCCGATCCGGGTCCCGCCCGAGAAATCCGAGACCGCCGCCGCCGCCCGCTCCAGAGCCCGATCGTGGTCGCGCCCGGACAGCTCGACCGTCACCCGCGTCAGCCGCGTCCCGAACACGAACGCCTCGACCCGCCGGCGCGCCGCGATCGAGGCGTGCATGTACTGGAGCAGCATGCGGGCGTACGCCGTCATCGAGCCGGACACGTCGCATACGAGCACCACCGGGCGCGGTCGCTCACTGGGTGCGCGCCAGTGCCGCTCGACCGGCTCGCCCAGCGTCCGCAGCGACGAGCGCACGATCCGCCGAAGATCCGGGCGGTGAGATCGCCGCGAGGCCGGCCGTAGGCGCCGGGAGACCCGCGTCGGCCCGCGCCGCGCCAGCCGCGCGATCAGCTCGCGCGCCAGCACCATCTCCGTCTCGGTGTAGGTGCCGAAGTCCTTCTCCCGCAGCATCTCGACCGAGCTCCAGGCCGCCGGCACCACCGTCTCGTCCTCGGGCACGGCCTCGAGCGCCATCGCGTCGCCGCCGCCCGGCAAGGCCATCGTCGGTAGCGCCGCCTTCTCGATCGACCCGAGCTCGGACAGCGGATCGCCCCCGCCCGAAGCGGAGCCGAACACGGCCACGAATGCGGCATCGAACCGCGCCAGATCGGCCCGATCCGAGCAGAGCACCGCGCGCAGGGCCAAACGGACATCCTCGCGCGAGCTTGCGTCGACCGCCGTCAGCGCGCGATGCGCGCTCAGCAGCTCCCCGACGCCCACCCGGACACCGAGCTCCCGCATCAACGCCGTCAGCGCGGCCAGCCGTCCCGTGACCGCCTCGCCCAACGCGGCCTCAGACACCCTCGAGCACCTTCCGCTGGCGCACCCGCATCACGTCCTCGTGCACCTTCAAGACCGCGCCGAGCGTCTCCTCGAGCGAGGCCGTCTCGCCGAGCGCGAGCAGCGCCTGCGCCCACACGAGCGTCTCCCCCACGCCCGGCTGCTTGTACAGGTCCCCCTGCTCGCGCAACCGGCCCACGGCATCGACCACGCGCGCCGCGATCTCCGAGGGCACGCCGGGAATACGCGAGTGAACGATCGCCCGCTCGCGCTCGGGTGACGGATAGTCGATCCAGTGGTACAGGCAGCGCCGCTTCAGCGCGTCGTGCAGCTCGCGCGTCCGGTTCGAGGTCAGCACGACGACCGGCCGCTGCTGGGCGGCGATCGTCCCCAGCTCCGGGATCGTGACCGCGAAGTCGGCCAGGAACTCGAGCAGGAACGCCTCGAACTCGTCGTCGGCGCGATCGATCTCGTCGATCAGGAGCACGACCGGACCCGACTCCTCGAAGCGCGTCCAGCAGCGGCCGGCGCAGCAGGAACCGCTCGGAGAACAGCTCGCCCTCGTCGACGCCGGAACGCAGGACGAGCAGCTGCCGCGCGTAGTCCCAGTCATACACGGCGTGATGGAGATCGATCCCCTCGTGGCACTGCAGGCGGATCAGGCGCGCGTCGCAGGCGGACGCGAGCGCCCGCGCCACCTCGGTCTTCCCGACGCCCGCCTCACCCTCGAGCAGCAGCGGCTGCTCGAGCACCACAGCCAGGTGGACCGCCAGCGCCAGCGCGCGATCGGCCAGGTATCCGCGCTCGGCCAGCGCCCCGGCTACGCCCTCGATCGAGGAAGCGATCCGACTGAAGCTCACCCAGCCATCATGCCAACCCGGCGGCCTGGGTCAGCGCTCGCCGGCATAGCACGTGCGCGAGGTGGCGCTTGTACTCGGAGCTGGCATTCAGGTCGGACGGCGGGTCGGTCCCCTCCGCGGCTCGCGAAGCGGCCTGATCGATCGACTCGGCGCTCAGCGACTGGCCGCGCAGGGCCTCCTCCGCGGCCGAAGCCCGCAACGGCACCGAGCCCATGTTGGTGAGCCCGATGCGGACGTCTTCGCACGTGTCGCCGGACTTCCGCACCAGCGCGGAGACGGCCACCATCGCCCAGTCCTCACTGCGCCGGTTGAACTTCTCGTAGCCGAAGCCCCAGCCGTCCATCGACGGGATCGAGACAGCGGTCACGACCTCGGTCGGCTCCAAGGCCGTCTCCATGTAGTCCTGGAACATCTCCTGAGCGGAGATCGTCCGCTCACCGGAGGGTCCCTGGACCGTCAGCGACGCCTCGCACACCATCATCACCGCGGGCAGGTCCGACGCCGGATCGCCGTGCGCCAGCGAGCCGCCGATCGTCCCGCGGTTGCGGACCTGAGGGTCGGCGATCGTCCCGGCCGCCTGCGCCACCAGCCCCAGCTCGGCCGTGTGCTCGAGCACGGCGTGCGGGGTCAACGCGCCGATCCGCCAGCCGCCATCCGAACGCTCGACGCCGGACAGTCCCGACACCCGCCGGAGATCCACGAGCAGCGACGGCGCGGCGAGGCGCAGCTTCATCAACGGGAGGAGCGAATGCCCGCCCGCCAGCAGCTTGGCGTCCTCGCCACCGTCGGAGAGCGCCTGGATCGCCTCCTCAACCGACGTCGGGGGCCACGTACTCGAACGCAGGGGGAATCACGCTGCACCTCCATCGGAAGAAGAAGCGGCCTGTATCGCCTCCCACACTCGCATCGGCGAGAGCGGCATGTCCATCCACTTGACCCCGAGCGGGGCCAAGGCGTCGAGCACGGCGGAGGTCACCGCCGGCGTGGCCGCGATCGTCCCAGCTTCGCCGATCCCCTTGACGCCCAGCGAGTTCACCGGCGAGGGCGTCTCCGTGCGGTCGGTCTCGATGTGCGGGCATCTCGGCCGCGGTGGGGATCGCGTAGTCGACGAACGTGCTCGTCACGAGCTGGCCGTCGGCGTCGTAGTGGACGCGCTCGTACAGCGCCTGCCCGATCGCGTGCACCACCCCGCCGTGGACCTGGCCGTCGATCAGCATCGGGTTGATCGCCGGCCCGCAGTCGTCGACCGCGACGTACTGGACGACCTTCACCTTGCCGGTCTCAGGATCGACCTCGACCACGCAGGCGTGCGCGCCGAACGGGAACACGAAGTTCTCGGGGTCGTAGAACGAGGTCTCCTCGAGTCCCGGCTCGATGTCCGTCGGCAGCTCCTGGGGCGGCACGTGCGCGGCGAACGCGATGTCGGCCATCGTCTTGGCCTTGTCCGGAGACCCGCGGACCTGGAACTTGCCGTCGACCAGCTCGATGTCCTCCGGGGCCGCCTCGAGCAGCGCGGCGGTGATCCGCTTGGCCTTCTCCTGCACCTTCTCGGCCGCGCGCGCCACCGCCTCTCCGCCGACCGAAAGGGAGCGGGACCCGTACGTCCCCCATCCCCACGGTCCCGTGCCGGTGTCGCCGTGGACCACCTCGATGCGCTGGGGGTCGATCCCGAGGCGGTCGGCGGCGATCTGGGCAAAGCCGGTGTCGTGGCCCTGTCCGTGCGGCGAGGCACCGGTGTACACGGTGGCCGAGCCGCTCGGATGCACGCGCACCATGCGCGGACTCCCAGAACGCGGCCTGCAGGCCGACCCCCTGCGGTCCCACCGCGCGCGAGGGCGCCAACCCGCACACCTCGACGTACGTCGAGAAGCCGACCCCGCGGTAGATGCCCTTCTCGCGCAACGACGCCTGCTCAGCGCGGAACGCCTCGACGTCGAAGCGCTCGAGCAACCGGTCGAGCGTGCCGTGGTAGTCGCCCGAGTCGTAGATGATCCCGAGCGCGTTCGTCGTACGGGAACTCGTCCTTGCCGATGAAGTTCTTGCGCCGCAGCTCGAGCCGAGTCCATCCCCAGCTCGTCCGCGAGCTTGTCCATGATCAGCTCGATCCAGTACGTCGCCTCCGGGCGGCCCGCGCCCCGGATCGCGTCGGTGCAGAACTTGTTCGTGAAGGCGCCCTCGAACAGCACGTCGATGGCCGGGATCTTGTAGCACCCGCCCATCACCGGGAACCCGAGCTCGGGGATGAACGGCGTCAGCAACAGGAAGTAGGCGCCGAAGTCGGCCACGACCCGGGCCTTGCAGCCGAGCAAGGTCCCGTCGCGCTTGGCGGCGAGCTGGATGTAGTTGATCTGGTCGCGCCCGTGGTGGGCGACCATCATGTTCTCCGTCCGGGTCTCGATCCACTTGACCGGCCGCTGCAGGCGCCGCGCCAGCACCAGCGCGATCGCCTCCTCCGGATACACCTGGAGCTTGGAGCCGAAGCCGCCGCCCACGTCGGGGGCGATGACCCGCAGCTGGTCCTCCGGCATCCCGACGATGCCCGCGAGCTGAAGGCGCAGGATGTGCGGGATCTGGGTGGCGGAGTAGAGCGTGACGCTGTCGCCGTGCGGATCGGCGAGGACGCCGCGGGGCTCGATCGGCGCACCGGCCGTCCGGTGGTTGACCATCCGCTGCTCCACCACGACGTCGGCCTCGGCGAACGCCTGCTCCACGTCACCGCCGGAGATCGCGTACTCATGCGACTTGTTGGTCCCGAACTGCTCCCACACGAGCGCTCCGCCATCCTCGAGAGCCTTCTCCGGGTCGACCACGACCGGCTTGGGCTCGTACTCGACCATCACCTGCTCGGCCGCGTCGACGACCGAATAACGGTCGGTGCCCACGACGACCGCCACCGGATCTCCCACGTGCTTGACCTCGCCGCGCGAGAGGGCCCAGTTCTCGGGCGTCTTGATCTCCACACCCGGCGGAGCCCACGCCATCGGCATCGGGCCGACGAGGTCGCCGGCCAGGTCCTCGCCGGTGAACACGGCCACCACGTCCTCGTGTGCCTCCGCCGTCGACTTGTCGATCGAGCTGATCGTGGCGTGCGCCTCGGGCGAGCGCACGAACGCGATATAGAGCACGCCCGGAACGGTGATGTCGTCGAGGTAGCGCCCGCGGCCGGTGATCATCCGCGGGTCCTCCTTGCGCCGCATGGACTTGCCGACGTGGCCGCTCGAGCCGTGGCGCTCATGCCGGCACCCCGCGGGCCCTTCGTCTTGGCCGCATCGAGCACGGCCTTGACGATGTTCTGGTAGCCCGTGCAGCGGCATAGGTTGCCCTCGAGCGCGTGCCGGACCTCTTCCTCGCTCGGGTTGGGATTCTCGGCGAGCAGCCCGGCCGCGGCCATGATCATCCCGGGCGTGCAGTAGCCGCACTGGAGCGCGTGGTCGTTCCAGAACGCCTCTTGAAGCGGGTGAAGCTCACCGTCCTGGGCCATCCCCTCGATCGTGGTCACGCTGGCGCCGTCGGCCTGGACCGCGAGCACGGTGCACGACTTCACCGCCTTGCCGTCGAGGTGGACGGTGCAGGCGCCGCAGTTGGACGTGTCGCATCCGACGTGAGTGCCGGTCAATCCGAGGTCCTCACGCAGTAGGTGGACCAGCAACAGCCGGGGCTCCACCTCGAGGCTGTGCTCGGACCCGTTCACGTCCAGCCGCACGGGAACGGTCTGACTCATTCTCTCTCCTCCTGTGGTTCGCCGCAGGTCCTCCGACCTTACCCGCTGCGATGCGCCCTGTGAAGTGAGCGAGCGCTTCAGGGCAACGGCTTGTGCGCCAGCACCTGGTAGATCGACGCCCAACCGGTCTGGAAGCCCTGGCGGGCGGCGTGCAGGTACAGGCGCCAGATCCGGGCTCGCTCGATCCCGGCGATCCGCACCGCGTCGTCCCAACGCCCCTCGAAGCGCTCGATCCAGTGGCCGAGCGTCCGCTCGTAGTCCGCCGCCAGCCCCTCCACGTGCCGCGTCACCAGCCCCGTCCGCTCCAGCGCGAGCTGGACGCGCGACAGGGGGAGCGGCACGCCGTCGGGGAACACGAAGCGCTCGGAGAACGCGCCCTCGTCCTTGGTGTCGAAGTCCATGAGCTTGGCGATCCCGTGGTTGAGCAGACGGCCGCCGGGGCGCAGCAGCGACGCCAGCCGCGCGGCGTACAGATCGATCCGCTCCGCGCCGACGTGCTCGACCATGCCGATGCTGGTGATCGCGTCGAACGGGCCCTCGGACACCTCGCGGTAGTCGGCCACGCGGATGTCGACCAGGTCGGCCACGCCCGCCTCCGCGGCCCGCCGCCGCCCCAGCTCGGCCTGCGGCTCGGACAGGGTCACGCCCAGGACCCGCACCCGATGTCGTGAGGCGGCGTGGATGGCGAAGCTCCCCCACCCGCACCCGACGTCGAGCACGCGCTCGCCCTCCACGAGCGCGAGCTTCCTGCACACGAGCTCGAGCTTGGCCTCCTGGGCCTCCTCGAGCGTCTCAGCCCCGCCCTGCCAGTAGGCGCAGCTGTAGGTCATCGAGCGATCCAGGAACAGCGCGAAGAACTCGTTGCCGACGTTGTAGTGGTGGCGGACGGCGCGCCGGTCGCGCATGATCGTGTGCCGCTCGCCGCGCAGTCGCAGCTCGGTCGCCGGTCTGCGCGGCGGCCGGGTCAGGCCGCACGCCCGCACGACCGCCGCGCCCAGCCGCGCCATCTGGCCCACGCCGATCCGGGGCGGCTCGAACCCGTCCACGATCATGAGCGCCCCGTCGATGTCGTCGACGTCGATCAGCCCCTGCGCGTAGGCGCGGCCGAGGCCGAGCTCCCCGGGAGCGCGCAGCGCATGGGCCAGCGCGCGCGGCGAGTGGATCGTGAAGGTGGGCGCGCCGGCCTCGGTGGCCCGGACCCCGCTCCCGTCCCAGAAGCGCACCGCGAACGGGCGATGCGGCAGTGCGCTCTCGAGCTCCCGCCTGAGCGCGCGCGTGTTCGAGAACGCCACCGCGCTACGCGACCTGGGCCAGCGTCTTGCGCTCCCGGCGAGCCGGGTCCACACGCACGACGTCCCAGGCCAGCCCGAGGAACTCCATCGTGCGGATTATCCCCGCCGAGGGATCGATCTGCCACCGGCGCAGCCCGTGGCGGTAGGAGGTGGGGAACGCGTGGTGGTTGTTGTGCCACGCCTCGCCCCAGGTGGGGATCGCGAGCCACGGCACGTTGCGCGATTCGTCCCCGGTGTCGTAGCTCTGGTAGCCGAAGTAGTGGCAGATCGAGTTGATGCTGAACGTCGCGTGATGCATGAGGAAGATCCGTGCGGCGCCGCCCCACAGCAGCGCCTCGAGGCCGCCGTCCACCGTCCCGCTGAGCGCCACGCCCGCCCCGAACGCGGCGGCCAGGCCCACGATCACCCAGAGCACGAAGGTGCGGTCGACGAAGCGGATCCACGGGTCGGCGAGCAGGTCCTTGGCGTAGCGGGCCTCGTCGGCCACCTCCATGTCGGAGAAGACCCAGCCGATGTGGGCGTGCACGAGTCCGCGGAGCGCGCCTGCGAAACCGCCGCCGTGCATGTGCGGGCTGTGCGGGTCGCCGTGCTCATCGGAGAACTGATGGTGCTTGCGATGGGTGGCGACCCAGTCGATCACGGGTCCCTCCGCCGCGGCCGAGCCGAGCGCGGCGAACACCGCCCGCGTCAGGGGATGGACCTTGAAGCTGCGGTGGGTGAGCAGACGGTGAAAGCCGACCGTTATGCCGCTGCCGATGATCATGTAGCTGAGGGCCAGGATCAGCAGGTCGCGCCAGTTGAGCGCGTTTCCCGTCCACCCGAAGTACGCCCCTATCCCCAGCATGATCGGTGGCGCTGCGGTGACCACGGCGCTGCCCAACCGGTCGACGAGCGGCATCTTGACCGCGCGGACCAGCTCTCCGGAGTCCACCGGTCCAGCCGGTTCCGACGGCGGCGCTTCAGGTTCGGCGGGCGGCGTGGACGTCGCTTGCATGGTGTTTCTCCTGATTGGAAGCGCCTGCAGCCAGCGCGCGTAGGCAGCGTCTGACAGGCGGGACGCTGCCGGTGATCCTCCCCTGGCCCGATCGATCGTACACGGAAAAGCAGATCTACGGCCCAGCGCGGTAACCGGGGAGCGAACGCTCACGCGCCACGGCATACAGTTCGCGGCGTACGCCACCGTCACCGCCAGGAGGTCAGATGGGCTTCGACCAGTACCACGAGCCGCCAGAGGAGCTGCCGCCCGCCACGCGCACGTTCGCCCGTCTGTGCGCGTCGCTGACCGAAGAGGCGGAGGCGATCGGTTGGTACGCGCAGCGGCTTGCGGTCGAGCCCGACGCCGAGGCGCGCGCGGTCATGTCCGACGCGCAGGGCGAGGAGTTCAAGCACTTCAGCATGGATCTCGAGTTCCTCCTGCGCCGGACGCCCGAATGGCGCAAGATCGCCCAGGGCATCCTGTTCCAGCCGGGCGACATCGTCGAGCGCGGCGAGGCGGCCGAGGCGGAGGTTCTGGAGGGTGAGTCCGCCGCCGACGGTCCCGCCGCGGACGGCTCGCTCGGAATCGGCAGCCTGAGGGGGGCCTCATGAACCATCTGCTTCGATCGCTCGCGCCGATCAGCGACGCGGGCTGGGCGATGCTCGACGACGAGGCGCGCGAGCGGCTGCTCCCGGCGCTCGCCGCGCGCAAGCTCGTCGACTTCTCGGGCCCGCACGGCTGGGAGTACTCGGCCACGAACCTGGGAAGAACCGCCGATCTGGGCGCTGCGCCCTGCCGGGGCGTGACCGGCGTGCAGCGGCGGGTGCTGCCGGTGGTCGAGCTCCGCGCGTCATTCACCGTGGCCCTCGAGGAGCTCCGCGCGGCCGACCGAGGCGCGGAGGACGCCGACCTCGAAGCGCTCGATCGTGCCGCCCATCAGATCGCGGTCGCCGAGAACAAGACGGTGTTCCACGGGTGGGCGGAGGCTTCGATCGAGGGCATCGCCGAGCTCTCGCCGCATGACCGCATCCCGCTCGGCGACGACGCCAACGATTATCCGAGGCCCGTGGCGGCGGCGGTCGAGCGGCTCCTGCACAACGGAGTCGAAGGTCCGTACGCGCTCGTGCTCGGTGGCGACCAGTACCAGCGGGTGGCCCAGACCGCCGAGCACGGCGGCTACCCGCTGCGCGATCACCTGCGCAAGATCCTCGATGGGCCGGTCGTGTGGGCGCCGGGGGTCGCCGGCGCAGTGGTGCTGAGCACCCGCGGTGGCGACTTCCTGCTCGAGTGCGGCCAGGATCTCGCGATCGGCTACGAGAGCCACGACGGCGAGGTGGTGCGGCTCTACCTGGAGGAGAGCATCAGCTTCCGGGTCGCCACGCCGGAGGCCGCGGTCACGCTCCAGGCCTGACCGGGGTCACCTGTGCACGGCGGCGAGTAGCCCCGCGTAGGAGCGCACGAGCGCCGCGCGCTCCTGCTCGACGAGCGGGCTCGCCGGATCGCAGCCCTCCCGCACCCAGCGGTCGGAATCGTCCATCGCCACGGCCCGTTCGCGCGCCGCGACCCGGACCTCGTCCACGGGCACGCCGTACACGTACGCGTACAGGTCCGCGAGCGCGGCGTCGAGGGCGCTGCGCTCGACGTTCGGATCGTGCTGGTGCTCGCGGTGCACGCGCCACCACTCGACCTCCAGCTCGGCCGCCCGCCGCGGGTCGTAGCTCTCGCCGTAGCGCCGCGCGACCAGCCGGTAGAAGCGCTCCATCGTCCGCCGCGCCCCATCGGGGTCATTGTCCGGGAACGGCGCCCAGAGCTGGTTGGCTCGCAGGACGAGCCACGCACCCCATAGCGTCTGAGGCCACGGCAGCCCGAAGGTGTGGCGCGTGAGGCCCACGGCGGCCCGGAGGAACACCAGCCATTCGCGCCGGTAGTACGCCACCCAGGCATCGCACTCGAGGCTCCCGACCCGGCGCGGGTCGAACGCCCGATGGGGCTTCACCTGGCTCCTTCCTCGCCTCCCCAGAGCCCTGGCCCGACTGATTGCGTTCACGTTTGCACCCGTACATCGGACGTTTTCGGCCGGGCTGGAACGACTGGCTCTTTCATGGGCAGACACTATTCGCAACCGGTCCCGCCCAGCGCCTGATCCGCTCCTTTACTGTCGCTTTGTTAGCGATTTATGTGTGTGGATTAGAGTCAGGTTATGGTTACGTTAGGACGCCTGTGCTGACCCTTCAAGGGTTCCTTGGTGTCCTAGCCATTGGTTTGCTCGAGGGAGGGATCGTGGCCGCGCCCCGTCCCGATGCGCTGGTCCGGCTCGAGCGGTTCCGCTCACCGCTTGGGCGGCGCTCCTCCCCGCGGCGATCGTGATCGGGACGTTCAGCGTGCTGGCGGCGCCCGCAGTCGCGTCGGGGCTCGTGGTGCTGGCTTCCGCCGCGACCCCGCTGCTGGCCGCGGTGGCCGCTGTCGCCGTGCTCCGGCGCGGCGGCGCGCGCGTCCTGGCTCTCGTCATGGCCATCGGAGTCGTTGCCGCGGTGGGCAGCGGCTGGATCGCGCAGATCTCGGACACGGTGGTCACCGCGCTCGGTTGCCTGGCGCTCGGCGCGATCCTGGTCCGGCTCGTCCCCAGGTCCTGGCTCCCCTGGGGCGTGCTCAGCATGTGCGTCGTGGACATCGTCCTGCTCGGGCTCGGCATCGGCGAGCCGGCCGGTGCGCTGATGGCGGGCGCCGCCTCCCACATCCACGCCCCGGCGCTGAACCAGGCGAGCATCGGGCCGATCACGACCGATTACCCGGACCTGATCCTCGCCGCCGTCCTCGGGAGCTCGCTCGGCGGCGGTCGCCTCCAGCGACGCGCCGCGGTGCTCGTCGCGGTGCTCGCCGCCGCCTACGGGATGCTCCTACCGTTGGCCGGCGCCCTCCCCGCCACCGTCCCCATCGCGGTGGCGTTCGTGCTCATCTCCGGTCGGCCGCGCCGGCCGAGGTGGCCGCGGCGCCGCCACGGAAGCGCTCGCGGCCCCGCCGGCGTGCTCGCGCCGCGGGCTCAGGAGGCGCCGGCCTGATCCTCGCCGAGCTCGCCCAGCACCGCGTCGGTGTGCTCACCCAGGAGCGGCGGCGGTGTCGGCGTCCGCAGCGAAGCCCGTGACAGGCGGATCGGCGGGGCGAGGAGCGGCAGCTCGCCGATCGTCGGGTGCTCGACCGTAACCGTGGCGGCGCGGCCGGCCTTCGCAGCGGCATCGAGCGCCTCGAGCACGCCCCGGATCTTGCCCACCGGTACGCCGGCCGCCTGAAGCGCCTGCACCCACTCGTCGGCGGGACGCTCACTGAACCGAGCGCTCAGCGCCGCGGTCAGCTCGTCTCGGTGCTCAACCCGGTCGCGGTTGCGCGTGAAGCGCTCGTCGTCGGCCAGCTCGGGGCTGCCGATCGCCTCGCACATGGCGCGATAAAGGTGATCGTTCGGCGCCGCCACCGCGACCCATCCGTCGGCCGCTTTGAAGGTCTGGTAGGGCACGATGTTGGGATGGGCGTTGCCGTGGCGGCGCGGCTCCTGACCCGTCACGAGCGCTCCCTCGGCCACGTTGATGAGGGCCGCCAATCCGCTGTCCAGCAGCGACACCTCGATCTGCTCTCCGTCACCGGTGCGGTGGCGCCGGTGCAGAGCGGCGAGGATCGCCACCGTCGCGTTCATCCCGGTGAGCACGTCGACCACCGCGACGCCGACCTTCATCGGCTCATCCTCGCCGGTGGCCTGCATCAGCCCCGACTCGGCCTGCAGGACGAAGTCGTAACCGGGGCGGTCGCTCGGCTCCCGATCAGAGCCGAAGCCGGAGATCGTGCAGAACACGATGCCGGGCGCGACGGCCCGCATCTGCTCGTAGCCCAGCCCCAACCGCTCGATCGTCGCCGGCCGGAAGTTGTGCACGACCACGTCGGATTGCGCCACCAGCCGAAGGATCGTCGCTCGGCCCTCGGAGTCCTTGAGGTCGACGGTCACGCTGCGCTTGCTGCGGTTGATGGCCAGGAAGTACGCCGCGTCCCCCTCGAGGAACGGCGGACCCCACCCGCGGGTCTCATCGCCGACCTCCGGCTGCTCGACCTTGATCACCTCGGCACCGAGATCGGCCAGCATCATCGTGCAGTACGGACCCGCGAGCACGCGAGAGAGGTCGAGCACGCGGACGCCGTCCAGCGGCGGCGCGTTCAGCCCGTCACTCATCGACGGGTCAGGTGCAGTGCCGCACGTAACGGCAGGCGACCACCGTCGGCTGCTCGATCACGCGGTGGTCCACGATCGACCAGGCCAGGCGGATGAACTGGGCGTGGCTCCAGGCCAGCGGCGTCGCCGACAAAGTGGGCGTCCCGGAGGCGAACCCGGGGCGGCCCGCCGGCGGATTCTGGTCCCACACCTGCTCGGGGATCAGCCCGGTGTCGTTGGCCGCGGAGGCCATCGCGCGCAGCCGCGCCACCGCCGACTGGCCCGCGGCGATCTCGTACTCCCCCCGCTCGCCGGCGAAGATCGGCCACACCCGTCCGATCGTGGCCTGGCTGCCGTCGGGAAGCTTGGTGCGCCACGGGGCGCCGTTTCGCTGCTCACCGTAACCGTCGCCGGTGTACCGGTGCCAGAACTGCCCGTGTGGCGTGGTCACGCTCAGCAGGGCGTCGACGACCTGGAGGCTGTGAGTGATGGCCGGGTCGTTGGCCGGCTCGATCCCCAGGCGCACCAGCTCGAGGAAGCTCGGATCGACGATCCGGCGCTGGTCGAGCGTCGGGCCGCTGTCGCCGACGCTGTAGGCCGTGCCGGCGTTCGGGTTGCCGTCCTTGGTCAGCCGCAGGTAGTACGAGCCGCCGTAGGGGCCGTTGGTCGTAAGGGTCCAGCCGTTCAGCTGGTTGCGCCACGAGTCGGCCGTGCTCAGGTAGCGCGCGGCGGAGGCCGTGTCGCCGTTGGCCTGGGCGATCTGCGCCGCGCACACCAGACCCGCGATCTCGGTCGCGATCGTCGCCGGCGAGTACCCGGCCTGGTTCTCCCAGCGCTCCTGCGGCGAGTACGGCGCTGAGTGGCCCTGGTCGTCGTGCCAGCCGACGATGAAGTCGGCGGCGCGCTTGACGTGCGACCACGTGCCGTCGTCGTGCTCGCCGAGCTGCTGGGCCAGGATGATCGGGTCGGCGACCTCGTCGAGCTGGAGGTTGGTCAGGACCGGCTTGCCGGTGACGTCGGAGTTCTGCGGGAAGGAGCCGTCCGGCTTCTGCTGTCGGGTGAACAGGAAGCTGAGGGCGCGCTTCGCGCCCGCGACGTCCCCGTCGGCGATCAGCGCGGTGGCGATCTCGTACACGTCGCGCGACCACACCAGGTGATAGGGCCCCGACGGCGTCTGAAGCCCGGTCCCCCACGCCCACGGCATCGTCGGCGACGCGACGTAGGCGCCGCGGTAGGTCTTGTCCTCGCTCGCCGCGAGCACCATCTCCGACACCGTGTAGTCGCCGCGCTCCCCGGCGGTGGTGAGACTCGCCGGGGGCTTGCGGAGCGAGGCCAGGTACGCGTGCCAGCCCGACTGGTAGCGGCTTACGAGCTTCGTGAACGACGCGCGCAGGGTCGCGCCGGCCACCGCCACCGCGGCGCCGCGGTTCCCGCCGAAGCCGAGCGTCACCTCGAGCTGCTGATGGCCGCGGGTGCCGGTGAGCGAGGTCAGGCCGGTCTGCACCACGTTGCCGTTCGGCGCCGCCCCGTACTGCCTCGGCAGCCGCCGGTTGTGGCTCAGCTGGTTCCAGCCGTCGCTCTTCGTCCCGGCGTAGCCGCACGAGGCCTGGGTCAGGCGGGGCGTGGTGAGCACCGCCGCGGCCATCCCCTTGGTCGTCGCGACGAGCCCGTTGCGAGCGGCGCAGACGCCGCTCTCGCGCTGGCCGTTGGCGAGCTGGGGATGGGCGAGGACGTACAGGCGGTAGGGACGGCCGGTCAGCGACTGGAAGCGCACCTGGATCGCCACCGTGGCGCGCGCCGGGTCGGTGACGTAGGTCTTGGTCAGGCGCCACCGGTGGCGCCGATCGGTGTCGACCTGGCGATAGGTCAGGCTGCCCGGGTCGACGAGCACGGTGCGCTGGACGGTCGAGGTGCGCTCCTGCTCGACGAAGCTTCGGCCGTCGGTGACCACGAACTGGAGGTCGCGGTAGCTCGGGGTGTCGAGCCGGGGGTAGTAGACCTCGGTCAGCTCGCCGGACTCGAGCGTGAACCACACCTTGCTCGCCGTCGTGGTGGAGGTTCCGAAGCCGTGCTTATCGGCCGGCGCCCAGGTCGGCTTCGCGCCGGGCGCGCCGGGCGCGCACCTTGCTCGACACGCTGCCGAGCGCGGGGCGCTGGCGCGATCGCGGCGACGACCGCGGCGACCGCCGGCAGAATCAAACGGCGAAGGCGCACGGAGGTAGCTATGCCCGCGCGCTCGGTTTCACAAACGGGCGTCGACCGACCCGTGACGAGCGCGCGCCGGCCCGCGCTCAGCGCCGGCTGAGGACGACCACCGGGATCTGGCGGTCGGTCTTCTTCTGGTAGTCGTCGTAGTCGGGCCAGACCTCGGCCATGTCCGACCACAGGCGCTCGCGCTCCTCGCCCTGCGCCACCGACGCGCGGACGGGGATCACCTCGTCCTTGACCTGGATCTCCGCGTCGGGGTCCTTCTCCAGGTTCTTGAACCAGCCGGGATGGTCCGGGGCGCCGCCCTTCGACGCGACGATCACCCAGCGGTCATCGTCGGCGCGGTGGATCAGCGGCGTGGTCCGCTCCTGGCCGGAAGACCGGCCGGTGGTGGTGAGCAGGAGGATCGTCGTCCCCTTGCGCCAGTTGTATCCGCGCTCGCCACCGGTCTCGCGGTAGACGCGCACGTGCTCGTCGCCGAACAGGTTCTCGTCTTCAGTCATGCGCTGAGCTTACCCACCGGGCCTTGCGCGAATAGAGTGGCGACGGTGGATGGCGTCACGAGTCAGCGCCGGGTTAGTCGCCACCCCCGCCCGGGTATGCGCGGCGCTGTGACCATCACCGCCCCAAACCGCCCGCCGCTGTGAGCACCGCCGCCCCGAAGCGCCACATGGCACCCGTGGAGCCGATCGTCGAGCAGATCGAATCCGCGTCCTTCCTCGACGGTCCGGCCAAGGCGGTCGGAAAGCAGGTGCGCAGCGTCGTCTCCGCGCAGCAGACGGTCAAGGACGCCTTGAGCGGGACGTGGCTCGGCCACGCCGTGCACCCGGTGCTCACCGATGTCGTGATCGGCTCGTTCGTGAGCGCCACCGTGCTCGACCTGATCGGTGGCGAGGACGCCGGCGGCGCCGCCGAGAAGCTGATCGCGACCGGTATCGCCGCATATCCGCTGACCGCGCTCACGGGCGCCAGCGACTGGGCCGACAGCGAGATCGCCGACCCCAAGATCCGCCGGGTGGGCATCGTGCACGCCGCGTCCAACGCGGTGGCGCTCACGCTCTACACCGTCTCGCTCGCCCACAGGCGCCGCGGCCGGCGGGGCCAGGGAATCGCGCTCGGCGCGCTCGGCGCCACCGTGCTCATGGCCGGCGGCTACCTGGGCGGCCATCTGGCGCTCCGCCGAGGCGTCGGCCCCGACCAGACGATCTTCGACCCGGGCCCGACCGACTGGACCCCGGCCGCCGACGCCTCCACCCTCCCCGAGGGCCGGCCGACGCGCGTCGTCGTCGACGAGACGCCCGTTCTCCTGGTCCGGCAGGGCGGTCTGACCTTCGCCATCCACGATCGCTGCTCGCACCGCGGCTGCTCGCTCAGCGAAGGCGAGCTGCAGGGCGACGAGATCGTGTGCGGCTGCCACGGCTCGCGCTTCAGCCTGCGCAACGGCGCGGTCATCAACGGTCCCGCCACCGCGGCCCAGCCCGCCTTCCAGGTGCGCGACAACGATGGGCGCATCGAGGTCCGTCGCGTGGACCCGGGCTCGGCGTGAATTACGTAAACCTCGGCCGGACCGGGCTGCGCGTCTCCCGGGTGTGCCTGGGGATGATGAGCTACGGCAAGCACGAGAGCCGCCCCTGGACGCTCGAGGAACACGACGCCGAGCCGATCCTCCGCAAGGCGGTCGAGGGCGGGGTCACCTTCTTCGACACCGCCGACGTCTACAACGGCGGGCAGAGCGAGATCCTCACCGGGCGCCTGCTGGAGGAACCTCTTCTCGATGCGGGAGGAGTACGTCGTCGCCACCAAGGTCCACGGCCAGACGATGCCCGGCGAGAACGGCCGTGGCCTGTCGCGCAAGCACATCATGGCCTCGATCGACGCCTCGCTCACCCGCCTGGACCTCGACTACGTCGACCTGTACCAGACGCACCGCTTCGACCCCCGGACGCCGATCGAGGAGACGATGGAGGCGCTCCACGACGTGGTGAAGGCCGGCAAGGCCCGCTACATCGGCGCCAGCAGCATGTACGCGTGGCAGTTCGCCAAGGCTCAGCACGTCGCCAGGACGCGGTTCGTCTCGATGCAGAACCACTACAACCTCGTGTACCGCGAGGAGGAGCGGGAGATGATCCCGCAGTGCCTGGACCAGGGCGTCGGGGTGATCCCCTGGAGCCCGCTCGCCCGCGGGCTCCTCGCCGGCAACCGCACGCGCGAGGGCGAGCGCAAGACCGCCCGCGCCAACTCCGACCAGTTCGCCGACACGCTGTACAAGCCAGATGTCGATTTCGCCGTGGTCGACCGCGTCACCGAGCTCGCCGACGCACGCGGCGTCCCGAGCGCGCAGATCGCGCTCGCGTGGCTCCTTCACAAGCCGGGGGTCACCGCCCCGATCGTGGGGGCGACGAAGCTCGCCCACATCGAGGACGCCCTCGCCGCCGAGGAGCTAGAGCTCAGCGAGCAGGAGATCGCCGGCCTCGAGGAGCCCTACGCTCCCCACGCGATCGCCGGTCACTGACCGGCCAGCCACCGGTCGATCAGGAACCGCGCGATCGACACCGCCGGCGGCAGCCCCGCCTTCGAGCGCTCCGAGAGCATCTCCAGGACCTCGTCGCGGGCGAACCAGCGAACCTCCTCCAGCTCGCCATCGCGCGGCACCGGGTCGCCGCCGTCGGATCGCGCGTTGAAGCCGAGCATCAGCGAGGCCGGGAACGGCCACGGCTGCGAGGCCACGAACCGCGGGTCATAGACGACGATCCCGGACTCCTCGCGCACCTCGCGCACGACCGCCTCCTCGGCCGACTCGCCCGGCGAGACGAAGCCGGCGAGGACCGAGTAGCGCCGGCCCGGCCATCCCGCCCGCCGCCCGAGCAGCAGGCTCCCGTCGTGCTCGACGAGCATGATCACGACCGGATCGGTGCGCGGGAAAGTGCGTCGCCCCGCAGTTCGGGCACGCGCGCGAATACCCCGCCTCGACGACGTCGGTGGCGTGCCCGCAGTTGGCGCAGTAGCGGTGCCGGCGATGCCAGTTCAGCAGCGCCACCGCGTACGCGGCCAGCCCTGCCTCGGCCGGCGGCAGCATCGCGCCGGCGTCGCGCAGCGAGACCACGCTCCCGCCCGGAGGCGCGGGCAGCGTCTCCAAATCGACAGCGAACAGCGGCTCGCCGTCCGACATCCCGAGCAGGATCGCCGCCGCCTCGCCCCGCGGAAAGGGGATCCGCAGGAGCCCGTCACCGGAGGGATCGACGAGCACCGTGTCACGACCGGCCGCGACGGCCACGACGCCTGGCACGGAAAGCTGCTCCTCGACCCAGCCCGGATCCGACCGCTGCCCCGAGGCGCGGTCGAGCGCCATCCCGGTGAATACGGGCCGGTCGGTCGATTCGGTCGTCACGCTCGCACGAGACTAGCCGCAGCGCGCCCTGGCAAACCAGCGCTCTGGCAAACCGGCGCCCGGTCACCCCAGCACGGCGCCGAGCACGTGCGGCGCCACGTACACCTCCCACACCGCCGCCCCGATCAGCACCGGCACCGCCAGCGCCACCGTGACCACCGTCGCCGCCAGCAGCCCGTCCCACTCGCCGCGCCGGCTCGCCACGAACCACGCCGCCAGCGGCAGGAACAGCGCCACCAGCTCCGGCACCGCGTGCGGCAGCAACCCCAAGAGCAACAGCGCCGGCGAGACGTGCAGCGCCGCGGCGTCGTTCGCGGCGGCCGAGCCGATCCGGAACGCCTGCATGGTGAGCGAGAAGCCGGTGGCGCCAACCACGAGCGCCAGCGCGATCGGCCGCCCCCGCTCATGGATCACGCGCGTCCTTCCGGTGTGCTGCGAGGCCTGCAAGGGCAGCGAGCTGCCGGCGATGAATCCGGCCACGCATGCCATCGCATGCAGCGCCAGCACGAGCAGGTTGTCCTTCAAGACCACGAGCACGTCCTGCACTCCGCCGGCCACGAACGGCGGCTGGTCGAGCGTCCCCCACGAGGATGGGCCGCGGATGAAGGCGATCGCCAGCACCGCGGCCAGGAGCAGCCCGGCCACGGCCACTGCGCCTCCCAGCCAGCGCGCCAGCACGGGTCCCGGCCGGCGCCGCCATGCCGCCAGCGTCGACCGAGTCGCGCGCATGCCCGCCGTCAGTGCGTAGGCCGATGCGTCCATCAGAGGCTCATCGACACCCGGGAACCCGCACTACAACACTTATGATCGCGGCGCGCAGATGATCGGCGACATCCTCTGGACTCCACCGGCGGACCTACGTCAGACGACGGAGATCGGGCGCTACCTGAACTGGCTCCGCGACGAGCGCGGCCGGGACCTCGCCGACTACGACGCCCTCCAGCGCTGGTCGGTCAGCGACCTCGAGGGGTTCTGGGGCTCGATCTGGGACTTCTACGGCATACGCGCCCACACCCCGTACGAGCGCGTCCTGACAAACCGAGCGATGCCGGGTGCCGTGTGGTTCCGCGGCGCCACCCTCAACTATGCCGAGCACCTCGTCGGCCGCGAAGAGGACAAGGACCGCGTCGCCGTCCTCGCCCGCTCCCAGACCCGCCCGCCGATGGAGCTCACCTTCGGCGAGCTGCGCGACCAGGTCGCCCGCGCCCGCGCCGGTCTCCAGGCCCTCGGCATCACCCGAGGCGATCGCGTCGTCGCCTACCTCCCGAACATCCCGGAGACGCTCGTCGCGTTCATCGCCACCGCCAGCCTGGGCGCGATCTGGGCCACCTGCGCGCCCGAGTTCGGCGCCCGCAGCGTCGTCGACCGCTTCGCCCAGATCGAGCCGCGCGTGCTCCTGACCGTCGGCGGCTACGGGTACCGCGACCGTTACGTCGACCGGCGGGCCGAGGTCGAGACGATCAGGTCGAAGCTGCCCACGCTCGAGCACACCATCCACGTCCCCTACGGGGAGGCGCAGCCCCCGGACGCCACGCCGTGGCCGGACCTCCTCTCCCACACCGGCGCCCCTCAGTTCGACCCGGTCCCCTTCGACCATCCGCTCTACGTCCTGTTCTCGAGCGGCACCACCGGACTGCCCAAGGCGATCGTCCACGGCCACGGCGGGCAGCTCCTGGAGCATCACAAGAACCAGGGTCTGGGCTGGGACCTCAAGCCCGGCGGCCGGCTTCAGTGGTTCAGCACGACCGCCTGGATGATGTGGAACGCGCTCGTCTCGGCGCTCCTGCTCCGCTCCTCGATCGTGATGCTCGACGGCGACCCGGCGTGGCCGGACCTGCTCGAGCAGTGGCGGATCGCCGCGCAGACGAAGCCGACGGTGATGGGGATGGCCCCGCCCTACCTGATGGCCTGCCGCAAGGCCGGCCTGAACCCTGTCGAAACGCTGGACCTGCAATCGCTCCGCGCGGTCTGCACCGCGGGCTCCCCGCTCCCCGCCGAGGGGTACCGCTACGTGTACGAGCAGCTCGGCCCGGAGATCCTGCTGATCAACGGCTCGGGCGGCACCGACGTGTGCAGCGGGATCGTCAGCGGGTCCTTCGCCCAGCCGGTGTACGAGGGCGAGATCTCGGGACGCTGCCTGGGCGTCGACTCCGCGGCCTTCGATCCCGACGGCCACGAGCTCACGAACGAGCTGGGCGAGCTGGTGATCCGCCAGCCGATGCCCTCCATGCCGGTGGCGCTGTGGAACGACCCCGATGGCGAGCGCTACCGCAGCTCGTACTTCGACCGCTATCCCGGCATCTGGCGCCAGGGGGACTGGATCAAGTTCACCGAGCGCGGGAGCTGCGTGCTCACCGGCCGCTCCGACGCCACCCTGAACCGCGGCGGCGTCCGCCTGGGCACGGGCGAGTTCTACGCCCTGCTCGAACAGATGCCCGAGATCGTCGACGCGCTCGTGATCCATCTCGAGGACGACGAGGGCGGGGCCGGCGAGCTGCTCCTGTTCGTCGTCCCCGCCGACGGAGCCGCCCTCGACGACGAGCTCAGAGCGCGGATCGCCCGAGCACTCAGGTCAGAGCTCTCACCCCGCCACGTCCCCGACACGATCGTTCAGGTCCCGGCGATCCCGCGCACGCTGACGGCGAAGAAGCTCGAGGCGCCGGTCAAGCGAATCCTGCGCGGCGCCGACCCCGACAAGGTGGCGAGCCGCGACGCCTTGGCTCAGCCCCAGGCGCTCGATGCGTTCGTGGCCTACGCGCGTGAGCGCGCGGCGGGCGCTCAGAGCCCGGCGGGGTGAAGCACGTCGGAGAACGTGGCCAGATAGGAGTCCGACGGCCGCGCGATCTTCTCCACGCCGCCGCCACCGCCCCACGACCCGTGCATCCCGCCCGACTCGTAGAACTGGCCGTTGATGTCGATGATCACGTGCCCGTTCTGGCCTGACAGCGGGCGGTCGTAGATCGTCACGTACTGGCCCGCCCCCTGCTCGATCCCGGGCTGGTTGGGCAGGTTGACGGTGTCCACGGGCGAGCTCAGGAAGCCGCCGGCGTGGAGCACGGCGGAGACGAACCCCGAGCAGTCATAGCCCGACTGCGGGCTCCAACCCGAGTGGCCGCCACCGTAGACGTACGGCTTGCCGACCAGCGAGTCGGCCATCGCCTGCATCTGCTGCGCCGCCGCGGGCCCACCGCTCGGGCTCACCCCGCCGGTCGACACCCCCGCGAGGCCAGTGGTCGAGGCTCCGGCCACGCCGCCCGTCGAGGTCCCCTGGGCCGCCGCCAGCGCGTCGCTGAAGCTCCCAGACGACGAGCCACCGGCGCCGTCCTGAGTCGGGTCGCTCCCGGCAACCGCCCCAGAAGCGGCGGTGCTCGTGGACCCCGGAAGGTCCCCGGTTGCGACCTGCTGCTGCCAGGTCAGGATCTGATCGATTCGCCCGATCGCCGCCTGAATGCTCATCCCCCTCTGGCATCGGCAGCCCTCAGGACAACTTGAATCGGCGCCGGGTTACAGGCCGGCGGGGTGGCGCACCACGAAACCGCTGAACTCCCCGCCGCCCCGGGCCCAGCGGGTGCCGCCCTCGGCGAGCGCGACCGTGTCGAAGCGCCAGCCGGCCACATCCATCCACACGTGGCCGGCGTTGGCGTAGACCGTGATCCAGCGCCCAGGGCCGGGCTCGCCCCACGACTCGAAGTCCCCCGAGACCATCGGAGAGCTCACCAGCCCGGCCGCCGCCAGCGCGTAGCTGACCGACCCCGAGCAGTCGTACCCGTTGGCATGGAACGAGGCGTGTCCGCCCCCGTAGATGTAGGGGAGCGTCGCGATCGCGTTGCCGGCGGCGATCACCTGCCTCACCGCCTCGGGCGCGCCGGGCGGCGGCTGCACCATGCCGCCGGTGTCGATCGCCACCCCGCCGGGCACGGAGACGTTGCCGGTCTGGGCCGCCCGCGCGGCCTGCGCCGCGGCCCGTGCCGCCTGGGCGGCTGCCTCCGCCTGGAGGTGGCGCAGCGACGCGTTGGCCGTGTCCAGCTTCGACGTGTCACCGGAGCGTGTGCGGAGCTCGGAGATCTGCCGGTCCAGCAGCGCCGTGCGCAGCGCGGCCACCTGGTTTCGCTGCGTCAATACCGCCGCGGTCAGCGTGCGATCCCGGCCCTCGAGCGCGCCGAGCACGCCGACCTGATGGCGCACCTCGGTCCGCGCGCTCCGCATCGCCCGCATGATCCGGGCGTCCTGGGCGCCGATCCGCTGAAGGAAGTTCACCCGCTCGAGCAGGTCGCTGAAGCCGTGCGCCTCGAGCACGACCGTGACGAGCGACGGCGGACCGTTCTCGTAGCTCTCGCGAAGGTTCGCCCCCAGCGCTGACGAGGCCGCGCCCAACCGGTTCTCGACGTCGACCAGGTGGTTGCGCGCGCCGAGGAGCGACTTCTGGACCCCTCTGAGCTGCGCCTCGCGCGCGCTCAGCTCGCCCTCAATCGCTGACAGGCGGGTCCGGGCCTGCGCCAGCCCGGTCGAGGTGGCCCCGATGCGCGCCGTGTCCGCGGCGACCTGGGCGCGGAGCGCCGCCGTCGCCGACTGGCCGGCGGCGATCCGGCTCTGAAGATCGCCGGCGCTCGTGGCGGTCAGGTCGGTGGCCAGCAGCAGCCCGGCCACGGCCAGGAGCACGGAGAGGAGACGAAGAGGAGGGCGCTTGGCACGCATGGTGACTGGCCGACTGCGTGAGCGTCCGGGTCGGCGCGCGCCAAGGTAACACGGCACGTCGAACTCGCCGCGGCTTCTCCTTGCCTTGCAAGGAATCCTGCAAATGCGCGCCTTTCTGGAGCGCGCTTGCAGCCGGGCTCTACGCCTTGAGCGGGCGCCGCATCGGGGGCGGCGCGGTCGCCGGCTGCGCCGCCGGCTCGCCGCGCCGGCGGGGACGCCGGACGCGCAGCCAGTCGGCGAGGAAGTAGGAGCCGACCACGAACAGCGCCGCCACCACCTGAGCCACCACGGTCTCGACGTTGGGGAAGATCGAGAACCACAGGCTCATCCACCCCGGCACGCCCACGTGCAGCGGCGTCGTGCCGATCCAGCCCGGCAAGCTGGAGCTCCTGGACGCTCTCGCCGACCATCACGAGCAGCACGACCCCGAGCAGCACGCCGGTCGCCACCAGCATCCGCCGGTACGGGAGGTGGCGATGGAGCACGAACGTCGCGTACCCGATCACGGCGACCAGCGCGAGACCGAAGGCGACGCCCTCGAGCACGACCCCGCTCCCGTAGCGCAGACGCAGGTTCTGGAGGAACAGGACCACCTCGAATCCCTCCCGGTACACCGAGGTGAAGCCGAGCAGCCCGAGCCCGAGCAGCGTCCGCTGCAGCCCGACCTCGTCGACACGGCCGATCAGCCGCCGCCGCCGCTGGTGGTGGTGGGCGATCCAGCCCGTCCAGTAGACGCGGTGGAAGAACCAGTTCATGACCACGAGCAGCACGGCGACGGCCAGCACCCCGGTCGCCGCCTGAAGGTCCAGGCTGCCCGCTCCCACCGTGTTCGTGATCGCGATCGCGATGAACCAGGTGGCGATCGCGGCCACGAAGGCGAGCGCGCCGCCGGCCGCCACCGGCCGGCGGATAGCCGCGTTGCCGCCGCGCAGGCTGGCCGTCACCGCGGCCAGGACCAGGATCGTCTCCAGGCCCTCCCTGCAGGACGAGGACGCCGCTGTCGAGCACCACCGCGCCGTGGGAGAGGCTGGGCTCGGGTCGTCGGATCGGGCGTCCCGCCCTGCGCGGTCACCATCTGCCAGACGATCAGCCCGAGCAAACCGAGCGCGAGCGTGACGTAGGCGGCGCGACGGCGTTGGGCATGAAATCAGGGGACCCTAATCACAGCGCTTCGCAGTTGGGGGTCGCGGCCGATGCTCTTCCGACGTTAGGGCACCCGACACACGGTCATTAGGGCACCCTAAGGCTGTTCGGTCGTTGCTGTTTTCCCGCAGACGGCGCGCTTTATTCAGCGTTCCCTGAGTACTTCCGGGACGGAGCCTAGCGGCAAGCGGGGCAGTTGCCCCGCAGCGTCACCTCGTGGTCGGTGGTGTCGAAGCCGAGCCGGCTCGACAGCCGGTCGATCGTCCGCTCCAGCGCGGCGTCGTGGAACGGCACGAGCTGGCCGCAGGAATCGCACAGCAGGTGGTGGTGGTGCTCGCCGCCGGAGTGCGCGACCTCGTAGCGCGCGATCCCGTCACCCAGGTCGAGCCGGTTGACCAGGTCGTGGTCGTGCAGGAGCTCGAGCACGCGGTAGATGCTCGCCCGCCCCACCGGCCGCTGGCCGCGGCGCCCGCGCCTGAGCGCGTCCTCGATCTCGAGTGCGGTCAGCGCGCAGTCCTGACGCGACAGGAGCCCGATCAGCGTGTCCCGCGCGGCGCCGCGGTGGTGGCCGGCGTGCTGGAGCACCGCTCGCGCGTGGGTCGCCCACTGTTCACCGCTCTGCACAGGCACTGCGTCCAAGCATAACGTTCCCGCCGGCGATCATAAGACTGAGACCGAGTCTCACTCTATGGTAGGGTCTTGTCGTGCGGTCCGCATGACCGCTCCCCTGCACGCGCTCCTGCTCGCGCCGGCGTCGCGCTCGGCACTCACCGGCTGCCGCTCGGATCCGGCCGTGGTAGCGGCGAAGCAGGGACAGATTCTGGCCGTGGGCGCCGAGAACGAGTACGCCAACGTGATCGCGCCAGATCGGCGGGCGCTACGTCCCGGCGCGCGCGGTCGAGACCAACCCCAACACCGACCCGCACGAGTTCCAGGCCAGCCCCAGCATTGCGCAGCTGGTGGGCGCGGCGCAGATCGTCGTGCAGAACGGGCTCGGCTACGACGCGTTCATGGAGCAACATCGAGGCGGCGTCGTCCAGTCCCTCGCGCAGGGTGATCGACGTGCAGAAGCTGCTCGGGCTGCGAGACTCGACGTCCAACCCGCACCTCTGGTACGCGCCGGACGCGATGCCGGCGTGCTCGCGCGCGCGCTCATGCGTCGACCTCTCGAAGCTCCAGCCCGCCCACGCCGGGTACTTCGCGGCCAACGAGCAACGCTTCCAGCTCGCGTTGGCGCGCTGGACGCAGCGCGATGCAATCGTTCGCGGCTCGCTATCCGCACACGCCGGTCGCGGTCACCGAGCCCGTCGGCAACTACATGCTCCAGTTCGTCGGCGCGCGGATCATGACGCCGTTCGGCCTCCAGGCCGACGTCGATGAACGGCGTCGATCCCTCCCCCCAGGACATCGCGTTCCAGCACAGCCTGCTCTCGCGCCACCGAGTGAAGGTGTTCCTCTACAACCAGCAGGTCACCGACACGCTCACCGACTCGTTCCTGAGCCAGGCCAGGCGGGAGGGGATCCCGGTCGTGGGGTTGTACGAGACGATGCCCGCGGGCTACGACTACCAGTCGTGGATGCTGGGCGAGGTCGGCGCGCTGGAGCGCGCGGTCGCAGGCGGGACCTCGACCGAGCGGCTCCCATGAGCGCCGCTCGAGGTACAGGACGTCAGCGTGCGCCTCGCCGGCCGCACCGTGCTCGACGAGCGTCAGCTTCACGGTCGCCGAGGGTGAGTTCACCGGCCTGATCGGCGCCAACGGCGCCGGCAAGACGACGCTGTTCCGCGTCGTCCTCGGGCTCCAGCCCGTCAGCCGAGGCTCGGTCGCGCACCCCGGCGGTCGCGACACGCGCCGGCGGGTCGGCTACGTGCCCCAGAAGTTCCTGCTCGATCCGGACATGCCGCTGCGCGCGCGTGACCTGGTCGGCCTCGGGCTCGACGGTCACCGCCTGGGGATCCCCCTCCCCTCGAAGGCCAGACGCCGCCAGATCGACGAGATGCTCGACGCCGTCGACGCTGGCAGCCTCGCCGACGCCCGCGTGGGGCGACTCTCCGGTGGCGAGCAGCAGCGCATCCTGATCGCGCACGCGCTCATCAGCCGCCCGAACCTGCTGCTGCTCGACGAGCCGCTCGCCAACCTCGACCTGCGCAGCGCGCAGGAGGTGGTCGGCCTGCTGGCGCGGATCGCCCGCGAGCAGCGGATCGCGATCCTGATATCGGCGCACGAGATGAATCCGCTGCTCCCGGTCATGGACCGGATCGTGTACCTGGCCGCCGGACGGGCGGCGAGCGGGACCACAGCCGAGGTCGTGCGCTCGGACGTGCTCACCAAGCTCTACGGCCACCACGTCGACGTGCTGCGCGTGCACGGCCGCATCCTCGTGGTCGCGGGCACCGGACACGACGAGCATTCCGCCCTCGAGCCGGCCGCCGCGGACGCGGCCGCGGTCGAGATCGTCTGACGCAGATGCTTCACGCGCTCGTCGAGCCCGGATTCTTCGCCAGCTCCTCGGTGCGGCTGGCGCTCGCCGTGGGCGGAAGCGTGGCGCTCGTGGCGGGCTGCATCGGGGTGTTCACGGTGCTCCGCGGCCAGGCCTTCGCCGGCGAGGCGCTCGGCGACGTCGGCACGGCCGGGGGCTCGAGCGCATACCTGGCCGGGGTCGCACCGCTGTGGGGGTTCCTCGCCGTCGCCGTCGCCGCCGCCGGCGTGATGGAGATGATCGGGATCCAGCGAGCCCGCGGCCGCGACTTGGCCACCGGGATCGTGCTCGGCGGGGGCTTCGCCCTCGCCGCGCTGTTCCTGTACCTCGGCACCACCTCGACAGCACCACGGGCGCGACCGTCACGATCCTCTTCGGGTCGATCTTCGCGCTCGACACCTCGACGCTGCCGCTCGTGCTCGGCTTCGGCGTGCTCGCGCTGGTCATCTTCGGGGTGCTCTACCGGCCGCTGCTCCTGAGCTCGCTGAGCCCGGAGCTGGCCGCGGCCCGTCGGGTCCCCGTCCGGCTGATCGGCGGCCTGTACCTGGTGGCGATGGCGCTCGCGGTGGCGCTCTCGGCGGTCACCATCGGCGCGATCCTGAGCACCGCGCTGCTGGTGGGGCCGGCCGCGATCGGCGCTCCAGCTCGCGCGCAGGCCCGGCCGCGCGTCGCTCGCCGCCGGCCTGATCGGCGTGGCCGTGACCTGGCTCGGGGTCCTGCTCGCCTACGACAGCTACCACTGGCCGCCGCTTCACCGCGGCTGGCCGGTCAGCTTCTTCGTGGTGACGCTCGTGCTGATCGCGTACCTCGCTCTCGCGCGCGCGCCCCTCCCGCCACCGGGCCGACTGAGCGACGATGTTCTCGGGCTTCATGGTCCACGCCTGGATCGTCGCCACGATCGTCGCGATCGTCGGCGGCGCGATCGGGTTCTTCGTCGTCCTGCGCGGCGCGGCGTTCGTAGCCCACGCGGTCCCCAACGGGTCGTTCGCCGGCGCGGCGGCGGCGAGCCTGGTCGGCGTGAGCACGCTCGCCGGGCTGGCCGTCTTCTCGGTCGGCGGAGCGCTCGGGATCGGGCTGCTCGGCCGGCGCGGCCGCCAGGACGTGGCCACCGCGCTCACGCTCGTGTTCATGCTCGGGCTCGGATCGCTGTTCCTGGCTCTGAGCGCCGGCTACGCGTCGGCGATCTACTCGCTGCTGTTCGGCGAGGTGCTCGGCATCAGCGCAGAACCAGCTGGCGCCCACGGTGGGGCTCGCCGCGGGCCTGCCTGCTCGCGCTGGCCGTCCTCTACCGCCCGCTGCTGCTCTCCTCCGTGCTGCCCGAGGGCGGACAGGCCCGGGGCATCAGCCCGTTCTGCGGTCGAGGCCGGCTTCCTGGTCGTCGTCGCGCTCGCCACCACGATGACGGTCCCCGTGGTCGGCACGGCGCTGATCTTCAGCCTGATGATCGGGCCGCCGGCGGCGGCTCGGGCCTTCACCCGCCGACCCGGCGCCGCGGTGGCCCTGTCGGTGGCGATCGCGCTCGTCGTGGTGTGGGCGGCGATCGCGCTCTCCTACCAGACCGACTGGCCGGTGGGGTTCTTCGTCGGCGCGGGCAGCGCCGGCGCGTACGCCTGCGGACGCGCGTGGATGTTTGCTCGCAACCACGGCTGAGGGGTCGCGTTTCGGGACCTCCTACCGGCGGGTAAGTGCGGGGGAGTCATCCACAGCGCGCTAGCTGCGCTGCACCCCGGAGGAGACACAGCATGAAGAGCAGGCGCGCGGCTGCGACACGACCCCTCGCCGCCCTGGCGATGTGCATTGCGGCAGTCGCAATAACCGGCTGCGGAAGCAGCGGTGGCAGCTCGAGCAGCAGCTCGAGTGAGGACCCGGTGGGCGCGGCACTCACGAGCCCCGGCGTGCGCACGATCGTGATTCCCCACCAGCACAACCCGTTGACGATCGCGGTCACCTCGTGCTCGGAGGCGGCGGTCGTGCAGTCCGGCGCCAGCACGATCCCGCCCGGGTCGAACGAGATCGTGATCCCCAAGAGCACGCTGACGCAGACGGTGGCGGTCGAGCCGTGCGGATCTCCGTCCAGCTCGTCAGCAGCTCGAGCTCGAGCAGCTCGAGCAGCGCGCACGATCGCGCCGCCGCCCGCCAGCACGATCCTGGTCACGCCGGGCGGCGCCCGGGCGCCAGCGCCGCCGGGCGCCGCGCCTCAGGATCAGCTCGTGCTCCCGGCCAACAGCAGCGTGACGACGCTGATCGTGCCGCCGTGCCTGCCGCCGCCCGCGAGCTCCAGCAGCTCGAGCAGCTCCAGCAGCTCGAGCAGCTCGAGCAGCTCGAGCTCGTCGACCTCGAGCCAGGAGGCGGTGATCCCGTCGAAGAACGGGACGGTCGCCACCGCGGCGCCATGCCAGGCCCAGCCGAGCAGCAGCAGCAGCAGCTAGCGGCCCGCCCGCCAGCACGACAACGCGGAGGCGATCGTCATCGCCGAGACAGCGGAAAAGCCCGAAGAGCGAACCGAGCAGATCGAGCCGGAGAACAACGCGGTCTGGATCGTGATCGTCGCGCTCCTCGTGCTGCTGGTCGGCGGGCTACGCGATCGCCCAGAGCCCTCAAGAGCACGCCGAGCGCGATCATCACGGGCACGCGCGCGGTCGTCGTCCCGACCGATGACGGCCCGTTCACGGTGGTGGTGGCGCCCTGCGGCACCGGCACGAGCGCGACGTCCTCAGACGTGAGCGCGATCCGCCAGGCCGCCGGGAGCACCACGATCGAGCTGCCCAAGGGTCAGGGCGATCGGATCGTGCTCGTGCCGGCCTGCACCGCGGGTCACGGCGGCACGTCGGGGACGAGCCCGCTCCCCTCGGCGGCGTTCGTCCCGCCGGCCGGGGTGTCGCTGCCTCCGATCGGGACGGGCAAGACGACCACCACCCCGGAGGCCGGCTCGCTCGTCTCGGCCCAGTACGAGCTGACCGTTCCTGCCGGGAGCGCGATCCGCACCGTGGTGGTGGGCCCGTGCGAGAAGGCGCCAGCTCCACGCCCGCCCAGGAGCTCCTGACGCCGATCGGGAGCTCGAGCACGGCCGTCGCGCCGGCGTGCTGAGCTCGGCTCGGCTGCGCGTCCGCCTCCACGATCCGCCGTCTCCCCGCGCGCGTGTGGCTGATCCTCGCGCTCGCGCTGGCGCTGCGCCTGACCTACGTCGGGCTCACGATCGAGGCGCCGACGACGCTCGATCCCGCCGACTTCAGCCGCACCGCGCTGTCGATCGCCCAGGGCACGGCTTACCCCCTGAGCAACCGCGCGCCCGGCGGCGGACCGAGCGCGTTCCGCCCGCCGGGTTACCCGTACTTCCTGGCCGGCGGTGTACGCGATCGCCGGGCAAGAGGCCCCGGCGGTCGGACGCCTCGTGGGCGCGTTCCTCGGCACGCTGTCGGTGGCTCTGATCGGACTGATCGCGCTGCGGCTGTGGGGCAAGCGGGTGTCGGTGATCGCGCTGTTCATCGCTGCGATCGCGCCACCGCATGGTGATCCTGAGCACCGCGCTCATCTCCGAGGCCCTGTTCGTCCCGCTCGTGCTCGGCGCCGTGGCCACCGCGCTCGAGTCCCGCCGCTCGCGCCGGCGCTACCGCTGGGCGATCGCCACCGGCGTGCTGGTCGGCATCGCCGCGCTCGACGCGCACCAACGGGCTGCTCCTGCTCGTGCCGCTTTGCGCTCGCGCTCGCGCCCGCGCGCGGACGGCGCCTGCGGGCCGCGAGCTGGGCCCCGGCGGCGGCGATGTTCCTGGCCGCGGTGCTCGCGATCGCGCCCTGGACGGTCCGCAACTACGCTCGTGTTCCACGCCTTCATCCCGTCTCGGACGAGACCGGCTACACGATCGCCGGCACCTACGACCAGGTCTCGCGCGCCAACCGGAGCCAGCCGGCGGTGTGGGTCGAGGCCGAGCACGGCGCCTCGCCGGAGTACGCCCAGATCCTGTTCGACGCGTCGATCGCGCGCTGGGGCGAGCTCACCTACGGCGACAAGCTCCAGGCCCAGGCGATCAACGAGATCAAGGCCGACCCGGGCTATGTGCTCAAGGTCGGCTACTGGAACACGATCCGGATGTTCCACCTCGGCGAGCTCGACCTCGCGGTGCTGAACCTGTCGAACACCGACATCCCGCAGATCCCGGCGCTGTTCGAGATCTACGGCTTCTATCCGCTCGGGGTGCTGGCGCTGGCCGGGCTGCTCACGCGGCGCGCGCGGCGGGCGCCCAAGTGGCTGTGGCTCGTGCCGCTGTGCCTGATCACGTCGGTGTTCATCACCGGGTTCATCCGCTTCCGCGTCGCCGATCGACCCCTTCCTCGTGCTGCTCGCCGCGGCCGCCGTGGCCGCGGCACAGGAGCGGTTCGCCCGCCGCCGGCGCCGTCGACGAGCGCCGCCCCGGCGCTCCCCGTGGACTCACCGCCTACGGTCAGCGACGTTCCGGCGCTGTCGGGCCAGAAGTAGCAGCACGACGGCCGAGATCGCCGCGACCACGGCGGCGAACACCAGGCCCGCCGTGCGCAGGCTCGTGAGCTCCGCCAGCACGCCCTCGCCGATCACCGGGATCGAGATCGCCACGTACGCGACCACGAAGAAGCTCGAGGCCACCGCCGCCGCGCTGCTCGGCCGGAGCCTGCGCGTTGACCGTGGCCAGGCCGGCGCGGAAGCTCAGCCCCTGGCCCGACTCCGGCCAGCACCGCGCCGGCGACGAGCAGGGCCAGCGAGGACGCCGCCAGTCCCGCCGCCAGCAGCGCCATGCCGCCGATCAGCCCGAGACAGCCCACCGGCATGCGCCGCCGCGTCCGGGACCACCTCGAGCAGCAGCTGGCCCGCCGCCGAGCCGACGAACACGCCGAACACGACAAGCCCGATCACCGCCAGGCTCTTCACCCCCAGCGCCTGGCCCAGGAACGCGGGCGAGACCGCCGTGGAGAGCCCGAGGACGGCGAAGCCGGCGAACGCGGCCAGGGCCGCGCTGACGAACGTGGCGCGCATCTCGCGCCGGCACCGCGAGCGACTGCGGGCGCAGGCGCGGGCGCCGCGTGCCTGGACCGGCTCCGCGATCAGCAGGACGCCGAGGGCGGCGAGGACGAGCAGCCCGAGGTCGACCCAGAACGGCAGCCGCAGCGGGTGCGGCGCCGTCTGCGCCAGGATGCCGGCGAGCAGCGGCCCGCAGCCGAGGCCCACCATGTTGGCCAGCGCTGCGATCAGCGTGGCGCGCCCGCCGCGCCGGCTGCCCACCAGATCGACCAGCGTCGCCGTCGCCGTGCCCGTGAAGATGCCCGCGGACAGTCCGGACAGGACGCGCCCGACGAGCAGGAGCGCGACCCCCTGGGCGAGCAGGAACACGATCGCGCTGAGGGCGGACAGCGCCAGGCCGGCGAGCAGGACCGGGCCGGCGCCCCGCCTCGTCCGAGAGGCGCCCGAACAGCATCAGCGCCGCGATCACGCCGGCCGCGTAGACCGCGAAGATCACCGTCACGATCAGCTCGCTGAACCCGTAGCGGCGCTGGTAGAGCGCGTACAGCGGCGTGGGCAGCGTGGTCCCGAGCATCGTCGCGGCGAACGCGTACGCCGCGAGGACGAACGCGGGCCTCCCGTCGATCCGGCGCCTGGGCACCCAGGCGTTGTACCCGAGACGCTAGCGCTAGAACGGGCTCGACGCGGCCATTCCCAGCGCGCGTCCGAAGTCGAACGGCCAGTTGCCGTTGTCGAGCCAGGGACGGCCGATCCACATGTAGGCGTCGACGTAGCGCCCGGCGATCCCGCGGTCGCCGGCGGACAGGCCCCAGCGCGGGTCGGTCACCTGCCGGTCGGCGGGATCCCGAGCGTCGCGCAGATCGTGTCGTGGCGATTGCGGCACGTCCGCGGATTGTCGTGGTTGCCGTGGTACTGGCCGTACAGGAACGGCGCGCCGCTCTCCGAGGTGTTGACGACGAAGTGCTTGCCGCGGATGCCGAGACCGGCGAGGGCGCTCTCGATCTTCGCGCCCCACTCGAGCTCGCGCGAGGTGCTGTCGTACTGGGTGTCGTTCATGGCGAAGCCGCGGACGTGGCGGATCCCCGCCTGCTCGAGCATCGACGCCGCCTGGCTCGGCGAGGGCCAGTAGGCCGCGCCGGCATCGAGGTAGACGGTGGTGTGGGGAAGCGCGGTGAACTTCTCGGCGGCGTAGGCGACGAGCTGGAGGGGAACGCGCGAGGACGCGCAGAGCGCGAACGGAAGGTCGGGCTGGAGGATCAGGGCCACGCGCGAGGAGCCGATCCCGGCGGCGAAGTTGTCGATCCAGGCCTTGTAGCTCGCCTGCTGGGCGCGGCTCGGGCTGCGTCCGCAGATCGCGCCCTCCCACGGGTCGAGGCGGAAGACCGCGAGCTGTGCGAGCTCGTCGGGATTGCCGTCCGTGTCCTGCGCGACGTACTGCGCCGCGGCGGCGCGGGCCTGGCCGGTGGAGTACCAGTCGCCGAACCAGAACGCGAGCGGCCGCAGCGCGATCTTCGCCATCAGCGCCCGGGCCTGGCCCCGCGCTCGCTGGTAAGCCGGATAGACGCCGTCGATGCTCCCGGTGTAGTGGCCCCAGGTCATGCCGGCGAGCGGGTTGGACGCGCTCGCTCCGGAGAGGCCCGCGTTGGCGGTCCCGGCGCAGTGCCGCCGATGCGCCCAGCGCCAACGCGACGCAGGCGACGACGAAGGCACCGAGGATGCCGCGCAGGCGCCGTTCGAGGGCGATGACCATGGGTTCGTTAACGGCGACGCACGCCGTCCCCTTTAGTCACCGCGACTCCGGCGGGTCGTGCTAGGTGCTGCGCCCGACGCTGCGCAGCGGATATCCGACGGCGGTGTCGGCGCTGTCGCGCAGTTGCTGGGTCTGGTGGAGGTTCTGGAGCTTCCTGAGCGCCTGGTGCTCGATCTGGCGGATTCGCTCGCGGGTGACGTTGAACGTGCGTCCGATCTCGTCGAGCGTGCGCGGGTGCTGGTCGCCTATGCCGTAGCGGAGCTCGAGCACGCGCCGCTCGCGGTAGGAGAGGTTCTCGAGTGCCTCGCCCAGCGCTTCGTTGGCGAGCGTCTCCACCGCCCGCTGGTACGGAGACTCGGCCTGCTCGTCGGCGATCAGCTGGCCGAACTCGGACTGGTCCTCGTCGCCGACCGGTTTCTCGAGCGAGATCGGCGCCTGTGCCGAGCGCCGGATCGCCTCGACGTCCTCGGGCCCGATCCCTGTCACCTCCCCGATCTCATCGGCGGTCGGCTCGCGGCCGAGCGCAGTCACGAGCTTGCGCTCCGCGCGCCCGATCCGGTTGAGCCTCTCCACGATGTGAACCGGGATCCGGATCGTGCGCGCCTTGTCCGCGAGCGCACGGGCGATCGCCTGGCGGATCCACCAGGTGGCATAGGTCGAGAACTTGAATCCCCTGCGGTAGTCGAACTTCTCCGTGGCGCGGACGAGACCGAGCGTGCCCTCCTGGATCAGGTCGAGAAACGGCAGTCCCTGGTTGCGGTAGTTCTTCGCGATCGAGACGACGAGCCGCAGGTTCGACTCGACCATCCTCTGCTTCGCCTCGAACGAGCCGCGCTCGATCCGCTTGGCGAGAACGACCTCCTCCTGAGCCGTCAGCAGCCGCACCTTGCCGATGCCCTTCAGGAACAGCTGCAGACCATCCGTCGTCCCCTCCGGCTCCAGATCCAGCGGTACGGTGCGCCGGGCCCGCTTGTCGGGCGCGCGCTCGATCGTCAGGCTCGCGGCAGTGGCCGGATCGATCTCCTCGATGAGCTCGATCTCGCACTGCTCGAAGACACGGTGCAACTCCTCGACATCGCGGTCCTCGAGGCCGAGGTCGGCCGTGGCGCTCGCGATGTCGGCGAAGGTGAGCACGCCGAACCGAAGCCCGCGCGCGATCAGGACCTTGACCTCTTCCAGCTCCTGGAGGTCCGCTCCTGACATCTGGGGCGCCCGGGTCACGCCTTTCCATCCCTCTGTTGAGCGTGCACGCAAGGAAGAGGGCGAGAACCCCGCGCAGTCACCGCGCGAACCCGCGGCGGCGGAGTGGCACCCGTAGCATCGTGCCGGCCCGCGGTCAAAACCAGTAACCCGCGCCTCGCCTCGTGGCGCAGACGCGCCGTTGGTGGCATTCGCTCGGGTGAGAATCCCGGCCGCAGGGCCAGCTCACCTACGACTCTACTCCCATTCGGGCGCGCGCATACGCGAACCTGAAAACTTTCTCGAACCCTCCGTGCGCGCGTGGAGTCACGCGCGCCGGGCCGATCCCCGTCGCGGAGAGCGGCGCTGCGGGCGGGCGCCGGCGCGAGCGGCGTGCGTCCCGCTGCGCGCGCGCTGCGGCGCGCCGGTCAGATTGATGCGGTGCTCGAGCCCAAGCCGGGTGGCGAGCTGTCTGACGTCGTGTTGCTCGGTGGGCGCGACGAGCGTGATGCCGATGCCGTTGGCGCCGGCGCGGCCGGTCCTGCCGATCCGGTGCACGTAGGTTTCGCTGTCGGCCGGCGGGTCGAAGTTGATCACGTGCGAGATCCCGCTCACGTGGATCCCGCGGGCCGCGATATCCGTGGCGATCAGGACGTCCACCGCCCCCGATTGGAACCGGGCGAGCGCCTGCTCGCGCTGACGTTGTGACTTGTTGCCGTGCAACGCGACCGCCTCGATCCCCTGCGTGCGGAGCCGCTTGACCAGCCGGTCCGCTCCGTGCTTGGTCCGCACGAACACGAGCGTGAGCTCGCGCTCACGCCGCAGCTCGCTGATCAGGGCCTCCATGCGGTGCTCGTGCGCGACGGCCACGAAATGATGCTCGACGTCGGTGCTGGCGCGCCGGACCACGGGACCGTGTTCGTGGACGACGGCATCCCGCGTGTATCGCTGGGCCAGCCGTCCAGCCTCGCCATCGAGCGTGGCGGAGAAGAACATCGTCTGGCGTGACGCCGGACACAGCGCCACGAGCCGGTCGATCGCGGGCCGGAAGCCCATGTCGAGCATCCGATCGGCCTCGTCGAGCACGAGCATCCGGATGTTCTCGAGAGTGAAGGCACCGCGTGCGAGCAGGTCCTCGAGGCGGCCCGGGGTGGCAACGATCACGTGCGCGCGAGCGGCCTCCCGCGCCTGCTTGACGAGGCCGACGCCGCCATACACGGCGCTCACGCGGAGCGCGCGAGCATGCGCGATCGGACGCATCGCGTCGACGATCTGGGTGGCGAGCTCGCGCGTCGGCGCAACGACCAGAGCCGAGGGTCGCGGACCGTTGGCGTCGAGCCGGTCGGCGATCGGGATCGCGAAGGCCAGCGTCTTGCCCGAGCCGGTCGGAGACTTCGCGAGCACGTCGCGGCCCTCCAGGACATCCCCGATCACCTGGCTCTGGATCGGAAACGGCTCCGTGATCCCTTGCTGGGAGAGCGCGCTGAGAACGGCACGCGAAACGCCGAGCGCGGCGAACGACTTATTTGACATGTGTACTCCTTGACGGCACTGGGGCCGCGACGGTTTCGGGAGGCTACGGCTGACCCGAACCGCTCTCTGCGGGACCCAAGCAAGCTGCCTCGCGGCCGACGGCGTCGACCACTGCCATGAACCTAGCAGGTCGGCTTAGGCTGCAATCCATGATGCGAGCGTCGGACTTAGTACGCGATGTGAGCTGGCTCGATCCCGCCGAGTTGCGCGTCGGCCTCGGCTGCATGCGCCTATCCGCCGACCGGTTCGCCGAGACCGTCGCGGCGGCGCTCGATGCCGGGATCACCGTGTTCGACACCGCCCGCGCGTACCCGGACGGCGAGCGACTGCTGGCGAACGCCCTCCGCGGGACGGGCGCGCGCATCGTCACCAAGGGTGGGATGAGTCGGGTCGGGGCCGCGTGGGTCCCGGACGGACGGGCCAAGACGATCCTCGCGGACTGCGAAGCCAGCCTGGCCGCGCTCGACGGGCTGGCGATCGACACCTATCTGATCCACGCGCCCGACCCGCGAACGCCATGGCCGACCACGGTCCGGGCCCTGTACCGCCTGCTCGAGCAGGGGATGGTGGCGCGCATCGGCGTCTCGAACGTGAACCGCAGCCAGCTCGACGAGGCGCTCGAGCTGGCGCCGATCGCCGCCGTCGAGGTGGCGCTGAGCGTGCTCGACGATCGCGCACTGCGGGGCGGGCTCGTCGCGCGGTGCGAGGAAAAGGACCTCGCCCTGATCGCTCATTCGCCGCTTGGCGGCCCCCGGCGAGCCGGAACGCTGGCGCGACGGCCAGAGCTGGCGGGAGACGCCCGCGCCCACGGGGTCACGCCGGCCGAGATCGCGCTCGCGCGGCTGCTCGCGCTCGCCCCCGGTGTGGTGGCGATCCCGGGGGCCACCCGGCCGGAAACCGCGCGCTCCGCCGCTCGTGCCGCGCGCGTGACGCTGCCCGCCGTCCCGGCCACGACGCCCCGACCCGCGCGAGCGCACGCCGGAGACGGCGACGTCGTGCTCGTGATGGGCATCCCGGGCGCCGGCAAGACCCGTGTCGCGCAGGATTACGCAAGGCGCGGCTATGTCCGGCTGAACCGCGACGAGCGCGGCGGCGGCCTGCGGCAGCTCGCGGAGACGCTCGACGCCGAGCTGGCCGGCGGAACGCGGCGGGTGGTCCTCGACAACACCTACCTGACCCGCGCGTCACGCAGCTACGTGCTCGAGGCGGCGAGCCGCCACGGCGTGGCCGTCCGGTGCGTCTGGCTGGACACGCCGCTGGCGCAGGCTCAGGTGAACCTCGTGCAGAGGCTGCTCGAGCAGTTCGGGCACCTCCCGATGCCCGAGGAGCTGCGCGATCGCGCCCGCCGCACGGAGGGGATCCTCACGCCGACGTCTCAGATGCGGACGTTCCGCGAGCTCGAGCCGCCCGCCGAGGACGAGGACTTCGTCGAGATAGAGCACGTGCCGTTCGTCCGGAAGCCCGGCGGCGGGCGCCCGGGCGTGTTCGTGGCCGCGGCGGCGCTCGCCGACCCGGGGTTCGAGAGCCCGCGGCCCGGCGCGCCTCACCTGGTGTTCGATTGGCGCCCCGGCGCTCAGGAGGATGTCCTCGACCCACTGGTGGCGCGGCTGAGCGGAGTGGTGGCCGGAGCGATCTGTCCGCACGGCGCCGGGCCACCGACCTGCTGGTGTCGCCCTCCGCTTCCGGGCCTGCCCCTCGCCTTCGCCCACGCGCACGGCCTCGACCTCGCCGGGTCGGTCCTGGTCGGCACCAGCTCGGCGCACCGCACGCTCGCCGCCACCCTGGGGGCGGGATACCTGGCCGTGCCGTAGAAACTAGGCCCGGATGCCCGCGAGCCAGGAGATCATCGTCGATGCCGGCGGACGCGACCTGCGCGTGTCCAACCCGGACCGCGTGATCTTCCCGCCGACTGAGCGCACCGCACAGGTCACCAAGCTCGACATCGTCGAGTACTACCTGTCCGTCGCCGACGGAATCATGCGCGCGCTGTGCCGGCGGCCGACGACGCTCGAGCGCTGGCCCAAGGGCGTGCACCCGGGGATCGTGCTCTCCACCCGGGACCGGGGCGGAGGCGACGCCTTCTACCAGAAGCGGATTCCGCGCGGCGCCCCTGACTACGTCGAGACGGCCCGGATCCAGTTCCCATCGGGACGCGAGGCGGACGAGGTGTGTCCCACCGAGGTGGCGGTCGCCGGCTGGGCGGCGCAGATGGGAACGATCACCTTCCATCCCTGGCCGGTGCGCCGAGAGGACGTCGACCATCCCGACGAGCTGCGCCTCGACCTCGACCCGCAGCCCGGGACGGACTTCGCGGACGCCGTCGCGCGTCGCCGCCGAAGCGCGGTCCCTGCTCGAGGAGCTCGGCTACGCCGGCTTCCCCAAGACCTCGGGCGGGCGCGGGATCCACATCTACGTGCGGATCGAGCCCCGCTGGACGTTCACCGACGTCCGTCACGCGGCGATCGCGTTCGGCCGTGAGCTCGAGCGGCGGCTACCGGACCAGATCACGACGAGATGGTGGAAGGAGGAGCGCGGGCAGCGCATCTTCCTCGACTACAACCAGAACGCGCGTGACCGCACGATCGCCTCGGCCTACAGCGTCCGCCCCAAGCCCGGCGCTCCCGTCTCGGCGCCGGTCGGATGGGAGGAGCTCCCGCACGTGGCGCCCGAGATGTTCACCGTGGCGACGATGCCCGCGCGCTTCGCCGAGCGAGGAGATGTCCACGCCGGGATCGACGACACGTCCCACTCGCTCCAGCCGCTGCTCGACATGTACGAGGACGACGCGCGCGGGGACATGCCCTACCCGCCCGATTACCCGAAGATGCCGGGCGAGCCCAAGCGGGTGCAGCCCTCGCGCGATCGCGACCGGCCCCGCGGGTAATCGAAGCTTCAGGGCGCCTGCGGGAGCTTGACCGCGCCGCGCCGCGCCGCCGGCCGCGAGGGCGGCGGCACCACCGGCCCGATGTCGCCGTCCGGCGCCTCGTCCAGGTCGACGATCACCGGTGCGTGGTCGCTCGGGCCCTTCCCCTTGCGGGCGTGCCGGTCGACCCACGCCGCCCGTACGCGCTGCACGACCGCGTCGCTGGCCAGGACGAGGTCGATCCGCATGCCGCAGTCCTGGTGGAACATCCCAGCCCGGTAGTCCCAGTAGGTGAAGACGCGCTCGTCGGGCCAGCGGTCGCGCAGGACGTCGTGGAGCCGGTTCCCCATCAGCTCCCCGAGCGCCGTCCGCTCGGGCTCCGTCACGTGCGTCTGACCGACATACGCCTCGGGATCGAACACGTCCTCGTCGGTGGGCGCGATGTTCATGTCGCCACACACCACCAGGGCGTCCGGGCCGCCGGCGACCATCTCCCGCAGCGCCTCGAGCCACGCCAGCTTGTAGCGGTAGTGCTCGGAATCCGGCTCCCGTCCGTTCGGGACGTACACCGAGACCACCCGCACCCCGTCGCAGGTGGCCGATACGGCGCGCGCTTCCGGGTGCGGGAAGCCGGGACCGTCGGGCAGCCCCCTCACGACGTCCTCGAGCCCGACGCGGGAGAGAATCGCCACGCCGTTCCACGCGGCCTCGCCGTGCAGGGCCATCTCATAGCCGCGCGCCTCCAGGTCCTCGCCGAGCAACTCGGCGAGCGCATCGTCCGCCAGCTTCGTCTCCTGGAGGCACACCACATCCGGCCGCCGCTCGTCGAGCCACGGCAGCAGCCGCGGCATACGCTGCTTGACCGAGTTGACGTTCCAGGTCGCGATCCGCACCGGACCCAACCGTAGCGGTCCTCAGGCGGCGAAGAACCGGCGCGCCCGGGCGAGGACGAGCTCGGGCATCTGCTCGGCGATCCAGTGGCCGGCGTCCTCGACCAGCTCCAGGGTCATGTCGTCGGCGTGGCGCTCGTACCCGCGCAGGAGCGAGGGATGGATGACCGCGTCGCGGGTGCCGTGGAGGAACAGCGTCGGCGTCCTCAGGCGCATGTGCCCGTAGCGGCCGGCGACCGCCGGCAGCACCTCGCGCAGCAGGTAGGTGCGGTAGAGAGCCACACCGGCCCGGGCCCGCTCGGGTTCGCGCAGCTGGGCCAGGAACTCCTGGGCGTCCTCCTCGGGCCACGTCCACCCGCCGCCCACCCACCGGCCGAGAAACCGCAGGAAGCGCTGATCGCCGCCGCTCAGCAGGCGCCGGCCCAGCCACGGCGCGGCGATCGCGTACTGGTACCACAGGCGCCAGAGCTGGCGGGCCGAGGTGAGATCGAGGCTCGTGAACGGGTGCGCGGTGTTGAGCGCGAGGTAGCGCCGGACACGCTCCGGATGGTGCAGGCAGATGAGAAACCCGATGACGCCGCCCCAGTCGTGACCGACCAGGCCGACCTGCTCGAGCCCGAGTGCATCGAGCAGCGCCACGTACTCACGCGCCAGGTCCTCCTTGGCATAGGAGGCGCCCGGCGGGGCGTCGGACCACCCGAAGCCGCGCTGGTCGGGACAGATCACCCGGAACGAGTCGGCCAGGCCGCTCAGCAGGTACCGCCACTCCCACCAGTGCTGCGGAAAGCCGTGCAGGAGCACGAGCGGCTCGCCCTCCCCCGCCTCGGCCACGTGCAGGCGCACGCCGCCGACGCTCACGTAGCGATGCTCCACCCCGGGCAGCTCGGGGAGCGGCCGCATACCGGGCTACTCCACGATCATCAGGACCAGCGCGGCCACCAGCGGAACGCCGACCGAGATCGCCACGGCCAGCCAGATGATCCATCGCACGAGCGGGTCTTCGGGAAGGATGCTCACCGCTCCGGCCACTGTAGACACGGCCGGGCGAGCTGGCAACCGGCCAGCCGGCGCCCTCAGCACCGCGGCTGGGTCGGGCCCAGCCTCGCCTTGATCCGGCCGGCAGGCCCGCGCGACGTGCTCGCAGCTCCGGGCTCGTGGCCTAGACGCACACGGTGCACCGAGCCAGGTAGCTGCGAATCCACCTGTCCGCCATCTCCGCACCGGTCGAGCGCGCCGCAGTCGCCGGTACTCGGAGACGTATCCAGGCCCAGCGTGTCAACCTACGTGAACGGCACGCCATATGGCCGCCTACTCCTGCTCGCCCTGCGAGGTCCCGGTCGGCGGCTCGGCAGCCATCGCTCCTCCGCCGTCGCTGGGATCAAAGCCGGACCGGTCCGGCGCGTAATAACGCCGCAGCCAAGTGGCGAGGCCATCCAGGCCGGGCATCAGGACCCGTTCGGTGATGTTCGCCTGGTCCAGGCGCTCGCGGATCTCGGCCTTGGCCTCGTGCGGGATTCGCCACGCATGGCACAGGTCAGGGCGCCGCTCGACCCAGTCGTCCATCCCCGTTGTCGGGTCCGAGAGCATCGACAGGACCGCCGACTGGTTGACGATCCGATCGTCCAACGACGGCGGCTCGAAGAACAGCACGAACGGCTCGTCCTCGGTCAAGCCGTCGAACTTGCCGAGCGAGGGCGCACACTGCGCCAGCAGCTCGGTCGTGAAGACCGTCGCCCCCTCCGCCTCTATCGGATGGCGGAGCTTGGGCGGCAGCAGCTCGTGCGCGGCAGCGCAGTCCACCGCCCACACGATCGCCTCCTCCTCAGGCGAGGTCGCGGTGGCGAAGTGCGCCGCGACGAACGGCGAGAAGGTCCAGTCGAGCAGGCGCGTCGGAAGCCCGTGGTGCTGCGCGAGCGACATCCAGTCCCACAGCGTCGGGCCGGGCCGTTCGCGATGCGCGTACTTGCGGAAGTTGCGGATCAGGTGGCGCTCCAGCTGCTGGTAGTTGTCGCCGAGCCTGCCCAGGCTGTGCAGGTTGGAGTAGCTCGAGCGCGCGAGGCCACGGAACACGAGCGAGGAGTGCACCCGTCCGCCGCGCGGGCCTTGATGGTTGGCTTCGGCGACCGCATCGTCGAACTCGCGCCAGGAAGAGATCTCCTGTGCCTGCATGGTTGACGTTTTACCCGGACGCGGCCCCGGTAGCGTGCGCAGCAAGCATTTGGACAATCGAGGAGGGAGAACCTTGCCGGACCGTGAGCAGCTGTTCGCCGACATAGATTCGATGGAGCCCGACCGCTTCGCCGCGCATCTGGCCGAGGACGTGACGATGCGCTTCGGCAACGCCGACCCGATCCAGGGGCGCGAGGTGGTGCGCGACGCCTGGGCCACGTTCTGCCAGGACCTGAACGGTGTCCACCACGACCTGGTGGAGCAATGGAGGACCGACGGGACGACGATCGTCGAGGCGAAGGTCACCTACACGCGCGGCGACGAGAGCCAGGTCACCGTCCCGGTGGTCACGATCTACCGCGAGCGCTCCGGCGAGATCCACGATTACCGCATCTACATCGATCTCGCGCCGCTGTTCGCGGAGTAGTGCTCACCTTCGACAACCTGGGTGAAGCGAGCGAACTCGAGCGCGGTACCTGGGATGGTCCGCTCGGACAGCACGAGTCGGTGACGGTCGCCCTCCCGCGCCTGCTCGACGAGCTCGACGCGCTCGGGCTGAAGAGCACGTTCTTCCTCGAGGGTCTCAACTGCGAGCTCTATCCGGATGTGGTGGCCGAGATCGCGGCCCGCGGGCACGAGCTCGGGGTGCACGGATGGCGCCACGAGGATTGGGCGGAGCTGTCGCCCGAACGCGAGCGGGAGCTCCTGACGCGCGCCGGCCGCGCCTTCGCCTCGCTGGGTCTCGAGGCACGGGCGTTCCGTCCCCCAGGCGGCAGGCCCACCGCTGCAACCGCGGACCTGCTCGGCGAACTTGGATATCGATGGTGGTCGCCCGAGACCGGGCATATCGGCGGCCCGCCGATGCGCCCGTTCGAGTGGGAGCTCGTCGATGCCTACCACCTGATGGAGCGCTTCGGCACCCCCGTGAGCGCGGCGGAGGCGGCCGATCGCCTGACCCGCCGGCTGGCCACCGGGAGCGGATCCGAGGTCGTGGTGCTGCACCCCTTCCTGATGCTCGACCCGGCGTGGTGGGACGGAGCGCGACGGGTGCTGAGGACGGTCGCAGAGCGATGACCGTAACGGCCGGCGCCGATCCGGCGAGAGCGCGGATGGCGTGCGTCCTCGTCCACGGGCGCGACCAGGACGAGGAGGTGATGCTCGACGTGGTCGAGCGCCTGGGCCTCGATGACATCGCCTACCTGCTGCCCGTGTCCGCGGAGCGGAGCTGGTATCCCGGGCGCTACTTCGATCCGGTCGCAGAGAACGAGCCTCATCTGAGCCGGGCGATCGAGGCGTGCGAGGCGGCGCTCGACACCGTCGTCGGCGTCGACACCGTGCTCGGTGGCTTCTCGCAGGGGGCGTGCGTCGTGGCGGAGCTGCTGGCGCGCCGGCCCCGGCCGCTGGCCGGCGCGGCCATCCTCACGGGGACGCTGCTCGGGCGCCCGTCGGAGCGAACGCCCGCGCGGGTCGACGGCCTGCCCATGTACTTCGGGATCAGCGGCCACGACGAGTGGATCGCACTCGAGGACGCGCGGGCGAGCGCGGCGGCGTTCGAGCGCGCCGGCGCCACCGTGGTGTTCGAGACCTACGAGGACCGGGAGCACCACGTGACCGACCAGGCCGTGGCCGGCCTGCGGGCGCTGCTGAGCCGAGCTGAGGCCGCGCGGCACGGATGCCGCGCGCAACCGGCCCCAGGGATGACTCGCGCCGCAGGCGCGAGGCCCAAACTACGAGACGACCGTCTCGACCGTGTCGATCGGCTCGAGCTGAGAGATCTCGGACCGGCGGTCCTCCCAGTGCGGCGGGATGCACATGTGCGTTCCGAGCTCGTCGGCCGGCTCGTCGATCAGGAAGCCCTCCGGCGTCGAGTAGGCGATCTCGACCAGGAGGCCGCCCGGGCTCCGGCAGTAGCAGGAGAAGAAGTAGCCGCGATCCTTGCGGTCGGAGACGTCGGTGAACCCGAGGCCGACGATCCAGTCCTTGACCACCTGCTGGTTCTCCTCCGAGATCACGTCGAAGGCCTGATGGTGGATCGTGCCCTCGCCGAAGTGCCACGTCCCCTGCGGCAGGTCGGGCTCCTCGACGAGCTCGAGGATGCGGCCGTGGCCCTCCTCGGTGCCGATCCGGTACTGGTGGTTCGGGCCCTCCGAGGCCAGGCGCTCGCCCTGCATGCCGGTGGTGATGAAGAAGTCCATCTCCCCCACCTCGCGCACCGAGGTGGTCGTGCCGTAGGCGCCGCGGATGGCGTGCTCGCCGGGAACGCCACCGCCCTCGTACGGGGCGCGATCATCGCTGTCGGCGACCAGCGCGTACGGGATGCCGCAGGGATGTGCGAACAACAACCGCTCGGTGCCGAACAGCTCGACCCGTTGTGCGTCGACGCCGGCGTCGCTCAGCCGGTCGGCCCAGTACGAGATCGCCTCGGGTGGGACCGAGAGATTCAGTTGCTTGGCCTGGTTGGTCCCGCGCTTGCCCATCCATCCCGCCTGCCGGTAGGGAAAGGCCGTCAGCAGCGTCGAGGCGTCGCCGGTCTCGTTGCCGTAGTACAGGTGGTAGATCGGGATCTCGCCGTCGAACAGCACCGTCTTCTTGACGCTCTTGAGCCCGAGCAGGCGCACGTGGAAGTCGTAGTCCTCCTGCGCGCCGCCGACGCAGAACGTCAGGTGGTGGGTCCCCCGTATGACTCCGGTGTTGGCCACTGCTCCCTCCAGTTCCCTCGTTGGCCTCGATGTTGGAAGACCAAATATACGAGCGGACGGCCGTCGCGCCGGAGCGCCTGAGCACTCCCGGGCGAGGGGAGCTGCGCTAGAGGGCGAGAGGCCACGACCGCGACCGTCGCCGGCGCGCGGTTCGCGTCTGGCCGCGGTCGAGATCTCCACAGCCCGGCGGGCCGCTCCAACGACCCCGTGGGACGCCTCGCCACCGGCGCCATCGGCGTCGCGGCGGTGGCGTACCCTCTCCCGCGTGCTGGGCATGCTCCTGCTCACCGCCGTCCTCGTGACGGTGTGCCTCTTGCTCGGGCAGGGCGTCGTCGCCCTGTGCGGCGGCGTGCGCCTGCGGTGGTGGGCTCCGGCCGTCGGGTACGCGCTGCTGCTGATCGTCGGCGGCCAGGTCGTCCGCATCCCCAACCACGGGAACGCGATCGTGGTGATCGTCGCGGTGGCGACCGTGGCCACGCTCGCCATGCCGACGGTGCGCCGCGCACTGTTCGCGGCGGCGCCGGAAGCGCTGCCCTTCGGCCTCCTGCTCATGCTCGCCGCGGCCATCCCGTTCTTCGCGACCGGCTACGCCGGAATCCTCGGCGCCAGCGTGTCCAACGACATGAGCCAGCATCTGACGGGCGCCTTCTACCTCAGGACCGGGCAGGGCCTGCTTCCCGCGGCCGCGTTCGGCGGCAATCTGATCAAGTCCGGTTATCCGCTCGGGGCCCATGGCCTGGTCGCCCTGTTGACGCAGGCGTCCGGCGCCGGCGAAGTGCGCGCGTTCGGGGCCGTCACGCTCGCCGTTCCCGTCCTCGCCGGCTTTTCCGTCCTCGGGCTCGTACCTTCCGCTCCGCGCGCGGCGCGGTGGGCGCTCGGCGCCGTGGTCGGGCTGGGATACATGATGGCCGCGTATCTCGCGCAGGGGTCGTTCAAGGAGATCACGCAGGGGCTGCTGGTGCTGGCGAGCGCCCTCGTCCTGCACGACCTGACGCGCGAGAAGGCACGCTGGGGATGGCGTCGCGGCGCGCCCTTCGCCCTGCTCGCCGCCGGCGCCGTCTACAACTACTCGTACGTAGGCGCCTTCTGGATGCTCGGGACCGCCGGCGTCTTCCTGCTCGCGGAGATATTGCGCCGCCCGCGCGCGGTGCTGGGCACCCTGCGGGCAGGGATCCTGCCCGCTCTCTTTGCGCTCGTGGTCGCCGCGATCGTGCTCGGGCCCGAGATCACCCGCATCGTGGCGTTCACCAAGTCGGTGTTCGGCGTCGAGCCGAACACCCAGCACGGCAACCTCCTGCACGCGATCGTTCCGCTGGAGACGATCGGTCCGTGGTTCAGCGGCGACTTCCGGATCTTCCCGCACCCGCGGTGGCTCTCGTACGTGTTCAGCGGCCTTGCCGCGGCCGTGCTCATCGGCGGTATGGCGTGGTGGTGGCGCCGGCGTGCGCTGGCGCTGCCCTGCGCGCTGGTGGCGTCGATCGCGCTCTGGGTCGACCTCACGCTGACGCGCAACACCTACAACGCCGCCAAGGGGTTCGTGGCGATGGCCCCGCTGGCGACGGCGTGCATCGGCGCTCCGCTCGTGGCGGCCTGGGCGGCGCGCAGCCGGGTGCCACGGACCCGGCGGCTGCTGGGCGGCACGCGCGCCGTCGGCGCCGTACTGCTGGGCGCCACCGTCGTCTCGACGTTCGGCGTGCTGCGCTCGGCCCCGGTCGGCCTCGGCTCGCATGCGCAGGAGCTGGCGACGATGCTGCCGATCGTCCGCGGCAAGCCGGTGCTGTTCCTCAGCAACGACCACTTCGCGCAGTGGGAGCTGCGCGGCGCCAAGGTGTACGTGACCACGCCGCTGTACGTGCCGGCTGCGCTCCCGATGCATCTTCAGAAGATGCGGACCAGTCCGGGTCAGCCGGCCGACGTCGACAACTACGAGTCGGGCGACCTGGACAGGATGGACTTCATCGTCACCCCGGCGGCGAAGTACCAGAGCGAGATCCCGCCGAACTTCCACCTCGTCAGGCGCACCGCGTCGTACGAGCTCTTCCACCGCGTCGGCTACACGCCGCACCGTGAGCCGCTCGAGCCTCCCGGCCAGCCGGGAGCGGTGTTCAACTGCACCTCGGACGTGGGCAAGGTGTACCTGACCCAGTTCCGATGGGCCGGCGTGCTACCGGCTCCGTACGTGAGCACGGACTGGCGCGGCACGGTCGGCGCGCCCGGCGACACCGCGACGATCCGGCTCACCCTTCCGCCGGGACAGTGGGACGTCTCGCTCCAGTACCTCAGCTACACGAACGTGGTCGTCCGTGGACCGCACCTCCACGAGGTGATCGCGCCGAACTACGGTCTCATCAACCAGTACTGGCCGGCGGGCACGCTGACGAGCGACGGCCGGACGTTCGCGCTCTCGTTGAAGGCCGAGCAGCGCTCGTGGTTCGGAGACCTGCTCGGCAAGCCCCGGAGGATGTTCTCCCTCGACTCGCCGGGTCAGACCCCGCTATGGCACATCGCGCTCACGCGCCACGGCGAGGCTCCGCAGCGGGTGCCGATCAGGCAGGCGTGCGGGCGCTACGTCGACTGGTTCGCCCCCGAGGGATCGCACATGAGCTAACCGGTCTTGCGCCGCACGAACAGGCTCGGGACCCTCTGGCCGGGCACCGGCTCGAACTGGCGCGCGAAGGCCCGCCGCAGCGTCGGCGTCCACGGAACCCGCCGGCTCGTGAGGCACGGACGGCGGTCCGAGGGCGGGCACTGCAGCCACACGTACTGCGCGGCTGCGAACGCCGCCAGCCAGGTCGCGCGGACCGCACGGTTTCGGCCCGCTCCGGTGACCCCGTTGCGACCTCCGGTGAGCGCATAGCTCGTCCCGATCGGATCGACCAGATCCGAGCAGTGCGGAGCGCTCGAGACGAAGCGGTTCGCCAGGAGGGTGACCGAGGGAATGTCTGCGAGGACGCAGGCGCCCTTCGGGGTGTGGGCCCGGACGAACGGCGTGGGGTCGCCCGCGCGTTGCGTGCGCAGTTGCTGGAACTGCCGTACGCCGACCACGACGGCGAGCGCGGCGGCGGCGAACGTGAGCACCGCGACGGTCGCGGGACGCGCCCCGCCGAGGAGCCGCGCCGCCGGCAGCGCCAGTGACAGGGCCAGGAAGGGCGCGAAGAACCATCCGTAGTGCGGGTAGTAATCGGGCGGCCACATGAACGCGGCGAAGGTCAGGAGCGCGCTCAGTACCGCGAAGCACTCGAGCGCCGGCGGCGCCCGGCGCGTGCGCACCCACGCCGCCGCCGAGCACGCCACGATGATTCCGGCGAACACGAGCGCCGCCACGACGATCGTTGCGTGCGGTTCGGGCTTGGGCACGCTCAGCCCGGCCATGCTCTGCAGGCGCATCCACACGGACACCCGGACGACGTCCTGCCGGGAGACCTGCGCCCCGACGATGTCCCGCCACCACGCTCCCGGCGCAAGCACGAAGAAGGGCAACGCGGCCACGGCGAACCCTGCCACCACGCCCGCGCCCCACCGGAGCAGAGCTCGCCAGGAGAGCGACCGCCACGCGATCAGCGCCACCACCAGCACGGGCAGCACCGCCCACAGCTTGATCGAGATGGCGAGACCGAACGCGACACCCGCCCACAGCAGTCGGCGGGGACGGCGCGTGAGCTCGTCTCCCTCGAACGCCGCCACCGCACCGAGCAGGCAGAACAACACCAGCCAGGGCTCGAGCAGCACGGTGTGCGCGGCGTTGATGCCCGACGGATAGACCGCCATCAGCCCGCAGGCGAGGGTGACCGCCAACGCCCCCCGCCGGCGCACCAGCCATCCGGCGAGCGGGACCCCGGCTGCTCCCGCGCACGCGGTCAGCACGCGCGCCACCGCGAATGCGCTCGCGGTTCCGGTCGTCTTGGCCAGCAGCCCGAGCGGCGCCAGCAGCAGCGCGATCCCCGGCGGCTGGACGAGCACGAAGTCCTTGTACGGCGCGGCGCCGGAGGCGAGGCGAACCGCGCTCCCGAAGTACACGCCGTCGTCGTACTCGGTCACGCCGAGCAGGTAACCCGGGCGCGTCAACTGGTAGATGCGAAGCGCGAGGCCCAGCAGCGTGGCCGCCAGCACGATCAGAGTCACTCGGCCGCGCCCGGATACGTCGCCGCGGCGGGGCGCCGCGGGCGCGCGCTCCCGCACCGGCTGAGTTGCGTCCGATGTGCTGATCCCAGTCAGGCCGGAGCCGATCATACGAGCGCGGCACCCCGGAAGCGCCCGCGCCGGAAGCGCCCGCGCCCGGGCCGCCGGGCCAGCAGGGCGCTAGGACCCGACCATCCCGGTGCGGCGAAACCAGACGTAGAGGAACACGCAGGACACGACGAGGCTGCCGATGCCGAACACGAGGAACACCCAGAACGGCGTGATGCGGCCGGTCATCCAGCCGAAGTTCATCCCGAAGAACCCGGTGATGAACGTCAGGGGCAGGAACGTGGTGGCGATCACCGTGAGCTGCTTCATCGTCTCGTTCTGGCGAACGCTGATCTCGGTCTGGTCGAGCGAGATCACGGCCATGTTCGCCTGCAGCACCACCGCGAGCAGGTCGCGCTGGCCCGCCACCTCCTCGTTGACGAGCTTGAGGTGATCGTTGACGTCGCGGAAGAACGGAGCCAGCCGGTCGCTCAAGCGCAGGTAGGAACCGCGCTCGAGCGCGTCGAGCGGCCCGAGCAGCGGATGCACGGTGCGGTAGAAGTCGGTGACCTCGCGGCGCAGCTTGTAGATCCGCTCCGTGGCCGCGGCCGAGCCGCCGAACACCGTGGCCTCGACCTCCTCGACGTCCCGTTCGAGACCCTCCACGACCGGCGCGTAGTCGTCGACGATCTTGTCGAGGATCGCCCACAGCACCGCCACGGGCCCCTCCACCAGCAGCTCCGGCCGGCGCTCCAGCCGCTGCCGCGCCCCGTGCAGGTCGCTGGCCGGGCCCTGCCGGACCGTGATGATGAAGCGGCGCGCGAGGAACACCGACACCTCGCCGAACTCCACCTCCTCGCGCTCGTCGAAGTACATCGCGGTGCGGAGCACGGCGAAGAAGATGCCGGCCTCCTCGTACTGCTCGAACTTGGGTCTCAGGTGGAACGCCTGGACATCCTCCACGGCGAGGTCGTGCAGGCCGAAGCGAGCCTGCACCTGCGCCAGCTCGTCCGGTTCGGGCTCGAACAGCCCCATCCACACGAACCCGTCGCCATCGTCGCGCCGGCAGACGCTCGCGGCCTGGTCGAGCTCCATCGGCCCTTCGTGTTGACGGCGGCCGTCACGGTAGTGGGCACAGTCGACGATCACGGTGATCCTCCTCGTTCGTCCAGCAGCACCCGATGGATTCTCTTCCAACCGCCGAAGCCCTACTCGCGCGAGAGAGACGGCGACCCGATCGCTGAGTGCGAAGTGCCTATTGTTCGAGCAACTCGTCGAGCGTCACGCCGCTCGCCACCGACTCCGGACGCTCGCCGGCGATGTCCGAGCCGGGCGCGGCGAGCTCGTCGCGCCGCTTGATCAGCAGCCACTGCGGCTTCTCGCCGCCGCGCGTCCGCTGGAGGGCGAAGCCGCCGCGCAGCTTCTCGCCGTGGAGCACGAACACGGCGTGCCCGCGCTCGAGCGCCTCGGGCCAGGGCACGCGGCCGCCCTGCTCGTAGAGCCCGCGGTCCCAGATGATCACCCCACCCCGGCCGGCGCGGCCCTCGAACTCGTTGTGCGCCAGGCTGTGGTCCTCCACCTCGACCGCGAGGCGTTTGACGGTGGGATCGAGCGACGGCCCCTTGGGCACCGCCCACGAGCGCATCACGCCGTCGACCTCGAGGCGGAAGTCGAAGTGATGCGCGGTGGCCTGGTGCTCCTGGACCACGAACACACCGGCGGGGACGCCGCGGATGGCGAACTGCTCGTGTCCCTCGACGCGGACCGTCCGGAGCGAGACATCCGCGACACCGGGGCGCGAGCCCAGCCACTCGCTCAGCTCCTCGATCGCGCCCTGCTCCCCCTCGGCGTGAACGCACAACGTGCCGTCCTCCATCAGCCTGACCCAGCCGAGCAGGCCGACCCGGGCCGCTTGCGCGCGCGCATCCTCCCGCAGCCCGGCCACGTCCCCGGTGACAGTGAGCCGCGCCGCGGGCATCAGCCCCCCTGGGAGCTGACCAGCGCCTGCCGCTCGGAGGACGGGGGCCACGGCGCCGCGCCGGCCGCCACGTTGGCTCGGGCGTGCTCGACGCTGGAGGTCGCGGGGATGGCGACGTGCACGCGCTCGTCCCCGAGCGTCCACTTCAACAGCTCGGTGGAGTCGAACCGCCTGATCAGCGAGCCTCCCCCGAGGGGGCGCATCGCGATCACGCCGAGATCGAGCTCGGCCGCGAGCGGGAGGATGCGCCGCTCCGCGTCGCGCTCGAGCGGGTTGTAGGGGATCTGGATCGCATCGATGCGACCCGAGCACATGACCCGCTCCAGCTCGTCGAACGCGCGCGGGGCGTAGTGGGTGGCGCCGAGACAGCCGATCCTCCCCGCCGCGCGCTCCTGCTCCAGCCAGTCGAGGTGCTCGCGCCAGCCAACCAGGTTGTGGATCTGCTCGAGGTCTACGCGCCCGCCGAAGAACTTCAGCTGGGCGTCGAACTGGCTTTCCGCCTCCGCCGGCGAGCTCGTCCAGATCTTCGTCGCCACGAGAGCCTCGCCGCGGCGCTCACCGAGCGCGCGCCCGAGCACGCCCTCCGCCCGTCCGTACATCGGCGAGGAGTCGAACAGGCGCGTCCCGCCTTGCCAGACGGCTTCGACCACGGCGCCCGCCGCGTCCTCCTCTCGGGGGCCGATGTCGAACGTCTGCCACGTGCCCAGCCCGACCACGGGCACCTCCCAGCCCGTGCGTCCGAACCGCCGGCGTTCCATGCGTCCGGGCCTACCCGTTCGCGTGTCCGGCACGCAGCGCTCCCCGGTCAGCTCATGGCCGGCGCCACGCGCGAGCCCGCACCGCTGCTGCCGCTGACTCAGCCGTCGTAGCGGGCGAGCAGCTGTGAGATCGCCTTCGTGCCGAACTCGAGCGCGTCCACCGGCACGCGCTCGTCCGCGGCATGAATCGTCTCCATGAACTTGAACGACGGCTCGAGCCGCAGCGGAACGAAGCCGTAGCTCTGGATCCCGATCCGCGCGAACAGCCGCCCGTCGGTCACTGCGGGGAGCAGCATCGGGATCGGCGTCGCACCGGGGTCGAGGTCCGTGAGGATGTCGCCGAGGAGCCCGAACAGCCCGTAGTCGACGTTCGCGTCGGCCTCGTCGTAGGCGACCACCTCGAGCTCCGGGTCCTGTCCGATCACGTCCTCCAGCTCGCGCAGGAAGTCCTGCGGTCGCTGCCCCGGCAGCAGTCGCCCGTCGATCAGGACCGAGGCCTCGCTCGGGACGACGTTCTCCTTCGCTCCCGCGCGCACGATCGTGGGCACCGCGGTGTTGTGCAGCAGCGGATCGAGCAGGACGGCGGCGTCGCCGCCGTGGTCGATGAGCAGGTTGACGAGCTCCGGGCGAGCGAGTTGACGCAGGGCGGCCGCCGCCGGCGCGGGCAGGCTGGCCGCGGCGCTCACCACCTGCCTGGCCGCGGATCCCGCCGCCAAGGGGAGGCTGGCCGCCATCTCCTCGAGCATTCGCTGCACCACCGGGGTCACGTGCATGGGAAGGTGGTTCTCGTCGAGGCTCCGTAGCAGGGCGCCCAGCTTCGCCGTGGCACCGCCGCGCGGAGGCAGCGAACCGTGTCCGCCCGGGCCGCGCACCTTGGCCCTCACCTGGCAGGTCTGCTTCTCGGCGACCTGAATCGGATAGAAGCGGTGTCCCGCCAGGTGCATCGTGTAACCGCCGAATTCGCCGATCGCGTAGCGGACGTCCTCGAACAGGTGGGCGTGCTGCTCGACCAGGTACCTGGCCCCCACCTTCGACCCCCGTTCCTCGTCGCTCAGCGCCACGAACACGATGTCGCCGGCCGGCTCGAGTCCTTCGGCACGGGCGCGCAGCAGGGCGCAGATCATCATCGCCACCCCGCCCTTCATGTCGAGCGCGCCGCGCCCCCACACATAACCGTCCTCGATCTCCCCCGCGAACGGTGGCCGCCGCCACTCCGACGCCTCAGCGGGAACGACGTCGACGTGGCCCTGGAGCATCAGCGGCGGCGCATCGCCGCGGCCTGCGAGCCTGGCGATCAGGTTCGGGCGATCCTCGTCGCTCGCGCAGATCCGTGTCGTCAGCCCCGCCTCGGAAAGCAGCCCTTCGATGTAGGCGATGCACTCGCGCTCGTTGCCGGGCGGGTTGCTCGTGTCGAAGCGGATCAGCCGGGCGAGCAGCTCGGCCGGGTGCCCGCCGCCCATGCCGCTCGGACTACTTGTCGCCGTCGTCGTACAGGCCGTCGAGCTGCTCGGAGAAGTTCTCGTAGACCTTCTCCCGCTTGACCTTCATCGTCGGCGTCAGCTCGCCTTCGTCCTGTGAGAGCTCCCGGTCGGCGATCGTGAACTTCTTGATCTGCTCGATCTTGGCGAACTCCTCGTTGGCCTCGTCGATCGCCTTCTGCGCCTCGTCCTCGTCGAGGTCGCCGTCGGGCACGAGCAGCGCCACCAGATACGGGCGATCGTCGCCGAACACGATTGCGTGCTCGATCTTCGGGTGGTCCGAGAGTCGGTTCTCGATGTTCGACGGCGTGATGTTCTTGCCGCTCGAGGTGACGATGATCTCCTTCATGCGCCCGGTGATGCGCAGGAAGCCGTCGTCGTCGAGCTCGCCCAGGTCGCCGGTGTGGAACCAGCCGTCGTCGTCGAGCGAGTCGGCTGTGTCCTCTTCACGGTTGCGGTAGCCGCGGAAGACCTGCGGCCCCTTGACCCATACCTCGTTCTCGTCGGCGATCTTGAGCTCGACGTTCGGCAGCGCCTTGCCCACGGTGCCGAACCGGAAGTCGTCGACGGCGTTGACGGTGACGACGGCGGAGGTCTCGGTCGCGCCGTACCCCTCGAGGATCAGGACGCCGCACGCGTAGAAGAACTCGAGCATCTCCTTCGCCACCGGCGCGGCTCCGGTCAGCGCGAGCTCGACGCGGCCACCGAACAGCTCTCTGACGTTGGACAGGATCTGCTTGTCGGCGAGCTCGTACTCCGCCTTCAGGACCGGCCCCGGCTCCTCATCCTTGCGCTCGTGCTCGCGCACCTTCAGCCCGACGTCGATGGCCTTCTCGAGCAGCTTGCCCTTGACCGCGCCGTCGGCGCGGCCCTTGGCCTGCGCGTAGATCTTCTCGAAGATGCGCGGGACGGCCGGGAAGTGGGTGGGCTTCACCGCCTTCAGGTCGTCGATCAGCTTGTCCTTGTCCCCCTGCCAGAACGCGATCGTTCCGCCGACGTCGATCGTCAGCATCTGCGTGATCCGCGTCAGCGCATGGGCGAGCGGAAGGAACACGAAGATGATCGTCTCGTCGCCGAGCTCGACCAGCTCCTCCAGCGCGTCCATGTCGGCGCGATAGTTGGAGTGGGTGAGCTCGCATCCCTTCGGCGCACCGGTCGTGCCGGACGTGTAGATGATCGTGAACAGGTCGTCGCCCGAGACGTCCTCGAGCCGGCGTTCGACCTCATCCTCGTCGACGTCGGAGCCCTTCTTGCGCAGCTCGTCGAGCGTGATCGCGCCTTCGGCCTCTCCCTCGAACAGGACCGCGTGCTCGAGGTCCGTGTCGTCCCAGACCTCCTGGACCGTCGACAGCCGGTCCGGGTTGTCGCAGAACACCACGCGAGCGCCCGAATCCGACAGCACGTGCTCCGCTTCCTCGGCCGAGGCCGTGTGATAAACGGGCACCACGACCGCCGCAGCACACAGCACGCCGAAGTCGGCGATCGTCCAGCCCGCCTTCGTATCCGACAGGATCGCCACCCTGTCGCCGGCCTCGATCCCAAGCGCGATCAGGCCGCGGGCGACCTCGCGCACGGTCGTGCCCAGATCGGCGTAGGAGACATCCTTCCACTCCTCGCCGTCCTTGTAGCGAAGGGCCGCGTCGTCCCCTCGCTCGGCCGCCGCCAGCACCATCGCACCGAGGGTCTCCTTCCCGGTCGAACGCTCGGTGGAGGTTTTCGTGTCGCTCATTACTCGCGAGTATTCCCGCGGCTGGCGAATGGTTAACCGAAAGACGAAGCGAGCCGCCGGCGCTCAGCGGATGCCGGGGACGACGCGGGCGCGCTCACCACGCCTCGGGTGCGATCAGTCCCCTGCCCACGAACTCGCTGATCGGCTCGACCAGCGTCTCCCACTCGTCGAGCCGCTGCTGGGCGACCAGCTCGCTGATCGGCTCACCGATCGCAGCCATGGCCGCGAGCGACGCGACCCGGCGCTGCAGCGGCGATCGCCTCGACCAGTAGTCGTACTGCTCGAGCTGGACCTCGATCACGCGCGCCGCCTGGTCGCGTACGCGCACACGCGCCTGCTCGCAGGCGGGCGTGGCACCGACGATCTCGATCAGCACGATCCGGGCCATCGCCGGGTCCGCCGCGTGCCCAGCCGCCACGGCGCGCACCTCGGCGCGGATGCGATCCAGAGGATGCATGTCCTGATCGGCCGTCTCGGCGACGACGTGCATCACCTCTCGCGCCAGCCGTTCCACCCCGAGCGCAAAGACCGCGAGCAGGCAGCTCTCCTTGTTCTCGTAGAACGAATAGAACGTCGTGCGCGAGACGCGGGCGCCGGCCACGATCTCGTCGAGTCCGGCCGCCGCGTAGCCGCGGGCGGCGAACACGTCGCGCGCGGCGAGCAGGATCCGCTCGCGCTGATCGTCCCGGCGCGCCGCGGGCGACCTTCCGCCGTATGGGCGCCCCGAGGGTGTATCGGGAGCCGCTGGGGCGCGTTCACGGGTCCGGGCGCGGGGCGTGGCCACGCCACAATATGGTACTCGCCCGTACTCGTTTGCTCAGTCCGCCGGGGCGGGCTGGACCTCGATCACGTCCAGCTCGAGGCGGTGGTGCGCCCGCGTCTCCCGGTGGCCCCGGGCTCCCGGTGGCCCCGTGGCTCCCGGTGGCCCCGCGGCTCCGTGCGGCCTCGCTCCGCGCGCGTGACGAAGGCGACCAGGGCGATGAAGGCGACAAGCGCGACGGCACTGACCACCCCGTCGCCGGCGTTCAGGCCACCCTGTGTCGGCTTGCTGAACCCGTCGGCGAACGAGGCGCCGAGGGGGCGCGTGATGATGTACGCGAACCAGAAGGCGACGATCGGGTTCATGACCCGGCGCGACCAGGCGATCGCGGGCACGGCGATGATCGCCCCGAACAGCAGCGCGGAGGTCCAGAAGCCGAGGTTCAGCTGGTATGCCGTCAGGTCACCGGCGGCGGTTCCGAGCGCGAACGTGCCGAGCACGGCCGCCCAGTAGAAGCACTCCCGGCGGCGAGTGTCGATGCTGTGGATCGAGAGCGTGCCTTCACTGCGGTACCAGAGGGCGAAGGTCGCGGCGACGATGCCCGCGAAGACCGGGGTCGTGACGCTGTAGCCGATCCCGGCGCCGTCCCTGATGGCGTCAGCGGCCATCGTCCCGAACACGGCCACCATCATCACCGCGAACCAGTAGTGCGGCGCGCTGAAGCGGGGCTGGCGCAGCTGGAGCCGCAGCGCGACGATCAGTCCCAGAAGGCCCACGGCGGCGGCGAGCGGGACGCTCTGCTGGCCGAGGAAGTCCGACATGGCCTCGCCCATTCCCGTGGTCAGCAGCTTCAGGACCCAGAAGATCAGCGTGATCTCGGGCACCTTCACGATCAGGGCTCTGGCGTGCTCGCGGCGGGGAGAGGATTGCTGTGTCATGGGCTCCGCTCGTGTCGACGACATCGCTCAATCGAACGCGTGGGCGCGCGCGAACTCGCGCTCGTTTAGGACTATTTAGGCAACGCAAACGAGGCGCCAACACCGGCGCCGGCACATGAGAATTAGCTCATGTGCGGCGTCAGGTCGATCGCGTCCGGGCGCTCGAAGACGGCCGGTCGGTAGTCCTGTCAGGTAGTCGTCCGGCCTGCGTCGCGCCCGATGCCGGCATCTCGCCGGTTCGCGGGCTGGGCGCTAAAGCCGGCACTCGGAGCCGTCGATCCGCCGGAGGAAGGCAGGACGCCAAGCTAAGGAGTAAGCACGATGCCGCTCTTCGAGGGCCACAAGGACAGGGGCCTGCAGCGCCTGTTCATCGAGATCCCAGAACACGCCAAGGACAGGCTCGTCTGGAAGTGGCCGGACCAGCAGATCATCCGGCACTCCCTGCTCAACGTCGACCTCGACTACCAGGCCGTGTTCACGAACCTGGGCGAGGTGGTCGGCGTCATGGGGCCCGGGCCGGCATCCACTCGACGAGGGCGCGTCGCTCACGCTCGGCTGGCTCGTCGACCGGCTCACCGGCAACGCCTACTACGACGCCGAGGTCTACTTCGTAACCACGCGCGACGTCACCGATGTCGAGTTCGGAGGTCCCGTCGACAACCTGGTCGACCCGCCCAGCGGGCTCGTGGTCACGGTTCGCGTCTTCGGCGAGCTCGCCTTCCGGGTGACCGAGCCGACGACGCTCCTGGCACGCCTGCTCGGCACGGGTGCCCACGTCGACTCGGGCGACGAGGTCTCCGACTGGGTGACCGACCAGACGCTTGCCTCGATCCGCGCCGTCCTGCCCGGCATCGTCGGCGAGCACGGCGTGATCGCCATGGGCGAGCTTCAGGCGGCCACCGCGAAGGCCGTGCTGGCGCACGTCAACGAGCGGCTCGCCGCCTACGGGCTGGAGGTCACCGCCTTCGGCGAGCTCAACGTCAACCTGCCCGATGCGGACGCCCAGCAGCTCAAGCAGTTCGCCGCCACCAAGGCGTACTCGGGCCTGGCCGGCTCGTTCGACGCCGGCGTGCGGGGCCAGGCGGCGCTCCGGATCGCCGAGGGCGTCGCCTCCGGCGCCGCCGGGGCCTCGAACGGGATCCTCGCGGGCATGATGATGGGACTGCCGGTGGCGCCTACCCCCGGCTCGGCGGTTGCGCCGGTCCCCGGCTCGCGCCGTGGCGCAGGCGACCGCTCCCCCCACGGCCGCGACGCGCTTCTGTGCTCAGTGCGGGAGCGCGATCGCTCCTGGCAGCCACTTCTGCGCCCATTGCGGCACGGCTGTCCCGACGCCGTAGTCGCCGCATGGCCCAGCAGCTCCAGCTCGCGCCCGTCCCGACGTCGATCGAGAACCCCGGCGACTGGGACACGATCGCCGCGCAGATCACGCACGGGACCGGTCTGCCGCTCGGGGTTACGCCGGACACGCTGGTGGCGATGGTCGGCAGCGCCGTGCCCCTGCTCGTCGCCGCCCAGTCCGCGGGCGACGCGGGTCTCCTGCGCGGCACGTTCGCCGACCCCGTCGTGGCCCAGTGCCAGCGCTTCGGCGTCGCCCTGCTCAGCGGCACCCCGGACGCGACGGTCGTGCACCTGGTCGGCGGGCGCAGTGTGGGCGGTGAGGCGGTGCTGCGAGTGCACGTGGTCATCCACGGTGCCGGCGCGGGCGGCGAGCCCACGATCGACCGCCAGTTCTGGGATGTCCAGGTGGGCGCGGACGCAACGGTCGGGCAGCATGCCTGCCCCAACTGCGGCGCCCCGATCGATCCGGGCGAGCTCGTCTGCAGCCACTGTCGCAGCGACGTCCGGACCACTGTCGAGGTCCCGCTGTTGGTCACCCGGCTCGAGCTCTACTAGCTCCTCTCGCCGCGCCCGGCAGCCGCGCCTGGGCGCGGTCGATCTGACCGCACCCTGGCCGCCTACCTCCCCCGCCACCCGCGGTGAAAGGCGAGTAGGGGTCGATTTCCGCCCCCTGGCCGCCTACCTCCCCCGCCACCCGCGGTGAAAGGCGAGTAGGGGTCGCTTGCCGGCGCCGGCGTTGGACGAGGACCCCACCCGGTCTCGCCAAACCGTCCGAACGCGGCGTTGCACGCGGCCTCAGAGGATGGCGAGTCGGCAAGAAAACCCCGCTAATCCCGCACAAACGCGCCGTCCGGTGGTTTGAGCCCGCAGGGGATGGGCACCTTATGGCACGTCGCATGGACAAAGGAGGAAAACGATGCGGAGCCTGAGCACCCGTACCACCGGGTTGCTGATCTTGGCGCTTGGAGCCTGGGGAGGCTTGGTGCCATTCATCGGCCATTACTTCCATTTCGCGTTGGGCCCTGACAAGAGCTGGGACTGGACCACCGGACGCCTGTATCTGAGCGTGCTGCCCGCGGCCGCCGCCGTGCTCGGCGGCTTGATGCTGATCGGTGCCGGGTGGCGCCCGAGCGCTCGGCTGGGCGCCCTGCTCGCGATCGCGGCCGGCATCTGGTTCGCGGTCGGCCCGGACGTCAGCCACCTCTGGAATGCGGCCGGCGCCCAGGGCGCCGCCCACGGCTCGAAGCTCGTTCGCGTGCTCGAGATGGTCGCCTACCACACCGGGCTCGGCGCGCTGCTCGCGGCCCTCGGCGGCTATGCGCTCCCGCGGTTCCTCGTCGCCCCGGAGGTCGTCGCGGAACGGGCCGCGGCCGATAGGCCGGGCCGGGTGGGCGAGCGGCGGGCGGTTGGCGGCGCGGCGCTTGCCGGCGGCGGCGTGGCGGCAGAGCGCGAGCGCGTCGAGGATCGTGAGCCGGTCGCGGAGCGTGAGCCCATCGCGGAGCGCGAACCGGTCGCGGAGCGCGAGCCCATCGCAGAGCGCGAACCGGTCGCAGAGCGCGAGCCCATCGCAGAGCGCGAGCCCGTCGCACAGCACGAGCCAGTCGCAGCGCGCGAGCCGATCGCGGAGCGCGAGCCTGTCGCGGCCCGCGAGCCCATCGCGGAGCACGAGCCGATCGCGGAGCGCGAGCCGCTTGCCGACCGCGAGCCCGCCACCACCGCGATGGCCCCCGCCGACCGCGGCGAGACCGCCGGCGCGCCACCCGCGCAGACGGTCAGGCGCCGTCGCGGCGGCCTGCTGTCGGGCTTGCTCTCCAAACGCTGACGCTCACTTCGTGAAGCCGGCACGCTGGCGCCGGACGGGCGCGTGCCCGACACTTGGCGCGTGGCTCCGCTCCGCGCACGTATCGTCGCTCCACCGGTCGCGCGGCGTCTGATCCAGCTTTACGCCGGGCTCGTCCTGTTCGGAGTGAGCGCCGGGATGCTGCTTCTCGCCCGGCTCGGTGTCGATCCGTGGGATGTCCTTCATCAGGGGCTCTCCCGCCGCATCGGGCTCGGCGTCGGAACCTGGACGATCATCGTGGGCGTGCTCGTGATGTTCCTGTGGATCCCGCTGCACCAGCGACCCGGCCTCGGCACGATCAGCAACGTCCTCGTCGTGGGCTCGGTGATCGACCTGATGCTGGCGCTGATCCCGTCCGTGCATGGATTGCTGGCGCGCTACGTGGTGATGGCGAGTGGCGTCGTCCTCAACGGAATCGCCACCGGCGCGTACATCGGCGCCGGGCTGGGACCCGGGCCCGCGCGACGGGCTCATGGTCGGACTCGCCGCGCGCGGGCACTCGATCCGGGTCGTGCGTACGTGCATGGAGCTGACCGTTCTGGTGACCGGCTGGCTGCTCGGCGGGACGGTCGGGATCGGAACCGTCGTCTACGCGGCGGGCATCGGCCCGGTCGCCCACGTCTTCATTCCGATCCTCGCGATCCGCGCGCCCAGCCCGGGCGTTGACGCGCCGAGGCGGGACCAGACCAGCTGATCGCCGCGCGAGGATCAGGCGCCGAGCCCGACCTCCCGCAGCCACGCCAGCGTCGCCTCCAAGCCGCCTCCATACGACACCCGCGGCTCCCAGCCGAGCTCCTCGCGCGCTTTGCGGTTGCTGAAGTCCTGGGGTCGGCCCAGCACCTGCACGGCCTGCCGCGAGAGCAGCGGACGCGTCCGAAGTCCGGTGATCCCGCGCAGCAGCCGGTAGCCGTGCTCGAGCGCGAACGCCGACGCCGTACCCCAGCGGTACGGCAGGCTCCAGCGAGGCTGCGGAGTAGCCGAGCCCGTCGGCCAGGTCGCCGAGGAACCGGCGCCACGTGACGTCGAGCCCGTCGGTCACGTTGAAGGCCTGGCCGGGCGCCCGCTCGCTGCTGAGCGCGAGCATCGCGGCATCGACCACGTTCTCCACGTAGCTCAACCCGGCGATCGCGCGACCGCGGTCGATGAGGAGCATGTGGCCGCCGCGCATCGCCCGCGCCATCTCGCCGACGACGTCCTCGGATCCCGGCCCGTACACGGTGGCGGGCCGCAAGATCACGACGTGCCAGCGCGCCCGGCGTACCTCAGCCTCGGCGGCGCGCTTGGTCTCCGCGTACCAGTTGCCGAACCGAGTCCGGGGCGTGACCCTCGTCGATCGCCCTGCCCGCCCGGATAGCCGTATACGTCGGTGCTGCTGAGGTGAACGAAGCGCTCCACGGAGGCGGCGGCGGCCGCCTCCAGCGCGTTGCGAGTCCCGACGACGTTGATCCGCCTGATCTCGTCGATCGTGGCCCAGTCCGAGACCAGCGCGCCGCAGTGCAGGACGAAGCGGCACCCGCGAGCCGCATCGCGCAGTGAGCCGGCGTTCGTGAGATCCCCGACCGTGAGCTCGACCCCCAGCCGCTCGAGCGCCTCGATGTCGCTCGTCGCACGCACGAGGCAGCGAACGCGATACCCGTCGCGCACCAGCCGCTGGGCCACATGACCGCCGATGAAGCCGGTCGCCCCGGTGACGAGGCAGAGATCGCGGGCCGCCGAGGCAGCTTCGCGGCCGGCCTCCGGAGCCGGCTGGCTCACCGAGACTTCGCGCGATGCCTGCGAGCCATCGTCGCCACGGCGATGTCGCGCACCACGCCCCAGTTCTTGCCCGTGTCGCCCTCGCAGTCGGCGAGCACGGCATCGAGCGCGTCGAGGAAGCTGCGGACCTCGTCCTCGCTCACGGTCAGCGGCGGGAGCAGCTTGATCACGTCGTTCTTACCTGCGGCCATCGTGATCACGCCGTGGTCGCGGTGCAGCGGGATCACGATCAGCTGCGGGTAGAGGCCCTCGCTCGCCTTCTGCATCAAGCCGCCGGCTCAAGCGCCCGACGCGGGAGCCGGGCGCGCCGAGCTCGATCCCGAGCATCAGCCCGCTGCCGCGGATCTCCTTGACGATCTCGTAGCGGCGCTGAAGCTCCCGGAGGCCGTCGAGCAGCAGCTGGCCCCCATGCGCTCGACGTGCTCGATCAGACCGTCGCGCTCGATGATCCGCAGCGTGGCCAGACCGGCTGCCATCGACAGGCGGTTACGACCGAAGGTCGATTGATGCACGTACGAGCGCTCGAACGTTCCAACGGCCTTGTCGTAGATCTCGCGCCGCGTCACCATCGCCGCCACCGGGACGTAGCCGCCGCTGAGCGCCTTGCCGACGAGCACGAAGTCGGGATCGAGCCCCCAGTGCTCGAGCGCGAACCATCTCCCGGTGCGCCCGAGCCCGGTCTGCACCTCGTCGAGCACGAACAGCGTGCCGTAGCGGCGGCAGAGCTCCTGCGCCGCCCGCAGATAGTCCGGCGGCGGCAGCGTCACCATCCGGCCCTGGATCGGCTCGACGATGAATGCGGCCACGTCCTTGCGCACGGAGCTCAGCCTCGAGCCGCTCCAGATCGCCGAACGGAACCAGCTCGCAACCGGGGAGCAGCGGACCGAACCCCTCCTTGAAGAACTCGTCGCCGACCAGCGAGAGCGGTCCGAGGGTGACGCCGTGGAAGCTGCTCTCGCACGAGATCAGGCGCGGACGCCCGGTCGCCGCGCGCGCGAACTTCATCGCGGAGTCCACCGCCTCCGCTCCGCTGCTCGTGAAGAAGGCCGCGTCGAGTCCGGCCGGCAGGCGCTGCGACAGCTCCTCGGCCAGCATCCCGGCGAGCGGCGAGTAGTGGATCTGCACGCCGTCGACGAGGCCCGGCCCCGAGCACCGCCTGCAGCACCTCCCCCACGTCGGGGTTGTTGTGGCCCAGGCTCGCGAACCCCTCCCCGGTGTGGAAGTCGAGGTACGCCCGCCCGCTCGTGTCGTACAGGTACGAGCCTCTGCGCGGACACGTAGTCCTTGTCGAAGCCGAGGATGCGCAGCACGTCGACGAGCGACGAATCGAGATGCCGCGCCGCCAGCTCGAAGGTCTCGTCGGCGCGCGCCGTCGCCTCCATCACGACGCCGAGCGAATCGAATGCGGGAAGAGCTTGCGAGTCGACGTCCATGGCGGCTGGCGGCGGAGACTACGGCAGAGCCGCTGCCGTTGCTCCAAGGGCTGCGAGCCTCGCGAGCGTGTCGTCAGGCCGCGATTGGCTCGGAAGCACGCGCAACCGAGCCGCGGGAGAGCACCCGCTCGAACGCCGCGACGACCCGGCTGTCGAACTGCTTGCCGGCGCAGCGCCTCAGCTCCGCCACCGCGTCGTCGTCGCTCATCGCCTCACGGTAGGGCCGCGTGGTCGTCATCGCGTCGAAGGCGTCGCACACGGCGATGATGCGCGCGCCCAGCGGGATCTCCTCGCCGGCCCGGCCGTCGGGGTAGCCGGCGCCATCCCAGCGCTCGTGCGTGGCGCGCACGATCGGAGCGACGTCGCGCAGGGACGAGGCCGAGGCCACGATCCGCTCGCCGACCAGCGTGTGGCCGCGCATGAACTCCCACTCCTGCTCATCGAGCGGGCCCGGCTTGTTCAAGATCGTGTCGGGGATGGCGAGCTTGCCCACGTCGTGGAGCTCGGCCGCGCGGAGGATGGGAACGATCTCGGGGGCCGGCAGCTCGAGCTCCTGTGCCACGGCCTCGACCAGCTCGGCCACGTCGTCGTTGTGCTGACCGAGCTCGCCGTTGCGCTCAGCCAGCGCCCGCAGCAGCACGCGCTGGCTCTCGCTATGCGGCGTCTGGCCGGCGTCCATCCTTGTGCTCGTACATACGGGCGTCGGCCAAGGTCATCGCAGACTCGACGTCCTCGGCCTCGGTGGGCACGCTGACCACACCGTACGAGCAGCCGACGGCAAAGCTCGACCCCTGCTCGTGCAGGCACTTCGCCGCCACCGCCGCCACCGCAGCACCGCCCTCAGCCTCGGACGCGATCACACAGAACTCGTCGCCGCCCAGCCGGAACACGCCGGCGCCGGGGAGCCCGTCGCTCACACGCGCGCTGAGACGCGCGAGCAGCGCATCGCCGGCCTGGTGGCCGAACATGTCGTTATAGGACTTGAACCCGTCGAGGTCGTAGAAGGCAAGGACGAACGGCTCGACCGGCGCCGCTCGCAAGCGCGCCTCCAATGCGAGCTTCAACGCCCGCCGGTTGCCCAGGCCGGTCAGCGCGTCCGTAAGCGCCTCGCGACGGCTGGCCCGCAACAGCTTCAGGTTCTCGGCAAAGCTCCAACCAAGCCGCACGATGACGGTGAGCAAGCACAACGTGGCGAGCATGTGCGCGGCCAGGGTGACCCGCACGTAGTGATCCTGGAACTCCAGGCCGACGCAGGCGAGGCCGGCCAGAGCGGGTATGGCGAACCCGCCCCAGCCATCGGCGCGCACGGCGCGGCGCTGCAGGGGTGGGCGCCACGCGGCCAGCGCGATGATCATCATGCCGGCCGGCCAACCGACGTCGAGGAGACCGTTGGTGACGTACGTGCCGTTGGCCGACTGGACGAGATAGATCGAGTCCACGACGGTGAACAGGCCAAAGCCGATTCGCCATCAGCAGCCAGTCGCCGCGCAGTTGCCAGCCGCTCAGGGCCAGCAGCGCGATGAGGATCCCGCACAGCAGCAGGTCGGCCACCGGGTAGGCGAGGTTGGTCGCCACGGCCATCGGTGCGCCGTGGGTATCTGACAGCACCGCGCCCAGCACGAATGCCGCCCCGAACGCGGCCACGGCGAGCGCTCCGATCAGCCCGTCCAGCCACAGGCCCCCGGACAGGCCCGGCAGACGGGCGCGCAGCAGCAGGCCGATGCCGACGTACGCGGCGGGGTAGAAGCCGAGATACATCGCGTCCGCGGGCGAGGGGATCGGGACGCTGCTGGCGTCGACCCCGAAGGCCAGCGAGTAGTACAGGTCGCCGGCGCTGAACAGCAGCAGCCCGATCGTGATCGCAACCCACGCGCCACGGTCGCGGCGGCGAGTCAGCGCCCGCGCTCCGCACAGCGCCACGGCGGCAAACTCGCAGGCGTTGTAGAGATACCCCCACCACGAGGCCGGCGGTAGCGCCGGCCACGCCACGCCGAGGGCGTTGTGGGCGGTGAGCAGCGCAAGCGCAGCCGCCATCACTCCCACGGCACACTTCGTGCCGATCGGCATTTTCTCCCGCCCGCCTGACATATACGCCTAATCGGCCGCGGTTTGGAGGCCCTTTAAGGCTAGGGTTATGCCGTCGCGAATCGTCCTACGGTCTGTTCCGCTCGCACGCCGCCGAGATGCTCGCTCCAGATGCGGAAGTAGGCGAGCTCCTCGCGGGTCCGAAGCGGAGGATCGAGCTGCATCCGCCTGTTCGCGGAACTCGGCTTCGCTCACGAGCCGCTCGACGGCGTCGGTGAGCACCGACGCGGCACCGCTGCCATCGCCGAACTGGGCCTTCTCCCGCCACAGGAGCTCGTCCGGAAGCCATCCGCGTGAACGCCTCGCGCAGCAGGCGCTTCTCCGGAACGCCCGTCGCCGGCCACCTTCCAAGCCGCCGGGAGCCCGAGCGCGAACGCGATCACCTGGCGGTCCAGGAACGGGACCCGCGCCTCGAGGCCATGGGCCATCGTCACGCGATCGCAGCGCTGGAGGTTGAGGTTGTGAAGGCCCTGGACGGTTCGGACGAGCTCCCCGTGCAGATCGTCCGGCTCAGCGAAGCTCGTGGTAGTAGCTGTAGCCGGCGAACAGCTCGTCGGCGCCCTCGCCCGTGAGCACGACCTTCACGTGGCGCGCGGTCATCTCGGCCAGCAGGTAGTTGGGGACCGCGCTGCGCACGAGCGAGGGATCGAAGTGCTCGATCGCGCGGACCACCGGGGCGACCGCCGCGAGCGCCTCCTCGGCGGTGTAGACGCGCTCGTGGTGGTCGGTGTTCAGGTACTCGGCCGCCTTGCGCGCGGCCAGCAGGTCCGGGCTTCCCTCCATCCCGACGGCGAACGTCGGAAGACGCTTTCCCTCCTCGGTCGTACAGCCTGGCGGCGATCGCCGCGATCAGCGAGGAGTCGAGCCCTCCGGAGAGGAACACGCCGACGGGAACGTCGCCCATCATCTGCCGGCGCACCGACTCGGTCAGGGCCTCCCGCGTCGCCTCGAGGTCCTCGGGCGCGGGCTCCCGCCGGGCGTCGGTCTCTGTTCCCGCCGGAACCGCCTCCGCGAAGCGCTGCAGCCCGCGCTCGGGCGTCCAGTAATGCCCGGGCGGGAACGCCTCGACCGCCGGGCGCCATGAGCGATCGAAGGCCGACATCTCCGAGGCGAACCGAACCTGATCGTCCGCGGCGGGCCCAGTACAGCGGCTTGATGCCGACTGGGTCGCGCGCGGCCACGAACGAGCGGCCGTCGGCCGTCGCCGACAGCAGTGCGTACATGCCCTCGAGCTGACCAAGTGACGCGGGCCCTCGCTGCTCGAGCAACCGGAGCGCCACTTCGTTGTCCGACCGGGTGGCGTAACCGTCGCCGCCCAGATCACGCCGCACGTCGTCGTGGTTGTAGATCTCGCCGTTCCCGACCAGCCATCGCTCGCCGTCGGACGTGCGGAGCGGTTGACGACCACCCTCTACGTCGACGATCGACAGCCGCCGGTGCCCGAGCCAGCCTCCGGCGAAGTGCACCTCGCCGGCATCGTCGGGACCGCGGTGCGCAAGACGCACGAGCAAGCGCTCATCTTCGCCCGGCGCTTTCGGGCCGAGCCGGCCGGCGATCCCGCACATCAGGCGACGCGCGCCGTCGAGATCACGCCGTAGGCCCCCGCGACGCGGTCCGCGAGATGGAATAGCTCTTCGCGCGTGCGACGCACGGCGGCGCGGGAATCGACGCTCGCGAGCGCCAGGCCAGGGCGCGCCCCGGTCGCCGCGAGCACCCGACCGTCGGGATCCACGATCTTGGCCTGGCCGGGGAAGCGAAGTCGACCGAGCGAGCCATAGTGATTGGCCGATACCCACACGACCTGGTTCTCTACCGCACGCGCCATATCGAGTGCGTTGAAGTGTAGGACCTGACGGTCCTCGCGGATGACCGAAGCCGGCCGCAGTCGGCACACCGGCCACGCCGCCATCGAGGCGATTATCTCCGCGCCGTCGAGCGCCAGGTTTCGCGCCGCCTCCGGGGAACACCTTGTCGTAGCAGATCAGCATGCCCAAACGGCCAACCGGCGTGTCGAAGGCGGCGAAGCCGTCGCCGGGGCGCAGCAGCCCGCGCTCGGCCGGCGGCACATGCACCTTGCGGTGGTGTCCGAGGATGCCATCCCCGCTCAGGCACACCGCACTCGCGAATGGGCCATCCGGGGCCGCCTCGGTGTATCCGACGCACACGACCGCCGGTCCCGCGGCCCTCGCCACACGGTGGAACACGTCGCAGTCGCGGGAGAGCTTGGTGACCGGCGCAAGCGGCCCCCCGTCCGCTTCGCACGGATAGCCCCCGAGCGCTCCCTCGGGAAACACGATCAGCTCCGCTCCGCGCGCCCGGGCGTCCCGGATGATTCGCTCGATCCGCCGCAGCGACAGCTCGAGGTCGAGCGGGAACGACCCGGATACGGCTGCCACCGCCGAAGCCGTGACCGAATGAAGCCCATGACGCGACACGGCATGATCGTCCTGCACGCGGGCGGCTTTGGCATCGGCCACGTGGATAACCTTCGGCGTCGCGGACTCGCCATCGCGCACGAGTGCGCGCGCGGACGCGCGGGAACTACACGCAAGCGTCCGAATCGACGAGGCCGGTCTGATACGCGCTGTGAGGCAGCTAGTCCAGTGGCACCGGCGTAGCGCCGGCGGGCGCCGTGAGGGGACGGCGCCAGCCCGACAGGGCCATGCCCACCGCCGGAATCAGAGCGACGAGGATCAGCACGAGCGCCCAGACGAACGTCGAGGCGAAGGCGTGGGCGAGTGGCGCCACGGTCACGGCATGCGCCCGCGCCGACAGGTGCTGAAGCGACGCAATGCCTCCTGAACCCGAGCCCGTGGTGCTGCGGCCGACGATCGCGCTGAGATTGCTCGTGATCGCCGTCGCGAGGATGACTGACAGCACCGCGGTGCCGATCGAGGCTCCGGCCTGTCGGATGATGTTCATCGCCGTGCTCGTCCGCGCGATCGCGGCGGCCGGCACCGCTTGCATCGCGGCCGTCATGTTCGGCATCATCGCCAGTCCCATCCCGAGGCCCTGGACGAAGTTGGCGCAGCACAGCAAGACGTAGGAGGTGTGCGGCCCGACGAACACGAATGGGACGAGCCCAAGCGCAACGAGCGGCAGGCCCGCGGCGGGCAGCCAGGTGGGCCCGTAGCGATCGGTCAGCTGGCCGGCGAGCGGCATCAGCAGCATCGCGCCGAGGCCGCCCGGCGCCAGCAGCAGGCCGGCCGTGAGGGCCGACGCGCCGCGCACCGATTGGTAGTACAGGGGAACGAGCAGCATCGATCCGAACACGGAGATGGCGAACAGGAGGAAGGTTCCCGCCGCCGCCCCGGCTCGCGTGTGCGCGAAGGTCCGCAGGTCGATCAAGGGGTTCGAGGAGCGCCAGGTGTGCATGAACCAGGCGGCGATCAGTACGACTCCCACGAGCGTCGGACCCGCTGAGCGCACCGAGCCGAAGCCGTGGCTCGAGGACTCGGCGAGGCCGTAGATGAACACGGCCAGCCCCGGTGAGAGCAGCAGCATCCCGAGCCAGTCGAGGCGGTGGGCAGGCTGTGGCTGATCGGGCTCGAGCACGATCAGCCCGAGGATGAACGCGACGATCCCGATCGGCAGGTTGATGAAGAAGATCCAGCGCCACGACACGTCGTCGACGAGCCAGCCCCCGAGGATGGGGCCGAGGATCGGCGCCACGAGCATCGGCACGCCGAGCACGCCCATGACACGACCCATGCGGTGAGGCCCCGCCTTCTTGGTCATGATCGTCATGACCGCGGGCATGATCATCCCGCCGCCGATGCCCTGCAGCACGCGGAAGAAGATGAGCGAGGCACTGCTCCACGCCAGGCCCGAGAGCACCGACCCGAGCGTGAACAGCACCAGCGAGGACAGGTAGATGCGCTTCGTCCCGAACCGGTCCGCGGCCCAACCGGTGACCGGGATGACCGCCGCGAGCGCCAGCGTGTAGCCGGTGATGACCCATTGGATGGTGGTCAGCGAGGAATGGAACGCGACCGCGAGGTGATCGATGGCCACGTTGACCACGGTCGTGTCCAGGATGGACATGATCGCGCCCAGCAAGACGACGCCGGCGACGACCAGGGTCTCGCGGTCAAGCCCCTCGGGCTGGCCGGCAGGAGTGGACGTCGCGGGCATCGGAGAATCGTAGCGGACCGTCGAGTCCGCTTATCTGGCGGCAGCCGGTGCCGCCGGCGCAGCGCCGTCACCCCAAAGCCGAGCCTCCTTGGCAGAGGTTCCAACTGCCCTTGACTTTGCACCGCAAAGTCCGTTAGAGTTTGTGGTGCAAACGCAAACAGGGAGCGACGGGATGTCGGACATCGGCAGGACCGAGACATACGAGGATGAGCACGGACTTGATCCCCGTGAAGCAGCGAGGCTGCTGGCGCAGACCCGGCGTCAGACGCAGCGCGAGTTGGACTTCCGCTCGCCGGCGCTCTCGCTGCTCGCAGCGGTGGCGGCGCTGGTCGCGTTCGGCTCTGTGTGGCTGTCCGTGCGCGGACAGCATCCCTACAAGTGGCCGACCCCCTTGGGCCTGTTGGGACTCTACGCCGTCATCGCGATCCGAATCGGCTCGGTGATCTACGCCCATCGCCGCGCCACGACTGGCGTCACAGGACGCTCGACGCGCCGGACCCAATGGGAGGGGGCGACGTTGGCGGTGGCGTTGCTCGCCGTGTACGTGGTCATGGTGGCGCTCGCGAAAGCGGGGGCGAGCGACGGGGTCGCCTACGGCGTGTATGTCGTCACAGCGACGATGCTCGTCCTCGGCACATTCGGCGCGGCGCGCTCGGCGATACAGGAGGACTCGCGCGAACTTGCCATCTCGATCGCGGTCGTGCTCCTCGCCGCCGGGAGCGCGTTCGCAGGACCCCGCGGGGTGTGGCTGAGCAACGGTATAGGCCTCTGCGTCGTGCTCCTGGCGGACAGTGCCGTCCAGGCCTGGCTGCTCCGCGCGACTCGATCAGACGCATGACGACTGACGCGCTTGACCCGTTGATACACGTCCCCGCGCGACTGCAGATCATGGCCACGCTGGCCGCCTTGCCCCACGGTGACGCGCTGTCCTTCACCCGCCTACAGGACATGATCGGGCTGACGCCCGGCAACCTGATCACGCACCTACGCAAGCTCGAGGACGCCGACTACCTCACCAGCGAGAAAACCGGGAGCGGACCGGCATCGCGAACCGCCCTGGCGCTGACCAACCGAGGCCGCGCGGCCATGGACGAATACGCCAAAGCGCTCCGCGCCTTACTCAACGGGCTATAGACACGCGCCAAGGTCCTCCGCGGGCGAACCGTTTCACACTGCGTTTGGCCCCAGCCGCCCGCGCGCGGGCGGCGTGGCCCCGGGAGAACCACCGGCTCCTGGCACAGCGTTGTGTGCATGCTGACGCGCCTCGCGGATCAGTCAAGCGCAGCGCTTGCCCACCGCTCGATGGCGTCGACGACTTCCTGCGGGCGCGTCAACGTGGGCACATGGCCGGCCTCGGGAATCACGACCAACTCGGAGCTGGGGATGGCGTCGGCGACAGCCTTGCCCAGCGCGAGCGGAACGATGGCGTCGTGTTGCCCGTGGATGACGAGGGTCGGTACGGAAACGGCGCTCAGGTCTGCGGCGACACGCTGCTGATAGTGGCTCTCGAGCAACCGTGCGGCAGCTTCGGGATGCGCGCGAAGCAGGATCTGCTTGCCCCAGCGGCGCACGTGCTCGCTGCCCGGCTCGGGTACACACGCGTCCACGAAAGCGGAGACCGTGCGCGAGTAGTCGGTGCGCGATCCCTCCACCAGCGGACGCTGCCGCTCCTCATTGGCCGCCGGAACTCCGTCGACCAGCACCAGGCCCCTGAACCGAGCCGGGTCCTTCACCGCGGCGAGCAAGCAGGTCAGTGCTCCCATCGATTCACCTGCGAGCACGCAGGAGTCGACCCCATAGAAGTCCAGAACGGTGAACAGGTCCTCGACCAGACCTTCAGGGGTGATTGCCTCGGGCGGGAAAGTACCCGCCCCCGCGCCGCGATGGTCATAGGCGATGCACCGCCACCGCGACTGCATGAGCTGGACCGGCTCCTGCCAGAGCTCCCAGTTGCCGACCCACCCTCCGTGGGCCACGAAGGTCAGCGGCCCCGAGCCGAAGTCCACCGAGTTCATAGATAGCCATCGGCCGCGACGAACACCCGCAGAACCTATCGCCTGGCGCGCGAAGCTCGGACCACCGGGACCTGGATTGCAGGGCGGAACAGATGCTCATCGCGACCGCTGCCGCATAAGCGTTCCGGCGGTTTGTCAGCCCCCTGTGATCTCGCGAACTCGGGCTCCGCGCGAAGCGCGGCCAGGTCATCGTCATCGCGGGCGAGCTCGGACATCTCCGGCGCAAGCTCGAGCGCCCGCCGCAGGTGCGCAAGCGCCGCGTCGGTTCGCCCCGCTCGACTCTCGAAGCAGGCGGTGTTGTAGTACAAGGCCGCATAAGGTGGATCTTCGGCGATCAGCGCCTGGGCGCGATCGGCGCCCTCCTCGTACGCGCCCGACTCAAACAGAGGCCAGCGGCAGCGAACAGCTCCCAGCCGTCGGGTTTGTAAGGCTTGCCGGGCGCCCAGCTCCGATGGCAAGCACGGTGGTGCCGGCGTCGCGCGCGAACGCCGTCCGGGACACGCCGGGCGCGACGCGGACGAATGTTCCCGCCGGCGCGTCGCGCCGCTCGCCGTCGAGCTCGAAAGTGGCGTGCCCGGAGATCACCACGTACAGCTCTTCGGAACTGCCCGGCTCAGTCTCGTCGTGCTCGTTGATCAGCCGGGCGCCGTCGGCGTGCGCGGTGCTGCCGTGACGCCGAACGTCGTAATCCCGAGACGGTGCCGCACAGGACGGAATGGCACGCCCCCGTCATCGATCTCCTCGATCTCATCGAGTCGGACTACCTCGAAACTCGCCAACGGTCAGCTCCTCCTCGGATTGGATTTAGGTCCCAGACTACGCGGGGCAGCGCCCGACGCTGTTCCTCGCGCAAGGCACCGGCGGCGCAGGCCGCGTGGTCAGTGCACGTGGTCGAGA
>CAVPZV010000014.1:0-98110 GCA_963710305.1 uncultured Solirubrobacterales bacterium | reverse complement strand
ACCCGGAGGACCTGACCCCGCAGGGCCGCTACCGCGCCTCGGTCACCGACGATCCCGAGTTCGACTGGCGCGTGCCCTCGGCCCGCTTCCTCGTCCGCTCCACCGGCGATGCGGCCAAGCCCGACACCGCCGGCCAGGAGCAGGTCGCGGCAACGCTGCTCGAGGCGCTCGGCCACTTCGGCATCCAGGCCAAGGTGATCGGCCGCGTCACGGGCCCCACATCACGCGCTACGAGCTGCGGCTCGCGCCCGGCACGAAGGTGGCGAAGGTCGCGCAGCTCAAGGACGACCTCGCCTACGCGCTGGCCGCCACCGACATCCGCATCCTGGCGCCGATCCCGGGCAAGCAGGCGGTCGGGGTCGAGGTGCCGAACGCGCGCCGGCGGATCGTCCACCTCGGCGACGTCTTCCAGGAGCCGCCGCCGGACTGGTCGCCGCTGACCGTGTGGCTGGGCAAGGACATCGCCGGCCGCGCGATCGGCGCCGACCTGGCCAAGATGCCGCACCTGCTCGTCGCCGGCACCACCGGCGCCGGCAAGTCCGCATGCGTGAACGCGATGCTCTCCTCGATCCTGCTGCGCGCCACGCCGCACGAGGTCCGCCTCGTGCTGGTCGACCCCAAGCAGGTCGAGCTCAACCACTACGAGTCGATCCCGCACCTGCTCACGCCGGTGATCACCAGCCCGCGGATGGCCGCCAACGCGCTCCAGAACCTGGTCAAGGAGATGGAGCAGCGCTACGGGCAGATGTCGCTGGCCAAGACGCGCTCGCTCCCCGAGCTCAACCGCGCGCGCGACAAGCGGGGCGAGCCGGCGCTGCCCTACATCCTGTGCGTGATCGACGAGCTCGCCGACCTGATGATGGTCGCGCCGGCCGACGTCGAGGACTCGATCATCCGCCTGGCCCAGAAGGCCCGCGCGGTCGGCATCCACCTCGTGCTCGCCACCCAGTCTCCGCGCGTCAACGTGATCACCGGGCTGATCAAGGCCAACGTTCCCTCTCGGATCGCCTTCGCCGTCTCCGAGCCGCACCGACTCGCAGGTGATCCTCGACCAGAACGGCGCCGAGGCGCTGATCGGGCATGGGGGACATGCTGTTCTCGCCCGCCGGCGCGAGCCGGCTGCAGCGCATCCAGGGCGCCTACATCGACGAGGAGCAGATCGCCGAGCTGACCGAGGCCTGGCGGCGCCAGGGCGAGCCCGAGTTCCACGAGGAGCTGCTCGAGGAGGTCGCCGACGAGGAGGACGGCGGTGGCTCGTCCGAGGATCCCGACTTCGACCCCGACGAGGACCCGCTGCTCGAGGAGGCGATCGGCCTCGTGGCCCAGATGGGCACCGCCTCGACCTCGATGCTCCAGCGCCGCCTTCGCCTCGGCTACACGCGCGCCGGGCGGTTGATCGACATGCTCGAGCGCCGCGGCGTGATCTCCGGCTACGAGGGCTCGAAGCCCCGGCAGGTGCTGATCACCGAGGCCGACGTGCCGCGCATCCTCGTGCACCTGGCGGAGGCCGACGGCGCCGGCGCGCGTACGCCGGCGACGGTGTCCGGGAGACGCCGAGGAGCTGCTCAGCGGCGCTGGATCAGTGCGTCCGGTGGCGGCCCGAAACCGGGCGTGGCGGAACCGCCTCGCATCGCTAGCCTTGACGCGATGGCGGACATCGGCACGACGCTGCGCGAGGCGCGGATGCGCGCGCGGATCGACATCGGCGAGGTTGAGACCACGACCAAGATCCGTGCCAAGTACCTGCGCGCGATCGAGAACGAGGAGTGGGATCTGCTGCCCGGGCCCGTCTACGTCAAGAGCTTCCTGCGCACCTACGGCGACTACCTCGGTCTCGACAGCCGGATGCTCGTCGACGACTACAAGCGCCGCTACGAGCGACCCTCCGACCACGAGTCCCGCCCGGTCGCCTCGCGCTCCCGCGAGCGTGAGCGTGATCGCCCGTCGCGTGGCCCGCTCCTGCCGCCGTGGGCCCTGATCGGCCTCGTCCTCGTCGCGGTCGTAGCCGCGCTGTACATCGTGGGCAGCCACAGTGGCATCGAAGAACACGCCGCCCGCCGGCCCGCACGCCAGGACGACGCCCGCGCACTCGCCGGTCTACGACCACGCGCACCCACACCACGGCAGCCGCCCCGACCTCGGTCACGCTTCAGCTCGTACCCACCGGGCGCGTGTACGTCTGCCTCGTCGACGGCAACGGCCATCCGTTGATCCCCGGCCGGATCTTCGGCCCCGGGCAGACCATCCCTTCGGAGACCAAGCCGAAGCTGCTCCTGACGCTGGGCAACAACGCGGTGCAGATGAAGGTCAACGGCAAGCACGTCGCGGTGTCGCCGTCGGCGACGGCGATCGGGTTCGCGCTGATCCCCAGCGGCGTGCATCCGCTGCCCGCCTCCAAGCAGCCCAGCTGCGCATGAAGCTGCGCGCCGGCATCCTGATCACCGGCACCGAGGTGCTCACCGGGATCATCGCCGACCGCAACGGACCGTGGCTGTCCGAGCGCCTGCTCGAGCTCGGCGTCGACGCGGCGATGATCGAGATCGTCGGCGACCGCCCGGACGATGTGCATGGCAGCTCTGCGCTTCATGGCTCAGGAGGGCATGGCGCTGATCGTGACCAGCGGCGGGTTGGGACCGACCGCCGATGACCTCACCGCCGAGGTGGTGGCACGCTTCTCCGAGCGCGAGATGGCGCTCGACCCGCGTCTGGAGAAGCGGATCGCCGAGATCGTGGCGCCGATGATGCGCCGCTGGCCCGGCGTCGACCCCGACGCGGTGCAGAGCGCCAACCGCAAGCAGGCGGTGGTGCCGGAGGGCGCCACCGTGCTCGACCCGATCGGGACCGCTCCCGGCCTGGTCGTGCCGCCGCTGCCGGGCGTCCGCGCTCCCACCGTGGTCGTGCTCCCGGGACCCCCGCGCGAGCTTCAGCCGATGTGGGAGCTGGCGGCGCAGACGGACGCGTTCCGCGCCGCCATCGCCGGCGCTCCGCATCTACGCCACGAGATGGTGCGGCTGTTCGGGATCCCGGAGTCGGAGATCGCGCTCACGCTGCGCGAAGCTGAGACGGCCGGGCTTGCGCTGTCCGAGCTCGAGATCACCACTTGCCTGCGGCGCGGGGAGATCGAGGTCTCCACTCGATTCGAGCCGTCGGCCGAGCCGGCGTACGACGCGCTGATCGATTTCATCCGCGAGCACCAATCCCGTGCGCTGTTCTCCGAGGACGGCTCGACCGTCGACGAACAGGTGGCCACGCTGCTCGAGGGGCGGATGGTCGCGGTGGCGGAGTCGTGCACGGGCGGCCTGATGGCCGCGCGCCTCACCGACCGCGGCGGCTCCTCGGAGTACTTCGCCGGTGGCGTGGTGGCGTATTCGAATTCGGCCAAGATCTCGGTCGTCGGGGTCGACCCGGAGCTGATCGCGGCGCTACGGCGCGGTGTCGGAGGAAGTGGCCGACGCGCTCGCCGACGGTGCGATCGCGCGCTTCGATGCCGACTACGGGATCGGCATCACCGGGATCGCCGGACCGGGCGGCGGCAGCGACGAGAAGCCCGTCGGGCTCGTGTGCTTCTCGATCGCGGCCCGCGACGGTGCACGCATCACCCGCTCGACGCGCTTGCCCGGAAGCCGCTCCGACATCCGCGACCGCTCGACCACGGTCGCGATGCACCTGCTCCGCCGCCTTCTCCGGGGCGAGACGGTCGGACCGATGCCCGAGGCACCGGTCCAGTCGCACTCCGACGGATGAGCGGCGACGAGCGCGTCCGACTGTTCGTCGCGCTCGAGCTGCCCGCGTCCGTCCGAGACGCGCTCGTGGCCTGGCGGCCGACCGTTCGGGGACTGCGCCTGGTCGATCCTGCCGCGCTGCACGTCACGCTGTGCTTTCTCGGCTGGCGTTTCGAGCGCGAGATCGCCTCGATCCTCGAGGCCTGCGCCGGGGTGATCGGTTCCCCGGCCGGCTCCCTCGGGGTCGAGGGCGCGGTGTGGTTACCTGCGCGCCGCCCGCGCGTGCTCGCCGTGCGGTTGCTGGACGAGGGTGGGGCGTTGAGCGCCGCGCAGGCCGAGCTCTCACAGGCTCTGTCTGCCGGGGGCTGGTACACGCCCGAGCAGCGGCCGTTCCTCGCCCACGTCACGGTGGCGCGCGTGGCGCGGGACGTGCGGCGGGCGCCGGTGGTCGACCTTGCCGCGCCACCGCCGTTGTCGTTCGCGGGGGACCGCGTGACGCTCTACCGCTCGCGCCTCAGCTCTGCCGGCGCCCGCTACGAGGCGCTCGGCACGGCAGTACTCGGATCCGGCTGAGGGGCCGGCGGTGAAACCACGACGATCGTCGCTCACGCCAGCCGCGCCACGATCACCGGGGTGTGCGTGGGCATGAGGCTGCCGCCAGCCGGCTCGGGCGTCACGAGCACCTCGGTGACGCCCTTGAGCCCCCCGGCCACGCCCACGTCCGCGCCACCGCTCCGGCTGACGCTGAACAGCGTCGAAGTGGGCGCCGGAGCGGCGCCGCCGCGCTTCAGCCACACCTCGTAGATCGTGTCCGGGCGGCGGTGGCGGCATGTGCGCGACGATCAGCTCGGCGCGACCGTTGGCCACGCGCACGTGCGCGCTGCCCGGCAGGCCGACCACGCTCGCCCGAAGCGTGCGCGCTCCGCCCCCCGAGCCCACGGTGAGGCCGACCGTCAGCGCGGCGGCCAGCACGATCGCCGTGGCGCCGGCCAGCGCCAGCCGAGGCGAGAGCCACCCGGGCGCCGCTGCCCGCCGCGGGCGCGCCTGCTCGCGCGGCTCGGCGCGCACGGCTCGCATCACCCGGCGGCGCAGTGCCTTCGACGCGCGGTACTGCGGCACCGCGGTGGCGAGGGCGTCGGCGGTGCGGTGGAACGCCAGGACCTCGTCACGGCACACCACGCAGGTCTCCATGTGCGCGCGGAACGCCTCGGCCTCGGCCGGCTCGAGCGCACCGAGCGCGTAGGCGGCCGAGTCGCCGCCGCAGTCCCGCGTGTCACGGCTCGGATCGGTCATGCCGAGACCCCGGCGCGTTCGTCGAGCGCCATCCGCATCTTGGTCATCCCCAGGCGCATCCGACCCTTCACGGTACCGGCCGGAAGATCGAGCATCTCGGCGATCTGCGTATGCGTGAAGCCGCCGAAGTACGCAAGCTCGATCACCCGCCGCTGATCACTCGGGATTCCGTCGAGCGCCGCACGGACCTGCCTGACGTCCTCGCGTCGCTCCACCTCCTCGTCGGTCCGTTCGCGCGCCTGAAGGCGCTCGGTGAGTCCCTCGTCCGGCACGTCGTGCGCCTGCTTGGCCGCGCTCCGGCGAAACGCGTCGATCGCGCGGTTGTGCGCCGCCCGCAGGACCCAGGTCCGCACGCTGCCGCGGGCCGGGTCAAACCTCGACGCGCTCCGCCACAGCGACAGGAACGCGTCCTGTACCACGTCCTCCGCAAGCGCCCTCCGCCCGCACATCCGGTAGGCGAGCGAGAACGCCGCGTCGGCGTGGCGGTCGAACAGCACCGCGAACGCCCGCTGATCCCCATCGTCCTGCACCAGCGCCATGAGCTCTTCGTCGGCGAGGTTGCGGAGCGTTGTCGGTCGTGCGCGGCGGGTGTAGGCGAACACTGAGGATCCGATCGGCGTGGGCACTGGAAACCGTGACGGATTTACGGCGTCCGATGTGTTTACGTCTCAGGCGTCCGATCGGATCACGGGTAGGGGCGCGCTGTCGGCGATCCGTCCGGACGGTTTGTTGCCCTTCTGTCACGCCTGCGCCTTGTTCCGTTGCAGAGACCCGCTCTAGCGTGCCGGTTCCGTCCGCCACCCCGCCTACCGTGATGGATTCAAAGACATGAGACAAGGAGCCGAATCGAGATGAGCGAGCAGGCAAAGGCAGGCGCTACGGCTGACGCCAAGATCGACGCCAAGCGACAGGCCGCGCTTCAGGGTGCCCTGACTCAGATCGAGCGGCAGTTCGGCAAGGGTACCGTGATGCGGATGGGCGATCCGGGGGCCCGGGTGGCGGTGGATGCGATCCCCACCGGAGCTCTGTCGCTCGATGTCGCGCTCGGGATCGGTGGCGTCCCGCGGGGCCGGATCGTCGAGATCTTCGGTCCGGAGTCCTCGGGAAAGACGACCCTCGTCTACCACATCCTCGCCGAGGCGCAGAAGCTCGGAGGGGTGTGCGCGTTCGTCGACGCCGAGCACGCCATGGATCCGCTGTACGCGCGCCGGATCGGCGTGGACATCGACGAGATGCTCGTCTCCCAGCCCGACTACGGCGAGCAGGCGCTCGAGATCGTCGACATGCTGATCCGCTCCGGCGCGGTCGACGTGATCGCGGTGGACTCGGTGGCCGCGCTGACCCCGCGCGCCGAGCTCGAGGGCCAGATGGGCGATCAGACGGTCGGCGTCCAGGCGCGGATGATGTCCCAGGCGATGCGCAAGCTGGCCGGCAACCTCAACCGCACGCAGACCTTGTGCGTGTTCACCAACCAGATCCGCGAGAAGGTGGGCGTGATGTTCGGCTCGCCGGAGACGCAGCCCGGCGGTCGGGCGCTGAAGTTCTACGCCTCGCAGCGCCTGGACATCCGCCGCATCGAGACGCTCAAGGACGGAGCCGAGGCGGTGGGCAACCGGGTCCGGGTCAAGGTGGTCAAGAACAAGGTCGCCGCGCCCTTCAAGCAGGCGGAGTTCGACATCGAGTTCGGCCAGGGGATCTCGACCTCCGGGTGCCTGATCGACTACGGCATCGAGCACAACATCGTCACCAAGTCGGGCTCGTTCTTCTCCTACGGCGAGGACCGGCTCGGACAGGGCCGGGGCAACGCCAAGGCCTTCCTCGACGAGCATCCCGAGATGGCCAAGGAGATCGAGGGCAAGATCTATGCCGCCCTCGGAATCGGCCAGGACCTGGTGAAGCCGATCGAGCCGCGTGAGGACTCGCCGCTTCAGGCGGTCGAGCCGGTGGCCGCCGCGCGCGGACGCGCTGCATAGTCCACCGGGTCATGGGCGAGTCCACGCGCTCACCGGAGCCCGACCGGGCGCTGAGGCTCGCCTACGCCTATCTGAACCGGCGCGAGCGCACAGAGGCGGAAGTGCGCCGCCACCTCGAGACACGCGGGGTGGAGCCGGGCGCGGCCGAGTCGGTGATCGCCACGCTCCGAGAGCAGGGGTACGTCGACGACGTCCGCTTCGCGCGGCTGTTCGCGCAGGACAGGCGCCACCTCGACCAGTGGGGCAGTGAGCGGATCCGGCGCACGCTGCAGGGTCGCGGCCTCGACCGTGACCTCGTCGCCGCGGCGCTGGGCCAGACGCCGGCCGAGGACGAGCTCGAGCGGGCCCGGACGGTGCTGCGGCGCCGGTTCCCGTCGCTCCCGCTCGACCTGCGCGATCGCGAGCGCGCGCTGGGGGTGCTCCTGCGCAAGGGCTTCGACACCGATCTCGCGCTCGAAGCCGTGGGCGGTCACTCCGGCGACGCGCTCGATTGAGAGCCTTCATCGATTGCGCGTCCGGGGCGCCGGTACTACGATGCCGGTAGCGAACGAATGGCCCACGGGCCACGAAAAGAACCCAGCAAATCGTATAAATCTTGGATTCCGGACTTCAGCGTTGACGGCAATCTCGACCGGGCCGCCCAGCCCGCCCCGACGACACCCACCAAACGGCTAGCCAGCCGCCGCCCCTAAAGGGCGCGCTTGCCTTCCGGCATCCGTTCGTGCGCTCCGCACGGGCCGCTCGGTCGCTCCCAAAAACCGAAGCTGCGAATAGGTTCGGACCGGGGTTCGAACCTTGGTAGGAGAGGAACGACCATGGAAATCATCGGTGCCGCAGCGCTGATTGCAGTGGGTCTGGTGCTCGCTGCCGTGCTGTACGGCCGGACGCACGCCCCGCGCGCCGCGGTGGCGGAGCCGCCGGCGCCGGCAGCCGCCGGCGCGCTCGAGGTGCAGCCCCCGAAGCGAGACGGTGAGGTTGCGCGGCGCGAAGCCGACCTCGCCCAACGCGAGGCCACCCTGGCCCGGAGCGTGACCGAGCTGGACCGCCAGCGCGAGTCCCTGGCTGAGAAACGCCACGTGCTGGAGCTCGAGCTCGAACGGATCTCCGGCATGTCCGCGGCCGACGCCAAGCACTTGCTGCTCAAGGAACTCGAGGAGCAGACCAAGCACGACGCGGCCCGGCGGATCCGGCAGATCGAGGAGCAGACCAAGCGGGAGGCCGAACGGCGGGTGCGAAACATCCTGTCGGTGTGCATGCAGCGCCTGGCCGCGGGTCATGCGGCCGAGACGACGGTCTCGGTCGTGCAGCTGTCGGCCGACGACATGAAGGGCCGGATCATCGGCCGCGAGGGCCGCAACATCCGCGCACTCGAGAACCTGACGGGCGTCGACTTCATCATCGACGACACGCCCGGAGCCGTCGTCCTGTCCGGGTTCGACGGCGTGCGCCGGGAGATAGCGCGCCTCACGCTCGAGAAGCTCCTCCAGGACGGGCGCATCCACCCGGCTCGGATCGAGGAGATGTACTACCAGGCGAAGTCCGAGCTCGAGAGCCACATCGTCGAGCTCGGAGAGCAGGCCGTGCTCGAGGCGGGCGTGCAGGGCCTGAATCCAGAGCTGATCAAGCTGCTGGGCCGGCTCAAGTTCCGCACCAGCTACGGGCAGAACGTCCTCGCCCACTCGATCGAGGTCTCGGCGCTGGCGGCGATGATGGCCGACGAGCTCGGCGCGAGCCCCAAGACGGCCCGTCGAGCCGCCCTCCTACACGACATCGGCAAGGCCGTCACGCACGAGATCGAGGGTCCGCATGCGCTCGTCGGCGGTGAGCTGGCGCGCAAGTACGGGGAGTCGGAGGCGGTCGCCCATGCGATGGAGGCCCACCACAACGAGGTCGAGCCCCAGACGATCGAGGCGGTCATCGTCCAGGCGGCCGACGCTCTGTCGGGAGCGCGGCCGGGAGCCCGCGGCGAGTCGCTCGAGCAGTACGTCAAGCGCCTGCGCGACCTCGAGCAGATCGCCACGCGCCACAAGGGCGTCGACAAGGTCTACGCCATGCAGGCCGGCCGCGAGATCCGAGTGATGGTCGCCCCCGGGGCGATCGACGACGACGCGGCCACGATTCTGTCCTACGAGATCGCTCGAGAGATCGAGAAGGAGCTCGAGTATCCGGGACAGATCAAGGTCACGGTGATCCGCGAGTCCCGCGCCGTGGAGTATGCGCGCTGAATCGTGGCGAGAGCTCGCGCAATAGACCATAAGGCTGTTGGACCCGCCGGAATTCGGGGTAGGCCGACCGGGAGCGGGTCGTCCTAGGACTGGGAGGTCGGCGGCTCTGACCCGCGCGCCGCCGAGGAAAGGGTCACCATGCGCGTAAACCCCGTGGCAGGTCGAGGTGCGCTCGTAAGACGCATCGGTCGCTTGCTGCCTCTGATCGTCGCCATCGTCGCGCTGCTCGCTCCGAGCACGTCGATTGCCGTCAGCCCCACTCGAAGGCGAAGAGCCACAAGACCGCCCACCACAAGAAGAAGCACAAGAAGGCCAAGAAGCACAAGAAGGCCAAGAAGCCATCGAAGTCCGGATCCTCGGGAACCGGCGGCTCCAAGCCGGCGAGCCTCAAGAGCCACGGCGTGAAGCTCGCCATCCTCAACGCCAACCAGAGCAACAACTGGTTCGGCTACAACCAGGGCGCGCTCGAGTCAGGCAAGAGCCTGTTCACCTCGATCACGGGCGACTGGACGGTGCCGACCGCGACGCAGCACACGAGCGGACAGGACGAGTCCTCCTCCGACTGGATCGGCATCGGCGGCGGCTGCGTCGAGACGAGCTGCACGGTCGACCGATTCGACGCTCATCCAGACGGGCACCGAGCAGGACGTCTCGAACGGCACCGCGTCGTATTCGGCGTGGTACGAGCTGATCCCCGCGCCGTCGATCAGCATCAGCATGACGGTGCAGCCGGGCGACCACATGCACTCGGCGATCTCCCAGATCGTGCCCGGTCTCTGGACGATCACGCTGAACGACGTGACGCGGGGCGAGAACTTCTCGACCACCGTTCCGTACACCTCGACCGAGGGCAGCGCCGAGTGGATCGAGGAGACCCCGCTCGTGCTCGGCACCAACGCCGGCTTCGCGGCCCTGCCGAACCTGAGCAACGTCCCGTTCACGAACGCGACCGCGAACGGAGCCGCGGCGAATCTCCAGGCGTCCGAGGAGATGGAGCTGACCGACTCGAACGGCAACGTGATCGGTGCCCCGTCGGCGCCGTTGTCGGCCACGTCCTTCGACGCCTGCGCCTGGGCGTCGAGCTGCAGCTGACCCACCCGGTCCCGAGCCTCGGCGCGCGTCCTGCGCGTGCGCCGGGGCTCGGTTCAGCGGCCTGCCAGCACGCGCCTGCGGTGTAGTCCTTCCGCCGCCGGGTAGAGTTGACCTCCAAGGTCACTCGCCGCTTCTGCGAATTCGCTCCGCTCAGGGCCGCCGCCGGCGCTCCCCCGGAGAGTTTCGTTCCCAGCTTTAGAGAGCCATTCACGACGACGGAGTTCTCAGGACCCACCCTCTCCGGGTGGGCCGTAGGCGCTCAAGGAGGTACCGTGGTTCTCGAGGCATCCGTCGGACCGCTGACGCTCGCGTCGGGTCGCACGGCCCGGGGCACGGGTGAGGCGGGCACGGCAGACCAGGATGCCGTCGGGGAGCGCTCGCGCGGCGGGTCAACGCGCTTCGTGGTGAGGGCATGGCGGCGCCTGGGAGCGCTGGCGGCTTGCCGGCGCACTCCGCTGACCGTGGTCGGAACGCTGCTCGCGATCGGCGTGATGGCGATGGTTCTGGCCGGACAGTGGGGACACTTCGTGAAGGCCGCGGTGGGCGCTCCGTGGTGGGCCTTGGCGGCCGCGGCGGCGATCCAGGTGGGGTCGCTGCTCGCGCGGACCGAGGCCTGGAATGTCTGCGTCCACGCCGCCGGCGGGACCGTCAACCGCCGACGCCTGTATAGGGCGGCGGGAATCGGCTACCTGGGCAACACCGTCAATGGCGAGCTCGGGTTTGCCGCGCGCATCGCCTCGCTTCGGCGGGCGGCGCCGCGCGAGAGCCCCAAGGCGTTGGTCCTCGCGGCCACCGAGGTACCGATCGTGCTGATGGAAGTCTCGCTCGCGACACTGTTCTCGTTCACGCTCATAGCCCCCTTGAGCTTGCCGTGGTGGACACCCCTCGCCGGGTTCTGCGCCGTCCTCGCGATCGTTGCCGGGCTCGCTCGGCTGGCCCGGCGCCACCCGAGCGGGTGGTGGAGGGGCCTCGCCGCCCTCAGCGACCGGCGCACCCGCGTACGGGTCGCGATCTTCGTCGTCCTCGCCGTCTGCGGTCAGGTAGCGCGAAACTGGCTGATGCTGCATGCCGCCGGTGTCCATGCCTCGCTGTTCGATGCGGCTGCGGTGCTGATCGCCGTCGCAGCGCTCGGCGTGCTGCCGATCGGGCCCGGCGTCGGCGCGGGGGCCATGGTCCTGATCCTGGGGTCGACCGGAGTAGCGGGCGCCAGCGCCGCCGGCGTGCTCCTGACCGCCACCGGGACCGTGGGCGCACTCGCCTACGGCGGCTGGGCGCTGACCGACCGGTTCTGCACGGAACGGAGAACCAGGCTGCGGCTCCACGCCCTCCCAACAGGCCACCGAGTTCCCGCGCTGGCGGCAGCAGAAGCAAGCCAGCCCTGAATTCTCGCCCGCAGCGAGGGATGGCATCATGGGCGGGATGCTGGGGCCTCCTGCTCAGACGGACAAGCGCTATCACGTCACCACGTTCGGCTGCCAGATGAACGAGCACGACTCCGAGCGGATGAAGGGGATGCTCGAGTCGCTCGGCTATCGCGAGGCGCCGGCGCGCGCGGACGCCGATCTGATCCTGTTCAACACCTGCTCGATCCGGGAGAAGGCCGACGACCGGTTCGTCTCGCACCTGGGCGAGGCCAAACGGCTCAAGGCGCAGGACCCGAGCCGGATCGTGGGCGTGGGCGGCTGCTGGGCGCAGTCGGTCAAGGAAGAGGTGTTCGCCCGGTTCCCGTTCGTCGACGTCGCCTTCGGACCCGGGCAGGTGCACAAGCTGGCGGAGTTTCTCACCAGCGACTCGCTCACCGCCCAGGGCTTCTTCGAGTTCGAGGGCTTCACCGGCCACCTCCCGGCCAAGCGGGCGCGCGAGTTCCAGGCGTGGGTCCAGATCAGCGTCGGCTGCAACTGCGTCTGCTCGTATTGCATCGTGCCCTCGACCCGGGGCCGCGAGGTCAGCCGGCCGCCCCACGAGCTCCTCGCCGAAGTCCGCCGGCTGGCCGCCGACGGCGTCCGCGAGGTGACGCTGCTCGGGCAGAACGTCAACTCCTACGGCCGCGACCTTCCGCGCGAGGAACGGGTCGCGTTCGCCGAGCTGCTCGCCGCGCTGGACGAGGTCCCGGGGATCGAGCGCATCCGCTACACGAGCCCGCATCCGAAGGACATGCGCGCCGACGTGATCAAGGCCCACGCCGAGCTGCGGTCGCTGTGCGAGCACATCCACCTGCCGCTGCAATCCGGCTCCAGCGCCGTGCTCAAGCGGATGCGGCGGACGTACACGCGCGAGCGCTACCTCGAGCGCGTGGCGATGATCCGCGAGCACGTCCCCGACTGCGCCATCACCACCGACATAATCGTCGGTTTTCCAGGGGAAACTGAGGCCGACTTCGAGCAGACGCTGGAGGTGGCCGAGGAGGTCGGCTACGACGGCGCGTTCACCTTCCTCTACTCCCCGCGGCGCGGCACCGAGGCCGCCACTCTGCCCGACCAGCTGCCGCACGAGACGAAGGTGGCGCGGATGGAGCGTCTCGTCGAGGTGGTTCAGCGGCGCGCCGCCGAGCGGGCGCAGCGGTTCGTCGGCCGCACCATCGACGTGCTGGTGGAGGGTCCGTCGAGAACCGATCCGAGTCGTCTGCGCGGCCGCTCGCGCCACAACAAGGTGGTCAATTTCGGCGGGCTGGGCGCTCCCGGCGAGCTCGTCGAGGTCAAGATCACCGGCGCCACCAGCCAGACTCTGAGCGGCGAGGCGCCGCTCTTCGCGCGCGCCCTGGCCTGAAAATCGGACGCCATCCGTCGAGTCGGCGGTTCAGGCGCCTTTAAACACGCGCGTATCGGCCGAAAACCCAGGGTGTGGAGCTTTTCCACAGTCGACTGAGGAACGGACCGAGCCGCCCGCCATGAGTACCCCAGCCTTGGCCCTGATCGGGGCCGACGGCGAAATCGAACACAGCACCGAGACTTTCCGCCTCCGCTACGAGGACAAAGCGGAGCTCTGCCGGCAATCGCCGCAGATCGAACGCGTGCTCGCGGGCGATGCCGATCGTGCCGCGGTCACGCTCGAGGGCGTGAGCGGCGAGGTCGAGGCCATGATCGACTCGGCCGGTGCGCGGCATGTCCTGCTGACGCTGCCATCGGAGAGCGCGCCCGGCACCGACGACCACAACGCGCTCCTCGCCGATGCGCTCGAGGAGAGCCCGGCGATCGCCTGGCAGAAGGACCTGGACGGCCGGTACCTCCAGGTCAACCGGACGTTCGCGTCGCTCCTCGGGGTGACGCTCGAGCGTGTCAAGGGCCAGACCGACCTGGAGCTCAAGCCGAGCGAGACGGTCGACGGCCCCCGGGTGCACGAACGAGGCGTGTCGCCGGACGAGCCTCTCCAGTTCGAGTACACGGTCCCGAGCTTCGAGAAGCGCCCTCCGATGGCCGTCCTGCGCTTCCCGGTCCGGGATCTCGCCGGCAACGCGATCGCCGTCTGCGGCGTGGCGGCGCCGTTCGAGCAGGCGCACGTGGCCCGCGACGAGGCCGCGCGACTGTTCGAGATCGAGCGCTGGAGCCGGCTCGACCCGACCGCGCTGCGGGCGGAGCTCCTGAACGAGTGGGGGGTTGCCCCCGGAGGGAACGGCCACGCCGAGGTGGTGCCGCTCCGGCCCTCGGCTGCCGGTTCCCACTCCGAGCCCTGCGCCGCCGGCAGCGGTGTCGGCGCGCGACGAAGAGGCGCTGCGTGCGGCTCGCGAGGAACAGGAGGCGGCCGAAGCGCTGGCCGCCGAGCGTGCACAGGAGCTGGAGAGGCTCCGCGCGGCGCAGCGCGAGCAGGAGCTGGCGAATGTGCAGGCGGCCCAGCGGGCCGAGGAGCTCGAGAGCGCGCTGACGCTCGAGCGAGCGCGCAGCGAGGGGCTCGAGCGGAGCCTCGCCCAGGCCCGGGAGCAGCTCGAGGAGCTGCTCCGGACTCAGCCCGCTGCCGGCTCGGAGGATCAGGCTCGAGTCGCCGAGCAAGCGAAGGCGGAGGTCGCCCGGGCCCGCGGCGAGGCCGAGCTGGCTCGAGCCGAGGCGGAGCGGGCTCAGACCGAGCTGGAGCAGGCGCGAAGCGAGGCCCAGCGGGCTCGGGCCGAGGTGACCGAGGCTCGGGTCGCCGTGCAGGCGGCCCAGGCCGAGGCGGAGTCCGCGCGCGCCGAGGCCCAGTTGGCGGCCAAGCGAGCCGAGCAGTTCGAGCGCGACGTCCCGCAGCTGCGAGCGCGCGCCGAGCGCGCCGAGGACGAGGCCGTGCAGTGGCGCCAGCAGGCCGAGCGGGCCGACGCGCAGGTGGAGCAGGCGCGGGTCCGAGCCGAGCGGGCCCAGGCTGAGGCCGACCAGGGACGGGCCGAGCTCGAGCGGGCCGAGCGCGAGCTGGAGCGAGCGCGCGCGCAGGTCGAGACGGCGAAGACCGAGGCCGGCGCGGCCAAGGCCGAGCAGACGGCGCAGCCAAGCCCGCCGGCGGCCGACGCGGCTACCGTCGATCGCCTCGAGGTGGACCTGTCGACGCGCCCTGGCGCGAGCGGAGCGCGCCGAGAGCGAGGCAAAGCAGGCCCGTACGACGGCGGAGGAGGCCGAGGCCCAGCTCACCCGGACCCGGACGCGCTCCGGCGAGCTCGAGGCAGAGCTCGGCCAGATCCGCGCTCGCGCCGCGCAGGCCGAGACCGAGGCCGAGCAGCTCCGGGTTCGGCTCGGCGCGCGCCGAGGAGGCGGAAGCCGAGGCCAAGCGCGCCGGAGCCCGCGCCGATCAGGCGGAGGAGGAGGCTCGGCGGGCGCGCTCGCGGGCCGAGGAGGCCGAGGCCGAGGCGAAGCGGGCACGGAGCCGGGCCGAGGAGGCCGAGGCGCAGATCAAGCAGGCGCGGGACCGGGCCGAGGAGGCCGAGGCGCAGGGCCGCGAGGTCCGCGTGCGCGCCGAGGAAGCCGAAGCGGAGGTCAAGCGGATGCGCGCGCGGGCCGAGGAGGCGGAGGCTCAGGGGCGCCAGGCCCGCGAGCGGGCCGAGGAAGCCCAGGCCGAGATCAAGCAGGCGCGCTCACGCGCCGAGGAGGCCGAGGCGGAGGCTCGCCAGGTGCGCGTGCGGGCGGAGGAGGCGGAGGCTCAGAGGCGCCAGGCCCGCGTGCGGGCCGAGGAGGCCGAGGCGGAGGCCATCCGCGCGCGGGCCCGGATCGAGGAGGCGACGACGGAGGCCGAGAAGGCGCGCGCCCGCGCCGCTCGCGCCGAGGCCGAGGCGGAGCAGGCGCGTGCCGAGGCTCCGGCCGGCGCCGACGCCGACCAGGCCCGCGCCGAGGCCGCACGCGCGGAGGCAGCGGCGGAACAGGCCCGTGCGCAGCTGAGTGCAGCCGAGGCCGAGGCCATCCAGGCGCAGGCGCAGGCAGAAGCCGCCGCCGCCGAGGCGGAGCGGGTCAAGGCGCGGGCGGCGCGGGCCGAGGCCGAGGTCGAGGAGGTCCGGTCGCAGGCCGACCGCGCCGAGGCCGAGCTCGAGCGGGTGCTGGAGCGCGCCGAGAAGGCCGAAGCCGAAGCCGAGCAGTCGCGCGCCCAGGCCGAGCAGGTGGCGGCGGAGGCGACGGAGTCGCGCCGGCTGGCCGAGGAGGCACAGGCAGCAGCAGCCGCGGCTGCGTCCGAGCGCGACGACGCGGTGGCCAGGAGCAGCGCACTCGAGCTCGAGCTCGACGAGGAGCGCCAGCGCAACGCGGCCTCGGCGATGACCGCCGACCGGGCGCGGGAGCTCGTGAGCGCGATCGCGCGCGAGCGCGAGATGAGCACTGCGCTCGTCAGCGGTCGCGAGCGGACCGACGAGCTGATCCGCGAGCTCACCGATCCGGGCGCGTGCGGCGGCCGATCGTGCGGAGCCCGATTCAGCCAACGGGAACGGCAAGGCCCCGAGGCACAGCGGCACCTAGGGTCGCTCTCGGTCGCTGGTTGACGCCTCGGCCAGTCCGTCCCCGACGTATGCGAACATGTGTTCGTGCGCTGGAGCAATCTCACGATGGACAGCGAGGAGCGAGCCCGCCTGCCGGGCTACGCGCAGGACGCCGTCGTCCGCCATTTCGACGCACCCGAGGCCCTCTCGACCAGGTTCTACGAGGTCCGCGCCAAGTCGATCCTGAACCGGGTGCCGCCGGCGTCGCAGATGCCGTTCCGGTGGACGATCAACCCGTATCGGGGCTGCACACACGCGTGCGCCTACTGCTTCGCTCGCCCCACTCACAAGTACCTGGACTTCAACGCGGGGCGCGACTTCGAGCGGGAGATCGTGGTCAAGGTGAACGCGCCGGAGCTGCTGCGGGCGGAGCTGGCGCGGCCGTCGTGGGAGGGGGAGCACGTGGCGCTCGGCACGAACACGGACCCGTACCAGTGGGTGGAGGGGCGCTACAAGCTGATGCCCGGGATCTGGGAGGCGATGCGGGACGCGGAGAACCCGTGCTCGATCCTGACCAAGTCGCCGCTGCTGCTGAGGGACCTGCCGATCATGAAGCAGATCGCTGAGCGCACGCGACTTCAGCGCCGCGCTGTCGATTCCGACCCTCGACGAGCGCGCCTGGCGAGCGACCGAGCCGCACACGCCCAATCCGAACGCGCGGCTGGAGGCGCTGGCGGAGCTGAGCCGGGCTGGGATCACGACCGGGGTTCTGGTGGCGCCGCTGATGCCCGGGATCAACGACGCGCCCGAGCAGGTGGAGCGAATCGTGGAGCGCGCCACCGAGGCCGGCGCCGCTTATGTGACCGGTATCGCACTACACCTACGGGGGGACGTGAAAGGCTTGTTCTTCGAGTGGCTGGAGCAGCAGAGGCCGGATCTGCTGCCGCGCTACCGGGAGCTCTACAAACGCGGTGCGTATGCGCCGCAGGAGGAGCGCCGTCGGCTGTCGGCGCTCGTGAGAGGTCCGGACCTGCCGCCCGGCGAGCGGATGCGCGGAGCCAGACGAAATCCGCCGGCCCGAGCGAGCCCGACGCGCGCGCCCGAGCAGCGGACACTATTCTGAAGGCTCCAGATCGAGCCGTCGCCTGCGATCCCCGCCGCAGCTCGCCTGGTCGGACCGGTTGCTGAACCGGTCGGCGTGCGGTGGTACCAGGTAGGGCAGAACCGTGTCGAAGCGGAGAGCAAATCAATGCCAAGACAGCTGAAGTCAGCGAAGAGACCTGCACCTCGAGCGAATGTTCGAGACGCGCAGCGAGGCCTGGGAGAAGGTCGGGCTGGCCGTCGACGTGAGCCAGCGAGCGGTGAAGCGCGCGCGTCGTCAGGCCGCGGTGCTGCTGCCGATGCTCGTCGCCGTGGTCGTCATCTACTACGACCGCAGGACGATCCTCAACGTCGGCGACAGGAGCGGCTGGCTGACTCCGCTCCGCGTCGGCACGGTCGTGGCGCTTCTCGCCCTCGGCTGGGCAGTGGCACGGGATGTCGGGAAGGCCGCGGCGCCGACGTTCTTCCGGCGCATGGATCCAGGCACCGCCGGCACGGTCGGCTTCCTGATCCGCCTGTTCACGATCGTGATCACGATCGTGGTCGCGTTCAGCGTTGCCGGCGCCAACCCGGGCACGCTGTTCGCGACGAGCGCCTTCACCGCCGTGGTCTTCGGTCTCGCGGCGCAGCAGACGCTCGGCAACCTGATCGCCGGCATGGTGCTGCTGAGCGCGCGCCCCTTCCGCGTCGGCGAGCGGATCCGCCTCCAGGCCGGCGCCCTGGCCGGAACGACCGAGGGCGTGGTCAGCTCGCTCGGCCTGCTCTACACGACGCTGGCGCGCGGCGAGGACCGGATCATGATTCCCAACAACGTCGTGCTGGCGGCGGTCGTGGTGCCGCTGCGGGAGCCGGACTCGGTCGACGTCCGGGTCAAGCTCACCTCCGGAGTCCGGCCGAGCCACGTCCAGGCCCTGCTCGACGACCGGGTGACGACGCCCACCCGCTCCGCGGCCAAGGTCCTGCTCGAGGAGGTCGACGGCGAGGACGTCGTGGTCCGGGTCCAGGCCACGCCCGAGCACGCCGTCGACGGGGCCAAGCTCGCCGACGAGATCATCGAGGCCCTCGCGACGGTGACCGGCGAGCACGACGCCGTGACGGGCAAGGACGGCGCCATGACGGGCGACGACGACGCTGCGCCCGAATACGACGGCCAGGCTGACGCCCGCTCCGACTACGACCGCCCAGACCGGCGCCCGGCGGCAATAGCGTCTCAGGGTCGGGGAGGCCGCTCCGCCGGTCGCGGCCTCAGCGCTTGTCGCGCTGCCCTTCCACGTGCTCGAGTGCGATCCGGTCGCCCCCAAGCCGCCGGCTGACCGCCGCCGCAAGCGCCGGCGCGACGCTGGCAAAGCTCGCGCCGAGCGCGCAGGATGGCCGGCGCCACGTCCGTCTCCGCCCGGTTGCGCTCGATGGCCCCGATCACGGCCTCGGCCACGTCCTCGGGCGCGCGCGTGGGGATCCATGGCGGAAGCCGTACGCCCGGCCTCGGCGAACATCCCCGCGTCGCGGATGAAGCCGGGAACCACCACCGAGACGCCGACGTTGTCGGCTCGCGAAGATCCTCGCGCAGGCCGAGCGCGAATCCCCGCAGGCCGAACTTCGTGGCCGAGTAGATCGAGGACGCCGGCGACGCCGCCTTGCCGGACAGCGACGAGATGAAGACCATGTGGCCGCGCCGGCGCGCGGCCATCGCCGGCGCCAGCGCCCGAGCGAGCGCCATCGGCGCGCGGAGGTTCACCTCGAGCAGCTGATCGATCTGCTCCTGCGTCAGGTCGGTCAGGAACCCCGACGCCGCCAGCGCCGCATTGGCGACGAGCACGTCGAGCTCGCCGAGCCGCACCGGCCAAGCGCTCGACGTCCTCGCGCTGCGCGAGGTCGCACACCAACGCCTGCGCCCCGAGCTCGCCGGCCAGGGGCTCGAGCGCGTCCGCCCGCCGGCCGGTCAGGATCAGCGACGCGCCCCGCGCGGCGAAGGCCCGGGCGATCGCCTGCCCGAGTCCCCCCGTGGCGCCGGTCACGAGGACTCTGCCGCTGACCAGGCTCACGGCGCGCCAGTCTAGCCGCGCATACTCCCGGCGTGGCGCGCCCCGAGATCATCGCGCTGTTCGGCCCGACCGGCGTGGGCAAGACCGCGGTGGCGATCGAGCTCGCGCGGCTCCTCCGCGACGCGGGGGAGGATCCGGTGGCGGTCTCGGCCGACGCGCTCCAGGTCTACGCCGGGCTCGAGACGCTGACCGGGGCGGCGAGCGCCGCGGAGCGGGCCCAGCTCGAGCACCGCCTGATCTCCTTCCTCCCGGTGGACGCGCGCTTCAGCGCCGGCGAGTACGCCGAGCTGGCCCACGTGGAGATCGACGAGCTGATCGACGCCGGCCGCCGCCCGATCGTGGTCGGAGGGACGGGCCTGTACCTCCGCGCCGCCCTGACGAACCTGAGCATGCGCCCGCCGCCATCCCCCGGCGTGCGGGAGCGGTGGATCGCCGAGCTCGAGCTGCGCGGTCCGGACGCGCTCCACGCCGCGCTGCGCGAGCGCGCGCCGTGGGCAGCGGCCGAGATCGCTCCGGGCGACCGCCAGCGGATCGTGCGCGCGCTCGAGCTGCTCGATGCGGGCGAGCTCGAGCCGCCGAGCGGGGAGTCGGAGCTGTGGACGCACGACGTCCGCCGCCCGACGCTGCTCGTCGGGCTGGTCATGGAGCGCGAGCAGCTGTACCACCGGATCGACGCGCGCGTGGAGCGCATGCTTGCCGAAGGCGTACAGGACGAGGTCAGGCAGGCCAACGCCGCCGGCGCGTCGATCACCGCGCGCAAGGCGCTGGGCTTCGAGGAGCTGCTGGCCGGCGAGCCCGAGGCGATGAAGCGCCGCACCCGCAACTACGCCCGCCGCCAACTCACCTGGATGCGCAAGCTGGCCGGCGTGAACGTCGTCGACACGAGCGACCGCGGACCCGCCGCGGTGGCCGACGAGATCCTCGCCCTGTGGCTCAGAACGGCAGCGGCGTGAACGGGTACATGATGACCGCCGCCGCCACCACGGCGACGAGCGCGCCGCCCAGGAGCCGCCGGCCAGGCGGGAAGCGCTCGATCAGGTACACCGCCGCGAGGTACAGCCCGGGCATCACCACGACCATGTAGTACAGGTAGCTGGTGCGGCTGTCGATCGCGCTGAGCAGCTCGAACGGGACGAAGGTCCCCAGGAACCACGCCAAGCCGACCACGCCGACTTCGCTCACCGCGGCTCCGGGCCGACGGTCGAGCAGCCTTCCCGCGCGCACGACGCTGACCGCCGGCCACCGCCAGGCCCCACCAGCCCCGCCAGCAGGATCGGCGGGCTGATCATGCCCAGGAAGTGCGCGGCCGGGTGCACGTGGTAGAGCCCGGGCGCCGGTTCGTGCGGGTTGATCGTGAGGTAGGAGATCGGCTTGTAGTCGCCCAGCCACTCCCACGGGTAGGAGGCGATCCCCATGGGACCGTGCGGGCTCGTCTCCTGCGCGGCGTAGCTCAGGATGTGCGCGATGTGAGCGAACGCGCCGCCCGTGATCAGCTCGTGCGACGCGTCGGCGTAGGGCGGAGCGATCCGGTCGAGCACCGCGAGCAGCCCGACGAACGTCCCCGCCGTGGCGACCACGCAGGCGACCAGTCGCATCGCCGCCGCGACCGCGACGTCACGACCTCGATCGAGGAACCACCGAAGCACCTCGAGCACGGCGAGCGCCAGGAGCGCGTACGGCGCCACCTCCTTGGCGCACGCGCCCACGCCGATCACGACGCCCGCCGCCACCGGCCGGCGACGGAGGTATAGGGCGCCGCCCCAGACCATCGCCGCGACGGCATAGACGTCGAGCGTGGCGATGCGCCCGTGGACGAGCTGGAGATTGTCGAGGGCCATCAGCGCGGCCGCGCCCACCGCCACCCACCGCGTGGCGCCGGCGGCCCGCGCGAGCGCGTACATCCCGAGGATGGCCAGCGTCCCCATCAGGAGGCTGCCGAGCCGCCAGGCGAAGGGACCGTCGCCGAACAGCTCGATCGACCCCGCCATGACCAGCTTCGCCAGCTGGGGGTGCTCGGCATTCGGGTCATCGCCCAGCGGGGCGCCGGCGTACGGGGAGCCGTGCGGCGGGTGGATCCCCGCGATCACCCGTGCCGCGTTGACGTAGTAGTCCTCGTCGAACACGAGCAGGTGGTCCGCTCGTGGTACGGCACGGGGCGCGGCACGGCTCGTCCAGCAGCACCGACCGCGCGCCCAGGGACAGCGCGGCCAGGACCGCCAGCACGACCAGCGGGCTCGCCCGCACTCGGCGGGTCCAGAGGTGCAGCCGGGCGATCATGACCAGGTACACATACACTGGCGCGCCGTGGACTTCGAGAAGTGGCAGGCGCTGGGCAACGACTACATCATCGTGGAGGCGAGCCGTCTTCCGTTCGAGCTGACCGGCCCACGCATCCGCGCCATCTGCGCCGGGCACACGGGCGTGTTCTCGGACGGGATCCTCGTGCTCTCGCCCGCGGACGAGCCCGGGTTCGTGGCGCGGCTGAGGATCTTCAACCCGGACGGCTCCGAGGCCGAGCTGTCGGGCAACGGCTCACGCGAGGCGGTCCTGTACCTGCGCCAGCGGGGCTGGGCGGACACCGACACCTTCTCGATTCAGACCGCGGCGGGCGAGATCCGCCCGCGAATCACCTCGAAGACGGAGTGCACGCTCGACATGGGGCGGGCACGCCTGCGAAGCGCCGATTTCCCGTCGGGCCCCGAGGACGGACGCGGAGAGCTCGAGGCCGACGGCCGCACCTGGCGCTTCCAGCACGTCCAGGTGGGCAATCCCCAGTGCGCGATCCGGATGGCCGACGAGCAGGAGCTCCGCGCGCTCGACCTAACGGCCGTCGGCCCGCAGATCGTCGAGCACGAGCTGTTTCCGAACCGCACGAACGTGTCCTGGTTCACCGAGGTCGGGCCCGGGCGGATCCGCGCCCGGATCTACGAGCGCGGAGCCGGGGAGACGACGGCCAGCGGCACCGGCGCCACCGGCGCCGCCGTGGCCTACGTGCTCGAGGGCGGCGATTCGCCGGTGAGCGACCGTGCTCGACGGAGGCGAGCTCGAGGTGGAGGTGGGCGAGGATCTCCACATCGAGCTCACGGGCTGGGCGGTGCCGGTGTTCCGGGGGACGCTCGCTGACGAGTTCGTGGAGGAGCTGCATGCGACCCAGTAGCCGCCTGGAGCGGATCCCGCCCTACCTGTTCGCCGAGCTCGAACGCAAGATCTCGGCCAAGCGCGCCGCCGGGATCGACGTGATCAGCCTCGGCATCGGCGATCCGGACACGCCCACCTACCCGCCGATCGTGACCGCTGCCCAGCAGGCGGTGGCCGACCCGAGCACGCATACCTACCCCTCCAATCGGGGCCGCGCCGAGTTCCTGGAGGCCGTGGCCGCCTTCTACGGGCGGCGCTTCGGCGTGCAGCTCGATCCGCAGACCGAGGTGATGGCGGCGATCGGCGCCAAGGAGTGCATCTTCAACCTGAATCTCGCCTTCCTCGATCCGGGCGACGTCGCGCTCGCCTCCGACCCCGGCTATCCGGTCTATACCGGCGGCCCGCTGCTGGCGGGCGGTGAGCCGGTGCTGATGCCGCTGCTGCCCGAGCGCGACTTCGCCCCCGATCTCGAGGCCATCCCGGCGCAGACGCTCGAGCGCGCTCGGCTGATGTTCATCAACTATCCGAACAACCCGACCGGGGCGATCGTCCCCGACGGGTTCTTCGATGCGGTGGTCGACCTGGCCGGGCGACACGATCTTCCTGGTCGTGCACGACAACGCGTACAGCGAGACGACCTACGACGGGTACGTGGCGCCGTCGTTCCTGTCCACCCCCGGCGCCAAGGAGGTCGGCGTCGAGGTGTTCTCGCTGTCCAAGGGCTACAACATGACCGGCTGGCGCTGCGCGGCGATCGTCGGCAACGCCGACGCGATCGCGCACTACTGGCGGCTCAAGTCCAACATCGACTCGGGGTTGTTCGAGGCCGTCCAGCTGGCCGGAGCCGCGGCCCTGGCGCCGGAGCTCGACACCGAGGTCAAGGCGATGAATCAGATCTACCGCCGCCGCCGCGATCTCGTGTGCGAGGCGCTGGCCGAGGCCGGCGTGCGCGTCACGCCGCCGAAGGGCACGATCTACGTGTGGGCGCCGATCCCGCCTGAGTTCGAGTCGGCGGCCGCCTACTGCGAGCACGTGCTCGAGCAGGCGGCGGTGGTGATATCGCCCGGCGGGGCGTACGGCCGCAGCGGCGAGGGGTTCTTCCGGATCTCCCTGACCACGCCCGACGACCGGCTCCTGACGGCGCTCGAGCGGATCCGGCGGCTCTAGCGAAGACGCTCCGAACGGTCCGGTTCGCGCCGCGTGCATATCCGGACGCGCCGGCCCGCGCCCCGCTCATCGGATGTTGATTATGCGGGAGCCGAATTCGCGCGCGTTGGTGACGCTCGGGATCGTTGTTGGTGTCGCTGAAGATGAACGCACGGGCGGGACCGGTGCACCAGTGGCCGCTCCCGATGCTCCCGTGGTCGTTGATCCCCTGCCTCGGGTCCAGCGACAGGTGCAGGATCGTGCCGAAGGACTTATTGGAGATGTTGTGAGACGAGTGGAAGGACGTGCACTTGCGCGCGTTGTTGTTCTTCGACTCGACCGCGACCCAGAAGTACTCGTTGCTGGGAATGACTCCGGTCACCTCGACGTAGAAGTCGATCGGCTTGGCCGCTCTGTAGGTGCGCCCCTTGAACGGGATGAGCAGCTGAAGCGGCGGGGGGACCAATTCCGGCGGACATGCCACGGTTGGAACCGTGAACGGGTTCTGTGCGCCCTGCTTGGCGCTCACACCCGGCGGTGTGCACTCGTAGCCGCTCTCAGCCAGGAACACGGGTGCAGGCCTGACGACGAAGGCCTTCACGATTCCGATCTTCCCCGGCGCGCTGGTGGCGATGAAGAAGATGGAGCGCGACGTCATCAGCGGCGCGGGGTTGGTCCCGAACGAGACCAATCGCCCACTGATCTTCGCCTTCTTGAAATTCCCGTGAGTGCAGTTGTGGCAGCGGATGTAGACGTTCTCGTTGCCGCCGACGTTGCCGATCTCGGCCTCGCTCAGGAACAGCTCCTTGGGATGGCTGGGCACGGTGCGGTAGCCGAAGCCAAAGGTGAAGTCGGTTACGGCGCGCTGCGAGGCAACCGTCGCGGCACCGGCCTGCGTGGTGATGAGAAGGCCGGCCAGAGCGAACAGGATGAGGAGAACGCGACCGCGGCGGTGGGCCGGTCCTGATACGGATCTCCAGAGTTGGCGTCTCATGTTCGCTGCTCCTGATCGGGGAGGGACGAGCGAAATCTATTGGAGCGTGGGCGAGGACCCCGACTGGCCACCGCCTCCTCCTCCACCGCCGCCGCTGTGCGACGCCGGAGGCGGCGATGAGGTGCCGGAAGGCGCCGACTGCGTGCTCGGCGCCGTGTTGCTGGGCGCCGATGAGCTGCTCTGCGACGGGGTGGACGTCTGGGAGGACGTGGAGCCCGAGGACCCCGAAGAGCTCGACGTCGAGGGGATGGATGACGGCGCCGGCGTCTTCGGCGCGGACGGCGGCGGCAGGCCTGGCACACCCAGCGCGCTCAACGCCGGGAGACTCAGACCGTCGGCTCGCAGTGCGCTGGCCGCGCTCGCCACCGTCTTGCTCGCGCTGGTGACGCTCTTCGAGGCGCTCGCGTAGCCCTTCCGGTCGCCCCGCTGGGCCGCGCGGGACAGCGCGGCGAAGGCGACGCCCTCGGTGCGCAGCGCCGAGGACAGACCGGACACCGAGCTGCGGTAGCGGACGGGAACGGAAAGCTGAGCCAGCGACGTGGCCGCGGAGGCATCCGCCTTCGAGATCGTCGACGCAGCGGATGCCCGGTCGGACAGCTTGCCCGCCTGGAGGCCCTTGAGGTTGCCCCGCGCGGTCGCGGCGCCGGCGACGCTGCGACTCAGATCAGCGCCCAGGGGCAAATCGGGTCCGGGCGCCAGCAGCTGCGCTCCGGTCAGCGTCGCCGCCGTCGCCAGCGAGGCGCACGAGGGCATGCCCGCAGCGCCGCCCGACGGGGCGTTGCAGATGAGCGCCAGGTCCCCGGAACCCGTCGGGACGACGAAGGCATCGAGCTCGCCCGTCGCCTTCACCGTCCAGCGGTACTCGCGCGCCCGGGCTCCGCCGACGGTCGCGTCGAGGCTGGTTGCAGGCGGGCCGTAGCGCGACCGCAGCGCCGGCGGCACGTCACCGGGGATTGTGGCGGAGGTGGCGAGCGCTCCGGCGAGGAGGTTCACTCCGCCCGAGGCGAGCTGGATCGGGACGGGGTGGCCGGCCATCACGCCGGGGAGGGCGCTCACCGCCGCAGCGGTCGGCCGCCACGGGGCCGCATACTGGATCTTGATCGGCCCGGATTGAGCGATCGGGTGCTGTGCCGTCCCCGCCGGGTTCGGCTTGGGCTTCCCGGATCCGCCGGCGACGAGAAGCACGATCACGACCGCGGCGATCACGAGCACGGCGACCCCCGCGCCCGCGGCGACGAGCCGACGGCGGCGGATCGTGTCGGGCGACACGGGTGGGGCGGGCGCCGGCGCGTACGGTCTGACCTCGCGGCGCCTCTCCTCGGTCAGCGCCTGCGCGCGGCCCGCGCGGTCACCCTGGTCAGGCCGCTCGGCTTCGGCCTCGATCGGGACGATCGTCTCCGCGGCTCTCACGCCGCTCTCCTCGGCGAGGGGAGCGTCCGGGCTCGGCTGCGCGGCGCTCTGGCTGAGCTCGGCCGCGTCCTCGGAGCGCAGCGGTGCCTCCGCCGCAAACGTGTCCTCGGAGAGCAGTTGCTCGACGACCGCGGGGGCCTGCTCGGATAGCCGCTCGTCCTCCACGGCCGGTGTCTGCTGCTCGGCGCCAGGTGCCACGGTCGCCGCCGCAGCGCCGGCGGCGTCGGCGGCGTGGGCGGCGTCGGGGGGGGGACGGATCGTGTCCGGGGCCGACGGTGCCCGCGTCTCCATCGCCGCCCGGGCCTCGATCGACCCCGCCACCGCGGCATCGCGCAGCGCCGGAGCCGGAGGCTCGGCGACGATCGGCTCCTCGCTCACCGGCCGAAGCTCCGCAGGCGCGCGGAGTCGGCATTCGGGTGCTCTCGAACGGCGCCGGCGTGAGCGGCTTCGCGGCCAGGCTGTCGATCGACTGAGCGCCGAGCCGGGCGCCGCGCCGCCAGCGCGGTCCGAGCAGGTCGATGATGATGTCCTCGAGCGAGTCCCAGGCCTCGGCGGCGGTCTGGACCCGCTCGGACGGCGACTTGACCAGCAGGCGATCGATCCAGGCGGACAGGGCAGGCGGCACGCCGGGGGCGACGTCGCACGCCGAGGGGATCCTGTCGTTGACGTGGCGGAACAGGATCACCGGCGTCGGCTCGTCGCGGAACGGCGGCCGGCCGACGATCTGCTCGTAGGCCATCACGCCGACCGAGTAGAGATCGGTCCACGGGCCGATCTGGTCGGCGGCGACCGCCTGCTCGGGCGCCATGTAGACCGGCGTACCGACCGTCATCCCCTCCTTGGTCAGGAACGTGCTCGTCCCGACCTTCAGCGTCGCCTTGGCGATACCGAAGTCGGTGATCTTCACGCGCCCTTCCTCGGTGACCATCAGGTTCTCCGGCTTGAGGTCGCGGTGCACGATGCCGGCCTGCTCGGCGTGGGTGAGGCCGGCGAGCACGCCCTCGAGCACGCCCGCGATCTGCGACAGCGAAAGGCATCCGACATACGGGCGCAGGGAGCCGCGCTTGGCGTACTCCATCGCGATGTAGGGAATGCCACCGTCCTCGAAGTACTCGTGAACGGTGACGATGTTCGGATGGTTGAGCGAACCCGCGAACTGGGCCTCGCGTACGAAGCGCTGCGCCGCCTCCGGCTGGGACGCATCGAAGGTGCCGAGCTCCTTCAGCGCGATGTGTCGCTCGGGGGCGGGTTGGCGCGCGAGGTACACCACGGCCATGCCGCCTCGTCCGATCTGGTGGAGGACCTCGTAGCGCCCAACCCGGCGCCCGTGGGTCGCCGCCGCTCCGCCTCGGTCGACGGAGACATCAGTCATCGCAGTCCCACCGTGTTAACCCTCAGCACGCTCGTAGCTTCCCTGTGAGGCAGGAGCCCCCGGTGCCCGACCAAGCAGGGATCATAACCCCCACCCGGACGGCGTGCGCAAATCTTGTGGGTTTCGAACTGTCTCTCAGCTGTGCGCATCGGTGTGCGCCCAAGACAACGGCTGGGGGAGCGGCGCGCTTCCGCGGCTCGCAGACGGCGCCGCCCCGGCCGGCGCCTGCGAGCCGGCCACGGCACCAGAGCTACCATCAGGTTTGTGCAGAGAAATCGACACGGACGCGGGCAAAACTCGGCCGTCGCCGCCAACGGCCAGCGTGCGGCTGGCCGCGCGCGCCAGCGTGCCTTCATGATCGCCGCCCTCCCGGATGACGAGCACGGCGATCTGTCCGAGCTTCGTGAGCTGCTGCGCACCGCCGGCGCGGCCGCCGTGGGCACGATGACCCAGCGACGCGAGCATCCGCATCCGACGACGTATCTGGGCGCGGGCAAGCTGGAGGAGCTGAAGGACGAGCTGAAGCGGGCTGACGCCAACCTGGTGGCGTGCGACGACGAGCTCAGCCCACGCCAGGAGCGCAATCTCGAGTCGGCGCTCGGTCTGCCCGTGATCGACCGCACCGCGATCATCCTCGACATCTTCGCCGCCCACGCCCACAGCGCCGAGGGCAAGCTCCAGGTCGAGCTGGCGCAGCTCGAATACAACCTGGCGCGGATGCGGGGCCTGTGGTCCCACCTGGAACGGCTCGGCGCGGGTCGAATGGACGGCGGTATCGGCACCCGCGGCCCCGGCGAGACGCAGATCGAGACCGACCGCCGCCTGGCGCGCGATCGCATCTCGGCGCTCAAGCGCAAGCTGGCCGGCGTTCGCTCCAGCCGCTCGGTGATGCGAGCCGAGCGCGAGCGCGCCCATCTTCCGCAGATCGCCCTCGCCGGGTACACCAACGCCGGCAAGTCGACGCTGCTGAACGCCCTCACCGGGGCCAGCGCGGGGGTACGTGATCGCCTGTTCCACACGCTCGATCCGACCACGCGCCTGCTCCGCGCCGGCGGGCGGGACTACCTGGTGACCGACACCGTCGGGTTCATCCGCAAGCTGCCCCACCAGCTGGTGGAGGCCTTCGGAGCCACCCTCGAGGAGACGCGGCTGGCCGACCTGGTCCTCCACGTCGTCGACGCCTCGGTGCCCGAGGAGGAGCTGGTGGAGATGACGCGGGCGGTCGAGGACGTCCTGCACGAGATCGGCGCCGACGAGGCCCCGCAGTTGCTGGTGCTCGCCAAGGCCGACCAGGTCGACGCCGAGCGACGGGCTGAGCTCTCGCACCGGCACCCGGGCGCGGTGCTCGTCTCCGCCGTCACCGGCGAGGGCATGGACGAGCTGATCGAGCGAATCGAGGTGGAGTTCGCCCGGACGCTTCAGCCGGTCGAGCTGCTGATCCCGTACGAGGAGGGCGCGCGCCTGGCGGAGCTGCACGAGATCGCCGGCGACCTGGAGCGCGAGGAGATGCCCGACGGTGTGCGCGTGGCGGCGCGGCTGCCGGCCACGGTGGCGGCCAGGTACTCGACCTTCGCCGTGAGCGCGCCGCCGACCGGATGACGCTGCGCGTCCGCCGGCTCGATCCCCGCGCTCTGCTCCCGACCCGGGCCTACGAAGGCGACGCGGGCCTCGACCTGTACGCGCTCGAGCCCGCCCGCCTCGAGCCTGGAGAGCGGGCGAGCGTCCGGACCGGCATCGCGGTCGAGATCGCGGAGGGGCAGGCCGGGCTGGTGCTTCCCCGCTCGGGCCTGGCGGCGCGCCACGGGATCGCGCTCGTCAACGCGCCCGGGCTGATCGACGCGGGCTACCGGGGCGAGCTCCGGGTTCTGCTCCTGAACACCGACCGCGCCGGCGCGTTCGAGATCGCGCCGGGCGATCGAATCGCGCAGCTCGTGCTCGTGAGGATCGAGGCGCCGGCCGTGGTCGAGGTCGACGAGCTCCGCGCCACCGAGCGCGGGGCCGGTGGCTTCGGATCGAGCGGATAGCTCATGGTCCCTGTCCGGGTGCGACCAGCCCGTGCGCGATCAGGAACTGCTGGGCCACGACCTCTGGCGTCTCGCCCGAGACGTCGACGGCCGCGTTGAGCTGACGTATCACCGGGGTGCTGAGCAGCGCGCTGACCTTGTTGATCGTCGCGGCGAACGCCGGGCCTTCCGCTCGGAGCACCTTGAGCGGCACCACGGGGACCACATTGCCCCAGCCGAACAAGTGCTCGGGATCTCCGAGCAGCGCGTAGTTGCCGGTGATCAGCTGGCCGTCCGTGGTGCTGACGTCCGCGGCCTGAATCGTCCCCTGGTCCAGGGCCTGGTATTGGGTGCCGATTGCCAGGGGCTGAAACCTGGCCGGGTTGAAGGCATACGCCTGCTCGAGCGCCGGGAGGCCGTCAGGCGTTTGCTGGAACTGAGGTGGACCACCGAGGGTCAAGGACGCGGCGACCTTGCTCAGATCGCCGATCGTGGCCAGTCCGTTGTGCACGGCGTAGTTGAACGTGACCGCGATTGCATCGGTGTCGCCGAACGGGGTGGGGTGGAGGAGGTCGAACCCGTAGCGCCGGGCCCAGTGTTGCCCGGCCCGGTACGCGGTGCCAGGACTGCCGAACGGCCCCTTGAAGCCGGCCACCGCGCTGTCCCAGGTGTCGATGTACTCGGGATAGAGGCTCAGCCGTCCGGTCTGGAGGGCCTGAATCGTGACCTCGGTGGGGCCGATGTTCTGGTCCAGCAGCACCGAGAACCCCTGCGCCTTCAGCGCCTGGTAGTAGAGCTCACCGAGGACGAACTGCTCGGTGAAGTTCTTGTCGCCGATCGTGACCTGGGGCTTGCCGGTGCCCGGCAGCGCCGCGGTCTGGGTGGTCGAGGAACGGGTGGCCGCCGTGGCCGTGTGCGATCCCGCGCCGCAAGCGCTCAGCACCGCCGCCGCGAGGGCGCCGGCGAGGCACGACACGGTCAGGATGAGCGCGGTGCGGCGGAGCTTCTGCATGCTCGGTGGCCGGGAGCGAGCGGAGGCTACACGCCCGCCGCCTGCCGCGCCTGCGCATGGGCGGACTCTTCGAGTCCGTCGTCGAGCGCCGCCAGGGCGGGCAGGCCGGTCGCGGCCTGGATCAGCCAGTCCGCGAACCATGCGTTCTTCGGCAGCAGCGGACCGTGCAGGTAGGTCCCGATCACGTTTCCGGCCCGCACGCCTTCGTACCCGTCCACGCCGTTGTTGCCGTGCCCGCTCAGGACCCGGCCGAGCGGGTGCGTCGAGAGCCCGAGGCGCGTCCGCCCGCCGTGGTTCTCGAACCCGGCCAGCACCCGGGGCTGTCCGGGATCGAGCTCCACCTCGATCGCCACGTTGCCGATCAGGCGCGGCCCATCCTCGCGCACGGTGCTCATGTCCACCAGGCCGACGCCGGGAAGCACCTCGTCGTCCAGCTGATATGAGTGCCCGAGCAGCTGATAGCCGCCACACACGGCGAGGATGACGGCGCCCCGCGCCGCCGCCTGGTGGAGCGCCTCGCGCTTGACCTCGGCGAGATCGAGCGCACACAGCTTCTGGTCCCGGTCCTGGCCGCCGCCGATGTAGTAGAGGTCCGCGCCCTCGGGATCGAGCGCCTCGCCGAGGCCGCTCGCGCTGAGCGTGAATCCCAGTCCACGCCACCGGCACCGGCGCTCGAGCAGCAGCAGATTGCCGCGGTCGGCGTAGATGTTCATCAGATCCGGATACAGCGCGCACACACGGAGCTCAGGCACGCAGCATCACCACCGAGCTGCCCACGTAGTCGTCGGTGGCGGAGATCTCGGCGCGTCCGGCCGGAGTCAACCCGGCCGCGCGCGCTTCACGCTCGAGCTGCGATGAGCTGAGCTGATCGAGGTGGACGGCGTCGTGCTCCACCGTCCGCTCACCGGTGCGTGAGATCGTCTCCCGCCGGCGCTCCAGCACGAACCCGCCCGCGTCGGCACGCACGGCCGTGGGGTGGCTCGCGTACACGATCCCGTCCAGCTCGCGCATATCCGGCAACGGAGCCGGCATGCCGTCGCGCACCTCGTAGATGTCGAGCGCCTCGCTGATCGCGATCGCGATCAGTCCGCGCTCGGCGAGATGCCTGTGCGCGCAGCGCAGGAACGCCGTCCGGGCGTCCGCTCCGCCGAGCAGCTGGATCGTCTGCATCGGCGCCAGGCACAGCGCAAACCGGCGGCCGAGGTCGAACTCCCGGGCATCCGCGACCACCGTCGTGACGTTGAGGCCATCGGCTCGCCGAGCCAGCTCGGCGAGCAGGACGGCGTCACGGTCCAGAGCGGTGACCTCATAGCCCTGCCGCGCGAGGTCGAGCGTCACGCGGCCGGTGCCGGCGCCGACGTCGAGCACCGGGCCGCCGCACCGGCCGGCGAGCGAGCGCCACATGCTGATGTCCTCGCGGTAGCCGCCGCACTCGAGGTCGTGCCAGATCGCGCTCACCTCGCCACCGCCTGCTTCTCCCAGAACCGGCCGACGTGCCCGCGCCGGGAGAGCTCCTCGCGCAGCTCGAGCAGGGCCGTGTAGGTCGGCACCACGAACAGCTGCCCCGAGGCAGCGTGCGCCAGCGCCTCGTCGAGCGCCCGCGGCAGATCCGCTACCACCCGAATCCGCTCCACCGGCACCCCCGCATACTTGAAGCGGAGCGCGAGCTCGGCGGCACGCGTTCCCGCACACGTGACCTCGCGGATCCGCTCGGCCAGCAGCTCGAAGTCGGCGTCCCACACCCAGGAGACGTCACGACCGTCGGCGATCCGGTCGTTGAGGACCGCCAACACGTCGAGCTCATCGTGCTCGAGCGCCAGCGTCCTGAGGATCTCGTTGGCCCCGGCGGGGTTCTTGGCCAGCAGGATCGCGACCTCGACGTCGCCGATCTCGATGCGCTCGGCGCGGCCGAACGCCGCCGTCACCGCGGTGAGCCCGTCGACCACGGCGTCGAGCTGGATGTCGAGCTCCAGGCACAGCGCGGCCGCCGCGAGCGCGTTGTAGACGTTGTACAGACCGGGCAGCGGGAGGCGGACGAGGGCGTCGCCGCGCGGCGTCCGGAGGCGAAACGACGCCGCCCGCGTTCCCTCGAGCACGATCTCCTCGGCCGACACCACCGGCTGCGGGCGTTCCTGGCCGCAGTTCGGGCACCGGTAGCGGCCCAGATGACCGAGGTAGACGGTCTGGTACGCGTACGCGGCGCCGCAGCGCCGGCAGTGCTTGGAGTCCGACGCGTGCTGCATCTCGGGCAGCGCGATCGAGGGATCCTCGATTCCGAAGTAGCTCACGTGCGGCGAGTTTCGACCGAGATCGGCGACCAGCGGATCGTCGGCGTTGAGAACCAGCCGGGCCTCCGGCCCCAGCGCGCCGACCGTGTCGGCCCAGCGATCGGCGATCGTCTCGAGCTCGCCGTACCGATCGAGCTGGTCCCGGAACAGGTTGGACAGGAGGACGGCTCGCGGCTGCAGCTCGGTCGCCAGGCGATCGAGCCAGAACTCGTCGACCTCGAACAGGCCCATCTCACCCTCGATCGCCGTGCCCCGAGCGGCGGCGAGCAGCGTCGATGCGACGCCCCCCGCCATGTTGGCGCCGGCCCGGTTGTGGACGAGCGCGATTCCGCTGCGCTCGAGCACCGAGGCGATCATCGCCGCCGTGGTCGTCTTGCCGTTCGTCGCCGACAGCACGACCGAACCGCGCGGCAGCCGCCCCGCGAGCTCGCCGATGGCATGCGGCTCGAGGCGGATCAGGACCTTCCCGGGCAGGCTCGTCCCGCCGCCCCGCCCGGCCCGCCGAGCCAGGTCGCCGACCGCTCGGGCCGCGGCGAGCTTCGCCGCCAGCAGGCTCATCGGCCCATCCGCTCCGGCACGAGGAAGCGCACGGCGCGCGGAAGCGCGCGCACGGTCACCGGGAGCGCGGCCAGCGCGTCTCCGTCCGCGTACACGTCGAATGGCCGGCTCGCGGTGATCTCGACCTCCCGTGCCCGCGCGACGCGCACCGTCGGCTGGCGCACGTGGCTGCCGTTGAACACGGTGGGCAGCAGTGTCAGGAAGCGAAGCTTTGGCATGTCGCTGATCATCACGACGTCGAGCAGGCCGTCCTCGAGGGAGGCATCGGGGGCGAGGAACATCCCGCCCCCGTAGGCCCTCGAGTTTGCCGCAGCGACCGAGCAGCCCGTGAAGCTGATCCGCTCGCCGCCATCGAGCGTGACGATGAAGTTAGCGGGCCTCCAGCCGGCCAGCGCGCGGAGCGCCGCGTACGCGTACACGAGATTTCCCCGGATCAGCCGGCTCTCGTTGGCGATGCGGTTGGCCACCGAGTCGAACCCGCAGCTCGCTATGCCCACGAACGTCCGGTCGCCGGCCTGGCCCAGGTCGAGCTCGCGGGGGACGCCGGTGGCCAGCACCTGACAGGCGCCGACGGGATCGGGCGGGATCCCGAGCACGCGCGCCAGGTCGTTGCCCCGCCCGCCCGGCAACAGGCCCATCACGGCCTCGGAGTGCTTCGAGCGCATCCGCCACCGCCCCGGCCAGGCCGTCCCCGCCGAAGGCCACCGCCACCTCGCCCGCCGCCGCGGCGGCCCGGGCCAGCTCGCGCGCATGATCGAGGCTGCGCGTCCAGTCGATGCGATGCTCGAGCTGGTGCGAGCTCAGGGCGGCCCGGACCGCGCCAAGGTGACGCGAGGTACGCCCGCCGGCGGCCGACGGGTTGACGATCAGCGCCAGCCGCCTCACGAGCCGAGCACGAGCGAGTGCAGATCGTCGGCGATCGCCACCGGTGCCGGATCCTCGGCCGCCTCCGCCTCCGCCCGCGAGCTCACCCCGGTCAGGACGATCGCGGCGTCGAGGCCGGCGGCCGCCGCGCCCGCCAGGTCAGAGTCGATCCGGTCTCCGACCACGAGCGTCCTTCCCTCGCTCGAGCCGGTCGAGCGCGGTCCGGAACACCTGTGGCTCGGGCTTGCCGACGATCGTGGCCTGGCGGCCGGACGCATATTCGAGTGCGGCCACGATCGCGCCGGTGCCCGGCGACAGCCCATCTTCGGTGGGAAACGTGCGGTCGCGGTCGGCCGCGATCATCTCCGCGCCGTTCAGCAGCGCTCGTGTCGCCGCCTGCAGCTCGGCGAAGTCGAAGTCGTCGTGCCCCGCGACCACGACGAACTCGGCCGCGGCCTGGCGGTCGGTGCCGTTGACGATCCGGGCGCCGGCATCGCCCACGTGGCGGAAGATCGCCGGCGAGCCGATCACGTACGTGTAGCGGCCGATGGCGCCGCCCGCGAGCACGAACTGGATCGCCGCGCCGACCGTCACGACCTCCTCGAGCGAGGCGCGCAGCCCGAGCGACCACAGCTTGCGCACGTACTCCTCCGGGCTGCGGCCGCGAGTCGTTGGTCACGAAGGCCAGCCCCTTGCCCGCGCTCCGCAGCTCGGCCGACGGCCTCGCGGCGCTCCCCGGGTGGGGCTGTCGCCGACCCACACGCAGCCGTCGAGGTCGAGCAGCACGTTGTCGTAGCGGGCGAGGAGGGGGGAGAGGGCCATCGGCAGCGCCCGATTATCGCGATGTGGTTTCCTTGCCCTCCGTGCGCCGACTCCTCGCCCTGCTGCTCGCGTCCGCAGCCGCGCTCTGCGGCTGCGGCGGTTCGAGCACCCACACCAGCTCGACCGCGGCGAGTAGCGCAGGCTCGGCCGGCGCCTCCAGCTCGTCCGCCGGCGCCTCCAGCTCGTCCGGGTGCCGCTCGGTGTCCGCACCGGCGGCCCACTCGAAGAGCCTGCCGGCGCCGCATCTGACGCTCGATCCGAGCAAGACCTACACGGTCACCGTCCAGACCAACTGCGGGAATTTCGCCTTCACGCTCGACGTCAAGGGCTCGCCCAAGACCTCCGCCTCGTTCTACTACCTGGTCAAGCACCACTTCTTCGACGGCGTGACCTTTCATCGGGTCGCCGCGGGGTTCGTGATCCAGGGCGGAGATCCGACCGGCACGGGGAACGGCGGACCCGGCTACACCGTCGTCGAGGCTCCGCCTCAGAGCACGCAGTACGTCCAGGGCGACGTGGCCATGGCCAAGACGCAGACCCAGCCGGCCGGCGCCTCCGGAAGCCAGTTCTTCGTCGTGACGGCCGCCAACGCGACCCAGTCCGCCGGCCTGACCCCGGACTACGCGCTGGTCGGCAAGGTCGTGTCCGGCCTCAGCGTGGTCGAGAAGATCGGTTCGCTGCCGACGAATCCGCCGCAGGACGGGACGCCCAGTCCCGCGGTGGTCATGTCGAGCGTCACGGTCGCGCCGTAGCTGAACGATCGTTTGGTCGTCTCTGGCCGCGGGCTCGCCTTAGTCGGCCTGAAGCCCCGGTCTTTACCCGTCTAAACGCAACTGGACGAATGTTCGGGTTGTGAAACGGACGTACGTAGCTACCCTTCCCGTTGTTCAGGAAAAGCGCGGGGTACGCGGAGGAGCGCGCAGGGGTAAGCGCCAGCGCCGGAAAGCGCTGGGGCTTATCGGTCTGCCTCATGACGCTGCGTGGCTCTGCCGCGTCAAAAGGAGATCACATGGTTTTCTACCACGGCTAGTCGCTAGCGAGTTCGCTAGACGTATGTTTCTCGAAGGGGTCCGTTGCCGCGGGCCCCTTCGTCGTTCTGGGGGGTACATCGGCCGGATTTACCGGAACCTTGAGTGGTGTCCAGATCGGCCTGGACGCCGCTCCAGCGCGCCGCTCGAGGAAGTCGGCACGAGCGACCGCTCAGCTTGAGGCCGATGCACCCGAGTCTGGCCTGTTCGCTTGAGGATGCAGCGCTTTTGGCCGATACACGGGGGGCATGGGCAAGGAAGCAGCCACCGAGGACAAGGGGAACTCCGCGGCAGCCGGGACTGGGCGCCGTCCTGGTGCAGGGTCTCGCGCTCGCCGGCGCCGTCGCCGTCGCTGGCCTGACCATGGATTCGGCGCGGTGGAACCTGAGCCGGCTCCTAGTGATCGCCGTGTTCGCGATCGTGAGCCTGCGTCACCGACGTCGAGACCGACAGCAAGATCCGCGTCTCCGGCGCGCTGCTGGCCCTGATGCTCGCCATGGTGCTACTCGGCGGCGGCCCGGCGGCGGCTGTCGGAGCCGCCATGATGTTGGTTGCCTGGCTTCGACATCGCTCCCCGCTGCCGGCGTTGATGAACAACCTCGTGGCGTTCACGTGGTTCCCGCTCGATCGGCGGCCTCTTCTTCCACGGCCACGACTCGATGGCTCTCGATCGACCCGAACTCCGCCGCGTACTACCTGCTCGTGTTCGCGACGTTCATCGTCGCGCTCGCGGTCAACTTCTTCTGCATCTGCGGCTACCAGTGCTATCGTCCAGCGCTGCTCGCTGCTTCAACGCGCGCGCGACCTTCTCTTCCCGCTCCTGTCGGCCCAGCTTTTCTCCGCGCTGCTGACGATGGGCGGCGGTCTGGGTCACGGTGAAGTCCGGCACCGTCGGCATCGCGCTGGTCGCCCTCACGCTCGTGATCTTCCAGTACCTGATCGGCGAGCTGCTCAAGTCCAAGAAGCGCGGCGCGGACCTCCACCGCATGGCCACGACGGACGAGCTCACGGGCCTGGCCAACCGCGAGCGCTTCCGCGAGGAGCTCCAGGCCCAGATCACCCAGGGGAGCGCCAAGGAAGCCCGCTTCGCGGTCCTGCTGATCGACCTCGACGGCTTCAAGGAGGTCAACGACACGCTCGGCCACCACTACGGCGACGAGCTGCTGCGCGAGCTGGGACCCGCGCCTGGCCGCTGCCGCCGGAGCCGGCGGCATCGTGGCGCGGCTCGGCGGCGACGAGTTTGCGGTGCTACCGGAGGAGCGGACCGATGACCCGGAGGCGATCGAGACGATCGCCTCCCGTCTGCTGTCGGCCGTCCATGAGCCCGTGACGCTCGACGAGATGACGGTTGAGGTGGGGGCGAGCATCGGCGTCTCGCGCTTCCCGACGGATGGCCAGGATCCGCACACGCTGCTGCGCCACGCCGACGTGGCCATGTACGCGGCGAAGGAGGCGCGCAGCGGCTGCAAGATCTACGCCGAGTCGCTCGACCGCCACTCGGTCGAGCGCCTGAGCGTGATCAGCGACTTCCGCCGGGCGCTCGAGGCCGGCGAGATCATCGTCTACTACCAGCCCGTCGTCGATATCGACGGCGCAGCGCGTGCACGGCGCCGAAGGCCTGATCCGCTGGCAGCATCCCGAGCACGGGCTCCTCCCGCCGGGCGTGTTCATTCCGGCCGTCGAGCAGACCGCGCTGATCGGCCCGCTGACCCGCCACGTGCTCGAGCGGTGCATCGCGCAGTGCGCGCAGTGGCGCGAGTCCGGCCGGGACATATCGGTCGCCGTCAACCTCTCCGTGCGCAACCTGCTCGACCGCAACCTGCCCACCGACATCGAGCTGCTCCTCGCCACCTACGGACTCCCGGCCGAGGCGCTCGAGCTCGAGATCACCGAGAGCATGCTGATGTCCGATCCCGAGCGTGCGCTCGCCACCGTCACCCGTCTGAGCGCGCTTGGCGCTCGCATCTCCGTCGACGACTTCGGCACCGGCTACTCGTCGCTGGCGAACCTGCGCCGGTTCCCGATCGACGAGCTCAAGATCGATCGGTCGTTCGTCACGCCGATGCTCGAGGACGAGAGCGACCTGATCATCGTCCGCTCGACGATCAACCTCGGTCACGACCTCGGCCTGCGGGTGATCGCCGAAGGCGTCGAGGACGAGGCGACGCTGCGCCGCCTCGCGCGACTGGGATGCGACCTGGCTCAGGGCTACCACATGAGCAGGCCGCTGCCGCCGGAAGCCTTCGAGGAGTGGCTGGTGGATACCGAGACCCGCTCCTCCGAGCCGGCCGTCGCGGCTTAGAGCCGCTGAGCGCTCAGAACAGCGTCGCCTGAGCGCCCTCGGAGGCGAGGCACTCGGGACCGTCGTAGCGCGCATCGTTGACGGCCGGGCCGACCGGGCGCATCGCCGTATCGGCGTCGCTCAGACCGGGGAGCAGGGGGGAGAGGTCGTGCGGCCGCGTGGCCGGGTCGAGCCAGGCGGACTCGGCCTCGGGCGCCAGGATGATCGGCATGCGATCGTGCAGCCCAGCGATCGCATCGTTGGCGGCGGTGGTCAGGATCGTGCACGTGCGCAGCGTCTGCCCGTCGCCGCCGTGCCAGATCGACCACAGGCCGGCGAAGGCGAACGGCGTCGCCGCGCGGGCGTGTGATGTGGAAGGCCTGCTTGTGAGCGCCGGGTACGCGCCGCCACTCATAGAAGCCGTCGGCGATGATCAGGCACCGGTAGCGCTCGAACGCCCGCCGGAACGCCGGCCGCTCGGCCACGGTCTCGACGCGGGCGTTGATCATCTTCAGCCCGGTGTCGGGCGAGCTCGCCCACGAAGGAACGAGTCCCCAGCGCAGCAGCTCACCCCGCGGGATGCCCTCGCGGTCGGTCGTGACCGAGAGCACCTCGTCGCCCGGAGCGACGTTGTACCGGCGGCGCACCTCGACGGCTTCGCCGATGGGAAACCGCGTCCGGACTTCAGCCGGGTTGGGCGTGGCCAGCGAGTAACGGCCGCACATCCGGCGCTCCGCCGGCCTCAGCGAGCGCGGGTGGCGATCTGCTCCGCGCGTTCCGTCTCGACGCGCTTCTGGCGCCGGCGCCCGAAGAACAGCAGCACGCCGAACACCACCAGCACGAGCAGGAAGCCGTAGAAGATCGAGATGTCGACGGACACCCCTCCGGCGGCCTGGCCGATCCCGTAGACGATCCCGAAGCCGACCGCGAGGATCAGGACGATCAGGGCGATCACGAGCAAGATCCCCCGGATGCGGCGGAGGATTCCGGCGCTCGCGGGCGGCGCGACCAGCCCCATGAGCTTCAGGCCGCGCAGCTGGCGGCTCGTCGGCCCTTCCATCCCGAGCCGCTCGGTGGCACGCTTGAGGTCATCGGCGCGGCGCTCGGCCAGCGCCAGCGACGCATCCGCCATCCGTCGCAGCTGCATCCGCTCCTGAGGGCGGGCGGCGGCCATGGCCCGCTGGAAATGCGCGCGTGCGCGCTTGGCGTCGTACTTCTCCGCCGCCCGCGCGCCGAGGATGGCCTGCGCCGCCACCTTGTACCGCGTCTCGGCCTCGAGCTCCTCGTCGCTGCGACCCTCGAGCTGCTGGATCATCGCCAGCTGGGTGCGCTGCTCGACGCGCATCGTCCGCTGCTGCTTGGGCATGGCCAGAGAGTCTAGCTGCGCGGTCGAGAGCCAATGCGGGAGAAGTGGGCGTCTTCAGCCTGCTCGCGCGTGCCACTCCTCGAGGACCCGACGCTCCCGGTCCCGGTCGATTCCGGTCGAGGGCAACTCGGAACGGACCGGGATCTCTCCCGTCAGCGTCGAGAGCCACTCCCACGTGTCCGCCACGGTCTCCCGGACCGGACGGCAGCGCAGACCGGTCCGGTGAGCGCGCTCGACGTCGAAGCCCAGCATGCCGTCGAATTCGCCAGGCGGGCAGCCACATCGGAAGGTCGGTCCATGGCTCGATGCCGGACGCCTCGATCGCATCCGCGTCAACCCAGGTCAGCCCCGCATCAGCCGCGCCCGCGGCAGCGACGCAGGCCTCCAGGAACGCGCGCATCGTCGTATGGCCGCGCCGGCTGACGACGTTGAAGGGACCGTGAGCGCCGGCGAGCGCCGCGTCGAGGACGAAGGTCGTCAGGTCGCGGGCGTCGATGTACTGGAGCGGGAGCTCCGGCGGACCCGGCGCGAGGATCTCGCCGCCCTCCGCCATGCGGCGAAGCCACCACGTGAGGCGTCCGACGTCCTCGTACGGCCCCAGGATCACGCCGGCCCGGGCCAGCACCGCGCGCCGGCCGAACGCCTCGAGCACCGCCAGCTCGGCGCCACGCTTGGCCTCCGCGTAATCGCTCTCGCCCGCATCGGGTGAAGCCTCGACGGTCGGAGCGGTCTCGTCGGTACCCATCGCGGGCGGCGGCGCGTACACCGAGCAACTCGACACGTACACGTAGTGGCTCGTGCGCTCGGCCAGCGCGGTGGCGCTGGCCCGGACCACGCGCGGCGGTCCCGCCCAGGTGTCGACGACGATGTCCCACGTGTCGCCGGCGAGCGGCGCGAGGCCGTCCGGATCGAGGCGGTCACCGGTCAGGCGCCGGACGTCCGGGTGGGTCCATCCGCGTCCGCGGTTGAAGGTGGTGACGTCCCAGCCACGGGCCAGGCCCTCGAGCACCGCAGTGCGGCCGACGAACCGGCCGCCTCCGAGAACGAGAAGCGTGGTGGGCATGCTCCTCCAGTAGGTCGCCGCTCGAGCCCGACGCCGGGTCGGGCCCGACCGCGCCGCAGGTACACGACGTTCCACGCAACGCACACCAACGCGATCACCATCGCGATCACGCCGGCGATGAGCAGACCCGTGCGCGTCTGGCGGCCCGTGATCTTGAGCCAGCGGCCGTCGTAGTCGACGCGGCTCACCTCGTTGTCGAACGTGTCGACCTCGACGTCCTGGACCGGGACGGGGGAGGAATGGTTCACGACCAGCTCGTAGACGGTCACCGGGCCGTCCAACGAGTTGTCGCTGTTCGCGTGCTGGGAGTTGACGTGGACGTGGACGTAGTAGGTCCCTGAACCGCCGCGGGTCCCGCGCGAGTAGTGCGCCCCGTAGACGTTCCCCGGTCCGACGTCCTTGTAGCCGAGCTGCGAGGCGTGGATGAACTGGTAGACGCCGAACGCCACCGCCACCAGCGCGATCACCCACCGCCACCGGTACATCCGGCGCCGCCGCGCCGCGATGCTGCTTTGACCCCGCCTCCGGCTCTGGTTCACGCGAACTCCGTTCGGTCGGCGCCCAAATATAGCCGCCGAACATGGGGCTCTTCCCGGCTCCACCCGTGGGTTGAGACCGGCCCTATCTTCCACCCGCGAATCGACCCGCGCGCCGATGTGCAACCCGCTGCGCCGGACGACGATGCAGTCATGACATTCACTGATTACCTCATCGACTCTGTCCTCGTGCTCCTCGTTCTGACGCAGCTCAAGGAGCGCAGGCTGACCACTCGCGCGCTCGTCCGCCCGATCATCATCGTCGGCGTCGCGGTGGCGAACTACCTACATGGCATCCCCACCGCGGGCAACGACCTCGTGCTGGTGGCGGCGCTTGCGTCGGTTGGACTCCTCATCGGCGTGGCCAGCGGCCAGACCGTCCAGATGCGTCGCGACGGCAGTGACCACGTGCTGGCCCGCGCCCGCTGGGCCTCGGCCTTCTTCTGGGTCCTGGGCATGGGTTCCCGGTTCGCGTTCCTGATCTGGATCAACGCCGGCGGCGCGGCGACGATCGCCCGGTTCAGCGCCGCGCATTCGATCACGAGCTCCGCCGCCTGGACGGCCGCGCTGCTGGCGATGGCCGTGCTCGAGGTCTGCGGCCGCTCGCTCATCCTCGCGGTCCGCCGGCAGCATGTGGCGGGTACTGCTGTCCCGGAGCTCGCTTGAGCACGGCTGGTTGAAGGCACGACCCGGCGCCCGTACCTTCCCGAGCGATGTTTCTCGACAGCATGAACCGCCGCCTCGCCACGGCGATCCGCCTCGTCGGCTTGGTGCTCATCGGCATCTCGATCTTCGGCTCGAAGCACCATCCGGCCGGGAACGGCCGCGGACTGGTGGTCGCGATCTCTGTTGCTGCGTGCGGCGTCTGCTGGCTCGCCTGGACGATCCGCCCCGACGTCGAGCTGGGCAAGGTGACCCCGGAGGTGTACGGCCTGGCGGCAGCGGGCGGAGTGCTCCTGGGCGCAGCGCCGGACAGCGCCGCCAGTGCGCTGGTGTTCGTCGCGGTTGTGACGGCGGCGGTCCGGGTGGAGCTCGTCAGCGCGCTCCCGCTCCTCGCCGCGGGCATCGTCCCGCTCGGGATCTCGATCCTCGTCTATCACGGCAGCGCGGTCGGCCTGCTCGCCTACGCGCTCGGCTTCGCGGCGGCGTCGATGGCGGCGTCCAACCGGCGCGCGGCGCGTATGCGCACCGAGCAGGCCGAGCTGCTGCTCGCCCAGACCCAACGCTCGCACGAGGAGCAGCTGCGTGCGGCGCGGCTCGAGGAATCGGCCCGGATCGCGCGCGAGATCCACGACGTGCTGGCCCACACCCTGGCCGGTCTCACGATCCAGCTCGAGGCGACGAGCTCGCTGCTCGAGCAGGGGGCGGAGCGGGGCGCGATCCTGGCCCGCGTGCAGCGGGCGCACACGCTGGCCCGGGACGGGCTGGCGGAGGCCCGGCGAGCCGTCGGAGCGTTGCGCGGCGATCCCGTCTCGGCGCCGGCTGGAATCGAAGCGCTGGTCGCCGACTACCGCGCGAGCGCTTCGGCGCCCGCCGAGCTGACGATCGACGGCGACACAGGACGGCTGACCGGGCCGACCGGCCATACCGTGCTGCGGGTCGTCCAGGAGGCGCTCACCAACGTGCGCAAGCACGCTCCCGGCGCCGGCGTATCGGTCACCGTTCACGCGGGACGCGATGCCGGCGACGAAGTTCTGCTCCGGGTCGATGACCGACCGTCCGGAAACGGAGCCGCCCCCCGTGACCACGAGCTCGCCGCCACCGGCGGTGGCTACGGCATCCAGGGCATGCGCGAGCGCGCGGAGCTGCTCGGCGGCACGGTCAACGCCGGCGCCACCAGCGAGGGCTGGAGCGTCGAGCTCCGACTGCCGGCGCCCGACGCGGCGATTTCGGCTCAGGAGCCGCGGTGAGCGATCCGGTGCGCGTGCTGGTCGTCGACGACCAGGCGCTCGTGCGCGAAGGTCTGATGACCCTGCTCGAGGCCGCGCCCGGCATCGCGCCGGTCGCCGCCGCGGCCGACGGCGAAGAGGCGCTGGCGCTGTGCGCGCGCCACCGGCCGGACGTCGTGCTGATGGATCTCCGGATGCCGAAGCTCGATGGCGTCGAGGCGACGCGGCGGATCCGCGAGACGCAACCGGACACCGAGATCGTCGTGCTGACCACGCACGCCGACGAGGAGTCGATCCTCGACGCGCTGCGTGCCGGCGCGCGCGGTTACCTGACCAAGGACGCCGGGATCGCCGAGATCTCGCGTGCCGTCCACGCCGCGGCCGATCACCACGCGCTGCTCGACCCGGTCGTCCACGCCCGCCTGGTCGCCGCCGCCGGCGTCGCCCGGCCGGCGGCCCCGCCCAAGGCGCTGCCCGACGAGCTGACCCCGCGCGAGGCGGAGGTCCTGTCGCTCATCGCTCGCGGGCTGTCGAACGCGGAGATCGCGCAGACGCTCGTGGTCAGCGAGGCCACGGTCAAGAGCCACATCAACCACCTGTTCGCGAAGATCGGCGCTCGCGACCGCGCCCAGGCCGTCCACTACGCCTACACGAACGGTCTCGCCGGCTGAGTCCAGGGGCCCGCTGGAGGTCAGCCCGACTATCCGACGCCCCCCGCGTTTAACTCCGGTCTACATAAGATCGATTATCGAGCATTGCAAGCGGGTCGTTTGCTGGATTTGGTCCGCTCCGCGACCCTTATCGAGCACGGCCCCCCTGAGCGGCTTCCGCGAGCATCGCCTCGACGAGGGCGCGTGCGGCCCACGTGATGGTCTTCAGCTCCTCGGCGGGATCGAGGCCGCGGATGTCACGCAGGACGACCATGGACTCCCAGCCGATGAGCACCGCGAGCGCGGACGTGAGCCGCTCGAATTGCTCCCCGTCGAGCCGCGGCCGGAGCGGTTCGAGTGCTCGCTCGATCCACTCGATCCGGCGGTAGCCCCGCCGCGGGGCGTCGGTCTGTGGCGCCTCGGGAGCCGTGACCGTGAGGCGGATGAGCTGACGGCCGAGCGGCAGTGCGGCCGGAGCCAGGTCGAGCATCCTCTCGGCGAGCGCCTCGACGCGCGCCGCCGGATCCTCTCCTTCGGGCTCCTCGGCGAGCGCCGCATCGACGGTGGCGTTGCTCAATGCCCCCACCGTGGCGTCGATGAGCAGCTGGTCCAGGGTCGGGAAGTACAGATACACCGTGCGGCGGGATACCTCGGCGGCGCGGGCGATCTCGTCGATCGAGGGCGTGTGGCCGGCGGCCACCAGCTCGGCCGCGGCGTCGACGATCGCCTTGCGCGTGCGGCGTCGCTGGGACGGCCGACCCTGCGGGGTCCCCGCGCCGGCCCGCGCGGCGGGTCTTGACGGCTGCGCCACGCGCTTAGTATAACGGTGTGCAGTAATTACACTGCTATGCAGAAAGGTCGTGAAACGTGCCCAGCGTCCCGTTCGTGAACTGCTTCGAGGTGCCGGCCGGCCAGGAGGACAGCCTTCCTGTCGCTCTGGCGCGAGGTCAACGCATACATGGCGGCCAAGCCGGGCTACATCGGCCACCGGCTGCACCGGTCGTTGACGCCTGACGCGAAGTTCCGCTTCGTCAACTACGCCGAATGGGAGTCCGTCGAGCACTGGCGCGCCGCGCACGACGCAGGGTTCCGCGAACGCGTCTCCCGCCCGGAGTGGTCGGCGTTCTCCTCCACCCATGCTCTCTACGAAGTCGTGCACACGGGGAGCGCCCCGCACCTGGCCGCGTCGTCGCACTGAGGCTCGGAGGCGCCGGCCGCGGCGCCACCGCAACTTCGGCCTTCTCCGCGGGATAGCCCGGATAAGGGAGTCCTTCTGAGGAGGTTGTTGATGAAGCGTTGGCTTACGGCCACGGGCGTGGTCGCGATCACTATGGCGGCGCTGAGCGCGGTGGCGCTGGCGGCGTCCTCACCCGCCGTGACCACCCACTCGGCCTCGAGCGTCAAGCAGGAGAGCGCCGTGCTGAACGGGACGATCAACCCGAACGGCTCGGCCACCACGTACTTCTTCCAGTGGGGCCTGGACCAGAACTATGGCGTCAACGGCGCCACGCACTCCGCCGGCTCGGGTACGAAGGACGTCAACGTGCACGAGACCGCGTCGGGCTTGATCCCCGGCACGACGTACCACTATCGCTTGGTCGCCACGAACAAGTTCGGCACCTCGACGGGAACCGACCACACCTTCAAGACGGCCGGCCATCCCCCGCCCGGGGTTACCACCGGCCCGTCCACGCAGATCGGCCAGAACTCGGCCACGGTGACCGGGGTGATCAACCCGAATGGACAGAGCACGTCGTGGTCGTTCCAGTGGGGCGTCAGCACCATCGTACGGATCGACCACCACCGGTGGGACCGTGCGCCGCGGGCAGCTCCCCCGTCATCGTGTCGCAGCTCCTGCAAGGACTCGCCCCCGGGACGATCTTCCACTACCGGATCGTGGGTAGCCACGGCGGCACGGCCACCTCGTTCGGCAGCGATCAGATCTTCATGACCCACCCGACGAAGCGCCCGATCCCGAGCGTGACCCGCCGGGTGACGCCGCTCCATGCCAAGCACAATCCGTGGACCTACACGATCTCGGGCTCGGTCAGCCATCCGGCGTCGACCCCGGCGCAGTTCGCCTGCACCGGGTTCGTCGGCGTGCAGTTCTTCACCGGCGGCAGGCGCGTGAACTTCGCGCTCGCGGCACTCCAGCCGAACTGCACGTACTCGACCCAGGTCGTGTTCCATCACAAGCCGGGACACGGCGCGCCGACGAGGACCGTGACCCTGCGCGCGCTGACGCATTTCCGCGGGAACGGCTACCTGGCGCCGTCGAACGCTCGGTCCCAGAAGGTGACCCTTCACTGACCCGCCGATGTCCGGACGGTGACGCCGGCACCTGCCGGCGTCACCGCGGCCGGTCGCGCACGCGGTAGACGAACCGCAGAGCCGACCACACCTCGTCGACGGCGCACACCTTGTTGTCGACGAGGCCGGCGTCCAATCCCAGCTCGCGCACGACGTTCTCGCTCAGGTCGGTGGCGACACCGGAGGCCCGCTTGGGCCACGCGATCCACAGCCCGCCGGCCGGATCGAGCGCGTCGCGCAGCGCGCTGAACCGTCGCTCGAGCCCGGGCACGCTCCTCGAAGAAGGCGACGATCACGTCGAACGGCCCCCGTACGCTGCGACGCACGCGGACCCCGTCGGGCAGCGCGCCGAGGGTGACGTCGAATCCGTCGGGCGCGCCGATCAGGCCGAGCCGGGCGCCCGGCCTGATCCCCAGCTTCTTCGGCAGCGGCGTGCCGCTGTAGCCGGCCGCGCTAGCCACGCGCGACAGCGTCTCAGAACGCTCAGACCGGCGGGGTCTCCTCCACCGCCGCCGCGGCCGGCTCGAGCGTAACCGCCACCACCGGCTCGTCCGCGGGCGCAGACGTGACCGACGGCGCCTCCGGCTCGAGGGCAAGCTCGCCGTCCTCGCCGAACCGGGCGAACCGCTTGGCCCCCTCGGCCTCGCCGATCGCGACCAGCTGATCGCCCACGGAGCGCATGTCCTCGATCAGCCTGCGGCGCTCGCGCCACATCATCTCGGCGTTGCGAGCCAAGTCGCGCGCACGCGTCTCGGCCGCCTCGAGCAGCGCGTCAGCCTCCATGCGCGCGCCTGACCGGATCTCGTCCGACGCTCGCTGAGCCGTGGCTCGCACCTGGGCCGTCTCGCGAGCGGCCGTGTCGCGCAGCTCGGCCACCTCGCGCTGCGCGAGCTCCTGCAGCTCGGTCACCTCGCGCTGGACGGTCTCCCTGAGCTCCGCCACCTCGTGCTTGGCCGTCTCGCGCAGCTCGGCGGCCTCGCCGGTCGGCGCTCCCGCGCACGCCCTGAGCCTCCCGGGCCGCGGCCTCGCGCGTCTGCTCGGCCTCCTCCCGCGCCGCCTCGCGCACCTCCTGCGCCTCGCGCTCGGCGGCTTGGAGGCGGTCGTCGGCCTTCGAGCGCGATCGCGCCGTGATCTCCTCGGCCGTGTCGTGCGCGCGCTGCAGCAGCTCGCGGGTCTCCTCGCTCACCTCGTCGAGGGCGTGGCGGATCGCCGCCTCGGGCGAGGATGAGATCTCGAGCTCGGCGATCAGCCGGTTGACCTGCTCGACGTAGCGGTTGACGGCGTTGCGGTCGTAACCGCGCATCGCGATCGGAAACTCCGGTCTCGCGCGCCTCCTTGACCATGCGATCGCGTTCGACACGGCTCACCGGCCGCGTCGGCAGCCGCCCGGACCGGCCGTTCCCGTTGCGCACGCCTCCTCGCTCAGCGCCCCTACCTTCGGCCTCTCCCGGCGCGCCGTTGGCTGCCGGGTCACTGCCGCGCATCTCAGAACGCGCCATGCCCCATCTCCCTTCTACAGACATTGCTACGGCGGACGGCGTCAGTCTAATTGCCGCACTTTGCGCAAGTATCCCGGTCGCCGATCCCGCTCGTTGCGGGGATTGGCTTGAGCGCAGATTTATCCGCCGAAGGCCGTGCTAATCAGCGGCGGCTCGCCGACGTCGGCGATGATCCGCGAGAGCTGGCTGCCCTGCCACGCCACGGGCGAATGCCCCGGCTCGTCGGTGACCAGGCGCGCCTCCGGGATCGCCTCGGCATAGGCCTCCCCGACGGCGAACGGATGGCCCGGATCGGCCTCATCGCGCGCTCGCCACGACCGTAACCGGCACGCGGATCGCCGACAGCTCGTCGACGCGATCCGAACGGCCGCGACCGCGGGACCGCCCGCAGGGCGTCCGCCACCGCCCCCGGATGCTCGTGCAGCGCCAGCCGCTGCCGGATCACCTTGAGCACGGTCTCGCGCAGCTTCTCGGGCACGCCCGGCTCGCCGTAGGCGGCGATGAACCCTTCGACGCCGCCTCGCTCCAGCCCGTCCGCGAGCGCGTCCCAGCGCTCCAGGCGCGCCGGGTCGTCCTGGGTCGCCGGGTCGTATGCGGGCGTTATGACAACCAGTCCGGCCACCCGTTCCGGCGCGCGCAGCGCCAGCGCCAGCATCGTGTGGGCCCCCATCGAGCTCCCCGCGAGCACCGCCCGCTCCATCTCCAGCCGATCGAGCACCGCCTCCAGGTCCCCGCGCAGGTCCTCGTAGCGGTAGGCCGAGCGCTCCGGCGCGGGCGAGGAGCGCCCGTGGCCGCGCGCGTCGTAGGCGATCACCCGGTGACCCGATCGCTCCAGCGCGCGCGAGCCCATCACCACGTAGCGGCGCGTCGCGGTCAGCCCGTGGAGCAGGACGACGGGCGGCCCCGAGCCCGCATCCTCGGCCGCCAGCGAAACCCCGTCGTGCTCGATCGTCAGCTCGGTCACGCGCAAGAAGTCTTACTACCATCAAAGCCATGGACGTCACCGAGAGCACCTTCCAGTCGGCGGTCATCGATCGCTCCCACACGGTTCCCGTGGTGGTCGACTTCTGGGCGGAGTGGTGCGGCCCCTGCCGTCAGCTCGGCCCGGTGATCGAGCGCGCGGTCGCGGCCCGCGCCGGCAAGGTCGAGCTGGCCAAGGTCGACACCGACGCCAACCCGCGCCTGGCGCGCGCGTTTCAGATTCAGGGCATCCCGGCCGTGAAGGCGTTCCGCGACGGAAAGGTCGTCGCCGAGTTCGTCGGGGCCCAGCCTCCGGCGAACGTCGAGCGGTTCGTCGATTCGCTGCTCCCCTCGGAAGCCGAGGGCCTCATCGCGCAGGGCGATGAAGCGTCGCTGCGCCGCGCGCTCGAGCTCGAGCCGACGCGCGCCGACGCGGCGGTTCCGTTCGCTCGGATCCTGCGCGAGCGAGGCGAGATCGACGAGGCGCTCGAGGTGCTCGCCCGCGTGCCGGGAAGCTTCGCCGCCGACGGGCTGGCGGCACGGATAACCCTCGAACGCGCCCCACAGCCCGCGGTTCCAGACCTTCCCGCCGCATTCGCCGCTCTCGACGCCGGCGAGCACGAACGCGCGCTCGATCTGCTGATCGGCGCCCTCCCCTCCGCCGACGGCGCCCGCGACGACATCCGCCGGGTGGTCGTGGGCGTCCTCGACGAGCTCGGCGTCGAGGACCCGCTCGCCCGCGCGGCTCGCCGCAAGCTCGCCTCCGCCCTCTACTAGACCGCGCAGTCTGAGCTGGGCCGCGGCGCCGGCCGACGCCGAGTGCAGCCCCGCCACACGGACGCCCAGCAGCCGCACCGGCCGGGGCGGGTCGAAGCGCCTCAGCAGATCGAGCGCGACCGGCCCCACCTGCTCGGCGCGCTGCACCGGCTGGACCAAGGTGCGCGCCCGCGTGTGCGTGGAGAAGTCGTCGAGCCGCACCTTGATCCCGATCGTGCGCCCGCCCCGCCCCTGCTCGATCAGCGCTCCGCACAGCCGCGCCACCAGCGCGTCGAGGACCCGCTCGAGCTCCCCCAGCTCGGCCACGTCGCGGTCGAACGTCGTCTCGCGCGACTCCGAGACCACCTTCCGCGTCTGGGTCACCGGCGCCTCGTCCTCGAACCGGGCGCGGCGCTGGAGCTCGAGCGCCATACGGGAGCCGAACCGCGCCCCCAGCGCGGGCGCGGGCGCCGCGGCCAGCCGCCCGAGCGTCTCGATCCCGATCGCGCGCAGCCGCTCGACCGTCTTCGGGCCGATTCCGGGGACGAGCCCACACGGCGCGCCGGCGAACCGCGCACACGCTTCCTCGCGCGTGAGCACCACGAATCCGGACGGCTTCTCGGCGTCGGAGGCGACCTTGGCCACGAGCTTGCTCGGACCGATCCCGACCGAGCAACCGAGACCGGTCGCCTGCTGGATCTGCGCGCGCATCCGCTGCATCAGCTCGACCGGCGCCGGCAGCCCGCTCAGCTCGAGGTAGGCCTCGTCGAGGCCGATCACCTCGACCGCTTCGACATGGGCCCGCACGATCGCCATCACCTCGGCCGAAGCCTCGCGGTAGTAGGCGAAGTCCGGAGCCAGGTACACGCCCTGAGGGCACAGGCGGCGGGCTCGCGCCGCCGGCATCGCCGAGCCGACGCCGAACCGTCGCGCCTCGTAGGAGGCGGTGGTGACCACGGCACGCGGACCGGTGCCGGCGACGATCACCGGCCGCCCGCGCAACTCCGGCCGCCGGCGCAGCTCCACCGACACATAGAACGCGTCCATGTCCAGATGAGCCACGCATCGCTCGGACATGAACGGGAGGCTAGGCGAGCGCCCGGCGGACACACCGGGCGCTCCCCATTCCGAGCGCCGCTCCCCTACGGCGGCGCCCGAAGGCTGTCGCTACTGCGAGACCCAGACCGTGCCGACGCCACCGAAGCCGAGCGCCCCGGCGGTGTTCTGGTTCAGGTCGAAGTCACGGCCGCCGACGTAGGGCCCGCGATCGTCGACGGTGGCGGTCACCGTGCGGCCACCGTTGAGGAACGTGACCTTGGTCCCGCAGGGCAGCGTCTTGTTGGCCACGCCGTAGGTGGCGTGGAACCCGCAGCCGGTGGTGCCGCCGTCGTTGTACCAGGACGCGACCGTCGGCTCGAACACGGTCACGACGCCCGCGCCGGCGCGCGTCCACGCGTTCGCGCCGTCGCCGGCGAAGCGGACACGAAGCTGCTCGTGGCCGGTCCCGGACGGGGTGTAGCGCAGGTCGAAGTCGCCGCCGGAGCCGGTCCGCGCCGTGGCGAGCGTGTGCCAGCCATGTGCGGAGCGGCCTTCGAGCCGCACCTTGCGGCCGCCGACGCCCGGAAGCAGCCGGCCGCGGACGTCGAGCCTGTGGCGCACCGAGGACGTTGATCGTCCGCGGCCGAACCCGCAGCCGAGCCGCGACCGAGACGACGTTGGTGTCGCTCGAAGCGGTATCGGCGGTGTCGGCGGTGGGCGACGACGAGCCCGAGGACACGACGCGCACGAGCCCCGAACGCTTGAGCGGAGCGCTCAGGCGGAACCGCCCGTCGCTCGCCACCGTGCTCGAGCTCAGCGTGCTCCAGTCGCCGGAGCTACCCGCCGGGGCGAACTGAAGCTGAAGCTGCTGGCCGGACTGCGACGAAGGCGCACTGCCCACGACGACCACGTCCTGGCCGTAGTTGATCCGATGTGATTTCACGTGCGTCGCCAGCGCATCCGAGGACGCCGGATGGGCGCTCACGGTGTCGGCCAGCGCGCGCCCGGCCGAGAGCACACCGGCCGAGGCAAGCATTCCAATGATCAGCGCGCCGAGAGCCACATGGCCACGACGCAGTTCACGCACTCGGGGAGCGCGCAGCATTTGAGACCTCCTTGATCTCGACTGACGCCTACGGGGTTAGCTGACGGGCTCGCGGCCGTCCGCTCGCCCACACATCCGTGTGGCGGCGTCCGTCGCTACGACTGAGCGCCGGCGATGTGCCGGGCCGCCGATTCGCCCCGGCCAGACGGAAGAGTCACGCCTGGCAGTGGGTCCCCCGTTCACCCCCGCACCGAGCAGGAGTGATTCGGCAGGTCGAAGTTACGACCAGAGCATCGTCGCATTCACCCCCGTTCTTGAGTGTGAGTCGCGTCACACCGGGATTTGGACCATCGGGTCGGTGCGCCAGCTCACGCCGGGATACGACCAGCCCGCGCGAGCGCGCCCCGACCCCGCACCCACCCTCCGAGCCCGCGCGCCCCGACCCCTGCATGAACCCTGCAAGAATCCCCCGCATGGCCAATCGAGATCGGCTCACCGGGCTCGACAGCTCGTTCCTGCACCTCGAGCACGACTCGGCGCACATGCACGTCGCCGGCGTGACCGTGTTCGAGGGAACCGCCCCGCGCTACGAGGACCTGGTCGAGCAGATCACGCAGCGGCTGCACCTGGTCCCGCGCTACCGCCAGCGCCTCGGGTTCGTCCCCCTCGGTCAGGGACGTCCGGTGTGGGTCGACGATCCGCACTTCAAGCCGACCTACCACGTGCGCCACACGGCGCTCCCCCGCCCCGGCGGCGAGGATCAGCTCAAGCGGCTCGCCGGCCGTGTGTTCTCCCAGCCGCTCGACCGCACCCGGCCCCTGTGGGAGCTGTGGCTGGTCGAGGGACTCGCGGAGGACCGCTTCGCGCTCCTCTCGAAGACCCACCATGCGCTCGTCGACGGCATCTCGGGCGTCGACATCGCCACCGTGCTGTTCGACTCGGCGCCCGACCCGATGCCGGTCGCCCCACCCGATCACGAGTGGGTCCCGCGCCCGCTGCCCTCGGACGTTCAACTGCTGGCCGACGCCCTGCTCGAGCGCGCGATTGCCCCCCGTGAGATCGCCCGTGGCGTCCGCGCCGTGTTCAGAGGCCCCCGCACGATCGCGAAGAAGGCGAGCGAGACGCTGGTCGCTCTCGGCGCGCTGGCCTGGGCCGGACTTCAGCCGGCGCCGCCCAGCGCGTTCAACGTCAAGATCGGCCCCCATCGCCGCTTCACCTGGCTGCGCAACGACCTGGACGATTTCAAGGCGATCAAGAACTCGCTGGGCGGGACGGTCAACGACGTGGTCCTGGCGGTCGTCGCCGGTGCGCTCGGGCGATTCATGCGGCTGCACGGCGAGCCGACCGAGGACGTGGTGCTCAAGGCCATGGTCCCGATGTCGACCCGGGCCGACGTCGAGCGCGGCGCGCTCGGCAACCGCGTGAGCGCGATGTGGGCGCCGCTCCCGGTCGGCATCACCGATCCGGTGGAGCGCCTGCACACGATCAGTGAGGCGATGCGCGGGATCAAGGATTCCGGCCAGGCCGTCGGAGCCGAGGCGCTGACCCGGCTGTCCGGGTTCGCCCCGCCGACGATCATGGCCCAGGCCGCCCGGCTGCAGGCGCGTCAGCGGCTGTTCAACCTGGTGGTCACCAACGTTCCCGGCCCGCAGTTCCCGCTCTACATGCTGGGCCGGGAGCTCGAGGCGATCTACCCGATGGTTCCGCTGACCAAGAACACCGCGCTCGGGATCGCGCTCATGAGCTACAACGGGCAGCTCAACTTCGGGCTGACCGCCGATTACGACGCGCTGTCCGACGTGGAGACGCTCGTCGAGGAGCTGCGCTCGTCGATCGAGGAGCTGCGGGCCGCCGCGGTCAAGCCTGCCGGCAACGGCCGGGGCGGGCGCTCCGGGCCGCACCTCCCGGAGCGTCATCCGCGTCGTGGAGTGAGCCGCCGCCCAGGCGCTCGAGCTCTCGAGCGGCTGGCCATCGCGGTGGCGTCGCTGGCCCTGGCGGTCGGCCTGATCGCGCTCCTCTCCGGGTTCTTCGCGGGTCGCGACCAGCCCCGCGTCAACGGAGCGGGAACCGGGCCGGGGCGAGCCTTCCGCGACCTGGGCCACGCGGTCCTGAAGCCCGGCCAGCCCCGGCCCCGATACGACTCGGACCCGCCGACCAGCGGCCCTCACATCCCCGAGCCCGTGCGCCACAACGAGGCGCGCCTGAACGACGACCAGATTCTCCAGGCGCTCGAGCTCGGCGATGTCGCGGTCGTGTACGGGACTCGCAAGCTCCCGTCCGGCCTGCTCGCGTTCGCGCGCTCGGTCGCCCCGCCGTTCTCCCCCGCCCTCGCCGCGGCCGGTCAGGCCGTGATCCTCGTTCACCGACCGGGCGCTCGAGGCCTCGAAGCCCTCGCGTGGGCGCATCTGCTCGATGCCCCCGGTCCGGCAGACCCGCGCCTGCGCCAGTTCGTCGAGTTCTGGCTCGGCCGCGGCGCCCCGGGCGGGTAGCGACAGCGCGCGGCGATCAGAGCAGCGCGAGCGGGTGGCTTTCGTAACGGTGGGCCAGCCGGTAGAACAAGCCGCCGTCGGTCTGCGCGCTGGTGGTGCCCGTGGCACCGCCGCCGAACAGCAGCCCGATCACGCCGGCGTTCCGGGTGGCGCGCAGGTGACTCGGCCGACCCGGCGCCGAGCCACCACTGAACCCGGTTGTCGCGGTAGTGCCCCCACGTGTCGTTCAGGAACGTGTTGCCCAGGGGCAGCTGCCAGAGCACGACCGCGGTGTGGGTGCGGCGCGTGAACCCGGACAGGTACCGGTTCAGCCGCGCGAAGTCGGACGGGCCCCACCAGGTGTGCGGGTTGCCCTCCACGAGCTTGTAGAAGTCGGCGTCGCGGTCGGTCACGTCGTTGAAGACCAGGTTGAAGTGGGCGTGCAGCGACTCGTAGAAGGCGGCCGACTTCGCCGCCAGCGCATCCATCTCTCGCAGAGACGGCTTGGAGTAGGTCGGAGCCACGCCCGTCCCCCACACGCTCAGATGCCAGGCGAGGACGACGTGGGGCGCAATCCGGTTGCGCAGCGCGATCAGCCGGTGCGCGAACGATCGCCCGAGCGCCACCGCGTGCGCCTGCTCCAGGTATCCCCACAGGTCGGGCTCGACGTGGATCACCACCAGGTGGTGCGCCGAGGCGGGCGCGACCCGGCGCAAGAGCAGGCTGAAGTCAGCCCAATAGGCGCGCATCGTGGCCGGGTTGCGCAGGTTCGAGAGGTCCTTCTGAAGCTCGCCGGACCCCACGGCCGGCCGCGACTGGAGCAGCTGGTAGTAGGTCAGGACCGGGATCACGTGGTGGGCGATCGACTCCTGCACGTACATCGAGGCGAACGATCCCGTTCGGGTTCCACGTCGCCCATCCGGAGCCGGTGTTGACCCCGCCGGCGAGGTACTGGTAGCGCGCGTCCACCCGGGCGTGGGCGACCAGCGTGCCGGCGTCGCCCGGCGAGTCGGCCACACCGAGCAGCACGTGGTGCGGCCACCCCAGCGGCAGCACGGCCAGCGGCGCCAGCACCGAAAGCCATGCCGGCCGGCTCGGCAGCCGGCGGAGCAGCCGGGCCCTCAAGCCCGGAGCGCGACGGTGACGCGGCTGAACGCGCACAGCTGGTCCTGGTCGTCGGTCATGTCCACCTCCCATACCCAGGTGCTGCGTCCGCGGTGGCGGCGCCGCGCCTGTGCACGGATCTCGCCCGCCGAGATTGGCCTCAGGTAGCTCGTCTGGTTGGACAGGGCCACGGCCTCCCGTCCCTCCGCCCCGAGCGCCCGCGCCGTCGCTCGCGTCACGAGGTCCTGCGCGACGGCCGCGAACACGCCGCCGTGGACCTGGCCGCCCGCCTCGGTCAGCTGCTCGCGCACGCTCCAGGCGCCCGCGCGCGGACTCGTCGCCGATCTCCACGACCTCGAGGCCGAGAAGGTCCTCGAAACCGCCGGGCTGCGGGCTGAGCGCGGGCTGAGCGTCCACGGCGCGGCACCATACGCGTGCCATCCGCCGTCATCGCGCCGAATGCTTCTCTACGCTAGGGACCGAATGGCCTCCCTCGACAGCCTGCCGGCCGATCAGCGCGCCGTCCTCGAGCTGGTGCTCCAGCGCGGTCGGACCTACGACGAGATCGCGCGGATGCTCTCGATCGATCGCGCCGGGGTGCGCCAGCGTGCGCTCGCCGCCTTCGACGCCCTCGGTCCGCAGACCCGTCTCGATTCCGTCCGGCGCGCCCTGATCACCGACTACCTGCTCGGCCAGCTGCCTCCGCGGATCAGCGACGAGACGCGCGACAGCCTCGCCGCGCTCGCCGACCGAGCGTGCCTGGGCGCGGGTCCTCGCCTCCGAGCTGGGGCCGCTCGCCCGTGACCCGCTTCCCGAGATCCCGGTCCAGTCGGCCGCGCGGCGCCACCGCCGAACCCGCGCCGGCCGCCGCGGCGGCCTCCACGGCCGGCGAGGCCGGCGAGCGACCGGAGCCCGTCGAGGCCCAGCCACGCCGCAGCTCCCGCCTGGGTGGCGCGCTGCTCCTCGGCCTGGGCGCCGCCGTGGTCATCGCCGTCGTGCTCGTGCTGCTGCTCACCGGAGGCGCCAGCAAGAAGCACACCTCGAGCACCGCGGCGCGGTCCAGCACCGCGACCACGCCAAGTCATCCACCTCGACCACGCCGGCGGTCCACTATCTGGCCCAGGTGAACCTCAAGCCTCCGAACGGAGGCCAGGCCAAGGGCGTCGCGATGGTCGTCACGGTCAACAACGTCCTGGGCGTGGTGATCCAGCGCCCAGGGCGTGCCGGCCAACAGCCACAACGCCTATGCGATCTGGCTCTACAACTCGCCGACGAGCAGCCACCTCGTCGGGTTCGTCAGCCCCGGGGTGACCTCCAACGGCCAGCTCCAGACCGACGGCCCGCTGCCCACCAACGCTTCGGGCTACAAGGAGCTCCTGGTCACCCTCGAGACCCAGTCGAAGCCGAAGGCCCCTGGCCAGGTCGTCCTCCAGGGCTCCCTCGTCGTCTCGAGCAGCTCGAGCACGCTCGAGCACCTCGAGCAGCTCGAGCAGCCCGTAGCCAGCAGATCGCGGCCAGGCCGTCGAGCGCCTCGTCGAGCCGCTTGCGCGTGGCGCGCCGGAGCATGAACCCGCCCGTGCGCGAGTAGCCCCGGAGCTTCTGGGTCAACACGATCGTGACCCGCGTCCCACCATCGCCGGCCGGCTCGAGCTGTACCTCGGTGATCGCCTGGCCGAGCACGCGCTCAAACGGTGTCCCCGCGATGTCCTGCTCCCATACGCGGCGCGATCGAGGCTCCGAGGCCAGCAGGCGGAAATCCATGCGCACCGGCTTGCGCCGCTTGGTGTAGAAGACCTGGGTGAAGCGGTCGTCCTCGACTCGCTCCATGCGCTCCACTCCGGGCCACCACCGCGGCATGTGGTGCGGATCCTCGACCAGCTCCCACACCCGGTTGGGGTCGGCCTCGATCGTGCGCTGGCGCCGGGTCGTCGGCACTCAAGCCGAGTAGTCGATCAGCGCATACACGTCGTGCGGGGCCAGCCGCTCCCGGCCGCCCAGGAAGCTCAGCTCGACCAGGAACGCGCACCCGACCACCTCGGCGCCCCGCCCCGAGACGAGCTCGCACAGGGCGCGGGCCGTGCCGCCCGTCGCCAGCAGGTCGTCGTGAACCAGCACGCGGGCGCCGCCGGCCAGCGCGTCGGCGTGCACCTCGAGCGCGTCGATGCCGTATTCGAGCGCGTACTCCTCGCTGACCGTGTTCCACGGGAGCTTGCCGGGCTTGCGCGCCGGCACGAATCCGGCTCCGAGCTGGCGCGCCAGCGCTCCGCCGAGGATGAACCCGCGCGCCTCGGCCGCGACCACCAACTCGACCCCGAGCGGCTCGGCGTACGCCTCGAGGCCCGCCACCGCGGCGTCGAGCGCCACCGGATCGAGGAGCAGCGGCGTGATGTCCTTGAACACGATCCCGGGGCGCGGAAAGTCCGGGATGTCGCGGACGTACTCGGACAGGTCCGAAGCCACTAGTGCACCGGCTACGTGGCGATCTGGCGCAGATCGCGGATCAGCAGCAGGTGCTTGAGATGGGTGGTGACCGAGGCCAGGTTCTCGAGCGCCTCGATCGCCTCCTTGCGCCGTTCCGGATTGCGCGAGCGCAGCGCCGGCGCCAGGATGCTCTGGAGCAGCTGCGCCTCCCGATCGGCCGAGCTGCGGAACACGCGCAGGTTGCGCCCGCCCACGCCGTAGCGGGCCAGCTCCGAGACGGCACGGACGATCTCGCGCTCGGTCTCGTCGAAGTAGCGCGCGCCGGCGCGCATCTCGCCCTTGATCACGCCGAAGTCGACCAGCTCGCGGACGAGCCCGGCCTCGGCGCCCGTCTCCTCGACCACGTCCTCGAGCGAGTACAGCGCGCCCGGATCGCGCGAGGAGACGCTGGCCCGGCGCAGCGAGCGGCCGTCTCCCGCCGGCGGTGGCGCCACCTCGCGCTCAGCCCGTCCACCGGCCAGCTCCTGGCGGATCACGCGCAGGGGCAGGAACTCGTCGCGCTGGAGGCGGAGGATCGTGCGCAGGCGCTGGATGTCGGACTGCGTGTAGAGCCGGTAACCGCCCTGGGTCCGCCGCGGGGTCAGAAGCTTCTGGTCCTCGAGATAGCGGATCTTCGAGATCGAGATGTCGGGGAACTCCTGGGACAGCGCCTTGCACACGGTGCCGATCGTGGCCGCCTTCTGGCGGGGGGGCTCGGGCGCCGCCCCGGCCGGTTCGGCCGGCTCGGTGACGGTGGCGCTCGCCGGGCTGATGTCCGAGGCGCTCATCAGCCGGTGAGGAAGGCGAGCTTGTACTTGCCGACCTGGAGCTCGTCGCCGTCGCTCAAGTGGTGCGACTCGATCCGCCGGCGGTTCACGTAGGTCCCGTTCAGCGATCCGCAGTCGTCGAGGTAGTAGTCGCTTCCGCGGCGGACGAGGATCGCGTGATCGCGTGAGACGGTGACGTCGTCGAGGAAGATGTCGCTGTCGGGCCGGCGCCCGACCGTGAGCCGATCGCCGTTGATGAGGAACGTCTCGCCCGAGCGCCCGCCCCCCGCGCGGATCACGAGCGTAGCTCCCCGTCCGGCGACGTCGGGGAGCTGAATCTCCTCGATGTCGCCCGTCTCACCTGGCTTGTACGCCGCTGTCGCGGTGCTCGGCGAAGACTCCGACTGGGCGAGGAAGGCACCGCACCGCTGGCAGTAGTTCGCGCCGTCGGCGTTGGCGAAGCCGCACTCGGGGCAATGCTGGGCCACCGACCGGTGCTACTCGGGGTCCTCGGCGGGGACGCGACCGGAGAGGATGTCGGTCAGCTGCTGGACGTCGGCGCCGGTGATCACCAGCTCGCCGCTCTCATCCTTCTTGCGCAAGCGGTTGACGAGCTCCGCCCGCAGGATGTCGATCTTCCCGTGGAGGATCCGGCGCTTATAGGAGATCTCCATCTCCTCGTCGGTCAGCTGCTTGATGAGCTCCTTGAGTTCAGGATCCGTGAGTGAGCCGAGGTCGGGAAACGTGTCCATGATCCTCCCTCCCGCCGAGCGGGAATTGCCGAGGGTGCGAGTATACCTGCGGGTCCCATAGGGTCAATCTGAGCTTGAGGCTTTGCGATTTTCCTCAGAACGGCCCTTCAGCTCCCGCGCTCCCCGCGCGATGTACAGAAAAGTTGCCCCAAGTCCGAACGCCATGCCCACATATAGCATTACCAGGGCCAGCCAGTGCACGTCGGCCATGGCGAAGAACGGGGCGCCCATGATCGGCGCCACCCCCAGGCGACCCAGCCAGTTGATCTTCAGGTCGATCCCGCGGCTGAGCGCGTAGCGGCTGATCACCAGCATCACCAGCTCGCGCGCGATCACCACGGCCAGCGCCCAGCGCGGCAGCAGCGTGAACCGCCAAGCCACCACCATCCCCGATACGACCAGCAGCCGGTCGACGAGCGGATCGAGCAACGCGCCCAGCCGGCTGTACTGGCCGGTCAGCCGCGCCGCGAACCCGTCGAGATAGTCCGCCCACCCGATCACCGCGAACAGGACCACGGCGAGCTGCGTCGTGCCCGTTCCGGCTCGACAGGGCCACGACCAGGAACACCGGGATCCCGGCCAGCCTCAGGTAGCCGATGGCGTTGGGGATCGTCCACGGGTTGAGCGGCCGTCCCGACAGCGTCTGCGACGGCGGCGGACCGGAGCGGTCGATCCCGAACAGCCGGCGCTTGGTGATCCGCCGGGCCACGCTCAGGGGAGGCTTTGCCAGAGCCCGTCGATCGCCTCGGCCGCCCCCTCGACGGGGACCGTCCGGGTCTCGCGGCCCCGGCGGACCTGCACCTCGAGCTCGCCCGCGGCGAGGCTCCGGCGCCCCACCGTGATGCGCGCCGGGCAGCCGAGCAGCTCGGCGTCGGTGAACTTCTCCCCGGGCCCGGCGTCCCGGTCGTCGTAGAGGACCCGCAGGCCGCGCTCCAGCAGCTCGCCGTACAGGCGCTCGGCCAGCTCGCGCTCGTCGCTGCCCGCCTTCCCGAGCCCCACGAGCTGAACGTCGAACGGGGCGATCGACCGCGGCCACGAGATGCCCTGCTCGTCGGCGTACTGCTCGACCGCGGCCGCGGCGGCGCGCGCCGGTCCGAAGCCGTAGGAGCCCATCAGGATCAGCCGCTCCTTGCCCGTGTCGTCGAGGTAGCTCGCGTCGAGCGGCTCGGTGTAGCGGGTTCCCAGCTTGAAGATGTTCCCCACCTCGATCGCCGGCTCGATGCGGATGCTCGCGCCATTGACGCTGTCGCCGGCCACCACGCTGCGGACGTCGACGGTCTCGAACGCGAAGTCCCGCCCCGGCTCCACGCCGCGGAGGTGGAAGTCGCTCCTGTTGGCCCCGGTGACGTATCCGCCCGGTTCGACTCCGCGATCGAGCACGATCCGCAGATCGGTCCCGACCGGGCCGATGAACCCGGGCGGCCCGAGCCGCGCCGCGACCTCGTCGGGGTGCGCCGGACGGAAGTCGGCGCGCAGCGCGTTTCGCAGCTTGATCTCGTTGACGCGGTGATCGCCGCGGACGATCACGAGCGTCATCGCGTCGCCGTCGAGGATCACCGGATAGGCCTTGAGCAGCGCGCCCGCAGCGACTCCGAGCTCGCGGGCCACCTGGTCCACCGTGGTCATCCCAGGGGTGTGGACCTCCTCGGGCGCGTCGAGCGCCGGGGGCAGCGCCACCGGCTGGGGGTCGGCCGAGGCGACCTCGACGTTGGCCGCATAGCCCGCGGCGAGCGCCACCTCGTTCTCGCCGGCGGCGCAGGGGGCCATGTACTCGTGCGCGCCCGAGCCGCCCATCATGCCCACGTCGGACTGCACCCGGTACCACTCGAGCCCGCACCGGTCGAGCATCCGGGCGTACGCCCCGACGTGCTTCTCGTAGGCGGCATCGAGGCCCTCGGCGTCGCGATCGAAGGTGTAGGAGTCCTTCATGATGAACTCGCGGGTCCGGAGCACGCCGGCGCGCGGCCGGGGCTCGTCGCGCTCCTTGGTCTGGAAGTGGTAGAGGATCATCGGCAGCTCCCGGTAGGAGCGCACGGCGGCCGCGACGTGCAGGGTGACGATCTCCTCGTGGGTCATGGCCAGCACCATGTCGGCCCCGCGCCGGTCCTTCAGCTTGAACAGCTCGTCGATGCCGTAGCGCCCGGTGCGCCGCCACACGTCGGCCGGGTGGAGCACCGGCATCAGCATCTCCTGACCGCCGATCGCGTCCATCTCCTCGCGCACGATCTGCACGATCCGCTGGTGCACCCGCCACCCCGCCGGCAGCCAGCTCCACAGCCCCGACCCGATCTGGCGGATCAGGCCCGCCCGGACCATCAGCTTGTGCGAGATCGCCTCGGCGTCGGCCGGGGGGTCGCGCTCGGTGGGCAGGAAGTAGCTCGACAGGCGGGTCACGTGACGGCGAAGCGTAGGGCTTTTCCGTGGACCCAGCCGGTTCTGATAGAAGAACCCCGTCCATCGAACAAGGAGCCGGGATATGGCCTACGAAGTGCCAGATCTGCCGTACGACTACAACGCGCTCGAGCCGACCATCGACGAAGAGACGATGCACCTGCATCACGACAAGCACCACCAGGCCTACGTGACGCAGGTCAACAACGCCCTGGACGGCACCGATCTTCGCCGACAAGCCGATCGAGGAAGTGCTCAAGAATCTGAACGACGTCCCGGAGGACAAGCGCACGGCGGTGCGCAACAACGGCGGCGGCCACTACAACCACTCGCTGTTCTGGGAGTGGATGTCCCCCGACGGTGGCGGCGAGCCCGACGGCGACCTGGCCTCGGCGATCGAGTCCGCGTTCGGGTCCTTCGACGACTTCAAGGCCAAGTTCAAGGACGCCGGCGTCAAGCGCTTCGGCTCCGGGTGGGCCTGGCTGATCCACGACGGATCCGGCCTGGCCGTCGTCTCCTCCGCCAACCAGGACAACCCGGTCAGCGATGGGAAGACGCCGCTGCTCGGCGTCGACGTGTGGGAGCACGCCTACTACCTGAAGTACAACAACCGCCGGCCCGACTACCTCGACGCGTGGTGGGACGTGGTCAACTGGTCGAAGGTGGCCGAGGGCGTTCAAGAAGGTGTCATAGCGCCGGACCGGACGTCCGGCGGCGGTAACTGCCGCGCGAGCGAAGCGGCTTCCTGGACTCGAGAAGCGGAGCGAAGCGCGGCCAGAAGCCGGATGCGGTTATCCGTGGGGCCGATTGCGCGCGGCATCCCTGCCGCGCGCCACCCTGCGGGCATAACGACGTCCGCGCGACACTGAATCCCGCCGCGCCGCGTTTCTGCCCGCTCAGCGAGCACAACCGCGTCCGCGTTGGGATTGGCCGCGTGAGGACGCGGTTATGCCCGCCGCTCGAGGAACTCGAACAGCAGCCGGCGGAACTCGTCCGGCGTCTCCAGCGGCGCCAGGTGCCCCGCGCCGGCGATGACCTCGAGGCGCGCCCGCGGCAGCATGCGCTCCAGCTGCTCGGCGGCTTGCATGAAGTCGCTCATGTCGTGCCCACCGACCAAGAGGAGGGTTGGGACGGCGAGGTCCGTCGGGAAGGGGTCCAGCGGATCGGGCGCTTCGTCCTCCTCAGCTTGGGCCCGGCCCAGCTCGAGCTCGAGCGTCCGCCGCTGCATGGCCGCCACGCGCTCCCGGACGGCCGGCGCGTCCGGCAACGTCCAGGCTCTCAGCACCGCCTGCACCGCTTCATCGATATCGCCCCGCTCGAACGCCGCCAGCTCCTCATCCCAAGCCCCTTGAAGCTCGGGGGATGCCGGCGCGTCAAGCGGCCGCGCCGAGACGAGTACGAGTGCCGACACGCGCTCGGGCGCCACCGCCGCGACCCGGAGCGCCACCCCGCCGCCCCACGAGTTGCCGACGACCGACGCCCGCTCGATCTCGAGTGAGTCCATGGTCGCGAGCACGTCGAACCACGGCTCCTCGCCCATCGGTGCCTCGCCGAAGCCGGGGAGATCGGGCGCCACCGCGCGATACCCACTCGCGGCCAGCGCATCGATCTGCTCGCTCCACATCGTCCGATCCGCCACGCCCGCGTGCAGCAGCACGACCGCCGGTCCCGACCCCTTCTCGTCGTGAGGAAGGATCAGGCTCGTGTGAATCGCCGGCCGGCCACGGGCGAGGCCTCTTCGTCCAGCCGTGCCGCGCCGTTCTCGACCTCGGCCGCGGCCGCCTCGAGCGCGGCGAGCCGCTCGGGGGTCATCGCGCTGGCGTCCTCGTTGTCAGCCAGCCACGCCCGGGCCTCGGCGGCGTCGGCCTCGTCGCGCATCACGCGCTTGCCGGCGGCGTAGTAGCGGTCGATCTCCGCGAACAGCTCGTCGACCAGGCGCTCGGTGGGGACCTTCTTGAGCGGCTCGCCCCGCGAGTAGATCATCCCCATGTCCTTGGCGCCGGTGATCCCGAAGTCGGCGTGGCGCGCCTCGCCGATCCCGTTGACCGCGCAGCCGAGGATCGAGACCTCGATCGGGTCGTCGTATTGCGTGAGGCGCTCCTCGACCTCCGACACCACCGAGTCCATGTCGAACTGGAGCCGTCCGCAGGTCGGGCACGCGATCAGCACCGGGCCGCGCTCGCGCAGCTTCAGGGCCTTGAGGATCTCCCAGGCGACCTTGACCTCCTCCTCGGCGTGGAAGGTCGAGAGCGAGATGCGGATGGTGTCGCCGACGCCGTCGGCCAGGAGCGTCCCGAGGCCCACGGCCGACTTCAGCGAACCCGACCACTTGGTCCCCGCCTCGGTGATCCCCAGGTGCAGCGGGTACGGGATCCGCTCGGCCAGCATCCGGTTGGACGCGATCGTGTTGGGCACGCTGGTCGACTTCATCGAAACCTTGAAGTTGGTGAACTCGAGCCGCTCCATCAGCTCGACGAACTCGACCGCGGCGGTGACGAGCGCCTCGACCGGGTTCTCGAACTCGAGCTCGCGCAGGTGGGCGGGCAGCGAACCCGAGTTGACCCCGATGCGCAGCGGCGTGCCCAGCTCGCCTGCCCGCTCGGCCACGCGCCGCGACCTTGTCCGGGCCGCCGATGTTGCCGGGGTTCAGGCGCACGCAGTGGGCGCCGGCGTCGAGTGCCTTGAGCGCGAGCGTGTAGTTGAAGTGGATGTCCGCGATCACCGGGATCGGCGACTCGCGCACGATCGTCTTCAGGGCCTCGACGTCCTTCTCGCGCGGCACCGCGCAGCGGACGATGTCGGCGCCGGCCTCGGCGACCCGCCGGATCTGGTCCATGGTGGCGCTGAGGTCCGCCGTCTCGGTTTTCGTCATAGTCTGGACGGCGACCGGGGCTCCGCCCCCGATCGGCACTCCCCCCACGTGAATCTGGCGTTGCGAGGCCATGCGGGCCAGTGTAGAGCCCGCAACTCCCAGCGCCCTGACCGGTTGCAATCACACATGCCAAGAAAAGCCATACGTCTGCTCCCCCTCGCGCTGGTCCTCGACCGCCGGCGCGCTGAACGCCTCGCCTGCTCTCGCCTCCGGCACGCAGCAGTCGATCATCCAGGACGACTCCCAGCTGAAGGCCGACCCGGTCGGGACGATGCAAATCTTCCGCAACCTGGGGGTCGACAAGATCCGCGTCAACCTGACGTGGGACACGATCGCGACCAACAAGAAGCCTGCTAACGGCGCCAATCCGGCCTCCTACCCCGCCGCGAACTGGGCTCCGTACGACAACATCGTGCGCTACGCCCAGGCCGACGGGATCCAGGTCTACTTCACCCTGACCGGCCCCGCGCCGCGGTGGGCGCTCGGGCCCGCATCCGGCGAGCGGCACCGCCGGATGGTGGGAGCCTTCGGCCACGGCCTTCGGCCAGTTCGTCAGGGCCGTCGGCACGCGCTACAGCGGCTCCTACAAGCCGCAGGGCGCCTCGACCGCGCTGCCGCGGGTGAGTGAGTGGTCGATCTGGAACGAGCCGAACTACTTCGTCGGGCTCTCCCCTCAGACCAACGGCAACGGCTCCGAGGTGCTCTCCGCCGGTGAGTACCGCGGTCTGCTCGCCGCGGCCTGGGGCTCGCTCGCCGGCACCAGCCACACGATCCGGCGGGACACGATCGTCATCGGCGAGACCGCGCCCCGAGGCAGCAACGGCGTGCCCGGGACCTACGGCGGCACCAAGCCGCTGACGTTCCTGCGCGCGCTCTATTGCGTCGACTCCCGCTACCGGGAGCTCCGCGGCTCGGCCGCCCGGGCGGTGGGATGCCCGACCACGGCCGCGGCCTCGCGGAAGTTCCGCGCCAGCAACGCTGCGCTGTTCCAGGCCAGCGGGCTCGCCGCCCACGTCTACACCCTCCAGGGCCACCCGGTCGCGCCCAACGTGGCGACGAACTACTACGGCGGCGGCCGCAGCGACCCGAACTACGCCGACCTGCCCGAGGTCCACCGGCTCGGCGTCACGCTCAACCGGCTGAACGGCGATCTACGGGTCGCGCAAGCACTTCCCGATCTGGAACACCGAGTACGGCTACCGGACGCGTCCGCCCGACCACGTCGGCGTGAGCCAGGCCACGCAGGCCGCCTGGATCAACTGGGCCGAGTACCTGAGCTGGCGCCAGCCCGGCATCGCCACCTTCGACCAGTACCTGCTGCACGACCCCTCCACCGGGATCTTCGCCAGCGGGCTGGAGTTGCCGAACGGAACGCACAAGCTCAGCTTCGATGCCTTCCGGATGCCGCTGTGGCTGCCCTCGACCTCAGCCAAGCGCGGTCACTCGCTCGAGGTGTGGGGCGACGTCCGCCCGGCGCACTTCGCCGGTCCGGGTCAGAAGGTCCAGATCCAGTTCCAGCAGGGCAAGGGCGCGTTCACCACGCTCAAGACCGTGACGATCACCAACCCCCGGGGCTACTTCGACGTCCACATGACGTTCCCGGGCAGCGGCGCCGTGCGCACCCTGTGGAACGGGAACACCAGCCGGTCGCAGGGCATCTCGATCCACTGAGGCAGGGGACCGAGCTCCGCCGCCCGGCACGCGGCGGCGGAGCTCAAGGTCCGTCTGCTCCTCCTCCACCGCTGGAGCGCCGGCGCAGAGCCAGCCCGCCGAACGTCGCGGCCGCCAGCGCCAGCACGACGATGACCACGATCACCGGCGTGGGCAGGAACGAGCCGCCCGAGCTCGAGGAGTCGTTCGAGCCGCCCACGTGGTGGCCGCCGACATCCGCCACCAACGCCCGCTGGATCACGTCGTAGCAGTCGGTGTACTCCTTGATGTCCGCCGGCATCGTGCTGAGCGCGGTCTGCAGCTGCTTCGGCGTGTAGGTCTGGGTGAGCCGGCCGTGAGCGTTGCAGTCGGAGACCGGCGGTGCCTGGCCGGCGGCCAGCGCAGGGGTGGCCAGCGCGGCGGTCGCGCTCACCGCGAGCGCCCCCGCGAGCCCGATCCAGGTGAGCGCTCGTCGCATGGCGACGGCGAAGCTTAGGTGTAGGTGGGTTTTTTCGGCGTTAGGCCTGCTGCACGAGCACGGCCACGGAAGCCGGCGCCGGCCCGAGCAGCGACGTCGCGCGCACGCCGATTTCGGGTGGCGTGAGGCGCCAGGGCGACGCGAGCGCGAAGCGCGCCACCCGGTAGCCATCGACCGTCTTGGTGGCGATCAGGCGCGCGCCGGATCTGCTCGCGGCGTGCTGCCAGGTGCTCCCGACGACGTCCACCTCGCCCACGGTGACGGGCCCGCGGCCCTGCGCCCACGGCACCCGTGGCAGGTAGAACGTCAGCGGGTCGGTCCCCAGGGAGTCGTAGAGAACGACCGCCCGCGGGGTCGAGGAGCGGCCGAGCGCCGCGGCCACGCCCCGCCAATTCGCCCGCTGATAGACAGAATCGCTCTGAACGCGGACCTGGGCGTAGATGAAGGCGCCGAGCAGCACCGCGGCGAGCAGCAGCACCAGGCAGGCGAGCTCGGCGCGCGGTGCAGGCTGCGCCGATCAGCACCGCCAGCGGAATCCACGCCGGCATCAGCGCCCGTGGGATGTAGTAGTCCTTCCCGGCGAGCGCCACCACGAGCGGGACGAGCAGGACGCACGCGGTGAGCACAGCGAGCACGCCCGCCCCGCGCAGCTCCTCCCGGGTCGCGCCGGCGACGAGCAGCAGGATCAGCGCCACCGCGAGCACCGCCGCCGCCAGCAGGCCATAGTTGACGAGCGAGCTCTGGTACAGCGTCCCCATCCCGAACGCCACCGGGACCTGCCGGATCCGCATCGACAGCGGCGTCGCCTCGATGAAGCCGAGCAGCGACGTCGTCGCGTGAGTGAGCAGGAAGGGCAGGAGCGCGGCCTGGACGGCTGCCACCACGCCGGCCGCCACCACGCTCGCCCGGCTGCGCGCGACGTAGATCAGCCACACCGCCTCGGGCGCGATGAGGAAAACGGCGAACGAGTGGGTGAGCACGGCGAGGGCCGAGAACAAGCGCCCACCAGCCGAGACGACGACGCGTCGGCTCGCGCAGCGCCCGCGCGAAGAAGAGCAGCGACAGCCCGCACAGAGCCGCCAGGAGCATGTACTCGCGCGCCTCCTGCGAGTACCAGATCATGAACGGGTTCACGGTCGCGAACGCCGCCGCGACGAGCCCGGCGCGGCGTGAGACGAGCTCACGCCCGCACAGATAGGCGATCGGGATCACGGCGCACCCGGCGAGCGCCGACAGCGACCGCAGAGCCGCCTCGCCGTTCCCGAGCACCTTGACCCACACCCACCCGAGCACGAAGTACAGGGGCGGATTGGTCTCGTGCACGATCATCGAGTGGAACATCGCGCCGAGCGAAAGGCTCAGCTCGTGAGCCGCCTGCGCCTCGTCGAACCAGTAGCTCTGGGAGGCGATCGTGGAGAACCGGAGCGCCGCCCCGACGAGCACCAGGGCGGTCAGGATCCACGGATCGGGCGCAGACCAGCTTGACCGCCGCGTCTGCTTCACTTCCGCCAGCGGGACGCGCTCGGCAAGTGCCGAGAACAGCATGTGCCGGGATTCTAGGCGCGGCGTCTCGCAGGACCGGCAGCTGAGCGCTACATCCAGCCGCCGCCAACGTCGTCGTTATTGTCGTCCGCTTTGCTTTCTCTGACCGACAAGCTCCGCCTGTGGGCGCCCCTGGCCGCGATCGCGCTGCTCGCGGCCGGCTGTGGCTCGGCCTCTTCGCACGCCGTGCCCGACCGCCGCGCGCCGATGCGAACGATGTTCGAGGCGCAGGGTCAGCTGCTCTCCGATCCGGGCCCGACGCTCGACCTCCTGCGCAGGCTCGGCGTGGATGACGTGCGGGTGTTCATGCCGTGGAGCTCGCTGACGCTCGATCCGCAGGCCCACACGCAGCCGCCATTCGACGCGAACGCGCCCGCCTCGTACCCCCAATCCACCTGGGCGCCCTACGACGCGATCGTCAGGGCGGCCGCGGCGCGGGGCATCGGCGTGGACATCACGCTCGAGGGTGGCGCACCGCAGTGGGCCGAGGGACCGGGGCAGCCGAGCGGCCCCCCCGGGGTCTGGGAGCCCTCCGCCGGCCACTACGGGGAGTTCGTCCACGCCGTGGCCACGCGCTACAGCGGGTCCTACAAGCCCGCAGGCTCCTCCACGCCGCTGCCGCGCATCAGCTTCTGGTCGATCTGGAATGAGCCCAACTACGGCCAGCAGCTCGCGCCCCAGGCGATCGACCACTCGAAGATCGAGGTCTCTCCGCGCTACTACCGCGAGCTGGTCGACGCCGCCTGGACCGCGCTGCGCGCGACCGGCCACGGCCACGACACCGTCCTGATCGGCGAGCTCGCGCCGCGCGGCATCACGATCGGCGATCAGCCGGGCAATTTCTCCGGGATGGTCCCGCTGCGCTTCGTGCGCGCGCTCTACTGCGTCGACAGCTCCTTCCATCCGCTCCGGGGCACCGCGGCGGCCGCACGCGGCTGTCCCAGCACCGCCGCCGGTTCCGCGGCCTTCGCCAAGGACAATCCCGGCCTGTTCGCCGCGGCCGGCGTGGCCGTCCACCCGTATCCGTCGGGTGGCGTGCCGCCCAACGTCGCCACCCCTGATGAGCCCGACTACGCCGACCTAGCCTCGCTGGGGAACCTCGAGACCACGCTCGACCGCGCCGAACAGGCCTACGGGCAGACCAAGCACCTGCAGATCTACGACACCGAGTTCGGCTACCAGACGAACCCTCCGGAGACGATTTCCCGCGCGATCGACCCAAGGCTCGCGGCGGAGTACCTGAACTGGTCCGAGTACATCAGCTGGCGAGATCCGCGGATCGCGTCGTTCGATCAGTACCTGCTCACCGATCCGCCCGCCGGCAACTTCGCCACCGGGCTGAGGTTCGCGGACGGATCGCCCAAGGCCGTGTACGACGCCTTCCGCCTGCCGCTCTTCCTCCCCCGGACGACCGGCTCGCACGGCCAGGCCCTGGAGGTATGGGGAGGCGTGCGTCCCGCGCGCTACGCCCGACAGGGAACCGGGCTCACGCAGACCGCCCAGCTCCAGTTCCGCGGCAGCTCGGACGGGAACTTCCGTACGCTCAGGAACGTCGTTATCGACGATGCCTACGGCTACTTCGACACGCGAGTGACCTTCCCGGGCAGCGGCACGGTCCGCCTGGCCTGGAGGTACCCGCACGGCCCGACGGTGTTCAGCCGGACGGTCGCGGTCAAGATCGGGTAGCCGGCTGCGCTCGCGCAACTCCTTCCCGACCCACCTGTTTCGTGCACCAATGCCACTGAGCCTCAGACGCCTCGCGATCGCCCTCGCCCTCGTCCTGCCGATGTGGCTCGCTGCCGCCGCGGGCGCGCGGGCGGCGGGCACGATGCAGTCGATGTTCCAGGACGACCCGCACCTCATGGGCAACCCTGTCGGCACGCTCGAGCAGATGCGGCTCGCCGGCGCCGGCGTGGTGAAGGTCGCCATGCGCTGGGATCAGGTGGCGCCGAACCCGAAGCAGCGGAAGGCTCCGCGCGGCTTCAACGCGTCCGACCCCCGTTCCTATCCGGGCCGCAACTGGCAGATCTACGACACGATCGTGCGCGACGCGGCGGCCGACGGGATGAGCGTCAACTTCGACCTGGGTGAAGGCGCGCCGATCTGGGCCACCGGAACCGGTGCGCCGCGCAACAAGCCGTACTGGAACTGGGAGCCGTCGGCCAGCGCCTTCAAGCAGTTCGTCCGTGCGGTGGCGACCCGCTACAGCGGTCACTTCATCCCCAAAGGTCAGAAGACGCCGCTGCCACGGGTCTCGAACTGGTCGGTGTGGAGCGAGCCGAACCTCGGCTACTCGCTGGCGCCTCAGGGCGTTCTCGGCAATCTGAAGGTGCAGAACAGCGGGCGTTTGTACCGCGCTCTGCTCGACTCCGCCTGGAGCGCGCTGCACGCCACCGGGCACGGCAACGACACGATCCTGTTCGGCGATCTCGGGCCGCGCGGCAGCGTCAACTTCGGCGTGTTCGCGGCGATGAAGCCGCTGATCTTCATGGAGGCGCTGTACTGCGTCGATTCGCGCTTCCACCAGCTCCGCGGCCTCTCCGCCACCGAGCGCGGCTGTCCATCCACATCCTCCGGATCGCGGCGCTTCCGCGCGCAGCATCCGGCGCTGTTCCAGGCCTCGGGGCTGGCGCTGCACCTGTGGGCACGGTGGTATCCGCCGAACAGCGATCCGCAGCACGACCCCGACTACGCGGGCTTCCCCGACCTCCCCCACTTCCAGCGCGCAGTCGACGCGATCATGCGCGCCTACGGCCCCTCCAAGCACCTCAACTTCTACAACACCGAGTTCGGCTACATCACGAACCCGCCGAACCACTCCGCGCCGTTCGTGTCGACGACGACCGCCTCCTATTACCTCAACTGGGCCGAGTACATCTCGTGGCGCAATCCCAGGATTCGCAGCTTCGCCCAGTTCATCCTGCAGGACCTTCCCCCGCCCAAGTCCGGACCGTACGAGTTCTGGTCCGCGGGCCTGTTCACCTACACCGGCCAGCCCAAGCCGACCTACAGCGCCTGGCGGCTGCCGCTGTACCTCCCGGTGTCCTCGACCACGCAGGGGCACACGCTCGAGGTGTGGGGCTGCGTCCGGCCGGCCACCTTCGCGTTCGCCGACACCGGAGCACCGCAGACGGCCGAGATCCAGTTCGAGCCCAAGGGGAGCGCGTCCTACAGCGCACTGCGCACCATCACGGTCAAGGGCAACTGCTACTTCGACGTGCGGGTGAAGTTCCCATCCAGCGGCACGGTCAGGCTCGCCTGGCGCTACCCGGCGGCCGATCCGCTGCTGGGCAACTTCGCCGGCTCCCCGACCACCCCGACCACCAGCAGCGACGGCACCGGCACGAACACCGACCCGCTGCTCGGCAGCAGCGCCGGCGCGGGCGACGTCGTGGACAGCCGGACCGTTCAGGTCACGATCAAGTAGCCGCGTACATCGACTCGATCTCGTCGCCGTACTTGGCCGCGATCGGCCGGCGCTTGAGCTTCATCGTCGGCGTCAGCTCATCGCCCCCGGGCAGCCAGTCGCCGGCGATGATCGTGAACCGCTTGATCTGCTCGACGCGCGCGAGATGTGCGTTGGCCTCGTCGATCCCCGCCTGAACCGCGGCGATCATCTCCGGCTCGCGCGCCAGCTCCTCGAGCGCCTTGTCCGCCATCCCGTGCCGGGCCGCCCACTGCGGCGCGAAGTCGGAGTCGAGCACGATCAGAGCGGTGTTGTACGGCCGGGCGTCGCCGATGCAAACCGCCTGCCCGATCAGCGGGCTCGAGGATTTGATCCGCGCCTCGATGTTGGCGGGCGACATGTTCTTGCCCGCCGCGTTGATGATGAGCTCCTTCTTGCGGTCGACGATCCGGAGGTGGCCGTCCTCGTCGATCTGGCCGATATCGCCGGTGTGCAGCCACCCGTCCGCGTCGATCGCCTCGGCCGTACCCTCCGGGTTGTTGCGATAGCCACGCATCACGAATTCCCCGCGGATCAGCACCTCGCCGTCCTCGGCGAGCTTCAGCTCGGTGCCGGGATCGGCCGGCCCGACCGTGCCGATCCTGACCGCACCCGGGCGGTTGCAGGTCCCGTACCCGCAGGTCTCGGACATCCCCCACAGCTCTCCGAGCTCGATCCCGATGGCGTGGAAGAACTCGATCACCTCGACCGGCGTGGGCGCCGCGCCCACGTTGACCGAGAGCGCCTCGTCGAGGCCCAGCGATCGCGCGCAGCTTCGAGAAGATCTGCTCGTCGGCCTCGGCGACCTTCGCCTCGAGCTCGGGCGGGACGGGCTCCCCGCGTTGTCTCAGCCGCACGCGCTCGATCGCCGCCCGGAGGGCGCCCTGCACCGGTGCGCGCTGCTCCTCGGGCAGGCCCGCCTGCATCGCCTCGAGCCCGGCTTTGAGCTTCTCCCAGATCCGCGGCACCGCGAAGAACCAGGTCGGCCGGACCTGCGGGAGGAAGGAGACGACCTCGCGCGGGTTCGGGCAGCAGGTGATCGTGCCGGCGTACCCGATCGGGATGTAGTGGTGCGCCATCCGCTCGGCGATGTGCGCGGCCGGCAGCCAGGAGATCACGCGGAAGCCCGGCTGCAGGTCGATGATCTCCGCCGTCCCCTGGACCGCCACCATCACGTTGCGATGCGAGAGCTGGACCCCCTTGGGTGGGCCGGTGGTGCCGGAGGTGTAGATCAGCGTGAGGAGGTCGTCGCTCCCCACTGCGGACGCGGCCGCCGCGCCGTCGAAGCCCGCTCCCGAAGCCTCCACCTCGGCCAGCGAGAGCGTGTCCGCCGGCGCCTCGCCATCGACCACCACGACGTGCTCGAGCGAATCGAGGCCGCGGCGCGCCTCGAGGATCGCGGGCAGGAACGCCTGCTCGACGATCGCCACGCGGGCGCCGGAGTCGCGGCACAGATACTGGATCTCCTCCGGCGGATAGGTGACGTAGATCGAGAACGGCGTCGCCCCTAGAGTGACCGCGGCCAAGTCGGCGATGTGGAACTCCGGGCGGTTGCCGAGCATGATCGCCACGGCGTCGCCCCGGCGGATCCCGAGCCCCGCCAGCCCGCCCGCCACCGCATCGACCCGGGCGAGGAGCTCCGTCCAGGTCAACGAGACGGCGTCGTCGGGCGTGCGTACGGCGACGGTGTCCCCGTACGTGGCCGCGGTCCGCCGCAGCGCCTCGGTCAGCGTCGGTGCGTCGAGCGCGCGCGCCGGCGCCGAGGTGATCGTGCTCGTCTCCATCCCTTGCCTCCACTCCGTCCTGGGCAGCGGCGTAAAGCTATCGCACGTTGAAGCCCGGGCCGGTGAGCGTCGAGATGTCGTTCGTCAAGCCGATCACGAAGATGATCATGATCAGCGCGAAGCCGACCGCGCCGGCGCGCTCCATGACCGCAAACGGGATCCGCCGCCGCCTGACCTTCTCGGCCACGGCCCAGAACACGTGCCCGCCGTCGAGGGGCAGGAATGGGAACAGGTTGATCACCGCGAGCGAGAGCGAGATCAGCGCCAGCGTGTAGAGCGCGTCGGTCGCGTCGAAGGCGAAGCGCTCCTGGGTGACCTTGAATCCGCCGACCACGCCGTGCAGCTGGCGGCGCTCCTTCGGCTCGAACAGCTTCAGGATCGTCGTGACCGTCGTGTGCGTCACGTACCACATCTGGGACAGGCTCTGGCCGGCGGCGCGCACCGGTCCGAGGGTCTCGGTCACGGCGCCGAACGCGAATCCGAGCCGCATCCGCTTGGCCGATGCGTCGTAGCGCGGGGAGATCGAGAACGTGAGGAGGCGGCCCCCGCGCCGCACCTCGAGCTTGACCGGCTTCGCCGCTCGGCAGCCCGCCGTCGCCTTTCCGGCGCATTTGTGGCTGGCGATCGCGTTGGTTATCTGGTTGACGTTCAGGGCGCGCTTGCCGTCGACCGCGACGATCTGGTCACCCGGCTTCAGGTACTGCGAGGCGGGCGCCTGCAGCTCGCCGGTCGCCACCGAGCGCGAGTACACCGGCTGGCCGTGGCTCGTCTTGATGATGCCCTGCGACCAGAAGATGGCCAGCATCAGGAAGAACGCGATCAGCAGGTTCACGGCCGGCCCGGCGAGGATGACCACGACCCGCTTCCACACCTTCTGGTTGTAATAGGCGCGCGGAAGCACCTCGGGCGGGATGTCCTCGTGGGGGTTCATCCCGGTGATCTTCACGTAGCCCCCGAGCGGGATCGGCCCGATGCCGTAGTCGGTCTCGCCGCGGCGGAACTTCACCAGCAGCGGCCCGAAGAACAGCGAGAAGCGCTCCACGCGCATCCCCACCGCCTTGGCCGCCGCGAAGTGGCCCGCCTCGTGGAGGATGATCAGCGCCGCGAAGCCGAGGAACGCGAGGACATAGGACACCGGTCCAGTGTGTCAGGCCCGGCTTTTATGCCTCTAAGCAGGAGCTTTTTCCGCCACAAGCTCGCCGGCGATCCGGCGCGCCTCGGCGTCGGCCGCGGCCAGCGAGTCGAACGAATGGACCCGCTCGCCCGGCAGCTCCCCCAGCGTCTCCTCGATCACCGCGGCGATGTCGAGGAAGCGGATCCGGCTCCCCAGGAACGCGTGCACCGCGACCTCGTTGGCCGCGTTCATCACGCAGGGCGCCGTGCCGCCGGCGCGGGCCGCCTCGCGGGCGAGCCGCAGGCAGCGGAAGGTGTCCTCGTCGGGCGCCTCGAACGTCATCGACCCGAGCTCCACCAGGTCGAGCGGACGCACCGGCACGTCGGCCCGGTGGGGATAGTTGAGCGCGTAGGAGATCGGAACCCGCATGTCCGGATATCCCAGGTGGGCCAGCGTCGCGCCGTCACAGAGCTGAATCAGGCTGTGGATGATCGACTGAGGGTGGACGACCACGTCGATCTGCTCATACGGCGTGCCGAACAGGTAGTGGGCCTCGATCAGCTCGAGCCCCTTGTTCATGAGCGTCGCCGAGTCGATCGTGATCTTCCCGCCCATGGCCCAGGTGGGGTGCGCGAGCGCCTGCTCCACGCTCACGTCCTGAAGGTCCTGGGCGGTCCTGCCCCGGAAGGGCCCGCCCGAGGCGGTGAGGACCAGCCGGTCGACGGTGCCCGCGCCCTCCCCCGCCAGCAGCTGGTGAAGCGCCGCGTGCTCGGAGTCCACGGGGATGATCGACGCGCCCGTGGCCTCGGCCAGCTGGGTCACGAGCTCGCCCCCCACGACCAGGGACTCCTTGTTGGCCAGGGCCAGGTCGACCCCCTCGCCCAGCGCGGCCACGGTGGGCACGAGCCCGGCCGAGCCGACGATCGCGTTCAGGACCATGTCGCACTCGCACTCGGTGATCAGCCGGACCAGGCCCTCAGGACCGGACAGGATCTCGCCCTCGGTCCAGCCTTCGCCGGCGCGTGCGGCGGCGTGGGGGTCGGCCAGGGCGATCCGGCGCGGACGGTAGCGCCGGGCCTGCCCCAGAAGCGCCTCCCAGTCCGTGCTGGCGGCGAGCGCCACCACCTCGAGCTCGCCGCCGGAGTGCTCGACGACGTCGAGCGCCTGGAGGCCGATCGATCCGGTGCAGCCGAGGATGGCCAGGCGGCGTGGCATCGCCGGCGATTGTAGGCACCCCGTTTCGGGTGAAGCCATTCGTTGGCGCTCAGCGCGATCAAATGGCATCACCCGATTCAGTGCATGACCGCGATCCAGATGTAGTAGCCGACCACGATCGTGAAGCTCACCGCGTCGAGTCGGTCGAGCGCGCCACCGTGCGCCCCGAACGCCCCGCCCGTGTCCTTGATCCCGTTGTCGCGCTTGAGCGCGGACTCGAACAGGTCGCCGATCGGCGCGATCACCGCCACCGCCGCGCCCAGCAGCAGCGCGTCGCCGGAGGTGAGCCAGGTCTGGTAGAGCCCGGCCAGGACCACCGAGACGATCGCCACCAGCATCCCGCAGAACAGGCCCTCGACCGTCTTGTTCGGCGACAGCGTCGGGGCCAGCGGCCGGCGCCCGAACAGCCGGCCGCCCAGATAGGCCCCGGTGTCGCCGAGGAAGGTGCCGACCAGGACGTCGATGATGATCGCGTTCCCGTGCGGAAGCTGGCGCAGGAGCACCGCGTGGGCAAAGGCGAAGCCGATCCAGTAGATCCCGAGCAGCGTCCCGGCGATCGCCACCGTCACCCCCGCCGCCGGGCGGGAGCTTCGCGGGGAGGAACGTCCGATCGCGAACAGGAACACCACCGGCAGCGCCCCTGCCGCCACCTCCAGCACGCGGCGCTCGGAGCCGTAGCGCGCGGCCAGGACCATCCCGGCCAGCGCCGCGAACCCCACCACCACCACCGGGCGCCAGCGCGCGAGCATCCGGTAGAGCTCGTGCAGGCACAGCCAGCCCAGGGCGATCATGAAGAGCGCCCAGGGCAGGCCGCCCAGGTCGACGAACAGGATCGCCACGACCGCGGCCGGCACGCCGATCGCGATCCGGGCCAGGAGATCCGAGCCGCGGCCTCGCTCGCGCGGCTCGCCCGAGCGCTCCCGCTCGCGCTCCGCATACCGCCGTCCCGCGCCCCTGCGGATGCCGGGCTCCTCGCGCCCTCGCCCCCGCCCGCTGCGCGAGCCGCCTCCACGCGCCGGCCTGCGGCCGGACGGCATCCGCTAGCGCCCCCCGAAGCGCCGCCTGCGCGCGGCGAATTCGGCCAGGCTCTGCTCGAGTGCCTCACGCGTGAAGTCGGGCCACAGCTCGTCGCGGAACACGTACTCGGAGTAGGCGCCCTGCCACAGCAGATAGTTGGAGATCCGCTGCTCGCCGCTCGTGCGGATTATCAGATCGGGGTCGTGCATCTCAGGGGCGTAGAGGTGGGCGCGGAAGGCGTCTTCGTCGCCACCGGTAAAGGTTCGCGCCGCGTCCACGATCTCCGCCCGGCCGCCGTAGTTGAAGGCGACGAACAGGGTGATCCGGGTGTTGGCGCCGGTCAGCTCCTCGGCCCACCTCATCCGCTCGATCAGGTGCGGCGGCACGGGCGGGCTGCGCCGGCCGATGAAGCGCATGCGCACGCCCTCGTCGTGGAGCTCGGGCGTCTCGAACTCGATCCGCCGGCCGAGCATCGCCATCAGGCCGGACACCTCCTCGTCGGAGCGCCGCCAGTTCTCGGTCGAGAACGAGAACACGGTCAGCTCCTGGATCCCGAGATCCACGGCATCGCGTAGCCGTGCCTTGACCGTGTCGGCGCCGGCCTCGTGGCCGGCGATCGCGGGCAGGCCGCGGGCCTGGGCCCAGCGGCCGTTGCCGTCGGTGATGATCGCGACGTAGCGCGGGCGCGCGAGCTCGTCGTTCGAACTCGGCACCGAGCCCGTCGGCGGCGACCTCGCCGGCGTCGGCCCCTCGGGCGTCGGCCAACCTACACCTCCAGGATCTCGGCTTCCTTGCTCTTCAGCAGCTCGTCCAGATCGGCGATCCGGGCGTCGGTGACCTTCTGCAGCTCGACCTCCGCTCGGTGCTCGTCGTCGGAGCCCGCCTCGCCGGCCTCCTTGAGCTCGCGCAGATCGTGCATCACGTCGCGCCGTACGTTCCGGATGGCGATCCGGCCCTCCTCGGCGATGTGGCGCACCACCTTCACCAGCTGCTTGCGGCGCTCCTCGGTCAGCTCGGGCACCGACAGGCGGATCAGGTTGCCGTCGTTGTTGGGCGTCAACCCGACGTCGGACTCCATGATCGCCCGCTCGATCGCCTTGATCGAGCTCTTGTCGTACGGCTGGACCGTGAGCAGCCGCGCCTCGGGCGCGGTGATCGTGGCGAGCTGCTTGAGCGGCGTGGTGGCGCCGTAGTAGTCGACCGAGATCCGGTCGAGCAGAGCCGGGCTGGCCCGGCCCGTGCGAACCGAGCCGAATTCGTGCCTGATCGCCTCGACGGACTTGGCCATGCGCTCGCGCGCGTCGGCGATCAGCTCGTTGGTCATCTCAGCTCATCCGCCGACCCCCTCACGTTCTCACCAGGGTTCCCACGCGTTCACCGGAGACTATTTTGTCGATATTGCGGCTGTCGGCCATGTTGAACACGACGATCGGCAGTCCGTTGTCCATGCACAGGGCGAACGCGGTCGAGTCCATCACCTGGAGGCCGCGCGTGAGAGCGTCGCGGTGGGTGATCTCGGGGATGAACTCGGCGCCGGGGTCAACCGCGGGATCGGCGGTGTAGACGCCCTCGACGCCGTTCTTGGCCATCAGGATCACCTCGGCGTGGAGCTCCGCGGCGCGGAGTGCCGCCGCCGTGTCGGTGGTGAAGAACGGGTTGCCGGTGCCGGCGGCGAAGATCACGATCCGGCCCTTCTCCAGGTGGCGCATCGCGCGGCGCCGGATGTACGGCTCGGCGACCTCCGAGATCGTGATCGCCGACTGCACGCGGGTGGGGACGTCGAGCTTCTCGAGCGCGTCCTGGAGCGCGAGGCCGTTGAGCACGGTCGCGAGCATTCCCATGTAGTCGCCGGTGGCCCGGTCCATCCCCCGGGCCGCCGCGGCGAGGCCGCGATAGATGTTGCCTCCGCCGACCACGATCGCCACCTCGACCCCGCGCCGGTGCACGGCCGCGATGTTGGCCGCGATCGCCTGCACGCGCTCGGGATCGGTGCCGTATTCGAGGTCGCCCATCAGCGCCTCGCCCGAGAGCTTCAGCAGGACGCGCTTGAACGCGGGCGCCCCGTCAGAGGAGGCGACGGCCACCGGCGCCTCAGCCGCCGACGGCGAAGCGGGCGAAGCGGCGGATGACGATGTTCTCGCGGGTCTCGCTGGCGAGGTCGGTCCGGATCTCCTCGATCGTCTTGCCGCCGTACTTGTCCTCGTTGACGTGCTTCTGACGCAGGAGCACGACCTCGTCGAGCCACTTGTCGACCTTGCCCGTGACGATCCGCTCGCGGACGTTCTCGGGTCGGTCGGCCGCCTGCTCGGTGGCGATCCGCTCCTCGCGCTCGCGGTCCTCGGCCGGGACGTCGGCCTCGGACACGGCGAGTGGGTTCGCCGCCGCGATGTGGAGGGCCACGTCGCGCGCGAACTCCACGAACTTCTCGTTCCGGGCCACGAAGTCGGTCTGGCAGTCGACCTCGACGATGACGCCGATCTTGTTGCCCGCGTGGATGTAGCTCTGGACCACTCCCTCGCCCGCCTCCGCGCCGGCGCGCTTGGCGGCCTGGGCCTGGCCCCGCGCGCGGAGGATCTCGACGGCGCGCTCGACGTCGCCGCCCGACTCGGTCAGCGCGTTGCGGCAGTCCATGAAGCCCGCACCGGTGCGGTCGCGCAGCGCCTTGACGTCCTGAGCGGAGAACTCGCTCATACCTGCTCCTCTGCGGTCGTCTCGGCGGCGGGCCCGGATTCGGACGGCTGCGCCTCCTCCTCGGCCGGCGGCGGCGCCTCGGCGGCGGCCGGCTCCTCTGTGGCGACTTCAGCAGGAGCCTCTTCGGCCGGTGGGCCTCTTCGGCCGGCGGAGCCTCCGCAGCCGGCTGGGCTTCCTGGGGCGCGGGAGCCTGCTCGGCCGCCGGCGCGGCAGCCTGCTGCTCCTCCTGGCGCGCCCGCTCCTCGGCCTCGGCGGCCTCCTGGCGCGCCCGCTCCTCGGCCTCCGCGGCCTCGCGGCGGGCCTGCTCCTCGGCCTCCTGCCGGGCGCGCTGCTCGGCCTCCTGCCGCGCCCGCTCCTCGGCCTCGCGCCGCTCGCGCTCGAGCCGAGCCTGCTCCTCCTCGGCCCGGAAGACGTTGTGACCCTGGGAGACGACCTCTCCGATCGCCTTCGTGATCGCGGCGCAGGAGCGAATCGCGTCGTCGTTGCCGGGGATCACGTAGTCGATCCCGTCGGGATCGCAGTTGGTGTCGACCAGGCCGATGATCGGGATGCGCAGACGCTGCGCCTCGCGTACCGCGATCGCCTCGGTCTTCAGATCGATCACGAACACCGCGTCGGGCACGCGCTGCATGTTCTTGACGCCCCCGAGGTTGGCGCGGAGCTTCGCCAGGTCGGCGAGCGCGGCCATCCGCTCGCGCGTCGGGCAGGAGCTGGAGCTGGCCCTCCGTCTCGTAGCGCTCGAGGTCGTGCAGCCGGCGGATCCGCAGCGAGATCGTCTGGAAGTTCGTCAACAGGCCGCCGAGCCACCGGTTGTTGACGTAGGGCATGTCGGCCGCCTCGGCGCTCTCCTTGATCGCGTCGCGGGCCTGCTTCTTGGTCCCGACGAACAGCACGATCCCACCACGGCGGGCCACCTCCGAGGCGAAGCGCCGCGCGTTCTCCAGCAGCGCCTCGGTCTGGAGGAGATCGATGATGTAGATGCCGTCCCGCTCACCGAAGATGAAGCGGCGCATCTTGGGGTTCCAGCGGCGCGTCTGGTGGCCGAAGTGCACGCCGGCCTCCAGCAGCTCCCTGATTCCAACTTGAGCCACGGTACTGCTCCCTTTTTGGATCCTGGGGATTGACGGGTGGTATCACCCGTCTGTCTGTACAAAGCCCGCCGGCGGGAGCTCGCGAACCTCTCGGATGAGAGGCAGGGCCGCGATCCGCGCAGGCGGGGTCGAAGGACGACTTCTTTCCAACCTCAGTTTACGCAAGTTTGGTAAACGCGGTACGTTTTGCTGTGTAGCGGGTCGTCGTCCTTCCCCTACCTCGGCGACGACTCGTGCGGACCGAACCTCCCTTCCCCTACCTCCGGTGGCTCGGTTCGCGACAGTCGACGGGGCGGCTGTGGACGGGCCGCCCCGTCGCATTTACTCCGCCGCGGCCGCGGCGGCGAGCGCCGCCACCAGGTCCGCCGGCAGCGGCGAGCTCACGTCGATCGGCTCGTGCGTGACCGGATGCTCGAAGGCCAGCCGCGCGGCGTGCAGGAACTGCCGCTGCAGCCCGTAGCGGCCCGTCACGCCGTACTGAGGATCTCCGCACACCGGGCAGCCCGATCGCGGCCAGGTGGACGCGGATCTGATGCGTCCGCCCTGTCTCGAGCGTCACCCGCAGCAGCGCCGCCCGCGGCCAGCAGCCGCTCGATCTCGAAGTGCGTCCGCGCCTCGCGCGGCGCATCGGTGTCGATCGACATCAGCACCCGGTCGCGGCGGTGGCGCCCGATCGGCGCGTCGATCGTGCCGGTCGCGCGCGGACGGGTGGCCGTCCACGAGCGCCAGGTACTCGCGCCGGACCCGCGCGCGCGGCGAGCTCGGCCTTGAGCGCGCGTGTGGACGGCGTCGCTCTTGGCCACGACGAGCAGCCCGGAGGTGTCGCGGTCGAGCCGATGGACGATCCCGGCGCGCCAGGCTTCCTCGCCGCCGGCGCCGCGTCCGGCCAGCGCCTGCGCCAGCGTGCCGGTCCAGTGCCCGCGCGCCGGGTGCACGACCACGCCCGCGGGCTTGTCCACGACGAGCAGGTGCTCGTCCTCGTAGGCGACCTCGAACGTCGCGTCGGAGACGCCCGGCTCGGCGGGAGGCGGATCGCGTTCGTCGACCTCGACGCGCTCACCCGCCTGCGACCAGGTAGCGCTTGGGACGGATCCGCCCGTCCACCCGCACCTGGTCTGCGTCGATCAGCGCCTGAGCGCGAGCGCGCGAGCCGAGCGGGCCGGCGAGAAAGCGGTCGAGCCGCGTGCCCGCCGCCTCCGCCGGCACCTCGAACGGTTCATCGCTCACGCTGCCGCGGCCCCTCGAGCACCCACAGCAGCACCAGGACCCCGAAGGTGATGGACATGTCAGAGACGTTGAACGCCGGCCACAGCGGCAGCTTGATGAAGTCGGTGACGGCGCCGTGGGCGAGCCGGTCGATCAGGTTCCCGACCGCGCCGCCGATCAGCATCCCGGTCGGGATCCACAACCACGGCCGGTCGGGCCGGCGCGCCAGGTAACCGACGAGCACGGCCAGCGCGACGAGCGTGAACACGAGCACGAGCGTCCCGCCCCCGGAGAACAGGCTGAAGGCGACGCCCGTGTTGCGGACGTGGACGAGCTGGACGCCGATGAAGAACCGGCGCGTCTCGCCCACGGGGATGTCGGAGCGCACGGCCGCCTTGGTGAGCTGGTCGATGCCCACCACGACCGCGGCCACCGCCGCGGCGCGGACGAACGCCGCCGCCCGAACCCTCGACCTCCGCTGCGGTCACCATCCCGGCCGGGGGTTCACCCCTGGATCAAGCTCACCACGAGCCGGTCCACGATGTAGAGGACCACGATCGCGATGATCGGCGTGATGTCGATCATCCCGATCGGAGGGATCAGGCGGCGGATACAGCCGCAGGTACGGCTCGCATACGTCGCGCAGGAAGTTGAGGATCGCATCCGAGAACCGGTTGTACGGCGTGCGCACGCCGAACGAGAACATCCAGTTGGTCAGGATGTAGATGAAGATCAGGAGGATGTAGACCTCGAACAGCGCGTTCACGTAGCTCGCGATGTCGTTGCGCGTGAGGGCGAGGACGAGGGTCATCGGGGACCCTCGAGCACGACCGCGTCGATCGCCGCGTGGAACGCCGCGCGTACCCCGCCTCGCTCGAGCGCAGCCAGGCCCCGGGCGGTGGAGCCACCCGGAGAGGTGACCTCGCGCCGGACGGCCAGGGTGTCGTAGTCGCGTGCCGCCAGCAGCATCGCCGTTCCCGCCATCGTCTCGGCCACCAGCCGGCCGGCCAGCGCCGGGCCGAGACCGTGCCGGACGCCGGCGTCGACCTGAGCCTCGGCGACCAGCGCCTGGTAGGCAGGGCCGACGCCCATGACCGCGCCGGCGGGCCCGATCAGGCTCTCGTCGATCGCCACGACGCTCCCCAGCCGCTCGAGCAGCGCCAGCACCTCGCGCTCGAGCGAAGCCGGCACGTTGGGCGCCGCCGCGTAGCAGACGATCCCGCGCCGGACCTCGACCGGGGTGTTCGGCATCAGCCGGAACACCGGGACGCTCGGATACGCCTTCTGCAGGGCCGCGATCGAGGTGGGCCCGAGCACCGAGGCGACCGCCTTGACCTCGTCGGCGATCTCCTCCGCCACGGCGACGAGCTGGTACGGCTTGTGGCACAGCACGACGAGGTCCGCGTTCTCGGCGACCTCACGGTTGGACATGGCCTCGCCGCCGAGCTCGTCGGCCAGTCTGCGCGCCCGGCCCGAGCCGCCGTCGGATACCAGCACGGGCTCGCCCCAGCCACGCGCCATGGCACGGGCCATGTTGCCGGCCCCGATCAGCCCGATTCGCATGCGATGAACGTTACCGGCGCCGTGTTCGCGCCGGACTACGACTGGTTGAAGAAGCCCTTCTCGACCAGCCGGGCGCGCTCCTCCGCCGAGACCTCGACGTTGCGCGGCGTGAGCAGGAACACCTTGTCGGCGATCCGCTGCATCCCTCCGTCGAGCGCATAGGTCAACCCGCTGGAGAAGTCGATCAACCGCTTCGACAGATCGGTATCGGTCCCCTGGAGGTTGAGGATCACCGGGATCGTGTCCTTGAACTTGTCGGCCACGTCCTGCACGTCGTTGAAGTTCTTGGGCGCCACGAAGTGCACCCGGACGTCACCGCCGCCCCGGCCGTTGCCCCGGCCGCCACCGCCACCGCCGCCGCCGCCACTGCCGACCGGCCGCAGCGAGGCTGTCCGCCGCTCGGGGGCGGGATCGTCGGCGAAGATGTCGTCGATCTCGTCGCGCCGCCGGCGGGCGCTCAGCCGGCGCACGTTGGGCCGGTCGCGATAGGTGTCCTGGAGCTCTACCTCGGGTTCGCTGTAGGGCTCGACGTCCTCTTCGTACTCCTCGTCGTCGGCCAGGCCGAAATAGACGAGCGTGCGGTGCCAGGTGTCGCGGAAGGCCATTTGGGCGTCAGGATTCGTGGGTCACGAACAATTCCCTGCTCCGGATTATGACGCTCCCAGTCGGACGTCAGGCGTAAAGGGTCGATCCGAGCCGGATGATCGTCGCCCCCTCGCCTACCGCGACCGCGTAGTCCTGGCTCGTCCCCATCGACAGATGCCGCAGTCCGTGACGCCCCGCCAGCTCGGCCAGCCGCGCGAAATGGGGCCGGCTCTCCTCCGGGCGCTCCGCCCGCGGCGGCATCGTCATCAGCCCGACGACCGTGACCGGGCACCGTTCGAGGAACGCGGGCAGCTCGTCCGGTGCGATCCCGCTCTTGCCCGCCTCGCCGGCCACGTTCACCTCGACCAGGACCTCGGTCCCGGGCGGAGCGTGGCGCCCGAGCTGGGCGAGCACGGAGTCGCTGGCCACCGAGTGGATGTAGCGGACGTGCGGGAGGACCTGTCGGACCTTGCGGCTCTGGAGGTGGCCGATGAAGTCCCACGTGAACCGTCCCGGAGCGGCCGCGGCCTTCACCTCGAGATCCTGGGCCCGGTTCTCCCCCACGAGCGTGATGCCGGCTTCGGCCAGCGCCTCGAGCTCGTCCTCCGGGACGTACTTGACCGCGGCCAGGATCTCCACCTCGTCCGGGTCGCGCCCCGCCTCGGCGATCTCCGCCTGCACCCGCTCGAGGTTGGCCCGCACCCGCACGGGGTGCAGGCCCCGGATCAGCTCAACCACGCGATTCCCGCCTGGCGGCCCGTCACGCCACCGTCGCGGCGGTGGGAGTAGAGCAGCGTGCGATCGCCGCAGATCGTGCACATGTCGAGGTCGTGCACGGTCTCCACCCCGGCCCGCTCCAGCCGCTCGCGCGCGATCCGCTTGAGGTCGAGGTTGCGCCCGTGGCGCACCTGCGGCCCGTGCTCGGCGAACGCCGCGTGCACCTCCTCCCCCACCTCGTAGCAGCACGCGCTCGCTCCGGGGCCGATCGCCGCGGTCAGGGAGCCCGTCGCCCCGAGCTCGCGCAGCGCGCGCACCCCCTCCTCCACGATTCCGCCGGCCAGGCCCCGCCAGCCGCCGTGCAGCATCGCCACCGCGCCCTCACCGGCGACGGCGATCGGCAGGCAGTCGGCCACCATCACCATCACGGCGACCCCTGGTCGCGCGGTGGCCTGGCCGTCGGCCTCCGGGAGCTCCGGTCCGGGGCGGGTCGGCGTGCTCACCCTCCTGACGGTCGTTCCATGGACCTGCCGGATGTAGGACAGCTCCGCCGGCAGCTCGGCCTCGAGCGCGGCCCGGTTCCGTTCGACGTCCTCGGGGCGGTCGTCGGTCAGGCGGCCCAGGTTGAGGCTCTCGTACGGGCCGGTCGAGAAGCCGCCGCGGCGGGTCGTGAACACCGCCCGCGCGCCCGGCAGGTCGATCGCGTAGTGCTCGCCCCAGTCGAAGAACACGGTCCTCGGTCAGGCTAGCCCTGCCGCCTCGAGCGCGACCCTGAGCTCCTCCTCGCGGCCCGCCGCTCTGCCGTCGAGCTTGGCCGCCAGCGCGGCCCGAAGGCCGCGGCCGACGGACGGACCCGGCGGCACGCCCGCTCGCAAGCAGGTCGTCGCCCCCGATCTCGAGCTGCACGTGGCGCAGTCGGCCGAGCCACTCCTCGGCCGGCCCGGCCGGCCCGAGCGCCCCGGCGAGCGCCACCAGCTCGGGACCGGCGCCGCCGATGGCCTCGGCCGTCTGGGAAGGGCTCGCGACCGGCTCGAGCGCGGCCGCCAGTGCGCGTGCCTTCGTGGCCGCGGCCAGGATCGCGTCGCGGTCGGCGGCCGGGAAGGACAGCGAATCGAGCAGCGATGCGAGCTCCTCGCCCGGGACCTCCAGCGCCGCGACCGCGAGCGCCAGCCGGTCCCGCCGGCCGTCCTCCGGCAGCAGCCCGAGCGCGCGCCGGGCGAGCCGCCCGTCCGCGATGCCGAACGTCGGATGAATCGCTCGATCGAGACCCAGCGCGTGCAGGCACTCGAGGGCGGCGACGGGATCGCCCTCCTGCGCGAGCAGCCGCAGCTCGTTGCCGACGCGTGCGCCGCTGACCGTCGACAGCGCGCGGCCGTCGATCAGCGCTCGCGTGTGGGGGTCGATGGCGAAGCGCAGGCGGCTGGCGTAGCGGGCCAGGCGGAGCATGCGCGTCGGGTCGTCGACGAAGCTCGCTTCGTGGAGCACGCGCAGGCGGCGGCGCGCGCAGGTCCTCCAGCGCTCCAGGAGCCGAGTCAGGCTGCCGTCGGCGAGCGCCAGCGCGATCGCGTTGACGGTGAAATCGCGCCTCAGCAGATCCTCCTGGAGGCTCGCCGGGACCACGTCGGGCAGCGCGCCGGGATGGGCGTAGGTCTCGCGCCTGGCCCGCGCGATGTCGTAGCTGAAGCCGTCGAGGGTCACGGTCGAGGTCCCGAACCGGTCGTGGACGCGCAGCGGCCCTCCGAGCGACCGCGCGAAGGCCAGCGCGTCTCCCTCGACCACCAGGTCGAGGTCGTAGGGCGCGCCGCCGAGCAGCAGATCGCGCACGGCGCCGCCGACCAGGTGCACGTCCGGGGTTCCGCGCACGTGCTCTGACAGCGGCTGCGCGGCCGGCAGCGCGCGCAGCCGCTCGAGAATCTCGTCGGCACTGATCACCGACGGGATCTTCCCGGCCGCGCGGCGCGGTGCGGCTCCGTCACCGCGCTGGCTAGCATGGGCCGCCATGCCGAGTCCCGCTTCGCGGCCGTGGCTGCGCCGGGGGCTCATCGCCGCGGTTGTCGTCCTGCTCCTGGCAGGTGGCGGCGTGGCGTACGTCCTCGCGCATTCGCCCGGCAACGTCTCCCACCCGAGCGTCGAGTTCACCGCCCCGACGACGACCACCGCTCCGCCGCCCAAGAAGAAGGCGGTGGTGGACAAGTTCGAGTGGCCGCGGTACGGCTTCGACGCCGGCCGCACCCGCGTCTTCGCCGGGGGCGAGGAAGCTGAATCCTCCGTTCCGCGTCGGCTGGTCGTTCGAGGACTACGCCCTGCTCGAGTTCCCGCCCGTCATCTACGGCCACACGCTGTACCTGATGGACGATGACGCCTCGGCCAAGGCGATCGACGCCCGCAACGGCCACAAGCTGTGGGAGACCAAGGTCGGGACGCTGGCCGCGGCCTCGCCGGCCCTGGGCCTGGGGCAGGGGCTGCTCTACCTGCCGGTGCTGTCCAAGAGCCCGCACCCCGGCCAGGTCCCCGGCGACGGACAGTTCGTGGCGCTGTCGATGAAGACCGGGAAGATCCGCTGGAGCCTCCCGATCGGCGCCGGCACCGAGTCCTCGCCGATCGCCTGGCAGAACTCGGTGTACTTCGGCGACCAGAGCGGGAAGGTCTACTCGCTGAACGCCACCACCGGTCACGTCAACTGGACCTTCCACGCCAGCGGCGCGGTCAAGGGCGGCCCGGCGCTGGTCGGCGGGACGCTCTACTTCGGCGACTACGCCGGCCGTGCCTACGCGGTGAATGCGGCCAACGGCCATCAGGTCTGGGCCGACAGCACGAGCGGGACGCACTTCGGCTTCGGCAGCGGCAACTTCTACTCCACGCCCGCGGTCGCGTTCGGCCGGGTCTACATGGGCAACACCGACGGACGGGTGTACTCGTTCGCCCAGCGCAACGGCCAGCTGGCCTGGGCCACCTCGACCGGCGCCTACGTCTACTCCTCGGCCGCGGTGGCCAACGTTCCCGGCCTGGGTCCGACCGTGTACCTGGGGTCCTACGACGGCAACTTCTACGCCTTCGACGCCCAGTCCGGCGCGATCCGCTGGAGGCACCCGGCGGGTGGGCGGATCTCCGGCTCGCCCACGATCGTCGGCAACGTCGTCTACTACTCCGACCTCGGCTCCCGGAACACCACCGGGCTCGATCTGCGCACCGGGCGCAAGGTCTACTTCTTCGGAGACGGAGCCTTCAACCCGATCATCGCCGACCCCGGGGCCCTGTATCTGAGCGGCTATTCGAAGCTCTACCAGCTGCTGCCGAAGCACCGCTGAGCGCCGCAATCCGCCGCCCACGGAACGTGCGTTCGGGTGATTGTTGCTATCCTTTGGGGTCTATGCGCTGTCGTAGTGGAAGTCATTGTCAGGCACCGGTGGCCGCCGGACGCCGGTTCTGCGCGGAGCACGCGGCAGAGCTCGATCGCATGCGCGAGGAGCTCAAGGATGCCGCAGCAGCCCGCATCGGCCGAGGTCGGCCGAAGCGGTCGTCTACGTGCTGCCGTCCCGGTTGCTACGAGCCTCGCGTTCCTCCCGCCGCGTACTGTGATGCGTGCTCTGCCGCGGGATACGTGGAAGAGGCCGCCTAGCAAAACCCCGGCCTGGCCGGCACAAAAGTTAATCGTTTGTTAGCGCTGCGGGCTTCCCGCGCCCTCGACCCTTGCCGTTTTACGCGGCGGGCGGCCGTATCGGCACGCCGTCGCGGGCCAGCCGCTCCTTGATCTCGGGGACCGTGTGCTGGCCGTAGTGGAGGATCGAGGCGCAGAGCACGGCGTCAGCCCCTGCCTGCACGGCCTCCGTCAGGTGCGCCAGCTCGCCGGCGCCCCCCGACGCGATGACGGGAACGTCGACCGCCTCGGCGACGGCCCGCGTGAGCGGCAGGTCATAGCCCGCGTTCGTCCCGTCACGGTCCATGCTCGTGAGCAGGATCTCCCCTGCGCCACGCTCGGCCCCTTCTCGCGCCCAGGCAACTGCGTCGCGGCCGGTCGGCGTCCGCCCGCCGGCAACGTACGCCTCCCACCCCGCGTCGGCCCGCGCCTTGGCGTCGATGGCCAGGACCACGCACTGGACGCCGAAGGTGCTCGCCAGCTCGTCGATCAGCTCCGGGCGGGCCAGCGCCGCGGAGTTGATCGAGATCTTGTCCGCGCCGGCGTCGAGCACGGCCTGAGCGTCGGCCACCGAGCGGATGCCGCCGCCGATCGTGAACGGCACGAACACGTCGTCCGCCGTCCGCCGCGCCAGCTCGACCACCGTCTCGCGCTTGTCCGAGGTGGCGGTGATGTCGAGGAACACCAGCTCGTCGGCGCCGGCGGAGTCGTAGCGGCAGGCCAGCTCGACCGGATCGCCGGCGTCGCGCAGGTCGACGAAGCCGACGCCCTTGACCACGCGCCCGGCGTCGACGTCGAGGCAGGGGATGACGCGCTTGTAGTGCATCAGTGCCCGAGCGCCGCCTGCCCCTCGGCGACGCTGAAGCGGCGCTCGTACAGCGCCTTGCCGACGATCACCCCGGCCAGATTGACCTGGCGGAGCTCCGCCAGCGCCCTGAGGTCCTCGAGCGAGGCCACGCCGCCCGAGTAGACGTAGCTCCCGCGGACCGCCTCCGCCACGCGTCGGGCGCCCTCCAGGTCGGGCCCCGCCAGCATCCCGTCGCGCTCGATGCTCGAGTACACGAAGCGGCGCACCCCGCGGACGGTCATGCCCTCGATCACCGCCTCGATCGGGATGTCGGTCTGGTCGGTCCATCCGGCGCCGGCGAGCTTGCCCTCACGCGCGTCGACGGACACGACCACGCGGTCGCGGAACTCCGCCACCGCGGTATCGAGCAGGTCGACGTCCTCGTAGGCGGCGGTGCCGAGGATGACGCGTGCCGCGCCCGCTGCCACCGCGTCGCGGACCGCCTCGATGCTGCGCAGCCCACCGCCGACCTGCACCGGTATCGCCGACGGCCGCCGCGATCCGCCGGACCTGCTCGAGGTTCACCGGCCGGCCGCTGCGCGCGCCGTCGAGGTCGACGACGTGCAGCGACCGCGCGCCCTCCGACGCCCACCGCTGCGCCGCCTCGAGCGGATCGTCGTCGTACTCGGTGCGCTCCTCGAACGATCCCTGCGCCAGGCGCACCGCCTTGCCTTCGAGGATGTCGATCGCGGGCAGCAGGATCATGCCCGCGCCACCGCCGCGGTCGGTGGCGGCGGCGCCGGGCGCCACCCGCGCACAGAGCGACGAAGCTCGCCAGCATCGCCAGGCCGTGGGTGGAGGACTTCTCGGGGTGGAACTGCACGCCGTAGATCGATTCCCGGCCCACGATCGTGGCGAACCGCTCGCCGTACTCGGTCGTGCCGATCACGTCGGCCTCATCGCGCGGCCGCGGGGCGTAGGAGTGGACGTGGTAGAAGGGGCAGCCGGGCTGCGGCAGCGCTCCGGGTGAGCGCCGAGGGGCGCTGGAATGCCACCTCGTTCCAGCCGATGTGCGGCGACGCGCAGGCCGCCGGTGTGCAGGCGCGTGACCTCGCCGGGGATCAGGCCGAGCCCGTGCGTCGGCTCGAGCTCCTCCGAGCGTTCGAACAGCAGCTGCATGCCCAGGCAGATCCCGAGCAGCGGCTTCCCCCGCTCCACCTCCGCACGCAGCAGATCCGCCAGCCCGAGGTGCCCAGCCGGCGCATGGCGAGCGGGAACGCGCCGACGCCGGGAAGGACCAGCCCGTCACAGCGCCGCAGCTCGTCGTGGTCGCGCGAGACGCGCACGCGCGCGCCGACGTGCTCGAGCGCCTTCTCCACGGAGCGGCGGTTGCCCATTCCGTAGTCGATCAGTCCCACGCCGATCACGTCAGCACCCCCTTGGTGCTGGGGATGCCGGTCTCGCTCGGATCGAGCGCCACCGCGGCCCTCAGAGCGCGCGCGAGGGCCTTGAACGTCGCCTCGATCACGTGGTGGACGTTGGTGCCGCGCTCGACGGTCAGGTGCAGGGTCAGCCGCGCGTTCGCGGCCAGCGCGCGGAAGAACTCCTCGACCAGCTCGTGGTCGAAGTTGCCGATCGCGCCCGGCGGCAGCTCGGCGTCGAAGGCGAGCAAGCCCGCGCCCGGAGATGTCGATCGCGCAGGACGCGCGAGCTTCGTCCATCGGCACGGTGGCCTGGCCGTACCGGGTGATGCCGGCGCGGTCGCCCAGCGCCTGATCGAGCGCCTGGCCGATGCAGATGCCCACGTCCTCGACCGTGTGGTGAGCGCCGGTCTGGAGGTCCCCGGTGGCTTGGACGGCGAGGTCGAGGCGGCCATGGCGGGCGAGCAGGTCGAGCATGTGGTCGAGGAAGCCGACGCCGGTGTCACGCTCGCCCTGGCCCGTGCCGTCCAGCCCGAGGCGGACGCGCACGTGCGTCTCGCCCGTCCTGCGATCGATGTCAGCGGAGCGGCTCATCCCGAGCCATTCTCGCGAACGCGCGCCTCCATCGACTGCGCGTGGAGCTCGAACCCCTCGGCCCGCGCGATCGGCGCGCCCAGTTCCGCCAGCTCGGTCGCCCCGGCGCCGACTCGCACCTCGGTGAACCGCCGGCGGAAATGGGCGGTGGAGAGCGCGGAGGCGAAGCGTGCCGCGCCCCCCGTGGGAAGCACGTGGTTGGAGCCGGCGATGTAGTCGCCGAACGCGGTGGCGCCGGCGGCGCCGACGAACACGCAGCCGGCGTGGGTGGCCTGCAGCGGCCAGGCGCTCGGCCTCCTCGCCCGACGAGCTCCAGGTGCTCGGGCGCGAACGCCTGCGCCAGCGCGAGCGCCTGCTCGGGCGTGCTCGGTGCGGATCAATCGCGCGATCGCGCCGGTCTCGGGCGCCTGGCCGATCCGCGCGCCCATTCGTGCCAGCAGCTCCGGATCGGTGGAGACCCCGATGACTATGCGTGCCCGGCCCGTGCTCGGCCTGGGCCAGGAGGTCGAGCGCCGATCGGCTCCGGGTCGGCGGGCGGGGTGACGATCGCCACCAGGTCGCTCGGCCCCGCGAACCCGTCGATTCCCACCTGCCCGAACACCTGGCGCTTGGCCTCCTGGACGTACAGGTTGCCCGGGCCGACGATCACGTCGACGGCCGCCACCGACTCGGTCCCGTAGGCGAGCGCCGCCACCGCCTGGGCGCCGCCCATGCGGTAGACGCGCTCGGCGCCGGTCAGCCGGCAGGCCGCGAGCACGGCTGCGTCGATCTCGCCGGTGGGCCCCGGGGGCGCGCATACGGAGACCTCGTGGCACCCCGGCCGCGCGCGCCGGCACGACTCCCATGACCACGGTGCTCGGGTACGGCGCCCGGCCTCCCGGTACGTACACCGCGGCGCGTGCCACGGGGGCCTCGCGGATGATCACGGTGTGGCCGGGGAAGGCGACCTGGCGGTCCTCGCGGAGTCCCGCCGTCGCCACCTCGAGCACGTTCGCGATCGCCCTTCTCGAGCCCGCGGCGGACGGCGGGATCGAGCCGGTCCAGAGCGCCGTCGAGCTGGGCCTCGTCGACGCGGAGCGGCTTGGGCTCGGCGCCGGCGGTGTCGAAGCGGCGCGTGTAGTCGAGCACGGCCTGGTCGCCGCGCTCGCTTGACGGCGGCGATGATCTCCGCCACCGTCTGGCTCACCTCAGCGCCCCCCGGGACGAGCGCTCGGAGGCGGGCGGCCAGCGCTTGCGGGTCCTCGTCCCCGAGCGCGATCAGCTCACACTGCACCGAGCCGCTCCAGGAGCGCGTCGATCGCGCCGCGCCTTCAGCTTGTGGGCCACCGGGTTCGCGATCAGCCGGGCGGTGCAGCGCGCGATCTCCTCCCGGACCACGAGGCCGTTCTCGCGCAGCGTGGTGCCCGTCGCGGTGAGATCGACGATCCCCTCGGCCAATCCGGTGAGCGGCGCCAGCTCGACCGACCCCTTGACCTCGACGATCTCCGCCTGGCGGCCGGTGTCGAGGAAGTGGCGGGCGGCGATGCGCGGGTACTTGGTCGCGATCCGCATCACGCCGAGGCGCCTGAGCGCCTCGGCGGCGCGGTCCTCGCCCGGCCGCCGTGGCCAGCACCATCGTGCACTCCCCGTAGTCGAGGTCGACGAGCTCGTACACCTCGCGCTCGGACTGCTCCATCAGCACGTCCTTGCCGGTGATGCCGAGATCCGCCGCGCCGGCCTCGACGTAGGTGGGGACGTCCGAGGGGCGCATGGTCACGATCCCGGCGTCCTCGAACAGCAGCTTGCGGTCGTTCTCGCGGACCTCGCTCGTGTCGAGGCCGAGCCGGTCGAGGAGGTCCAGCGTCGGCCCGAACAGGCTGCCGCGCGGCACCGCGATCGCGCAGATCGCTCACGCGCGACCGCCCGCGCTCTTCACCGGTGAGAGCGATGTGCACGCGCTCGACGTTGAGCGCGAAGCCGACCGCGGGCAGCGGGCGCCCGAACTGGCCGAGAAGCTCGTCGTAGCGGCCGCCGCTCCCGATCGGGACCCCGTGCGCGGGGTCGTAGACCTGGAACACGGCGCCCGTGTAGTAGCCCAGGCTGCGCACGAGCCCGAAGTCGAAGATGATGCGGGCGGCCACCTCGGGGGCGAGCAGGGCGTGAACGCCGCGCATGCCGGTGGCGGCCTCCTCGAGCGCGCCGGTGAGGCCGTCGAGCACCTCGGGCCCGCCGCGCATTCGCGGCACGCCGAGGAGCAGCTCGACGTTCGCGTCGGAGAGCCCGAGCGCGCGGATCTCCCGCTCCACCCCCACGAAGTCGCCGTCGGCGAGCTCGGCCAGGATCCGCTCCCGGGCGGTCGACCGCGACGTCGAGCGATTCGAGCAGCGACGGGTAGAGCGAGGCGTCGCCGAGTCCAACGCGGTAGGTCTCGAGACCGGCGGCGTCGAGCGCCGCGCACAGGACGCTCAGCACCTCGACCGTGCCCTCCGGCGCCGGGGAGCCGATCAGCTCGATCCCCGCCTGCAGGAACTCGCGCGACTGCCCCCGCTGCGGGCGCACGCCGCGGTACGCATGGGCCTGGTAGCAGAAGCGCAGCGGCGGATCGGCGTGGGCGTAGCGGGTGGCCGCCACGCGCGCGATCGGAACGGTCATGTCCGAGCGCAGGACGAACACGTTGCCCTGCTCGTCGAACATGCGATAGGCCGGGTTGGTCATCCAGATGTCCCCGCGCGCGAAGGTGCGCTCGTACTCGAGCGCGGGCGTGTACACCTCGCCGTAGCCGGCCTGCTCGAACACCCCCCGGATCCGGTCGGTCATCGCCCGCAGCTCCCGCATCTCGTCGGGCAGAACGTCGCGCGTTCCGCTGGGGATGCGATCCACGACCATCTGGCTCCTCGACGGTGTTTAGCGAATTCGCCGCGCGCGTGTGGCCGCGGGCACTCGCTACGGCCTGGGGACCGGGACCTCGTCGGCCACGCGGGTGATCCGCGCGCCGAGCTCGCGCAGGCGCTCGTCGATGCGCTCGTAGCCCCGGTCGATCTGGCGGATGTTCCCGATCTCGGTACATCCCTCGGCGCACAGCGCGGCGATCAGCATCGCCATCCCGGCCCGGATGTCGGGCGATTCCACGCGCCGGCCGTGCAGCTGGCGCGGACCGACGACGATCGCCCGGTGCGGATCGCAGATCGTGATCGCGGCACCCATGACCACGAGCTTGTCCGTGAAGAACAGCCGGTTCTCGAACATCTTCTCGTGGATCATCACGGCGCCGTGGCCCTGGGTGGCGAGCGCCACCGCGATGCTCGTCAGGTCGGCCGGGAACGCCGGCCACGGGCCGTCCTCCACCTTCGGCATGTAATCGCCGACGTCGTTGCGGATGACCAGCTCCTGATTGCCGGGAACGATCACGTCGAGCCCGCGGAGCTCGGTGCGCAGCCCCAGGCGGTCGAACACCAGCCGGATCATGCGCAGGTCCTCGGGCACCGTGTCCTTCACCACGAGCTCGCCACCGGTGACCGCGGCGAGCGCCATCAGCGAGCCGATCTCGATGTGATCGGGGGCGATCGAGTGGGTGCAGCCGCGGAGGCTGCCGGTGCCGTGGACGGTCATCACGTTGGAGCCGATCCCGTCGATGGCGGCCCCCATGGCCACGAGCATCCGCGCCAGGTCCTGGACGTGGGGCTCGGAGGCCGCGTTACGGATCACCGTGGGGCCGCGGGTGAGCGCGGCCGCCATCAGGGCATTCTCGGTGGCCATCACCGACGGCTCGTCCATCAGGAAGTCACACGGCCTCAGGCCGAGCGTCGGCGCGGTGAGGATGATGTCCCGGCCGTGCTCGACGGTGGCGCCGAGGGCGCGGAAGGCGTCGAGGTGGGGGTCGAGCCGCCGGCGCCCGATCACATCGCCGCCCGGAGGCGGCATCTCCGCCCGCCCGAACCGCGCCAGCAGCGGCCCGGCGAGCAGGAACGAGGCGCGGATCTCCTCGGCCAGGCGCGGGATCGACCGAGTGCCTGTCCACGGTCGAGGTGTCGATCGCCACCTCGTTGTGACCGAGCCAGCGCACCTGGGCGCCGAGCGCCTCGAGCAGCAGCGTCATCGCCTCCACGTCGCGGATGCGCGGGACGTTGCGCAGGATGATCTCGTCCTCGGTGAGCAGGCAGGCGGCGAGAATCGGCAGAGCGCCGTTCTTGTTCCCCGCCGGCGCGATGGTGCCCGACAGCGGCACCCCGCCTTCGATCACGAATTTCTCCATGGGAATGGGCCTCCTGTCGCTAGCGGCTCGGGGGCGAGGAGCCAGGCTAGCGGTTCCTCCCGCGGCCGGCGATCCGGCGGCCGGAGGCTCCGGTGGGGCGAGACCCGAGCGCTGAGCTAGGGTAAGGGCCATGCCGGAGGAGTTTTCGAGAGCCGCGGCGTGGGACCTGCTTTGCGAGTGGACCGGGTCCGACTCGCTGCGCCGTCACATGCTCGCCGTCGAGACCGCCATGCGCGCGTATGCGCCCCGCTTCGGCGGCGATCCCGATCTCTGGGGCCTCGTCGGTCTCCTCCACGACCTCGACTACGAGCGCTATCCGAACTTGGAGGACGGCCACCCGCGCTACGCGATCGCCGAGCTCGAGCGGCGCGGCTACCCGGCCGAGGTGACGAGGGCGATCGCCTCGCACGCCGACTTCATGGGCGTCCCGCGCGAGAGCGACATGGAGAAGGCGCTGTTCGCCGTCGATGAGCTGTCGGGATTCATCCTCGCCGTCGCATACGTGCGACCGGAGGGCCTGGTCGGCATGACGCCCAAGTCGGTCAAGAAGAAGCTCAAGCAGCCGAGCTTCGCCGCCGCGGTGAACCGGGAGGAGCTGAGGGAGGGCGCCGCTGGGCTCGGCATCGACTTCGACGAGCACCTCCAGCTCGTGATCGACGCGCTCACGGAGCGGCGCGACGAGCTGATGCCGGTGGCGGCCGAGGAGCCGGCTTAAGCCGCGGCTCCGGGGCCGCGCTGACGCCGCTCGAACTCCTCGAAGCTCGAGACCACCGCGAGCGCCTCGGTCAGACGAGCCAACTCGATCACGCGCCTGACCGGGCTCGGCGGGCAGATGACGGCCAGCCAGCGCGCGTTGCCGGGACACGCGTCGCTGGGCGCTCAGGAGAATCTGAACGCCGGCCGAGTCGACGAAGCGCGTGTCGCTCAGGTCGATCACGAGGTCACCCACGCGCCGGCGGACCAGCTCTCCGACGAACGCGCTGAACCGCGGGGCGGTGAGGATGTCGAGCTCACCCGCCACCGTGACCACCGTGGCGTCGCCTCGTTGATAGTGGGTGAGTCGAAGCTGGACGGGGCCCCGGGGGCGCAGCGAATCGCCCAGGGGCAGCTGCGGCCCGTCCGCGGGGCCTCGGAACCCGCTCGACGCGGAGGATTGAGCGCGATCGGCCTGGAGACCTGTGGCATCGCCCGGGAGGCGCGCCCGGTCGGCTTGAGGAGGCGCGCGCCGCGCGGCTCCTCCACCCGCATCGGCGGGTGGGGCCTTCCTCGCGTCCTCGTCGTATGTCACGTTGCCCCTGGGAGTCGCTGGCATCGGGCGCTGCTCTGGTCGGCTCGCTGCCACGCAGACCGTGCCGTCGGGAGCCTCACCCCTGATTCCCGGCCCTGAGCCAGGGGCGCTCCCAATGCACGTGATCCCCAAGCGGAAAGCGATTGAAACCGGCGCGTGAGCGTAGGTTGACGTTAGCTCAGCGGCGATCGTCGGCGAAAGCTGAGCTAAGGTCAGACGCGATGTCAGAGACGCTCAAGATCGTGGTGATGGAGGGCGACGAGACGGGACAGGAGCTGCTCGACCAGGCGGTGCGCGTTCTCGATCCGGACGTGCTCGGACTCGAGCTCGAGCTCGAACGCTTCGACCTCTCGCTCGAGAATCGCCGCGCCACCGACAACGGGGTGGTGTCGGACGCGGCGCGCGCCATGTCGCGAGGCCGGCCTCGGCCTGAAGGCGGCGACGATCACCCCCGAGGGCGCCGACGACGTGGGATCGCCCAACCGCATCCTGCGCGAGGAGGTGGATGGGAAGGTGATCATCCGCACCGGTCGCCGCCTCGCCGGCGTGTCCCCGATCGCCGGCGTCCACTATCCGATCTCGATCGTCCGCATGGCCGTCGACGACGCCTACGGGGCCAAGGAGTGGCGCGAAGGCGAGGCCGGCGCACCGGCGAGATCGCCTACCGCACCGAGAAGATCACGCGCTCGACCTGCCGCGCGGTGGCGGAGTACGCCTTCCGGACCGCCGAGGACATGAACGCCCGCGTGTACGGCGGCCCCAAGTGGACCGTGTCGCCGGTGTACGAGGGCATGCTGAAGCAGGAGATGGACGGCGCCGCCGGCCGCCATCCCGACGTCGCCTACCAGCCCGTCCTGATCGACGCGACCTACGCGGGGCTGCTGTCCGGCGCCACCGATGCGCCGCTGGTGATTCCGGCGCTCAACCGCGACGGGGACTGCCTGTCCGATCTCGTGATGCCGATGTTCGGCTCGATCGCCGCCGCCGAGTCGGTGCTGCTGGCCTTCGACGAGAACTACGAGACGACGGTCGCGATGGCCGAGGCGCCCCACGGAACCGCGCCGGCGCTGATGGGCAAGGACGTCGCGAATCCGCTGGCCATGATCCTCGCCTGCGGCGCCGTCCTGCGCCACGCCGTGCCCCGCTACGGGTCCGACGCCGACCGCGCCTCCCGGGCGATCTACGAGGCGGCGCTCGAGGCGGTCGCCTCGGGGACCAAGACTCCCGATCTGGGCGGTGGCGCCGGCACGACCGAGTTCACCGACGACGTGGTCGGGCGCGTGCGGACGAAGATCGAGGTCTGGTCCTCGCTGGGTTCACGGGCCTAGAGTCCGGGCCGCTCGCCGAGCCTCAGATCCGCGGCCGCCAAGATCCTCCGGTTTCGAGTGCGGTGGCTGCAACGGAACCTGCAAGATTGTGCCCGTTCCGTCCGGTCCGGGACGTAGCTTCACGAACGTATGTTCCAGTCTTCTGCCACACGCCTGCGCGCCTGGCTCAGCCTCCTCGACGACGTGCTCGGGGACCCGCCGGCGGCCGCGCAGCCACACCCCCATCGCCGCGAGCTCCGCTGGGAGCGCGCCCGCCGTCCTGGCTCCGTCACGCCCCGCCCGTCCTACTGCCTCTGCCCCGCGCGCAGCGGCCCGGGACGGGCTGGCCGGGATCGAGCCGTGCGCTGACGCGCGGTCAGCCGCCCAGGGCGCTGAACAGCGCGATGACGCCGCTCGGCTCGCCCGTGGTCGTGGATGACCCGGACGTGGCCAGCGCGATGACGACCGCTATGAAGGTGCCCAAGCCGAGCACCAGGCAGATGATCAGGAGGGCCAGCGCCTGCGGGTTGCCCCGGAAGAATTTCACGAGGTCCCGCACTGGCGATGGTCTCTGCGTTCCTGATTATTCGAGGTAAGAAA
>CAVPZV010000013.1:0-331023 GCA_963710305.1 uncultured Solirubrobacterales bacterium | reverse complement strand
TCATCGGATCCAACCTCGTAGATGGGCTGCTGGCCCGAGGCGATCGCGTCTTCGGTGATCGACAATCTCTCCAGCGGCAAGCGAGCCAATCTCGAGGGTGCGCTGGCCCTCAGGTGCCGAGCTTCATGAGACGGGGATGTGAGAGACACAGAGTGCGATTCTGACATCTTCGCGGCCGTCAAACCGCAGCGTGCGTTCCACCTGGCCGCCCAGATCGACGTGCGGCGTTCGGTAGAGGACGCTGCGTTCGACGCCAAGTCAACCACGTGCTGGGGGACGATCGCCGTGCTGGACGCGGCCCTGGCGTCGGGCACGGAGAGCGGATCCCCTGTTCACCCCCTCGCGGGTGGTGGCCTGTACGGCGACGCCGAGCTGATCCCGACGCCGGAGGACTACGCGATCAGGCCGCTGGCACCCTACGGTCAGGGCAAGCATGCCCGCCGGGGCTACTGCGAGCTGTACACACGTCTGCACGGCCTCCCGACGGTGTCGCTGCGCTACGGCAACGTGTACGGGCCCCGCCAGGACCTGCACGGGGAGGCTGGCGTGGTCGCGGTGTTCTGCGGGGCGCTGGTCGAGGGCCGGCCGCCGACCGTGTTCGGTGACGGCCGCCAGACGCGCGACTGGATGGAGGTCTGAGACGTCTGCGGGCCAACCTGATCGCGGCCGACAGCGACCTCACGGGTCGGTCAACATCGGCCACGGCCAGGAGACGTCGGTGCTCGACCTGCTGAGGCGCTGAACGACTTGGGCGGCAGCGACGCCCTTCGGCGAGCCCAAGTTCGCGCCCGAACGCCCGGGCGAGGTTCGCCGGAGCTGCCTCGACGTCACCCGGGCCGGCAGGAGCTGGGTGGGAGGCGCAGGTCGACTGCGCGACGGCCTGCGCGTGATCTTGAGCGGCCTGGGCGCGGTGCCATCCGCCGGATGACGAGCTCGGGCGGGCGGCGCTGGCTGCACGACCAGCTCGTCGAGGCCAGAGTCGCGGTGCGCGCCGCCTTCCTCCCGGCGCCGGTGGCGCGCTTTCACCTGCGGGCACGGCGGCTGGCGCGCCGCACGGCGATCAATTCAGCCTGACCTCGGCCACGCGGCCCGACGATCTCCGCACGCTCCTGCGGCTGGCGCGCGGGGCGAACCGGGTCGTGGAGCTCGGCACAGCGACTGGGTGGACCGCGATCTCGCTCGCGCTCGCGCAGGCCGGGCGCCGTGTCATCAGCTACGACGTGGTCGCCCGCCCCGAGCCGGAGCGATACCTGGGCCTGGTCGACGCGCCGGTGCGCGAGCGCGTCGAGTTCGTCACCGCCCCGGGATCGCAGGGGCCGACCGAGCCCACGCCCGTCGACCTGCTGTACATCGACAGCTCGCACGATCGAGAGCAGACGGTCGCGGAGGTGCGGGCCTGGCAGGAGGTCCTCCACGCCGGGGCGTACGTCGTGTTCGATGACTACCGCCACCCGGACTTTCCCGGCGTGGCCGAGGCGATCTCGGAGCTGGGCCTGCGCGGCGAGGAGCGCGGGGCCCTGTTCGTGCATCGCGTCGAGTGAGCGCACCGTCGGAAAGCACGGACCGGCGGCTGATCACCGAGGGCGATCTATCTTGCCCTGAGTCATGAGCACCGTGACCGTGGCGATCCCCACGCTGAACGGCGCGGCGACCCTCGGTGGTGTGCTCGCGGCCGTCCGGGGCCAGCGGCTGCCCGCAGGAACGGCGCTCGAGTTGGTCGTATGCGACTCCGGCTCGGCCGACGGGACGGTGGCGATCGCCCGCGAGGCTGGGGCCGAGGTGATCCGCATCCCCGTCACGAGTTCTCGCACGGCGCGACGCGGAACCTGCTGATGGAGCGCTCGCACGGCGAGCACGTCGCGCTCCTCACACAGGACGCCGTCCCGGCCGGCGCGCGGTGGCTCGCGTCGCTGCTGAGCGCCTTCAAGCTGGCCGACGACGTGGCGCTGGCGTTCGGGCCCGTACCTCCCGCAACCCGGGCGCCAGCCCGATGGTCGCCCGGGAGCTGACCGACGGTTCTCGCTCGTTCGCGCCCGACGGGACGCCACGTATCGACCGGCTCGCCCCCGCGGACACGATCCCCTGCCGCCGCCCTGCTAGGTCCGCGCGGGTTCTTCACCGACGCCAACGGCTGCGTCGCCCGCGCCGCGTGGGAGCGGGTGCCGTTCCGGTCCGTGCCCTATGCCGAGGATCACGTGCTGGCCCACGACATGCTGCGCGCCGGCTACGCCAAGGTGTACGTGCCGGATGCCGGCGTCGTGCACTCGCACGAGTACTCGAACTGGGGCTGGCTGCGCCGGAGCTTCGACGAGGCGCGCGCGCTCCGGGACATCTACGGGATCTCGGGTCCGGCGGGCATCCGCGGCTACGCGCTCGAGGTGTGGGGGCTGACGGGCGCCGACTGGCGCTGGGCCCGTGCAGGGGCGGGGGGGACGCCGCCGCTGTCGCTGCTCGGCCGGTCGGCCGTCCACCACGCCGCGCGCACCGCCGGCGCGGTGCTCGGGGGGCACGCCGAGCGCCTTCCAGCGGGCTGGTCCGGCGCCTGTCGCTCGAAGGTACCCTCTGACCATGGCTTCGGCCTCGCAGAGACCCCTGCCAACGATCGTCGCGCGGGGCGTGGGCAAGACCTTCCGGATCCCGGAGCAGCGCGTGCACACGCTCAAGGAGCGGGCGCTGCATCCGCGGCGGCGCATCGCGCACCAGAGCTTCCGCGCGCTCGACGACATCTCCTTCTGCGGTCCAGCCAGGGCGAGTTCTTCGGCATCGCCGGGCGCAACGGCAGCGGCAAGAGCACGCTGCTCAAGTGCCTGGCCGGGATCTACGGCGCCGAGGGTGACATCTGGTGCCGCGGGCGGCTGTCGACGTTCATCGAGCTCGGCGTCGGCTTCAACCCCGATCTCGCGGCGCGCGACAACGTGATCATGAACGGGATCATGATGGGCCTCTCCCCGCGCGAGGCTCGCAAGCGCTACGACAGCGTGATCGACTTCGCCGAGCTGCGCGAGTTCCAGGACCTGAAGCTCAAGAACTACTCCTCGGGGATGCACGTCCGCCTGGCGTTCTCGGTCGCGATCCAGGTCGACGCCGACATCCTGCTGATCGACGAGATCCTCGCCGTCGGCGACGCCGCGTTCCAGCAGAAGTGCTTCGACGTCTTTCAACCGCATGCGCGACGAGGGCAAGACGATCGTGTTCGTCACCCACGACATGGCCTCGCTGAACCGCTTCTGCCACCGCGCGATGCTGCTCGAGCGGGGCTCGATGGTCCACATCGGCGAGCCCCGACGAGGTGGCCGACCACTACCTCGAGATCAACTTCGGACGCGATCGCCGAGACGGCGGAAGGCGAGGGTGACCGGGGCGGCGACGGCGAGGCGCGCGTCGTGGAGGTGTGGGTCGAGGACGAGGACGGCGAGCGGCAGTCCGCGGTCGCGCAGGGCCAGCGCATGACGCTGTGCGTCGCGGGTCCAGTTCAACGTCGACGTCGAGGACCCGCAGATGAGCGTGTACGTGCACAACGAGGACCACAAGACCGGTGCTCGTCGCCAGCACCGCGCTCGATCAGGACGCGTGCGGCAGCTTCCGCGCCGGCGAGCAGGCGCTGTTCTCGTTCACGTTTGACAACGTCCTCGCGCCCGGCCGCTACAGCCCGGTCGTGAACCTGGCCCATCGCGGCTCGGGCCTCGACGTGATCGACCGCTACGAGAGCGGCTTCTCGTTCCTGGTCACCGGCGCCGTGGCCGCTCGGGGGCATGGTCGATCTGCCGGTCGACGTCGGCGGTAACGCGCAGCGCGGATCGTCGCCAGGTCGAGCGCGCAGCTGGCATGAGCATCGCCGTCGACCTCCCCTACGAGGCGCTCGGGCCGCCGATCGGGGCCCGCAGCGCGCTGACCAACGACTGGGCGCGCTTCTGGCATCTGACCTTCAACATCGCCCGGACCCAGTGGAAGCTGCGGTTCTTCGGCTCGGTGCTCGGCTACTTCTGGCAGCTCGTCCGCCCGCTGCTGCTGTTCGGCGTCCTGTACGTGTTCTTCACCAAGATCGGTCACGTGGGCCAGGGCAAGGACGCGCTCTCGGGCGAGCCCAACCACTTCTACGGCGCCCAGCTGCTCGGCTCGATCGTGCTGTTCACGTTCTTCGCCGAGGCGACGGCAGGGTGCGTGCGCAGCGTCGTCGACAACGAGGCGCTGGTGCGCAAGATCCAGTTCCCGCGCCTGGTGATCCCGCTGTCGGTCGTGCTGCTGGCGCTGTTCAACCTGGCCCTGAACCTGATCGTGGTGCTGATCTTCGCGTCGCGTCTCGGGCGTGCGGCCGATGCTGACGCTGGCTCGAGCTCCCGCTGATCGTGGTGATGCTGACGCTGCTGTCGGCCGGCTCGGCGATGCTGCTCTCGTCGCTGTTCGTCTACTTCCGGGACATCCAGCCGATCTGGGACGTCCTCCTCAGATCCTGTTCTACGCCTCGCCGGTCGATCGTTCCCGTCAGCACCGTGCAGGAGAAGCTGAGCCCGACGCTGCTGCACCTTTACATGGTCAGCCCGCTGGCGACCGTCCTTCAGCAGTTCCGCCACGCGATCATCAACCACGCGACGCCGAGCGCCCGCGAGCCTGCTGGCTCGGCACTCGGGCTGCTCGAGCCGATCGCGCTCGTCGCTGGCGATCTTCGTGCTCGGCTTCGTGGTCTTCAACCGGACCGCGCCGTACGTGGCCGAGAACCTGTGAGGAAGCGCTCGCGACGGCCGGCGTCGCCACCTCGTTGAGGAATCGCTCGAGTGCGTCGATGCGCGTGCTCCCACGCGTAGTCGGCGGCGGTCGCGCCCCGGCGCGGCCGAGCCGCGCCCGGAGCTCGGCATCGCGTGAGGACGGCCTGCGAGCGCGGCGGCCACCGCCGCCGGTGCCGGCGCGGGCATCAGGCAGTTGTCGCCGTCGACGCAGAAGTCACGGTTGCCGTGGGCGTCGGTGCAGACGACGGCGCAGCCCGCCGCCATCGCCTCGAGCGCCGGCAGGCAGAAGCCCTCGTGCGTCGAGGTCTGCACGAACACCGTGGCCTCGTTGAGCAGCCGGTTGACCTGCTCGTCGCTGGGTGCGGTGACGTAACGGATCCCGGCCCGGCCGTCGGCGAGCTCGGGCTCGATCCCGAACAGGCACAGCTCGGGGCGCGGCTCGGGCAGCGCGCGCCAAGCATCGAGCGTGAGCGGCAAGTTCTTCAGCGGGTTGGAGCGGCCCAGGGCGAGCACGCGTGGCGTCGCGGCGCTCGACCTCGGGGAGCGGGCGGAATGTGTCGAGGTCGATCCCCGGCGGAACCAGCGCGGCATCGAGGGTCGAGCTCGGCCAGTTGCTCCCGGTTCCACGCCGAGATCGTCATGTAGCGAAACTCGTGGCGGTAGGAGGCCAGCACGGCGTGGCGCTGGAGTTCGGTCGTCGCGGTAGTAGCTGGTCTCGATGTCCTGAACGAAGTAGACCGGGATGCCGTGCACGCACGCTCGCCTTCCAAACCGGCCGCGCGGTCTTCCACCAGGTGGCGACCTTGATCGCCTGACCGGCTCGAGCGCGCGCGAGAGCTCGGCGTAGCTCGCGAAGCTCCGCACCGGCCGCGCAGCGCAAACCAGTCGCGGCTGCCCGCCCAGCGTCCAGAGCTCGACCTCGTGGCCGCGGTCGAGCAGACCGTTGAGGTGCTCGAACACGTCACGATGGCCACCGCCGACGCCCGTGTCCTCGGTGACGTACACCACCCTCAGACCGCCCCCGGGCGCGCGGACGTCGCGCGCGTCGAAGAAGTCTCCCCAGCGCTCCCAGAACAGGCGCTGCGAGCGCTCCTCGCGTTCGCCGAACTGCCTTCCCCGAGTGACCGACTCGAGGTGATACAGCTGCGCGGCCGGCTCGTAGATCACGCGCAAGCCGGCCTGCCAGGCGCGCAGGCAGTAATCGACGTCCTCGTATCCCATCCCGTAGGACTCGTCCATCAACCCGACGCGCTCGATCGCCGCACGGGTCAGGTACATGCAGGCCCCCGTCACGGCCAGCACGGCCTGGCCGACGTTCGCCGGGCCCCAGCCGCTCGGCTTGAACCGGTACCGGTGGTCGAACCATTCGAGTCCGTCCAGCTTTCGCACCGTTCCCGCGGACTGGATCCGGTTGTCGCGGTACAGGAGCTTCGCGCCGACGATGCCGACGTCCTGACCGCGGTCAGCCGCGTGCTGCAGGCAGGCGAGCCAGCCGCGACGAGCCAGCATGTCGGAGTTGAGGATGACCACGTCGTGCTCGGGAGCGGTCTCCCGCAGGCCGCGGTTGACGTTCGCGGCGAAGCCGGCGTTCTCGCGACCCTCGACCAGGCGGATGCCCGGGATGCGCCTGAGCCGGGCGAGATCCTCCGGTCCGCTGCCGTCGTCGGTGACGATGATCTCGACGCGCGCGCGGTCGGTGGTGCGCCGGATGCTGCGGACGAGCGCCTTCACCCGCTTGGCGTCGTGATAGCTCGGGATCACGATCGTGACCGGCCGCCCGTGCGTGCGGTACCAGCGCATCGCCTCGTCGCGATCGTGGTGCCGGCGGGCACCGACCTTCAGATGCGGGCGCAGCGGCGTGACCCGCAGCGGAAGGGTGACGATCCTGAACGCCACCGACCATGGCCCGTGGTAGCGGTAGGTGAGCGCGATCCGCCGGCGCAGGTCGCCGAGCGGCCCGCGGCGTGATCCGTCGAGTGGCTCCTCGCTCACGGCTCCGGCATGGAGCCGTCAGACGACGACTCGAGTCCCAGCTCGGGTGCTCCCTCCCGAACCAGCGGCGGGGGCCTGCGACCGAACGGCGCGTCGTCCTCGGGCAGCTCGACCGAGCCTCGGCCGGCCTCGAGCTCGAGCACCCACTGGAAGCCGCGGACGTCCGGCGGCTGCGCGGCGCGAACGCGCAGCCCGCGGCGATCGAACGCGTCGAGCAGCCAGCGGCGATCGAAGATCACGGCGTTGGTCGGATCCACCGTGTTGATGTAGAGCGCGTTCTGGAACTCCTGCATCATCGGGAAATGAGACTTGTCGAACAGGAACCAGGTGGTGAGCGCAACTCCGTCGCTGCGCAGGACTCGCGCCACCTCGTCCAGGTAGTGCTCGGCCTGGTCCTCGATCAGGTGGGTGAACACCGATACCGCGATGAGGAGCGTGACGCTGTCCTCCGCGGCCGGAAACGGCAGCATCCGCGGGAGCTCGGGCTCCGGGTTGAACCCGGGGTTGAACACGTTGTGGTGCTCGAAGGAGAAGTTGGGCAGCCACGGCGCGAGGTTGTCGTTGCACCACTGGACCATCCCGCGGTGGAGGTCGATCCCGTGGTAGCGCTGGGGCATGGGCGCCCGTGCCAGCGCCAGCATCCGGGCGACCCGTCCGCAGCCGCAGCCGAAGTCGAGCACCGATTCGTACTGGCCGGGCGTGACCGTGGGGAACACCGGGTCCCCTTCGGCCTGGTCATAGTCACCCGGGTCACGCGGGCCGACCAGCTCGCGCAGCTCGAGCGGCGGGATCGGAAGCGCCTCGGCCAGCGGGACGCGAGCAGGGCGCGCTGCGCGCCGGAGGCGCGCGCCGTGTCTGTCGCGCACACGCGCAAGGAGGTTTTGCGCTCGACGGTGACTCACCCGCGGCTAGAACGTAGCAAGGTGCCCTTGGCGTCGCGTCCGTGAATTCCAGGGCGAGCGCCCCGGTCCAGGGCGACCGCCGAGCCCAGGCGCCGCTACCCTGCCGCCGGTGAACGTCTGCACGATCATCGCCAAGAACTACGTCGCCCAGGCGCGCGTGCTGGCGCGCTCGTTCGCCGAGCACCACCCGGACGGGCGCTTCTGGACGCTGATCATCGACGACTTCGAGGGCTACATCGATCCGGCGCAGGAGCCGTTCGAGATCCTCACGCCCGGCGCAGATCGGCTGCGACGAGTTCGAGGAGATGGCCGCGCGCTACAGCGTGCTCGAGCTCTCCACCGCGGTCAAGCCGTGGCTGCTGCGTCACCTGCATGGGCAGACCGGCGCCGCCCGATCACCTACCTGGACCCCGACATCAAGGTGTATCGGCTCGCTCGAGCGCCTCGATCGAGCTCGCGGCGGAGCACGGCCTGGTGCTGACCCCCCACAACACCGAGCCGATCCCGCCGGACGGCAAGCGCCCAGCCAGATCGACATCATGATCGCGGGCGTCTACAACCTCGGCTACGTCTCGCTGGCGCCGCGGCCCGACGTCGAGCGGCTGCTGGACTGGTGGGCCGATCGGCTGCTGCCGCGACTGCCGCGTCGATCCGGTCTACGGCTACTTCGTCGACCAGCGCTGGTTCGATCTCGACGCCCGGGCTTCGTCACCGACTTCGCGATCGTGCGCGACCCCGAGTACAACGTCGCGTACTGGAACCTCCACAGCCGCGAGCTCGAGCACGACGGCGAGCGCTATCTGGTCGACGGCCGGCCGCTCGCCTTCTTTCACTTCAGCGGCTTCGATCCCGACCGGCCGACCGAGCTCAGCCGCCACCAGGACCGGATCGAGCTCGCCGACCGATCCGGCGCTGACGCGCATCTGCGGCGAGTACGCGGAGGAGGCGCTCGCGCGAGGGCTACGCGACGGCGCGCACTGGCCATACAGCTACGACGTGCTTGCCGGCGGCGTGCCGTTCGACGACACGCTGCGCGCGGCTCTACCAGCTCGCCGAGGAGCGGGGCGAGATCAGCGGCTCGCCGTTCAGCGCCGAAGGGGCGCGCGGCGTTCCTGGCGTGGCTGGCGACCCAGCAGCCGGGCGCGCCCGACGGGCGTGAACCGTCTGCTCGGCTCACGTCTACGGGACGCGCGAGCGACCTGCGCGACGCGTTCCCCGACCTCGCGGGCGCCGATCTGGGGCGGCTGCTCGAGTGGGCGCCGAGGCGACGGCAAGGACGACGTGCCCGGCGTCTGGCGCCACCTGCCGCTCACCGGCCACGCCCGGCGCGGCAGATCGCGGCCGCGCCGCCCGCAGGCTGCCGATCGGAGCTCTGGGGCGTCAACGTCGTCGGCTACTTCCGCTCCGAGCTCGGGATGGGCGAGGCCGCGCGGCAGGTGATCAGCGCGCTCGACGCGCACGGCGTGCCGCTCCTGCCGGTGCACGGGGACACGATCCCGCTCAGCCGCCAGGGTCACCCGTACACGCAGTTCGGCCACGCGACGCGCGAGTACCCGGTCAACCTGATCTGCATGAACGCCGACGCGCTGCCCGAGTTCGCCGACGCAGGCGGGCGACTGGTTCTTCGCCGGGCGCTACTCGATCGGGCTGTGGTTCTGGGAGGTGAGCCGGTTCCGCAAGGAGTGGATGCCGTCGTTCGAGCTCGCTCGACGAGGTGTGGCTGCCGAGCGCGCACGTCGCCGAGGCGGTCGCCGCGGTCTCGCCGATCCCGACCCGGACGATGCGGCATCCCGGTGGAGATGCCGCCGCTCGTGCCGCGCTCGCGCGCGGAGCTCGGCCTGCCCGGACGGCTTCCTGTTCCTGTTCTCGTTCGACTACCGCAGCGTGTTCGAGCGCAAGAACCCGCTCGCGCTCATCGAGGCGTTCACGCGCGCGTTCGCGCCGGAGAGGGCGCGAGCCTGGTGATCAAGTGCATCAACGCCGAGCGCCGACCCCGAGAACCACCAGCGCGCTGCTCGCCGCGGCCGAGGAGCATCCGGACGTCCACGTGATCGACGGCTACCTCACGCCCGAGGACAAGAACACGCTCACCGCGCTCGTGCGACTGCTACGTCTCGCTGCACCGCGCCGAGGGCTTCGGCCTCACGATGGCCGAGGCGATGTACCTCGGCAAGCCGGTGATCGCCACCGGCTACTCCGGGCAACCTCGACTTCATGACCGACGCAGAACAGCCTGCTCGTCGACTACCGTCTCGTGCCGATCGGCCTGGGCGCCGTCCCTACCCGGCCGATGGCGAGTGGGCCGAGCCCGACGTCGAGCACGCCGCGACGCTGATGCGCCGCGTGTTCGACGACCGCGAGCTGGCCGCGGAGCTCGGCGCGCGCGCCGCCGCAGGACATCCGGCGCACGCATTCGCCGGCGGCAGCGGGCGAGTTGATGGTGGCAGCGCCTCGAGGAGCTGCGCGTCAACCGCGAGAGCTGGGAGACGGGCGCGGCCAGCTCGCGCTGGGCCCGCGCCGTGCGCACGCTGCGTCGCCGCGTCGAGTACGGAGCCCACGGGTTCAAGCCCTCCACCGTGGCCCGGCGTGCCGCGCGCCGGAGCGTGCTGCGCGTGATGCAGCCGTTCACCGCCTACCAGGAGACAGTCAACCAGGACGTCACGCGCTCGCTCGACGTGCTCGGCCGCGAGCTCGATCGCACGCGCGTCAGGCTCGCGCGGTCCAATGCGGCGATCTTGGCCAAGCTCCGTCAGCAGGAGGCCCTGCTGACGCTGCCCAAGATCCTCGAGGTGCACAGCCGGCTGATCGACGAGGTCAAGAGCGCCGCGTTCACCACGCGCTATCAGACCGACCGTTCGCTGTATCTCGCTCTGGCCGAGCTGCGGCGGGCGCACGAGCTGATCGGCGAGGAGCCTCGGCAGGGCGGGCCCGCCGGCGAGCTCACGCCATGGGAGCTCCGCGCCTTCAGCCAGAACGGCGAGGACGGCGTGCTGGCCGAGATCCTGGCTCGGATCGGGGCGCCCGAGCGGTACTTCGTCGAGTTCGGGATCGAGGACGGGCGCGAGGGCAACTCCGTGTTCCTGGCCGACGTCGCCGGCTGGCGAGGCCTGTTCATGGAGGGCGACGGACGCGGTACGCGGATCTGGACCGCAAGTACCAGGGGAGCGAGAGCGTGACCACGCTCGAGGCGATGGTCCGGCCCGACAACGTGCAGGAGCTGTTCGCCGCGGGCGGAGCTCCCGCCGAGCCCGACGTCCTCTCGATCGACGTGGACGGCTCCGACTACTGGATCTGGGAGGCGATCGCCGAGTACCGACCGCGCGTGGTGATCATCGAGTACAACAGCGCGCTCGATCCCGCGCCGCAGGCTCGTGCAGCCGCGCGACGCGGGCACCTGGGACGGGACCGACTACTTCGGCGCGTCGTTGGGAGCCGTGCGCAGCCTGGGCGACGCGAAGGGCTACCGGCTGGTGCACGCGGAGCTCTCGGGCGTCAACGCGTTCCTCGTGCGCGAGGATCTGGCCGAGGGACGGTTCCCGGCTCCGGATGACGTCGCCGTTCGGGCTGCCCGAACTACTTCCAGTCGGGCTACCGGCATCCGGCCGACCCGCACGACCGGCGTTACCTGGACCTGGAGACCGGCGAGATGGTGCACGCGGCATCGAGTCCTGCGTCGGCGCCGACCGGCACGCCGGCCCACAACGGAGCCGCGGCTCCGAGCGTCACCTCTTCCCCGTGACCCTCCAGGCATGGGGAAGCGCGGCGGTGCTGGTCGCCGCGTCAGCGCTCGTCGGCCATGCCATCAATCTGCTCGGGGCGCGCTGCCGCGCGGCCGCTCCCGCGGTGGGGCTGTCGGTGCTGGTGATCGTCGCCTACGGCGCGCTCCGCCTACCGGGCCGCGCCACGACCGCCGTGGTCGCCGTGGCGGTGGTGATCGTGGCGGCCGCCGCGCTGGTGGTCATCCGGACGCGGGGAGCGCGCCGGCGCCGCGAGCGCCGTGAACCCGGCGACCGCCGCGCCGTGGCGGTGCCGATCGCCACCGCGGTCACGATCGGCCTGGCCGCGTTCGGAGCGGCGATCCCGTTCATCGCCAACGGCCGGGTCGGCCTGCTCGGCGTCAGCTTCGACAACGACACCGCACCGCACCTCGTGTGGGCCCAGGCGCTCCAGCAGCCCGTCGTCGGCGACCGCTACGGCCTGAACCTGGGCTACCCCCTGGGCCCGCACAGCCTGGCCGACGTGATCGCCCGGGGGTTCGGAGTGCGGCTCGACCTCGCGTTCACGGCGCTGCTCATCGCCGCGGTGATCATCACCGCGATCGTGGCCGCGTCCGCGCTGAGGGGAGAGGCGGCGTGGAAGCGTCCCGTGGTAGGCGTGCTGGCGGCGCTGTTCTACCTCGTGGCCGCCTATTACGGGGAGGGGGCGTTCAAGGAACCGCTGATGGGGTTGCTGTTGCTCGCGATGGTCCTCCAGTTCGAGGAGATCAGCGACCTCTGGACCGCCCCGGGCCGCGCGCGATTGCCCGCCCTGCTCCCGGTGGCGGTGATCGTCGCCGCCGGGGTGTACATCTACAGCTATCTGGCCTTCGCCTGGTTCGGTCTGACGCTGGCGATCTGGCTGGTCGCCGAGCTGCTGTCACGGCCGCGGATGCTGCGAAGCCTGCGCCCAGCCCGCGCCGTCGCCCGGTTGCGCGAGCACGGCGCCGCGCTCATCGATCAGATCGTTCCGCTCGCCGTCGCGGTCGTCGTGATGGTCGTGCTGCTCGTGCCGATCGCCGGCCGGGTCATCAGCTACGTGCAGTCGCTCGGGCTCTCGCCCGCCGGCACGGGCGCGATCACCGCATCGAACCTGGGCAACCTCGCCCACCCCCTGTCCGCGTACGAGGCGCTCGGCATCTGGCAGAGCCCGGACTTCCGCTTCCTCGGCGCCAACATCTTTCACCAGGGCGAGCTCTCGGCGCTCGCCCTCGGCGTGCTCGTGCTCGGCCTGGTGCGGTGCCTCGGGCGGCGCGAGCTGCTGCTGCCGGCGGCCGTCGTGGCCTGCGCGATCATCTTCTGGCACTCGAACCAGGGGCAGTCGCCGTACGTGACGGCCAAGGCGCTCGTGATCGCCGGCCCGGTGGTCGCGGTGACCGGGCTGCGCGGCGTCCTGCGCGCCGAGACGATCCCCGTCACGCCGTGGGCAAAGCTCGGGCGGTGGCTGCTGGCCGTCGCGTTCGTCGGGTTGGCGGTGCATTCGAGCTACCAGGCGCTGCGCAACGAGCCGGTGTGGCCGAACGAGTCGACCAAGGAGCTGATCTCGCTCGACAAGGTCACCTCGGGGCAGCCGCTGCTGTTCCTCGGGCAACTCCGACTACGCGCCGTGGCTGTTCCACGACTCGGAGATGAGCGCGCTGGCCAGCAACACGATCTCGCTGGCGCGAGGCGGCCGCGCGCCCGAAGAAGCCGTTCGTGTATGGCACCGCGCTTGATTTCGACTCCGTCGACCCGACGACGATCAACCGGTTCAGGTGGGTGATCACGACCAACACCACCTACGCCAGCCAGCCTCCGGCGGCGTTCCGGCTGGTGCGGAAGCTCCCCATGTACGAGCTCTGGCAGCGCGTCGGAGAGGTCTCGGCGGCGCGGCAGGTGCTCGAGGCCTCAGGCGCGCCGGGGACGGTGCTGAACTGCCGCCGGCCGCTCGTCCGCACTCTCAGCCGCCGCCCCGGGGTCGCGGCGGTGATGGCCACGCCGGTCACCGCCGGCCTCTCCGCGCTCCAGCCGGGGCGCTCGGAGACGGTCAAGCTGCGCCTGCCGGCAGGACGATGGGACCTCTCGCTGCAGTACACGAGCCCGGTGACGCTGTCGCTGCGCGCCGGGGCGCAGACGCTGGACGATGCCCGCGTATCTGGATCGGCCCGGCCCGGTGTTCGCGATGGGATCGCTGACCAGCGACGGGACGCCGACGACGCTGAGCGTGCACGCGGTACGACCGTCGTTCCTGAGCGGGTCGAACCTGGTCGCGTTCCTCAGCACCGTGTATGCGACGCGCAGCCCCGAGACGCGGACGCTGATACCTCTGAATCGAGCCTGCGGCCGCTACGTCGACTGGTATCAGCTGTCCTCGTGAGCGCCGATCGTGCGCCGCGCGACGGCGGCGAACCGCTCGGCGCTCGTCTCCCAGCTGAACCGCGCCTGCGCCTCGGCTCGGGCGGTCGAGCCCAGACGCTCGCGGAGCGGCGGATCGGCCAGCAGCCGGTCGATCGCCGCGGCCAGCGCGTCCGAGTCGCGCGGCGCCACGAGCAGCGCGCTGTGGCCGTCCTGGACCACCTCGCCCGTGCCGCCCACGTTCGTCGCCACCACCGCACGGCCGAGGAAGGCCGCCTCGAGCACGGTGGTCGGGAGCCCTTCGGTGTAGCTCGGATTCACCACGACGTCCGAGGCCAGGATCGCCGCCAGCGCCTGAGCCTCCTCGAGGTAGCCCGCGAACCGCACGCGCTCGCCGACGCCGAGCCGCCGGCTGAGGGACTCGAGGTCGGCGCGGCGTGGGCCGTCGCCGACCAGGCAGAGCACGGCACGCGTCTCGCTGATCCGGGCGAAGGCCTGCACCAGGTCGGCCACGCCCTTGCCGTCGATCAGCCGTCCCACGAACGTCACCACGGGGCGGCCGCCCGCGAAGCGGAGCACGTCCGGATCGGCCGACACCGACGACAGGCGGTGCGGCCACATCCCGCGGTGGATGACCTCCGCCTCGCGTCCGGCCAGCATCCTGACGAAGCCCGCGGCCGCTCGGGAGACGGCCACGACCGCGTCGGCCCGGCGCAGGACGAGCCGCCCGATGCGTCATGTCGTAGAGGCGCGCGGCCGCGCCACTGAGCCGCCCCAGCTGCACGTAGTCCGACCCGTGCTCGACGTGCAGGAGCGGACGTCCGGCGAGGCGCCCGACCACCAGCGCGAGCGCCGAGCTGACGAAGAACCTCGTGTGGCTGACCAGCAGGTCGTGCCGGCGCACGCCGGCGGCGCGCAGGGCACGCCAGAACGACGCGTGCCACAGCTTGGGCACCGGGAAGTTGGGAATCGCCTCGACGGCGGGATAGCGGACGATGGTGCACGACCCGCTGACCGTCCGCGCGGGTGCGCCGGGCGGAAGGTCGGGCGCGAGCACGGTGATCCGCTCGACCTCGGCTCGCGCCAGCAGCACCTCGTTCAGCTCGCCGACGAAGCTCTCGACGCCGCCGACGTGCGGAGCGAAGTACGGACTGAAGATCAGGAGCGCGGGTCGGCGTCCGACGGCATCCGCTGACACCGGGCGGCATCATAGGCGCCCATGCCGCGCGTCAGCGTGATCATCCCGGCGTATAACTCCGCCGCCTATCTGGGCGAGGCGGTGCGCTCCGTGCAGCAGCAGACCTACGACGATTGGGAGGCCATCGTCGTCGATGACGCGTCGGGAGATGACACGTTCGCGGTGGCCGCCTCATTCGGGGGTCGCGTACGCGCCGTCCGCGGCGAGCGCAACCGCGGCCCCGCCGGCGCGCGCAATCTCGCTCTAGAGCACGCCTCAGGGGAACTGATCGCCCTGCTCGACGCCGACGACGCGTGGCTGCCGAGCTACCTCGAGCGGCAGGTGCAGCGGCTCGACACGGAGCGAGCCCGCGGACGTAGGGTCGGCATCGTCGCCTGCAACGCCCGGGTGTCCGGATCACACCAACGGACGTTCCTCGACCACTTTCGCGGTCCGCTCGAGCCGGTGACGCTCGAGCGTGTGCTGCGGGGCAATCCCATCTTCATCAGTGCGCTCGTGCTCCGGCAGGCCGGGGAGGAGGCCGGGTGGTTCGCCGAGGAGCTGTTCGGCACCGAGGACCACGACCTGTGGATCCGCATCCTCGAGCTGGGCTACGAGGCGGTGCTCAACCATGAGGTGCTCGCGGTCTACCGGCAGCCCAGCCGGGTCGATCTCCTCGGACCTCACTCGGATGGGCTCGGGCAACCAGCTCACGTACCGGCGCGCGCTGGCGCGGGGCAGGCTCACAGCCGCTCAGCGGCGGATCGCGCTCTCGCAACTGCGCTACAACCGCGCGATGGAGGCGGTCGCCGCCGCACGGTTCGCCGGCGACCGCAGGCGGGTGGCGCGTGCCCTGCCCACGCTGCTGCTCGTCGCGGCGACCCATCCTCGTTCGTGGCCGCAGTGGCTTCGGGTTCTCGCGGCGCGATGAGCTCGACGAACGCGGACGTGACCGTGGTGGTGACGTGCTTCAACTACGGCCAGTACCTCGCGGAGGCGGTCGACAGCGCGCTCGCGCAGGACGGCGGCGCGCCGGTGGTGATCGTGGTCGACGACGGCTCCACCGATCCGGCGACGCACCGCGCGCTTCAGGCGCTCCCTCCCGAGGTGGAAGTGATCAGGCAGGCCAATGCGGGTCTCTCCGCCGCGCGCAACGCCGGTCTGCACCGGGCGCGGACGCGGTACCTGATCGTGCTCGACGCCGATGACCGCCTGCCGCCCGGCGCACTGGCCGCGTTGCGCGAGCCACTCGATGGCGTCCCCGACGCCCGGGCGGGCGGGCGCCTCGGATTCACCTACGGGCGCATGCGCTACTTCGGCGACTGGGAGGCGGAGATCCCGCTGCCGGCGTACGACCCGTTCAAGCTCCTGTACCGCCACACGATCGGCTCGACGTGCCTGATGCGGCGCGAGGTATTCGAGGACGTCGGCGGCTTCGATCCGGCCTTTCCCGCCTTCGAGGACTGGGACTTCTGGCTGAGCGCCCTGGAGCATGGCTGGCACGGGCTCCAGATTCCCGCAGATCACCTTCGAGTACCGCCGCCACGCCGGCTCGATGCTCACGGACGCGCGAAAGCGCTACCGGCGCCTCTACCGCCGCCTGCGCCGCAAGCACCCCGCCCTGTACGCGCGCTCGAGCGAGCTCGCGGCGCGGACCGACCTGGGGCCGGCCGGGCGGGCGCTCTACCGCTCGTTCTGGGCGTGGCGACCCGTGCCGGCGCGCGTCGAAGCCGCCATCTACGGCGTCTTCTTCCGGCGGATCAGGCCAGCCCGATGAGCGCTGACATCTCGGCCACCATCCGCTCGAGGCCGAACGCCTCGCGGACCCGCTCGTAGCCGCGCTCACCCATCGCCCGCCCCCGGTCCTCGGACGCGGCGAGCTCCTGCAGCGCCTCGGCGAGTGCGACGTGCTCGCCCGGTGCGACGACCCGTCCCGTCTCGCCGTCGAGCACCATCTCGGGGATGCCGGCCACGTCGGTCGACACGACGGGCAGCCGGCTCGCCATCGCCTCGAGGATCACGTAGGGCAGGCACTCGTGGCTCAGGGAGGGCAGCACGAGCACGTCGGACGCCGCCAGGATCGACTGCACGTCGTCGCGCCAGCCCGTGAAGCGGACGCGGTCGTCCAGGGACAGCTCGCGCGCGTCGTCTTCGAGCTGGCCGCGGAGGGGCCCGTCGCCGACGATCGCCGTCCGGACCGGGATCCCCCGATCCCGGAGGATGGCCAGGGCGCGGATCAGGGTGCCGATGCCCTTGCGCGGCTCCAGGTTGGCGATCGCCACCAGTGCCAGCGCGTCGGGCGCGTAACCGAGCTCCGCCGGATCGGCGGGGGCCGCCGGCTCGCCGGGCGCGAGCCCGTAGTGGACGGTGTGGACGTGCTCGCGGGTGATCGGACGGGCGGCCCCGAGCGCCGCGCTCGCCCGGTGCGCGGCCGTGATCCACGCGTCGGTGACGCGGTCGATCCGGCGATCGAGCGCGCGCTCGACCGCACTCGGCCAGGCGGGCGGGTTGGCCATGTTGTGGACGAAGTGGAGGATCCGGGGCACGCCGGCATCGCGCGCCGCGAGCGCGATCAGCCGGCAGCTCTCGCCGCCCGGATAGCCCCCGTTGTTGATCAGCAGTACGTCGGGGCGCCGGCGCCGCATCAGCGCCCGGAGCCGGCGCAGGTTGACCACGTCCTGGGCGTAGCGGACGGCGGCGATCGCCGCGTCACGCGCGAGTGGTCCCCCGTCGGCGGGCGCTGTTCCGCTCGCTGAGGCCGGGGGGGCCGGCGACCGGCGCGTGGCCCGCCTGACCCGGCGCTCTAGCTCGTGCAGCGGCGATTGGACGAGGTTGGCGATCGGCAGCGTCTCGCGCGGGAGGACGTTGGGAGCGCGGGCGGCCAGCCACTCGTCGAACCGGGGGTGGACGTTGCCGGCGAGCGAGATCTTCACCGGCCGGTCCGCCAGGCCGTGGATCAGGTCGACGAGGAACCGATCGCACCCGCCGATCCAATAGTTCTCGGTCCAGACCAGCAGCTCGGACGTCGTCGATCGGTCGGTCACACGGGGCGGGCATGGTAGACCATACCGAGCCTGTGAAAGAGTCCATTCCCGCCGGCGCCGAGCGCGAGCCACCCACCGATCTCGGGCTGTCGCCGGAGTTCGATCCGATCGGCGCGAGCGATGGCGGCCACGCTCGGAGGCTGGCGCGGGGCGCGGTGCTGCAGCAGGGAGCGCAGGTCGCGCGGCTGGTCGGCGGCTTCTTCGTGGTGACGGTGCTCGCGCACCGCCTGAGCTTCGCCGAGCTCGGCACCTACACGATTCTGCTCTCGCTGATCACCTACGTGACATTCGTGAAGTCGAGCGTGATGAATGCCGCTGTGGTAGGGGTCGCCGAAGCGGCCGGCCGCGACGAGCCCGAGCGTCTCAGCGTAATCGTCTCCACCGCCTTTGCCATCTACACGGTGATCGGGGTGGTCTCCGGGCTGGCGCTGTGCGGCTTCGGTCTGTTGCTGCTGCCCAGTCTGAACATCCCCCACGGCCTCTACCACAGCGCGCAGATCGGAGTGATCGGCCTGTCCGCCATCACGCTCCTGTCCTGGCCAGTGCAGATCTTCGACGACTTGCTGCGCGGCCTGCAGCGCTTCGCCGCCGTGAGTGTGCTCGAGATCACCGCGATGGTCGTCTACGTCGGCGGTGCCAGCGCGCTGGCTTTCACGGGCGCTCCGGTCTGGACCCTGGTGACGCTGAACGCCGGCATCCCGCTGCTCATCGGGCTCGTATGCGTGGTCGCGCTGCGGCGCCTCGGCGTGTCCGTTCGTGTCTCCCCGCGCCTCATCGACCGTAGGGAGGCGCGCCGCTTCGGGTCGTTCTCTGGGCTTTTGCTCGTGAGCGGCGTGGCCGATCTGGCCACGTACTCGCTCGACCGGTTCATCCTCGCGGCGCTGCGCTCGCCGGCCGTCGTCGGGCGTTACGAGGGCCCGCTCGGCGCCCAGAACCTGATCCGCTACCTCAACGGCGTCCTGTACGCCCCGGGTATCCCGGTGACGGCGAATTTCCTGGCCAGCCGAGATCGCGTTCGCGTCAGGGAGCTCTGCCTGCGTGCTCTGCGCTACGGCTTCGCCGCGACGATCCCATTCGCGGTGGTGATGATCGTCTACTCCGGTCCGGTGCTCCAGACGTGGCTGGGGGACCGCTTCGGCTCAGTGGCCACTCCCGCGGCGCTCTTCTCCTCGTGGTGGCTGGTCGGCGCCAATACCGGGGTGATCGGGATGGTGCTGATGGGCGGCCGCTACACCCGCCGGCTCGTGGCGATCTCGTGGATCGGCGCAGTCGTCAACGTCGGCCTCTCGATACCTCTGACGAGCTCGTTCGGGATCTACGGACCGATCATCGGGTCGATGAGCGGCTTCGCGGTGGCGATGGTCTTCTCGCTCCCATTCGCGTTTCGAACGGTTGGTCTGCGCTGGCGTGACGCGGCGCGGGAGGCATGGATGCCGGCGTACCTGACCGGCGCCGCGCTGGCCGGGCTGCTGCTGGCGGCACGCTACGGCTTGGGTCTGACCTCGAAGCCGGCGACCGTGGCCACGCTGGTGCTCGCGCCGCTGCTGTATTGGGCCGCCTATGCCGTCATTTGGCTGCGCCCCGACGAGCGTCGTCTGGCGCTCCACGCGATCGGCCTGCGTTGAGCTGGCCGGAGTTGCCGGCGATCTCGCCGAGCCAGGCGACGATCGCCCCCGCGGGATCGTGCGGGCCGACCCCGAGGGCCTCGATGAGCTCGTCGGCACCGGGTGCGGCCGCAGCCCTCATGGCGTCGTCCACGGCACGGCTCAACGTCGGCGCATCGATCGCCCGCGGGACCGAGCCGCCCCGATCGAACGGCGGGGCCCAGTCGACGCCTTGCGGATCGAGCATGACCACCCGTACTCCCGCGAGTGCCGCCTCCAGCGTCATCGTCGACAGCGCCCCGATCAGCAGGTCAGCCCGCGCCAGCAGCTCGGTCGCGCTCGTGGTGCCATCCACCGTGGCTCCAGGGAAACCGAGCGCTGACACCATCCGCTCGAACTGCTCGATGTCGTCGACCGGATGCGGGCGCACCACGACATGCCAGTCGTGGCTCGAGGCGTGCAGGCCGTTGAGCGCCGCCGAGAGGTGCCGGGCGGTGACCCTCCGGTCGAGGAGCGAGTTGTTGCGGGCGTTGTGCTCGGCCAACACCACGGCGAGCGGCCTGCGTCGTTCCGGTCGGCCCTGTGCCGCCGTCGCCCGAGCCCGGGGATTACCCACGACCCTCGCGTGCTCCCGCTTGTCCTCTGTAAGCGCGTCGCGGTCCCAGCGCGACCACACGGCGGCGTGGTCCGCCACGGTTCCCGTGTGGGTCCCGAACCGGTTGTACGGCTCGTATCCGTGCTGGACGCAGACCGTCGGCACGCCCGTCGCCTGGGCCACTCGGATCATGGTCTTCGGCAACGGCTCGTGGTCAAAGGGCAGCAGCAGCGCGCGTACGCGGCGTCCGGCCAGGACGCGCCGGAGCGAACGGACGATCGCCGTGGTCTCGAGCGCGCGTGCCTGCAGGCACGCGAGCGCCCGCGTGTGCAGAAGACGCTCCACGCTCGGCGACTCGATCTGCGGCCACCTGAGCGCCGCTGCCGCTGTGAGGCGACCTTCCGCGTGGAGGCGCGCTTGGCGTCGCGCCAGGTACCCCGGGAGCCCCAGCCATCCGCCGCGCCGTGCTGCCTGGCCCGCCAGTGCCATGCTGGGCACCGCGCCGGTGTAGATGACCGGCCGCGGCGCTCCGGGCGCCGTAAGCCGCTCGAGCACGGCGGTGGTGCTGAGGTACGGGAACACGAGCACCTCGCCCCGGGGGATCGAAGGGATCCCGGCGGCATCGAGCGTGGCGCGAATGAGGCGCTCCCAGCGCGGTTTGCGGGCCGCGATTCCCGGCGGAACCGCCTCCTCGCCCGGATAGCGGGGCGGCGGACCCACGACCGTGGCGCTCACCTCGACCGCCGGCAGCTCGGCCGAGAGCACGGCCACGAGCTCGCTGTCGAGACCCTCGCAGGCGAGGCGCGTCGTCGCCGCGGCATGGACGGCGGCGGCCACGCCGCGGACCGTCCGCGTGACCGGCAGGAACACCTCCGCGAGCAGCTCGCTTTCCCACACGTCGGACAGACAGATCGGTCCGATCGTGAGCACGGCGTCGACTTGCCGGCGCCACGCGGCGAGCGCCGCGCGCGCCTCCCGGTCGATCCCCTCACGGGCGGGCAGATCGAGGTGGTCATCGATGAGAACGCCGTGCGGGAGCGATACCCCGTGCTCGAGGGGGAGCGACAGGACCGCGTCCTTGCCGGGTACGAGCGCGACCGGATCGAGGTCCCCGGAGGTGAGCCGCAGCGTCAGCACGCGGGTGAAGATACTGGCGCTTGGACATCTCCTACGATGGCCGCCGTGACCGATGCGAGGCGCCAGACGGCCGAGGAGATCGGCGTGCTCGTGGTCGCGGACGCCGGTGCGGATGCCGGCCTCGGGCACATCGCTCGCTGCTCCGCCATCGCCGTGGCGCTGCGCACCCGGGGACTGCACTGCCGCTGCTTGGCCGTCGGCACCGACATCCCGCCCCGCGCGGTAATCGCCTGGGAACCTGTTGCGAACGCCGAGGCGCTCACCCGGCTCAACCCTCGGCTGCTGCTGCTGGATACCTACCGCTTGGACGCGACGGCGGTGCGCGCGCGGACCGGCGCGCGGCGGCTCGCCGCGATGCACGACGAGGGGCCGCTCCTGGAAGAGGCGGACCTGATCATCACCAGCGACCCGCGGGTCATGGGCGCGAGCGCGAACGTCGTCGGTGGTCCGGAGCTGAGCCCGCTCGGACCGCGATTCTGGGGGCTCCCGGAACCGCCCGACCCGGCGGAGCACGTCCGCCGGGTGCTGGTCACGACCGGCGGTGGGGATCCGGGCGGCTACGCGGTGGCGATCGCGCGCACGGTGCACGACGCGCTGGCCGATGCAAAGGTGACGCTGGTGCGCGGCCCCCACGCCGCGTTCGCCGACCCCGAGGGCGGCATCGCCGTTCTCGACCGCCCGCCGTCGCTGCTCGAGCATCTGCTGAGTGCCGATATGGTCGTCACCGCCGGCGGGAACACCGCCCTCGAGGCGGCGGCCGTGGGCATTCCCACGGTGACGCTGGTGCTGGCCGAGAACCAGCGGGCCATCACCGGAGCGCTGGCCGCCGGCGGCGCCACCGATCTGCTCGACCCCGCTCCGCTCGCGGAGCTGGGCAATGCCGTCAGGACGCTGGCCGTGGATCGTGAGCTGCGCCGCGAGCGCGTCCGCCGGGGGCGCGAGATCGTGGACGGCTACGGCGCGCTGCGCGCCGCGTTCGTGCTGGCCGGACTCGTCGACGCCGTGAGGACCATCGACGGCCCGCCGGCGTAGGGCGTCCCGCTCCAGCCTTCGTACACGCTCACCTCGCCGAAGCCGGCCGCGAGCAGCAGGTCGCGGATCTCCGCCTCGGAGTAGAGGCGGATGCGCTCGCGGCGCCCGGCGTCGATCTCGCCGCTGGTGCGGTGAACGAAGGTCTTGTCGTGGACGAGCACGCCCTGCTCGAGCCGCAGGTCGCTCAGGTAGAAGCGCCACGGATCATCGTCGTCGAGCTCGCGCCACAGGCGCACCGACCCGCCCGCGGCGTCGAGCACCGGCCGCAGCTCCGGGTGCGGGTAGAGCTCGAGCACGAGCGCTCCGCCGGGGGTGAGGGCCTGCGCCCAGCGGGCGGCTAGTCCCGCGGCGACGCCCGGTCCGAGCGGCTCGAAGTATGCGAACGCCCCCGTGATGCACACGATCGCGTCATAGCCACGCGCTGCGAGCGGCATCTCGAGGGCGTCGGCCACCTCGAAGGCGAGCGAGCCCAGGCGCAGCTCGCGCGCCCAAGCGGCGGCGAACTCGACTCGGCTGCGCGCGAGGTCGACGCCGAGGCCGCGCGTCACCGCTCCTCTCCGGGCCAGCTCGATCAGCAGCCGACCGTTGCCGCAGCCCACCTCGAGGATCGTCCGCTGCTTCAGGCGCGCCGTCAGGAAATCGGCCTGCTCGGCCGTCTTGGCCAGCATCGCCGCGCGGTAGCGATCACGCTCGGCGGCGTCGGCGAACTCCCCTTCGAGCCCCTCGTAGGCGACTCTGAGCTCGTCCCGATAGGAGGCCATCCGCGCCGCGGGAGTGTACGAGCAGTCCAATCAGGGCGTCAGTACCATCGGTCGCCATGGATCTGGCGGGAAAGACCATCCTCATTACCGGCGGTACGGGTTCGTTCGGCAAGGCCTGCCTCAAGGCTCTGCTCGACCACTACGACCCAAAGGCGGTCCGGGTGTTCAGCCGCGACGAGCTGAAGCAGTCGGAGCTGCAGGCCGGCCATCGCGAGGAGAGCCGGCTGCGCTACCTGATCGGCGACGTGCGCGATCGCAACCGGCTGCTCGCTGCGACGCGCGGAGTCGACGTGATCATCCACGCCGCCGCGCTCAAGCAGGTGCCGGCGTGCGAGTACAACCCGTTCGAGGCGGTCCAGACCAACTCGTGCGGCGCGGAGAACGTCGTTGCCGCGGCGATCGCCAACGCCGTGCCTCACACGCTGCTCCTCTCCACCGACAAGGCGGTCAACCCGGTCAACCTGTACGGCGCGACCAAGCTCTCCGCCGAGAAGATCGTCACCCAGGGCAACGCCTACGCCGCGGATTCGGTCGCGCGCTTCGCCAGCGTCCGGTACGGCAACGTGGTGGGCAGCCGCGGCAGCGTGGTCCCGATCTTCGCCGAGCAGGCCGCGCGCGGGCAGTTGACGATCACCGACGAGCGGATGACCCGGTTCTGGATCACGCTGCCCCAGGCCGTCGAGTTCGTGCTCTCCTGCCTCGGCATGATGGAGGGCGGCGAGGTGTTCGTCCCGAAGATCCCGACCATGCGGGTCGTCGACATCGCCCACGCGATGGCGCCTGAACGCCGAGCTCGTGTTCACCGGCATCCGGCCCGGAGAGAAGCTGCACGAGGTGCTGCTGACCGAGGACGAGTCGCGGCATGCGCTCGAATTCGACGATCGCTACCTGATCTATCCCGAGTTTCCGACCTGGCGCTCGACGCCGTACGGCGGCGGATCGCCGCTGCCCGATGGGTTCCGTTACTCGAGCGATCAAAACCCGGTGCAGCTCACGCCCGAGGAGCTGCGGGCGATGCTGCCCGTGCTCGCGCCCGTATCTTGAGCTCGTTCCTCCCGTACGGGCGCCAGACGATCGAGCAGCAGGATCTCGATGCCGTGCTCGACGCCCTGCAGGACCCGATGATCACGCAGGGGCCGCGGATCGACCGCTTCGAGCGGGCGTTCGCGGACGCGGTTGGAGCGAGGCACGCCATCGCCTTCGCGAACGGGACCGCCGCGCTGCACGGCGCGGCCGCGCGGCCGGGCTGGGCGCCGGCGACGAGGTGCTGACCACGCCGATGAGCTTCGTCGCCTCCGCCAACTGTGCCCTGTTCGTAGGGGCTCGGCCGGTGTTCGCCGACATCGACGCGGCCACGGCGAACCTGGACCTGGCGGCGGCCGACGGGGCCGGCCTGCTCGACCGGGTGAGCGCCTGCGTGATCGTGTCGATGGCCGGTCTGCCCGCCGATCTCGCGCCGCTTCAGGCGGCACGGCGCCGCGGCGTGGTGGTGATCGAGGACGGCTGCCACGCGCTTGGAGCGCTCCGCGACGGCCATCCGGTCGGCAGCGGCCTGGCCGACATGACCGCCTTCAGCTTCCACCCCGTCAAGGCGATCACCACCGGCGAGGGCGGCATGGTGACCACCGACAGCGATGAGCTGGCCGCTCGTCTCCGAGCCTTCCGCACCCATGGGATCAGGCGTCCGGAGCCGACCGAGGACCCGCTGCACGGCGGCTGGCACTACGAGATCGACGCACTGGGGTTCAACTACCGGATCACCGACATCCAGTGCGCGCTCGGACACAGTCAGCTCACGCGCCTCGGAGAGTTTCATCGCCGCGCGCAACGAGATCGCCGAGCACTACCGCGAGCGGCTGGCCGACGTACCGGGCATCGCGCTCCCGGCTCCGGCACCGGCCGGCTCACGCCACGCCTACCACCTGTTCGTGGTGCGCTTCGAGGAGGGCGCGCCGCGGCGCCGGCTGGTCTATGACGCGCTCAGAGCGGCCGGCATCGGACCCCAGCTCCACTACATCCCGATTCCGGCCCACGCCCTGTATCGCCGGCTCGGGTACAGCCTGGACGGCCTGCCCGAGGCCCAGGCCTATTGGGAGCAGGCGCTGTCGCTGCCGATGTTTCCGGCGATGGAGCGCAGCGACGTCGACCGCGTCGCGGGCGCCCTGCAGGCCGCACTCGAGCAGCCGCTGCCCGAGCCGCGCCTCACAGCGATCTGAACACCGGCCCCAGCGGCTCGGTCTCCAAGTAGTGATCGAGTCGATCCGGCAGCGCCGCCGCGAGGATGGCCAGCGCTTCGTCGTAGGCCTCCACCGCCTGCTCGATGTCAGGATCACGGTGGGCGTAGCTGATCAGGTGGCTCCCGTTGTAGAGCACCCCTCGCTTGAGCAACTCCTGCTGGAGCAGCGTCTTGGCCGGCAGATTGCCCCCCGGCGCCGGCTCGCGCACGGTGACGATCGTCAGTGGGGCCGGGCCGCTGCAGCTCACCCAGTCCTCCAGATCGTGTGCGGCGATCGCCTGCCTGATGCCGGACTGAAGCGTGCGGCCCTGCGTCCACAGATGCTCGATCACCGGCTCGGTGGCGATCACGTCCAGCGTCGCCCCCGCGGCCGCCAGCGACAGCGTCTCGCCTCCGTGCGTCCCGGAGAAGAACACGCTCTCGAGCGCGTCCATGTGCTCGGCCGGACCCGTCAGGGCGGAGATCGGCATCCCATTGCCGAGCGCCTTGCCCAGACAGGTCAGATCGGCCCGCACGCCGTAGAGCTCCTGCGCGCCCCCTGGCGCCAGCCGGACCCCGGTGACGATCTCGTCGAAGATCGCCAGCGCCCCGTGATCGTGCACCAGATCGATCACCGCCTGCAGCTCACCGTCGGCCGGCTCGCGCGCGCCGGCCGGCTCGATGATCGCCGCTGCGACCTCACCGGGATGCTGCTCGAACGCCGCGCGCATCGCCTCGAGGTCACCCGGCCGGACTGCGTCGACCAGCTCGACGACGTGACCGGGTACGCCACGGCGCCACGATGTGCTGCCGATGTACCAGTCATGCCATCCGTGGTAGCCCGCCACGATCACTCGTTCGCGGCCGGTCAGCGCCCGGGCGAGCCGCACGGCGGCCGAGGTCGCGTCCGACCCGCTCTTGGCGAACCGCACGCGTTCGGCCCCGGGCACGATCCCCACGATTCGCTCGGCCACCTCGATCTCGAGCGGATGGGGCAGGGTGAAGGTGATCCCCTGCTCGAGCTGCGTGATGATCGCCGCGTTGACCGCGGGGTGGCCGTGGCCGAGGATCATCGGTCCGAGGGCCATCGGAAAGTCCAGGTACTCGTTGCCGTCCACGTCCCACACCCGGCATCCCTCGCCGCGCGCGAGGTAGGTTGGAGCGATCCCCTGCGCCCACTGGGTCGGCCCCTTGCTCATCGTCTGGGACGCCCCCGGGATCAGCGTCCTCGCCCGTGCGAGCAGCTCCTGCGAGCGCTGCAGCCTGGGCGGCCCGGAAGCGGTGCGGCGACTCGGCACGGGTCCCAACATAGCGACCCGACGTGGAACTACATGTAATCGCCGCCGTTGACGCTGAGGACCTGGCCGGTGATGTAGGCAGCGCGCGGGCTGACGAGAAAACCGACCGCGTAAGCGACGTCGGCGGGCGTGCCGAGCCGGCCCTTCGGGATCCGCGCGCGGATCCCGTCGAGGACCTCGGATGGCACCGTGGCGAGCATCTCGGTTTCGATGAAGCCGGGGCAGACGGCGTTCACCGTGATGTCGTAGCGCGCGGTCTCCCGCGCCACCGATTTTGTGAAGCCGAGGAGGCCGGCCTTCGACGCGGCGTAGTTGGCCTGCCCGCGATTCCCCAGCTGCCCGATGATCGAGCTGATGTTGATGATCCGGCCGAAGCCGGCGTCCTTCATCATCGGTAGCACGGCGGCGACAGTGGCAAAGCAACCGGTGAGGTTGGTGTCGATCACGCGCTCCCAGTCCTCGAGCGTCAGCTTGCCGATCGTCCGATCGGCCGTGATGCCGGCACAGTTGACGAGGACCGGTCTGCGGGCCGAAGCGATCCACTCGCCTAGTGCGCCTCCGATGCCGTCGAAGTCGCGGACGTCGATCTTGCGCGCCTCGGCGTGCACGCCCAGACGCCGCAGCTCCTCGACCGCCGAGCCCGCCGCCGTGTCGTTCTCGCGATAGACGATCAGGACATCAGCGCCACGGCGGGCCAGCTCCAGGCTGACCGCCCGCCCGATTCCGCGGGAGCCGCCGGTCACGATCGCCCTCGCTCCGCCGAGCTCGACGGACGAAGCGGTGACATCGTTCGCGGTGGTCGAGGTCATCGTCTTGCGGGGATCAGGCGTCACTACACTAGCTGCCCGCCGATGACGAACATGCTCCGGACGCTCGAGCCCGACGACGCGCCGACGTTGCTGCGCTGGCGCAATCTGCCGGAGGTCTCGAGGTATATGTACACCGACCACGAGATCACCCCGGAGGAGCATCGAGCCTGGTTCGAGCGCGCGCTGACCCGCCAGGATGCCCGGTACTGGATCATCGCCGCCGATGGCCGAGACCTCGGGTTCGTCGCCGTCACCGAGATCGATCCGCGTCACCTGACCGCCTCGTGGGCTTTCTACATCGCGGAAGCCGGCGCACGGGGCAAGGGCGTCGGGGCGTTCACCGAGTACACGGTCCTCAATTTCGTGTTCGACGAGTTGCGCCTGCGCAAGCTGAGCTGCGAGGTACTGTCGACCAACCCGGCAGTGCTCGCCATGCACGAGCGCTTCGGCTTCGTTCAGGAAGGGCTGTTTCGCGAGCAGATCAGCAAGCCGGAAGGGCCCGTGGACGTCCATCGCCTCGCGATCCTCGAGCGTGAGTGGCGTGCTGCCCGGGACCGCCATCGCGACGCCCTGCTCGAGCGCGGGATCATCAGCGGTTAGCCGAGCTCGACACGCCGGCCGTCGGCGGACGCGCGGAGGATCGCCGCGGCCAGCCCGACCATGGCAGTTCCCTCCTCCACCGTGGTGCAGGGATCGCGCCCGGCCTGCGCGGCTTCGATGAAGTCCCGGATCATCGCCACGTACGTCTGAGCGACGTCCGCGCGGACGTCGATCACCCGTGGGGCCCCGCTCGGGGAGCTCACTTCGATCGTGCCGTCCGTCCAAGCCCAGCGAGCTGTGGCGAGCGAGCCGACGAGCAGGCAGCCGCGACGGTAGACCGGGTCGAGATAGGTCAGGTCGACCGACACGAGCGCGCCGCTGCGCAGGCGCAGGAGGGCGAGCCCGAGATCCTCCACGTCGATCTCGAGGTCGGAGACATGCGCGACCTCGGCGGTGGCCGAGGCCGCCGGGCCGAGCAGCCAGGTCGCGTAGTCGAGCTCGTGAATCGAGTCGCGGACGATTCCCCCGCCGAGCTCGGCGCGAGCGCTGTAGCTGCTCCGGTAGTCGGTGCCGGGGCGCCAGGTCCGCAGATCCGATCCCGCCGAGACCTGTGCGTAGCGCACCTCGCCCAGCTCACCGCTATCCAGCAGCTCGCGCAGGCCGCGAATCGCCGGATGGAAGCGCAGGTTCATCGCCACGCCGCAGGTCACCGAGCGGGTGCGCGCGAGCGCGGTGATCCGCTCTGCGTCGGCTGCGTCGACGGCCAGCGGCTTCTCGACCAGAACGGGGACCCCCCGCTCCAGCGCCAACGTGGCGTGCTCGGCGTGAAGCGCCGTCGGCGTGGCAACCACCGCCGCGTCGGCGCCGGCGAGCGCCTGCTCGATGGTCGGCGTCGTGCTCCAAGCGTCGTCGTGGCGCGCGACTGGATCGAAGCCGATCACCTCGTGTCCGAGCGCGCGAAGGTTCCGTGCATGCCGCGAGCCGATCGAGCCCAGTCCGATGACGGCAACTCTCATACGCGCCGGCGCACGGTCACGGATCCGTCGCAACCGAGCGCGGCGAGGATCTGGGTTGCCGACGCGTCGACGCCGATGGTGTTGACGAGCCGAGCCAGCAGCTCGAGGTCGTCCGGCGTGTCGAGTGTGATCCGGACGTCTCCGCGCGCGGGTTCCAGGCGCAGCTCCGCGGTCGTGAAGCGGTCGACGTTGCGGCGGATGTACGGCGTCACGTGCTCGCGATCGGACGCCTCCACCGCGGCATCGGCCGCGGCGCGCAGCGCGCTCGACGAGACCACCTCGACGTCGAGTCCGTCGGGGTACGAGCGCGGCTCGAGCGTGTTCGCCACGTAGTCACGCTTCGTCGTACGCCACAGCTGCACGGCCTGATCGACGATCGCGGGGTCGGTCAATGGACAGTCGCGCGGTGATCCGCACCACCGCATCAGCCTCCTCGGCATCGCAGGCCAGGACATAGCGCGCGAGCACATCGTCGAGTGGGCCGCGGACTGTCCTGATCGCCAAGCCGCGGCACGCCTCAGCAATCGGATCGTCGGAGGGTTCGGTCGAAGTGGCGACTACGACGCCATCGAGCTGGCGGGCTCGACCCAACCGCGTCAGCAGGAGCTCGAGCACGGTGTGATCTCCGAGTCGGGCCAGGACCTTCCCGGGAAGCCTCGTCGAGCTCATACGCGCCTGCACGACCGCGACGACCCGCTCGCCGGGCAAGCTCAGACCATGTCCCACTGGAGGATGTCGTCCTCGCAGACCGCGACCCGCAGCGCCCGGCCGAGGACGAGCGGCAGATGCTTCGGCGGGATCCCCGAGCCCGGGGCGCTTGGTCGTGACCATGTCCGCCTCCAGCACTGTGCCCTCCGGGAGGTCGCGGGTCACGACCAGGCTTCGGCGCCCGATGCGGTAGGACTCGGCGCGCTCCTCCGGCGAGGGTCCGCGTCTTGGCTCCGTCGCCGAGCGCCGCCTCCACCTCACGAATCCCGGCCACCATGGTCCTCAGCTCGTCGGGCTCGAGCGAGAACGAGTGATCGGGGCCGGACATCGTCCGGTCGAGCGTGAAGTGCTTCTCGAGGACGGTCGCGCCGAGCGCCGCGGCAGCCAACGGAACCGCCGTGCCCGTCGTGTGATCGGAGAGGCCGACCGGGACCCGGAACGCCTGAGCCATCGTGGCCATCGCCGTCAGATTGATCAGCCGCGCCGGCGCGGGATAGATCGAAGTGCATTGGAGTAGCGCGACGCTTGTGCCGCCCGCGTCCGGCCGCCGCGCCGAGGGCCTCCTCGATCTCTCCCAGCGTGGCCATGCCGGTCGAGATGATCAGAGGCCGGCCCGTGGCGGCGGCATGCGCGATCAGCGGCAGATCGCCGATCTCGAACGAGGCGATCTTGATCGCCGGAACCCCGATGGCGTCGAGCTCGTCGACCGCCTGGTGATCGAACGGGGTCGAGAAGAAGGCGATCTCCCGCTCTCGCCGCGTAGTCGGCCAAGCAGCGGCTGCCAATCCCGAGGCAACGAGATCTCCTCCATCAGCTCGTGCGCCGGCTTGTCGGACACGGCCTGCAGCGAGGCGATCGGGGGCGTGCGTCGCGAGTAGATCTGGTTGCCGGAGTACGTCTGGAACTTGACTGCGTCCGCGCCGGCGGCCACGGCGGCGTCGATGAGGCGCCTCGCGAGAGTCGAGGTCACGGTTGTGGTTCGAGCCCGCCTCGGCAATCACGTAGATCGGTTCGCCGGCACCGACCGGGCGGCCACCGATGGCGAAGCGCTCCGTCATCGGCGCCGATGATCGCAGCTTGCGGGGCGCCGGCACGGACCGCCTCGTGGCGGTCGCGCTCGGCATGTCGGGCTAACCTCGGCGCGCGCCGTGGCCAGTAGCTCTACCCGCATCACCCGCCGTGGAGCGCGCGCGCGCCTGCACCAGGGTCTCAACCTCGCGCTCGGCGACGGCGCGCTGCGCGAGCGCCTGAACCGCGGCCTGGCCCGGATGAACTTCGAGCTGATCGTGCGCCAGCCCGAGGAGGCGCTCGAGCCGGAATTCGAGCGCCTGTACGAACGCTGCGCGCCGTACACGATGACCTCGCGCGAGCGCATGTACGCCATGTACCAGGCGTCGCGGTACGTCGCCGAGGCGGGCATCCCCGGCGACGTGGTGGAGTGCGGGGTCTGGCGCGGCGGCAGCTCGATGATGGGCGCCCTGGCCATGAGCGCGGTGCCGGACGGCACGCGCAAGCTGTGGCTGTACGACACCTTCGAGGGAATGCCCGAGCCGGGGCAGGAGGACTACGGGCTCCACGGCGAGGACGCCCAGGCGGAATGGCGGAGAAACCAGCGCGGCGACATCAACGAGTGGTGCTATGCGCCGCTCGACGAGGTCCGCGCGAACCTGATCTCGACCGGCCTGGGGCCGGACGGCTTCGAACTGGTCCAGGGCCTCGTCGAGGAGACGATCCCGGCCCGGGTGCCCGAGCAGATCTCGTTGCTCCGGCTCGACACCGACTGGTACGAGTCGACCTACCACGAGCTCGTGCACCTGTTCCCCCGGCTTTCGCCGGGCGGCGTCCTGATCCTGGACGACTACGGCCACTGGGGCGGCGTCCGCGACGCGGTCGACCGCTACGTGCGCGAGAACGGGCTGGGGCTGCTGCTCGCGCGGGTGGACTACGCCGGGCGGATGGCGCTCAAGACATGACGCCGACGCGCGGCTGCGGCGCGCTCAGCTCGCGCTCGTCCTCTGACTGAGCCGGCGGCTCCGAGCGCGAGATCGCCAGCTCCTGCGCCAGGCGGGTGATCTGCTCGCTCTGGCGCGAGACGACCACGGTCAGGTGGAGCACGACGAGCAGCAATCCGCCGATCACGACGGCGAACAGGGCGACGTTGGTGTCCCGGACCCCGAGCACGTCGGCGGCGAAGGCCAGCAGCTGGGGGAACACGCCGCATAGGATCAGGCCCGCGCCGACGAGCAGCCACAGCACCGTGTAGCGCTCCTGGAGCCGGTGGCGCCGGATCAACTCGAAGATGGCCAGCGTGAAGGCCAGGCCCAGCAGCGCGGCGAGCACGCGGGTCTGCACGGTGAGGTGCACCGTGGGCTGGGTGGCTGTCGCGATCAAGACCATGGACGGTTCTCCGCCCGTCGGAGCGCTCCGACGAACACCACGAGGATTCCCTTGAACACGAACCGCCACGCCGTGATCTTGGATGAGCCGGCGACGCGCGGGAGCATCTGCACCGGGATCTCCGCGATCTCGAGGCCCTCGCGCACCGAGCGCTGGAGCGATTCGAGCTCGCCGAAGTCGGGCTGGTAGCGGTGCGCGAACAGTGCGATCGCTCGCCGGTTGCCCGCGCGCAGGCCCGAAGTCGTGTCGGTGAAGCGCGTGCCGCAGGTGAGCGCCAGCAGCCGGCGGAACACCGAGATCCCGACCCGGCGGGCCAATGTCGGCTGGTAGCCGCCCACGGGATCATCGCTCTCGGGGTGGTAGCGGGAGCCGAGGGCCAGGTCGCAGCGGCTCTCCCACACGCTGCTGAGCAACCGCTTCAGCTCGCTGACCGGATGCTGGCCGTCGGCGTCGAGGTGCGCGCAATAGTCATAGCCCTCGCGCAGAGCGACCAGATAGCCGGTGTGCAGCGCGGCTCCGAGACCCTGGTTGAACGGCAGCGAGGCCACCCGAGCGCCGGCCACGCGGGCGGCGTGGGCGGTTCCGTCGCTCGACCCGTCGTCGACGACCAGCACGTCGACGTCCGGCAGCTCGGCCAGCACGTTGCGGACGACCTGGCTGACCGTGCGCTCCTCGTTGAACGCCGGCATGAACACGAGCGTGCGCCCGTGGGACCGCGCGGCGCTGCGCTGCGAGGCCGCGGCTGTGCCGATCTTAGGCGACGTGTCTGTAACCACCAATGCTCTTCCCCAAGCCTCGGGCGCGTGGTCGCGCCGGTCAGTGAGGATACTGCGAGGCTCGCCAGCTGAGACGAGCCGGGGGTTCAAAGGTTGCGCTCGAGAGTACCGCCAGAGCCGTAGACTCGCAGCGATGCGCGAGCGCCTCGCCGTCACGCCGGACCAGTACCGCCGCCTGACCTACCTCGCCCTGGGCGCCCTGTCGCTGATCGTCCTCACCGGCGGGGCGGTGCGGCTCACCGACTCAGGCCTGGGGTGCGAGAACTGGCCCAAGTGCGGGGGAACTCCGCTGCCGCCGCTCAGCTCGCACGCCCTGATCGAGTTCGGAAACCGCGCCGTGTCGGGCGTGGTCGGCGTGCTCACCGCGGTGGTGTTCGTGCTCTCGCTCACGCGCCGGCCGTTCCGGCGCGATCTGGCGTGGCTGGCGCTGGCGCTCCCGCTCGGCGTGGTGGGGCAGGCCGTGCTGGGCGGCTTCACCGTCCTCGAGCACCTGGCGCCCGGGTTCGTGATGGCGCATTTCTGCCTCTCGATGGTGATCCTGATCGCCGCCGTTGCCCTCGCCTGGCGCGCCTCGCATGAGCCCGGTTCACGACCTCGCTCGGACGACCGCCTCAGCGTGTGGTCGGTCAGGGCCCTGGGCCCGGTGGCCGCGATCACGATCCTGGCCGGCACCGCGGCCACGGCCGCGGGTCCGCATTCGGGCGGGTTCACGGGCCAGCACGTGCACCGGCTGCACTTCAAGGGCGCCGACACGCTCACCTGGACGATCCACCAGCACGCCACGATCGCCGCTCTGTTCGGCGTGCTCACGATCGGGATCTGGCTGCTCCGCCGACACCGGGGCGCCACCGACGGGACGCTCGAGCCGCTCACCGCGCTCGGCGTGCTGATCGCCGCCCAGGGCCTGGTCGGCACGGTCCAGTACGAGCTGAAGCTGCCCGCGGAGATGGTCTGGGTTCACGTGGCGCTGGCGACCGCCACCTGGCTCGCCGCTCTGTGGGCGATCGCCGCCGCCGGCCGGCTGGTGCCGCGGCGGGCGCCGGTCCCGGTGGAACAGCCAAGCCCGGTGGCGCGGGAGCTCGAGTCGGTCCGCTGAGCGCCGCGGCGCAACGCGCCCGCCTCCCCCAATTTCATGAGGATTTTCTGCCCGAGCGGGGGGTTGGCGATCGATACGATCGACGCGATGTCGATTGAGCTCGGTTCCGACACCACACGCGCCGGGGAGGCGTCGCTGAACATCCTGGTCGTCGACGACGAGTCGGATCTGCGCGAGATGCTCACCCGCTCGTTCTCGCGCGAGGGTCACCGGGTCACCTCGGTGGCGGATGGCCGCACCGCGATCGAGCGCGCCACCACCGAGAACTACGACATCGTCCTGCTCGACGTCGCCCTCGGCGCCGGCCCCGATGGATACGAGGTCTGTCGCACGCTGCGCGGCCGGCGCAACGTGGTTCCGATCATCATGCTGACCGCGCTCGACTCCGAGGCGGACGCCGTGCTCGGACTCGAGGCGGGCGCGGACGACTACGTGACCAAGCCGTTCGGGCTGGCCGAGCTCCGCAGCCGGATCCGCGCCGTGCTCCGGCGCGCGGGCACCCGCGCCATGGGCGACGAGGTGCTCGTGGTGGGCCCGATCGCGCTCGACCGCGCCCAGCGCGAGGTGACGATCGACAGCAAGCCCGTGCGGCTCACCTTCTCCGAGTTCGAGCTGCTCGACGCCCTGATGGCCGATCCGGGGCGTCTGCTGGGCCGCCAGGAGCTCCTGCGCGCGATCTGGGGCGATAGCGCCTACCGCGATCCGCGTGCGATCGACGTCCACATCCGCCACCTCCGGGAGAAGCTCGAGCCCGAGCCCGAGAAGCCCCGCTACATCCTGACGGTCCGGGGCGCCGGTTACCGCCTGCGAGCGAGCTGATGCTGAGGGGGCGGCCGCGACGTGGCGCCCTCGGTCTGCGAGGCCGGATCGCCGGCGCGGTGCTGGTCACCACCGTGGCCACGCTGGCCATCGCCGCGCTCGCCCTGCTCCCCCGGCTCGAGGGCTCGCTGCGCACCGCCGCTCGGACCACGCTGCTGCGGGAGGTCCAGGGTGCCACCGCGGCGTTCCGGAGGCTCAACCTGAAGTACGTACTCGACGCGGAGTCTTTGGCCAAGGGCGCCAACGGCAAGTACCTCGACCCCGAGCACGAGGAGGGCCTGCGGGAGCGGAGGGCGCTGACCCAGCAGCAGGACAGCCTAGGCAGCAGGATCAGCGCCAGCGTCTACCTCGTCGGCGACTTCAACGTCCACGGTGTGGGCAAGGTGCTGGCGCCGCCGAGCGACGCCGACGCCCTGACCGGACGCTTCGACGACGTGGCCCAGGCCTTCCGGACGGGCAAGAAGGTCCCCAGCTTCGCCTCGATCGACGGGACCGACTACGCCCGTGTGGCGATTCCGATCACGATCCGCAACGGCACCGTCGAGTACGTGCTCGCGGTCCGCAAGTCGATCGACGAGATCCCGGGCGCCGTCCGACGCGATCCGGACCGCGTTCCTGTACGCGGCTGCCGCCGGGCTGGCCCTGACCCTGATCCTCGCCATCCCGCTCTCGGGCACCGTGGTGCGGCGCCTCCAGGTCCTGCGCGAGGCGGCTCTGCGCCTGGCGCGCGGGGAGCCCGCGGTGGAGCTGCCGCTCGACCGTGCCCGCGATGAGGTGGGCGACCTGGCGCGCACCTTCGCGCTGATGCAGCGCCAGCTCCAGCAGCAGGAGGAGGCGCGCCGAGCGTTCGTGGCCACCGCGTCCCACGAGCTGAGAACGCCGATCACCTCGCTCGAGGGCATGCTCGAACTGCTGGAGGAGGACCTCCGCGGGGGCGCGCCCGACCTCGACGACGCGCTCTCGCTGCTCGGGCGCTCCCGGGCCCAGTCGCGGCGCCTGGCGCGCCTCGCCGCCGACCTTCTCGACCTGAGCCGCATCGACGCCGCGGTGCAGCTTCGCTCCGAGCCGGTCGAGCTCTCGGAGCTCAGCCGCGCGGTGCTGGCCGAGTTCGAGCTCGGGCTGGGCGCGCAGGGCATCATCTCCGAGTTCGACGACTCGAGCGGCCCGGTATGGGCGCTGGGCGACCCCGGCAGCGTCGCGCGGATCGTCCGCATCCTGTTGGACAACGCCATTCGCGTGAGCCCGCCGGGCGCCGACATCAAGATCGAGGTGCTGGCGGACTCGGTGGCCAGCCTGAGCGTCTGCGACCGCGGCCCGGGGGTCCCGGCCGAGGAGCGCGAGCTGATCTTCAACCGCTTCCAGCGCGGGAGAGCCACGGCGAAGCAGGCCGGCTTCGGGCTTGGCCTGGCCATCGGCCGCGAGCTCGCCGAGCGGATGGGCGGCGAGCTCGTCCTCGACGACATCTACAGCCCCGGCGCGAAGTTCACGCTGCGCCTGCCGGTGGCTCACGCCCCCCAGGAAGATCCCCTCGTGGTTGGGTAAGGACCGGGGGCGTCCGGCCCTCGGCGTGAGCAACTGACAGCATCAACCGCATGGACGAGCATCTCATGAAGACGATGCTGGACGTCGACGAGCACCACTGGTGGTACCGGGGGCGCCGTCGGATCATCCGCGCCGAGCTGGATCGGCTCACGCTGCCGGCCGGCGCGCGGGTGCTCGACGCCGGCTGCGGCTCGGGCCGGACGCTCCAGGAGCTCGCCGACTACGGCACGGAGGTCCATGGGATCGAGCTCGAGCCGGAGGCGGCCGACGTCGCGCGCTCGCGCGGGCACGGCGAGGTCCGGATCGGTCGCCTCGAGGAGCTGCCCTACGAAGACGGATGGTTCGACCTGATCACCTGCCTCGACGTGATCGAGCACACGCCCGACGATCGGGTGGCGCTGCGCGAGCTGCGACGCGTGTGCAAGCCGGGCGGCTGGCTGCTCGTGACCGTGCCCGCCTACCCGGCCCTGTGGTCGCTGCATGACGAGGCCAACCATCACTACCGCCGCTATCGGCGCGACAGCCTGCGCTGGCGCGGCCACCGACGCCGGCTGGCGGGTCGGGCGGGTGACCTCGTTCAACAGCCTGCTGCTGGCGCCCGCGGCGGCCGTGCGCCTGGCGCAGCGCCGCCGGGCGCGCTCTGACTACCGGCCCGAGATCGCGCTGGGACCCGGGTGGCTGAACGCTCTGCTCGAGCGTCCGCTGCGGTTGGAGGCCCGCTGGCTCGAGCAGGGGCGCACGCTCCCCGCCGGCCTGTCGCTGCTCGCACTGCTCGAGAACCCGGGGTCAGGCGGGTGAGCCTGCCGCTCGCGGCGTTCATCAGCGTCTCGAGCAGCCTCGGCTACCTGCTGCCGGCGATCATCGGCCTGGAGTCGATGGGGATTCCCTCGCCCGGCGAGACGGCGCTCGTCGCCGCGGCCGTGCTGGCCAGCCAGGGCAAGCTCCAGATCTGGCTGGTGCTGGTGATCGGGATCGGCTCGGCGATCATCGGCGACAACATCGGCTACCTGCTCGGACGCCGGTTCGGCCGCGAGCTGCTCGAGGCGCCCGGGCCGCTGCGCCGCCACCGGGTCAGGGCCCTGGAGATCGGCGACGGGTTCTTCAAGCGCCACGGCTCCAAGACCGTGTTCCTCGGCCGCTGGATCGTGGCCATCCGCGTCGCCACGGCCTGGCTGGCCGGGATCAACGAGATGCGGTTCGGGACGTTCTTCCTGTGGAACGCGTCCGGCGCCATCACCTGGGGGCTGACCTACGGCCTGGCCGGCTACTACGGCGGCAAGGCGGCCGCCGGGGTGCTGTCCGAGGTCGGACTCGGCGTCGGCGGTGGCCGTCGTGCTGGCGTTCGTCATCGCGATGGCGGATCCGGCGCCGGCGAGAGCGCGCGCGACGGGGCCGACGCGATCGCGTCCGGACGGGGCCGCCCGGTCCCACGGACGCCGAGCGAAGCGAGGCCCCCTAGCTACCTGGGCTCGCCGGCGTCGAGGTCGAGCGCGCAGGAGTTGATGCAGTAGCGCAGCCCGGTCGGCGCGGGCCCGTCGTTGAACACGTGCCCGAGATGGCCGCCGCAGCGCCGGCAGAGGACCTCGGTGCGCTCCATGAACAGGCTCCTTGTCCCGGCGCAGCTCGACGTTCTCGGCCACCGCCGGCTCGTAGAAGCTCGGCCATCCGGTGCCGGAGTCGAACTTCGTGTCCGAGCTGAACAGCTCCGCGCCGCAGCCGGCGCAGCGGTAGATGCCGTCGTCCTTGACGTGCACGTAGCGGCCGGTGAACGGGCGCTCGGTGCCGTGGTGGCGCAGCACCTCGTACTGCTCGGGCGTCAGCCGCTCACGCCACTGCGTCGTCGCTGAGCTCGACCTCGCGCGTGTGTCGGACTCTCTCGATGTGGCCATGGCTCTACGTTAGCTCGCGCGGCAGGTACGACGCCGGAGGCTCGGGGATCGGGGTCGAGCATGTCGACGAGCAGCGTCGACCAGGCGAAGCTCGCGCGCGCCCATGCCGCGGCCGCTGTACGGGTGGTAGTACTCGCGCAGGCCGGCGTCGCGCGACCGTGCTCGCGAGCGCGCCGACCAGCGTGTCGGCGCTGTCGGCGTAGCCGAGCCGGATCAGCCCGAGCCACAGCAGCCACGCCGCGTTGATCCAGCTCGGACCGCGCCAGTAGCGCCTCAGGCCGGGACAGCCCGTCGCGGCGTCGAGAACGCCGGTCGCTCGCCGCCACCGACGGGCGGCGGCACCGGCAGCCAGAACCGGCGTCGGGTCGAGCAGGTGCTCCTCCACCAGCCGGCGGCCGATCGCCTCGGGCAGGTCGGGCAGGGCCAGCGGCGCGAGCGCGCTCCAGGTGAGCGGTATGCGCGGCGCCGCGGTCCGGCCACGCCACGGGCCCGAACAGGCCGGTTCGCTCGTCGTAGCAGCGCTCCACGAGCCGCGGTGTGATCGAGCGGCCGCCCGAGCGCGAGCAGCGACAGGCAGTAGAGGACGTTGGTCAGCACCTCGCAGCACGACCGGCCCGCCGGCGTTGACGATCCGGCGCAGGTCGAAGCCGAGCCGGCGGTTGCGCCGCACGAGCAGCGGGAACCCGGGACGCCCGTGGGCCCGGCGTCCCCAGATCGGGTCGAACTGCGGCGAGGCGTCCAGGCCCGACTCGTCGGGCTGGACGATCCAGATCAGCCCGTCGCCGTCGAGGTCGCGATGAGCGGCGAGCCAGTCGTAGTGGGCGGCCGAGCGCGGGGCTCGCGCGCGGGTCGCCGACGGCGATCCGCCACGCCCAGGCCAGCAGCGGCGGCTGGATGCTCGATGTCGACGCGGCGCGTCGGCGTCGGTCACGTTGTAGGTGAAGCGGCGGAGGTCGCGCAGCGGCGTGTTCCAGAAGATCGTGTGGCCGATGAAGCCGTCCGCGCGCTGGGCGGCGAGCAGCGACTCGAGCTCGCGGCGCGAGCGCTCGGGGTCGAAGTGGCGCCACGCGACCGCCGTGAAGCAGGAGTCCCAGTACCACTGCCAGGGGTAGTGGCGGGGACTCGGGCAGGTGTAGGCGAAGGGGACCCCGTCGCTGTGGCGCGTCCCCTCGCGCCAGTTCTGGCGAAGGGTCGCCTCGCACAGCGCTCCGGATCGCTTCGGTGCTCGGGCTCGGTGGACATCGCGGCGTCCATCGTGCCAGCCGGGGTGCGTCCCGGCAGCCCGCGGTTGGCCCTGGCCGGTTGCGGAATGTGTTAGGCGGCGGTTAAGCGATTCTCACGCGGCCGAATACAGGACGCGGGGACCCATATCGTTGGTCTCCCAGACGCGGAACAGGCGTCGGCCAGCATGCGGAGGAAGAGAGAACCACGCCGTCGAGCCGCCCTCCGGCGCCGGCCCGTCGGCGGCGGCGGGGCAAGCTGCTGGTGGCGCTGCTCGTCGCGGTGGCGGTCGTGCTGTTCTCGGGCCTCGGCGCGCTGGCGGCGGAGAGCGGGGACCTGACCGGCCTCGGCTTGGATCCGGACAGCGCCCGATCGCGGCGCCACGCCGCACGGCGGCGCGCCGACCGGCCCGCGGCGCGCTCGGTCGCCGCGAGTCGGGCGCACGCCCTCGTCACCCTCGCTCCGGGCGCCGCTCAGGACGGTCCCCCGCTCGTTCCTCGGCATCTCGACCGAGTACTGGGGCCTGCCCGAGTTCGAGCGCCAGATGTCGGTGCTCGAACGGACGCTTTCGCTGCTGCGCCCGGCGGGCGGCGGGCCGCTCGTCCTGCGCGTCGGCGGCGACTCCGCCGATCACAGCTTCTGGGTGCCGAAGGTCCGACCGATGCCGTCGTGGGCGTTCGCGCTCACCCCGGCGTGGCTCCAGCGGACGAGCACGCTCGTGCGCGACCTGAACCTGCGGCTGATCCTCGACCTCAACCTGGTCACCGACACGCCCCACGCGGCCGCGCAGTGGGCGCAGGCGGCCGAGACGCAGCTGCCGCGCGGGAGCATCGCCGGATTCGAGATCGGCAACGAGCCCGACATCTACGACCGCGACTTCTGGCTCGCCACCGTCGTCGCACAGCAAGGTCGTGCCGCCGATCGGTCTCACCCCCGGACCTACGCCCGCGACTTCCAGGCCTACGCGCGCGCGCTGCGCCGGGTCGGCTCCGGGCGTCCCGCTCCTCGGACCGGCGCTGGCGCTTCCCTCGGATCACAGCGGGTGGATCTCGACCTTGATCGCGAGCCGTCCCGCGCACGTGGCGGTCATCTCCGTCCACCGCTATCCGTACTCGGGCTGCGCGCTGCCGCGGCACGCGCTCGCCTACGCCACGATCGCCCGCGTGCTCAGCGAGAACGCCAGCGCGGGGGTGGCCCGCTCGGTCGAGCCGGCGGTGGCGATCGCGCGGCGGGCCGGCCGACCCGGTGCGCTTGACCGAGCTCAACTCGGTGACCTGCGGCGGACGGCCCGGCGTGAGCGACGCGTTCGCCACCGCGCTGTGGGCGCCCGACGCCCTGTTCGAGCTGCTCCGGGCCGGCGTCTCGGGCGTGAACATCCACGTGCGAGCGCACGCGGTCAACGCCGCCTTCGCCATCGGACCGCGGTGGTCTCGACGCGCGCCCGCTGCTCTACGGCCTGGTCACGTTCACCCGCACGCTCGGGCCGGGTGCGCGGCTCGTCCCCCTGAACCTGCACGCGAGCGGCGGCGCTGCACCTCAAGGCGTGGGGAGTCAGCGTGCGCGGCGGCGGCCTCCACGTGCTGCTGATCGACAAGGGCCAGTCGTCCGGTGGACGTCTCACTGCGCCTGCCCGCGATCGGCGTCGCCACCGTGCAGCGTCTGCTCGCACCATCGCCGGCCGCGCGCTCCGGGGTGACGCTCGCCGGCCAGTACCTCGGCGCCGGACGCGAGCTGGGCAGGGCCCCGCCGTCGCCCAGACGGTCAGTCCGAGCGCTACGGCCGCTACTCGGTGGCGGTGCCGCGCTACAGCGCCGCGCTCGTCACGCTCCGCCTGCGCGCCGGCGCGCTCAGCGCGGCTCCCGCGCACGGGCGGGTACATCGGACCGCGGTGGTGGCGCGGGTCCCGGTTGTGGCGGAGCCGACGCGGCGGCGGGGCGAGTCAGCTGCGCAGCCGAACGTCGCCATCGCAGGGGCGGGCTGCGGCTCCCGAGCCGACCGGCTGATTCGGACAGCCGGCCCGCGGGTTCCTCGACCGGCCTCAGCCGCGACGATCGGGATGAGCGCGGCGACGACGCCGGGGTCGAACTGGCTGCCGACGTTCTCGACCAGCTCGGCCATCGCGACCTCGTGCGAGAGCGCCTTCCGGTACGAGCGGTCGGTCCGCATCGCGTTCCAGGCGTCGCAGCAGGCGATGATGCGCGCCTCGAGCCGGATGTCCTCGCCGGCGAGACGATCGGGATAGCCGCTACCGTCCCACTGCTCGTGGTGGGAGCGCACGATCCGTCCCACGTCGCGCATGAACCCGCCGACGCGGTCGAGCATCTTCTGACCCTCGACCGTGTGCGTCTGCATCAGCGCCCACTCGTCGGGATCGAGCTTGCCCGGCTTGTTGATGATCTCGTTGGGAATGACGATCTTGCCGATGTCGTGCAGGAGCGCGGCGAACTCGAGGTTCCGGCGGCGCTCGGCGTCCAAGCCCATCCGGTGGGCCACCGCGAGCGCCAGCTCGACCACGCTCTTGCAGTGCTCGCCGGTGTAGCCGTCGTCGGCTTCGACCACGTCGCCCAGGACGAGCGCCGTGCCCCTGTAGGCGTTGTTGAGCTCGAGCAGGTTCTTGAGCCGCTGGTGGCGCTCCCGCGCGAACATGGCGAAGATTCCCAGCAGCGGCACGAGCGCGAGCACGGACGCCGGCTCGGCGCGGACGTGCTTGGCGACGACGAACCCGATGCCGGAGAGCCCGGCGTCGATCGCGTCGACCCAGACCTGGACCAGGTGCGTGCCCAGCTTGACGCCGCGAGCGATGACCAGACGCACTGCGGAGATCACGAGGTCGAGCCCGAACTGGGCCAGCAGCGCCGCCACCAGCAGCACGGGTCCGGCGGTGGCCGGGCGCGTCCCGGTAAGCACGAACAGAGCGACGGGCCCGATCACGAACCAGGCGTTGCCACCGCACAGGAGCAGTCTGATTGCCGGTACCTCGCCGCGGAGCACGGAAGGCAGCCGTGCCAGCGCCAGCCCGACCGCCACGGCGAAGGGCACGGCCGCCAGCGGCATGGCGAACAGCAGCGGCACGAATGCCAGCTGCGTCGGCGGCGTGAACCCGAAGGGCGTGTCGATGTGGACGCTGGCGGCCGCGACGAACACGGCCGAGGCAGAGGAGCGCGGGTAGCGCGTGGAACGCGCTGCGGCGGCGCGCAGCACCCAGAGCGCGGCGGTCGCTGCGATCAAGCCGATACCCAGCGACGATCTCGCCCGCCAGCTCGCGCGCAGGCATGGGCGCGACCTCATGCTCGAAAGGTCTCGGCGAGTGCTTCCTGTTCCTCGAGGCTTGGGTGCAGCGACATCGGCCCATCTGTATCGGCGGGACCGGCTGACCGGATGAGCGTGCGCTCGCGGGCGACCAGCCGCGGTCGAACGTGCGTCCAGAAGCGCGATCGCCGCCCTACACCTCTTCGCCGTGACGACCGATGACACCCTCGCAACCACTGAAAAGGGCAAACCCGGCGCGAGCCGGGGACGCAAAGCTAGGGGTCTCACTCCCGGTGTGAGACAGCCCGGCTACCAGTACGAACCACGGAAGGTGAGTACAGATGATCAAGTCCCTTTTCGGCTGGCGGCGCCTGCTCTAGCCCTGCTCGTCGCGGCTGTCGGCGCATCAGCCGCGGCGGCCAGCCGGCGGGCCCTCCTGGCCAGTCCAAGTCCGCCGCCGCTTCTGGTTCGTCCGGGGTTTCGGTGCCATCTGCTCAGTCGAAGGAGGGCGCGACCGCCACGGGCGGAGGGTCCTCCACGCCGACCAAGGTGACGGGGCCCGCCAAGCAGGGCCTCGCGTCGGTCGACACATCCTCGTGCCTGCAGGTGCCGTTCTCCCAGCCGTTCGCTTCGTTCGGCGACCTGCACTGGTACACGCTGGTGCCCGGCCAGACCGCGGATAACTTCGTCGGCTCGGGCTGGACGCTCAGCGGCGGCGCCGGCATCGACACCACCACGCTCGCTGACGGGACCGGCGGGTCGGTGCTCGACCTCCCGGCCGGCTCATCGGCGATGAGCCCGCCGATGTGCGTGGCCTCGAACTACCCGACCGGACGCGCGATGATCCGTGACCTGGCGGGCAGCGACGGCGTGCAGTTCGCCGTCTCCTACGAGGGCACCAAGTCCTGGCTGAAGCCGAAGAACACCGGCCAGGTGCATGGAAGCTCGACCGGCTGGACGCGCTCCGCGCGGTTCAACCTCCAGCCCTACAGCTATACGGGCTGGCAGATCGTGCGCTTCGCCTGTCGGTTCCCAAGGACAGCGGCGATTACCAGCTGTACAACCTTTACATCGACCCCTCATGCGGAAGTAACCCTCCCTGACCGACACGATCACCACCCATGAGAGCCCCGCTTGGCGGGGCTCTTGTCGTTGTGGGCGCCGCGAGGCCGCGCGGGCGGCGCCGCGGGTCGGCTACGCCGCGACGAGGCCCGTGTAGGGCACGCGCCGCGCGGAGGCGGTGACGAAGGCGGCCACGACTTCGGCGTCGAACTGGCTGCCGGCGCCGTCGAGCAGCTCGAGAGTTGCCTGGCCGTGGTCGAGCGCCGCTCGATGGGGGCGGTCGGTCGTCATCGCCGCGTAGGCGTCGACGACGCCCAGGATCCTCGCCTCGAGCGGGATCTCGTGGCCGTAGAGCCCGCGCGGATAGCCGCGGCCATCGGGCCGCTCGCGCCGGTTGGCGATCCACTCGCGGATGTCGGCGAAGCCGTGATAGCCGAGCATCGTGGCGCTCAGCTCGGGCTGGCGGCGAACCGCGATGCGCTCCTGCGGGGTCAGCGGACCGCGCTTGTTCAGGATCTCGGCCGGAATCTGGTCGCGCCCGACGTCGCACAGCATCGCGGCCAGGCGGATCCGGCTGACCCGGTGCTCATCGAGTCCCGAGCTCGCGCGCCACGAGCTCGGCCAGGTCGCGGATGAAGCGACGGCCCTGGGGCGCATAGCTCGACGCGCCTCAGCTCGCCGCACTCGTCTCCGCAGTCGTCGCAGATCAGCACCAGACGGAGCTCGGTCGTCTCGCGGACGTACCGCGTCGCTCCGCTGTGGGTTCCGGAGTGGTCGCATCGGTCGGTCATACGGCGAACCAACGGTTCGTTTGATCAAAAAATCTTGCGCCCGAGGAGGGGATTCGTCGCAGTTTCGCGCGGGCTGGGCGCGGATGGTGCGACGCGAGTGGGCGCGCCACGGGCGTCGCGCGCTGCGCCTACTCGCCGCGCGCGGCGGGCGCGTTCGGCGCCGGCGCCGGTGGGGTGGCGGCGGGTCCTCGCGGCTTGCCGCGGCCGCCGGGCGGCTTCGAGCCACGCGGCGGCTTCGGGCCGCGGGGCGCGCCCCACACGGGCGCCGGCACGCCCATCAACCGGTTGAGGATCCAGCCCGCGATCGTCAGCAGGATCACGCCGACGACCACGTCGATGAGCTGATGCGGCTTCGCGAGCAGCCCGGAGGCGACGATGATCGTGGTGGCGCCGGCCGGCGGATGCGCCGCGCGCAGCAGCCTGAGGATCCCGCCCGTGAGGGCGACGGCCAACGCGATCGCCCCGATGCGGGCCGGGCTGACGCCGGTGTTGTAGACGCTGGGGTGGTTCCAGAGCCCGAACACGACGAGCGAGAACACGCCCGCGGCGGCGCCGACGACGTGGCCGATGATCGTGTTGCGCGGCGTTCCCACCTCCGCCGTCGGCGTCTCGAAGATCAGGAACGCGGTGGCGCCGAGGCTCGGGAAGACCAGCGGCTGCTTGACGGCCCAGGCCCACGTGCCGCTCAGCGCGATCGCCACGAGCGACCCGGCGAACGTGTAGACCGCGTTGCCCCGGTTACCCCAGCGCTTGTACAGCCAGCGCTTTGCGCCGTAGGCGCCCGGCACCCCGACGAGCGAGCCCTGGCGCTGGAACGTCCGGACGCCAGAATCGGCGAACTCCGCGATGTGATCCAGCTGATCGTTCGGTTCCAGGAAGCTCACGTCGGCGGGAACGTATCCGGCGCCAGGCGACCGGCCTGGTGCCATGCTGGTCAGAATTCTGACAGTCAGAATCTGACTGGGCGCACCGCCTGGCAGTCCGGCGCGGCGACATCGCGGTAGCCGCCGTGCGCGGAGAGGTCGCACGTGCCCGGTCCGCGCGCCGGAGAGGTCGCTAGCACCCGCCGATCGTGTACGATGGCGCTGCCCCGAGCGCCTGAGATCACAAGTTGTGGTGGAGTCGGGGCGAGTCTCCGGACAGAGTTCACGCCGTCGCGTTCCTCCGCGCGTCCGCGGGTTTGTCTTACCTACCTGGGGCTTCGCCCCGACTCTGACGCTGATCAGCATCTACCCCATCGCTAGAGGCTCATAACCCAGCTGAATATCACCTGCGGCGGCGTCAACCACATGGTCGTGCGGGTGCCCGTGAGCGAGCGCGAGGGCTGGCGAAGGGCTCCGTGCGCCGGCGCGGTCGACGAAGCGCATGCGCACGCCTGATTGAGGCTCCGGACGGTCCGGAGCCTCAAAGGCGATGGCCACCAGTGTGCGGATCGGGCGCTACAGCGCCGGCGAATCACCCGCAGCCGGTGTTGAAGCCGCAGCTCGAGCACGTGTAGCAACTGCCCGTGCGCTGCATCATCCCGCCGCACTGCTGGCAGGCCGGACCGAGATCGAGACCGCCGCGGACGGCCGGAATCACCGGCGGCTCGTCGGTGAGCGCCGCCGTGGCGGGGCGCACGGTCGCCGCCGTTGCCGTGGGTGTGCCCATTGCCGTGCGTGTGACCGTTGCCGCTCCGTTGCCCTCGCCGTGCGACTCGCCGCCGTTGCCGCCGAGCGGCGGACCGGCGGTGTCGCCGAGGTGCGAGGTCGCGGCGTCCTGCGCCGCCTTGCGCGCCCGCACCTCCTTGGTGAGGATCCCGAGCTCCTCCTGGATGTCCGCGTCCAGGAAGCGCGACGCCAGCCACCGCATGATGTAGTCGGGCATCGACTTCGCGAACGGGATCTCCGGGTTGGTCGTCATGCCCTCGGGCTCGAAGCGCATGTAGCAGAACTTCTGCACGAGCGTCTCGAGCGGAACGCCGTACTGCAGCGCGATCGAGATCGCGGTGGCGAACGAGTTCATCATGCCCCGCAGCGTCGAGCCTTCCTTGCCGATGTCGGTGAGGAAGATCTCGCCGACGCTGCCGTCGTCGTACATGCCGGCGGTGATGTAGCCCTCGTGGCCGCCGATCGAGAACTTGTGGGTGATCGACTGGCGCTCGCGCGGCATCCGCCGCCGCTTCGGAGGCGCCTTGGCCAGCGCCTCCGCGACCGCCTTGTCGATGTCCGCCTCGGTGGGACCCGACACCGGCGCGTCCTTCTGTGCGTCCGTGCGCAGCGCCTGTGCCGTCTTCGAGCCGTCGCGGTAGATCGCCAGCGCCTTGATCCCGAGACGCCAAGCCTGCACGTAGGCGTCGGAGATGTCGTCGACCGTCGCCGTCTGGGGCAGGTTCACGGTCTTGGAGATGGCGCCGCTGATGAACGGCTGGACCGCGCCCATCATCTTGATGTGGCCCATGTGCGAGATCGCTCGCTCGCCCACGGCCACGTCGAACACCGGAAGGTGCTCGTCCGCCAGCTGCGGCGCCCCGACGATCGTCCCGTGCTCGTTGACGTAGGCGATGATCTGCTCGATCTGCTCATCGCCGTAGCCGAGCGTCTCGAGCGCCTGGGGCACCGTGCGGTTGACGATCGTCATCTGGCCGCCGCCGACGAGCTCCTTGAACTTGACCAGCGAGAAGTCGGGCTCGACGCCGGTGGTGTCGCAGTCCATCAGGAACGAGATCGTTCCCGTGGGCGCGAGCACGGTGGCCTGCGCGTTCCGGTAGCCGAAGCGCTCGCCGGCCGCCACCGCCTGGTCCCAGCTCGACCGTGCCGCCTGGACCAGCCGAGTGTCCGGGCACGCCGCGTCGGCGATCGCGTAGCTCGCGTCGCGGTGCATCCTCATCACCGCGTTGTGCGCCTGCCGGTTCTCGGCGTAGCGGTCGTACGGCCCCATCGCCGCCGCGACCTGCGCGGACTGGTGATACGCCCGACCGGTCATCAGCGCCGTGATCGCGGCCGCCGTCGTGCGCCCCGCCTCCGAGTCATACGGCATGCCGTTGGCCATCAGGTAGGCGCCCAGGTTCGCGTAGCCGAGGCCGAGCTGGCGGAACGCCCGTGCGTTCTCGCCGATCTTCTCGGTCGGATAGCTCGACGGCGACACGACGATCTCCTGCGCGAGCAGCATCACGTCGACCGCGTGCTCGAACGACTCGACGTCGAACTGCCCGTCGCGCGTGCGGAACTTCATCAGGTTGAGCGACGCGAGGTTGCAGGCCGAGTCGTCGACGTGCATGTACTCGCTGCACGGATTGGACGCGTTGATCCGCCCCGACTCCGGGCACGTGTGCCAGCGGTTGATCGTCGTGTCGTACTGCACGCCCGGATCGGCGCAGCGCCACGCCGCCTCGGAGATCTCCTGGAGCAGCTCGCGCGCGGGGATGGGATCGCCGGTCGGCTGGCCGGTGGTGCGCGCGATCAGGTGCCAGTCCTCGTCGTTCTCGACCGCGCGCATGAACTCGTCGGTGACGCGCACCGAGTTGTTCGCGTTCTGGTACTGGATCGAGAAGAAGCCGTCGCCGTCGATCGACATGTCGAAGCCGGCGTCGCGCAGGGCCGCGGCCTTGTCCTCCTCCTTGGCCTTGCACCAGATGAACTCGCGGATGTCGGGATGGTCGATGTCGAGCACGACCATCTTGGCCGCGCGGCGCGTCCCGCCGCCGGACTTGATCGAGCCCGCCCACGCGTCCGCGCCGCGCATGAACGACACCGGGCCGGAGGCCGTGCCGCCGCGGCTGAGCGGCTCCTTCGAGCCGCGGATCTTCGACAGGTTGATCCCCGACCCCGAGCCGCCCCGGAAGATGATCCCCTCCTTGGTGTTCCACTCGAGGATCGACTCCATGCTGTCCTCGACCGAGAGGATGAAGCAGGCGCTCGCCTGCATCTTCGGGCTGCCCGACCGGATGCCAGCCGACGTTGAACCAGACCGGCGAGTTGAACGCCGCCATCTGGTGCAGCAGGATGTGCGTCAGCTCGGCCTCGAACGCCGCGCCGTCCTCCTCGGTCGCGAAGTAGCCGCGCTCGCGACCCCACCCGGCGATCGTGCCCGCGACGCGACGGATCATCTGCTTGACCGAGCGCTCGCGCTCGGGCGACCCGAGCTGGCCGCGGAAGTACTTCTGGGCGACGATGTTGGTCGCGTTCTGCGACCAAGTCTTGGGGAACTCGACGTCCGCGCTGCTCGAACGAGACCTTGTCTCCGTGGCCGATCCGCGCGTCCCGCAGCTCCCACTCCACGGCTGTCGAACGGATGCCGGCCCGGCGAGCGTGAAGTAGCGCCGGATCGAGAGGCCGTCGCCTGCCGCTGGGGTGGCGCTCGGGGGTGTGTGTTGGATCTGCTCCATTCCGACGTGCTCCTCTCGTCTTCCGCTATTTTCCCCTGCTATCCCCGACTTTTGATCCGCCGAGCGGGCAGCGAATCATGGCGGAGGGCTCGGACGGAAAAACTTCGTCCGGGCGGCACGTCGGCGAGCCGGCGCACCTATCGATTTTACTCCGCGCCGCCGTCCCGAACCGGTCCGGAAAGGCCCAGTCTGTTATATGTCCGGCGCACATGCGCACGGTCATCCGCGGGGCGGAGCAACGCCGATGAAGCTCCTCGTGACCGGTGGCGCCGGGTACATCGGCTCGATCGTCGCGCACCATCTGCTCGAAGCCGGTCACGAGGTCGTGATCCTCGACAACCTTCGGCAGGGCCACCGCCAGGCGGTCCCCGCCGAGGCCAAGCTCGTGGTCGCCGACCTGCTCGACCGCGAGGTGCTCGACGCGGCCGTCGACCAGGGGTTCGACGCGGTGCTGCATTTCGCGGCGCTCGCGCTCGTGGGGGAGTCGGGGACCCATCCGGAGCGCTACTACCGGACCAACGTCGCCGGCACGCTGAACCTGCTCGACGCGATGCGCGCCGCCGGTGTCGGGCGCCTGGTGTTCTCCTCGACCTGCGCCGTCTACGGGCAGCCCGACGAGGTTCCGATCCCCGAGACCGCGCCGACCCGGCCCGAGAATCCCTACGGCCGCTCGAAGCTCGCCGTCGACTGGATGATCGGCGACTTCTGCCGCGCCCACGGCCTCGGGCGCCGTCAGCCTCCGCTACTTCAACGTCGCGGGGGCGAGCCATGGCATCGGCGAGGACCACGATCCGGAGACCCACCTGATCCCGAACGTCCTTCGAGCCGCGCTCGGGACGAACCCGTACGTCGAGATCTTCGGCACCGACTATCCGACCCGCGACGGGACGGCGATCCGGGACTACATCCACATCGACGACCTCGCCGACGCGCACCTGCTGGCGCTCGACGGCACGCGCGCGGGCGAGCACCGGATCTTCAACCTCGGCAACGGCAACGGCTTCTCCGTCCGCGAGGTGATCGAGGCGGCGCAGAAGGTGACCGGGGTCGAGGTGCACGCCCGCGAGGCAGAGCGCCGACCTGGCGACCCGCCGATGCTGGTCGCCGCCGGCGATCGGATCCGCTCCGAGCTCGGGCTGGAAGCCGCGCAAGCCCGAGCTCGAAGAGATGGTCGCCGACGCGTGGGCGTTCGCGCAGGCGCACCCGGACGGCTACTCAGAGTAGGTCCGCGAGCTCCTCGAGCGCGGCGGCCAGGACGTCTGCGGGTGGCCTGGCGGCATCGATCGGCCTGATCCGCTCGGGCTCCTGCTCGGCCAGCGACAGGTAGGCGGAGGCGATCGCGGCGAAGAAGCCGTCGTCTTCGCGCTCCAGACGGTCGAGCGGCTCGGCTCGCGCCCGCGAGCGAGCTCGGCCCGCGGCGGGATCGATCGTCAGCAGCAGCGTGCGGTCGGGCTGGAGGCCGCCGGTGGCGAACAGGTTGATCGAGGCGACGGCGTCGACGCCGAGCGCTCTGCCCGCGCCCTGGTAGGCGAGCGAGGAGTCGACGAACCGGTCGAGCACGACCCACACGCCGCGTTCGAGGAGCGGGATCACCGCCTCCTCGACGAGCTGGGCGCGCGCGGCGGCGTAGAGGAGGGCCTCGGCGCGCGGGCCGATGCGCAGCGCCGGATCCTTGACGAGCTCCCGCACGCGCTCGGCGGCGCCCACGCCGCCGGGCTCGCGCAGAGGGCGGACGTCGACACCGCGCTTCCGGAGCGCATCGGTCAGGCCGCTCTGAAGCGTCGTCTTGCCGGCGCCGTCGATGCCCTCGATCGTGATCAGCCGTCCGCCGCTCGCCATGGTTGGGTCTGACCCTATAGGGCACTACGATCGAACCGTGCTGCCGGAGCTCGATCGTCACCCGCATGCCCGCGCCGTCCTCGGGCCGGTGCTCAGCGGTGCGGAGGCGTCGCACGCCTACCTGTTCCACGGGCCGGGCGGAGCCGGCAAGCGGGCCGTGGCCCGTGCCATCGCCGCCGAGCTGCTCGCGTCGGGCTCTCCGGATCCGGTGAGCGCGCGCGACCGGGCACGCACAGGCGCCCATCCCGACCTCACGTGGGTCGCGCCCAGTGGCGCGCACGAGATCCTCGTCAGCGACATCGACGCTCCTGTGGTCGCCGCCGCGAGCAAGACGCCGTTCGAGGCGAGTCGGCGCGTGTTCGTGATCGAGCGCGTCGACGAGCTCGGCGACGAGGCGGCGAACCGGATGCTGAAGACGCTCGAAGAGCCGGCCTCGTTCGTGCACCTGATTCTGCTGACGGACAGGCTCGTCGAAGTGCTGCCGACGATCCGCTCTCGCTGCCAGCTCGTGCGCTTCGACGCGCCGGACGAGGCGGACGTGGTGGCCGCGCTCGCCGAGCTCGGTGTGGATGGCGCAACCGCGCGTGCGTGCGCGCGGCTGTCGCTCGGCGACGCAGGCCGAGCCCGGGAGCTGGCGGGCGAAGAGGGACGCACCTTGCGTGCCGCGGCCGAGGCCTTTGCGGGCGCGGCGCTCCGAGGCGAGGTCGCGAAGCTGAGGCCGTGGGGCGATCTGATCGAGGCGGTGCGCCGGAGCGGGGAGGTGGTGCGAGCCGAGCTCGAGCTGCGCGCCGCCGCTGACATCGAGCTCTATCCCAAGCGGGAGCGCAAGCGCGTCGAGACGGAGTGGTCAGACCGGCTCAGGCGAGCGCGCCGCCGGATCGAGACGGCGGCGCTCGACCTCGGCCTGCAGCTGGTCTCGCTGTGGTTCGCGGACGTCGCCTTTCTAGCGTGGGACGCCGAGGATCTGGTTCGCCATGTCGACCGCCTGGCGGAGCTGCGCGCCGACGCCGCGGCGAGTCCGACGCAGCTGCGGCAGGCCATCGAGTTGGTGGAGGACACGCGTCAGCGCTTCCAGCTCAACGTCTCCGAGGAGCTCGCGTGCGAGGCGCTGGCGTACCGGCTGGAGCGCGCCCTGGCCGCATGAGCACGGGACGCAGCGTCTTCCTGCGCCCACCCGAGCGCGCGGACCGTGACGAGTTCATCTCGCTGATGCGGGCCAGCCGCATGTTCCACCGGCCGTGGGCCACCGCGCCGACGGACGACGAGCGGTTCGCGGCCTATCTGGCGGATTCGCGTCGTCACGACTTCGAGGCGATGTTGGTCTGCCGGCGCGATGACCTGGCCATCCTCGGCTTCTTCAACCTCTCGCAGATCGCCCGCGGCTCGTTCCAGAGCGCCTACCTCGGATATGCCGTGGGCAAGCCGTTCGCGGGCCAGGGATACATGCGCGACGGGATCCAGCTCGTCCTGCGCCACGCCTTCCTGACCCTCCGCCTGCACCGCATCGAGGCCAACATCCAGCCGGGCAACCGGCCCTCGATCGCGCTCGCCGGCGGCGCCGGCTTCCGGCGCGAGGGCTTCTCACCGCGGTACCTGAAGATCGGCGGCCGGTGGCGCGACCACGAGCGCTGGGCGATCCTCGCCGAGGACTGGCGCCGGCGCAATCAGGTCGGCCTGGAGTCGGTCGGCCCGCCGTTGGACTGAGTGCGGTTCGATTGATCGCCGCGTGGCGTCGGCCCGCCACTGTTGACGATGGCGGTGTCGTCCCTCGAGTGTGCGGTCGAAGTTGCGTTTGACCGCACGCTCGCCCTCGCTGTCGGGCGCGCAGGGGGACGACATCGCGCTCAGAAAGTCTTGACTGAGGGTTTGACGTCCACGCTCGTGAGCTTCTCTGCGACGGTAACCCCTAAGGTGCTCCGCCGCTTCGTAGGTGACGCTCTAACTCATCGTTGGACAACTGGTGTAGCGGCCATAGCCAATCCTGCCCGCCGCACCGTCCTGCAACTCCGCCGGCGCATCGAGGTCTTCAATCAGCTGTTCTTCCGAGTCGTCCTCGACGGTGGATTCTCTGTGTTGCGTTAATGCGCCGTCTCTGCCCGGCCCGGATGATTTACGAGAGTCGCCTCGGACGGCAGCGGACCGCGCTCAAGTAGCCCGCGACGGCGAGGGTGGCTCAGGAGTGGCCGGCGGGTGTGAACTCGTCACCTGAGCCGTCGAGAAGTCGGCCCGAGCCGGGCGAGGGGGGGCGACCTGCGCTCGTCGAGCGGGAGGCGCTGATTGCGGAGCTGGGCGAAGCTCGACGCGCGGGCGGTCTGCTCGTTTTCATCGGGGCGGAGGCCGGCAGTCGAGGATAGGAACTGGGCTGACGAGGCGACGCTTGATGTCCTGCGTGTTGTCGGGCGCCGTGCCCAAGCGGCGCCGTCCCTCGTCCTCGTGACCTACCGCGACCGGGAGGCGACCGGGGCCCCCCGCTCCGTAAGCTTCTCGGCGACCCGGTCGGGCTGTGGCAGGCCGTTCGCTTGCGCCGTCCCAGGCCTACCGAGCGTCGCGGGCGTCGGCTACGCTTGCCCGAAGCAGTGGCCGACCAGGATTCTGCAGCCCCCGCGCAGCCGAAATCTGCGCGGAGAGCAGAAGGGGTCCGGGAAGTCCCTGCGAACGCCGACGTAGCTCAGCTGGTAGAGCACTTCACTCGTAATGAAGGGGTCGGGAGTTCGAGTCTCCCCGTCGGCTCTACGAACTAGCTGCAAATCGGCTGATTCGGTTCCTGCGCCGGCGTTTCCGCGGAAACGTATGTCCCCAATATGTCCCCGGACCGGCGTAGGATTGGGACATGCCAGTGCGTCTTCCATCCGGCCATGTGTTCAGGGTCGAACGCGCGCGCGGTCCGGTTTGGTACGCGAAGTACCGGCTGCCGGATGGCCGCCAGGTGCAGAAGAAGCTCGGGCCGGCGTGGTCGCAGCGGGGGAGGCCTGCCGCCGGCTACTTCACGAAGCGGCTTGCGCAGGACTGGTTGCGCGAGGCGCTGCACGAGGCACGGCACGGGACCCTCACTGGTGCGGTCCAGACCGGAGCGACGTTCACCGACGCGGCGGCGGAGTGGCTCCGCTACGTCGAGTTTGATCGGCAGCGCAAGCCGTCGACGGTCGCTGGCTACAAGGTGATTGTGCGCTCGCAGCTGCTCCCGGCGTTTGGTCAGCTGGCGCTGGAGGACGTGACGACCGAGGCGATCGAACGGTGGTTGTCGTCGCTCGGTGGGGCGGCGAGCAGCCGGACAAAGGCGCTCGTTCTCCTGCACGGAATCCTGAAGCGGGCTCGGAAGGTCTGGGGACTCCAAGTCAATCCGGCCGCCGAGGTCGAGAAGCCGGCGCTGAACCGGAGCGGCGACATCCAGGTGTTCTCGCCTGAAGAGGTGTGGGCTCTAGTCCGGGTGGCAGAGAGCGAGCAGGACGCGGCGTTGTTTCTCACCGCGGCGTTCACGGGGTTGCGGCTAGGCGAGCTGCTGGCCCTGCGGTGGCGTGATGTCGACTTCGTCGGCTCGGTGGTGCGCGTGCGCGCGAGTTACGCCGCCGGTGCCCTCACGACCCCCAAGTCTGGCAAGGTGCGGGCCGTGCCGTTGGCACCGGACGTCTCTGAGAAGCTCGCAAAGCTGATTGACCGCCAGCACTGGACCGGCGAGGACGATCTGGTGTTCGCCGGCGAGACCGGCGGCCACATCGACGGCTCAGCGCTTCGTCGCCGCTACAAGAGGGCACTTGTCGCTGCCGGTCTGCGGCCACTGCGCTTCCACGACCTGCGCCACACCTTCGGGACGCGGATGATCGGCAAGGCTGATATCCGCCGCGTTCAGGAGTGGATGGGTCACGCGGACATACAGACGACGATGCGCTACCTGCACTACGCACCGCGCCGAGAGGATGCCCGCCTCGTTGCCGAGGCGTTCGCTGTCGAAGCGGCCGATGTAGTGAGGACGTCTTAGGACGATTCGGGACGTCTTCGGACGTCTCCCTCCTGGATTAGAGAATCCGAGCCCGGTCCGACGTCCCCGAACCTCGTCGATCCCTGATTTCCGTGGGTACCGGGAGGGACGTCTAGGGACGTGTTGGTGCCCAGCACCCAGTGCGTGGAGTGTATGTCTCTGTCGTTTGCGTTAAACCGTGGTGGTTGGACGGCCGGAGGCAGTCTGATGCCGGACCTCGTTGCAGAATCGCGGCGGCGAAGCGCCAGTCAAGGGAGGGCCGTCAGGCCCTGCCGAAGGCAGCCCCGAAGGGGCGACCTTGACGGGCGCGAGTCCGACGCGATCATGTGAACGAGTCCGGCACGGGACAGCTCAAGGAGCGCCAGCACGGATGCTCACATGGTCGAGAGGGTCTGGTACTTGCGCGAGCCGGTGCCGCCGGACACCTCAGTGCGGCCGCGACCCACCGCTACGCTTCGGTCACCAGCGCCGGAAAAACGTGCCGGCGACCACCGTTGGGATCGGTGGGCGATGGCTCAGACGGCCAACAACCGGGTTGCTGCGCGGTCGATCGAGGATCGAGCCGGGCGGCTGGCCGCGAGCTTGCGCGTTGACGTCGCCGGTGCGCAGGTGCGCGATTGGCTGGCCGAGGAGAACATCGACTGCGTGCTGATCAAGGGCCGTGCGTTCGCGCACCGCTGTACGACAGCGCCGGGGAGCGGCCGTACTCTGACACCGACCTTTTGATTTGTCCGACCGCTCGCGAACGGGCGGAGCGCTTGCTGGCCAGCCACGGCTACCGGCGGATCGACCGCGACGGCGATCGGCTCGGCCAGCCCGCCTACGCGCATACCTTCCTTCACGCGGACGGATCGCTGATCGATCTGCACTGGAGCCTCTCCGGGGCGACGGCTGGGCGCCTGAGCGTGTGGGAGGCGCTCCGGACCAGGACTGTCTCGCTGAGCGTTGGCGGACGGACCGCCCGGGTACCCGACGAGGACGCCACAGCCCTGATCGTCGCCCTCCACAATGCCCACCACGGAGCGAGGTGGTCGAACGCCCAGGCCGACCTCGAGCGAGCTATCGCACGCCTCCCGCTGCTCGCTTGGAGCGCCGCCTACCAGCTGGCCGACCGTCTCGAGGCGCGCGACGCGTTCGTCTCGGGCTTGCGGCTGAGCGCCGCCGGGAGCGCGCTCGCGGACCGGCTGGGCGCCAGCGAGGGCGTCGCGCTCGAGTACCGGCTGCGGGCGGGAGGGACCACCTACGGCGCGTGGGCGCTGCACAGAGTGGCGTCGGCCGGCAGTCTCGGCCGCCGCGCTCGAGTACTGGTCGGGGTGATCGCGCCGCCTCCGGCCACCATGCGACAGTTCTTCCCGTTGGCCAGGCGAGGAACCGCGGGCTTGCTCGCCGCCTACCTGCAGCGGCCGTTCAGGCTCGCCCGCGCCGCGTTGCCGACCGCCGTCGAGTACCGGCGCGCCCGCCGGCCGTCGACCCGGGCCTTCCCCGAGATCGGTGGCCGCGCGCCATCCTCGCGCAAGAGGAGTTGAGTCAGGAGCTTCTGGGACGGACCGTGTGAGCTACGCGAGTCCCGAGCGGCAGCGCGAGCTCCAGCAGCGCGCGGGCGGCCTCGTCGGCCTCGCCTCTGCGGCCGCGCAGTGTGGTCGCCGCGGCGGCGGCTTGGCGGGCGACGTTCAGCACCCGTTGGGTGGCGCTGCGGGCAGCCGCGCAGTTCTCCAGGATCGCGGTGATCCCGGCCGTCGAGCGAGCGGCCTGGATGTGCAGTCCTCCCTGAGCGTGGTACTCCAGCGAGGCGATGACTCCGACGGGCACCGGGTCGCGACCGATCGCGGCGCTCAGGCGGGCGGGATCGACCGCCTCCGCGCCCGCTGCGCTCGCCGCGCGGCGGATGGACAGCGGCCGCGGGTAGGGATGGAGGAGCCCGTTGGCGTCCAGGACGGCGAACTCGTCGGAGTAGTACGTGGCTCCGTGCTCGATCAGAGCGCGCACGAGCGTACTCTTGCCCGCGAACGTGCGCCCGGGAAGGATCAGGCCGAATCCGTCGAGCGCGACCGCGCCGGCATGTACGAACACGTACTCCTCCGCCTCCAGGGCCAGGGCCATCCGTACCTGCGCATCAAGCGTGTCGAGCGCGCGGTCGAGGGTGAGGCCGGTGGCCAGCCGAAACCGGGCCACGGTGACCTCGTAGTCTCCGGGCTCGACCTGCCGGAGCGCGAAGAACGACTGCTCGGGTTTCCAGGGCACCGGCCGGCCCACCGGGGGCAGCACCTCGGCCAGGCGCTCGGCCGGGAGCGACGCGTCGAGCCGCAGCTGGAGGTGCACGCCGTAGCACTCGAGCGAGTATTCGTTCAGCTGCGCCGCGGCGATCTCCTGCCGCTCGGCCTCGGTCAACTGCCCGCGGCGCCCCGGGCTCGCCAGCGGGGTTGGCTTCGCCCTCGGGGGACGCGCCTGCGCCATCACCGAAAGCAGGATAATCGGGCGCTGCCGGCATGAGCTCCACCGACCCGCAGCCGATCTTTCTGGTCACCGCCGGTCGGTCTGGCTCGACGCTGTTTCGGTTGATCCTTAACGATCATCCCGAGATCGGGTGTCCGGGGGAGACGGGGCTGCCCTCGTTGATCGGTCACCTCGCCAACGTCTGGCACACGGTCGCCTCCGACGTGGAGCGTGCGCACGTCGAGGTCATGTCGGCCGAGGTCAAGGCCGCGGTCCGGGCGGCGGCGAGCGCCCCGATGCGCTTCTACATCGAGGCCGAAGGCAAGCGGATCTTCGCCGACAAGTCGCTGGAGACCGCGTGGCACCTGCCCGCCGTGCATGACATCTTCCCCGAGGCCAAGTTCATCCTCCTGTTTCGCCACGTCATGGATGTCGTCGCTTCGGGGGTGGCCGCGTCCCCGTGGGGCTTTCAGGCCTTCGGCTACGGCCCCTATGTGGCCCGCTCCGTGGACAACTTCGTCGCCCCGCTGGTCGACCACTGGGCCAGCCAGGCCGGCGAGGCGTTGGCCTGGCAGAAGGAGCACGCCGACATCTGCCACCGCGTCCGCTACGAGGACCTGGTCTCCGATCCCACGGGGACGCTAGGTGGGGTGTGGGAGTTCCTCGACGTCGCTCCGCACGAGCCCGGGCCGGGCGTGTTCGAGCGCGCACGCGAGGCGCGGACCCCGGGCGACGTCAAGGTCGCCTTCACCGATCACATCCATCAGGACTCACTAGGCGGCGGACGACGGGTGCCGGTGGAGATGATTCCGCCGATTCTGCGCGACCGGGCCAACGAGCAGCTGGGCGAGCTCGGCTATGAATTGATCACCCCGGACTGGAATGGCGAGCCCGAGAAGAGCGTCACAGTGCAGCCGGAGACCGAGCTCTCCGTCGCCGTGCTGACCGCGCTCATGACCAAGGTCGCTCCGACCCCGGACGCGGCGCTCGCTCGACCAGAGCAAGCCGCCGACGGCGCCGGCGGCAGCGAGGGCGCGGCCGGCGAGCCCGGTGAGAACGACACGTTCGCGGTGGTCGCCGACGACCGCTCGGGGCTGCGCTGGGTGGTTGGCCCGCAGGGGGCGGGGGTGGAGCTCGACGCGCCCGTGCCGATGACGCTGATCGGCAGCGCCGCGGATCTGGTCGCCGCGGTTCGCGGGGAAGCCAACCCGGGGCTGCTGCAGCGCGAGCGCCGCTTACGGGTGCGCGATCACGGCGAGCAGGGCAAGCGCAGCGAGCCCGGCATCGTGCTCGCGCGTCTGATCGACCGCTTGCGCGGGGCGGCAACGACGCGCCCGCCGGCGCCTGAGTAGGAATTTCGGACCAGCGCGAGAGTTCCTCGCGCTCGGGGGCGTTAGGGGGTGGGAAGGCGTATCGAACTGCGGCGCAAGGAGCTGGTCATGGGAGAGACTTTCAGCCGGGCCGGTGGGGTGTTGAGCGCCGGGTTGGACGGCGAGCTGGTGCTCTATGACCCGCGCTCGCAGGACGCACACACCCTCGACGCCGACGCCACCCATCTCTGGGAGGCGCTGGCCGAACCGGCCGACCTGGCCACGCTCACCGCGCGCACCGGTCTGACCGAGGATCAGGTGATCGCCACCCTGGCCCGGCTCGAGGCCCTCGGCCTGCTCGAGGCCCCGGCGGAGCAGCACAACGGGGTCGGACGCCGCGAGGTCCTGCGCCGCGGAGCGATGCTCGCCGCCGCCGGCGTCGGGCTGCCCACGGTGGCCAGCCTCGCCGTTCCCGGCCTGGCGGCCGCCGCGAGCACCCCCGGCACCAGCGGGAACCCCGGCACCGGCGGCAATGGAGGCACCGGCAACCAAAAACCGGGCCTGGCCATCCAGCAAGGATCCAAGCCCCCGCCCCCCACCCCTTTCTTCAGCACGACGATCACCTATACGAGCAACAGGCCCAAGAGCGCCGGCGGTCTCGGCTACTACGCCTACGCCTCCCGGAACCCGAACGGCTACTACGCCAAGATCCACCAGCGGTCTGCCAGCCCGGGCAGCCGGTGAGCAACGCGAGCTATGGAACCGCGGGTCATACCGGTCTCGGCTATAAGTCGTCCCCGCACGGCGGCAACCGGGAGTGCCAATATTTTTCCAAGTCTGAGCCCTGCACGACGTACTACGCCGGCATGCAGGGGGCGGCCGCCGTCTGCGCCAGCTACGGCAGCCCCTATGTCTGCACCGGCTCTAGGCAGACGTAGGCGACGGACTCTGACCAGACCCAGGCTGGACGCGCTCGGGAGTTCTCGCCGGAATCGCCACCGGTTGGGCTCGGGGTAGGAAATTTCGGTCCGTTTCAGGCTCGCTCGTGGCGACCCGGCGACCCGACCGACTAAACCCTCCTGGGAACCCCTGCGCGGTGCCCGGTTCCCGCCGGTAGCGCCGGAGCGTCGCCTCGATCGCGGCAGCGCCGCTGACCTGGTCGCCGCGGTTCGCGGCAAGGCCAACCCGGGCATGCTTCTGCGCGAGCGCCGCTTACGGGTGCGCTACCACGGCGAGCAGGCCAAGGCCGGCGAGCCCGGCATCGTGCTCGCGCGTCTGATCGACCGCTTGCGCGTTGTGGCACCGACGGGCGCGCGCGCCGGCGCCTGAGGAGGAATTTCGGGCCGTCCGGAGAGTTTCGGGCGTGTTGTTCCGTTAGGTTCTCGGCCGATGGACCGGGGGGTACATCGAAACTTCGGGCAGGAGGCGCTGGGTATGACCGGGACGTTCAGTCGGGCGGCCGGCGTGTTGAGCGCTGGCTTGGACGGCGAGCTAGTCCTGTATGACCCGCGCTCGACCAACGCGCACACGCTAGACGCCGACGCCACCCGGGTCTGGGAGGCGCTGGCGGAGCCGAGCGACCTGGCCGCGCTGATCGAGCGCACCGGCCTGACCGAGGATCAGGTGATCGCCACCCTGGCCCGGCTCGCGGAGCTCGGCCTGCTCGAGGCCCCGGCCGAGCAGCACAACGGGGTCGGCCGGCGCGAGGTCCTGCGCCGCGGAGCGATGCTCGCCGCCGCCGGCGTCGGGCTGCCCACGGTGGCCAGCCTCGCCGTCCCCGGCCTGGCCGCCGCCGCCAGTACCCCCACCACCAACCCCGGCGGCGGAGACAACGGCAACAGCGGCAAGCCCACCGGATTCGCAATCCAACAAGGACCCCCGCCCCCTCCCGGCAAGAGCGGCAACTCCTACAAACCCAAGAGCGCCAACGGGTCGGGCTACTACGCCTACGCCTCCCGCAACTCCAAGGGGTACTACGCCAACGGCGGAGGCGGAAGCTTTGTCTCCCGCGGTCTCCGTTCTGTTGGCGCTGGCTCGCCGGTGAGTAACTACTCAGGTTACAAGGGTAGCCTCGGCGGACAGCCGGTTAACTTTCAATGCCTTTACGATTCCATGTCGGAGCCATGCGCGACTTACTACGCCCAGCCGGGTGGCGCGGCGGTGTGCGCCAGCTACGGCAGCCCCTACGTCTGCAACGGCTCTCATTGAGCACCGACGCCTGCACCGGCTCTCGTCGAGCGGCCCTCGCACCGGCGGCCGAGTGAGTGCGCGACCACGGCCGACCAGATCACCGGGGCGCGAACGAGAAGCCCTCGCGCCCGCCCGCCTCGAACAGGCGGTCGTCGAGGGCGACGATCTGAAGGGACGTTGGATCTCCCGTTCTTACGAGTCCCCCCGTTGCCCTAATCCATCGGCCGTCGGCGATCGCCTCCAGCTCGCGGCCGGCGGCCGTCGGGACCAGCGGCCGCTGGAGCCCGTCCGCCCGTGGAGGTGCTGACGCGCTGACGCGGCTCCAGCGCCGAGTCAGTCGCTTGATCTCTCCACCACCGGCGATGTCACGGCCGTGGTGACGTACCGCCCTGCGGTAGTCACGGCCGGTTCCCGGCGGAAGCGTCGCAGCATCGCCTCGATGGCCACCGGCCCGATCGCCGGGGGGGCCAGTACCCGGCGGCGGGGACCGAGGAGCAGCGCCGAGGGAGTGGGGAGCGGACCGATGATCCGGTTGAGCTCGCGGTCGGGTTGGGCGAGCATCCGGGCGATTCCGTGCTTGGTCGCGAGTTGCGCGTTGGCGGCCAGCGGTCCGGAGCTGATCACCACCACGTCGATCTGGTCGGCCAGTGCGGCCTGCCAGCGGCGCACGGCCGGATACATGTTCTGGCACACGGGGCAGCGGGTGCTGGTGAACACCAGCGCCAGCGGTCGGGGCACCGGCGCCAGCTCGGCCAGCGAGGTGACCGGCGCGCCCGGGCGCGTGACCTCGGGCAGCGCGAAGGGAGGCATCGCCATGCCCACCGTCACGCCGCTGTCGCCGGCCGGCGACCCGCCCCCGGCGCTCAGCCGGACGTTCTCGCCCCGCAGCCGCTGCGCGTACACCGCCAGCATCGCCACCAATGCCACGAGCACCAGGTCGACCGCGTCGCGGGCCGACAGCGCGTCGAGCGAGCGCCCCGGCCCGGCGGCGAGGATCGCCACCGCGCCCGCGGCCAGGACACCGTTGCGGATCAGCGTGCCCGGGCCGGCCGGCTCGGAGTGCAGCTGGCCGAAGCAGTGACAGTCCGGCGCGCGCCCGGCCCGCAGCGCCAATCCGATCGCGGCCGAGAACACCACCAGCAGACCGAGTCCCAGCACCGCGCCCCACCGCGCGAGCGGACTCACCAGCAGGGCCGCCGCGCTGAGGCACTCGAGCGCCGGTATCGCGAACACCAGGCCGGGCACGAGCGCCGGCGGCGCCCCGAACGCGTGCAGCGCCTCGGCGCTGCCCGCGCGGTCGAGCAGCTTGCCGACGGCCGCGACCGCGAACACCCCCGCCAGCAGCACCCGGATCACCGTAAGGCCAGCACCGGTGGGTATTGTGCCCGAGCGGGAAATGGCGGCGCGTGAGCAAGAGTTCAGCCGGCGCGCCTTTTCCGCCTTCGGGGTCACGGTCACGGTGCACAGTGAAGACGTCGCATTGCTCGACACGCTCGCCGAGCTGCTCCCCGCCGCCGAGCGCGACCGTGGCGATGTGGCGGTGATCCACCGCATACGCCCGCCCGGACGCGTCTCGCCTGATCGCGCGACCGCCTCCGTGGCCGTCAATCGCGTGCCGGTCGCCGACGGGCTCGACCCCGACAGTGTGCTCGAGGCGCTCGCCGATGTGGTCTCGGAGCAGATCGCCGCCCGCGCGGCGGAGCACGTGTTCGTTCGAGGCGGCGCGGTCACCCTCGACGGCGCCACCATCCTTCTGCCGGGAGGCAGCTTCTCGGGCACGACCACGCTGGTGGCCGCGCTGGACCGCCGTGGCGCCACCGTGCTCTCGGACCGCTACATCGTGCTCGACGCCGAGGGACGGGTACATCCGTTCCCGCGGAGCGAGCCCCTCCGGCGGCTGCTCGGGGCACCCGCCGAGGATCCGCCTGTCGCAGCCAAGCCAGGTCTGATTGCCGCGTTGCAGTATCGGCCGGGAGCCGCCGGCGGCCCAGAGCGGCTCCCGGCCAGCGCCGGCGGGATGCTGCTGCTCGGTTTGGTCGTCGAAGCTAACCGCGCACCAGAGCGCGCGCTCGCCGCCACCACCGCGGCGGCCACCGGGACCACCGTCCTCCGCGGAGATCGGGGCGAGGCCGAGCACGCGGCAGAGATCGTGCTTGAGAATCTGCCTCGGCGCTGACTCGTTACCTCCAGCAGCGGGACTGACACGGCGTAGCCAGCCTCACGCCGTGAGGGCGTGCCTGCTGGTTTCGTGCGAGGCTGTCGCGTAAAGGGGGGTCTGTCCGGCGGGGTTATGAATGCCGGTCATGCCGCAGAACTTTCTTGGATTGCGATCGTGAGCAGGCGTTTTTGATGCCGCCGTCGTTGTTGGATTGGCTGCCGGAGGATCATCTGGCGTGGTTTGTGCTGCGGACGGTCGAGCGGCTCGAGCTCGAGGCGTTCTACGCGTCGTATCGCCCGGACGGGCGTGGGCGCGCGGCGCATGAGCCCTCGATGATGGTGGCGTTGTTGTTGTACGCGTATTCGACGAACGTGTACTCCTCGCGGGGGATCGAGCGTCACTGTCGGCAGGACATCGCCTATCGGGTGATCACGGCTAACCGGGTTCCCGATCACGCCACGATCGCGCGGTTCGTCCGCCGTCACCAGGCGCCGCTCGGTGAGCTGTTCAGCGCGGTGCTGAAGCTGTGTGAGAAGGCCGGGTTGGTGAGCTCGGGGGTAGTCGCGATTGATGGCACGAAGTTGGCGGCCAACGCGAGCCGCGACGCGAACGTTGACTATGGGCAGATCGCGCGGGAGATCATCGCCGAGGCGATCGCGACCGACGCAGGCCGAGGACGAGCGGCACGGGGACGCGCGGGGGGACGAGTTGCCCGAGGAGCTGCGCGAGCGACGAGGGGCGGCGGGCGTGGCTGGCGCGGGAGCTGGCTGGCCGATGCGCCAGACGAGCAGGACGACGGCGATCAGCGAGACCGAGTCGGACCCCGAGCATGAGCTTTGACGCCGAGGAGATCGTCGCGCGCGGTGCAGGGCCGTGATGGTTGGTTGCTTGAGGCCAAGCGTCAGCTTGACCGCGATCGCTGGCGCAGCGCCGGCGCAGGTCCCGCGCTCGCGTTCGGAGCGGCTGTGGGACGCGGGGCGGCGTCTGGAGGACGATCTCGCCGCCGAAGTGCGCGGGAACACGGCATACGAGGCAGTATCGCGCGCGCGGGAGGATGAAGGACGGACGGCGGTTCGGCAAGCCACCCAAGCCCTATCAGCCGCCGGCGAGCCCGCAGGGAACGGTCAACCTGACCGATCCCGACTCGCATGTGATGAGGGGCCAGCGGATGTTCGTGCAGGGCTACAACGCGCAAGCGGTCGTCAACGAGCACCAGATCGTGCTCGCGGCCGAGATCTCGCACCGAGCCGGTCGATTTCTCATCGCTTGAGCCGATGATCACCGCGACCAAGCGTCGAGCTCGAACGCGCCGGGATCGCCGACGACTCCGGAGGTCGCGCTCGCTGACGCCGGGTTCTGGAACGAGCGGCACATGGACCAGCTCGCCGCGGACGGGATCGCGGTGCTGATCCCGCCCGACTCCGGCAACCGCAAAGGACGAACGACCGGGCTGGACCGGCGGGCGCTACAGCTGGATGCGCTGGCTGTTGAACACCGACCGCGGCCGAGAGCTCTACCGACAACGAGGACAATCGATCGAGCCGACGTTCGGTCACACCAAACACAACCGACACTTCACCCACTTCCACCGACGAGGCCGCACCGCCGTGCGCACCGAGTGGCGGTTACTGATGCTCACACACAACCTCACCAAGCTCCACAGCCACCAGATCGCCGCCCAGAGGGCCTGAAAAGGCCTCAACCGGCCTTCGGTCACCCGATCGCGCTACCCGCCCCCAGCGCCCCTGCACAACGACGCCCGCACCAACGAGCGCCGAGTGGGCCGCCTGGCTTTGCGCGACATCCTCGTGCCAAGCGGGTAGCGGGAGCGATGAAGGGTCCGTGTGGCAACCCGACGGCTCCGGAGAGGCAGCAGCCGCCAGCGGACCCGCCGCCGCTGTTGCGCGATCCGGGCGACGATTACATCGTCGCGCTCGCCGCTGCTCATGAAGCAAACACGATCGTCACTGGCGACCGCGACCTCCTGGAGGATGAGGGCCTGCAGCCGCCGGCGATCACCGCGCGCGAGGCGTGCCGCCGGCTCGCACTCGACGACTGAGCGTCAGCTCGAAAGCAAACGTGTCCCGAAGCATGTCCCGAACCCGGCGCTTTTGACCTGCGCTAACTAGAATGACTGGCCGTTGTTTGCCGATACTTGCGGCAAATGCCCTGCAAATGAGCCACTCGTAATGAAGGGGTCCGGGAGTTCGAGTCTCCCCGTCGGCTCTGCGAAGTAGCTGCAGATCAGTCGACTCGACCCCTGCGGCGGCGTTTCCGCGGAAACGTATGCGCCGAATATGTTCCCGGCTCGGCGTGGGATTTGACGTGCCAGATCGAGTGCCATCCGCCTAGTGCAGTCATCGGCAATCTGGTGTCGCTCGCGCGCCGAACGAGCGCGGCGGCCGGTGTGCCGCGACCCCGAAGGGCTTGCAGCCGCCGATGTGTTGGCTGGCGTCGACCGCGTCGCGGAGGACCTGTTGCCAAGCCGCCGGGTGCGGTTCGCAGCGCGCAGAAGATGCGAGGAATTGCCGATTCTGTTGCGCTGGGTCGAGGCCGACCAGGTAAAGCTGCGGTCGTCTGACGCATTACGCGTTGGTACGTGTTCCGGCGGGATTCCTTCCGTAGTGTGATCGTGGCCGGGTCCTAAATGGCTATGTGTCGTAGGACTCCGTTTGGATCAACCCGGGGGGTGGCGCCGAGCGGCGGGTGATCCGTGAGCCGCTGGTTTCCGAAGCAATGGTTGTGTGCTCGGGCGAACGTCCTCGGGCTTGACCAAGGAGACAGCATGAACGGTTCCCCAAGCAGGGAAGCCGGCCAGCCGGCCGGTGGTGCGGTACAGGAGTTGGTACGCGACGATGTCGAGCGCAAGAAGTTCCTGAAGAAGGCCGGGAAGACGATGGGCGCGGGCGCCGCGGCGACTGGTTTGGCAGCGTTCATCGCAGCGTGCGGTGGCAGCTCGAGCAGCTCGTCGACCGCGACGGCGTCCTCGAGCGCCGCGGCGTCGTCATCGAGCAGCAGCTCCAGCGATTCCGGCGATTTGGCGGTCGTCAACTACGCGCTGACACTCGAGTATCTGGAGGCACAGTTCTACGACAAGGTCGTGGCAAGCGGACTGTTCAGCGGCCAGAACCTGTCGGTGATCAAGTCCTTCCGCATGGATGAGCACGAGCATGTCGGTGCGCTGATGTCGGTGGCGAGCAAGCTCGGCAAACCGGCCCCCATGCCGAAGGGTAAGTTCCCGATCCAGAGCGCGGCGCAGGTGACAAAGCTGGCGGCTGCGGTCGAGAACCTCGGCGCGTCGGCGTATCTCGGTCAGGCGGGAAACATCAAGAGCAAGGAGATTCTCGCTGCTGCCTTGTCGATTCACACGATCGAGGCGCGTCACGCAGCCGTGTTCAACACGCTGCTGAAGATGTCCCCGACACCGGACGGCGCGTTCGCCAAGCCGATGTCCATGAGCCAGGTTCTGGCGGCCGTCAAGCCGTTCATCGCCTAGATCGTCGTCATTCAAAGCTTCTATAGATAGGAACGACTCAAGTGAATACCTCCAACATCGCCAGCCCCGAGCTGGCCGCCGTCGAGGTTCAGGGCATCAGCCGGGCCAGCTTCATCCTGCGCGGCGCGATGGCCGCCGGTGCCGTATATGGCGCCAGCGCCGTCGGTCCCTACGTGAGCAGCGCGCTGGGCGCGTCTGGGAGCGGAGACGTGGGCATCCTCAACTTCGCGCTCACGCTCGAGTATCTGGAGGCCGACTTCTACACGAACAAGGCCAAGACGGTCGGCCTGAGTGGCGAGGCGAAGTCCCTCGCGGCGTTGATCGCCGGTCATGAACAGGAGCACGTTGCCGCGTTGGTCAAGACGATCAAAGCCGCCGGAGGCACGCCGGTCAAGAAGCCGACGTTCGTCTTCCCGGTCACCAACCAGGCGAGCTTCCTGAAGCTGGCCTATGTGCTCGAGAACACGGGAGTAGGCGCTTACAACGGCGCGGGTCCGTCGCTGACGAACCCCGCCTATCTGGCCGCCGCCGGTTCGATCGTTCAGGTCGAGGCCCGGCACGCCGCGGCGATCGGCCTGCTGACCAAGCAGTCGGTAACGCCGATCTGGCGGGTTCGACCAGCCGCTGACCAAGGCACAAGTCCTGGCGAAGGCCGGTCCGCTGATCAAGGCCTGATCCGCCCGCACGATCGTGTCGGCGTGGCCCGCGAGTTTCTCCTCCTTCGCGGGTCGCGCCGGCACACGATCCCGCACGCCCGCACGCCCGCGCGCCGCATGCACACCGCCGCGGCGGCGATCATGGCGAGGACGAGGCCGCTCAGCGCGAGCAGCTCCGGGTAGTCCCCGTACCCGTGGAAGCGGAACACGACGTGATCTGTGCCCGCGGGGACGTCGACCGCGACGAGCGCCGGCGCCACGATCCGGGTCGGCCGCGGCCTGCCGTTCACGGTTGCCCTCCACCCGGGGTCGTAGGAGGCGCTGAGCACCGCGATTCCGGGACGGCGCATCCGCAGCGTCGCTGCGGCCTCGCCGCCGTCGAGGTCGGCGCGTTGCGCGCTGATTGCGCCGGCGGAGGACTGGCTTCGTGCCGTCGGTAGGCGGCCGTCCCCGCCACCGTCGGACGCCGTACCTGACGCTGAGATACGCGCCGTCCGCGGCGAGCCCGGAGTGGAGTAGCCGGACGCTGCGGGTGCCCACGTTGGTCCGGTTCGCCGAGATCTCACCGACGATTCGGCCGGCCTGGACGTAGCCGGCGCCGTCGATCGTCCACAGCCAGTAGGGGCCGGAGCGCATCGCCAGCCGGGCGCTCACCGGCGGCTGGTCGCGCGCGGGAAGGATGAGGTAGCGGATCCCGAACAGCCGGTAGTCGGAGGGGTCGCGGTCGTCGAAGAAGTACTCCGGGTCGGTCATCAGCGATGCCGTCCGCAGCGTGTATCCGACCTCGTCGACGTCGCGGCTCTCCAGGTACTTGAACGCGGGCACCGCCCCGACGGTGAAGTCCTGTCCCCAGTTCGACGGCATCCCGGCGTACGTCCGCCCGCCCCCGTCGCGCTTGATCACCGCGATCAGGCGATCGAGCTCGGCGCCCTCGGTGTCGTCCGCGCGGCGCTGGGCCGCGATCGCGGCGCCGTCGTGACGGTCGTAGGCGCCGAGCTGGAGCCACGCGGGCGCAAGCACCGCGATCGCCCCCACGAGCACCGCGGCCGGGGACAGGCCCGGCGGCCAACGCGCGACGCGGGCTTCGAGCAGCCGCACGCCGCCGGCTGCCAGCCACGCCGCCCCGCGACCGGCGAGCAGCAGCGCGGCGAGCTGCGCGCCCATCGTGAAGCGGCGAAAGAAGAGGTCGGCGCTGCCCGGGATCAGATCGACGAGCGACCCGAACGTCGTGCGACCGAACGCGAGCAGCAGGCACACCGCGAGCGCGACCAGCAGCGCGCGGCCGTCGACGTCCGACGACCACGCGAGCCACGCCAGTCCGAGCCCGAGCGCCGCGAACACGGTCACGACCGGCAGCCGGCCGTGGTCGAGCAGCTGCCCCGAGACCAGCCAGTCGAGCACGCGACGCGCGCCGTAGCCGTTGGCCAGCGGCGTGCCCTGAAACACCTCGTTGACAGCCGCCCACTGCCGCTGCGCCACGAGCGGGACGATCACCCACGCCGAGGCGAGCAGCGAGCCGCCGAGAATGACCGCGGCTCGCCGCAACCGGGCGACGAGTGGCCTGCCGGCGAGGAGCGGCCAGACGAGCAGCACCGAGAGCGCCAGGTAACCCGTCTCGAAGTGCAGCGCGACGGTGAGCGCGGTCAGCAGAACCGCTCTGAGGTAGCCCCGCCCGTCGCGGATCGCTCGCCAGCTAAAGCCCCACGCGAGCGGCAACGTCCACGACGCCCACAGCTGCGTCCAGACGCCGAACCCCGTCCATACGTAGGCGTGCTGCTCGTAGCCGACCCCGGTGGCGCTGACCAGGAACGGAGCCATCGCGGCCGAAGCGGCCGCCGCCGGCCTGCCCGCCCCGAACGCGCGGGCCGACAGGTACACGCTGATCGGCCACAGCGACAACAGCAGATACAGCGTCCAGCGAAACGCCACATCAGGCCCGGTCAGCAGACCGAGGGCGCCGGTGAGAAGTGCGGGCAGGCTCTGGTAGTGCAGGAACTGCGGCGATCCCTCACCGAGGAACGGGAACCAGCTCGAGAGCGGCATGTGCCCGGCGCGCAGCTGTGCGGTCGCGAAGCGCACCATCTGCTCGTGAAGCGAGCTGTCGTTCAGGTACGCGACCCCGAGCGTGAGCGCCCGCAGGCTCGCGAGGTTCCATCCGACCGCCGCGGCGACCAATAGCCACGGCAACCACAAAGCGGTCCGGCCCCCGCCATCACTCGGGGGCCGGACCGCCAATCCCGTCATCGCCGACGCCCGCGCCGGGCGGGCGTCGAGCGCCGTCACCGGATCAACCGCTGCCCGTGTTGCCGGTGTTGCTCGAGCCGGTGCTGTTAGCCGGGTAGACGCACGCAGGAGGCCAGGTGGAACGTGCCCTCGGCCGTGTTGCCGGCTGACTCGCCCGGGCGGATCACCTCCGTGCCGTTCGTGCCCACGAGAACCTTCACCGGCGGCCCCGACGGGCTCGACGCGCCCGGCGCCGGCGTGCAGGTCACCGGGCCGCTGGACGGCTGCCGGCCCGGTCGCCATCTCGATCGCGATCTGCTCGTGGGTCCCCATGGCGGCGAGCTTGCTGGTTCACCTGGGGAAGGTTCTGGTCTTGGGCGTAGTTCAACTTCACCAACACCGAGCCATCGCTGGTTCTCGTGATAGCGAACGCCGGCGGGGCCGCCGACCCGCTCAGGGCGAGTACGAGCGCGGCGCCGACGCCCGCCAGCCCGAGTGTGCTGCCTGCGAGAAGTCGAGGACGCGGGCGACGGACGCGCGCACGCATCGGTCCTGAAGGGGTGGACAACTCGCGCTGCGCCGCGCGACCCAGCTCGTTGCCGAAGCGCTCGAGGCTGGGCGGGATCGGGGTGGTCATGCTTCCTCCTGGGGAACGGTGTGGGCGAGGCGCCGGAGCGCGCGGGAGACCCGCAGACGTGCGGCTGCGGGTTGAATGTCGAGACGGGCGGCGAGCTCCTGGTACGGCAGTTCGTCGATGACTCGCAGCTCGAGCGCTTCACGCTCGCCGGGCGGGAGAGCGTCGAGCTGACGCTCCAGCGCAACGCGGGGGGAGAGGCGCTCCTCGACTTCGGTGAATCCATCTTCGGCGGCGAGGTCGAGCGGCAGGCCGAGGCGCTCGCGAGCGCGCGTCTCGATCTGATCCCGCCGGACCGTGTCCGCGAGAACGTTGCGGGCGATCCCGAGCAACCACGGCAGCGCCGAGCCATCGTGGTCGTCGCGGAATCGGTCGAGGCTCAAGAGAGCCCGGGCGAACGTCTCAGCGGTCAGGTCGCTGGCCGCCCAGGCAAGTCGCCGGGACAGCCACGCGTGCACCTCGCCGACACGCCGGGTGTACAGCTCTGAGAAAGCCGACGGATCACGCCGCGCACGCTTAAGCAGCTCAGCGTCGCTCGATGTTCCCCGCCGGCGTCGTAGTGATTTCACACCCCGATATCGCATACCCCCGCGTATTTGTATCTCGGAATCTCACGACGGGGGACATCTCGCAACTGCGGCCTGGCGACGCCTGGCGCGAGGCTGCCGCTTCGGATTAGGCTGCGGTGAGCTCGACCGAGTGCGTGGGGGCGCACCCGAATACATCGTCGGCCAGGCGCTCCGCGGTCTCCAGCTGCCAGCGGCCGCACTTGACCAGCGCGTTGAGCAGATCGTCGACGTCCTCGAGCGCGGCGCTGGCCGCGGAATTCTCCTCGAGAGCGACGCTGAAGATGAGCGTGTCCGCGGCCTCGCGGATTCGATCCTGCTCGCCGGGCTGCAGCTTGCTGGAACCGAGGTCGCTGAGGGTTTTCATGACTCGTCGATATGCCTGGGAGCGTTCAGGGCTCATCTGACTTCCTTTGTTGCCGCCGAGATGCTCCCCATGTCGGCAGGAAATGCCTCGGGCATTAGCCGCTCTTCGGATCCAGGTCAGGCTCGGCGAGCGCGAGCGCCCCGCCGATCCCGCGAGCAGGCGGGTACCGGATCGCCGCCGGCGGACCCTTGGCGGCGGCACCCCCAAGGGCTCGGCGGCATAATGGCTCCGGGCGTCCATCGCCGCTGACATCGAATCGATCGGAGGGCGGTCATGCTATCTGTCGTGATAGAGACAGAGGAACCTCGTCCGAGTTTGCCCTTCTCTTCAAGACTACGTGGTTCGTCAACCCGCGCTGGTCTTCCGTGGGCATCCTGCTCTCGGGTGCGGCTTACGGCCGTCGAGGTCGTCGTCGGCGAGTCACCATCCGCAAGCCGGTCAGGCTCTATGTCGCCTTGATGCTGGCTCTGCTCATCGCGTGGCTGATCCGCCCGAGCTCGCTCCTGACCCTCGGTGTGCTGCCGAGGTTCGCGGCCGCCGCCGCCGTCGCGTTCCTGCCGGTCTTCGTCGCGAACCTGATCTTCGCGCAGCGTTTCCGCGACGTCGGATCATCGCTCACGGCGTTCGGCGCGAATCTGCTCGGGGCCATAGTCGGCGAGGGCCTCGAGGATGGTCGACTTGCCGGTTCCGTTCTCCCCCCGCGAGCATCGTCACCCGCTGATCGAGCCGCACCTCCTCGATCGCGGCGAGCGCGGGCACGTCGAACGGGAAGCCGTCGCGCCACGCCTGGAGGTTCCGTCGCAGGCCGAGCACGTAAGGCCCCGGTCCGTAGCGGCGATCAACGCGCCCTCTCGCCATGGGCGCACGCTATCGGTCGCCTGCTCAAAAAGGGCCGCTATGCGGCCCATATCGAGCACGGCAGGCGTGCTCAGCGGTCAGAGGACGCGCTGGCGCCTGGCGATGTCGGCCGGAGCTCGGCGGGATCGCCGACCAGGCCGAGCGGCTGCGCCTCGCGCGGACGGCGCACGGCTTCGACGGACTCCGCTGGCGCCTGGCCATCGATGACGCGCAACGTCGGGCGGCTGTCGTGTTCGCCGGTCGGCCACATGATGTCGGCGACGTCCATGAAGGTGATGACGCGCTTTACGGGGGCGCTCACCGGGCGGTCGACCTCCACCGGTTGGCCGGCGCGCTGAGCCGACGCGAGCTCCTCCATGATCGCCTCCAGACCAGTGCAGTCGATGAACTCGAGCACGGAGAGGTCGATCCGGACGGCGCGCCCCCAGGACCGGAGCACGCGGAGCCGCGCGGTGAGGCGATCGGCGACGACGATGTCGAGCCCGCCGAGCAGGGTCAGCCGCAGCGCGCCATCGAGATCGCTTGCCTCGTGCATCTCGAAGGGCTTGCCGACGCGCTCGACAGCGGCGATGTTCTCCTGGGCTCTCCCGGCCAGCGGGACGAGCTCGACTGCACCGGTGCAGTCGGGGCACCCGTTGTCGTGCCCATCGACTGCGTCCCGCCACGATGAGGCTGTAGCCCATCCGCAACGCTGGCAGCTATACAGCGGCACAAACTCAACTTTCCCCCCGGGGCGGGCCCCCAAACTACCTTCATTCGGAGCGCCGTTCGACCGGGACCCGGCGGAAGGCAGCCCGCCCCCGAGGCCCTCTCAGCCCGCCGGCCCGGCTGAGCCGGCTGGTGTTCCGAGATCACCGCGATCAACGGGTGGAATCGGCGGATGATCGCGACCCGGACGGCGGCGGGTCGCTATCAGCCGTCGGGGGACGTACCGGCACGAGCACGTCGAACAGGTGCTCGAGCGTTCGCACCGGGTCGTCGGTCAGCCCGGTGTGAACCTCGGAGGGCTGGATCACGGTGGAGGACTGTGCGGCGACCCACCCGAAACGATCGGATGGCGTCAGCTCCGCCAGCGCGCCCTCCTCCGGGTCGCCGGCGACCACCGCGGCGATCGCGTCGAGGTGCGGACGCACCGCGGCGGGATCCAGTCCGGGCGCGAACGCGGCCAGGCGTGGCTCGTCGAGCTCGATGCGCGTGGCCAGGAACTGGCGCTGACGGCAGAACAGCACGACGCCGACATTCATGCATTCGCCGCGCTCGATCCGGGGGACCACCCGCAGGATCGTGTACTGGAAGGGGCTACGCTCGGGCATCCTCGGCCTCCGCCACGAACTCCCGGGGGCGCTCCAGCCGCTCTCGCAGGAAGGCCGCGAAGTCGGCCCGCCGCTGCGCCGGATCGGCCCCCAGCCAGCCGTCGGGAACGAGGGCGACCGCGCTGTCCACGGCGGCGCCGGCGGCCTGCGCCAGGCGCGCGTCGGCGTCGGCGATGGACCCGGCTCGCGGCAGCAGGACGTGGTCGCGCACGAACGGGAACGGCGCGCGGGCCGAAGCGGCCAGCGGCGCCTCGCCGTGCTGGCGATAGAAGCTCGCGCCATGGTCGATCAGCCAGGTACGGCCGTGCCAGACGAGCAGGTTGGGGTTGCGCGGAGTGCGGTCGACGTTCATCACGAGCGCGTCGAGCCACACGATGTCGGCGGCCAGCGCCGGATCGAGGGTCCGTGCCGCCGCCGGCGTGAAGGGGAGGGCGCCGGGCAGGAAGTCCACGCCGAGGTTCTCGCCCACGCTCGCGTCGGCCAGCTCCTGGATCTCGACATCGGGCTCGGCCCGCGCCAGCTCCGGCTCCAGCTCCGCGACCACGAGCTCAGGGACGAGCAGTCCCAGCGCGCGCGCCAGCTCCCCCGCCACCACCTCGGCCACGAGCGCCCCGGGCCCCTGGCCGGCGCCGCGAAACTTCATCACGTACAGACCGTCGTCGTCCGCCTCGACCAGTCCGGGCAGAGATCCGCCCTCGCGCAGAGGGGCGACATACCGGGTGGCCGTCACCCGGCGCAGGCGAGTGTCGGTCTCCGTGGGCACGGTCCGCGAGAATAGGGCTCCGATGAGCTCTCACCCTGTGCGACACCCGCGGGAGACCGTGTGAGCCTGCCCTTCGATCCAATCGAGGAGGCCGGTCGCCAGTGGCGCAAGCACTGGGGCTCGAGCATGGTGGCGCCGATGATGGCCGTTACCTCGATCATGCGCGTCCAGCAAATCCTGCTTGCCCGCCTGAACGAGGCGCTTACCTCCTACGGTCTCACCTTCGCCCGCTACGAGGCGCTGATGCTGCTGTACCTGAGCCGGCGCGGGTCGCTGCCGCTAGGCAAGATGGGCGCTCGCCTTCAGGTGCATCCGACGAGCGTCACCAACCTGATCGACGGGCTCGAGAAGCTGGGGTACGTCGAGCGGACTCCACACCCGAGCGATCGGCGCACGACCCTGGCCACCATCACGAACCGCGGGCGCGAGGTGGCGGCCGAGGCGACCGAGGCGCTGCACGCAATCCGGTTCGGAACGCCGCCGCTGCGAAAACGTGAGCTCGAGCTGGTCACAGAGATCCTCGGCGAGTGGCGGCTCACGGCCGGGGATTTCATCCCATCGGAATAGTTTGGCCTCCTACTATTTGAATTGCTAGGATTTCAAGATGAGCGCGACTAAATCGAAGGTTCCGGCGTCGTATGGGGAGTGGCGTGAGGCGTACGGGTTGACGGGGGAGCGGGATGCTTCGTTCACGACGTTGTCGGGGGAGTCGATCGAACCTCTGTACACGGAGCGGGATGTGCGGGGGGAGATCGGGTTGCCGGGGTTGTTTCCGTTCACGCGTGGGGTGTATCCGTCGATGTATCGGGGGCGGTTGTGGACGATGCGTCAGTTCGCGGGGTTCGGGACGGCGGAGGAGACGAATAAGCGGTTTCGGTATTTGCTGGAGCACGGTCAGACGGGTCTCTCGACGGCGTTCGATATGCCGTCGTTGATGGGGCACGATTCGGATCATCCGCGGTCTTTGGGGGAGGTGGGCCGGGAGGGGGTCGCGATCGATTCGCTGGATGACATGGAGGCGTTGTTCGCGGGGATCCCGTTGGACGAGGTCAGCGTGTCGATGACGATCAACGCGCCGGCGGCGATCATGCTGGCCTTTTATGTGGTCGCGGCCGAGGAGAAGGAGATCGGGTCCGATCGGCTGGCGGGGACGATCCAGACGGACATTTTGAAGGAGTACATCGCGCAGAAGGAGTGGTGTTTCCCGGTCGATCCGGCGATGCGGTTGGTCGGGGACATGATCGAGTGGTGCGCGGGGCACATGCCGCGCTGGCATCCGATTTCGATCAGCGGCTATCACATTCGGGAGGCGGGGTCGACGGCGGCGCAGGAGCTCGCGTTCACCTTGAAGGACGGGTTGACGTATGTGGAGCAGGCGGTCGCGCGCGGCCTCGACGTGGACGACTTCGCGCCGCGCCTGAGCTTCTTCTTCAATGCGCAGATCGATTTCTTTGAGGAGATCGCGAAGTATCGGGCGGCCCGGAGGATCTGGGCCCGCGAGCTGAAGGAGACGTTCGGGGCGCGCAAGGCGGAGTCGTGGCGGATGCGGTTTCACACCCAGACGGCCGGGGTGTCGCTGACCGCGCAGCAGCCGTTGAACAACATCGTGCGGACGGCGATCGAGGCGTTGGCGGGGGTGCTCGGGGGCACGCAGTCGCTGCATACGAATTCGTATGACGAGGCGCTGGCTCTGCCGACGGAGGAGGCGGTCCGGATCGCGCTGAGGACCCAGCAGATCATCGCCCATGAGACGGGGGTGGCGAACACGATCGATCCGCTGGGCGGCGCGTACTTCGTCGAATCCCTGACCGACCGCCTGGAGGAGCTGGCCTACGAGTATTTCGCGAAGATCGACGAGTTGGGCGGGATGGTCCAAGCGGTGAAGACGGGGTTCCCGCAGCGGGAGATCGCCGACGCGTCGTTCGAGCTGCAGTCGGAGATCGACGCGGGCCGGCGGGTGGTGGTGGGGGTCAACCGGTTCACCGAGGGCCACGACGGGGAGCTCGAGACGTGGCGGATCGACCCGGCGCTGGAGCGCAAGCAGATCGACAGCGTCCAGGGGGTGCGCGCCCGCCGCGACTCGACCCAGGTCGAGCGCATCCTCGGCGAGCTCAAGCAGGCCGCCTCAGGCTCCAAGAACCTGATGCCGATCCTGCTCGACGCCGCGCGCGCTCACGCCACCGAAGGCGAGATCGTCCAAGCCCTCCAAGAAGTCTGGGGCGACTACCGCGAACAACCCGTCTTCTGAGCCGCTGAAGGTTCGCCGGGCACAGCTCGACGACGCGGAGGCCATGGCGGCCGTCTACGCGGCCGTCGTACCGGAGGGCGTCCTGGGCGGGCAGCCGCCGGTCGACGTCGCATCCCGCGCCGAGCGCTACCGCGAGATGATGGCTGAGCCCACCTCGCCGTTCTGGGTCCTCGAGGAGGAGGACGGCAGGATCGTCGGGGAGGCGGGCGTCACCTCGCGGGTCAAAGGCGTCCTCTCGCTGGGGATGGCCATCCTCCGCGAGGCCCGCGGCCGCGGTGGCGGGCGGGCGCTGCTGAGCGCGGTGATCGAGTACGCGCGTGAGACCGGGGCGCACAAGGTCGACCTCGAGGTGTGGACCGACAACGCCCGCGCGATCGGCCTGTACGCGGCGATGGGCTTCGAGGTCGAGGGCCTGCGGCGCGACCACTACCGCCGCGACGACGGAAGCCTACGCAGCACGCTGCTCATGGCCCGGCGGATCTGAATTTGGTCGATATTCCGCGAATACCGCGGCATATCGACCACGCGCCCTAGTCGATCCCGCGCGCCCGCGCCTCCCGCCGCATCGTCCGCCCCACGTACTCGTCGACGCTCCAGCGCTCCTCGCCGCCACGGATCGCCCCGGTGGTGGTAGCCGTTGCGCTCCCAGAACCCGAGCTGGTCTCCGGCCATCACCTCGAGGCGCTTGATCCACTTGGCCGACTTCCACAGGTACAGGTGGGGGACGAGCAGCCGCGCCGGCCCGCCATGGTCGGGCTCCAAGGGCGCGCCCTCGGCCTCGTGGGCGATCAGCGCCGGATGCTCGAGCACGTCCGACAGCGGCATGTTCGTCGTGTAGCCGCCATAGCAGTGCGCCATCAGATGCGAGGCCTCCGCCCGCGGCCCCGCTCGCTCCAGAAGCGCGGCCACGCTCACCCCGCGCCACCGCATCCCGAACTTCGACCAGCGCGTCACGCAATGGATATCGCCGTTCCAGTCCACCTGATCCACCCCGGTGAAGCCGGCCCAGTCGAGCACGTACGGGTTCTCGACCGCACCGTCGACCGACAGCAGCCAGCGATCGCGATCGACGCGCGGCGTGCCACCGACGCTCAGCACCGGCCATTTGACGGTCGGCGACTGTCCGGGCGGCAGGCGGTCGGGATCGATGCCGAGCGACTGGGCGCGCCGGCGGCCGCGCTCGCCGAAGATGCGGGAAGTGATCGGCATGCGAGAAGGATTGTCGCGGGTTCGGTATCAACAAGGGTGATGCCCGACGACCTCGCACGGCTCAAGCCCCAGGTCTACCTCGACCCGCGCCGAGCCGAGTACTTCAATCGCTTCCACGCCTGGGCCCGCACGCACGACCCCGATTGGGTGTGGACGCTCAACCGGATCGTGTTCACGCCGTTCGCCTGGCTCGTGTTCAGAGTCAAGGCGGTGGAGCCGAAGCACGTACCGGCGCAGGGCCCGGCGATCCTCGCGCCGAACCACTTCTCGGCCATGGATCACTGGCTCATCGCCTTCCACCTGCGACGGCCCCTGCGCTTCATGGCCAAGTCCCAGCTGTTCCGCGGCCGCGCCCTCCAATGGCTCCTCCCTCACCTCGGCGTCTTCCCGGTGCGGCGAGGCCACAACGACGAGGAGGCGATGACGACCGCGCGCGTCCTGCTCGAGCGCGGCAATCTGGTGGTCATGTACATCGAAGGGGGCCGTTCTCGCACCGGGAGGCTTGGGGATCGAGCGAGGCCCGGCGTAGGGCGGCTGGCGCTCGAGACGGGCGCGCCCGTCGTGCCCGTGGCGATCTATGGCTCAGAGCGAATGCGGAACTGGCGCCGGCTCGAGTTCCCGACGGTGACGGTCGGCTACGGCGAGCCACTCCACTTCGCCCGCGAGCCGGATCCGCCCCGCGAGCGCCAGCAGCAGGTGGCCGACGAGATCCACGCCGGGGTGCGGGCGCTGCACGAGCGGCTCACGGCCCCGGGCTAGATCAGACCCGCACCGCCACGAGTCCCACCGCCAGCACGACCATGGCCAGCCACAGGGCCGAGAGAGCGCCGTCGAGCGGATCGGCCAGCGTCTCGCGGGTGAGCTCGAGCACCCGTCCGTCGCGCAGACGTTGAGTGCCGTGGACCTCCACCGTCTGCCGGCGCAGCCGGCGCACGGGAGTCGACAGCCGGCGCTGGGCCACGCTCAGCAGGAAGCAGGCGACGGCCACCAGCACCCCGCCGGCGGTGATCCGCAGGGCGCACGCGAAGAATCCGGTGAAGGCGGGGAAGGCGCCCCACGCCAGAGCGAACCACGTGTCGTTGTGAAACCGCCCTCGGCCGAGCTCGAGGTTGTACGCGGGCACGAGCAACGCGCCGGCGAGCACCAGCGGGATGAGTAGCGGCGAGATCACAACCGCGCCCGCGACGCCGATCGCCACCGCGCCGGCGAGCGAGGTGATGGCGAGGGTGAGGAGCGCGCGTCGGGATAGGGCGGTGTCGAGGGGATGCCCGTGGAGCTCATCGAGCGCGTGCGCGCTCACGCCCACCGCGAGGAAGAAGGCCGCCAGCGCCGCCCCCAGCCGCCCCAGGTACACGTGCGGGGCCACTGCCGCGCCCAGGGCCACGTAGCTGAGGTGCCACGCCGTGTACGGCGGGTGAAGGACCGTGACGAGGTCGCGCCACCCGCCCCGGCGCAGGGCGTAGAAGGCTGGGCGCAGCTCACGTGGCGCGCTGAGCACCACGCACCCCCCACATCACGAGCCCGGCGCCGAAGCTCATCCACCGCACCCGGACGTCGTCGATCCCGGCGCGCGTCCACAGCCCCGCCAGGTCGGGCCATCGCGTGTGGAACTCCTCGATGTTCGGCCCGAGGAAGCGGCCCACCGAAACCCACGCCGGGGACACGGCCCGGCCCAGCAGCGGGAGCCCCACGCGCGTGTGCGCCCGCCAGGCCCCCCGCAGGACCACGGACGACGGCACCCCGAACTCGACCATCCCGATCCGCCCGCCCGGCCGCACCACGCGCGCCAGCTCGCGCATCGTCGCCTCCGGATCGTCGACGTAGCGGAGCAGATACGTGAACGTGAGCGCGTCGAACTCTCCGTCGGAGAACGGCAGGCTTTCGGCCTCGCCCTGCACGAACGTGACCCGCGCCGGCGCGCGCCGCCGGGCGCGCGACGAGCATCTCCGAGCTCTGATCGAGCCCGACCACGTCGGCGCCGCGGCGGGCGACCTCGGACGCCACCATTCCCGGTCCCGGTGGCCACGTCGAGCACGCGCTGTCCGGGCTGCGGGTCCACCGCGTCGACCATGGCCCGGCGCCACCGCGGATCCTGTCCGAAGCTGAGCACCGCGCCCATCTCGTCGTAGCGGGCGGGCAGGCCCGAGAACAGCTCGAGCGCGTGGCGCTTGCGAGGCGAGGGCGGGCTGTGCGGGGCGGCGGCCAACGGCCGGGCAAACGTTAGCCGCTCACCGCGGTGGCGCGGGCGAGGCGCTCGACGAGCCGGCTGTGCCGCCGGCCTGTGTCGGGCGTGCGCGCGGCGCGCGCGATGACGTCCCGTGTCCCCACGATGACCGTGGCCAGGCGGGCTCGGGTCACGGCGGTGTAGAGCATCTCGCGGCGCAGGAAGAACGCGCCCGCCGCCGGGTGGGCCACGATCACCGCGACCGGCAGCTCGATCCCCTGGCCGCGGTGCACCGAGCACGCGTAGGCCAGCCGGAGGGCCTCCGACTGCTCGGGCGGGAGCCGGAACAGCGACTCCTCCGAGGCGAGCACGAGGGCCCCCTCGTCGTCTTCCGATGACGCGCCCAGCTCGTCGATCAACCGCAGCACGGTCCCGTTCATCAGGCCGAGCTCGTGCAGGTTGCGCCCGGTCATCATCAGCTTGTCGCCCAGCCGCAGGCGCCCTCCGCGCACCGGCTCGCCGTCGGGATTCAGGCGCTCGCGCAGGGCCGTGTTCAACGCGTCGATCCCGAGCTCGCCCTTGTAGACGGGGGCGAACACCTGGATGTCTCCGACCGGATCCACGTCGTAGTGGGCGGGCAGGCGCTCGCAAACGAGCGAGACGATCTCCTCGCGCGCGGTGCGCGCATCCGGGCGCTCGATCAGGAACAGGTCGCGGCGCATCCCCTCTGCGGCGGCGAACGAGGGCAGCTCGCCGCGGCGGATGGCGTGAGCGCCCTGGACGATCATGCTTCCCGCGGCCTGGCGGAAGATGTGGGTGAGCCGCGTGGTCGGGACCTCGCCCGCCGCGATCAGCTCGGCAAACGGCTTGCCGGCCCCCACCGGGGCGAGCTGGTCGGCGTCTCCGACCAGCACGACGTGGGTGCGCGCACCCACCGCCCGCATCAGCGTGACCAGGAGCTCCAGGTTCGCCATCGAGGTCTCGTCGACGATCAGCAGGTCCGCGGGCAGCGGGTCCTCCTCGTCGTGGGTGGGACCCTCGCCGGGAATCCAGCCGAGCGCCGAGTGGACCGTCTTGGCCCGCACGCCGCTGGATTCGGTCATCCGGATCGCGGCGCGTCCGGTGGGGGCGACGAGCAATACGCGGGCCCCCTGCCCCGCCGCGAGCGTGGCGATCGTCCGGATCGAGGCGGTCTTGCCCGTGCCCGGCCCGCCGGTGATCAGCGACAGGCGGTACGAGAAGGCATTGCGTACGCCCGCCTGCTGCTCCTCGGTCAGCTCGCTGTCGCCGATCTCAGGGTCGCGCAGGCGCCCGCCGGAGGCGCCGCCGATCAACTCCCGCACCCGCTCGGCCAGCTCCTCCTCGAGCTCGGCGATGGCGCGGCGATAGATCCACCGCTCCTCGCGGACCAGGTCGCCCCGCGCCACGAGTCCGTCGACGAACGCCTCGTCGGGGTCGTCGGAGTGCAGGAGGTCCTGCAGCGCAAGCACGAGACCGTCCAACGGCATGCAGGTGCTGCCGCTGCGCTCCGCCTCGGCGAGGAGGTGAAGCGCACCGGCCCGAGCCCGGTCGCGCATCTCACCCGTGCCGAGCGAGCGCGCGATCCGGTCGGCGATCAGGAACCCGACTCCGAACACGCTGGTGAGCTCGTACGGGTGCTCGGCCACCATCCGGTGCGCGGAGTCGCCGAACGTCTCGTGGATGCGGCTCACCAGGTAGGCGAGCCCATGCGGGGCGAGCATCAGGTGCAGCCGGCGGGTGACGCGCATCCGCTCCCACGAGCGTGTCGCCTCGGCGGCGCGCGCGCTGCTCAGCCCGGCCGCCGCGAACGCCATGTGCGGATCCCGGTCGATCGCCTCGAGCACGCCCTCGACGCCGTAGCGGTCGATCAGCCGGCTCGCGCGCTTCGGGCCCACGTGCTTGGTCCGCACCAGATACGCGGTGAGCGTGTCGACGTCGGCCGGCGGCAGCGGCGTCGCCGCCGTGACCTTGACCTGGCGGCCGAAGCGCGGATCCTCGACCCAGCGTCCCGAGACATGGGCCCGCTCGCGCTCCTCGAGGTGGATGAGCGGGCCGACCAGGATCAGCGAGGTGTCGTCCGCTTCCGCCTCTATGACCGTCCAGCCGGTCTCCGGGCTGCTGTACCGGATCCGCTGGATCGTCACCTCGGCGTTGAATTCGTCCACCGCAGCCAGGACGTTAGCCGTCCCCGCGGGCGCGTCGCGCGCCGTTTGCAGAGATGTCGCAATTGCGTGGGGGCGCCGGGCACGGATGCCCGGCGCAACGGCCCCATGGACGACGCGCGCGCCAGCGCGCGGCCCATCATCCGCGTTCAGCCAGCCGGACCGCGGCCTCGATCCCGTCGCTGCCGATCAGGCCCTGGAAGGCGCGGATCAGCGGGCGCACGGCGCGAACGCCCAGCCGTCCCTGCATGCCGATCGCGTCGACCCGGATCTCCGCGACGAGCGCGTCGCCCGTCGATCCAGTTGGCGAACACGACCCGCGCCGTCCCGGGTCTGGACCAGTCTCTGAACTCCTCGGGATCGCGCAGCTCCGGATAGTCACGCCGCAGCGTCCAGATCCGGCCCACGATCCCGGACATGAGCGCGGTCTCATGCTCCTCGAGCAAGAGGAACGGCGGGCGGCGAAACAGCTCGTCGAACGAGATGTCCCCGGGGATGCCGGGAATCCGCCAGCGCACCAGACGGCCGAGCCGGCGGGTGTCCTGGAGGCGCACGGTCCGCGCCGCCTCCCACAGCCGCTCCGGTGGCGCGCTCGAGACGCGGCTGTGCCGGACCCGGACCGTGGGGTCGGGCACCCATGTGTCGAGGCGGGGCCTATGGGGGCAATGCTAATCACGCAACTCCTGGGTCCATGCGGCGTTACATGCGACGCCGGGGAACCTCGTCTACTTCCCAAAGGAGGATTTGATGCGCAAAATTCCGCTGATCGCGCGCTGGTCGCGCTCGGCCTGGCCGGGACGGCGTACGCCGCCACGGTCGTCACGCAGGTGTACGTCGTGAGCGCGAAGGTCACCGAAGAAGTCGGGCACCAAGGCCCACCCGAAGCCGCTCGGCGTGACGATCGGCTACACGGTGAAGCCGACTCCGTCGGGCGAGCGGCCGAACGTAGTCAAGACGGTGGTGACGACCATCGCGGGCGTCCAGGTCCACCCGAACGCGTTCCCGACCTGCAGCACGTCGAAGCTCAACAGCAGCGGCCCGGCGAAGTGCCCGAAGGGCTCGCAGGTCGGCACCGGCTTCTTGATCGCCGAGGTCGGCCTGGCGAGTGACCCGACCAGCAAGCTACTGACCTGCCGGGTCGACGCTGACCGTGTACAACGGCGGCGGCAACAGCCTGTCCTATTACGTGTTCGCCAACCCGGCCCACGCCAACGAGTGCCCGTCCAGCCAGGTGAAGCCGATCGCGTTCGCGGTCGAAGTCCCAGAGAAGGGGACGACCCTGGTCCAGACGATCAACGTCCCGTTCTCGGTGCGCCACCCCGGGAACAACAGCAGCCTCGACGCGGCGACGATTCAGGCGTCGGTGTCCATCCCGGCCAAGACCCGGAAGGTCAAGGGCAAGACCGTCGGCTCCGACCGATTCGATCGCGTGCCCGGCCAACCACAAGCGCCACATCTCGCATCAAGTTCACGACCGAGAACGGCAAGTCGCAGACCGCGACCGCGAACGCGGCCTGCAGCTGACGACCTAGCGAGACGGCGGGGCGGCGGCCGACGTCGCCCCGCCGTTCGCGATGATCCGGGCGTGCTCGACCACGCCCTGCCCGCGCTTGCCCCGGTGGCGCCCGGCGTCGCCCGGCGGCTCGGGATCCCGCTGACCCTGCCCGCGGCGCTGCCGGCGCCGCGCTCACCTTCGACGACGGCCCGCATCCCGAGGGCACGCCGGCGATCCTCGAGATCCTGGCGACGCGGCGGGTCCGGGCGACGTTCTTCCTGGTCGGCGAGCAGGTCGAGCGCCGGCCGGCGCTGGCGGCGAGATCGCGGCCGCGGGCCATCTGGTCGCGCTGCACGGCTACCGCCACCGCCTCCAGCTCCGGCTGAGCGCGCGGGCGATCGCGGAGGACCTCGCGCGGGGGGTCGAGGCGATCGCCGCCGCGCGTCGGGCGAGCCGCCGCGCCTGCACCGCCCGCCCTACGGGATCTACAGCGGCGCCGGTCTGGCCGCGGCCGCGCGAGGCGGGGCTCCAGCCGCTGCTGTGGTCGCGCTGGGGCAAGGACTGGCGCCGCTTCACCACGCCCGCGCGGATCGCGGCGCGAGCGGTGCGAGAGATCGACTCTGGCGACGTGATTCTCCTGCACGATGCGGACTTCTATAGCTCCCGTGGATCGCATCGGCGCACCGCGGAGGCCTTGAGCAGCATCCTGAACACCCTCGAGCGCCGCGGAATCGGTACCGTCCTGCCTCTCTGACACGCTTGCGGCCCGGCGATGCCACGCGCGCGCCGACTGCGGGGACGCTCGTCGCCGGCCGGCGAACAGCGCGAGTGGCGTGTCCACACGCGATCCAGATCAATGACGACTGCCTCCTCAACGACCGACATCGGGCGCTTCGCGATCGGGTTCGACCATCGCGACCGGGCACGCCTGCATGCCCTGATCGACGAGGTGCTGGACTCCGAGCGCTGGACCGAGGCGTCGATGACGGCGCGGTTCGAGGCGGCGTGGGAGGAGCAGAACGGCCTGCCCGCGGTGGCGGTGTCGAGCTGGGCGGGCGGCGCGCTGGCCGCGCTGTCGTTTGCCGGCGTGCGGGGCGAGACGGTGCTGTGCCCGTCGAACACGTTCATGGCCACGCCGCTCGCGGCGGTGGGCGCGGGCGCGAAGGTCGAGTTCGTCGACTGCAACCGCGAGGACCTGTGCATGTCGTTCGCCGACTTCGAGGCCAAGGCCGAGAAGCACCGGCCCCGGGCGGCCTTCCTGGTCCACATCGGGGGCCACATCGCGTTCGAGTCAGAGCGGATCGCCGCGTACTGCCGGGAGCACGGGATCTTCCTGATCGAGGACTGCGCCCACGCCCACGGAGCGTCGTGGAACGGGCGACGTCCGGGGTCCTACGGCGACGCGGGGGTTTACTCGCTCTACGCCACCAAGACGGTGTCGACCGGCGAGGGCGGGGTGCTGGTGTCGAGTAACTCCGAGCTGATCGAGCACGCGCGCGCGTTCCGCAATTACGGCAAGCCCTCGTACGAGGTGGCGGGGCTGAACTTCCGCATGAGCGAGTTCACCGCCGCTCTCGGGTTGATCCAGGTCGAGCGCCTGCCGGAGATCGTCGCCTGGAAGAACCAGATGGCGCGGGAGCAGCTCGATCCGCAGCATCCGGCGCGGCTGCAGCTCCCCGAGGGAATGACCTCCGGTCTTTACAAGTACATCGTGTTCGACTGGCTCGAGCGCTCGACCGGGCGCGTTTACGACGAGCCGTGCCACCGGATCATGGGACGCACCGATCTGGAGTTACCAAACACAGACTGGGTTACGCGCAACCACTCGTGCGTCCCGCTGTATTACCGACCGGAGCACCAGTGAGAGTTCTGGTAACCGGCGGGTCGGGATTCATCGGCTCGCACGTCGTGGACAAGCTCCGCGCGCGGGGCCACGAGCCCGTCATCTACGACCTGAGGCCCTCGCCGTGGCACGAGGTCGGCACGGTCGACACCGTGCTCGGCTCGATCACCGACCGCGAGGCGCTGGAGCGGGCGCTGCACTCGTGCGACGCGGTGGCCCACCTGGCCGCCGTGGCCGACGTCAACGACGTCCACGCCTCGCCCGAGGACGCCGAGCGCGTGAACGCGCGCGGAACCGTCGCGGTGCTGGAGGCGGCGCGGCGCGCCGGGGTCAAGCGGATCGTCTACGCCTCGACGATCTGGGTGTACTCGGACTGCGCCGACGAGGCGGTCGACGAGGAGACGCTCCTGCCGGCGCCGTCGCACCTGTACACGAGCACCAAGCTGGCCGGCGAGCTCTACTGCAAGGCCTACCAGGAGCTCTATGGGATCGACTTCACGATCCTGCGCTTCGGGATCCCGTACGGCCCGCGGGCGCGCGAGGCGGCGGTCATCCCGGCGTTCGTGGGGCGGGCTTTGCGGGGCGAGGCGCTGACGCTGGCGGGCGACGGGAGTCAGTCGCGGCGGTTCGTGTACGTCGAGGACCTGGCTGACGGCGTCGCGCTCGGTCTGGCCGACGTCGCCGCCAACCGCGTCTACAACCTGGCCAGCGACGAGAACGTCTCGATCAAGCAGATCGCCGAGACCGTGCGCGACCTGCTCGGCGACGTCTCGATCGAGTACACGCCGGCGCGCCCCGGGGATTTCGGGGGGAAGATCGTCTGCTCGCGGCGTGCTCTGGACGAGCTCGGGTGGAGTGCCGCGACGCCGTTCAGCGAGGGCGTGCGGCGCTACGTGGAATGGCGCCGGGCGCAGGAGGCGGCCGGAGCGGCGCCGGCGGTGATCCCGGCGGGCGAGCCCGACGCCGAGGCCGGCCCCCGCAAGGTGCTGATCATCTCGGCCGACATCGGCGAGGGTCACGACCTGCCGGCGCGCGCCGTGGCGCGCGAGTTCAAGGACGAGGATCCGGACGCGCTGGTGTCGATCGTCAACGGCCTGCCGGCGATGGGCATCGTGCTCACCCGCATCCTGCGCGAGAACTCGGCCTTCATGTTCCGCTTCGTGCCGTGGTGGTTCGACTTCCAGTACCGGCTGTTCATGTACTTCGCGCCGACCCGGTGGCTGTCACGGCGGCTTCTGTACGCGCTCGGCCACCGCGGATTGATGCGGCTGATCCGGGCTCATGACCCGGAGTACATCGTCTCGACATATCCGGGGGTCACCGCGGTCCTGGGCGAGCTCCGCCGCCGGCGCCGGTTAGACGTGCCGTGCTACTCGTCGATCACCGACCTGGCCGGCCTGCACTTCTGGGCCCACCCCGGGATCGACCTGCACTTCATCACCCATCCCGAGTCGGCCGAGGAGGTCGAGCAGATCGCCGGCCCAGGGTCGGTGCGCTGGGCCAAACCGCCGACGCATCCCGCCTTCCTGGCCGCCCGCTCGCGGGCGGACGCCCGGCGCGCGCTGGCGCTCCCGCCCGAGGGCAAGGTGATCGCGGTGTCCGGCGGCGGCTGGGGCGTGGGTGACCTGCTGGGGGCCACGCGCGTGGCCTTGGATTCGCACCCGGATGCGACGGTGCTGTGCCTGTGCGGGCGTAACGACCGCCTGCGCGCGCGTGTGTCGGAGCGGCTGGGGGACGAGCCCCGCCTGCGGGTGATGGGATTCACCGACCGGATGGGCGACGTGCTCGCCGCGAGCGATGCCCTGGTGCATTCGAGCGCGGGCCTGACCGTCCTCGAGGCGATCATCCGCGGGTGCCCGGTGGTCTCGTACGGGTTCGGCTACGGGCACGTGCGAGCGTCGAACGCCGCTCTGGAGCGGTTCGGGCTGGCCCAGGTGGCGCGTGATCTGGAGTCACTGGGGCCGGCGCTGGAGCGCGCGCTGGCCGGGGAGCGACCGGAGCCGGACGGGGCGTTCGCGCGACGGCCGTCCACCGCATCGCTGATCCTGGCCGACGAACGGCGGGCGGAGCAGCTGCCGACGTGGCGCCTGCGCACCGTCCGCGCGTTCAGCGCAGCGCTGACGGCGTTCGTCGTCGCGGGGTGGGCGATGGCGACCGGCGTCTCGTACTCGCTGGTGTCGCACATCGCGCCGATGCGGCCCGTGACCGCGGTGGCGACGGGGCGCTCGGAAGTCGGCGTGCTCGTCGACGCGCCGCCGGGCGAGGTGCAGCTGGTGGCGGGTGCGCTGGCCGCCGACGGGATCCATGCTTCGTTCGCGCTGAACCATCCGTACGCGGTGCCGGTGGCGGGCGACGACACGCTGCCGCGGGTGACGACGCGCGGGATCGTCGGCTGGCTCGGCACCCGCGGTGAGCTCCACCACCTGGTGGGCAGGCGACACGGGCACTTCCTGTACGCGTCCAGCGGATCGAGCATCGGGCAGTGGCTGTTCGCGCACGGGGCGGGCGGGCGGCTCGTCGCCGGCGCCGTGGTGGTCGACGACCGGGGCGACCGCCTCGGCCTGTTGCGCCCGGGTGAGGTCGTCCAGCTGACCGTGCACCAGCCCTCCGCGGTGCAGCCGCTCGTCGACGAGCTGGCGGCGAAGCTGCGCGCCGAGCACCTGCACGCGGTGCCGGTGGGGCGGCTGATGCGCGACGCCGGGGCGCCGGTCTAAGGCTGGCCCGGAGCGAGCCGGCCAGAGCCGGACGTACCCGCGCCGCCGGGACCACGTCCTCCGCGAACCGCTTCATCTGCTCGTCCGCGTCGCCGTCGCCCCAGAAGATGAACGTGTCGAACCGGTAGTCCTGGTGCAGGCGCCGGAGATCGTCGACCCACTGCTTCGCCGGCCCTCTGAGGAAGCCCTCTGACTCGCCGCCGGTGATCGTTCCGTTGACGTTGGCCACTCGGCGGATCGCAGCCGGGTCACGGCCCGCCCCCTTGGCCGCCTCATCGATCGCGGCTTGGCGTTGCGGGATCTCCTCGAGCGGGAGCCGGGGCACGCTGGGCAGCCACCCGTCGGCGAGGCGGCCGGTGAGCCGCATCATCCGCGGGCCGTAGGCGCCGAGCCAGATGCCGACCGGGTGCGCGGGCGGCGGACCGGGCTTGAAGCCCCGCACCCGGTAATGGCCGCCATCGAACGTGACCGATGGCTCGCCGCTCCAGGCCAGGCGGATGATCTGGATCGCCTCCTGCAGCGCGTCGACGGCGCCGCCGGGACTGCGGCGGGGCCCGCCCATCGCTTCGATCGCGTCCCAGAACGCGCCCGCGCCCAGCCCGAGCTCGAAACGCCCGTTCGAGAGGACGTCGATCGTCGCCGCCGCCTTGGCCAGGACGGCCGGCGGCCGGAGCGGGAGGTTGGCCACATCGGGAACGAGCTTCAGCGTCGTCGTCCGCGCGGCGATGTAGGCCAGCAGCGAGAACGTGTCGAGGAAGCGGCGCTGGTAGGGATGATCCTGGACGCCGATCAGGTCGAGCCCGAGCTCCTCGGCCGTGATCGCGCGGCGGACGGTGCGCTCAGCGTCTTCGGCGTCGGGGACGAGGAAGACGCCGAACTGCGGCTCTGGCATTTACCAGTGAACGCCGCGAGTCGCCTGCGCGAAGGCGCGCTGCTCTGCGGACTGCTTGTCGTCCTGCTTGGCGCCGTCGCTCTCCGGGAAGAGGTTGTAGGCCTGATTGGCGATCAAGTCCTGGGCGCCGGGCACGATCGCGTAGGTCAGCTGCCCGAGGTTGCCGAGCGTCGTCGCCATACGCTTGGGTCGCTTGCGGATCGCCTCGATGATCATGTCGGCCGCCTCTTCGGGGCTGAGCGTGGGGAAGCGGTCGTACATCTTGGTCGGAGCGATCATCGGCGTGCGCACGAGCGGCATGTACACGGTGGTGATATGGACCCCGTCGCCGATGATCTCGGGCCCGATCGACTTGGAGAACGCATCCAGCGCGGCCTTCGACGCCACATACGCCGAGAACCGGGGGGTGTTCATCTGCAGCCCGATCGTCGAGACGTTGATGATGTGGCCAGACCCGCGCTCTCGCATCACCGGCAGCAGCTTGAGGATCAGCTTGACCGGCGCGAAGTAGTTGAGCTGCATCGTCCGCTGGTAGTCGTGGAAGCGCTCGTAGGCGCGGTCGATCGAGCGGCGGATCGACTTGCCGGCGTTGTTGATCAGGATGTCGACGGCCACATGCTGCTCGAGCACCTCGTCGGCCAGCCGGTCGATGTCGTCGAGGTCGGTCAGGTCGCCGGGGTGGACCGCCGCCCGGCCGCCCTCGGACTCGATCTCGTCCTTGAGATCGTTCAGCTTGTCCTCGGACCGCGCGACCAGGAGCGGGATCCCGCCGGCCCTGCCGACCTTGATCGCCACCTCCTTGCCGATCCCGGACGAGGCGCCGGTGATGAGCACGACCTTGTTCTCCACCGAGTCCTCGATCGAGGGCGCGATCACCCCGCCACCGAACGGGATCCGGCGGGTGAAGGCCCTCAGCGTGCGTACGCCTTGGCCGGCGATGTCGAGTGGATTCGGAGGTGCCATAGGGGTTGACCGTACCACCGCGGCGGGGGTGGCGCGATCGGGTTTGGCGCTGCCGGCGGGTGCCGGCGTGCGCGGCGGGGCGCCGGCGGGTGCCGCGGCGGGGGCGCCGGCGGGTGCCGCGGCGGCTGCCGCGCGGCGCGGTCTCTCCGGCGCGTCCATCCGCGGGGCATGCGAACATGTGTTCGCTCCGATGGTGATCGTCTGTGCCCTATTTCCCCGCTTCCAGCTGACCGTCGCCGCCGGCGACCGGACCGAGTTGCTGCGAACCCCGGTGGCGCTTGCCCCCGAGCCCGGCGGCGTCCAGGCGGTGGGCGAGGTCTCCCTGGCAGCGGAGGCGTTCGGGATCCACCCGGGGACGCGGCTCGGCGAGGCGCTGGCTCGATGTCCGCGGTTGACGTTGCTGCCGCCCGATCCCGCCGGCGTGGCCGATCTGTGGGAGCGCCTCCTCGTGCGCCTGGAGTCGATCGGTGCGGCGGTGGAGCCCGAACGGCCTGGCCTGGCCTGCTTCGATGCGCGAGGCCTGCTCCGGCTCCACGGGGGCCGGCTGGGCGGGGAGCGCGATCAGGTCGAGCGCGTGATCGCGGCGGCGCGGCGGGCGGTGCGCATGCCCGCTCGGTTCGGCGTGGCCCCTTCGCGCTTCGCAGCGGTGGCGGCGGCGACCCGGGCGCGGGTACGCCGGCCGGTGATCGTCGCCGGTGAGCGAGGGCACGCGAAGGCGTTCCTCGCCTCGATGCCGGTGGCGCTGCTGCGGGCTCGGCCCGCGCTCGCCGAACTGCCCGAGGCGCTCGAGCGGCTGGGGATCGGGACGCTCGGTGAGCTCGCCGCAGTCGCCCCTGCGGCGCTGGCCGATCGGTTCGGGCGGTTGGGGCTGCTGGCCTACGAGCTGGCCAACGGTGGTGACGGGGCCCTCCGCCCCGTCCCGCCGGCGAGTACATCCGGGAGTCGCTCGAGCTCCCCGAGGCGGGTTCGGGGACCCAGCTCGAGCGAGCGCTCGGCCTGCTGATCGATCGCCTGCTCGCCCGGCGCGAGCGGCGAGGGCGGACGGTGCGCTCGGTGGCGCTGTCGGCGCGGCTGGTCGAGGGCGGCGGCACCTGGCGCGAGCAGGTGGTGTTCCGCGAGGCGCTCGCCGACCCCGTGCGGATGCGGCTGGCGCTGACGCCACGGCTGGTGAACATCCCCGCGCCGGCGGAGGAGTTGCGGCTCGCGGTGGAGCGGTTCGGTCCGCCGGCGAGCGATCAGCGCGCGCTGCTCGAAGATCCCGCGGCCGCGCGGGCCGCCCGCCTGCGCGAGGCGATCCGCCAGACTCGCGCCGCCGCCGGATCGGACGCCGCCCTGCGGATCCTCGAGGTCGATCCGGACTCGCGGTTCCCGGAGCGCCGTGCCGTCCTGACCCCGTTCGAGGGATGACGGTGGCGCGGTGACGATGACGGTGGCGCGATGACGACGGTGGCGCGATGACCGGCCCGCGCCGCCTGGGCGTTCCCCGCCGCGTAGCGGTCCGCGCCGGCGAAGACGGCACGCCGGAGCTCGTCGACGGACGGGACGTCGAGGCCGTGCGCGAGTCGTGGCTGCTCGAGGATCGCTGGTGGACCAACCGGCCGCTCCGCCGGCGCTACTGGGAGGTCGTCACCACGTGCGGGCGGGACGAGATCGTGTTCCACGACCTGGAAGGGGGGAGGTGGTGGCGGCAGCGCTGACCCTAAACTCGTAGCCATGGTCGATCCGGGAACGGTCGCAGTCGGGACGTGGAGCGGCGGACGCTTCATGCGCTTCGGCGAGCCGATCGACGATGAGCGTTTTCTGCGCCTGGTCGCGCCCGACGACGCCATCGCCACCGTGCTCACAGCCGACGTGTACGGGACGGGTGAGGCCGACGAGATGCTCGGCCGCGCGATTGCCGGTCGCCCCCGGGACGACATGTGCATCGTCGGCGCGGTAGGGCACGACTTCTATACCGGCGAGCGCGACGGGCCGCGCGGGTTTCCCCGCTTCACCGACCCGCGCTTGCGGGAGCCCGCGCAGTACGCCGAGTACCTGCGGATGGCCACCGAGCGCAGCCTCGAGCGATGCGGGATCGACCGCTTCGACCTGCTCCTGCTGCACAACCCCGACCGCATCGGCTACAGCAGCGAAGACGTCTGGAGTGGCATGGCCGCGCTGCGCGAGGCCGGGCTCACGCGCATGATCGGCGTCGCGCCCGGACCGGCCAACGGCTTCACGCTCGACGTGATCGACTGCCTGGAGCGCTTCGGCACGCTGATCGACTGGGCGATGATCATCCTCAATCCGCTCGAGCCGTGGCCCGGCGAGCTCTGCCTGGCGGCCGCGGCTGCGGCCGACGTGAAGGTGATCACGCGCGTCGTCGACTACGGAGGCCTGTTCTTCGACGATGTCCTCCCCGGCCACGAGTTGCTCCCCCACGATCACCGCGGCTTCCGGCCGAGCGGGTGGATCGAAGCCGGCCGCGAGCGGCTCGACGCGATGCGCCCGATCGCGGACCGCGCCGGCTTGACCACGATCCAGCTCGCCTGCCAGTGGAACCTCGCGCACGAGCCCGTCAGCTGCGTCGTCCCGACGCTGATCCAGGAGGCGGGGCCGAGCGCGCGCCCCCTCGAGGACAAGCGCGCCGAGCTCGCTGCCCTTCCCGCCGAGCTCCGTCTCACGCCGGCGGACCTCGACGCGATCCGCGCCGTCGGCGACAACACCGGCTGCATGGCGCTCAAGGGCGCGAGCCCCCAGCACACGGGCGATTCGCGCCCCGACCGGTGGGGACTCGACGAGCACCTGGCCGGCGTGGCTGAGCGCTGGGGGATCGAGCCCGACCGCGATCTCGCCCAGCAGGTGGCGGCGTGACCGGCGCGTGGGAGTCGGCGTGAGCGCGGGCGACCCCGCGGAGACTCCGGCCGTCCCGCTCACCGGCGGCTGCGGCTGCGGAGCCATCCGCTTCGAGGTGACCGAGCCGCTCGTCGGGGCCGGGTATTGCCACTGCACGCGTTGCCAGCACCGCAGCGGAACCGCGGCCTCGGCCAACGCCGCCCCCGCCTCCGGGTCGGTGCGGATCGTGCAGGGCGAGGATCGGTTGGGCGTCTGGGCGCCTGAAGGCGGCTTCGAGAAGCTCTTCTGCGCCGACTGCGGCTCGGCGCTCTTCTCCCGTCCGTCGGCCGACGAAGACATCGCCGGCATCCGCCTCGGCGCGATCGACGGCGATCCCGGCGTACGGCCGGCCTGGCGTCAGTTCGTGGCCTACGCCGCGCCGTGGGAACCGCTTCCCGACGACGGCCTGCCGCGCTATCCAGAGCGCCGCGTCGCTGACTAGCGCGCTCGCGTAGTGTCGCCCGCGATGCCCTCGCGCAGCCCCAACCGTCGCGCCGAGCGCCACATCGTCGGCATCGCCGCCGCCGGCGCGCTGCTCACCGCGCTGGCGGTCGCCTCGGACCTCTGGATCAGAACGTTCTGGGCCCGCCACCCGATGCTGACTTCGCTGGTCGCCAACCTGGTCGTGGTGGTGATCTCGGTCGCGGTGATCAACGAGCTGATCGAGGCCCGCAACCGCCGGCGCTGGAGCCTGCTCGCCCAGAGCGTCCTGTTCGCGCTCGTCCAGAGCGCGCGGTGGACCTGGACGGCGATGCTCGAGGTGCTCGAGCTCGGCACCGTGCAGAGCGGCGCGCTGGAGTCGCTGCTCGAGGGCGCGAGCGTGGCGCTCGACCATGCGCGCGTCTCGGCGGCCGCCACCGAACTGCTCGCCGACAGCGAACGCCGGCAGCGCCTTCAGCGGACGATGGAGCGCCTCAGCAAGCACGCGAACGAGGTGATCGCAGCGCGCGCCAGCATCATGGTCGGCGCCGCGCCCTACGCCAGCCTGCTCGACCGGCACGTCGAGCTACAGGCGCGCCTCGAATGGGTGAGCTCGGTGCTGGCGCACCGCGAGCCCACGCCCGACCGGAGCTGGAGCTTTCAGGCGCTGACTCTGAGTAGCGTGGCCACCGAGGCTGCGGACAGCGTCGACGAGGATTGGCTGCACGACATGATCGTGGCGATCACCGTCCTCGCCACTCGCCTCGACTACGAGTCGCGTGAGCTGGCGCTGGCGCTCGCCCCGAACGATTGGTGGAACGAGCGCACGCGCGAGATCATGGAGACCGCCGGCACGGCGCGCGTCCCGGCGCGACCGCCCGCGGCCCGCTGAGATAGACCCGCCGGGAGTCAGTAGGCGCGCGCCAGCAACGCGTCGACCCCGTCGGCATCGGGGTCGTCGACGGGCAGGCCGTCCTCGCGCAGCAGGCAGCGAACGGAGATCCCTTCACGCGCCAGCCGTGCCTCGCCCTCGTTGCCGCAATCCCGCCACGGCATCCGCGCGAATCCGGCTCGCGCCGCCTCGGACGCCTCCTCGAGCGAGTCCACCGACTGCGTGCTCGCATCGCGAAGCTCCGTCGCCTCGGCCAGGAGCGCCGCTTGGTCCTCGGTCAGCATCCGCGGCACCGTCGCGGCGATACCGCGCAGGGGAAGCGTCTCCTTGGCCCCGCGCGCCCGCCGCGCCACGACCACCTGGCCGGCGGCCAGGTCGCGCGGACCAAGCTCGAGCCGGACCGGGACGCCGCGGAGCTCGTGGTCGACGATCCGCCGGCCCAGCGACACCTCCACCCGATCGTCGAGCTCGACGCGCACCCCAGCCTGGTCGAGCTGATCACGGAGCTCGGACGCGGCCTCGAGCACGCCCTCGCCGGCCCGGGCCACGAGGACGATCACCTGGGTCGGCGCGATGCGGGGCGGAACGCGCAAGCCCTGGTCGTCACCGTGGACCATGATCATCGCGCCGAGCAGGCGCGTCGATGCGCCCCACGAGGTCTGCCAGACGTGGCGCAACTGGCCGTCCCGGTCGCTGAACTTGATGTCGAACGCCCGCGCGAAGTTCTGCCCCAGCTCGTGCGAGGTACCCATCTGCAAAGCCTTGCCGTCGCGCATCAGCCCCTCGCAGGACCACGAGATGTCGGCGCCGGCGAACTTCTCGCGCTCGGTCTTGCGACCGCGGTAGATCGGGATCGCCAGCTCCTCGATCATCGCGTCGGCGTACACCTCTTCGAGGATGCGCAGCGCGTAGGCGTGGGCCTCGTCGGCGTGGCGTGCGCCGTGTGGCCCTCCTGCCAGAGGAACTCGGTCGTGCGCAGGAACAGGCGCGGGCGCAGCTCCCACCGCACCACGTTCGCCCACTGGTTGATCGAGCAGCGGCAGGTCTCGGTAGCTCGAGATCCAGCGCGCGAACGAGGCGTTGACGATCGTCTCGCTCGTCGGGCCGCACCACGGCCGGCTCCTCGAGGGCCTTGCCGCCACCGTGGGTGACCACGGCCAGCTCGGGGCTGAAGCCCTCGACGTGCTCGGCCTCGCGGCGCAGGAACGCCTCGGGGATGAGCAGCGGGAAGTACGCGTTCCGAGCGCCCGTGGCCTTGATCCGGGCATCGACGGCAGCCTGGACGCGCTCCCAGATAGAGAAGCCCCACGGACGGATCACCATCGTGCCCCGCACCGGGCCGTTCTCGGCCAGCTGCGCCTTGGCGATCACGTCCTGGTACCAGCCGGGAAAGTCCTGGGCCTGGGATACGAGCACGTCGGGCATGGGCCCGCACTCTAGATGTGAGCTCCGCAGCGGCGGTCAGCCGGCCGCGGCGGTCAGCCGGCGGCGGGGTCCGCCTGCTCGGCGCGGATCCACTCGCAGCCCGCCGAGAGATCCTCGACCCCCATCGCCGCCGCCACGTTGAGCCACATGCCGTAGCGGAAGAAGTCGTCGATCCGCTCCTGGTCGGCGCCCGACAGCTGCTCGACATGCGCGACCAGCCGGGCATAGCTGCGCGCGGACGCGGTCGCGGATGTCGGGGTCGTCGCACGCCGCGTAGGCGTGATGCTGGAGCATCAGGTAGTCGCGGTGCGAGGCGAGGAGCTCGACGTAGGCGTTGCCCATCGCCTTCAGGACGTCGGCGTCCGGCTCGGCGATCTCCGGATCGAACTCCTCGGCCCCGAGCGTGAACGCGTCCGCCACCAGATCGAAGCAACGTTCGACGGCGGCGATGAACAGGTCGCGCTTGCTGGCGAACAGGCTGAAAACGTAAGGCTGCGCGACGCCGACCCGCCGCGCGATCCGGTCCACCGGCGTCCCGTGCAGGCCGCCATGCGCGAACTCGTGCACGGCGGCCTCGATCAGCGCGTCCCGGCGTTCGGCGGCCGGAACGCGCTGGCGGCGTGTGGTGGCGGGGGTGGTGGGGGTCGTGGCCATGACGAGGTCGATCCTAGGACACGGTCAGGCGACGGCGGCGGCTTCGGCAGCCGCATGGCTCGCGGCCGAGGTGCGAGTGCTGAACGGAAGCGCGGCGGCGAGCAGCGCGCCTCCGCCCAGAACCGCGGTCCCGACCCACATCGCCGGCACGAGGCCGCTCACGAACCCCTGCGCGGAGAGGTAGCTGCCGTGGCTCGTGAACACGGTGGCGAGAACGGCGATCCCGAGGACGCCACCGAGCTCGCGGATCGCGTTGGTGGCGCCGGACGCCGCACCGGTCTCGTCGGTGCGCACCGACGACAGCACCGCGTTGGCCGACGGCGCGAACACCAGGGCCATGCCGGCTCCGGCCAGGACGAAGGGCGCGATCAGGCTCGCGTACGTAGTGTCGACGCTGGCCACCTTCGCCATCCAGCCCAGCGCGAGCGCCTGCAGCCCGAGTCCGGCGACCATGAACGGCCGGCTTCCGAACCGCTCGGAGAAGACGCCGGCCAGCGGCGAGACGACCATCGTCGCTCCCGTCCACACCAGCAGCTTCAGGCCGGCGTGCAGCGGCGAGTTGTGCAGCACGTTCTGTAGGAACTGGCTGAGGAAGAAGATCGACCCGAACATCCCGAAGTACATCGACAGCGACACCGCGTTGGTCACCGCGAAGCTGCGGTCGGCGAAGAAGCGCATCGGCAGCATCGGCTCGGACACGCGCAGCTCGTTGACGACGAACAGGATGACGAGCAGGGCTCCGGCGACGAGTCCGGCGAGTACCTCTGGCGCGGTCCAGCCGAGCGACTGCGAGCGGACCAGCGCGTAGACGATGCCGAACAGCCCGGTGGAGGCCAGCGTGAGCCCGCGGAGATCGAGCGTGCGCGCTGCGCCGTAGCTCTCGCTCAACCGCGAGGCCGCCAGCGGGACGAGCACCGCGCCGATCGGCACGTTGATCCAGAAGATCCAGTGCCAGGAGGCGGCCTGCACGACCGCGCCACCGACCAGCGGTCCGAGCGCCACCGCGACGCCGCTGATGCCCGACCACACGCCCAGGGCGATGCCCCGCTGGTTGGGCGGGAAGGCGTCGGCCAGCAGCGTGAGCGTCAGCGGCGTGGTGATCGCGGCGCCGATGCCCTGCGCGGCGCGCGCGGCGATCAGCAGGCCGATCGTGGGCGCCACCGCGGCGGCGGCCGAGGAGACGGTGAAGAGCGCGATCCCGGCCATGAACATCCGCCTGCGTCCCAGGCGATCGCCCAGCGCGGCGCCGGTGAGCAGGAACACCGCGTACGTCAGCACGTATGCGTTCACGGTCCACTCGAGCGATTGGATCGAGGCGCCCAGGTCGCGGTGGATGCTCGGGAGGGCCACGTTCACGACGAGGTTGTCGAGCACGACCATGAACAGGCCGAGCGAGACGATGGCCAGCGTCCAGCGCCGGCGGCGGGTGTCGGTGGCGGGGCGCGGCCACAGTCGCGTCGCCGGCGGTGCGGTCGCTGGTCCGGACGCCTCGTGGCGGTCAAGCCTGGATCCTGGTTCTTCTGGCGGCGTCGGGTCTGCATCGTCCCACCCTTCTTAGCGAGTACTAACTAAGCGAATAAGTTAGCACTAACTAATAAGTTGTCAAGGGGAAGTTTGCATCGCCGAGGGCCTCCGAGACCGAGCCCTTATTCGCCGATCACTGCGTAGAGCCGTCGTCCTCGGCGGGGAGGGTTCGTTTTCCGAACCCTGGCCGCCGACGTCTCCGCCGACGGCGACCGATCGGCGAGAAAGGTTCGGCTTCGCATCGGCGCGTCGAGGACGGAGGTCCCGACGCGTTCCGGGCGTGCCGCCCACCACCGGGTCCTCGATCAGCAAGACTGAAGCCGTGCTGAGCTCCCGGATCGACGAGCGCCGACTGCTGCGCCTGCTCGAGGAGGCGGACGCCGAGGAGCTCTACGACGTGGTCGTCGAGAACCGGGAGTTCCTGGCTCGGTGGATGCCCTGGGCTGCCGCCCAGACGCTCGAGGACACGCGCGAGTTCATCCGCACGAGCCGCCGGCAGCTGGCGGACAACCAGGGCTTCCAGGTGGCGATCGTCGTCGACGGCCGGATCGTCGGCGTCCTCGGCTTTCACCGGCTCGACTGGCCGAACCGCTCCACGAGCATCGGGTACTGGATCGCCGCAAGCGCCCAAGGCCACGGCACCGTCACCGAGGCCGTCCGAACCCTGACGAATCACGCCTTCGGGACGTGGGAGCTCAACCGGGTGGAGATCCGCGCCGGCGTCGAGAACCTGCGCAGCCGGGCGATCCCCGAGCGGCTCGGCTTCGTCGAGGAGGGCGTGCTGAGGCAGGCGGAGCGCGTCGGCGAGCGCTTCGTCGACCACGTCGTCTACGCGATGCTCGCGGAGGACTGGCCGACGGAGTCGAGCTGACGTCGTTGCGGGGCCGCGCCGGCGGCATCTTCTGCCGCCGCCCATGCGAACATCTGTTCGCATGTCATACGTCGAGCTCCACTGCCACTCGGCCTTCTCGTTCCTGGACGGGGCGTCGCTTCCCGACGAGCTGGTTCCAGCGGCGCTGGAGCTCGGCTACGGCGCGCTGGCGCTGACCGATCACAACTCGGTTTCGGGCTCGATGGAGTTCGCGGTGTCGGCGCGGGCGCTGGGCCTGCGGCCGATCCATGGCGCTGAAGTCGACCTGAGCGACGGACGTCATCTGACGTTGCTCGTCGAGGACGCCCGCGGCTGGTCGAACCTGTGCCGCATCCTCACGCGCGCACACGCGCATACGCGGGACAAGCGGCCCGGGCCGCCGGCCCAGCCGTTCGTCGAGCTGGGCGACGTCCTCGAGCACGCAGAGGGGCTGGTGTGCCTGAGCGGCTGTGCTCTGCGCGGCGTGCACGACGAGTTGACGCTGTGGCGGCTGCGGGAGGCGTTCGGCGTGGAGCGGTTGCGGGTCGAGCTGCAGCGTCCGTTCCTGCGCGACGATCGGGCGCGCAACCGGCGGCTGGCCGACCTGGCGAGGGGGCTGGGGGTGGCGTGCGTGGCGACGGGGAACGTCCACGCGCACGCCCGCTCTCGGGCTCCGGTCCAGGACGCGTTCGTGGCCCTGCGCCTGCACTCCACGCTCGACGCCTCAGAGCCGGAGCGCCGGGGCAACTTCAGCCACGTGCTCGCCTCGCCCGAGGCGATGGCCGCTCGCTTTCCCGAGCATCCGGATGCGGTGGCGGAGACGGTGGCGCTGGCCGACAGCCTGCGCTTCGACCTCTCGAGCGACCTCGGCTACCGGTATCCGGGGGCCGAGGACGAGGAGGCGATGCGCAAGCTGGCCGAGCTGTGTCAGACGCGCATCCACGATCGCTACGCCTCGGCGCCGGCGGACACCCGCGCCACCGCCCACGCCAGGCTCGACCAGGAGCTGGGGATCATCGACCGGCTCAACCTCCCTGGGTTCTTCCTGCTCCATCACGACATGCTCGAGCTGGCTCGGGAGGTCGCGGTCGAGGTCAGGGGACCTGACACCGCTCGTGCCGTCCTGCCGCCCGGTCGCGGGCGCGGGTCGAGCGTGTCCTCGATCGTCTGCTACCTGACCGGTCTCTCGCACGTCGACCCGATCGCCAACGAGCTGCTGATCGGCCGCTTCCTCAACGAGGAGCTGACCTCGCTGCCCGACATCGACCTCGACTTTCCGCGGGACATCCGGGAGGTCCTGATCCCGAGGGTGCACGAGCGCTACGGCCACGACCGCTCGGCGCTGGTGGCGGCGTTTCCCACCTACCGCGCCCGCGGCGCGATCCGCGAGCTCGGGAAGGTCCTGGGGCTACCGCCGAGCGAGATCGAGCGGGTGGCGCGGGGCAGCGAGGGCTGGGACGCGCGCGAGGTGGCCAAGGACATCGAAGCGGCCTTCGGGGTGGGGCCGCAGGGAGATTCCAGTCGCGACGGGCAGCATCCGCAGGCGGACGGGGACCGCGAAGGCCGGCGCGGCTCGGGCGGTCGCTGGGCGTGGCTGGCGCGCCTGGCGGCCGAAGCCCACGGGCTTCCGCGCCACCTCTCCCAGCACTCGGGCGGGATGATCGTCGCCACCCGGCCGCTGGTCGACTGCTGCCCGATCGTCCCCGCCGCCATGGAGGGGCGGCAGATCGTCCAGTGGGACAAGGACTCCTGCTCGGACGCCGGCTTTCTCAAGATCGATCTGCTGGGGCTGGGGATGCTCTCGGCCGTGGAGCGCGCGGTCGAGCTGATCGCGCGCACCCGCGGCGAGCGCATCGACCTCTCAACGATTCCCTACGACGACCCCGCGACCTACGAATGCATCCAGAGCGCGGAGACCACCGGCGTCTTCCAGATCGAGAGCCGCGCCCAGATGCAGTCGCTGTACCGGACGCGGCCGGAGACGCTTCAGGACATCACGATCCAGGTGGCGATCGTGCGACCGGGCCCGATCCAGGGCGGCGCGGTCAATCCCTACATCGCGCGGCGCCAGCGCATGCGGGTCGAGCCCGACTACGAGGTGCCCTACGAGCACCCGTCGCTCGAGCCCGTGCTGCGCGAGACGCTCGGCACGATCATCTTCCAGGACCAGGTGCTCGAGGTGGCGATCGCCTTCGCCGGCTTCTCCCCGGGCGAGGCCGAGGGCCTGCGGCGGGCGATGAGCCGCAAGCGCTCGGAGGCGGCGATCGAGGCGTACCACAAGCGGTTCGTCGCGGGGGCACGGCGCGTGCATGGGGTCGACGAGGACAAGGCCGAGCGGGTGTTCTCGATGGTTCAGGGCTTCTCGGGCTTCGGCTTCCCCAAGGCGCACGGCGCCGCGTTCGGGCTCCTCGCCTACCAGTCGACGTGGCTGCGCGTGCACTACGGGCCCGAGTTCCTGTGCTCGCTGCTCAACGAGCAGCCGATGGGCTTCTATCCCTCCGACGCGCTCGTCCACGAGGCGCAGCGTCGCGGGATCGAGGTGACTGCTCCCGACGTCAACCGCAGCGGCGCCGAATGCGACCTGGACGAGGAGGGGCGCGTACGGATCGGCCTCGGCTACGTTCGCAGCGTTCGCGAGCAGGAGGTGAAGGCGCTGGTCACGGCGCGGGACGCCGGTGGCAGCTTCCGCAGCCTCGCCGACCTCGCTTCACGCGCCGGTGCGAGTGCGTCGTCGCTCGAGCTGCTCGCCTGGTCGGGTGCCTGCGACGCGCTCGTGGAGGGCGTCGAGCGGCGGTCGGCGCGGCGGGTTGCCCTGTGGCAGCTGGGGGTGGCGACGCCCGGCCGGAAGGTTCCCGGCGGAACCCAGCTGGCGCTCCCCCTCGACCTGCCGGCGCCGCCGCGGCTGCGAGACCTGTCGTCGTGGGAGTCGATGCTCGCCGACTACGGAACGACCGGGCTGACCGCCCGGACCCATCCCATGGCCCTCCTACGCGCGCGCCTCCCCGCAGGGGCGGTCACCAGTCGCGATCTAGAGACGCTCGATCACGGAATCCGCGTGCGCGTCGGCGGGTTGGTCGTGGCCCGTCAGCGTCCCGGTACCGCCAAAGGGATCGTGTTCGTGCTGCTCGAGGACGAGCACGGGACGATCAACCTGATCGTCCCGCCCGAGGTCTACGAGCGCCACCGGCTGATCGTCAGGACCGAGCCGTTGATGTTCGTGGAAGGCAAGCTCGAGCGCCTGCCCGTGGCCGGCGGCGCGATCAACGTGCTGATCGACCGGGCCGCCTCGATCGCGGCCCCCGACCAGCTCGTGGCCGAGGTCAAGGACTTCTCGATGCTCGACGAGCGCGAGCTGGCGCGGGTGCGTGCGGACGCGAAGGCGGCCGCCGAGCATGCGGCCGCGGCCGGCGAGGCGGAGGACTTCCGCGCGGTGGCGCCACCGGTGATGAGCTTCGCTTCGGGACGCCGGCGATGAGCCTTGCCTCGTGCCTCCGCGATGAGCTCGGCCCTGGGATGCCGACGATGGGCCCGGCGTCCCAGGGGACGCCGACGATGGGCCCCGCGTCCCGGCGATCGATCCGAGCGCCGCCGGTGGATCCCTCGGCATGAGGCGCCATCCGGGTGTCCGGCGCGGTAAGGTGCCGCCCGCACGTGCTCCCCGTGTTCCTCGTCATAGCGCTCTTCGCCGTGCTTGCGCTCGGTGTCTTCTTGGTGGCGTTCCGTGGTGGGCCGTCCGCGCCGGCGCACGCAGGCGGACGTTCCTCCTACCGCACCCGGAGGGCGGGCAGGTTGGTCTTGACGGTCATGATCGTGGGTTTCGGCGTCGTACTGCCGCTGCTGTTCCTGACCGGTAACCACGCAAACGCCAGCAAGCAGGTCGGCGGGATCAAGCTGACGGCGGCGGAGAAGCACGGACGCGAGGCGTTCGGCCACAGCTGCGCCTTCTGCCACACGCTGGCCGCAGCCAACGCCACCGGCAAGGTGGGGCCGAACCTCGACATGCTGCGCCCGAGCGAGCAGGTCGTGCTCAACACGATCAAGAACGGGTGCCTGCAGAACCCGCCGTCCTCGACCAGCCCGCAGGCGTGCTTGGGCTTCGGGACGATGCCCGCCGGCATCATCCAGGGCCAGGACGCCAGGGAAGTGGCCCAGTTCGTGGCCGCCGTCGCCGGCCAGGAGTAGCAGGCTCGCGCGCTCCGCCGGCCCGGGGAGCCGGGCGGCGACATCAGACGGCAGACACGGCGGCGCCGCCGCCCGCCGGTGCGGGTGCCGAGACGAGGCAGCGAGCACAGACGCGGCGACCCCGGACCCGGCCGGACGATCGATCAGCGGCGGCCACAAGCCCTGCCGGCGCCGCTGGCCGCAGCGCCGGGGAACGTGCGCAATTTGCGGAGGTAGGTCCCGCAAATACGTGCACTTCCGTCGTCCAACGCTGTTAGCATGCGCGCCGCAAAGCTGAATTCCCGCACCGCCGATCCAAGGGGCGGATGGAAGCGGGGGACCCAAGTTGCAGGGGCGAATCGCCTATGCGCGTAGCGCCGCTCTTTCGGCGCGAGCCCGACAGCTAACCCCGTAAGCCCGAGAAAGAGGAGATTGATGCGCCCAGCCGGCGTTTCGCTCGAGCACGAAGATCGCCTCCGAAGCTATTCGGACGTGGAGGCCGCGCCCGATCCCGCCCGCGACGGGCTGCATCGCCGACCCACGCATACGGTCTCCGTCGATCTCGACCGGCTGAGCGTGAGCGCCGGGGCCCGGGAAGCGGGCCCGTTGGCCTTGGAAACCGACGAGCTCGAAGGGGTCCCGCCCGCCGGGCGGCCGAATGGACCCGGCCCGCGATCGCTCGATCCGCAGTTCATCCAGCGCGCACCGGGACCGGGCACCGCCGGCCGCCGCGGCGTCTCGCCGCAGCCCCAGCCGAACCCGATCGCGGTGGAGGTGGCCGAGCGCTATGCGAAGGCGCTGACCCTGGGCGCCACGGCCCCACTGCCACCGGAGCCGCGGACCCCGCGCCGCAGCCGCGCCGCGATGCGCGACCGCGCCCTCGGCCCGGGCGCCGCCGAAGCCACGCAGGCACCCCGCTCCCGCCCCGCCGCCCCCACGCCGGCGCCGCGCTCGCGCCCGGCCCCGTCAGCGCCGAGCCTCCCGCCCCGCCACCCCGGCCCCGCTGAGGACCTCGGCCGACGCCGTCTCCGCCCCGCCGGTCAACGGCCGGCGCACGGTGACGATTCGCGGTCGCGGCGCCGAGCGCGACTACGGCTGGGCCACCTACGACTCGAGCCGGCGTCCGTCCCTGCCCGCGCACGAGCGGCCTGGATTCAAGCCCGACCGGGCGGCGCTGTGGGCGGTCTTCCTGGGCCTGCTGCTCGTGCTCGTGGCGGCGACCAGCGCGCACGCCGCCGTGCTTGCCCACGCGGTCCACTGACGCCTGGGGGGCTCCATAACCCAGTGCGTCGCCGGCTGACCGGCAAGCGCGAAACCCGCTCCGCGATAGCCGACCGCCCACGGTGAGGAGACCGGGCGCCGGCGGTGAGGAGACCGGGCGCCGGCGGTTGCGAGGACCCACCGCCGCCGGCCGGGAGAACCGGGCCCCGGCGGGCCGCTGCGCGAGTCTTGCGCTGCACGGCGAGGAGAACCCTTACGGATATCGAATGCCTCGCTGATCCCGAGTTTATGCGCGCACGTATAAGGGGATCAGGCGAGTGCCGTTCTGCCGGAACGCTGGGGTGAGTCCGCACCGCAAAGACCCTGGCGCTCTGTTGAAGAACGTGTGAAGAATCCTTGTGCTCCTCGTCGGCGCGATCTACACTTATCAACAGTAAGAAGGTCTAGAAAGTAAAGGGTAGGCATGGGCAAGGTGCCGCCCTCAGACCTCTGGTGGTCACGATGAAAACTTCCATGAGCAGATTCCAGATCCACGACGACCTCACGGCGCCTGAGGGCTCGGTCCCCGTTCTCCGGGGGGCCCTGGCCACCGGCGGGCAGCTGCCGAACTTCCTCGGCGTACTCGCCGGGTCCCCGGCCGCGCTGCGCGCGTACGCACGCTTCCGCTCCGAGCTCCGGCACGGCAAGCTGACGCTGGCGACGCTCGAGCGGATCGCCCTGGCGGTGGCCGAGCGCTATCACTCCGAGCCCGGGATCGCGATGCATTCGCGCACCGCCCGCGCGGCCGGCCTGGCGCTCGACGAGGTGGCCAACGCCCGGCAGTTCGGCTCCAAGGACGAGCGCGAAGCCGCGCTCCTGCGCTACCTGCACGCCCTGATCGAGAACGGCGGCCGCGCCCCGATGCACCTCCACGAGGAGGCGCGCGAGGCGGGCTGGGACGACGAGCAGATCCTCGAGGCGATCGCCGCGGTGGCACTCGAGGAGTTCGCCGCGATGGTCAACGTCGCCGGCGAGGTACCCGTCGACGGATCCAGTGAGGCGTCGCGAGCGCTGCAGGCGGCGTAAGCTTCCTACGGCGATGTGCGCTCGCGAGCACACGTCCCTAGGACCCGGCGAGACAAGATCCGCGAGCTGTTGCCCGCTCTACCACGAGGCGGTCGAGCTGGTCGGCCGCCGCTGGACCGGCGCGATCCTGCGCGTCCTGATGGACGGCCCGCTGCGCTTCTCCGAGATCGCGCAGGCGGTTCCCGAGCTCTCGGACCGCCTCCTGTCAGAACGGATGAAGGAGCTGGAGGCGCGCGGGATCGTCGAGCGCACCGTGCTCCCCGGACCCCCCGTACGCGTCGAGTACTCGCTCTCGAAGATGGGCTGCGAACTCGAGCCCGCGCTCTCGGAGCTGCAGCGCTGGGCCACGCGCTGGCTTGGCCGGCCCAGCGTCTCCGCCGGCGTCTGAGCCGCCGCCCCGCTCCCCGGCCGGCGGGGCCGCGAGGCCAGCAAGTAACGTTCGCCGCCGATGACCGCCACGGCCCGCCCTCTCACCGCCGACGACGTGATGGCGCTCGTCCAGGAGCGCGACATCCGCTTCATGCGCCTCTGGTTCACCGACATCCTCGGCCAGCTCAAGGCGTTCTCGATCAACGCCACCGAGCTGTCGGACGCGTTCGAGGGCGGGATGGGCTTCGACGGCTCCTCGATCACCGGCTTCAACCCGATCGAGGAGTCGGACATGATCGCGATGCCCGACCCGAGCACGTTCGCGGTGCTGCCGTGGCGGCCGGCCGAGCAGGGGGTCGGGCGGATGATCTGCGACATCGTGACCCCCGAGCGCACGCCCTACGAGGGCGACCCGCGCTACGTGCTCAGACGCGCGATCAGCCGGGCGCAGCAGATGGGCTTCGATCAGTTCAACGTCGGCCCCGAGCTCGAGTACTTCTACTTCCGCGACTCGAAGTCGACCGAGGTGCTCGACGAGGGCGGCTACTTCGACCTGACGACGCTCGACGCCGGATCGGACCTCAGAAGGGAGACGGTGCTGGCGCTCGAGCAGCTCGGCATCCACACCGAGTACGCCCACCACGAGGTCGGACCGAGCCAGCACGAGATCGACATGCGCTACGCCGACGCGCTGAAGATGGCCGACGACTGCATGACCTACCGGATCGCGGTCAAGGAGTACGCGCTCAAGTACGGCCTGCACGCGACGTTCATGCCGAAGCCCCTGTTCGGCAAGAACGGCAGCGGGATGCACACCCACCAGTCGCTGTTCCGCGCCGGGCAGAACGCATTCTTCGACGCCGACGATCCCTACTTCCTGTCCGACGTCGGCAAGGCCTTCATCGCCGGGCAGCTCCGCCACGCGCGCGAGATCTGCTCGATCTTCGCCCAGTGGGTCAACTCCTACAAGCGCCTCGTCCCGGGCTACGAGGCGCCCGTGTACGTGGCCTGGTCACGGCGCAACCGCTCCGCGCTCGTGCGCGTCCCCATGTACCACCCCGGGCGCGAGAAGGCGACGCGGATGGAGCTGCGCTGCCCCGACCCCGCCTGCAACCCGTACCTGACCTTCGCCGTGCTGCTCCAGGCCGGGCTGGAGGGGATCGAGCACGGCTACGAGCTGCCGGACGCGATGGAGAAGAACCTCTACCACCTGTCCCCGGAGGAGCGCCGGCGCCTCGGCATCGAGCAGCTCCCGGAGACGCTGGGCGAGGCGATCGAGCTCACCGCCGAGTCCGAGCTGGTGCTCCGCACGCTCGGCGAGCACACGTTCAACCGCTACATCGAGATCAAGCGCCAGGAGTGGGACGACTACCGCGTCCAGGTCACCCCCTGGGAGCTCGAGCGCTACCTCCCCGTGCTTTAGGGGCGCTGCGGCGTCCGTACGTCCGCTAGCGGGGCCTCGCTTCGCTCGGCGTCCGTGGGGCCGTGCCGGCCCATCCGGACCGCCTCAGCGAAGACCGAGCACCAGGCGAGTGTCGCCCTGGCTCGGATCGCTGCCGACCACGAGGTAGTCCAGCCGCTGCAGGACCGTCTGCGCCTTGTAGTCCTTCCCGCCCGACTGGAAGGACGAGATCTGCGCGGTCAGGCTGGCCAGGGTCGAGAAGTCGATGAAGAACGGGACGCGGCTGCCGCCCGTGAGAGCGGACTTGGCGCGCCCGAAGGCGGGATTGGAGGAGAGCGTGCTGGTCGGCGAGGCGAACTGGCTGAACGTCTCATCGAAGGTGGCGAGGAGCTGTCGTCCCACCTCGGCGACGTCGACCTTGGGCAGTGGCTGCCCTGGCTTGGTGACGCTGAACGAGTTCGGCTTGCCCGTGACGCTCAGGCTCGGGGTCTGCTTCAGGCGGTTGAAGAGCACGCCGAGCACGCGCCCGGCGGCCGCCAGGTTCGCCGGGTTGATGCTCAACCCGACCTGGACGGCGGGAAGCGAGTTGCCCTGGACCGCGAGCTTGATCGGGCCGAGCGCCGGGAGCACGTCGTGGACCAGGTCGATTCCGAAGCGCTGGCGGAACAGGTTCAGGACGGCGGCGGTGTTGGCATTGAGGCTCAGCATCGACTGTGTCTGGGTCAGGTTCAGTGCGCCGGTGGCCAGCGCCAGCCACGACCCCTCGGGCAGGTCGCTCACGTCGGCGCCGGAGCCGGAGCCGCTGCGGTGCGAGGTGGCGCGGACCTCGAAAGTCATCGTCTTGGGCTTCAAGGTCAGCCCGAACGCGGCGCCGCCGCGGAGCTGACCGGACTGCAGCGCCGAGTTCAGGGCCTGGCGCGAAGCCGGCGGGAGTGCCGCGAGGCTCGGCGAAGAGGCCAGGGCGGAGACGAGCGCGGCGCCGTTCACGTACCCGCGCAGGATCGCCTTCGAGTCGATCCCACCGACGGCGCCGCTGTACGTCCCGTTCCCTGCCAGCGAGTTGCCGTGGGACGCGTCGATGACCGCCTTGAACCCTGCGGGACCTCCGACCACGGCGTTCTTGCCGACGATCCCCACGGCCACGGCCTTGCCGTTGTCGTTGCCGACCTGGTAGTTGACCCCGCGATAGCTCGTCGAGGTGAGGTGGGCGTTCTTCTCGGCCTTATCGAGTGCCGACAACGCGGCGGACTGGTTGTTGGTCGGCAGGATCGCGACGAGCTGCGAGGTCGAGAACCCCATCACCGCGATCCCGATCCGCTGCCCCAGCCACGGCTGGATGTCCTTCTTGTAGTTCAGGCCGGAGCCCGAGAACGACTTCTGCAGGGCGTTCTGGAGCTTCGGAACCGGGTTGTACCCGACGAGGCGGGTGAGCGCGCTCTGGGCATCGCTGCTCTGGGAGCCCTGCGGCCGGACGACCGCCTCGACGTACACCAACGCCTTGGCCGGCACGATCTGTGCCGGGCTGGCCGAGGAGACGCCGCCGCTCGAGCCGCACCCGGCTGCGACGACCAAGAGCGCGAGCATTCCCACCAACGCCGCGACGATCCGTGTCCGCCTTCCCATCCCTCGAGAGGATACCGCTGCTCAGAGCGCGGCGGCCAGTTCCGGTGGACTCCTCACCGGAGACTTACACACGAAGTGCTCGCACACGTAGGCGGCGGCGTGGCCCTCGATCGGGTCTCGGCCCTCGAGCAGGGGCACGCCGTCGGCCGCGCCTCCGGCCAGCACCACGTGCGGGCGGTACTCGCCGCGCACCGCGCGGATGAACTCGGGCAGCTCGTCCGCGGGGCCGACCAACGCCACCTCGCGCACCGGCGCCAGGTAGAAGTCGGCCGCCTGGAGCAGGTGCCCGAAGGCCTGGGGGTGGCGCGTGGCCAGCGGGTAGAGCAGGCGCAGCACGCCTAGTGCGTGGCGCTCGTACTTGCCCTCTCCGGCCATCAGCGCGAGCCGCAGCAGCCCGAAGGCGGCCGAGGAGTTCCCCGAGGGGATCGGCGAGTCCTCGAGGTCCTTGCGCCGCGCGGGCAGCTGCTCGTGGTCGGCGGACGTGGTGAAGAAGCCGCCCCGCTCGGGGTCCTCGAAGCGCTCGATCATGCGGTCCGCCACCGCCACCGCCTCGCGGTACCAGCGCGGATCGAAGCTCGCCTCGTACAGCGCGAGCAGCCCCTCGAGCAGGAACGCGTAGTCCTCGAGAAAGGCCGGCACGCCCGGGATCCGGAGGAGCCGGCCGTCCGCGGCGCGCCGTTCGCGCAGCAGGAACTCGGCGCAGGCGATCGCGGCGTCGAGGTAATCGCGGCGCTCGAGCACGGCGCCGGCCTCGGCCAGGGCGGAGATCATCAGCGCGTTCCACGAGGTCAGCTGCTTGTCGTCGAGGCCCGGCCGCACGCGTCCCGAGCGGGCCCCGTAGAGCTTGCAGCGGATCTCCGGGAGCGACGGAGGCTCGGGCCCCCTTCCCTCCAGGATCAGCGCGTGCTCGAACGGCCGCGGCCGGAAGTACTCGAGCGCCTCCTCGGCCAGCGGCCCGAGCACGTCGCGCAGCTCCGACTCGCTCCACACGTAGAACTTGCCCTCGACCCCCTCGGAGTCGGCGTCGAGCGCCGAGAAGAAGCCGCCTTCGGGCGAGCGCATCTCACGCAGGGCCCAGTCGAGCGTCTCGCAGCACACCCGCCGGAAGCGGTCGCTTCCCGAGACCTGCCAGCCGTTGAGGTAGCGCCGGGCCAGCAGCGCGTTGTCGTAGAGCATCTTCTCGAAGTGCGGCACCGTCCATGTGCGATCCACCGCGTAGCGCGCGAACCCGCCGCCCACCTGGTCGAAGATCCCGCCCTCGGCCATGGCCTGGAGCGTGGCCAGCGCCATCTCGTGCTCACCGCGCGCCAGCAGCAGCCCGATCACCGACGGCTGCGGGAACTTGGGCGCGCCCGCCGAAGCCGCCGTAGGTCCGGTCGTAGCTCCCGGCCAGCGAGGCCACGCCGGCGGACAGCTCGGCCTCGCGGATCGGCTCGGGCGAGGGCTCTATGAGCGCGGTGCGGCCGAGCGAGCGCACGAGCTGTGCGCTCTGGCCGCGGACCTCGTCGCGCCGCTTCTCCCACGCGTCGGCCACCGCCTCCAGCACCATCCGCCAGCTCGGCATCCCCGGACGCGACTCGGGCGGGAAGTAGGTCCCGGCGAAGAACGGCTGGCGCTCGGGCGTGAGGAACGAGTTCAGCGGCCAGCCGCCGTGGCCGGTCATCGCCTGGCAGGCATCCATGCACATCGCGTCGATGTCGGGACGCTCCTCGCGGTCGACCTTGATGCACACGAAGTGCGCGTTCATCAGCGCCGCGGTGTCCGTGTCCTCGAACGACTCGCGCTCCATCACGTGGCACCAGTGGCAGGCCGAGTAGCCGATCGAGACGAGCAGCGGCTTGTCCTCGTGCTCGGCGCGCGTCAGCGCCTCCTCGCCCCACGGATACCAGTCGACCGGGTTGTCCTTGTGCTGGAGGAGGTAGGGCGAGCTCTGCGTCGCCAGGCGGTTCGACATTTACCCAGGCTACCCACGGCCAGAAGCGAGGAATACGCTTGCGGCACGCGTCCCACGAGGAGGAGATGACTTGCCTGGACACCGTGAGCCGATCAGCGCCCCCGGCGCGCCCGCGGCCGTTGGCCCGTACGTCCACGCCATCCGCACCGGGAGCCTGCTGTTCTGCTCGGGGCAGATCCCGCTCGACCCGCGCACGGGCGACCTCGTCGGCCCGAGCGCCGGCGCGCAGGCCGGGCGCTGCCTGGAGAACCTCGCCGCGGTGTGCCACGCCGCGGGCGCCACGCTCGGCGACGCGGTTCGGCTCACCGTCTACCTGACCGACATGGCGACGTTCGCCGAGGTCAACGAGGTCTACGAGTCCTTCTTCGAATCCGATCCGCCGGCGCGCGTGGCCATCGGGGTGGCGGCGCTGCCGCGGGGCGCCAAGGTCGAGATCGACGCAGTGGTGGCGCTGCCCTGACCGACTCGACCCGCGCACCCGCGACGGTCGGCCCGGACGAGATCCGGCGCGCCGCGCAGGCCGGCGCCGGCGTCGTGCGCGAGACGCCGCTGCTCAGCTCCCGCACGCTGAGCGAGCGGACCGGGAGCACGGTCGTGGTCAAGGCCGAGAACCTGCAGCGGACCGGGTCGTTCAAGCTCCGCGGCGCGCTGTCGAAGCTCGCAGGCGCTGGGCGACGGCTGCGCGCAAGGGCGTCGTGGCAGCGAGCGCCGGCAACCACGCCCAGGCGGTGGCCTACGCGGCCCGCACCCGCGGCGTGCGCTGCGAGGTGTTCATGCCGCACGGCGCCCCGATCTCCAAGATGGAGGCGACCACCGCGCTGGGGGCGCACGTCACGCTGGTGGGGGAGACGGTCGTGGACTCGTTCGTCGCCGCGCGCGAACGCGCCGAGTCCGAGGGCTTGGCCTTCGTTCACCCGTTCGACGACCTGCGACGTGATCGCCGGCCAGGGCACGCTCGGGCTCGAGCTGCTCGAGCAGGTGCCCGATCTGGCGCGCGTGATCGTCCCCCTCGGCGGTGGCGGGCTGGCCAGCGGAGTTGCCATCGCGGTCAAGTCGGCAGCGGCCGGACACCGAGGTCATCGGCGTCCAGGTCGCGACCTGCGCGCCGTTCCCCGCCTCGATCCGGAACGGCCGGCCCGACCCCCGTCGACGCGGAGCTGACGATCGCGGACGGCATCGCGGTGAAGCGCCCCGGGGAGATCACGCTCCCGCTGATCGCGCGGTGGGTCGACGACGTGGTGACCGTGGGCGAGGACGACGTCGCCGAGGCGATGGTGTTCATGCTCGAGCGGGCCAAGCTCGTCGTCGAGGGCGCCGGCGCCGTGGGGATCGCCGCCCTCCTCGGCGGAGTGCTCGACCTGTCGGGTGCGCCGGGTACGACCGCGGTCGTCCTGTCCGGGGGCAACGTCGACGCCGGACTCCTGGGCGACATCGTGCGCCGGCACGAGAGCCAGGTGCGCCGGCGCCTCGTCCTGCTGGCCTGCCTACCCGACCGGCCGGGATCGCTGGCCCGGCTCCTGGCCCTGGTGGGCGAGCTCGGGGCCAACCTGCTCGACGTCGAGCACATCCGCGAGGGCTTCGACCTGCACGTGCGCGAGACCGCCGTCCAGCTGGTGCTCGAGACCCGCGGCCACGATCACGCCGAAGAGGTCATCGAGGCGGTGCGCCGCGCCGGATACGCCGAGCCGCGATTGCTGCGGTAGTCGCGCGCCTCCGCGACCAGAGCGGCGATGACCTGGCTCTGCTCGTCGACCTCGGGATGCCATTGGACGCCGAGCACGAACCGGCGCTCCGGCGCCTCGATCGTCTCGGGCAGGTCGTCGAGCACGGAATGCCCGGTGACCACGAGGCTCTCGCCGACCCGGTCCACGCCCTGGTGGTGGTGCGACTTGGTGGCGTGCGCGGTCTCGCCCGCGGCGCGCGCCGCCAGCGAGTCCGGGCTTCAGGCGCACGTCGTGGTCGGCGTCGTCGAAGCTTCCTGCTACCCGGCGGTGGTCCTCGTGGCCGACGTCGTCCGGCAGGTGCTGCTTGAGCGTGCCCCCGAAGGCGACGTTCACGAGCTGCATCCCGCGGCAGATCCCGAGCACCGGGATATCGCGCTCCACCGCGCGGCGGGTCAGCGCGATCTCGACGCCGTCGCGCTCGGGCACCGGGCGCCCGGTCATCGGGTGGGGCTCGGCGCCGTAGCGGGCGGGATCGATGTCCTCGCCGCCGGCCAGGATCAGGCCGTCGAGCAGGTCGAGCATCGGGTCGGGATCGAGCTCGAGCTCGGGATCGGGCGGGACCATCACGGCCAGGCCGCCGGCGCGCTGGACGGAGCGCATGTAGTCGTAGGGGAGCAGCGCGGCCTGCTGTTCCCACACGCCCCACTTGGCGTGGGTCAGGCTCGTGCAGATCCCGATCACGGGACGTTCGTCCGCCATCCGGACCAGCCTAGCGCGGCGGATTTCGGAGCAAGGCGCGCTGCACCTTGCCGCTCGTCGTCTTCGGGAGCTCGGGCGCGAAGTCGACGATCCGGGGGTACTTGTACGGCGCCGTGACCTCCTTGACGTGCTCCTGGAGCTGGGCGGCGAGCTCGGGGCTGGGGGCGTAGCTGTCGCGCAGGACGACGATCGCGCGCACCACCGCTCCGCGCTCCTCGTCGGGCGCCGCGACCACGGCCGCCTCGGCCACCGCGTCGTGCGAGACCAGCGCGGATTCGACCTCGAACGGCCCGATCCGGTAGCCGGCGGAGATGATCACGTCGTCGGAGCGCCCCTCGAAGTACAGGTAGCCGCTCTCGTCCTGGGTGACGAGGTCCCCGGTGCGCCACGGGCGGTCGACCGGGGCGGGCTCGCCGCCGAGGTGGGCGACGAAGAAGGTGGGATCGGTGCGCGGATCCCCGAGCACCAGCTCGCCGTCGCGGACGGCGAGGTCCACCCCGGGTAGCGGCAGCCCCATCGAGCCTGGTCGCACGGCCGCGCCGACCGGGTTGGCGGTGAGCTGACCGGTCTCGGTCTGGCCGTATCCGTCGCGGATCTCGACCCCGGTGGCCTCGTGGAAGGCCCGGAGGACCTCCGGGTTCAGCGCCTCGCCCGCGGCCACGAGCGTCCGGAGCGCGGGCAGCGGCGTGAGCGTCGTGCGCTTGGCCATCACCCGGTACTCGGTCGGGGCCATGCACAGCACGTTCACCTTCTCCGCCGCGAGCAGCTCCAGGCGCTGCGCCGGGTCGAAGCGGGCGTCGTGCAGGAGCGCGGTGGCGCCGCGCAGCCACGGCGCGATGAACGCGTTGCGGGCCGACTTCGACCAGCCGCTGGCCGCCGTGCACCAGACGAGGTCGCCCTCGCGGGCGTCCAGCCAGTGCTCGGCCTGGAGGCGCTGACCGGGGAGGTAGCGCTGCCCGTGCACGACCCCCTTGGCCTCGCCGGTGGTGCCGCTGGTGAACGTGATCAGGCAGGGATCGGTCGGGTCGAGCTCCGCCGCGGGCGCCGGATCGGAGTCGAACAGCTTCTCGTCGGGCACGGTCAGCACGGGGCAGTCCGGGCCGGCCGCGGTGAGCTCCCCGTGCCGCGCTCGTCGGCCACGATCAGCCTCGGTTCGGCCGCGTCGATCCGCTGGCGCAGGTCCTTGGCCCGCAGCTGCTCGTTGCAGGCCAGCGCGACCGCGCCGAGCCGAAAGCAGGCCACCATCGTCAGCACCCACTCGGGCCGGTTGCCCACCAGCGTCATCACCACGTCGCCCCGCTGCACGCCGTGGCGGGCGAGGGTGCCGGCCAGACGCGCGCTGCGGTCCGCCACCTCGCCGAAGGTCCACTCGCGGCGCGCGCCGTCGCGCGCGAGCTCGACGATCGCGAGACGCTCGGGTGGGGCGGCATCGACGACATCGCGGGCGAAGTTCATGGGGCGCGGAAGCATTGCAGCGCAGCGCTCACGGCTGTTACGCTGGCGCCGTGGGGTTGATGACAGGGAGCGGCCCGTTCAGCCGCAAGCCGGAGGGGAACTGGAACTTCGAGACGCCCGCGCCCGGTCAGGCCATGTACGTCGAGCCGATCCCCAAGCGCATCCGGGTGCTGCTCGGCGGCGAGACGATCGCCGACACCGTGCACGCGCAGTACGTGTCCGAGTCCGGGCTTCAGCCGTCCTACTACATCCCGCGCGCCGACGTGCGCGCCGAGGTGCTCGAGCCCTCGGACCGGCACACGCGCTGCCCGAAGAAGGGTGAGGCGTCCTACCACACGCTCCGGGTGGGCGACCGGGTTGAGGAGGCCGCGGCGTGGTACTACCCCGAGCCGCTCCCGGGGGCCGAGGCGATCCGCGACCACATCGCCTTCTACTTCCACCGCATGGACCACTGGTTCGAGGAAGACACCGAGGTCTTCACTCACCCCAAGGACATCTACCACCGGATCGACGTGTACCCGAGCTCGCGCCACGTCCGGGTCTCGCTCGACGGCGAGCCGCTGGCCGACAGCACGCGGGCGATGGCCCTGTTCGAGTCGAACCTGCCGCCGCGCTGGTACCTCCCGCGCGAGGACGTGAGCGCCAAGCTCATTCCCTCCGAGACCGTGACCACGTGCGGCTACAAGGGCGAGGCCAACTACTACTCGGTCGAGCTCTCCAGCGGCGAGGTGGTCAAGGACATCGTCTGGTACTACACCGCGCCGTTCCACGACGGGGCGGCGGTGAAGGACCTGCTCTGCTTCTTCAACGAGCAGGTCGATCTCGAGGTCGACGGCGAAGCGCACGGGCGGCCGCAGACCGCGTGGAGCGGCGGCGTGAAGGGCGAGAAGCCCCTGTCGGCCGCCGCAGCGCCGCCGCGCTAGCGCCGGCGGCGTGCCGCTGCCCCGTTTCCGATCCCGCCGGCGGTCCTGCGCGCCGGGCTCGGGGTGCGCCGCCGCGTCCAGGATCTGTCCGAGCTTCCGCTGCCGGCCGACGGTGCGCTCTGGGACTTGGTGGCGGGACTCCAGCGGACCAGGCTGGCCGGCGCGCTCGTCAGTACCGGCCTCGCCGACGCGCTCGGAGAGGGCGCGCGCGCTCCCGCTGAGCTGGCCCGGGAGCTCGGCCTCGACGAGCGGGTGACCGCCCGCGTGCTCGGTGCGGCCGCGGCAGCGCGGCTCGTCCACGCCGACCGCGACGGTCGGGTCCGTCTGAGCCGGCTCGGCGGGCCGCTGCGGACCGACCACCCGAATTCGATCGCCTCGTGGGCCGCCTACATGGCCGCTCCCACGACCGGGCGGGCATACGAGCAGCTCGACGCGCTGCTGCGCGAGGGGGCAGAGCCATCCGGGCACCGGCGCGCCTACGGCGACTCGATCTGGGAGCACTTCGGCAAGCACGCCGACGAGGGCATCCGGTTCGGCCACGCGATGCAGCAGATGACCCACCTGAACGCGACGGCGCTGGCGAGGGCATATCCGTGGCCCCGGCGCGGAGTCATCTGTGACCTCGGCGGCGGCATCGGCACGCTCCTGGCCGCGATCCTCGGGCGCAGGCGGCGTGCGCGGGGGATCCTCCTCGACGCACCCGAGGTGCTCAGCGAAGCGGATCGATTTCTGCGCTCGCGCGGGCTCGCCGAACGGGTGGAGCGCCGCGCGGGCGACCTGTTCGGCGAGTTCGACGCGAAGGCCGACGTGTACGTGCTCAAGTGGATCCTCCACGACTGGAGCGATGACGCGTGCCGCGGCATCCTGTCGCGGCTCCGGGCGCAGATGCCGGCGGGGGCTCGCGTCGTGGCCATCGACCAGAACCTCGACCCGGGTCGGCCCAATTCGATCACTCCGATGGTCGACCTGCACATGCTGGTGGAGTGCGAGGGGGGCCGGGAGCGCTCACCGCGGGAGGTACACGCGCTGATGGCCGATGCGGGCCTGCGGCCGGGCAGGATCCGCCGCGCCGACCTGCACATGCTCGTCGAAGGCGTGGCGAGCTGACCTTCGCGTATCCTCGGCCGCATGGCGATTGCGACCCCCTACACCGAGAAGACCGACGAGCAGAAGGCGATCTGCGAGATGGTGCGCCAGTTCGCGGACGAGCAGATCATCCCCAAGGCCGAGCACTACGACCACGAGGACAGCTTCCCCGAGCCGATCGTCGAGCAGATGAAGGAGCTCGGCCTGTTCGGGGTGACGATCCCCGAGGAGTACGGCGGAATGGGGCTCGACCTGACGACGTACGCGATGATCGTCGAGGAGCTCTCGCGCGGGTGGATCAGCATCTCGGGCATCGTCAACACCCACTTCATCGGCTCCTATCTGCTGATGAAGTTCGGGACCGAGGAGCAGAAGCAGAAGTACCTGCCGAAGATGGCCACCGGCGAGATGCGGGCGGCGTTCTCGCTCTCCGAGCCGGAGCTGGGCTCGGACGTCGCCGCGATCAAGGCCGCGGCGAAGAAGGTCGACGACACGCACTACGAGATCAACGGGACCAAGATGTGGGTCACCAACGGCCTGCGCTCGTCGCTCGTGTTCGTGCTCGTGCGGACCGACCCGACCGCGGAGCCCAAGCACCGGGGCCTGACCTGCTTCATCGCCGAGAAGGAACCGGAGGTGGCGGAGAACACGGGCGAGTACCAGGGCTTCAACGTCCCGCCCCAGATCAAGAAGATGGGCTACAAGGGCGTCGAGTCGACCGAGCTCGTGTTCGACGGCTACCGCTGTCCGGCCGAGAACATCCTGGGTGGCGAGGAGGCCGGTCTGAACCGCGGGTTCGCGCAGATGATGGACGCGCTCGAGCTCGGCCGCGTCAACGTCGCGGCACGCGGCGTCGGCCTCGCCCAGCGGGCGCTCGAGCTGGCCCTGAAGTACTCCCAGGAGCGGCGCGCCTTCGGCAAGCCGATCGCCCAGCACCAGGCGATCCAGTTCAAGCTCGCGGACATGGCCACCCAGGTCGATGCGGCGCGGCTGATGACCCACCGCGCGGCCCGGATGAAGGACGCCGGCGAGCGTTCGGACATCGAGGCCGGCATGGCCAAGCTGTTCGCCTCCGAGACCGGCCGCTTCTGCGCCGAGGAGTGCCTGCGCATCCACGGCGGCTACGGCTACTCGAAGGAGTACGAGATCGAGCGCATCTATCGCGACGCGCCGCTGCTCTTGATCGGCGAGGGCACGAGCGAGATCCAGCGCATGGTGATCGGGCGCAAGCTGCTCGAGCGCCACAAGATCTGATGGCAGCCGACACCAAGACCCTGATCGAGACCGCCGTCACGCGCTTCCTCGACGACGTGCCGGCGCTGCAACAGCTCAAGCTCGTCGTGGGCCTCGAGCTCCGCGCCCGCCACGACACGCAGATCTACCGCGTGGAGCTGCCCGGCCCGAAGGTGTCCAAGGACGTGCCGAGCGACGCCAAGGTGACGCTGACGGTGTCACGCTCGCATTTCAACGAGCTCGCCACCAAGGGCCACGTGCGCGACTGGCGGGACGCGTTCGTCCACGGCGACGCCAAGGCGACGGGCATCGAACAGGTGCTGAAGCTGATCGCCAACGTGGTCGAGCGCCAGGAGGAGCGCTCGCGCACGCGCAGGGCGACGCACCACTAGGCGCGGTCGCCGGCGAGCTCCTCGGCCTCGCTCAGCTGCGCGTCGACGAGCCGCAGCCCGGCGTCCCAGAAGTCCGGGTCGGTGAGGTCGATGCCGATGATCTCGCCGAGTTCCTCGGGGCTGCGCGACCCGCCGGCGGCGAGCAGTTCGAGGTAGCGCGGGACGAACGACTCGCCCTCGCTGCGGTAGCGGCTGTAGGCCGACAGCGCCAGCAGTTGCCCGTAGGCGTAGGCGTAGACGTAGCCGGGCGTGTTGATGAAGTGCGGGACGTAGGACCACCACATGCGGTAGCCCTCGGTGATCTCCACCGAGTCGCCGAACAGCTCGCGCTGGCTCTCCACCCAGAACTCGCACATCCGGTCGACCGAGAGCTCGCCCTCGCGCGCGCCGGTTGGTGTGCACCAGATGCTCGAAGCGGTTCATCGCCATCTGCCGGAAGACGGTGGCGATCTCTCCGTCGATGCGCTCGGCCAGCAGCCCGAGCCGCTCGTCGCCGTCGCTCGCCTCGTCGAGCAGGCGCTCGAACACGAGCGTCTCGCCGAACACCGAAGCGGTCTCGGCCAGCGTGAGCGGCGTGGAGTGGTGGAAGATCCCCTGCGGCTGGGCGAGCGCGGCGTGCAGGCCGTGGCCGAGCTCGTGGGCCATCGTGAGCACGTCGCGGCGGCGCGCGGTGAAGTTCAGCAGCACGTATGGGTGCACGCTCGGCACGGTGTAGCTGCAGAAGGCACCGCCGCGCTTGTGCGGGCGCACCGGAGCGTCGATCCAGTTCTCGTCGAAGAAGCGGGCCACGACGCGGCCCGCCTCGTCCGAGAACGAGCGGTAGGTGTCGAGCACGAGCTCGCGGGACTCGGCGTAGGAGAAGGCCAGGTCCTCGGCCAGCACCGGAGCCGAGCGGTCGTAGTCCGCCAGCCGCTCCACCCCCAGCAGCTTGGCCTTCAGGGCGTACCAGCGCTGCGGGATGTCGTAGCGGCCGCGGACCGCCTCGATCAGCGCCATCACCGACTCGTCGGATGCTTCGTTGGCGAGGTTGCGCGCGGCCAGCCAGTGCGGGTAGGCGCGCAGCCGGTCCTCGACCGACTTGTCGTAAGCGAGCGTGTTGTAGATGAAGCCGCGGGTGCGAAGCCCGGGCTCGAGCGTCGCCGACACGGCTTCGGCGGCGGCGCGCCGCTTCGCCCGGTCGGGCGACTGCAGGCGGCTCAGCGCGACGTCGAGCGGGACCTCCTCGCCGTCGAGGCTGACCCGCAACGCCGAGCAGAGCTCGCTGAACAGACGGCCCCAGGCGCTCTGGCTCGAGATCGACTTCTCGGCCAGGAGCTTCTCCTCGCTTTCGGACAGCAGGTGCGGCCGGTAGCGCCGCAGGCTGCGCAGGTGGTGGCGGCAGAAGTCGAGCTCGGCCTCACCCAGCAAGGAGTCGACCCGCTCGTCGTCGAGCTCGGCCCACTCCAGGTCGAAGAACAGCAGCTTGGTCTCGATCTCGGTGCTCCGCTCCTGCATCCGCTGAAGCAGCGCGCCCCGGGCGGGATCGGCCGTGTCGGTGGAGAAGCGCAGGGCGGCGTAGGAGCCGGCACGGCCGACGAGGTCGCTGATCGCCGCCAGCTCGTGCATCGCCTCGGCCAGGCCGGCCGCGTCGAGCTCGCCGACCCGCCCGGCGTATCGGGTGGCGAATTCCGAGGCGCGATCGCTGGCCTCGTCGAACATGGGCTCGACCGCCGACGCGTCATCGCCGTCGACGAGTGGGCTCAGATCCCATTCGGTGGCGAGGAGCTCGGGGTCGGAGAGGTAATCGGTGGTAGCCACGGTGATTTGGAGACTAGCCGCTGCCGCTCGAGGGGCAGGTGCCGGGATCGAGCGGCCCGCTCAGCCGGAACAGGTCCACAGGCTGGCCGGTGACGTGACGCTCGAAAATCAGGTGCGCCGCCGGGTCGCCGAGCACCCAGGCCCGCTCGGGCGCGGGCCGGAGTTGGTCCGGGCGCCAGAAGTCGCGCTCGGGCGTGGTCAGCAGATAGCGGAAATGGCCGCGGTTCACCGCCGCGCGCCACGCCCGGCAGGTGCGAATCGGGGTGAACGAGCCGTGCGGACCGCGCGCGGCGATGTACTGCACGCGGTTGGAGCCGTCGATCCCGTACAGGGGATAGCTGAAGAACTCGCCGTACGTGCCCGCCACCGCGACGCGCGCGTGGTGCACCCGGCGGAAATAGGCCCACACGCCGGACAGGTGCGAGATCTGCGGCTGGAACACGTAGCGCCCGCGCAGGTAGTGGCGCTGCCACGGGTAGCCGGCGGCGGCGCCGGCGCACGCGAGCAGCGCCACCGCGGCCAGTGCGCCCACCCGCATGGGCCGGGCGCGCAGGGGGCGGACGCGGACCCCCGCGAGGAGCAGGCCGCCGACCAGCGCGGCGGCGCCGACGAGCAGCGCGCCCGCGACGTGCTGGCCCGGCCACAGCGATCCATGCGCCACCGTCGCCACCACGGCGGCGGCGAGGCCGAGGACGAGCGCCGCCTGCCGCCGCGGCCCGGTCAGGACGGGCGCGAGCGGTGCCGTCGCGTAGGCGAGGACCAGCCCGGGCGCGGCGTAGCGCAGGTTGTAGGTGAAGCCGACGGGATCGCCGTCGGGGCCGATTGCACCGTTCGGGGTGACCAGGTACGCGGCCAGGCTGCCGAGCGCGACGAGCGCGAGCATCCGCAGCGTGCGGTCGGACCCGGGCAGCAAGCAGAGCAGCGGCCCGAGGACCGCGGCGGCGGCGATCAGGTACCACCAGGAGCCGAGCTGCGCCGCCATGCCCCGGACGAAGTAGTGCTTCCAGAACAGCGAGCTCGTCAGGTAATGGGCGACGGCGAAGCTGACGTGCTGCTGAATCGGGGGCGCCGGGATGGGCAGGAGGCCGCCGAACCGGCTCCACGGAAGCGGGTTGCCGATCGCCACCAGGTTGCGCAGGTACCAGAAGCCGCCGGCGAGCACGAGCGGGACGAGCCAGGCGATCGCGCTCGCGCGACGGCGGCCGCGCACCGCCGTCACGAGGACTCCGAGCGTGAGCAGCGCCACCGGGGCCAGGAAGGTGAGCTTGATCGATGCTGCGAACCCGGCGGCGATCGCGGCCAGCGCGTAGGGCGCGGCGGGACGGGCGCCACCCCGCTCTGGCGGGGCCTGGCCCTCCGCGTTCAGGATCACCGCCACCGCGGTGAGCAGGAACGCCAGGCCGACGATGTCCCCGTCCGCGCTCCCGGGCTGCGAGAAGTCCATCATCGGCGTGAGCAGAACGAGCGCCACCCCGGCGGCGGCGGCCGCCGCCCGCCCGCGCGGCCGCCCGATGCACCACGCGGCGAGCATGGCCACGCCCATCCACACGACGTTGATCGCCGGCGAGAGCGTGTCGCGCCCGAGCAGGACGATGCCCAGGCCGTGGAACAGCTCCGCGGTGGCGGGATAGAACGCGAGCAGGAACTCGAGGTCGTAGTGCAGCGAGGTCACGTACCCGGTCTGGGCAAAGCTCGCCGCCCACGGCATGTGGTACCAGAGCGTGTCGAACGCGTGCATGCCCAGGTCGTAGGAGTCGAGCACCGGTGTCGCCCACACCGCGGCCACCGCGGCGCAGGCCGCGACCGCGACGCCGGCCGCGAGCAGGCCGCTCGGCGCGGCCGCCCGCCGGCGCGGGCGGCGCCGGCGCCCGACATCCCATCCGGCGCCGACGCCGGCGAGCGCGCACACCGCCACGATCGGCGCCAGGCGAAACAGCCCGACCGTCCCCAGCACCTCGAGGATGGCGATCAGCGCCGAGAGCCCGATCAGCGACTCGGCCAGCCGGGCCGGCGCGCCGGTCCACTCCGGCAGCAGGCGCCGGCGGAGTGCCACGGCGGCGAGCGCCATCGCCGCGCACACGATCGCCAGGCACACGACACCGAGTACGTAGCGGCCGGCCGTCACGTTCATGCCTCGCATCCGGCGCGTACGCTGCGTCCCATGAGAGCCGGAAGACTAGTGTCGGCCCTGCTCGTGCTCGGGGCGGCGCTGGCCGGGTGCGGATCGAGCGCGAACCACACGCCCGCGCTGGGCACGCTCCCGCTCGTGCCCGGCACCAAGATCGTCGCTCAGGCACGGCAGTGCGACACGGGCTCGAATCCCTACTGCGCGGTCCAGATCGTGCTCATCGGTCGCTCCTACAAGAACTCGCAGGCTCTGCTCGGCGTCGAGCGCGAGCGCCTCGTCTCGCTCGGCTGGACCCGGGAGGGCGCCGACACGGGCAACGAGCACTCGGCCGACTCTCCGGGTCACAAGCTGCGCGTTACCTACGCCACCGCGCTGGCCGACCTGACCGGCATCGACCTGGGGTGGATCAAGCGCCCCCGGCCGATCACGCTCGCGCTATCGCGCTCGGTATTCCAGCGTACGCCGGCGCTGTCGATGATGCTCGAGCTGAGCACCTCGTAGTCCTAGCTGTTCGTTGACCGACCGCAGGACCAGCCGGCGGTCGGCGCCGACGCCGATCGCGCTGCGTCCGCTGAGCAGGTCGCGCAGGTCGGAGCCGACCAGCTCCTGGCGCCAGCCGGTGAGCGTGCGGACGCCCGGCTCGGGCTCGCCGCGGCGCGCGGCCCCCACGATCGCCTCGAGCTCAGAGCGCGACGCGATCAGCTCGTAGGCGAGGCCGGCGCCGATCGCGCGCGTGCGCAGCAGCGCCTCGGCGAGCGAGATGAGCGGCGCGTCACCCGGCTCGGAGCGCGGCCGCGCCTCCTCGCGGGGGATCGGTGGCGCCTTCAGGCCGGCGGCGATCGCGGCGAGGATGGTCTCCCCGCGCCGGCGGATCGTGGAGCCGTGGATGCCGCGGATCTGCTCGAGCGCCTTCACGCTCGAGGGGTGACGCTTGGCCAGCTCGACCATCGGCGGGTCGCCGAGCACCGAGCTGACCGGACGGTCCTCCGCGGCCGCGGTGCGCTCGCGCCAGGCGGCGAGCTCGCGGGCGACGGCGCGCGAGCGGGGGTCGAGCTGGTTGACGCGCTGCAGGCGCTCCCACGCGGTGTCCGGGTCCCGCTCGTCGGTGGCGCCTTCGAGGCGCCGGCATTCCTCCCGCGCCCACTCGAGCCGGCCGGACTCGGCCAGCCGGCGCTGGATCTCGTCGCACAGCTCGAGTAGGTGGGCCACGTCCTCGGCCGCGTACGAGAGCTGCTCGGGCGTGAGCGGCCGCGCGTCCCAGCGCGTGTAGCTGGCGGTCTTGCCGACCCGGCGGCCCAGGATCACGCCGAGCAGGTTGCCGTAGCCGGTCTGCGCGCCGGCGCCGGCGAACCCGGCGGCGATCTGCGTGTCGAAGATGTTGGTCAGCTCGGTGTTCCAGACCCGGCGCAGGATCGCCACGTCCTGGCGCCCGGCGTGGAGCACCACCTCGATCGCCGGGTCGGCCAGAAGCTCGGCCAGGGGCGCGGCGTCGACCGCGTTCAGGGAGTCGATCATCACGATCCGCGTGCCGGCCTCGGCCTCCGGGTCGTCCACGACCACCTGCACGAGGCACAGCAGCGCGCGGTAGCGCCCTTCGGACATGAACTCGGTGTCGATCCCGAGCCGGCCACGCTCGCGCGCCAGCCGGGCGGCCTGGGCGACGTCCTCTGCGGTGGCGAGCGAGTCGTCGGCCGTGGAGGATCCCTGGAGCATCGGTCGGGTGAGCGTACTCGGGCCCGGCCACCCGCGCCGGACCCAGGTAAACCTACCGCGCTGGTAGGATATGGACATGATCTTCTCGTCCAAGGCCGAGTACGGCGTGCGCCTGATGGTCGAGCTCGGTCGCCAGTCGCCGGAGCAGCCGACGAGCCTCAAGGCGATCGCCGATGCCGAGGGCCTGCCGCTCGCCTACCTGGAGCAGGTGGTGGCGCGGCTGCGCAAGGCGGGACTGGTCATGAGTGCGCGCGGCGCGCACGGCGGTTACTGGCTGGCGCGGCCGCCCGAGGAGATCTCGATGGACGAGGTGGTCCAGGCGCTCGAAGGCGCGATCGCGCCGATGGAGTGCTTCGTGCACGACCACACCGAGCGCGTGCTGTGCTCGCACGAGCCCGACGCCGGGCGCGGGTGCGCCACCAAGCTGCTGTGGATGCGCGTGCAGGGCGGGATCATCCGCTCGCTTCAAATGACGACCCTGGCCGACCTGGTCGAGTTCTCGCGCCGGGGCGAGGGCACTTCGGCCGAGCTCGCGGTCGAGCGTTCCGTGGGTGCGCCCGCCGCTTAGAGGAGACGACGAGATGCCTGAACTAGAGATTCGAGACCTGCATGTCCGAGCCGGCGAGAAGGAGATTCTGCGCGGGCTCGACCTGACCGTCGGCAAGGGCGAGATCCACGCCCTGATGGGCCCGAACGGATCGGGCAAGTCGACGCTCGCCAACGTGGTCATGGGTCACCCCAACCTCGAGGTGACCTCCGGGCAGGTCCTGTTCGGAGGCGAGGACATCACCGGGGCCGAGCCCGACGAGCGGGCCCGGATGGGGCTGTTCATGGCCTTCCAGTATCCGGTCTCGGTCCCCGGCGTGACCGTGACCAAGTACCTGCGCACGGTCCTGAACGCGCACCGCGCCGCCCACGGCGAGGAGCCGATCCCGCTGCGCGAGTTCCGCCAGACGGTGGAGGCCGCGATGAAGCTGACCAACGTCCCGCGGGAGTTCTCCACGCGCTACCTCAACGAGGGCTTCTCCGGCGGGGAGAAGAAGCGGATGGAGATCCTCCAGCTCGCGCTTCAGCGCCCCGAGCTGGCGATCCTCGACGAGACCGACTCGGGCCTCGACATCGACGCGCTGCGCGTGGTGGCGAACGGCGTCAACGCCGTGGCCGGGCCGGACATGGGCGTCCTGATCATCACCCACTACCAGCGCATCCTCCACCTCGTGCAGCCGAGCCACGTGCACGTGATGTACCAGGGGCGGATCGTGCGCGAGGGCGGCCCCGAGCTGGTCGACCAGCTCGAAGCCCGCGGGTACGGCTGGATCACCGAGTCGCTCGAGCAGGCGGCGTAGCCATGGACACGGCGGCCGCCTCCCTGAGCGAGCTGGCCGGCGAGTTCCCCGTGCTGCGCCGGCAGATCGGCGGGCACCCCATCACCTATCTGGACTCGGCCGCCACCTCGCAGACGCCGCAGCCGGTGATCGACGCGATGACGAGCTACTACACCGAGTCGCGCGCCTCGATCCACCGCGGCGTGTATCCGCTCGCCGTCGAGGCGACGGACCTGTACGAGGGCGCGCGGGAGCGGATCGCCGCCTGGCTGGGCTCGACGGTCGAGGAGACCGTGTTCACCGCCAACGCCACCGCGGCCATCAACCTCGTGGCCTACTCGTGGGGCCGGGAGAACCTGCAGCGCGGCGACCTCGTGGTGCTGACCGAGATGGAGCACCACTCCAACATCGTGCCCTGGCAGCTGCTCTGCCAGGACCGGGAGGCCGAGCTCGCGTACGTGCCCGTGCTGGACGACGGCCAGCTCGACCTGGAGGCGCTGGACGTCCTGCTCGAGCGCGGGCCGAAGCTGGTGGCGGTCGTCCACGTCTCCAACGTGGTCGGGACGATCAACCCGGTGGCGGAGATCGCGCGCCGCGCGCACGCCGTCGGCGCCACCGTGCTCGTGGACGGGACGCAGGCGATCCCGCAGATGCCGGTCTGGCTCCCGGATCTCGACGTCGACTTCTACGCCTGGACCGGCCACAAGGCCTATGGCCCCACCGGGATCGGGGTGCTCCACGGCCGGCGCGAGCTGCTCGAGCAGATGCCGCCGTTCATCGGCGGCGGCCACATGATCCGCACCGTGGCGGCCAATGAGTCGACGTGGACCGACCTGCCGTGGAAGTTCGAGGCCGGCACCTCGCAGATCGCCGAGGCGGTCGGGCTGGGCGCGGCCGTGGACTGGCTGCGGGCGATCGGCCTGGAGCGCGTCCGCGCTCACGAGGAGGCGCTCGTGGCCGACACGCTGCTGCGCCTGTCGAGCGAGGTGCCGGGCCTGAGCGTGCACGGTCCGGAGGCGCCGTCCGAGCGCGGTGCGCTCGTCTCCTTCTCGCTCGAGGGCGCCCACCCGCACGACATCGGCGAGATCCTCGGGCGCGACGGCGTGTGCGTGCGTACCGGCCACCACTGCGCCCAGCCGCTGATGCGCAAGCTCGGGGTGCCGGCGACCACCCGGGCCTCGTTCGCGGTCCACAACACCGCCGAGGACGTCGACCGGCTGCTCGCGGGCCTGCAGCGGGTCCGTCAGGTCCTGCAGCTCCAGTAGACCTCGGTGGCGTAGGGCAGCTCGAGGACGGCCCGGTCGCCCACGAGCGCACGCACCTGCGCGAGGAGGTCGGCCCGCTCGCCGTCCGGCAAGTTCGCGATCCAGCTCCAGGAGGCCACGAGGGCCAGGAAGTCCTCGACGCCGATGTGGTGTACGTGGCTGAAACGCGCCTCCCGCCAGGGCTCGAACTCCGGGCTGCGCGCGAGGGTCCCCTCGCTCGAGGGGAATCGGCCGGCGGCCACCCGCGGCGGATCGACGAGCGCCTGGAATTGCTCCAGCCACGGTCCCTCCCAGCGCGCTCGGTTCCACAGAAGCGCCAGCCCGCCGTGGGGTCGCAGCACCCGTGCGATCTCGGCCAGCGCCTCGCCGGGGCGGAACCAGTGGAAGGCCTGGCCGACCAGCACCGCGTCGACCGAGCCGTCCTTCAGCGGGATCTCCTCGGCCGTGCCCTCGAGCGCCTCGGCCTCGGGGACGTGCCGGCGCAGCTCGGCCCGCATCGCCGGCGAGGGCTCGACCGCGATCACCCGGCCGGCGAGCGGGAGGAGCTGGCGGGTCAGCTTGCCCGTGCCGGCGGCCAGGTCGAGCACAGCGCTCTCGCGGGTCAGGCCGAACTCGCGCGCCAGCCGCTCGACGGCGTCCGGCGGATACTGCGGGCGCCCTCGCTCGTAGATGTCGGCGCCCGAGCCGAAGCCGGCGGCGGCGCGGGGGTCGATGGCCATCCCACGATGGTCGCAGGCGGGAAGAACGTTCCACTCGACGCGCCGGAATCACCGATCCCGAGGAAGTTATCCCGCCCAGCGGGAAGAAGCTCGGCCTCGGCGGAAATCGCGCGCCGAGTGGAACGAAGTTCCCGGGTGCAGCGCGGCGGCGCGCGGCACGGATGCCGCGCGCAACCGGCCCGCGGGGCTGGGCCCGCTCGGCATCCAGCCTCGCCACGTCCGGGCCCGCCCCGCGTCGTCCGGCTGATGACCGGCCGCAGGCCGGGCCCAGCTACATTTGAACAGGCGATGGACGACCTGTACCGCGAGAACATCCTCGACCACTACAAGCACCCGCACAACTGGAGCCCGCCGGCGCCGGAGATCGAGAATCCGGACCTCGAGTTCCACGATCTCAACCCGCTGTGCGGCGACGAGCTGACGGTGCGCCTGGCGCTGGACGAGCGAGAACCGGATCGCCGACGTGCGCTTCTCCGGCCACGGCTGCGCGATCTCGCAGGCCGCGGCCTCGATGACCTCCGACGAGGTCAAGGGGATGGCGGTCGACGACGTGCTCAAGCTCGACCGGGAGTTCGTGCTCGAGCTGCTGGGCATCGACATCTCGGCCACCCGGATGAAGTGCGCGCTGCTCTCGCTGAAGGTGCTCAAGGGCGCCTCGCTCGGCCACGCGGTCGAGTGGGAACCCGCGGCGTAGTAAATCCAAGCTACGCGCTAGGATTTAAGGCGTGCCGGAGATCATCGAAGTCTGTCCCGTGTCCGAGCTTGCGCCCGGCGAGATGCGCCTGGTCGAGTGGGAGGACCTCGAGATCGGCGTGTTCAACTGCGGCGGGAGCCTGTATGCGATCGAGGACCGCTGCTCGCACGACGACGGGCCGCTCGCCGAGGGCGAGTTCGATCCGGCCACCTGCACCGTCGAGTGCCCGCGCCACGGGTCGGTGTTCGACCTGAAGACCGGCGAACCGAAGACTTTGCCCGCGTACGAGCCCGTGGATACGTTCCCGGTGCTCGTCGAAGACGAGACGATCAAGCTGGAGGTGGAGTAGTGGCCGTCACCGAGAATCAGGCGCTTGCCGCGATCAACGCCGATTACACCGAGCGCTACGGCTTCCACGACGCCGAGAACTACCTGTACAAGGCGCCCAAGGGCCTGACCCGCGCGCTCGTCGAGAAGATCTCCGAGTTCAAGTCCGAGCCGGACTGGATGCGCGAGTTCCGCCTGAAGGCGCTCGATCACTTCCTGGCCCGGCCGATGCCGACCTGGGGCTCGCCGATGCTCCAGGAGGTCGACTTCGACGACATCCACTACTTCGTCCGGGCCTCCGAGCGCGCCGAGCGCTCATGGGACGACGTCCCCGAGGACGTCAAGAAGACCTTCGACCGGCTCGGGATCCCCGAGGCCGAGCGCAAGTTCCTGTCCGGGGTGGGCGCTCAATACGAGTCTGAAGTCGTTTATCACCAGATCAACGAGAGCCTCGAGAAGCAGGGCGTGATCTTCATGGACATGGACACGGGCCTGCGCGAGCACGGGGACCTCGTGCGCGAGTACTTCGCCACCGTGATCCCGCCCAACGACAACAAGCTCGCGGCGCTCAACAGCGCGGTGTGGTCGGGCGGCTCGTTCGTCTACGTGCCGCCGGGCGTGCACGTCGAGATGCCGCTCCAGGCCTACTTCCGGATCAACACCGAGTCGATGGGCCAGTTCGAGCGGACGCTGATCATCGCCGACGAGGGCGCCTACGTGCACTACGTCGAGGGCTGCACCGCCCCCACGTACAGCAGCAGCAGCCTGCACTCGGCCGTGGTCGAGCTGATCGCCAAGCCGGGCGCCCGGATCCGCTACACGACGGTGCAGAACTGGTCGACCAACGTGTTCAACCTCGTGACCAAGCGCGCGATCGCCGAGACGGACGCCACGGTCGAATGGGTCGACTGCAACCTCGGCTCGAAGCTGACGATGAAGTACCCCAGCATCTACCTGATGGGCGAGCGGGCCCACGGCGAGGTCCTCTCGATCGCCTTCGCCGGCGCCGGCCAGCACCAGGACGCGGGCGCCAAGATCATCCACGCCGCGCCCAACACGAGCTCGAACATCTTCGCCAAGTCGATCTCCAAGGACGGCGGCCGGGGCTCCTACCGCGGCCTGCTCGAGATCGCCAAGGGCGCCCACGGCGCGCGCTCGAAGGTCGTGTGCGACGCGCTGCTGCTCGACGAGCACTCGCGCTCGGACACCTACCCGACGATCCGGATCAGCGAGGACGACGTCAACGTCGGCCACGAGGCGACCGTGTCGAAGGTGGGCGACGACCAGCTCTTCTACCTGATGTCGCACGGCATCTCCGAGGAAGAGGCGTCGAAGCTGATCGTCAACGGGTTCATCGAGCCGATCACCAAGGAGCTCCCGATGGAGTACGCGGTGGAGATGAACCGGCTGATCGAGCTCCAGATGGAGGGCTCGATTGGCTAGCGCCGCGCTCGAGCTCCCCACGTTCAAGGGCCGCCCGGGCTGGGAGTTCACCGACATCTCTGCCTTGAACCTGGCGGCGTACGAGCCCGTGCGCGAGCTCGAAGCCGCGGAGCCGGCCGGGCGGCTGTTCGACGCGCCGGCGAGCGAGCTGCCCGCGGGCGCGATCGTGACCTCGATCGAGCAGGCGGCGAGCGACCACGGCGAGCTGCTCCGCCGGCACCTCGGCACGCTGATCGGCGAGGGCGACGACGTGTTCGTCTCGCTGAACGACGCCGGGTACCGGGCCGGATCGTTCGTCTACGTGCCCCGCGGGGTGACGCTCGAGGCGCCGATCGTGCTCGAGACGACGCAACCGCGGGCCGGGACGCTGCTGAACCAGCGGACGCTCATCGTGCTCGAGGAAGGCGCCCAGGCCGAGGTGTGGGAGCAATACCTGTCGGCCGAGGCCGAGCTCGACGGCGTGTTCAACGCGGTCACCGAGCTGATCGTCGGCGACAACGCGCACCTGCGCTATGTGTGCGGCCAGGGCCTCTCGGAGAAGAGCTGGATCTTCGGCGCCCAGCGGGCGCAGGTCGGCCGCGACGCGAGCCTCGACTGGGTCGCGCTCGGCTTCGGCTCCGCCCGGGGCCGCGTCCGGATGGAGACCCGGCTGGCCGGCCAGGGCGCCGATGCCCGCGTGACCGGCGCCTACGCCAGCCACGGCCGCCAGCACATCGACTTCGACACCACGCAGGAGCACGCGGCGCCGAACACGACGTCGGATCTCGCCTTCCGGGGCGTGCTCCAGGGCCGCTCCACCGCCGTGTGGCGCGGCAACATCATCGTCGACCCGGGCGCGCAGAAGACCGACGCCTTCCAGGAGTCCCGCAACCTCCTGATCTCAAAGCGCGCTCACGCCGACTCCATCCCGGGCCTCGAGATCCAGGCCAACGACGTGCGCTGCACCCACGCGGCGGCGGTGGCGCAGGTCGATCCCGAGCAGCTCTTCTACCTCCGCTCGCACGGCCTGGAGGAGAAGGACGCCAAGCGGCTGGTGATCGAGGGCTTCCTCTCCGCGCTCGTCGAGCGCTTCGAGGAGGGACCGGTGCGCGAGCACCTGGCGGACGCGCTGGAGCGTCGGCTCAGCCTGATCCTCCAAGGCTGAGCATTCCTGGCTAAACCTCCTTCTTCGTCGCCGCATCCTTAGCGAACCCTTCCTCGCTCGACGAATGTTCGATCGCCAGGGCGCGATTTGCTGCCGATACTCGCGTCGTAAGCGGCAACTTCCCCGCTCATTGGGGCGCAGAGAGAAGCGAGGTTGGGAATGCGTGGGTCCGGAATCGTTGGCGCGGCGCGTGGAGCGTGTCGGCCTGTCGTAGGTGCCGTCGTGGCGGCGGCGGTCGTCCTGCCGGGGTTCGCTCCGGCGGCCAAGGCGGCCGCGCCTGAAGCGCGGCGAGTGCTCCCTTCGGTGGTGGTCAAGCGCGTGAGCGCTCCGCCCCCGGCCAGCCGGCCGGTCAAGTTCGTCTACGGCCACAAGCTCGCTTGACCTCCCCGCCCGGCGGGCCCGCGATCAGGTGGCGGATGCTCGCCGGCAGGCCATGCGGCTGAGCCGGCCGGAGGCGCCGTGGGCGTTCGTGGCGTACGCGACGGTGACCGCCGCCACGGCGGCGGTGGGCCTCGTGGCGTTTGGATGGGCGAGTGCGTGGCGCATCGACTCGCCCGCCCTGTTCTGGTTCCTGTCCGGACTGGTCATCGTCGGCGAGCTGCTTCCGATCCCGGTGCCGCGGCGGCTCGGGCTCGCCCGGGTGACGATCTCCTCCGCGTTCGCGCTGGCGATCCTGCTGCGCTTCGGCGCCGGGCCCGCGATCGTCGTGTACGTGATCAGCCTCGTGGTCGCGGACGGCGTGGCCCGGGTGGCGCCGATCAAGCTGCTGTTCAACGCCGGGCAGTACGCGCTGTCCCTCGTCGCGGCGGCGGGGGTGCTCACGCTGACCGACGCGGCCACGCTCGAGCGCATCACCTCGCACGCCCTGCCCGCGGTGCTGGCGAGCGCCTTCGCCTTCTTCGTGGTCAACCACCTGCTGACGTGCGTGGGCGCGGCGCTGTTCGCCGGCCTGCCGGTCAGGCGCTACATCTTCGACGACCTGGCCTTCCAGGCGTGGACCGCGGGGTGCCTGGTCGCGTTCGCGCCGGCGGTGCTGGCCTCGGCGCAGGTCAGCCTCGCGCTGGTGCCGGTGGCGTTCGTCCCCATGCTCGCCATCTACATGGGCGGCCGCGCGGCCGCGGTCAACGCCCACCGCGCCTACCACGACTCGCTGACCGAGCTTCCCAACCGCCTGCTCCTGGCCGAGCGCCTGGAGAGCGCGCTCGCCAGCGCCACCCAGGACGAGGCGTCGCTGGCCGTGATGCTGCTCGACGTCGACGAGTTCAAGGCGATCAACGACACCCTCGGGCACGAGCTCGGTGACGCCGTGCTGGGGCAGATCGCCCGGCGGTTCGGCGCCGCCGTGGGAGGGCGAGGCACGCTGGCCCGGCTGGGCGGCGACGAGTTCGCCGTCCTGGTCGAGGGCGACCGGGAGGCGGCCGAGCGGATCGCCGACGATCTGCTCGGGGCGCTGGCCCAGCCGCTCGAGATCGACTCGCTGTCGCTGCACGTCAGCGCCAGCATCGGCATCGCCTGCTTCCCGGGCCACGGCGAGACGGGCGCGCAGCTCCTCCGGAACGCCGACATCGCGCTCTACTGCGCGAAGGAGTCAGACGGCGAGGTCCGGGTCTACGACGACGAGCGCGACGAGTACAGCATCGACCGGCGCGCGCTCGCCATCCAGCTCCGCCGCGGAATGGAGCGGGGCGAGCTCCTCGTGCACTACCAGCCCAAGGTCCCGCTGCGCGACGGTCGGCACGAAAAGGCCTCAGTCGAGGCGCTGGCGCGCTGGGATCACCCGCAGCTCGGGCCGATCGGCCCGGACGCGTTCATCCCGCTGGCCGAGCGCACCGGGCTCATCACCCGCCTGACCGAGAAGGTGATGGAGTCGGCGCTCGGACAGTGTGCGCTCTGGCGCCGCGAGGGGCTCGACGTGTCGGTCGCGGTCAACGTCTCGACCCGGAGCCTGCTCGATAACAAGCTTCCTCAGATGATCCGCGAGATGCTCGAGCGCTTCGAGCTGCCATCGCGCGCGCTCCAGATCGAGATCACCGAGACCCGGATCGTCGCCAACCTCCCGCGGGCGCGCGCCACGCTCGACGAGCTGCGCGAGATGGGCGTGATGATCGCGATCGACGACTTCGGCACCGGATTCTCGTCGCTGTCCCAGCTCCAGCAGCTGCCGATCGACGAGATCAAGATCGATCGCTCGTTCGTGATGGGCATGGACAACGACCGCAACGACGCGGTGCTCGTGCGCTCGATCATCGAGCTGGCGCGCAACCTCGGACTGCGCGTGACCGCCGAGGGAGTGGAGACCGAGGAGACGACGCTCACGCTGCGCCGGCTCGGCTGTGACTTCGCCCAGGGCTTCCACGTCGGCCGGCCGATGGCGGCCGAGCAGTGCCGGCGGCTGCTGGAGCCGGCCTCCGGAGGCCTCTCAGTGGTGGCGCCGGTGGTCCCGCTGCCCTCCTCGCGCGCGTCCTGAGCGCCGTCAGGCCGCGAGCCCGTCGAGGGTCGCGAGCTCTTCCTCGTCCAGCTCGAGCTCGGCGGCCTCGAAGTTCTCCTCGAAGTGGGCGACCTGGCTCGTGCCCGGGATCGGGAGCGCCACGGGCGAGTGCGCGAGCAGCCAGGCCAGCGCCACCTGAGCCGCGGTCGCGGAGTGCCGGCGGGCGATCTCGTCGAGCGGCCCGCCGCGGGCGGCGAGATCGCCGGTGGCGAGCGGGAACCAGGGCAGGAAGGCGAGGTGGTCGCGCTCGCAGGCTTGGAGGACCTCCTCGCTGGCGCGGTCGGAGACGTTGTAGCGGTTCTGCACGGAGACGACCGGGGCCACCCCGCGGGCACGTTCGAGCGTCTCGCCGCTGACGTTGCACAGCCCGATGTGCCGGACCTTCCCCTCCTCCTGGAGCTCGGCCAGCGCGTACACCGAGTCCTCGAGCGGGACCTTCGGGTCGACCGTGTGCAGCTGGTAGAGGTCGATCCGCTCGAGCCCGAGCCGGCGCAGCGATTCCTCGCAGCAGCGCCGGAGACGGTCCGGCCGGCAGTTCGGTTGCCAGGCGCCCGGGCCCGGCCGCTCGAAGCCGCCCTTGGTGGCGATCACGAGGTCGTCGGGGTAGGGTCGGAGCGCCTCCGCGATCAGGTTCTCCGACACCGCCGGCCCGTAGGAGTCGGCCGTGTCGATCAGCTGGACGCCCGCCTCGACGACGCGGCGCAGCAGCGCCCGGGCGCCGGACGGGTCGGTCGGCTCGCCCCAGATGCCCTGGCCGGTGATCCGCATCGCCCCGTAGCCGAGCCGGCGGACCTCGAGGTCGCCGCCGAGGGTGAGGGTTTCCGGCTCCGGCATGGCGCCGAAGCCTAGCCCGTGCTGGATAAGGGCCGCCATCCGGCCCAAATCGAGCAAACGCCTGGGCCGGGCGTACGATCACCGGTCGATGGCGCGCGGCACCCCACCGCTGGTCCCACTCGGCTACGGGAAATACGTCCGGGCCGATCGGGTGTACGCGCTCGTCCCGCTGGAGGGGTCCGACCGGGGCGACGGGCGCAGGACGCTCGTGCACGTCGAGGGGATCGAGGACCCGATCGTGGCCTCGCGCTCCGAGAGCGCGATCGCGCGGGAGGTGGCGGTGGCGCTGGGACAGCCGCACGCGCGGGGTGAGGGCGCGCCGCTCCCTGGCCAGGAGGCCCTGTTCTGAGGTTTGTCGACGCGCGGCCCTCGGCGCCGGGCGGCGCGCGGGTTAGCCGCCGACCTGGGCGAGCAGCGAGGGCAGGCTGGGGTAGCCGCTCGAGGCCCAGCCGGAGTTCTGAAGGGCGCTGACCTGGGCCTGGGGTGACTGGCCGGCGGTCTGGAGGATGGCCTGGATCCCGGAGCTGGCCGTGCCGTAGCCCGGAATCGTGTTCTGGCCCTTGAGCCAGCCCGCGGTGGCGTCGGCGGCGGCGGTCGGGTTGCCCCAGATCGAGTCGCTCGATCCGTACGTCGCGCTGTCGGTGTAGCCGATGTTCAGCCAGTCGTTGTTGTTCTGAGACTCGCGTGACTGGGCGGCGCTGCCCGACTCCTCGGCCAGCAGCCAGGCCGAGACCACGTTCGAGTCGAGGCCCGTGTCGGCGGCGAGGCGCGAGGCGAACTGCTGCTGGCCGCTCGTCAGCATGCCCTGAGCGGTGGCGGACAGGGTCGTGCTGCCGGTGGCGGCGGTCTGGTTCATCCCCATCGTCGTCGTCCCCTGGGCCTGGGAGAGGGCGTCGGCGAACGACCCCGAGCCAGAGCCCGAGCCGGCAGCGGTGCTGGTGGAAGCGGCGGTGGCGGTGCTCGAGGCGGAAGGCTGGAACGCGGTCTGAAGGGCGGCGATCTGCGTATCGATCTGGCCGACCCGGGATACGGCGTCAGTGATGCTCATCCTCTTCTGAGGTAATCGGCGCGGGAGAGCGGACGCTTGAGCCGCCCTGGCGAGACCACAGGAACCGAACCCCGCGAGGACCTTGAGCGGGCGCCTCAACTATCCCGGACCGGTGCCGATCATCTCGCGTGATGTCCCTCGATACGACGGTCGCCCCCATCGCGCAGATCGAAAGCATGTTCGCCGCGGCACCGGCGGCCGGCGCTGCGGCAACGGGATCGACCCAGTCCCCCAACGGCGAGGCTGCTCACGGGACGGTGGACTACATCGTCGTGCAGGCCGGCGGCAAGGGGACGCGGCTGGAGCATCTGACCACGAACAAGCCCAAGGCGCTCGTTCCGGTCGAGAACCTGCCGATGATCTTTCACCTCTTCCGCAAGTTCCCGGACAAGCGGTTCGTCGTCATCGCCGACTATCACCGGGACGTGTTGCGCGAGTACCTCGCTGCGTTTGCCGACGTCGAATATCAGGTCGTCGAAGCGGCCGGATCGGGGACGTGCGGCGGTGTCGATCAGGCGTTGGCCCTGCTGCCCGAGGACGAGGCGTTCATGCTCGTGTGGTCGGACCTGATCCTGCCGGAAGGCTTCGAGCTACCGGCCGGGGACCGTGATTGCGTGGGAATCTCGCAGACGTTCGAATGTCGGTGGAGCCACACGGACGCCGGCTTCGTCGAGGAACGCTCACGTGAGCATGGAGTGGCGGGGCTGTTCGTGTTCCGGGACAAGTCGGCCCTGTCGGACATCCCCGCGAGCGGAGAACTGGTCCGCTGGCTCCAGCAGAAGGGACATGCCTTCGACGAGCTGGGGCTCGCCGGCACCCGTGAGTTCGGTTTGCTGCCGGAGTACCAGGCGCTCGCTCTCGAGAAGACGCGCCCGTTCAACCGCGCCACCGTGGTCGGCGACAGGTTCATCAAGGAGCCGGTCGATGAGCAGGGGCGGTCACTCGCGCGTCGTGAAGTCGGCTGGTACAGGCACGCGGTCAAGCTCGGCGTGAACAGCATCCCCGAGCTGTACGAGTTCGAGCCGCTGACGATCGAGAGGATCGACGGCAAGAACATCTACGAGTGCGCCGATCTGCCCTTGGACAGCAAGCGCGCGATCCTGGCCGACCTGACCGCGACGCTCCGCGAGCTTCACTCGCTGGAGTCGGCTCCCGCCGACTCGTTCAGCACCAGGGAGGCGTACTACGGGAAGACCGTTGACCGTCTCAGGGCGGTACGTGACCTGATCCCGTTCACGGATCAGAAGACGATCACCGTGAACGGCAGGGAGTGCCGTAACGTGTACTTCTACAAGCGTGATCTGGAGCGCGCGCTGGACGCATTGAGCGTCGAGCGGTTCGCGTTCATCCACGGGGACCCCACGTTCTCGAACCTGATGTTGCGCGGCGGCACGGAACCTGTACTCATCGACCCGCGCGGCTACTTCGGGTACACCGAGCTCCACGGAGACCCGAACTACGACTGGGCGAAGCTCTACTACTCGGTCCTCGGAAACTACGACCAGTTCAACCTCAAGAACTTCCGTTTGAGCCTCACCCCGGAGGCCGTTGATCTGACGGTCGATTCCAACGGATGGGAGAGCCTCGAGGCGGACCTGTTCGCGCTGAGCGGGGCGGATCCCCGCACGATCAAGCTCCTGCACGCGGTGATCTGGCTGTCGCTCACGACCTATGCGTGGCAGGACTACGACTCCATCTGCGGGGCGTTCTACAACGGCATCTACTACCTGGAGGAGGCGCTGTGAGCCACGATTTCGACGATACGCTCCGCATCCTCACGGGCGCGGTCCGCTCCCTTGATCCACGCGAGTTCGACGCTCTCGAGGCAGACGCGATCGCCACGCTCGCTCGCGGGAACAAGCTCGTCTTCTCCGGCCTCGGCAAGAACGTGCCGATCTGCGAGAAGATCGTCGGCACGCTCAATTCGGTGGGCCTGGCGGCAGCGTTCGTGCACACGAACTCCGCAGTGCATGGCGACCTCGGCGTGGTACGTGACGGAGATCTCGTCATGATCCTCACCAAGAGCGGTGAGACGAGCGAGTCGGTTCACCTTTCGCGCCTGCTGAACAAGCGCGACTGCACGCAATGGCTGCTCACGTTCAATCGCGACAGCATCCTCCACCGGGAGATTCCCAAGCGCGTCGTGATCGACATGGAGCATGAAGGTGACGGCTGGAACATCTTGCCCAACAACTCCACGGTGTTGAACCTCATCGTCCTGCAGGGGTTGGCCATGGCCCTCGTCGAGCACTTCGGTGTGCCGATTGACGTGCTGCACGCCAACCACCCGGGTGGCGCGATCGGCGCGAAGCTCGACGCCGCGGAACTGGATGCGGAGCTGGACGCAGCGGAGTTGGATGTCTGGGCGGATGAGCTGGAGGACACGCTGAAAGCAGCTTCTCCGCGATGAAGGAACTCGTTCTCTCCCCGCTCGGGCACACGTGGTTCCTCGACCTGGACGGCACGCTGGTCAAGCACAACGGGCACCTGACCGACGGTGGCGACACGCTTCTTCCCGGCGCACTGGCGCTACTCGCCCAGATCCCAGCCGATGACCTGGTCGTGATCGTGACCAGCCGCGGGGAGATCCATCGCGCGGCAACCGAAGTGTTCCTGGGCGATCACGGCATCCGCTACGACCACATCATCTTCGGAGCCCCGTTCGGAGAGCGGATCGTCGTGAACGACGCCAAGCCGTCCGGGCTCAAGACCGCGGTCTCGGTCGGCGTTAGCCGGGATCAGGGGCCGCAGATGACCGTGACCGTCGACGAGAGTCTCTGATGTTCGGACAGATCTACGCCGCTTATCGTGGAAGCCGGCTGTGGGCCGGACTCGAGCGCAGGTACAAGTTGGATCAGGGCGTGTACGTGCTCCTGATGCCCGAGGACGATGCTGAGCTGAACGCAGCGGCGCTCGGACGCATCGACGACCTCGTCGCGGACAGACGCGCGCAGGGTGTCGTGGTCGTGCGTGATCGCTCGTCTGAGGTCGGGGTCGAGTGGGCGGATGCGGACGACTTGGCGAGCATCGTCGGCACCGAGTCATGGACGGAACGCCAGATCGATGCGCTGATCGCGTTCTACGAGCTATGCAGCATCACCGATCGCTTGCTGATCGTGTCGCTGACCAAGCCGTTCGGCAACGGTCTGCACCGGCTGCTGGGCCGCCAAGGGGTCACCAAAGAGGACTTGGTGTCGCTCGGCTGTATGCGGCTGCGGAGCTACGGGATGGTCAGAGCATGAGTCTGCAGAAATTCTTCGCCGACATCGAGAAGCGCGTCGACCGGCTGGCGCGGAAGGGCGCGTTCGACGACAAGAAGATCGTCTTGTTCGGCGCGTCGGTAACCGACGGTCGCTGCAAGCGCTGGCTGGAGGAGCGCGGCTTCGCCGTCGACGCGATCATCGACAACAGCAGGGAAAAGGTCGGCCGGGAATACCTGGGTCTGACGGTGCAGACTCCCGATGAGGTGTTGGACCCCTTTGACAAGGACCGCGTGGTCTTGATCACGTCGCCGACGTACTGGTCAGAGATGACGCATCAGGTTGTCCAGTTGGGGTATTCAAAGCGCACTCAAGTCTTCTCGGTCGGTGCCCTCCCTCCCAAGAAGGCGTGGTGGGTGTTCCTGCGCCGACTGATCCCGGCTGCCAAAGGGTCGATCGCCCTACGGAAGCTCGCGCGTGGCGCCGATGGCAAGCGAACCGTCTTTCTGACCCCTGTGCCGCCGGCGGGCGACGTCTACGTCGAGTGCCTCTTCATCCGTGAGTACGTGCGCAAGAACAACGTGCAGCGGTTCGTGATCGCCGTCCCGAACGCGGCCTGCCGTCGCATGGTCGAGCTGTTCGGCTTTGACGACGTTGTCGTGCTCGATGAGGACGTTCTATGGAAGATAGTCGACTATGCGCGGGTCGCTCGGCGGGGTCCGGAGGACCTGGTCGTCATGCACTACCCGTCTCTCAACGGCTCGGTCGCGCAGATGCAGGGCTACAAGGGGCTGAACTTCGAGAAGATGTTCCGGTACGCATCGTTTGATCTCGACGACGACGTGCCGCACGACCTGCCGTCGTCCGGTTCCGATCCGGATGCCACTCGGGCTGCGCTCGTCAGCAACGGGTTGCGGCCCGGACGCACCGTCATTCTGGCTCCGTACGCGCGCTCACTGGTGCACGGCCATGACGAGCAGTTTTGGAACTCTCTGGCTGCGGACCTCACCGCACGGGGATATGACGTGTGCACCAGCGGCTTCGGTCCGGAGGAACCGGCGGTGGCGGGTACCTCCCTGCTGCAGTTTCCGTTCTCCGAGGCGGTGCAGTTCGTGGAGAGCGCCGGCTTCTTCGTCGGCTTGCGGAGCGGCCTGTGCGATGTGATCAGTCCAGCGAAGGCCGTGAAGGTGATTCTGCATGAGCGCGGACCGTGGTTCAAGGCGTCGCTGTTCGACATGTTCAGCCTGAACGCGATGGGTCTCTGCGATGACGCGGTGGAGCTCGAGTTCTCCTCCTCGGAGATGGACACGGTCCTCGACGACGTCGTCGGGGTGTTCTCATGAGCTCGGTCACGGCTCTGATCTTTGCCGGAGGCACCGGCCAGCGGATGAGCACCCGGGAGACCCCCAAGCAGTTCCTGGAGCTGCATGGCAAGCCAGTCATCATGTACACGATCGAGCACTTCGAGAAGCATGCGGAGGTCGACAGGATCGTGGTGGTGTGCCTGGAGTCGTGGATCCCGGAACTGAAGCGCTTGCTGCGTCGCTATGACATCGACAAGGTGACGACGATCGTCGGCGGCGGCATGACCGGTGACGCGTCGATCTACAACGGGCTGCTGGCGATGCGGGACACGAGCGCGGACGAGGACATCGTCCTGATCCACGACGGCGTACGCCCCCTGATCGACGAGCGGCTGGTGACCGAGAACATCGCCGCCGCCCGCGAGCACGGGGCGGCCATCACCGTCGAGCGCGCCGTGGAGAGCGTCGTGCGGGTGGACGCTGCCGGTGACATCGTGGACGTTCCGCCTCGGGATGAGATGCACGTCGCCAAAGCACCGCAGAGCTTCCGGTTCGGGCTGATCTTCGAGCTGTACGCGTGGGCGCAGGCAGAGAAGGTCGGGACGATCGACTCTGCCCATCTCTGTCATTTGCGCGGGGTCCGACCGCGCGTGGTCGCCAGTACGCCCAACAACATGAAGATCACGAAGCCCACGGACTACTACATCTTCCGCGCGCTGTACGAGGTCATGGAGAATCAGCAGATTCTGGCCGCGTGAGGAGAGCGCGGCCCGCTCTATCCTCCGCCCGGTGAGTGTGCGTTGTGGCCGGGCCTGATGTGCTCAGGGACGATGTTGAGACCGCGCTGAACGATCCCGCGATCCTCTGGGACCGGTTCCGCGGCGCCACCGTCCTCGTGACGGGCGCAACGGGGACAATCGGAAGCGCGATCGCTCGCGTGCTCTGTGCGGCCAACGCGTCCAAGGGCCTGGGTCTCACCGTCGTGGCGCAGGGACGCGACGGCGTGAAAGGGCGAAGGCTCGAAGCTGAGCTCGACGTGCGGTTCCTGGCGGCTGACCTGCGTGAGCTGTCGCCGGCCGCGAGCGGCTTGGACAGGGTCGACTTTGTTGTGCACGCCGCCGCCGTGACCGCTTCGGCGCACATGGTCGCCCGGCCCGACGAAGTCCTCGCCACCGCGGTTGACGGCACCCGCAACGTTCTCGACCTCGCTGTCGCACTCGGAGCAAGCAGCGTCGTCTACGTGTCGTCGATGGAGGTGTACGGCCAGGGCTTGTCCGGCGTGGTTGCGGAGAGCGAGCTGGGGAGCGTCGACCCCCGCGACCCTCGCAGCAGCTACCCGGAGGGAAAGCGGCGGGCTGAGGCATTGAGCGCCGCCTACGCCGCGGAACATGGCCTCCACACAGCCAATGCCCGCCTCGGTCTCACCTTCGGTGCCGGGGTTCCGAACGATCTCGAGAACACTCGCGTCCCGCTTGCAGTTCGCGCGGGCGGTGCTGGCCGGTCGTGACATCGAGCTTCACACCGACGGGTCCGGCTTGACCAACGTCTGTTATCTCGCGGACGCTGTACGCGCACTCTTGCTGCTCGCCACCAAAGGCGCGGCCGGGGAGGCGTACAACGTCGCCAACTCGCAGGCCAGCATGACGATTCGGCAGATGGCGGAGGTGGTCGCCCGTGAGGTCGCCGGCGGGAACGATCAACGTCGTCGTCAAGACGCCCGAGGACATCGAAAGCCGGGGGTATGCGCCGCCCTCCTCATACCGTCTGGCGACAGGCAAGATCCGCGCGCTCGGCTGGGAGCCGCGCTACGGGATGGCGGAGATGTACCAGCGGATGATCGCCTCCTGGCGGTCATGAGATCTGGAGAATGACCGACTCCCAACCGGGGAGCGCGAAGAAGTCGGCGACCTTGTAGGGAGTCGTGCTGTAGTGCGCGTCCGGGAACACGTGGACCTTGCGGGCGCGAGCGGTATGAACGACGTCGCAGAGCCCGCTGCGCAGGCCGATGAACGTGCCCGCGTGCTCCACGGCATCGAGCATCTCCGGTATCGGAATCTCGAGCGCCGGCGTCCCGGGTACCGGATCCTCGTCACCATGCACGACCGTGGCGACGACGTCTCCCTGCGACAGGTGGCGCTCGGCGGTCTGCTCCCAGAACGACCATGGAACGGGCACGACGCTCTTGGCGTGAGGGGTCAGCAGCACAGCCCGGCCGCGGGGAATCTCGCTCGCCCACGATGGATCGGCCTGCGCCGGCACGTCCCGGCTTGGGGCCTGCGGTAGCGACCCGGCCGGCAGCTTGTAGACCAGGTCCCGGTACATGTCAGTAAACGGCACGAAGCGCTCGTCGAGAGCCCGGACGGGGGCGCCGTCGCCATGGGGCCGGTCGTGGTGGGCGATCGTGGCGTCCCGCGCTCCCTCATCCACAACGGCATCCACGAGGTCGTCCATCTCGACCTGCGTGAGGCTGTACACGTCCTCGTGCCCGAACAGGCGGGCGACCTGCCGGCATCCCTCACCGACGACGATCACAACCGCGGGCGCAAGACGACGGCCGGCGGCAAAGGCCGGGAAGTATGCGAGGGCCCAGTACACGTCGCCCAGCGCGCCGAACGGACACACGACCAGATGGCGGTCCGGGTGAGCGATGCGGATCTGATCGAGCAGCCGCGCGCCGCGGTCACGGTCCCGTCCGGACGGCGCATCGGCTTCGATGGAAGCGGTGCCAACGCGGATGATCTCCCCCGCGTATCTCAGATTCAGCAGCTGCTGGCGCATCTCGCTGTGGAACCGCGAGGCGATCAGAACGACCGACGGCACGCCTGCGTCGATGATCGCGCTCGGCGCAATGATCGGGACCCCGTGCAGCGAGCTGCCCTGCTTGGCAGAGTTGTTGTCGAGGATCCCGGTGAGCGTGATGTCGTATCGGCCCAGCCGTCTGCGCATCTGCTCGGTCGCGGCGGTGTGGCCGAACGCGTAGAGCTGGGCGTCCTGGAGCCGGCCGGAGCGCTGCAGTTCGTCGATCGCGCTTTCAACCTCGGACGTCATGCCGGCGGTCACGCAGCCGTCAGGCAGCTGATCACGTAATCGTGGATGTGCCGGCCCGCGGTGCCGTCCGCGTGCGCAGTGAGTGACGCGAAGTACTCATGCTGCCCGGGTACCCGACCGCCGAATTCCCTCAGGATCCGGCGCAGGTATTCGATTGCGCCCTCATAGACGAACCATTCGATCCGAGCGTATGCCTTGAGGGCAGCGTCCGGGCCATCGTCCGGAGGCCCCTCGGGCCGGGGCACATTCGTTTCTGCGTTGGGATCCTGGATGACCATCGGCTTGCCGGTGAACCCGAAGAGCGCGAAGACCGAGCTCCAATGACCGTAGTAGGCGTGCGTGTTCTGAATCGCCCGTTGCAGGTCCATCGAGGTGTCGACGATGACGCGCTCGGAACGCCTGGCCCGCTCCTCATACGCCGTGTGGAGGGGCCCGATGTCAGGCACCATGCTGGTGATGGTCGCCCGCTCGAGGGGGTGAGGGCGCCACCACAGCATCAGGTCCTCGCTCGCTTCCACCAAGTCGAGGACCTCATTCAGCTTCCGCATGACGGCCTGGCGGTCCGCGGCCAACAGGGTCGAGAGCGAAGTCACCTGCAGAAGCGCGATTCTCCCGCTCGTCCCGTCCGTCCATTCCGGGGGAAGAGGCGACCCCGGCGTACGGACGTAGTCGAACTTCGGTGAGCCAAGCGGCACCACCTTGTTGCTCGACCACTTCTCGATGACCGGTTGGTCGAGCTCTTCCGACTGGACGATCACCTTGTCGAACACCTCGAAGCTCGGCGATCGGTACAGGTGCTCTGCTGCAGCTATCGCCGATACGTAGTACGGGACGTAGACGAGCAGGTCTGTGTGCGGGCGCAGCTCTGCGCTATAGAACTGCGGAGCGACGCTCGTGACGCGGTTGTTGCCGTCGTAGGGGTTGTGGACGTAGATCACGTCAGGATGCGTACCTGGCAGATCGAACTCCGTATACGGCGTGACCGGGACCTCGGGGGGCAGGTCGTTCGTGTGAACGTGCCAGGTACCGACGCTCCCGTCCGGGAGCCGGTCCGCGTACGGGATCGGGACCACGATCGCCTCCACCCGGGGATCAGCGTGGGCGGCGGCCCAGATGGTGTGGAAACTGTCCCACATGGACGCGTTGTACGGCATGAACACGACCGTGTAGGTGATGTCTGGGTCGGTGAGAAGTCGCTGCTTGAGCGCGTGGAGCTGACCAATCAGCTCGTGCTCTGCCGAGGTCGTGTCGGCATCGGCTGCGGTCCGCAAGCTTTCCGCTGTCCGCGCGAGCTCCTCACGTGCATCCTCGTAGCCCGGCGCGTCGAGGAGAGGGACCCCGTCGAGAATGTCGCCGGCCATCCTGCGCACCGACGCCGACTCGAGGTAGGGGAGCTGACGCGCGCCGTCGAGCAAGCTGTCGGCGACAGCGAGCAGATGGTCACGCTCACGCTTGCGCAACGCGTGACCCTTCCGTGGGGGTGCAGTGTGAAATCAGGACGGGCATGGGCGATCCTGGGCATCGCGAGTGGCCTCGGTCGTGCCGCGGGGAAGCTTAGTCCCGGAGGAGGCGCGGAAGCGGGACAGGCCGGAGCGGGTCCGCATCACTGTCTCCTTAACCCACACGGGGGTGGGCTGCCAGAAAGGCAGCCCACCCCCGCTTCCGGTTCCCTCGATGAATCGGACGTGGTGTATGTAGCCCCGCGGGGATGCGAGTTGTGTCGATCGCAGGGCGGATTGTTCTCGACGGCGGATAAGCCGGACGAGCTTGGGTCGCCGGGTCACCTGCGCGGTGGACGCGCCGGCTACCGGACGAAAGCTTGTTCGCCGGGTCCGGGCGGCGCACTAGGCGCCGCCCGGCCAGGCGAAGGGGGATCAGCCCGTGATCAGCTTGAGGACAAGCTGCGGCTGCGAGTTGGCCTGCGCGAGCATCGCCGTGCCGGCCTGCTGCAGAACCTGCTGCTGCGTCATCGTCGTCATCTCGGACGCCATGTCGACATCCTGGATGTTGCTGAGCGACGAGGACATGTTCTCCTCCGTCACCGAAATGGCGGTGGCGGTGTACTGGAGACGGTTCTGCACCGCACCCAGCGTCGCGGCCATCGTCGAGATGGCGTTGATCGCGGCGTTGATGTCGCTGACCGCGGACGAGCCGAGCGTCTTCAGATCGAAGACGGTGGCCGGCGTGCCGGACGCGGAGAACGAGCCGGTGAAGCCGTTGGCCGACGTCAGGGCCGTGGTCTCGACGTTGGCGAACGACACCGTCAGAGTGTCGGTGCTCTGCGGGCCGACCTGGAAGGTGACACCGACACCGGAGGTGCCAGCGGAACCGTCAAGCAGGTTGAGGCCGTTGAACTGCACCGAGTTCTGCTGGCGAGCGATCTCCTGCGTCAGCTGGTCCACCTCGGACTGGATGTTCGTCTGGTCCTGCGAGGAGAGGTCGCCGTTGGCGTACTGCACGGCGAGCTCGCTGACGCGCTGAAGCATGCTCTGGACGTTGTTCAGGGCGCTGCTGGCGGTCTGCACCATCGAGGTCGCGTCGCTGACGTTCCGGCCGGCCTGGTCGAAACCATTGACCTGGGAGGTCAGGCCCTGGGCGATCGCGTAACCAGCGGCGTCATCGGCCGCGGAGTTGATGCGAAGACCCGAGGACAGACGCTGCATCGCGGTCTTGACCGCGTTGCTCGAAGCCTGCAGGTTGCGATGGGTGTCCATCGCTGAGACGTTGGTGAGAATCGAAAGGGACATTTCAGTACACCTCCATGGTGTGATTGTTGGGTTTAGTCCCCCGGAGGCTCCTTGCCGCCGGTCTCTCCGGTTATCGCCCGAGCCGTGCCTGGCTTGAGGCGGAATTTCACGATCCGTAGAAGGCCGCAAACGGGCGGCTGCGGCGGGAAGAACGAAGTCTCGGCGCGCGCCCGTCGCCGAGGACGAGTTTGTTCCCGCTGAGGCGGGAAGAAAGTCGGTTTCGGCGGATCGGCCGCCGCGAGAGGAACGTTGTTCCCGCGTGGGGGAGCTACGCCGTCAGGTCGACGTGGCCGAGGCCGTCGTCCTCGCCACCGGGCGGTAGCTCGCCGTAGGGCTCCACCCCGGGCGCGCCCGGGTCACCCGACGTCTCGGCGCCGGCGCCGCGCCGCCCCGCGGCGGCCGCTTGCGGCTCTGCTGGTCCGGCGCCTGACGCCTGGACTCGCGCTCGATCCGGCCCGCTTTGGTCGTGGGCAGGATCGGCAGGATGTCCGGCACGACGGGGACGATCGGGTGAATCGGATCCATGGCGGCCGCTCAGCTTCTCGTTAACCGGGGCTGTTGCCCGATTCGCTGCCGGCGCCCTGCACCGCCCCGCGCTCGTAGGCCGCGCGGATCTCGGCGACGACCAGGTGGCGCCATACCGCCACCGCGCAGGCCCAGGCGATGATGCGCCCGGCGATGCCGGCGCCGAGGGCGCGCAGACCCGCGTCCGCTGCAGGGACGCCGGCCTTGAGCGACAGATAGCCGGCGATCGCGAAGCCGACCAGACCGCCCCAGCCCTTCGCTCGGCGGACGGCCGCGCGAGCGCGCGGATGGTTGGCAACGCTGGCGCCGGCGGCCTGCTCGCCCTCACCCTTCTTGCCCTTCTTGTCCTTCTTGTCCTTCTTGCCCTTGTCCTCGGACTTCTCGGCTTTCTTTGCCATCTCAGCCCTCCGTTCGACGACGCCCGCGCTTGAGCGGCGCCACGCGCGCGCCCTTGGCCAGCGCGTTGCGCTGGCGCTCGAAGATGAAATGGATCAACCGCTGGCGATCCCCCTGGGAGATCTGGTCGTACTCGAGCGCGCGGCGCCCGGAGCCCTCGACGCGAATGATCCGGCCACGCCCGCTGATCGGGTCGGTGCCGTCGCCGAGGTTGAGCGTGAAGCGGACCGTCGCGTCCAGCCCGAGCGCGTCGGGGCCGGTCAGGAGCATGCCGCCCCCGCTGACCTCGATCGCGTGGCCGCTGAGGACCGAGTCGTCCTCCTCGCTGATCAGCACGACCGGCTGTGCTGCGTCCACGCGCACGAACTCGCGTCGCTGCAGGGCCTCAGGCGTCTCCTGGACGTGGAAGGTCAGCGTGTCGTGCGCCTCGAGCTTCGCCTTGCCCTGGAAGCGCACGAGGCCCCGCGTGGATGAGTACTCGAGCGCCAGCGGCTTGCGCTCGAGCTCGCCGTCGGGGATCTCCATGAGGATCACGATCAGCGCGTCGCCCCGCTCGAACACCTTGACGGGGACCGCCTCGCCGTCGGGGGCGGTCAGCCGGCCGTCGCGGCCGCCGACGATCAGCCGGACGACGTTGTCGGGCTGCTCCGGAAGCTTGCTCACGGCAGGAGGCGGGCGGCGAGCGCCGCGGGATCGGCGGCCGACATCGCCCCATGCAGGTCGACGCCCTGGTGGATGTAGGCGACCGGCATCCCGCTCTGGTAGGCGAGCTCGGCCGCGACGCCCAGCTGATCCTCGCCGTCGGCGTGCGTGATCGCGATTCCGTCCGCGCCGACCGCGGCGAGTGCATCCACCAGCTTGCCGGCGGCCCGCACGCTGAACGTGGCCGGAACCGAGATGTAGATCGCGTCGACGCCCAGCGACTGGAGCTCGCCGGCGAGCGCGCCCACGGCCACCTGGTCGTTCGGGTTCACGGCCGCGGTGTCGATCACCACGAGGCCACCCTCGCGTCCGCCGGCGACCGCAGCCTGAGCGTCGCCGGCCTCGGGCGCCACCGTGACCCACACGTTCTCGAGCTTGAGCAGCTCCTTGAGCTCGGCGCCCCAGTCGCGGCTGCCGAGCGAGACGACGCTGGCGGCGAGGCTCGAGCCGTTGGCGTAGGCCGCGGCGAGCGAAGCGGTGCAGTGCGTCTTGCCGACGCCGCCCGGACCGACGAACGCCATGGCGGCGCCGTTGGCGGGGAGCGGGACCGGAGCGGGGATGGTCGCGGCCAGAGTCGCCCGGACCGCGTCGCGAAGGCTCCCGTGCGGGGTCAGCGGCGAGCGGTGGGCGGCAGCCGCCACCACGATCTCACGTGCCCAGTCGGCGCTGATGCCCTGGGCGGTCAGCTCGCCTACGATCGCCTGGGCCTCGCCGGCCTCGTTCGCGGTGTCGCGGGTGGAGGCCCAGGCCGGAGCGACCTGGCGGGTGGCCGGGGCCGGCGCCGGGGCCGGGACAGCGGCCGGAGCGGGGGCAGCGACCGGAGCGGGGACGGCAACGGGGGCCGGGGCCGGCGCGGGGGCGGCGACCGGAGCCGGGACCGGCGCGGGAATCTCCCCCGCCGGCGCCACCGCGGCGACGATCTCGCTCACATCACCCACGTGCGAGGCCGCCTGCTCCAGGCGCGTGGCGAAGGACTCGAACAGCGCCTCCGGATCGACCGGGCGCGGGCTCGAGCTCGAGCCCGGCGTCGGCGTCGACCAGATCCTCCGGCGCGGGCGGGATCTCGAACTCGGCGTCCGGATCCTCGTCGTAGAAGTCGACCTGGGAGGCCGATGCCGCCTGGGCGTCGATCTCGACGCACTTCTGGGCGAAGAACCCGCCGACGCCGCCGGTCAGGCCCTCGCGCTGGCGCAGGATGATCGCGTCGGCGCCCAGCTCGGCGCGGATCTGGGGAATCAGGTCCTCGAGCTTGCGCCCGCGGTAGGTCCGGACCCCGGAGAGCTCGCGATCGTGGCCGTTGTTGTTCAGAGCGGGCTGGGGCGTCTGGGTGCTCATGCGGCGACTACTCCTATGGTCTCGACGCTAATGCCGGGGGCGACTTCGTTGTAGGAACAGACAGGCAGGTGCGGAACCGCGGACTCGATCAGGCGCCGCATGTGCCGGCGCACGCGCGCCGAGCAGAGCAGCACCGGCCGGGCCCCGCTGCGTGCGGCGGCCTGCTCGGACTGGGCACGGACCGCGCCCAGCACCGCCTGCGCCCGGGTGGGCTCCATCGCCAGGTACTCGCCGTCGTTGGTCTGCGTGATCGACGTGGCGAGCTCCTGCTCGACCGAGGGGTCGAGCGTGAGCACGCGGAGCGTCTGGCTGCCCGCGAGGTGCGGGGCCGTGATCGCGCGGCCGAGGGCCTGGCGGGCGTACTCGGCCAGCAGACCGGGATCGCGCGTGACGCGCGCCTTGTCACCAACGGACTCCACGATTGCGCCGAGATCGCGAATCGATACCCCCTCGGACAAGAGGGCCTGGAGCACGCGCTGGATCTCCCCGAGCGAGAGAACGTCTGGCACAACTTCAGTAACGACAGCTTCGTTGGATTCCTTTAGCTGATCGAGGAGCTGGCGCACATCCTGCCGCGTGAGCAGGTGCGAGGCGTGCTGTCGGATCGTCTCCGTGATGTGGGTGACGATCACCGATTCGCCGTCGACCACCGTGTAGCCGAGCGCCTCGGCGTCGGCGTGCTGGGCCTCCGGGACCCACACGGCCGGCAGGCCGAAGGCGGGCTCCGTGGTGGGGATGCCGGGGAGCGTGCCCACCGCGTCGCCCGGGTCCATGGCCAGGTGGTGGCCCGGCATGATCGTCCCGCGCGCCACCTCGGTGCCGCGGACCTTGACCACGTACTCGTGGGAGTCCAGGTCGACCTCGTCGTGGATGCGCACCGGCGGGATCACCATGCCGAGCTCGGAGGCGATCTGGCGGCGGATCATCGAGACCCGGCGCACCAGCTTGCCGCCCGAGCGGCGATCCACGAGCGGGACCAGGCCGAAGCCGATGCCGAGCTCGAGCGGGTCGATCGAGAGCTCCTTGAGGACCTCCTCGCGCGGGGCGGCCGGCTTGTCCGGCTCGACCGGCACCGGCAGCGCCGCCGCCGCCGCGGCCGCCTCAAGCTCGTCGGGGGTTCCGTTGCGGACGGCCCAGCCGATGCGCGGCCAGGATGCCACCGATGAACAGGAACGGGATCTTGGGCAGGCCCGGGACGAGCGCGAAGGCGCAGATCGCGCCGCCGGCGACCAGCGGTGCCTTCTTCTGGCGCAGGATCTGGTTGGCGATGTCGCTACCGAGGTCCTTCTCGGAGGCCGAGCGAGTGACGATGATGCCGGTGGCGACCGAGATGAGCAGGGCGGGAATCTGCGCGGCGAGGCCGTCGCCGACCGTCAGCAGCGAGTAGCTGTGCGTGGCCGCGCCGAAGCCGATGTGCCTCTGGAGCATCCCGACCACGATGCCGCCGATCAGGTTGATCGCCGTGATGACCACGGCGGCCATCGCGTCGCCCTTGACGAACTTGGAGGCACCGTCCATGGCGCCGTAGAAGTCCGCCTCGCGGGCGATCTCCTCGCGTCGTGACTTGGCCTGCTCGTCGGTGATCAGGCCGGCGTTGAGGTCGGCGTCGATCGCCATCTGCTTACCGGGCATGGCGTCGAGGGTGAAGCGCGCGCCCACCTCGGCCACGCGGCCGGCGCCGTTGGTGACGACCACGAACTGGATCACGATCAGGATCAGGAAGATGACGAGGCCGATGACGACGTTGCCGCCGACGACGAACTGACCGAAGTCGTGGACCACGCTGCCCGCGTCGCCCTTGGTCAGGATCAGGCGGGTGACCGACACGTTGATGGCCAGGCGGAACATCGTCGTGAGCAGCAGCAGCGACGGGAAGGACGAGAAGTCGAGCGCCTTCTTCAGGTACATCGTCGAGACCACCACGGCCAGCGCGGCCGAGATGTTGACCGTGATGAACAGGTCGATGATCATCGACGGCAGCGGGATCACGAGCATCGCCACGATGACGAGCACGCCCACTGCCGCGAGCAGGTCCGTGTGGCGCAGAAGCTTCTTGACGGTCTCTTGGTTCATGAGGCCCTCCGGCGGCCGGCCATGCGATAGACGTAAGCGAGTACCTGTGCGACCGCGGCGAAGAGCTCGGCCGGGATCATGTGCCCGATCTCAACCGACCCGTAGATCGAACGCGCCAGGGGCGGGTCGGGGACGATCGGGACGCCTGTACTCGGTGGCGATGCGGCGGATCTGGCGCGCCATCAGATCGGCGCCCTTGGCCACCACGACCGGCGCCGGCTTCGATCCGTCGTAGCGCAGGGCGACCGCGAAGTGGGTCGGGTTGGTGACGACCACGTCGGCCTGGGGAACCGCCGCCATCATCCGCGCGCGCGCCGCCTGCATCTGGCGGCGGCGAATCGCGCCCTTGACCTCGGCGGGAGTCGAGTAGGCCTTGGCCTCCTCCTTGACCTCCTGCTTGCTCATCTTCATCTGCTTGCTGTGGCGCCGCCGCTGATAGACCAGGTCGAAGAGCGCGATCAGGATGTAGGCCACCGCGGCGCGCTCGGCGATGCCCATCGCGCTCGAGCTGATCAGCGAGCCAAGCGCGGCGGGCGGCGTGCCGATGCTCGAGCCCATGTTGGTCAGCTCGGGCACCAGCGCGATCGCCACAACCGCGCTGACCACGGTGATCTTGGAGATCGCCTTGGCGCCCTCGGCGGCGATGCGCGTGCCGAAGATGTTCTTGGCCCCGCTCGCCGGGTTGATCCGCTTGAAGTCGGGCTTGATCTTGAACAGGGTGGGCCGCATGCCGACCTGGGCGACGTTCGCGAGCAGGCCCACGCCGGCGCAGATGCCGGCGATCGGAGCCACCGTGGCCAGCAGGGTGCTCATCGCGCCGCTCACCAGCGCGTGCAGCCCGGCGGATGAGGCGACCTGGTTGGGGTGGGCCACGGCGGCGAAGGCGGAGCGCATCGAGTTACTCACGCCGGAGACGACGTGCGGGCCGAGCGCGATGATCGCGATCAGGCCGGCGATGAGGATCAGCGCGGCGTTGAGGTCCTGGCTCTTGGCGACCTGGCCGCGCCGGCGCGCCTCGTTCTTGCGCTTGGCTGTCGGCTTCTCTGTCTTGTCGTGATTGGCCATGGCTCAGGCGATCCGGAGCGAGTGCAGGGCGGCGAACACCGAGCTCGCCACCTGGTCGGAGAGCCAGCCGCCCAGGAAGGGCAGCGACGCGGCCACGACGAGCAGGGCGATCCCGACCTTGAGCGGGAAGGCCACCGCGAAGACGCTCATCTGCGGCACGACGCGCGAGACCATCCCGAACGCCACGTCGGAGATCAGCAGCGTGAGCATCACCGGGGCGGCGACCTCGAGGGCCGAGACGAACACGGTGGCCATCGCCGTCGTCGCACCGTTCACGAGCGGACCGAGCGCCGGCGCCTTGGTCAGGGGAACGATCGTGAACGTCCTCGCGATCCCGCGCAGCAGCCACGCGTCACCGCCGATGACGATGAACAGGATCAGCCCGATCATCGAGTAGAACTGCGCGAACGCGCCACCCTGGTTGCCGTTGATCGGATCGATGGTGGCGCCGAACGAGAAGCCGGACAGGATGTCGGTCAGGCCGCCCGCCATCTGCACGGCGGTGAGCACGGCCGAGACGACGAAGGCGAAGCCGAACCCGATCAGCAGCTGCATCACGAGCAGCGCTGCCACCGACAGCGGATCGGTCGGGATGTTCTGGCCGTGGATGGCGATCCCGGTCAGGCCCATCGTGAGTCCGAGCGCGACCGAGGTGCGGACGAGGGCGGGGATCTGCTTGGCCGAGAACAGCGGCGCGAGCACGAACAGCGGCGCGATCCGCGCCAGCACGAGAATGAACCCGGTGACCGCCTTGCCGTTGCCGAGCTGCGCGACCAGGTGGCTCGAGAGCTGGCTCATCCGAGGCCGAGCATCGATGGGATCGACAGGAACAGCTGCTGGGTGTAGGTGACCAGCTGGTCGAGCATCCACGGCCCGAGGAGCACGATGATCGCGGCGACGCCGGCGATCTTGGGGATGAACGACAGGCTCTGCTCCTGGATCGAGGTGACCGCCTGGAAGATGCTCACGAGCAGCCCGATCACCAGGCCGGCGAGGAGGATGGGGCCGGCGATCTTGACCGCGAGGGTGATGGCCTGAATGGCGAGGGTGATTACGGTGTCCTGGTCCATGTCAGTGGAAGCTCTGGATCAGGGCGTGGGTGACCAGCTCCCATCCGTCGACCAGGACGAACAGGAGGATCTTGAACGGCATCGACACGAACGAGGGCGGGAGCATCACCATGCCCATGCTCATGAGCGTCGAGGAGACGATCAGGTCGATGATCATGAACGGCAGGAAGATCAAGAAGCCGATCTCGAACGCCGTCTTGAGCTCTGACATCGTGAACGCCGGGATCAGCACGTAGGTCGGGACGTCGGCGCGCGTCTTCGGCGACTTGATGTGGGCGAGGTTGGCGAACAGGTAGATGTCCTGCGCGCGGGTCTGCTTGAACATGAACTCGCGGAGCGGCTCCTGTCCGCGCGAGATCGCGGTCGCGGTCGAGATCTTGTGGTGGACCAGCGGCTCGTAGGCGTCGTTCTTGATCGCGCCGATCGTGGGCGACATCACGAACAGGGTGAGGAACAGCGCGATGCCCACCAGGACCTGGTTGGGCGGCGTGTTCTGCGTGCCGATCGCGCTGCGGACGAAACTGAGGACGATCAGGATCCGCGTGAAGCCGGTGACCGTGAACAGGATCGCCGGGATCAGCGAGACCCCGCCGATCAGCAGCAGGATCTGAAGTGCGTTTGAGGAGCCGACCTTCACGAGCGAACGGTCATCCGACGGAGGGTGTCGAGCATCCGGCCGCCCGACTTGTCGCTCGCCTCGGGCGCCGAAGCGTCCTCCGGCGGGACGTCGAGGCCGAGCGCCAGCGCCTCCTCCTCGGAGTAGGTGCGCAGCGGCGTGACGCCGTTCTCGGCGACGCCGACCACGATCACCTCGCGACCCGCGCGCACCACCGTCACCGAGCGGCCACTGCCGAGCGGCAGGCTGGCCACCTGCGACAGGCCGTTGCCCGTCGGGCGGGTCTTGCCCTTCTTGGCCTGCTTGAGGATCCAGGCGATCCCGTAGATCACCGCGATCACGATGAACAGGCCGGCGATGGTCCTTACGATGCTCGCGCCACCGGAGGCCACGTGGGTGGCCGTGGTGTGGCCAAGCGGAGCCAGCGGCGTGTTCTCGCCGGTGGCCGCGACCGCGTCAGCGGCAGGCCAGAGCATGAGGGCGCCGAACAGCGCGACGCCACGTGTGAGCGTGTGCGACTTCATCGAGGGAAAGGACTCCGAGGGAAGAGTCTTTCCTGTAATCGGCCGCTACCCGCCGGGTCTTGAGGGGTCCGGGTGGTTGGGATGAAACTCGGACTATTTCCGAGTTTCCTCCCAAGGACCCCGTGCAAAGCGGGGGCGGAGCCGGCGCGCACCGAGCCTCGGACGCGGGGCATGGATGCCCCGCGGCCCCACGGAGAACGCATCCGGCTCGTGGCCGCGCTGCGCTCCGCTCCATGTTCCGGGAGACCGCTTCGCTTGCGCGGCGGCACCACGGCCCGCGCAGCCCGGCCCTCTAAGCCAGCGCCTTGCCGACGGCCTCGAGCAGGCGGGTCGGCTGGAACGGCTTGACGACGAAGTCCTTGGCGCCGAGCTTGATCGACTCGATCACCTTGCTCTCCTGCCCCAGGGCCGAGCACATGAGCACCCGCGCGCCGGGGTTGATCGAGATGATCTCGGCGAGCGCGGCGATGCCGTCCTTCTCGGGCATGGTGATGTCGAGCGTGGTCAGCTCGGGCTGAAGCTCCTGGTAGCGCTGCACGGCCTCGTTGCCGTTCCCCGCCTCTCCGACCACCTCGTGGCCGCCGGAGGTGAGCGCGTCACTCACTACCTTCCTCATGAATGCGGCGTCGTCGACTACGAGTACGCGGGCCATCTACGTCAGTGCTCCTTCCAGCTGGTTGGGATCAGTTGATTCGGCCTCCGAATCGGAAGCTTGAGCCTGGGGCGGCGTGAAGGGCCGGGCCGCGGCGGGGGGCGCCGGGGCGGATGCTCCGCCCGCGAAGAACGACCCCGAGGAGGGCAGTAGCTCGTCGATCCGCAGCGCCCATTCGCCGCCCTGGACCACCAGGTGCCCGCGCGCGAACGCCACGCCGTTGACGAACAGGTCCACCGGCGCGTCGGCCGCCTGATCGAGGTCGATCACCGCGCCGAGCGGCAGGCTCAGCGCCCGTCCCAGCGGCATCCGGGTGCGACCGAGCTCGGCCCACACGCGGAGCTTGGTGTCGCCCAGAGCCGCGAGCAGCCCCAGCGGCGACTCGGCGCCCGCGCCTGGCTTGTCGTCCGTCGACACGGTGCTCAGCTCGTCGATGGCCCGGACCATCCGGACCACGAACGCCTTTGGGCACGAGCTGGATCAGGCGGCAGGACTCGCCGGCGATCACGAACGTGGTCGAGGTGGCGTGCGGCGCCTTTCCATAGATGTCGCCGGCGGTCTTCGGGTCCTCGAGCACCCGCGTGTCCGGGGGCGAGATCTCGATCTCGTGGCCGAGCACGCCGCCGATCGCGTTGGAGGCCGCCGCCATCATCTGGTTGGCGGCCTCGGCCACCGCCGAGAGCTCGAGCTCGGACAGCGCGGCGTCCGCCGGATCCTCGGAGGGCGGCATGCCCATCGCCTGCGCGAGCTTGCGCGCGCCGGCCGGCGGAAGCACGAAGATGTTCGCGCCCGTCACGCCGTCGACGTAGGAGACGCTCGTCGCGACCATGCCCGGGGAGAGCGAGGCGAACGGCGATGCTCCATCCGCCAGCACCGTGACCTCGCCGCGGCTCACCTCCCCCGCGCCCAGCGTGGCGAGCGCCTGCTCGATCGCCTGCGGCGGTCGAGGTTCCGAGGCGCGTCAGCGCCTCCTTCGGTGTGACTTCCTGCTGGGTCATACGGACCTCCGATCCATGCCCGAGATCTGGACGGCACGCTTGGCTCCGTTGGCACCGGGATAGGCGCGGCCGAGCTTGATGTTCTCGGCGTAGACGGCGACGCCCTGATCGGCCGGGGCGCCGAGAGAGACGACGCTGCCGGGGCCGAGCGCGAGGATGTCGCGGACGGCCATCTCGACCGCCGCCACCTCGGCGCGCAGCGTGATCGGGACGCCGGACATGGCGCGCTCGATCTCGCGCATCTCCGGCGAGTCGGCCTCGGCGTCGGGACGCTCGCGGCCGCCGACCTCATCGGCGATGGGGGCGATCGCCATCCACGGGATCAGCAGGGTGAGCGTCGAGGAGTGCTTGTTGATCCGGCACTCGATCACCACCACGAACGTGGGCTCGCTCACCGACACCAGCTGGTTGGACTCGTTCTGCTCCTCGATCTCCTCGACCGCGAGACGCACGCCCGCGAGCTCCTGCCCACACGGTGGATAGCGGCTGGACGACCGAATCGAACAGGCGCCGGCACAGGACCCAGTCGATGTCGCTGAGGCGGCGCTCCTTCGGCGGCCGATCGGGCGTGCCGCCGAGCAGGCACTCGAGGCAGGTGAGCACGAACGGCAGCTCGCTGGCCAGCAGCATGCGCGTGCCGATCGGCTGCAGCTCGATCCGCGCCGCGAGCGACCCGGCCGCGATCTGCGACTGCGCGTTCATCCAGGTCACCTGGGTGGTGTTGATCGTCTCGAACTCGATCTCGGTGCGCAGCTCGGCCGACAGCCGCGTCACCGCGGTCTCGCAGAAGGCCTCGATCGTGCGCGTGATCCGGCGCTGCTGGTCGCTGTTGAACTTCGTGGGCCGCGAGAAGTCGACCGTCCGCAGCCGCTGCTGGCGCCGCGACGGCGCGCCATCCTCGGACTCCGGGAGCTGGCCCTGCTTGGCCGCCTCGACCAAGGCGGCGATCTGATCCGGGTTGAGCGCTTCGCTCATCGCTTGCCTCCGATTGACGTGATTGCGCTCTCCGTGCGTGTGTCGTCCTCGTCCGCGCCACCGAGCAGCGTGACCGGGCGGCCGCCGACCTCCTTCATCGTGACCTTGCCCTGGGCCGCGCAGACGCGGATGCTTCGCCCGAGCGTCCCGCCCGTGGCCTCTGCTCGTACCTCCACCTGGAGCGCCTTCAGCGCCTCGCGCACCGCCTCGGCGTTGCGGGCGCCGATATCCAGCTCGCCGCCGTCGAACATCCGCGCGCCGCCGACCAGGACCGCCTCCATCCGGCGCGGCCTGGCGCCGGCCAGGCGCATGCGGTCGATCAGCTCGGGGACGGCGCGGTCGGCGAACTTGCCCGGCTCGCGCCCGCGCCCGCGTCCGCGTCCGGAGAGATCGGGAGCACGATGTGCGCCAGCCCGGCCACGCGCGCGCGGCGATCGAGCACGGCGAGCCCGATGCACGACCCGAGGCCGATCGCGAACAGCTCCTCGTCCTGGTCGCGGCAGACAGCCATCTTGCCCATGCCAATCGATTCCATCTTCGTCACGCGGTCGACTCGGCCAGGCCCGAGCGGGGTCAAGAGCTCGAAGGCGCTGTGAGTGCTGGGGAGCAGCAGGAAGGACAGTGAGCAGACTTCGCCGGACACCTTGAGCTCGGAATCGAGCAGGAGGACGTCCTCGCCCGAGTCCGGACGGTCGGCGAGGGCCTCGCCGACGAGCCTCCCGAGGCCGGCGCGTATGAGCTGCGGTGGCGCCGGGAACAGCGACAGCCCGGTCATGCTCCCGAGGGCGCCGAGATAGGCGGCGCCGAGGATGTTCCCGATCTCGCGCAGGGCGGAATCGGCCAGCTCGCTTCCGGGCTCGACTCCGAGCAGCCGGCACAGGGTGTCGGCGTGTGCCGGCGGGATCAGCATCAGCACCACGGCATCGAGGTCGCCGTCGACGGGGATGGCCACGGCGCTGAGGTGATGCTCGTCACCGGAGTCCCGAACCGCCGCCGGCAGCGGGAGGGCCACGACGAAGGGCACGCTCAGCTCCACCTCGCGCCCGAGCAGCTGGGAGAGGGCCGTGGCGGCGGTTCCCGAGGCGACGTTCGACAGCTCGCGCAACGCATCGAGCTGCATGGTGGTGTAGGACTGGGTCACTGGGAGGTGCTCCTGCGTGGGGGTCATGGTGGTCAGGCAGCCAGCCGGCCGGCGGGGGTGGCGCCGCCACCCGGCGACGCGCCCGTGGTGGTGAGCCCGAGCTGAATGCCGCTGAGGACGCTCGCCGCGAGCAGATCGCAATCGACGACCAGGGCGAGCTGACCGTCGGCCAGCGCGGCGCCGGCCGACACGGGCTCGCCGTCGGCGACGATCGCGGGCAGCGGCCGGGTGACGAGCTCGCGCTGGCCCACGAGGTCGTCGACGGCCAGGGCCAGCCGGCGATCATGCGCGCGGACCACCACGGCGAACTGATAGTCGCGGGTCGGCTCGCGTCCGAACACGCTGGCGCCTTCGAGCAGCGGCAGGACGCCGTCCTCGAGCACGAGCATCTTGCGGCCCGCCACCGGGCGGACGTTCTGCTCGGACATCCGGACCGTTCGCTGGACGCGGTCGAGCGGGATCGCGAACGGCGCGCCCCCGATGTCGACCTGGAGGGCGGAGACGATCGCCAGCGTGAGCGGCAGGCGGATCTGCGCGGTGGTGCCCTCGCCCAGAACCGAGTCGACCACCACCTCGCCGCCGAGGCTTCGCATCTGCGCGCGTACGGCGTCCATGCCGACGCCGCGGCCCGAGACGTCCGTGGCCGCGTCCACCGTCGAGAAGCCCGGGGCGAACAGCAGCTCGGTGGCGCCGCGCATGTCGAGCTCGGCCGCGGCTGCTTCGTCGATCAGCCCGTTCGCCACGGCCTTGCGGGCGATCAGGGCGGGATCGAGGCCCCGGCCGTCGTCGCGCACGGAGATGACCACGCTGCGGCCCTCGTGACGGGCGGCGATCTCGAGCCGGCCCACGCGCGGCTTGCCGGCGGCCAGCCGCTCCTCGGGCGGCTCGATCCCGTGATCGAGGGAGTTGCGGACCAGGTGGACCAGCGGGTCGCCGAGGGCGTCCACGACGGTCCGGTCGAGCTCGGTGTCGCTGCCGACCAGGTCGAGCTTGACCTCCTTGCCGAGCTTGGCCGAGAGGTCGCGGACCAACCGCGGCAGGCGCAGCAGGACCACGTCGACCGGGATCATCCGGACCTGCATGACCATCGCCTGGAGGGCGTGCGAGCTCCGGGTCAGCTCCTGAACGGCCTGCTGGAGGCCCGGCACCTCGAGCTTCTGGGTGAGCGCCTCGACCGCCGTGCGGTGAATCACGAGCTCGCCCATGAGGTCCATCAGGGAGTCGAGTCGCTCGGCGTCGACGCGGACGGTGCGGGTGGTGTTCCGGGCGGGCTGGCCGGGGGTGCTCGGCTGCGCGGCGGCCGGGGCGGGCGCGGGGGCTGGGGCGGGTGCCGCGGGGGCCGGGGCGGGCGCGGGGCTGGGGCGGCTGCCGCGGGGGCTGGGGCGGCTGCCGCGGGGGCTGGGGCCGGCGCCGGGGCAGCGGGTACAGGCTCCGCGGCGGGCGCGGGCGCGGGGGCTGCGGGCGCGGGGGCGGCCGGAGCGGCGGGGGCCGGCTCGTCGGTGGACTCGGCTGCGACGGGCGCTGGGGCAGGGGCGGGTGCCGGGGCCGGAGCGGCCTCGGCGGTCTCGACGGGAGGCACCTCGTTGCACTCGACGTCGTCGACCTCGGACACCTCCCGAGCGCTGGCGGCGATCGCCTGCTCCTCGTGCTCGCTGATCAGCCACGCCTCGACCGCGCGACCGTCGAACAGCTCGACCTCCTCCGCCGCCGGCGCACAGCTCACCAGCTCGCCGTGGTCGCCGAGCGCCGCGAACAGCATGTGTGCGCGGACCGCCGGCATCATCGTGTCGGCAGCCAGGATCGCCCGCACGTGGACGATGCGCTCGCCGGCGGCCTGGGCGGCCCCGATCGCGGCGTTGAGTGAGGCGCGTGCGGCGGCCTCGCGCGCGGCCTGCTGCTCGGGGGAGCGCGGCCGGACGAGCCGGCGCAGGCGGGAGATCAGCGGCTCTGGATCGAGGCTCTCCTGACCGGTCGAGTCGATCGAGTCGACCGCACTCGAGAGCACGTCGAGGCAGGCGAACACGGTGTCGATCGCGTCGGTCTCGATCCCCGCCGTCCGCTGCCGGAGCAGCTCGAACACGTCCTCCATCTCGTGCGTGACCTCGGCCATCTTGACGAAGCCCATCGTCGCGCTCATGCCCTTCAGGGAGTGCGCGATGCGGAACACCTCGTCGACGGTGGGCCGGTCGGTGGGGTCGTCCTCGAGCCGGACCACCGCCAGGTTGAGCGCCTGGAGGTGCTCGCGCGTCTCGGCGAGGAACATCGGCATGTACTCGGACGTGTCCACTATGCCTTCCTCAAGATGAATGGGTGCACCGGCTCGAGGCCGATCGCGCTGGACTTGGAGACGCGCTCGGTCGGGCCGATCACGAGGTAGCCGCCGGGTCGCAGCGCGCGAGCCAGCCGTTCGTGGAGCGCGTCCCGAATCGGCTCGGCGAAGTAGATGACCGTGTTGCGGCACATGATCAGGTCGTAGTTGGCGACGCCGGGGTCGAGTCGCAGCAGGTCGGCGATCTCGAAGCGGACCATCGCGCGCAGCTCGGGCTTGGCCTGCCAGCCCTCGCCGTGGCGGACGAAGAAGCGGTCCATCAGCCGGGCATCGACGCCGCGGGCGTCCTCGGTGCTGAACGTCGCCTGCTTGGCTCGAGCCACGACCCGGGAGTCGATGTCGGTGCCGACGATGCGTACGTTGGCGGTCGGGATGGTCTGCTTGCACGTGGCCGCCAGGGTGTAGGCCTCGGCGCCGTAGGAGCAGCCGGCGCTCCAGGCGCGGAGGCGGCCGCCGCGCGCCAGCTCGGGCAGGATCTGCGACTGCACACGCTCCCACTGCTCGGGATGGCGCCACAGCTGCGAGACGTTGATCGTGACGCGGTCGAGCAGCGCCTCGAGCTCGGCGGGGTCGCGCCGCAGCGAGGCCAGGGAGTCGGTCAGGCGAAGCGTGCCCCGGCGCTCGAAGAACGAGCGCAGGCGGCGCTCCATCTGCGGCCGCTTGTACTGCGTGAGGTCGATGCCGCAGAGCTGGCGAAGGCCGGCGCAGAACGTCAGGTAGTCGTCGGGCGTGACCGCGCTCACAGCCCTGCCTCCTCGGCGATCACGCCGGGCATCTGATCGCAGCCCGAGGATCTCGTCGGCCAAGCCGCCATCGACGATGGCGCGGGGCATCCCGTAGATCGTGCACGTCTCCTCGGCCTCGACGAGGATCCGCCCGCCGTGCCGGCGGACTGCCTGGGCGCCGCGCAGCCCGTCGTTGCCCATGCCGGTGAGCACCACGAGGACCAGCCGCTCGCGGTACACGCGCGCGGCATCCTCGATGAGCAGATCGGCGCGCGGCCGCAGGCCTCCGACGGCGGGCTCGTCGCTCAGCTGGGTGAGACCGTCGGCGGACAGGCGCAGATGCTTGCCGCCGGGAGCCAACAGCGCGGTGCCGCCGTCGAGGCGCTCACCGCCCACCGCCTCGCGGACGTGGAGGCGGCTGCGTTGATCGAGGCGGCTGGCCAGCGACTGGGTGAAGCCGGCCGGCATGTGCTGCACGATCAACGTCCCCAGTCCGAGCCGGGCGGGCAGCTTCGGCAGCAGCGCCCCCAGCGCTCGGGGCCCTCCGGTGGAGGTGGCGACGACGACGGCGCGGGCGTGCTTCGAGCGCGGCAGGCGCGTACGTGTGGCCGCGACGGCGCCTCCAGTGGCTGGCAGCGGGCGCCGGCGGGCCGAGATCGCGAGCTTGATCTTCGCGCCCAGGCTGTCCCTGAACGCGTCCATCTCGGTGGGCGCGGCCGGCTTGGCCACCAGGTCGAAGGCGCCCTCGGCCAGTGCGTCCATGGCTCGGGCGCCGTGCGACCCCGAGAACGCGGAGACGACGACGACGGGGATGTTCGTCCACGGCCGGGAGCGAAGCGCGCGCAGCACCCCGAGGCCGTCGAGGCCGGGCATGGTCAGGTCGAGTGTCATCGCGTCGGGCTTCTCGCGCTCGCACAGGGCCAGCGCCTCGTCGCCGTCGCTCGCGCTGCCGACGACCTGTACGCCCGCGCGCAGAAGCGCGGTGCTGACGATGCTCCGCATCAACGCGCTGTCGTCGGCGACGACGACGCGGGGCGGCGAAAGTGGCTGGCGCATCGAGGCGGGACCCGGAGCCATCCGGCTAGACGGCCGCCGGCGCTTCCGCTGTGCCGAAGACGCTGCCCGACTTGAGCAGGACGACGAGCCGGTCGCCCAGCTTGGCGATCGCCTCGATCAAGGTGGTGTCCGCGCCGGGAACCTCCTCGATCTGCTCGGGATCCACGGTCAGGACCTCCTCGACGCCGTCGACGATCACGCCGATCATTTCGCTGTCGGATTCGACGATGACGATCTTGGCCTGCTCGCCCGGCTCGGCATTCCACGCCGAGACGGCCGGCGAGGTCGAAAACGGGGAGGATTCGGCCGCGGAGGCTGATCACGCCGCGCACCCATTCGACGCGCGAGGTGACGGCACGCGGCTCCGTGTACCGGATGATCTCCTGCACCTGCTGGATCGGCAGCCCGTACTGCTCGCTGCCGAGCGTGAACACCACGAGATGCCGCGGAGAGGACTGGTCGGACATGACTACTTGGTTTCTCGGCTGCGCGGAGGGCAAGCTTTAGTCGCTTGCCACCGCCCCGCCCGGCGCCGGGCCGGCGCCGCCGCCCAGAACCTCGGTCACGCGCAGACCGAACTGCTCGTCGACCACGACGATCTCGCCGCGGGCGATCGGGGTTCCGTTGACCAGCAGGTCCATCGCCTCGCCGGCCATCCGGTCGAGCGTGATGACCGAGCCGGGATGCAGCTCGAGGGTGGCGCCGACGGTCATCCGCGCGCGTCCCAGCTCGACGCTGACCTCGACCGGGATCGAGCTCAGGCGCTGGAGGTCACCGGCGGCCCGGGGGCCGTCCTGCGTCTCGGCGGTCGTCTGGAGTTGCTGGAAGTCGATTGGCTCGGTCATCAGGCTGCTCCTACTGGACCGCGACGTCGGTGAACAGGACGTCGGTGATCTTGTCGTCGGTCTGGGACTTGATGTCGGCGAGGATCTTGTGCTCGAGCGTCGTGCGCGTCGAGTCGTCGATCAGCTCCTTCGACGTCTGGTTCGTCACGTCGTTGGTGATGATCGCCCGGATCACCGCCTCCTCCGGCAGGGTGCCGACGGTCGCGTCGGAGCTGGTCGCGCCGGCCTCCGCGGTGGCACCGTCGCTCTGGGTCGGGGCCAGCACGAGCGCTGCGGTCAGGGTGGCGTAGCGGCCATCCTGCAGGTTGAGCGTGAACTGCTTGGGCAGGATGTAGACCTCGCCGTTGATCTTCATCTTGACGACCTTCTTGGGCATCAGCTTCGCCTTGGCGACGTACCCGCCACCGAGGAGGAGCGGCACGAGGATGATCAGGATCTTCTTCTTCATGGCAATTTGATCTCGGTTTGGGGGGCTGGGGTCAGGACGGGGGAAGGGGATTCAGTCGCTCGAACACGATGTCCACGCGGCGATTGCGAGCCCGGCCGGCGGGCGTGGCGTTGCTGGCCACGGGATTCAGGGCGGCGTAGCCGGCGGCACCCATTCGCCCGGAGTTGATGCCGTGGGCGATCAGGTAACGCACGACGCTCGTCGCTCGGGCGGTTGACAGCTCCCAGTTGCTCGGGAACTCCGCGGTCGAGATCGGGATGTTGTCGGTGTGTCCTTCCACGATGATCGGATGAGTCTTGTCGACATTGAGCAACTGGACGATTTCGTTGAGCAGCGGCTGGCCGGCCGGCTGCAGCGTCGCCTCGCCGGAGTCGAACAGGAGCTTGTCGGTGAGCACGGTGACCACCAGGCCGCGACGGGTGATGTCGGTTTGCACCTCGTTCGCGAAGCCGTGCTGGCGCGAGAAGCCGTCGAGCTTGTTCTTGAGCGACGTGAACTCGTCCTGCTCGGACACCGCCTTCGCCATGCTGTTGAGCGCGGCCGCGACCTGGGAGGAGGTCATGTTGTGGACGGTCGTGGCACCGCCGCCGGTGGCCGAGGACGTGCTGCTGTTGGAGCGCGCGGCCTGCGTCGGGGTCAGCGGGACGATCGAAGGGACCTCGGCGGTGGCCGGGGTGTGCGCGCTCGTCGACTGTGAGCCGGTACGCAGGATCGCGTGGCCGCCCGAGAGGATCGCGCCCGAGAAGGCCGCCTTCAGGGAGCGCTGGAGGACCTGGTACTTGGAGATGTTGACCGACGAGATCGAGAACAGCACCATGAACAGCGCGAACAGGAGCGTGAGCATGTCCGCGTACGTGAGCAGCCAGCGCTCCTCGTTCTCGGGGACTTCCGCGTGGCCCTTGCGACGGGCCATGACTAGGCTGCTGCCTCTTGCTCGGTTGCCGCCGGCATCTCGGCGACCTTGTCGCCGTCGCTGTCGCCATCGACGGAGTCGCGCTCGGCCGGGGGCACGTAGGAGGTGAGCTTGTCGGCCACGACGCGCGGGTTGTCACCCGCCTGGACGGCGAGGATGCCCTCGAGCGTCAGCGTGCGCAGCTCCACCTCCTCGGCCGACATCGACTTCAGGCGGTTGGCCACAGGGAGATAGATGACGTTGGCCGAGCCGACGCCCATCAGCGTCGCGATGAAGGCCGCGGAGATCGAGGGACCGAGCGTTGCGGGCGCCGACAGGTTCTGGAGCACGTGCACGAGCCCCATGACGGTTCCGATGATCCCGATCGTCGGCGCGAATCCGCCGGCCTTCTCGAACGGGAGTGCGCCGGCGTGGTGACGCGCCGCCATGCCGTCGATCTCGGCCTCGAGGATCTCGCGCACGAGCTCGGGATCGGTGCCGTCGACGACCAGCTGCAGCCCCTTCTTGGTGAAGCTGTCCTCGATCTCGGACACCTTCGCGTCGAGGGCCAGCAGGCCCTCGCGACGGGCCTGCTCGGCCAGCGAGACGAGGAGCGCTACGCGCTCCTGGATCGCCTGCGGCTCGGCCTTGATCACCAGCTTGTACAGCGCCGGGATGCGCTTCATGCCGTCCATGCCGACGCTGGCCAGCGTCACGCCGCCGGTACCGGCGATGATCAGCAGCAGGGCTGAGATGTTCATGAACGCGGCCGGACTGGTCCCGTCCATCATCGCGGCCATCAGGATGCCGACGGTGGCGACACCGATACCTATGGCTGTTGCGGCCTTCATGCTCTTCTAGATCGGCTGGGCTTCGGAAACCTTCAGCGGTCCCGTCAGGCGCCCTCGCCGCCGTGGATTGCCGTCAGGTGGCCGGCTGCGCGCGCGGAGGCGTGCGCCGCGGCGCGGTGCTCGCGCCGGCGGTCGAGTGCGCCGGCGAGGATGTCGATTCGGTACGCCTTGATCTCGGACGCCACGCGCTGCGGCGTCTCGGCAACGACGATCTTCACGCCGCTGGTGAGCGTGATGACCGTGTCGGGCGTGGCCTCGACGGTGCAGATCAGATCGGGATTGAGGTGGAAGACCTCGAGCTTGTGCCCGAGGCGGTGCAGGGTGATCATCGTTTTCTCCTGAGTGGTTCGCAGCGACCTCGGGAACCGGCGGGCGCGGGGGGGACGGGGGACGGCATCCCTCAATGCCGCCCCGTCCCGCCGCCGGAGACAGGCGGAAGGCCCTGTCTCGGGATCCGGGCACGCATGCCCGGATCCACATCACTCCCTATGCCGGTTCGACTGCTACTGCTTCATCTGCACGACCGTCTGGAGCATCTGGTCGGCCGTCGTGATCGCGCTGGCATTGGCCTGGTAGCCACGCTGCGCCTCGATCATGTTGGTGAACTCGGTGGCCATGTCGACGTTGGACATCTCCAGCTGTCCACCGAGCGTCTGGCCGAAGCCGCCCGTGTTCGGCGTGCCGACCACGGCCGCGCCCGAGCTCGCGCTCTGGCTCCACAGCGAGCCGCCGTCGCGCTGCAGGCCGGCCTCGTTCGGGAACGAGGCCAGCGAGATGTAACCGGCGGTTACGCGCTGCTGGTAGGTGGAGCTGCTCGGGTTGGCGTCGACGTAGGACACGCTCCCGTCCTGGCCGATCGCGACGCCCGACGATCCCGGCGGGACGTTGATGTAGCTGTCGCTCGTCCCCGGCGTGTAGGTGACGTTCGGCGCGGTGCCGGCAGGAACCGCGTTCTTGCCGATCACGTACATGCCGGTCTGAGTGGTCAGGAACCCGAGCGAGTTGGTCGTGAAGTCACCCGCCCGCGTGTACTGCACGTTGTTGAACGTCGCGGTGTAGGGAGGGCTGCTCGGCGGCGTGCCGTCGGCGGTGCGGAAGAACCCGTCGCCCTGGATGCCGACGTCGGTGGCGACGCCGGTCGACTGCATCGAGCCGGCGCTCATCAGGTTGTCGATCGAGCCGACGAGAGAGCCGAGTCCGACCTGCTCCGGGTTGGTTCCCGCGTTGTTGCTGCTGGGCCCGGTGGCGCCGGAGACGAGCTGCGAGAGCTCATCGACGAACTCGGTCCGCTGGGCCTTGTAGGCGACGGTGTCGACGTTGGCCAGGTTGTTGGCCGTGACATCGAGCATCGTCTGATGTGCTTCCAAGCCGCTGATCGCGGCATACATGCCTCGCATCATCGGGGCATCACTTCCTTTCGCGGCCTCCGTGGGGTCCAGCCGCTGTCGCGGTTCAGCGCCTCGATCATGCGATCACGGCACTATCGATGTTGGTGAACACGTGCTCGCGCATGTGCTCGGCTCCCACCGCCGTGATGACGGTGTTGTTCGCTACTGACACCACGAACGCGGTGCCGTCGACGAAGACCACTGAGTTCTTCGAGCCCTTGCCCGCCGCTCGCGAGACGCCGTCCGTGAGGCGTCCCAGCGTGGGCTGGCCGAGGTCGATCCCCCGCTGCTGGAGGCGGTCCAGGGCGTGGCGGGAGAACTTCGGCGGCTGCGCTGCGCCGATCCGCTGCAGGACCGCGGCGAAGGCGGGGCCGCCTACCGGCGCCGTGGCGGCGGTCGCGGGCGCCTGCGGCGCCCCGGCGTCGAGGACGCCGGGCGGCGTCAGCGCAACATTGGCGATCGGCGCGCTCACGAGACCTCGGTGACGCTGGTGGGCGCGATCCCGGAGGTGCCGCCGATGGTGAGCGTCGCACCGGAGGAGGTGATCTGCACGCTCTGGACGTTGCCGGTGCCGGTGGCGCCGGTGGTGGGATCGGTGTACGTGACGCTGTGGCCGATGAGCGCCACGGCTCCGTTGGTCGCCTGCTGGGAGGCCATCTGCGCGGTCGACTGCGCCGTGTCCGTCTGCTGCTCGACCGAGGTGAACTGCGCCAGCTGGGTCATGTACTGGGTCGGGTCGTTGCTGCTCGCGCTCATCGGATCCTGGTTCTTGAGCTCGGTCATCAGCAGCTGGAGGAACTGGTTCTCGTTCAGCGACGGCGACTGCGACGCGGCGCTCGTGCCCGTGGTGCCGGCGGTGCCGGTCGTCCCGGTGGCGCTGGGGGTGGAGATGCTCATGGCTGATGGTCCTTTCTAAGTCGTCAAGCTCGTCACGCGAGCACGTTCACGAGCGCGCCGCTTGGCAGCACGAGCGTGTGCTCGGTGCGGCCGGTGTCCTCGGTCTCGTCCGCGCCGGCGGAGCCCGTGGCGCGGGCGGTGCCGCCGTTGGCCGTCGAGTTCGGCTGGTTGGGGTCGCGAGTGCTCGCGCCGCTGTCGCTGCGGGCCTCGATGTCGAGGCGCACGACGTTCACGCCGGCGGCCTCGAGCGAGCGCTTCAGATCGGCCCCACCCTGGCTCAGGGTCTGTGCGGCGGACTCGTGATCGGTCACGACCTTCGCCACCACACCCTCGGAGGTGTGCTGGAGGTCGATCTTGATCCCGCCGAGCGCGTCGGGCGAGAGCTGGATCCGGGCCTGCGTGAAGCCCTGGCGGGCGCCGGCCGCGATCGTCATCGAGACGGTCTCGGGGGCCTGCTGGAGCGGCACGGCCGTGTAGCGGGCCGCGACGGCGGCGGGAGCGCCGGCGGCGGCCGAGGGCGTCAGCGGGCCGGCGGTGGCGGTCAGGTTCAGCGTGGGCGTCCTGCGCCGCGTCCGCCGCGCCGGCGGCGCTCTGCGGTTGCGCGGCTGCGCTGGAGGCCTGTGCCGGCTGCGAGGCGGTGTGGACGGTCGCCGCGGGCTGGGTCTGGGCGAGCAGCGACTGAAGCGCCGCGCGGGGATCCTGCCCGTTGGCGCCGGCCTGGTTGCTCTGGCCGCCTGCGTCGCTCTGGGGGTCCGAGCCGGCCTGGGCTGAGCTCTGGCCCGGGTCGGTCGCCGGTGGCGCCCTGCGGAGCGGTGCCGGTGCCGGTGCCGGGGCCGGCGGGCTGCGGCACGCCGGGGTGGTCCGGGGCGCCCGTCGCCTGGACGGAGGCGAGCGTCTGGTCCTGCCCGGGCTGCTGGCCGTTGTCCAGCGAGGCGCCACCGAGCGGCTGCTGGCCATCCTGAAGCTGTTGTGTCTGGGTCGCCGTGGTGGCGTTCGCGGCGCCGGTCAGCGTCGCGGACTGCTGGAGCAGGGCTCCCGCGGCCTGCCCGGCGGCCACCGAGGCGTCGGCGGTGGACTGCTGCCCGGACGCAGCCGGGTCTCCCGCGGCCGCACTCGCGCCCGCGGCACCCGCGACCGGCGCGGCGGCCGCCGGCACCCGCGACCGGATGGTCGACCATTTGGTGCACCATCTGGGAGGCGGGGGTGCCGCCGAGGTCGGAGCTGCCGGGGGCGGCGCCGCCGGCCTGGCCGCTCGCCGCGCCGGCCGAGTCGCTTGCGACGCCGGCCTGGCCGCTCGTCGCGTCGGCCTGCCCGTTCGCGCCGGCCTGCGCCGTTGCGAGGTCGCTGTGGTACGTGCCGGCCTGGTGCTCCGCCGCCACCGTGGTGGTCGCTGGAGGAGCCGCTCTGGTCGGCCGCATTGCGAGTACGGCCGGAGCCGTGGGCATGCGTCTGCTTGGCGCGGTGACCGCCGGTCTCGGTGGCGGTCTTGTGCTGGCCTTCCGCAACTGCGGTCCGGGCCACGTGGTGATTGAGCACGCTGGCGAAGCCAGGTGAGCCCCCGCTGCCCGGCGGTCCGATCGAGTCGGTGGCGCGGGCGGGCGGCAACTCGGGGGTTGCCGGGGCGGGTGGTGTCGGCGTGAAGCTCGATCTCATGCGGCGTTCCTCCGGAAGCCGTTGATGGCAATCTCGTCGAGCGCGAGCCCCTCGAGGCGGGCGGCCTCGCGCTCATGGTCACGGCGGCGGTGCTCCTTGAGGCGTTCGAGCGCCTGGCGCTCCTTCGCCGCCTCGGTCAGCGCCTGGCGCCGGCGGTTCAGCTCCAGCTCGTGCCGGTGCAACTCGCGCCGGCCGGCCTGGTGGACCTTCTCGGCGCGCTCCAGGTACGCCTGACGCGCCATCAGGTCGATGGCGCTCATCGGCGAGGAGACGGCCTCGAGCTGAGCGGCCCGGGCCTGCACGACGTTGTCGGCCGCCAGCGCCACCGCGTCGGCGCAGCGGGTGTGCTGCACCATCGCGCCGGCGAGGGCTTCCTTGGCCGCGTCCTCGTGGCGCTCACGCAATGCGCGCACGCGCTCGAGGCGGAACCGGAACTGGCCGTTCATGGTCGAGGTAGTCGGCCGGTGGCGGCGACTCTTCAGTGCGCTGGACGCTTGTCCGAAGCCACTCCGGTTCGCGCGCAACCGAATGCATCTTCGCTCGCTCAGCGATCCATTTAGCCGCGTCAGCCGGGCGCGAGCATGACCCCGTCGAGGGACGCCGCCGGCCGCCGCCGGCAGAGCGGCCGCGGCCTCAGACGGCGAGCTGCAGCGCGGGGATCGCCGCGGGAGCGGCACCCGGGGGCGCCACCGGCACCTGGCGCGGCGCCGGCGCCGCGGGCAGGCCGGGCGGGCCGACCACCTCGCCGGCGACGACGACGGTCTGGGAGAGCGCCTCGGCCAGGGCCATCAGGTGGGCGTCGGCGACCTCCGGCGTGGAGGGCTCGTCCACCCGCTGGCGCAGGAACGCGTCGATCTGATCCTTCAAGGCGATCGCGGAATCGAGCACCGGATCCGTCCCGCGCTGGTAGGCGCCGATCGAGATCAGGTCCTCCTTCTCGCGGTAGGCGGCCAAGGCCGAGCGCAGCTTCTGCCCCGCCTCGCGCACCTCGGGCGACGCGATCTCCCCGATCAGGCGAGACACGGACTGCAGGACGTCGATCGCCGGGTAGTGGCCGACGTGCGCCAGCGACCGCGTCAGCACGACGTGGCCGTCCAGGATCGATCGGACCGCGTCGGCGATCGGCTCGTTCATGTCGTCGCCGTCGACCAGGACCGTGTACAGCCCGGTGATCGACCCGCGCGAGCTCGTGCCGGCGCGCTCCAGCAACCGGGGCAGCTGAGCGAACACCGAAGGCGTGTATCCGCGGGTGGCGGGCGGCTCGCCGATGGCCAGGCCGACCTCGCGCTGGGCCATGGCGAAGCGCGTGACCGAGTCCATCATCAGCATCACGTCAGCGCCTTGGTCGCGGAAGTGCTCGGCGATCGCGGTGGCGGTGAAGGCGGCGCGGATGCGCACCAAAGCGGGCTGGTCCGACGTCGCGACGACGACGACCGAATGCGACAACGCGTCGCCGAGGTCGCGCTCGATGAACTCCCGGACCTCTCGGCCTCGCTCGCCGACCAGCGCGATCACGTTGACCTGCGCGCTCGTCGAGCGCGCGATCATCCCCATCAGCGAAGACTTACCGACGCCGGAGCCGGCGAAGATGCCGAGGCGCTGCCCGCGCCCGCACGGCACCAACGTATCCAGCGCCCGCACTCCGAGGCCCACACGATCGACGATCCGCGGCCGCGACAGAGCGTCCGGCGGCGCCGCGGTGGTGTTGCGCCACCCGCCGGCCTCCGGATCTCCGAATCCATCCAAGGGCGCGCCCAATCCGTCGATCACCCGGCCGAGCAACGATTCGCCGACGGCCACGCGGAACGGCGCCCCGGTGGGGTTCACGACCGTGCCCGGGCCGATCCCGTGCAGCTCGCCGAGCGGCATCAGCAACGTCCGGCCGCCCCGGAAGCCGACGACCTCGCACGGAACCGGATCGCGCCCGCCCGGCTCGCGCGCCTCGCCGACCATGCACACCTCGCCGATCTCGACCTGGATGCCGGTGGCCTCGATGATCAGGCCGATCAGGTCGCTGACCCGTCCGCGCCGGCGCGAGAGGTCGGACGCGCGCAGCACCTCGCCGACCCGGGCGAGACCCGGAGACTCAGGCGTCATCGCCGACCAGGCCGGAGTCGGGGCCGCCCAGCGCCGCGATCGCGATCTCGCGCGCCCGCGTCAGCTGGGTCTCGATCGTGGCATCGATCTCGCCCGCCGCGGTCCGCGCCACCGCGCCGCCCGGGCCGATCCGCCGGTCGGACTGCACCGCCAGGTGCTCGATCCCGCCGAGCTCGGTCCGCAGCTGCTCGGCGCACTCGCTCACGAGCTCCAGGTCCGCGGGATTCACGACCACGGTCACGTGCCGGCGCTCGGCCAGATGCCGCAGGGCGTGGCGCGTGACGTCGAGCACGCGGGAGGGCTCCACCGACACGACGCCGGCCAAGATCTGCTCGCACAGTGCCAGCGCCAGCTCGGTCGCGTCGCGCTCCAGAGTGGCGATGACCTGATCCTGGAGCTCACGCGCGCTCTCCACCGCGCTCGCCAGAGCACTCAAAGACGACGCAGCCTCGGCCTGGACCGCGGCCAGAGCGGCGGCGCGCCCCTCCGCCTCGCCGGCGGCGCGGGCGGAAGCCCGGATCTGCTCGGCCTCGGCGCGGACAGCGGCCAGGACGTCGGCAATCTCGCCGGGCCCGCCGGCCGGACCCGCGGCGGGACCGTCGAGCTGGCGAAACGCGAAAGCGGGCGCCGCGGTGCCGGGATCAGAGGACAGCGTCTTCCTCCCCGCGCGACAGGACGACGGCGCCGGCCTCCTCGAGCTTGCGCACGATGGCCACGATGCGGCCCTGCGCCTCCTCGATCACGCGCTTGCGCTGCGGCGGCTGGAACTCCATCTCCTCGGTCAGCATCTGCGCGCCGCGCTCGGACATGTTGGACAGGATCCGCTGCTTGACCTCGTCGCTGACGCCGCGCAGGGCGAGGGCCAGGTCCTTCTGGTCGGCCTCGCGCAGGATCAGCTGGATCGAGCGGTCGTCGAGCTTGATGATGTCCTCGAACACGAACAGCAGGCGGCGCACCTCGGCGGCGAGCTCCTCGTCGGACTCGGTCAGGTTGTCGAGCACGTTGCGCTCGGTCGAGCGGTCGACCTGGTTGAGGATCTCGGCCAGCGACTTGATCCCGCCGGCGGCCGAGTACTCCTGCTGGACGACGGTCGCGAGCTTCTGGCGCATCACGCCCTCGACCTGCTTGACCACCTCGGGGCTCGTCTCGCCCATCCGCGCGATGCGCAGCGCGATCTCGGCCTGCTCGTCCTCGGGCAGGTGCGCCAGCACCTGGGAGGCCAGCGTCGTGTGCAGATTGGCCATCACCAGCGCGATCGCCTGCGGCGACTCGCTGCGCAGGAAGGTCACGAGCTGATCGGGCGGTGTGCGATTCAGGAACTCGAACGGCCGGTGCTCGAGCGAGCTCGACAGGCGCCCGATGATCTCCTTCGAGCGGTCGGCGCCGAGCGCGCGATCGAGTACCTCACGTGCGTACTCGACGCCGCCGGCGGCGATCGAAGCCTCGGCGGTCGCGGTTGCGGCCACCTCCTCGAGCACCGAATGGCTCATGGAGGCGTCGACGCGCTGGAGCTTGGCCATCTCCATCGAGAGCGACTCGATCTCTTCGTCACGGAGGTGGCGGAAGACCTCCGCCGCCTTGTCGGGACCCAGGGAGACGAGCAGCACCGCGGCCTTGCGCCGGCCGGCGACGCCCGACGCGCGCCCTGCGGGCAGGCCCGGTGCACCACCGGTGGACTGAGGAAGCTCGGCAGGCAATTTAGTCCTCGCTCATCCAGGCGCGGACCTGCTGAGCCACGCGATCGGGCTCACGCTCGACGAGCTGCTCGACCTGGCGCTTGGGGACGCTGGCGGGACCGGCCGACCCCAGCTGGCGGATCTCGGTGGGGGCGTCCCCACCGCCGCCCAGCGCGGCGAGCGGTCGGGGAGTCGCCAGCTCACTCAGCCAGGTCGGCGAGGCGAAGGTCTCCTTCTCACGCCGCTTCAGCGCCCGCGTGGTGAAGAACAGGAACAGCAGGGCGCCGAGGCCGATCACGCCGTACTTGGCGTAGCCGATCATCGAGCTCGGTCCGCCGGCGGTCGCCTTCGTGGTCGTCGCCTTGACGAACGGAAGCTGCGAGACCGTGATCAGGTCGCCGCGCTTGGTGTTCAGGCCGACGGCGCCGGCCACCGCGTTCTTGATCGCCGGGATCGCCGAGGCGGGCACCGTGCTGTTGACGAGCACCGACACGGTCTGGCTCTTGATCGCGCCGGGGGCGATCGTCGAGTTCGTGATCGTCTTGTTGACGCCGTAGGTGGTGTTGCTGGAGGTGTTCTTGTAGTTCGAGCTCGAGCTGCCCGTCGTGCCCGCGGCGGTGGGGATGGTGCCCGCCGTGCCGCCCGAGCTGGGGTTGCCGCCGGTGAGCGTCTCGTTGGAGCTCTGCTTGGTGAGCGGAACCGCCTTGCCCGTGTAGGTGAGCGACTGCTGGGTGGCCTGGTTGTCGTTGAGGTCGGCGCTGATGACGGCCTGCGCCTTGCCCGGACCCAGCGTCGAGGCCAGCACGGCGTCGACCTGCGCCTCCATCGTCGCGTTGTAGTGCTGGTTGGCCGACTGTGCGGCGGGCAGGCCGCCCATGTCGGTGCCGCTCGAGTTCGAGGTCGGCCACAGCGCGGCGCCGGTGCCGTCCGTGATCGTCACCTTGTTGACCTCGAGGCCGGGCACGCTCGAAGCCACGAGCTGCGCGACCCCCTTGATCGAGCTCGGGTCCAGGTTCGGGGCCGACAGGAGCACCGAAGCGCTGGCCGCCTGCGAGTTGTCGGCGAAGAGCTGGTCCTGCTGGTTGGGGATGACCAGGTTCACCTGGGCCGAGTCGACGCCCTGGATCTGCTGGATCGTCTGGTCGAGCTGGCCCTCGAGTGCGCGCGTGTAGGTGATCTGCTGCTGGAAGTTCGAGGCGCCGAGCTTCTGGGTGTCGAGGAGCGAGAAGCCGGGCTGCGAGCTGCCGAGCAGGCCGGCGGTGGCGAGCGCGACGCGGGCCTGCGAGGTCTGGCCCGAGGTCACGGCCAGCGCGGTGCCGCCGTTCTGGAGCTGGTAGCCGATTCCCTTGGCGTCGAGCGCGCTCGTGATCTTGCCCGTCTGCGCCGGGTCCAGCCCGGTCTCGATCGTGGAGTAGCTCGGCTTGGAGGCGAAGCTCATCACGAGCATCAGGAACACGATGCCGACGGCGAGCGAGGCGCCGACCATCGCCCATCCCTTGGGCGAGAGCTTGGAAACGAACTGACGGATGGGCATGTGGGCTAGACCTGGGTCTGGTAGATGGTGTTGAGGTCAGTGATCAGCTTCGACTGGATCTGCGAGGCGAGGTCCATCGACATCGAAGCGTTCTCGACCGAGGTGATGGCCTTGGTCGGGTCGGTGGCCTGACCGTCGGCGAGCTGGGTGGCCGCCGTCGACGCCACGTTCTGCGACTGGTCGAGGGAGTCGATCGCGCCGGTCAGCGCGCCCGAGAAGCTCCCGCCGGTCGCGCCGGTCGCGCCGGTCGCGTCAACGCCGGCGATGCCGTTCTGGGCAGCGCCGCCGATCGAGCCAACGCTCCACTCGGCCGGGCCGAGCGGCCCGATTGCTCCTGAGATCGCCGGAATCATTTCAGCAGGCTCAGGGTCTTCTCGTACATCGTCTTGGCCGTGTTCATGGCCGTGATGTCCGTCTGGTAGGTCCGCGACTCGTCGATCAGGTCGACCATCTCCGTGACCGGGTTGACGTTCGGCTTGCTCACGTAGCCCTGGGCGTTGGCCGAGGGATCGCTGGGGTCGTAGATCTGCTGGTTCGGCGTGGGATCGTTGACGATCCCCGTGACCTCGACCCCGCCGGCAGCGCCGCCGCCGCGTGGCCATGCCCGCGGCCGTCGTGTTGCCCATGGCGCCCGACAGCGCTGCGCCGAAGCCGCCGACCTGCTGCAGGACGACCTCCTGGCGGCGGTACGGCTGGCCGTTCGCGCCCTGGGTCGTGTCGGCGTTGGCCAGGTTCTCGGACGTGACGTCCATCCGGGTGCGCTCGGCCGTGAGGCCGCTCGCCGCGATGCCGATGGCGTCGGAGAAGCTCATGAGCCGCCACCCATGCCCATCGCGGTGAGCATGATGTGCTCGCGCTGTGAGGCGATCTGGGTCAGGGTCTCGTACAGCAGCCCGTTCTGGGACATGTACGCCTCCTCCTGCTCGGGGGAGACGCCGTTGCCGTCCGGACCGGTGGTGGTCTGCTCGGTGGCGGGCTGGAAGGTGACGTCGGTGGGCGACTGCCCGCTCGACAGGGCGTTCTGGAGCGTGGACTGGAAGTCGACGTCCTGGGGCTTGTAGCCCGGCGTGTCGACGTTCGCGAGGTTGTTCGTCAGCAGCGTCTGACGGAGCTCCGAGCCGCTCATCGCGGCCTCGAGCGCAGATTGCGTGGTGTCGACCAGGGACATAGAAAAGTTTCGAAGAGATCCGCCCTCCGTGGGCTTCGCTTCGACCCGCATCCCTTGCTGGTCTCTACCTTGATCGGCTGGAAAGCGGTGGTTCTTTAGGGGCTGTGCAGCAAAGCTGCGCAGCATCCCAGCCGGATGACTGGCGGCCGGCCCGGTCGTGGCGAGGCTGGATGCCGAGCGGGCCGAGCCGCCAGACCGGTTGCGCCGGCATCCATGCCGGGCGCGAGGGGGGCTTCAGCTTCGATCGTGTGGGACGCGCAGCGGCGCGCCCGCGAGGGCTAAGACAGGGTGAACTGCCCGACGAGGCGCTCGAGCTCCTCGGCGGTCCGGGCCAGATCGCCCGCCGAGGCGGCGATCTGCTGCGCCGAGGCGGTCGTCTGCTCGGTCGAGGCGCCCACCTGCTGCGTGGACGCGCTCGACTGCTCGGCCACCGCGGCGACCGAGGTCATGCTGTCCTGCATCCGGGTGCCCGCGTGGGCGATGTGCTGGATCGAGCCGGCGATGTCCTGAACGCGGGCCGTCATGTCCTCGATGGCCTGTGAGATCCGGGCGAAGGCGTCCCGGGCCTGCTCGACCGTGGCCGCACCGTCGGCGGTCTGCTGGGCGCCCTGCTCGACGACCTCGACGACGTGCCGGGTCTCGTGCTGGATGGCCTGGATCAGCTTGGCGATCGACTCGGCCGCGGACTGCGACTCCTCGGCGAGCTTGCGCACCTCTTCGGCGACGACCGCGAAGCCGCGGCCCTGCTCGCCGACGCGTGCCGCCTCGATCGCCGCGTTCAGCGCCAGCAGGTTGGTCTGCTCGGCGATGCCGGTGATCGTGTCGACGATCTCGCCGATCTGCTCGCTCTTGGCATCCAGCGAGCGGATCGCGGAGCTGGCCTCGGTGCTCGACTCGCGCACGGCGTTCATCGCCTCGGTGGCGTGGGAGACCGCCTGGGCGCCCTCCACGGCCAGGTCGCGGGCCTGCGCGGCCGCCTGGGCGGTCTGCTCGGCGCCCTCGGACGTGGCCTGGGTGACCGCCGCGACCTCGTCGCTCAGGTGCCGGGCCTCGCCGATCGAGCGGACCTGGTCCTCGGCGCCCTCGGCGACCGACGTGACGGCCTGGGCGATCTCACCCACGGCGCGGCCGGCCTCCTCGGACGTGCTCGCCATCTGCTGCGAGGCCGAGGCGATGTGCTCGGAGGTGCGACCGATGGCCTGGAGCATCTCGGCCACCTTGCCGCGCGTGTTGTTGTAAGCGGCCAGACTGCGCTGGGCGGTCTCGAGCATCGCGTTGAAGGTCCGCGTCAGCTCGGCGAGCTCGTCGGTCCGGGTGGTGGCGATCGGCTGGGTCCGGGCCTGAACGTCGACGGTCAGGTCGCCGCTCGCCATCGCATCGAGGCCGTTGCCGAGTCCGGTCAGACATACCGAGTTGAGGCCCGTGATCCCGTCCAGTACCTGCTTGGCGCGGGTCCCGACGTCCCGGGCGATCAGGAACCCGACCACTCCGGCCAGCAGCAGGGCGGCGATCGCCAGTACGAGCATCAGTGTCCGGGCGGAGGAGCCGTGCGGAAGATCGGAGTATCCGACAAGGACCGCGGCCAGGAACGGCACCGTGACGGCGGTGAATGCCGCGAGCAGTTGGCGACGCAGCGAAGACTGGATGAACTTCATCGGGGGGCACTTCCTTTTCGAGGCGGACACGCTCTAGATCGGCCTGTCGCGGCAGGTCTTGAGTCTCGGCGCTCGGCGCCTAGGCGGCGATGACCGGGGCGGTGGCGCTCGGAGCGTCCTCCCAACCGACGATCTGAAGGCTCGGATCGGCGATCAGGGAGATCTCCTGGCCGTCGCTCAGACGCACCACCGGGCGGTCGAGTGCGCCGTCGGGAACGCTCACGACGTATCCGCGCCGCCCGTCGATGAGCTCGAGCTCGACTCCGGGCGGGAACGGCGCCACCACGCGACCGAACACCTCGCAGATGGTCGGGTCGAACTGCGACCCGGCGCCCTCCAGGATCGCGCGCACGCCCACGTGGGCCGGCGCCGCGGGCGCGTAGGGGCGCTCGGAGGTGATCGCGTCATAGACGTCGGCCACGGCGGCGATCCGCGCCATCTCGTGGATCTCGGTGTCGCGCCGGCCGTCGGGATAGCCGCTGCCGTCCCAGCGCTCGTGGTGGCGCAGGACGATGGCCTGCACGAGCGGGCACCAGGCGCTCGTGTCACGCAGCAGCTCGACGCCGAGCCGGGGGTGGCTGCGCATGAGCTTCCATTCGGCCTCGGAGAGCTTGCCGGGCTTGTTCACGATCTCGGAGCCGATGGCGAGCTTGCCGATGTCGTGCAGGAGCAGACCCATGCCGAGGCGCGAGAGCCGCTCGTCGCGGCGGACGTGCTGGCGCACGCCGCGATAGTCGAGCCAGCCGTGCTCGCTGAACATCCGCTGTCCGAGCAGCAGGCCGAGCGCGGTGACATCGATCGAGTGCTGGAAGGTGTAGGCGTCGGCGCAGGCGAGGTCGGACAGGACGAGCGCCGTCGACCCCGAGTTCTCGATCTCGCGCAGGATCTTCGAGACGACGTCGACGAGCGCGTCGGTGGAGGCCTTGTCGAGCGGGCGCCCGGACATCAACGAGCGCTTGGCGCCCTCGTAGGCGCCCGCCACCTGGCGCGTCGCGGCCAGGCGCACCTCCTCGGTGACCAGCGGCTCGGGAGCGATCCCCTGGCTGAAGGCGTCATCGACGTAGACCGCGTGGATGCCGGTCTTCTTCAGCGCTTCGACGTAGCGCTGGTCGATCGTGACGCCGGCCCGCAGCAGCGGCGCGCCGTCGGCGCGGCCGGTGAGGATGTCCCGCCCGAGCTTGGCCCCGAGCGGCACCTTGGAGATCGAAACCAGACGCATGCCCGGCAGATCGGCAAAAGCAGGAAATTCTTGAGATGAGCGCTACGCGCTCGCGTACACGCTGGACGGCGTGCTCCGCGGCGGCGCATACCCGTGGGCGACGCGACGCACCCGCTCGACCTGGGCCAGCTCGAGCACGATCGCCTCGCGCCGGCGGACGACCTCGATCTGCACGCGCTTGTGGGTCAGCGTCGCGCGCTCCAGCGCGGGGCGGGCGGACGCGGGCGGCACCGCAGGAAGGGTCGCGATCAGCGCCTCGCGCTCGCCCTTCAGCGCGTCGAGCTTGTCCAGCTCGCCCGCGCCGAGCACCTCGAGCTCACGCTCGAGGATCCGGGCCAGCGTCTCGTAGGGCGCAGCCTCCGGGGGAGTCATTGCTGGCTGATCGTCGCCCAGGCCTCGCGCAGCTCCGAGAGGAGCTTGCGGACGTCCTCGACCTTGCCCGGATCCTGGTCCAGCCGGGCCTGGCGAAGATGGCGCAGGCAGAACATGTAGATGGCGTGAAGGCGCTCGGAGATCTCGCCCTGCTCCATATCGAGCGCGTCGCGCAGGTGAAGGATGATGTCCTCGGCGCGCCGGAGCTTGCGATGCATCGGCTCGATCTGCTTCTCACGCATCAGGACGGCGGCCTGAAAGAGGAACCTCAGGGCCCCGTCGTACAGCATCACGACGAGAGCCTCGGGCGGGGCGCTCATCACTGAGCTCTCGCGGTAGGCCTGAGGGGCGGCGGCGGCTGGCGACATTGACAGGGATTCTCCTACGAGGGTGTGGGTGGGCAGGACGCGTCGGTCCCGATTGGCCCGGGTAATCGACCCCCCGCCGCCGAAGCTGAAGCTGTCCTGGACGCACTTCTGGACGGCCGATTTCTTTGCGCAAGTTTCCGCCTGCGCAGTCGTTTTGGAACGACAGCGGCCGCGGCAACGCAGGGGGGCCTCGGAACGACGTACCCAACCCTGCCCTGGGGGTGTCGAACAAATGGAGAACAGACGTGAAGGTCTCCGGTTCGAGTGCCGGGAGGGCACCGATCCCGACGGAGCGCGACGGCTGACGCTGCTCGGCGAAGTGGATATCGCCGTGGCGGAGGAGCTGGCGCGCCGGCTTGCTCAGCTGGAGCAGACGCGCACGCCGGCGCGACTCGATCTCTCTGAGCTGCGATTCATCGACCTGTGCGGCCTCGACGCGATCCTGGCCGCGCTGAGGAGGGGCCGCCGCTCCGATTGGAGGCTCGAGGTGGACCGGCGGGTGAGCCGGAGCGTCGAGCGGATCATCTCCTTCGCCGGCGTGGAGGCGATCGTCTGGCCACCCGGTGGCGGAGGTCAGGCGCCCGCGAAGTTCCAGCCGTTCATGTCGAGGTGGTCGATCAGCTCGCTCCGATCGGAGCCGTGAGCCTCGAGCACGCGGTCGAAGTCCTCGCCGTAGACGACCATCACACCGGCCAGGAGCTCGCCGGTCCCGACCGAGGTCAGCTCTCGGTCGGCGGCGAGCCGCGTGGCGCACTCGATCACGCTCGCCACCGCTTCGGCCCCGCGCGGGCCATCGTCCGGACCGGCGGCGATCCGGGCCAGGGGCGCCTCGCCCAAGCCCAGGAGGGTCAGCTCGCGCCCGGCGTCGCCGTGGAGCCTGAGCACGCGCAGCCAGCGCTCCGACTCGGCGGTCCGCGTGTCGGCGAACGGGATCGCCGTCGCGGCCAGACCGACCACGAGGGCGGCGTCACGGTTCAGCCCGGGACGGATCGGCGCCGGCGTGGTCACCTCGGCCAGCGCCGCGTCCACGGTCGCGAACAGCTCGAAGCAGCGGTCGAGGCCGGTCAGCTCGAACAGGGATCGGACCGCGGGTGTGGCGCCGGCGATCGCGATCGCGCCGTCCTCCGGTAGGCGGCGCTGAACCCCGACGAGCACGCCGAGGCCGGTCGAATCCATGTGGGTGACCCCTGAGAGGTCGAGCACGAGCCGGGTGGCGCCGACGCTGAGCCGGGCGAGCAGAGCTCCCTTCAGCACCGGGGCGGAGGCGAGATCGATCTCACCCGCCACAGCCAGCGAGCACACGCCGGCGTCGAAGTCGCGATGGGTGACCTGCAACGCCTCCAGGTCCGGCGAGATAGCGGTGGAATCGAGCATGAGGAGCTCCCTTCGCGGGGGGAGGCGACGGCGGTGCCACCTCCGGGATTGCAGACAGAACCCGCTTCGGCATCGGACACGCCCAGCGTGACCGCGGGCGAGGCCTGGACGACAAACGTCCGAGGCGGCGAACGTCCAGAGCTACTGGATCGTCGGCAGCGCGTTGATCTGGCTCGTGAGCCAGGTGCTGGTCGACTGGCTGTCGGAGAGCGCCGCCTCCATCTGGGCGAACTCCTGTACGAGCGCGTTCTGCTTCTGGGTGTTGGCCGCCTGCAGGTTGGTGATCTGGGTGGCCAGGTTCGAGCTCTGCTGGCTGTCGTCCTGGATCCGCAGCGCGAGCGTCCCGCCCCCGCCCGCCGCCGTGTTGACGATCGTCGAGAACGAGTTCGCCCACTTGCCGATCAGCGCCTCGACGCCGGTCGGGTTGTTCTGAATCGCCGAGGCCAGGGCCGTCGGGTCGAGCGTGAGCTGGCCGCTGAGCGTGTTCTGCGACGGGCCCGAGCCGGTCGAGGCGCCGGTGCTGACGCCGATGTCGAGCATGGTCGCCATGCCCTGCGGGAGGCCGCTCCCGGTCGCGTACATCGCGGTGCGCATCTGGGCGAGCAGGTCGTTCAGCTCCGAGTCGCCGTACAGGGTGCCCTGAGTGGGATCGCTGCTGGACGGCTTCTGCGCCAGCTGGGTCTGGACCTGGGTGATCGCGGAGTTGTAGTCCTTGATGAACTGCTGCACGGCGTTCGTGATGTTGTCGGTGTTCGCCACCGGCGAGCTCACGTCGACGGTCACGGTGCCGCTGGAGGTGGTGAGGCCGTTGAGGCTGAGCGAGACCCCGGGGATCGCGCTCGTGACCGTGTTCGAGGCCGAGGAACCGGACACGCCGTTGACGGTGTACTGGGCGTTCTGGCCCGCCTGCGCGAGCGAGGCCTGCTCCGTCAGCGACGGTGTCGCGTTCGACTCGGAGACCTGGATATAGCTTCCGGCCTGCTGCCCGGTGGCGCGCGCCGACAGCACGACCGTCCCGCTGTCCGTGGCCGTGGCCCAGACGTCGAGGTTGTTGTTGTTGTTGATCGCGCTGACGAACGTCTGGATCGAAGCGCCGGCGGCGACCGGGACGTCCTGGCCGTCGATCGTCACCGTGTCGGCCGTCGCCGGCGGGGTGTACGTGAACGTCCGCTGGGCCGAGGTCGCGAGCTGGGTCACGCCAACCTGGTAGCCGCCCTGGACCGCGCCGTTCTTGTTCACGGCGGTGGCGCCGACCAACGTGGAGTTGGTCGAGCTCACCGTCTGCGTCTTGGCGTAGAGCGAGGGGTCGAACATCGCCATGGCGTCGCTGGCGACCGACTGGAGCGCCGTCTGGATGGTCCCCAGCTGGGTGTTCTTGGCCGTGAGCCCGGTCTGCTGGTTGGTCAGGTTCGTGACCCGCTGCGTGTTGGCCTGCATCAACGCCGTGACGATCGCGTTGGTGTCGAGGCCGGACGCGAGCCCGGTGACCTGGAGCGGCGAGCCGCGTCCCCAGCGATTGCAGCGTGGAACCGGTCGAGAACTGGTTCGCGCTCGTCGCGGTGGACGTGCTCGAGCTGACGGATGACGTTGACATGGCTTTCGATCTCTATGCGTTTATTGCAGGGAGCCCCCCTCCGCCACCTCCAGCGCCTTGTGCGGGGGGAGGGTGAACAGCAGGTTGCCGTGCGTGTCGTGGACCTGGATCTCGAGCTTGCCGGTGGCCTCGTCGACCTTGAAGCGCAGCTCGCTCCCGTTGTCCTTCAGGTTCTTGTACGCCTGATCGGCAACGGCCATCGCGTCGTGCACCTCCGGGGGAGGGCTCGAGGGAATCGTGTCGACGGTCACCGAGTCCGCTGAAGATGCGGACGCGGCGGCCTCCACGTTCTTGGCCTGGGTCGCCGGTGCGGGCACTGCGGCAGCCGTCCTGGCCACCGAAGTGATATCGAAGCTCATTGTGCATTCCTCCTTGGATGCGGCGGTTCCTACCTGATGGGCGGAGATATGTAGTCCGTCCAGGTGGGGTAATCGATCGCATCGCGGAGAACTTGAGCCCGATTTCGGCAATCTGCTTCAGTTGTCCGTGTGGCGGCTCCGCCGGGAGCCGGCAAGCTAAGCGTCTGAGTGGGTCCGGTTCCTCCTATGCGGGGATGGGAACTGTCGCCCGGGCGCGGTCCAGGAGCTCGCGCGCGGCGTGATTGGTCCGGATCGATCCGGACCGCCTCCTCGGCGAACACGGCGGCGTCCTCGAGCTGGCCGTTCGCGACCGAGACCTGGGCCAGGCCGTGGAAGGCGCGGGCGTCGCCGTCCGCTTCGCACACCGCCATCCACTCCTGCGCGGCCGAGGCCAGGAAGCCGTGCTCGAGGTACATGTTGGCCAGCAGCTCGCGCCGCTCGCGCGGCGGGAACTCCGAGCGGCCCAGGAGCGTCGTGAGCGTCTCGAAGGTCTCGAAGTCGTGCGCCCTCAGCAGCGTGTCCAGGATCACGCCGAGCAGCGGGACCGACGCCACGGACAGCCGCCGCGGCTCCGGCGCACCCTCGGCGAGCTCGAGCCAGCCGCTGAACACCGCGATCTCGGACGCCGACATCCCGGCTCCCGGGGCGCGCCCGAGGGCCGTGCGGGCGCCGGCGAGGTCCCCGCCGGCGATCAGGCCCCACAGCTCCATCCGGCAGCCGAGCGCGGTGAACGCGTCATCCTCGCCGATCACGGTGGCCTCGGTGGCCGCCTCGTCGTAGCGGCGCTGGTGCAGCAACGTCTCCGTCAGCTGGGCCCGAGCCTGGGCGTTGTGCGGGCGGCTGCCCAGCACCTCGCGGTACTGGCGCTCGGCCGCCTCCATCGCGCCGGCGGCGAACAGCGCCGCTCCGAGCATGAAGCGCACGCTCGCGGTCGCGTCGGGCACCCGCCGCTCGATCTCGGCCACCACCTCGTCCGGCGCGACGCCCGCGCGTAGCAGCACCGCGGCGTAGGGCTGGACGACGCCGGTGAACTCGGGATGCTCGCGAATGCACCACTCGAGCAGCGTTCGAACCTGATCGAGCTCGCCGCGCTTGGCGTGAAGCTCGGCCAGCACGACACGGGGCATGAACGTGCCCCAGCCGACGGCCGATCCGTACAGCGCGGGACCGTCGCCCATTTCGATGCACTGGTTCCAGGCGGCGACGGCGTCGCGCTCACGGCCGAGCGCGAGCAGCGCAAGTCCCTTCGCGAACACGAGGTCGGTGAAGCCGGGGAACAGCTCGAGGCCCTCGTCGGCGAGCGCGATCGAGTCCGCGGCCCGCCCGCAGGTGCGCAGGCGCGCCGACCAGGCGCACGAGCAGCGAGGGCGTGTAGTCCCGGTACTCCTCGCTGCCCTCCTTGATCAGCTTCCAGGCGCGCTCGAGCTCGCTCAGCGCGGCGGCGGCGTCGCCGGCGGCCACATGCTCGGTACCCAGGTTGAAGTGAAGGAAGGCGTCCGCCGGCCCCTCCGCCGCCTGCGCGCGGAGCAGCTCGATGTTGCGGCGCGACTTCTCCTTGGCGTCGCGGACGGCGCCGAGGTAGCCGTAATGCTCGACGCGGACCGACGTGTGCTCGATCCGGCCGGGCGACGTACGTGGGGAGCGTATGCGCGATCTGCTCGTGCAGGCGCCCCTCGAAGCGATAGTTCGGGCGGTTGCGGAACACGCGCATGGCGTTGTGCGTGACCGCCATGCCGTCGCCGGACTCGCCCGTGAAGCTGGTCTCGACCAGGTAGAAGGCCTCGCGCCACACCCGGCCGGTGAGCGAACGCAGCCGGTCGACGTCCTCGGCGATGAGGACCTCGTCGGCGTCGAGGTAGATGATCCAGTCGCCGGTGGCGGCTTCGAAGGACGCGTTGCGCGCCTCGGAGAACGACCCGGTCCACTCGCGCTCGATCACCCGCGCGCCGAACGACTTCGCGATCTCGATCGTCCGGTCGGTGGAGCCGGTGTCGACGATCACGATCTCGTCGACGGCGGGAGCCGCTGCGGCGAGGCAGCGCGGAAGCATCTCCTCCTCATCGCGCACGATCATGCACAGGCTGAGCTTCAGGCCGTTGGCGGGATGGGCCTTGGATGGCGACGCGCTTGGCTCGGGCGGCGAGCGCGGGAAGCGCGGCGTGGAGCGGCCGCTTGGCCCGTCCGCGCGAGAGCTCACGCGCGCGGCGCTTGCACGCGGCGAGGTTGCCACGCACGTTGGGAAGCTCGGGATCGAGCCGTTGCGCGGCCCGAACAGCGCGCGTGCGGCGTCGATGCTCCACAGCTCGTAGAGCGCGACGGCGACGTAGTTGAGGAGGATCGGCTCGCGCGGCTCATCCTCGAGCATGTCGAGGCCGGCCTGCGCGATCGTGACGAACAGCGCCAGCGTCTGGGCCGAGGAGCTCGGGCTTGCGGACAGTCCCCCCTCGAGGAGGATCACGCGTCCGAAGTGGCGGAGCTGGGAGTCTTCGAGCTCGTTCACACGCGCGAACAGGTCGCGGTAGGCGTCGAGGTTGCCCGCGGACAGGAGCCGGGCGGTCTGAGCCTGGAGATGGGCGCGCAGAGCCGGGCCGGTGCTCGGCAGTCGACCGGGCGTGCCGGCCGCGAAATCTGGCGCAGGCAGGGATGTACCAGTAAGGCGAAGAGCCATGCGAGGGAACCACCTTCCGAGGGGGAGGGCTTCCGGTGTGATCGGCAGCTCGCCGAGAAACCTGAGGGCCTATCTGCTTCGCGGCTTGCGCGTCGAGTCGGTAGGCCCAGGCGAGGGCCTCGGCGGCCGCCTTCCAGAGCTCCTCCGGGACGTCCCTTCCCAGCTCGAGCTTGCTCAGCGCCTCGGCCAGGGCGGGGTCCTCGCGCACGGGTACGCCGGCCTCGCGCGCGGCCGCGATGATGCGCTCTGCGACGAGCCCGCTGCCGGTGGCGGTGACCCGCGGCGCCCGGGTCCCGGGCTCGTAGTGCAGCGCCGTGGCGCGGCGCCGGGGTCGGATCAGGCATACAGGTCGAGGGGGTCGTGTCGCGGCTCGACGCTGACGCTCACCGCCTGCGCGACCGCGCCTTGCAAGGCGTCTTGCAGCTCGCCCGCCCGCTCCTGAGCGCTCGCCAGCGGCTGGCCGGGGGCGAGCGCCACGGCCACGCGCAGCGATCCGGCCGAGAGCTCGAAGCGCAGGTCGACCGCGCCCAGGGCGGGGGCGTCGTATCGGAGGGTAGAGCGTCTGAGCGCCGGGCCGTGCGCCGGCACCCCCGGAGCCCGAGGAGTCCTCGTCGCCTGACGCGGAACGAGCCTCCGCCCGGCAGCGGCACCTCGCTGCGTCGCGGTGAGCTGGTCGGCGAGGCCGAGGACGACGCGCTCGGAGCTGACCTCGCGCACCACGAGCCGCAGCTCCTGGCCGGGCTGCAGGTGCTCGGGGAGGGAGGCCTCGAGCGGCTCGCCGGCGATCGTGATCACGCCCCGCCCGCGCCCGTCGGCGTTCACCACCCGGGCCGCGATCATCCGGCCGGGGGCGATCCGCAGCTCGCTGCCGAGCACGGCCTTGATGAGACGAACGTCCATCGCGATCGGATCCATGGCTCAAGGATCATGCAACACAGGCGATCACTGCGAACGTATGGACGTCGGTCTCTACATCGCAGCGTCTGGCATGCAGGCAGAGCAGGTGCGCCAGGACCAGCTCTCCAACGACCTCTCAAACGCCTCGACGCCTGGATACAAGACGGATCAATCGCCGCAGCAGAGCTTCGGCTCGCTGCTCCTGGCCAACACCGCCACCGGGCAGCACGATCGGCTCGATCTCGACCGGGGTCGGCCTCGGGAGCTCCGGTGACCAACCTGAGCGCCCAGCCGCTCCAGCAGACCGGGCAGCCGCTCGACTTCGGCATCCAGGGCAGCGGGTTCTTCGCCGTGCGCACGCCTCAGGGCGTGCAGTACACGCGCGACGGGCAGTTCCAGTCAAACGCCCAGGGCCTGCTCGTGGATTCGCTCGGCAACCAGGTGCTCTCCCAGAACGGAGCGCCGATCGCCGTCAGCTCGGCCGGGACGGTCGCGCCCTCCTCGCTCGGTGTCTTCAACGTCACTGGCGCCACCAAGGCCGGCAACAACAACTACACGGGAACGGCGGCCGGACGCGGCACCGGCTCGGTCCGCCAGGGCGAGCTCGAGCAGTCGGGGGTCGATCCGGTCCAGACGATGGTCGACATGATCACCTCGCTGCGGACCTATCAGTCCGGCGAGAACGCGATCCAGTCGATCGACGGAACGATGCAGGAGAGCGCACAGAATGTGGCCTCGCTGGGAGGTAGCTGATGCTTGAAGGTCTGTACGCCGCGGCCTCGGGGATGGAGGCCCAGCAGCAGCAGTTCGATGCGGTCTCCAACGACCTGGCGAACGTCGACACGCCGGGCTACCAGAGCGAGATCCTCGGCTTTCACGACCTGCTCTACTCGGGCGGTGGCTACGCGGGCAACGTCCCGACCGGCGCCGGCGCGGCCGCCCAAGTGGTCGGGCGCAGCCAGGAGCAGGGCGCGATGCAGCAGACCGGCCGCCCGCTCGACGTGGCCATCCAGGGTCCCGGGTACCTCGAGGTGCGCCGTCCCGACGGCACGATCGGCCTGACCCGCAACGGCGTGCTCGAGACGAACGCTCAGGGCCAGATCACCAACCAGCAGGGGATGCTGCTCCAGCCGCCGGTCACGATCCCCCACGGAGTCCAGGCCTCCCAGGTCAAGATCGCCGCCAACGGCACCGTCACCGCCAACGGCAGGCAACTGGGGAAGATCCAGCTCGTCGACGTTCCCTCGCCCGACAACCTCACGCCGGTGGGCGACAGCATGTTCACGGCCAGCGCCGCGAGCGGCGCGATTCGCCCGGCCACCAGCGGCCACGCTCCAGCAGGGTGCGCTCGAGGGCTCGAACGTCGACATGGCCCAGGCCATGTCCAAGATGGTCACCGCCCAGCGCAGCTATCAGATGGCCTCCAGCGCGATCCAGGATCAGGATCAGATGCTCCAGATCGCCAACGAGATCAAGCCATGAGCGCGATCTCATTCGACTCCTCGCAGCTCGGAAGCGCGCTGCCCCCGATCGACCCGTCCACCGAGCCGGCCTCGATCCGCAACGGCGACGCGACGGCCAAGAAGGCCTACCAGGAGGCCCTGGGCTTCGAGGACGTGCTCGTCAACCAGCTCAGCCAGGAGCTCGCCTCGACCGTCTCCAGCCCCAGCGATTCCTCGGACGGACAGCTCGGACGGCTCGGATGACTCGAGCTCGAGCTCGAGCTCGAGCGGCGGCGGGATGCTCGGCGGCGATCCCGTCGACCAGCGCCTTCTCGAGCATGATCCCGCAGACGCTCACCAACAGCATCATGTCCTCCGGCGGGCTGGGCGTCGCCATCCAGCTGGCGAAGGCACTCGACCCGTCCATCGGATCCACGCAAGGGGCGAAGAAGTGAGCACGGTCATGGTCGTCCCCCAGGCCGGCGACGAGATCCTGGCCGACGAGGTCCTCGTCCACCTCGACGAGCAGCTCGTGGCCGCCCGGCGCCTGCTTCAGGTCGTGCTCGAGCAGGGCGTGGCCATCCGCCGGCGCGACGTCCGCGGCGTCGTCGAGCTCACCGGCGCCCTTCAGGCCGAGCTCCAGAGCCGTCACATGCTCGAGGCCCAGCGCGCCTCGCTGTTGCAGCGGGCGGGAGCGCGTCTCGGCGTGGCGGCGGGATCGGTCACCCCGGCGCTGCTCGACAGTCTGATGGATGAAGAGATGGCGGAGCGCTCCCGTGCGCTCACCGCCGAGCTGCGGGGCCTGCTCGAGGTCGTCCAGCGCGAGCACTACTGCAACCGGGCGCTGATGTCCCAGGAGCTCGCCTTCCTCGATCATCTGCTCGGGCTCGCCGGCATGGGCCGCGAGGCGGGCTACGGCGCCGGCGGCGATCGCGTCGCCTCCAGTGCCGCGCAGACCACCGGTCACCGGATGCTGGATCTGGCGGTGTAGCCGTGACGATTCCCGCCTTCACCGGACTGCAGACCGCGCTCAGCGGGCTCCGGGCAGCCCAGGCCGCGATCGACACGACCGGCCAGAACATCTCCAACGCGGACACGCCCGGCTACACCCGGCAGCGCGTCGACCAAACCACCAACCCCGCGCTGACGATCTCCTCGATCTCCGGCGTGACGGGCACCGGCGTCCAGGTCGGCACCGGCGCCGACGTCACCGACATCACGCGCATGCGCGACCAGTTCATCGACGTGCAGTACCGCACGCAGAACAGCGCGAGCAGCGCCGCGAACCAGCAGCAGACGATCCTGAGCCAGGCCCAGGCCGCGCTCAACGAGCCCACCGCCAGCGGCCTGTCCGCGAGCCTCGGGACCTTCTGGCAGTCGTGGAACTCGCTCGCCAGCGCGCCCAACAACCTCGCCGCACAGCAGGCGGTTGTGGACCAGGGCAACGCGGTGGCGAACCAGCTGAACACTCTGAGCGGCCAGATCTCGACGCTCCAGTCGCAGGTCACCCAGCAGTTCACGCAGCTCACCTCCGCGGGCGGGCAGATCGCCAACGATGCGACGCAGATCGCCCAGCTCAACGGGCAGATCGCTCAGGCCCAGACCGCCGGCGTCACCCCCAACAACCTGCTCGACCAGCGCGACAACCTGATCGACGACCTCTCTCAGTACTCCAACGTCAACGTCTCAACCCAGCCCAACGGCATGGTCAACGTGAGCTTCGGCAACGCCGCAGCGGCGGCCAGCCGGGGCGTCAGCCGACGCCACGCCGCTGGTCAACGGCATGACGGTGAACCTGAGCCAGAACGTGTCCGACGCGAACCTGAGCGGCTCGAGCGGCTCGCTCGGCGCCCTGCTCGGCATGTACGACTCGACCACCGGCACCGGACAGCTCCAGAGCTACCAGACGGCGCTGAACGGGGTGGCCTCGGCCCTGGTGAGCACCGTGAACGGCGCGATCGCCGGCGCGGACGCGGGCGGCGCCACCGCGCCGGCGTTCTTCGACCCCACCAAGACCACGGCGGCGACGATCGCGGTCAACCCGAGCCTGACCTTGAGCAGCTCGAGCCCGCCGTACACCGCCACCGAGGCGAACGCCGCGTTCGGCCTGTTCGGCGGCACCGCCGACCAGACGTACAACGCCTTCGTCTCGCAGGTGGGCAGCGACGTCCAGTCGGCCCAGAATGCCCAGTCGACGGCGCAGGCGGTGCTGACCGCGGTGAACAACCAGCGCCAGAGCGTCGACGGCGTCTCGATCGACGAGGAAATGACCAACCTGATCCAGTACCAGCAGGCCTACCAGGCCGCGGCGCGAGTCATGAACACGATCAACGAGACGCTCAGCACGTTGCTCAGCACGGTCGGAGCTGCCTGATGGTCGGCCGTATCACCACGCAGATGACGTCGCGCGATGACGCTGGCCAGCATCACCCAGTCGATGGACCGTCTCGAACAACACTCAGCAGGAGCTGTCCTCGGGCAAGAAGATCAACCAGCCCTCGGACGATCCATACGGCACCAGCCTGTCGCTTCAGCTCCAGGGTCAGCTGTCCCAGATCGACAGCTTCAACGAGAACGTCACGGACGGAACGGCCTGGACGCAGACGGCCACGAGCGCGATGTCGCAGATGGACACCATGGTCCAGCGCGTCCAGGAGCTCGTGGTGAGCGCCTCCAACGGCACCAACAGCGCCAGCAACGATCAGGCCGACGCGGCCGAGGTCAACCAGCTGATCCAGTCGATCAAGCAGGTGGCCAACACGCAGTACAACGGCCAGTACATCTTCTCGGGCACGAGCGTCCAGACCGCGCCCTATCAGTCGGGCTCGACCGACGCCTATCAGGGCGGCACGGGAGCGATCACGCGTGCGATCGGCCCCGGCTCGAGCGTCCAGGTCAACGGCGACCTCTCGCAGGTGCTCGGCAGCGGAGGGGGCGACGGCAAGCTGCTCGACACCCTGCGCACGATCGCCTCGGACATGCAGTCGGGCAACGCCTCGGCGCTGTCGGGCGCGGACCTGACGAACCTGAACAGCAACTACGGCACGCTGACCCAGGCCGAGACGAACATGGGCACGGTCACCGACCAGCTCACGATGGCCTCCTCGCGCCTGGAGTCGCTCCAGCTCAACGTCACGCAGGTCCTCTCCAACACCCAGGACGCCGACATGGCCCAGACCGAGATCGACTTCTCGACCCAGCAGGCGGCCTTCCAGGCCGCGCTTCAGGCCGGAGCCAAGATCGTGCAGTCCTCGCTGCTGAACTACCTCAGCAGCTAGTGGCTCCGAAACGTCCCGCACTAGCCGCCGCCCTGACGGCCGGTGCCGTACGGGCCAACCACTAGAGTTCGCCACGCGAGACCTATGACGCTTGAGATCGAAAGTCCCCGCTTTGGGCGAGTTGAGATCGACCCTGACACGGTCATCGAGTTCCCGGAGGGCCTGATCGGCCTCGGGGGATCCCGCTTCGCCCTGATCGCCCGGGATCCGGACACCCCATTCCTGTGGCTCCAGTCCGTCGAGGACCCGGCACTCGCCCTGCCGGTGACCAACCCCCACCAGTTCTTCGCCGAGTTCGACGTCGAGCTGCCGGAGGAGGAGGCGCAGCGGCTGGGCCTCGACGACTCCACGGGCGTCGACGTGTACGTCACCGTGCGCGCGTCAAACGTGCTGGAGGAGTTCACCGCCAACCTGAAGGCGCCGATCCTGATCCGGGACGGCAAGGCCTACCAGGTCATCAACCAGGCACCGGACGCCCAGCTGCGCGCGCCGCTGTTCGCGGGTCTCGAAACCGAACCCGACACCGAACGCGACTCGGCCGCCAACTAGTGCACTACTCCCGAGGCATGCTGAGAATCAGCCGCCGCGCCGGCGAGCGGATCATGCTCGGTGACGACGTCGTCATCGAGGTGATGGAGGTCCGCGGCCAGACCGTGCGGATCGGCATCGACGCCCCGCGGGCGCTGCCGATCTACCGCGAGGAGATCTGGCTCGAGGTCAAGCGCGAGAACCAGGCCGCGGCCGAGGCCTCGACCTTGGAGCTGCCGAAGCTACCGGCCCGCGGAGGCGCGGCGCCGGTGCGCTCGGCCGGTGGCGGGTCGCCGCCGTCGACCGGCGAGGGGCCGGCCGCGGGCGACGCGCCTGAGCTCTAGGCGACTTCGCTGAACAGCTGCTCGTCTACGTCGAGCTCCATGCGGAGCTTCTTCGTGATCTGCCCGTGGATCTGGCAGACGCGGCTCTCGGTGACGCCGAGGATGTCGCCGATCTCGCGCAGGGTCAGGTTGTAGACGTAGAGGAGTACCGCCACCTTGCGATCGCGCGGGGGTAGGCGGTCGAAGGCCTCGCGGAAGCGCTCCTTGGCCGCTCCCCGCATGGCCGAGCTCTCGGGATCGGCCTCGCGGTCGTCGGACTCGAGGGTGTCGATCCGCTCGATCGTGGTGTCGTCGTCGGAGAGCACCAGCGCGTTCAGGGAGCCCACGTGCGAGCGGGCGATCTCGTCCTGACGGGTGCGAAGGTCAGAGCTGGAGATCCCGAGCGCGTCGCCCAGCTCGCTGTTGCTCGGCGGGCGGCCGTACAGGCCCACGAACTGCTCGCGCGCCTTGCTGATGTCCCGGTCCCACCGGCGCAGGGAGCGCGGCGCCCAGTCGTTGCGGCGGAGCTCGTCGAGCACCGCACCGTGGATCCGCGTCCACGCGAACTGCTCGAGCGTGGCCCCCTTGGCGGGGTCATAGCGGTCGATCGACTTGATCAGCGCCTCGAGGCCGCAGGAGATGAAGTCGTCGACCTCACAACGGGCCGGGATCTCCTTGACCTTCTTGTAGACGATGTACTTGACCATCGGCGCAAACGTCAGGACGAGGCGGTCGCGGACGCGCTGATCGCCGGACTCCTTGTAGGACTTCCAGAGGCTCAGCGTCTGCTCGGCCGACAAACGACCCTTGTCCTTGGCGCTTGGCATTCGGTCTCCTTCGAGGGAAAGATTTCGCCGAACTCGCTTCGGCATGGGAGACATCGGCCGATAACTTCAAGGAGACTTCCGTGCGATGCCACAGCACGATTCAGTAGTTATCCGCAAAAGGGCCTGAAATGGCTGGGATTGCGAGGGTTGTGGCGCTTTTGCGCGGAATCAACCTCGGACCGGCACGGCGCGTGCCCATGCCGGCGCTCCGCGAGCTGCTGTCCGGGGCGGGCTTCGAGGACGTTCGCACCTACGTCCAGTCGGGCAACATCGTGCTCTCCGGCAAGGGCTCGCCCAAGTCGCTGGCGCGGCGGATCGAGGAGCTGATCTCCGAGGAATTCGGGTTCGAGGTGCCCGTGGTCGTCCGGACCCGGGACGAGCTGGCCGACGTCGTGGCGCGCGATCCGCTGGGCGACGTCGTGGAGAACCCCAAGCGCTACCAGGTCACGTTCCTGGAGTCAGAGCCACCGGCCGAGGCCGTCGAGCGTCTGGAGGGGCTGGCGGCGCGCGGCGAGCGTCTCGTGGCGCCTCGGCCGCGAGCTCTACTGCTGGCACCCGGAGGGCATCGCCCGATCGAAGCTGGCGGCGGCGATCGGCCGACCGACGGCTCGGGCGGCACGGCGCGAAACTGGACTACCGTGACGACGCTGCTGGCCATGGCGGACGAGGAGTAGCCGATGCACACCTACACGATCCTCGACGTGTTCACCGACGTGCCCCTGGAGGGGAACCCGGTGGCCGTGTTCGACGACGGCTCGGACCTCGACACCGAGCTCATGCAGCGAACCGCGCGGGAGATGAACCTGTCGGAGACCGTGTTCCTGGTCTCCGGCGAGCGCGACGGCGACGCGGATGCCGCGGTGCGGATCTTCACGCCGGCGATAGAGATGCCGTTCGCCGGGCACCCCGTGCTGGGAACGGCGTTCCTGGTCGGCGAGCGGACCGGCGGCGAGGTGGTCCGGCTGAAGACCGGCGCCGGCGTGGTTCCGGTGGCGCTCCGCCGCGAGGGTGACCGGGTCGTGTACGGAGAGATGGAGCAGCCGATCCCGTCGGTCGAGCCGTACGCGCGCGCCGACGAGCTGCTGGCCGCGCTCGGCCTCGAGGGGCCCGAGCTGCCGATCGAGGCCTACACGAACGGTCCCACGCACGTGTACGTGGCTCTGGGCTCCGAACGGGCGGTGGCCGCGGTTCAGCCCGACATGGCTGCGCTGGGCGAGCTGCCGGTGGGCGTCAGCTGCTTCGCGCTCGCCGACGGGCGACGCGCCAAGACGCGGATGTTCGCTCCGGGGATGGGGGTGGCTGAAGACCCCGCCACCGGCTCGGCCGCGGGGCCGCTGGCCCTCCACCTGGCCCGGCACGGGCGGATCGGGTTCGGTCAGGAGATAGAGATCCGCCAGGGGGTTGAGATCGGGCGGCCTTCGCTCCTGCGCGCCCGCGTGGAAGGATCCCCCGAGCGCGTGGAGCGGATCGTGGTCGGCGGAAGCGCGGTGACGGTGGCCAGAGGGGAGTACCGATTGGCATGAGTGAGTTTTCTGGACGGCTGCGCGCCCGTCAGTACCGGGCGCTATCGGAGATCTGCGATGCGTTCTGCCCGTCGGGCGACGGTCTGCCGAGCGCCACCGAGCTGGGCGTGCCCGACGCGGTGGTCGAGGCGGTGGCGCGCAACCCGCGGCGCTCCGAGCGCCAGCAGCTGGCCGCGCTGCTGTCGCTGTGGGACACGCCGGCGCTCGGCGCGGTGGCCGGCGCCGGCTTCAAGCGCTTTGGCTCGCTCCCGCGCGAGCAGCGCGAGCGCGTGCTGCTGCGCTGGGGCGACTCCGGCCTCCCGCAGCAGCGCGCGGTGTTCCAGGCCCTGCGCAAGGCCGCGCTGCTCTTCTACTACATGCTCCGCAGCCCGGCCTGGGACGCGATCGGCTATCCGGGGCCGCTGGGACCCCGCATCGACGCTCCGCCCAGGGCGCTTGACCATGACGCCGGTCAGCGGCGACACCGAGCTCGACTGCGACGTGGTGATCGTCGGCTCCGGCGCCGGCGGAGGCGCGGCGGCCGGGATCCTGGCCGGCGCCGGCCTCGACGTGATCGTGGTCGAGACGGGCGACTACTACGACGACGTCGACTTCACGGGCTCGGAGCTCGACGCGCTGACGCGCTTCTACATGGGCGCGCCGACCGCCACCCACGACCAGAGCGTGGCGCTGCTCGCCGGCTCAGTGCCTGGGCGGCGGGACCGTCGTCAACTACTCGACCTCGTTCCGCACCCCGGACGAGGTGCGCTCCGAGTGGGCGTCGTTCGGCGTGCCGGCGTTCGAGTCCGACGACTACACCGCCTCGCCTCGACGCGGTGTGGGAGCGCCTCGGCGTCAACCAGGAGCACAACCAGCCCTCGACGCGCGAGCAGAAGCTCCAGGAGGGATGCGTGGGGCTCGGCTGGCACGTCGACGCCATGCCCCGCGGCGTGCGCGCGTGCGCCCAGGGCGTCGAGTGCGGCTACTGCCCGTTCGGCTGCCGGGTCGGGGCCAAGCAGTCGGTGGTCAAGACCTGGCTGTCCGACGCTCACGCGCGCCGGCGCCGCGGATCGTGGTGCGCACGCGGGTGGCGCGCGTGCTCGTCTCCGGCGGCGCCGCGCGCGGCATGGTCGGGCGGACCGAGGATGGCCACGAGGTGAAGATCCGCTCCCGCGCGGTGATCGCGTCGTGCGGCGCGATCCACACGCCGGCGCTGCTGAGGCGCTCGGGGCTGGAGAACCCCAACATCGGCCGCCATCTGAAGCTCCACCCGGTCGGCGTCGTGTTCGGCGTCTACGACGAGGAGCTCAAGCCGTGGGAGGGCGTGATGCAGGCCCTCTACTCCGACCAGCACCGGTATCTGAACGACGGCTACGGCCTCAAGTACGAGACCGCGGCCGAGCATCCCCACCTGTTCATCCCGTTCAGCCCGTGGCGCGGCGCGCGCGAGCACTTCGCGCTGATGGAGGGGATGTCGAGCACGGTTCCGATCGGCGCGCTGCTCCGCGACCGCGACGGCGGCGAGGTGCGCGTGGGGCGCGACGGCGAGCCGATCGTCCGCTACGCCCTGTCGGAGTTCGACCGCCGCCACCTGCGCACCGGGGTCGACGGCGCCGCCCAGATCCACGAGGCCGCCGGCGCGCGGCGGATCTTCTCCTCGCACGCGCAATGGGTGGGCTACGAGCCCGGCGCCGGCGGCTCGCGCCAGCAGTTCATGGCCGACGCGGACGCCGCCGGCTACGGCGCCGGCCAGATCACGCTCGGCTCGTTCCACATCATGGCCTCGGCGCGGATGGGCGGCTTCCCCTCGATCTCCGCCTGCGACCCCACCGGCCAGACGTGGGAGGTGCGCGACCTGTACGTGTTCGACGGCTCGGCGTTCCCGACCGCCTCGGGCGTGAACCCGCAGATCTCGATTCAGGCGGTGGCGCACATGGGCGCGCGGGCGCTGGCGGCGCGCTTGACGTAGGCGCGCACCGCGACGCCCGCCCCGCGGCAGAACCGTTCCCGTCGGCGCGCGCGATCTCGCCGAGCCGACGTCTTGCCCGCTGAGCGGGCAGAATCGCTCGTCCGGCGCGAAACGGTGCCGCGGCGTGGACCGTTGTGCCCGCGTCTTGCCGCCGCCGCACCCCGGTGGGACAATCACGCCACCCGCAATTCCCCTTCGGGAGGTCAGCAGATGGCAGAGCCTGCCAACGTCCTCGTCGTCGCCCATCAGACGGCGGCGACCCCCGGGTTACTCGACGCCGTGACGCGAGCGTGCCGCCAGAGGCTCGGCGAGGTTTCACCTCGTGGTCCCGCGCCAGCCGCACGGCATGCACAAGGTGGTCGATCCGCACGAGGCGGGCGAGGACGAGGCCGAACAGGTGGTGGCGCGAAGCGCTGCCCAAGCTCTCCGAGGCCGCCGGCAGCGAGGTCACCGGGCAGCGTCGGCGATTCCGAGCCGCTGATGGCGATCCATGACGCGGTCAACATGGGCAGCTTCGACGAGATCATCATCTCGACGCTGCCGCTCGGGATCTCGCGCTGGCTGAAGCTCGACCTGATCAGCAAGGCGCGCGCGCTCGGCCTGCCCGTGACCCACGTCGCAGGCGAAGGAGCGCGCCCGACGCGTCGGCGCCTGACGCTCGATACGCTCCCGCGGCCATGAAGCTCGCGACGTTTCGCGCGCCCGGCCGCGATGAGCCGCTGGCCGGCGAGGTCTCGACGACGACCGCGTCGTCGCCTTCCGCGACGGCGACGACGCGTGGTCGACGTCCTCGCGGGCCGCTCGCCCGAGCGCTCCGATGACAGCTGGGCGCTGTCGCGAGGTCGAGCTGCTGGCGCCGGTGCCCGAGCCGACGTCGATCTACGCCATCGGCCTCAACTACGCCGGCCACGCCGAGGAGCAGGGCGGCGAGCAGCCCGAGGCGCCGATCGTGTTCGTCAAGGTGCGCGGCTCGGTGGCGCCGCCGGGTGGCCCGATCCATCGCCCCGCGGTCGTCGAGCCGGCTCGACTACGAGGGCGAGCTGGCGATCGTGATGGGGGCGAACGGCCAGATCGCCGGCTACTGCGTCGCCGACGACGTCACCGCGCGCGACCTCCAGCGCGCGCGAGCCCCAGTGGACGCGCGCCAAGGGCGCCGACACGTTCTGCCCGTTCGGCCCGTGGATCACGACGGCGGACGAGGTTCCCGATCCCGAGAACCTGCGCCTGCGCACCTGGGTCAACGGCGAGCTGCGCCAGGACAGCCGCACCTCGGACCTGATCTTCGGCTGCGCCAAGATCGTCGAGTTCATCTCGGAGACGTGCACGCTGCGCCCCGGGCGACCTGATCCTCACCGGCACGCCGAGCGGCGTCGGCGTGTACATGGACCCGCCGCAGTTCCTGAACGAGGGCGACCACATTCGCATCGAGATCGAGCGCCTCGGCTCGATCGAGCATCGCGTGGCCTAAATCCGTCGCGAGCCGGGTATACCGCCTGCCATGAGGAGGTCGGGACCGTGCTGAGGCTGCACCCGGCGACGATCGACTACGTCATCCTCGCGATCTACTTCGTCGGTCGTCCTCGGGATCGGCTTCGTCGCCCGGCTGACGATCAAGACCGACCTCGACTTCTTCCTCTCCGGCCGCTCGCTGCCCGCCTGGATCACCGGCCTGGCCTTCATCGCCGCCAACCTGGGCGCGCTCGAGATCCTCGGGCAGGCGGCCAACGGCGCCCAGTACGGCGTCGCCGCCGTCCACTACTACTGGATCGGCGCGGTGCCGGCGATGATCTTCCTCGGCATCGTGATGATGCCCTTCTACTACGGCGCGAAGGTGCGCTCGGTGCCCGAGTACCTGCGCCTGCGCTTCGGCGAACCCGCGCACGCGTTCAACGCGGCGACGTTCGCGGTCGCGACGGTGCTGATCAGCGGGGTCAACCTGTTCGCGCTCGCGCTGATCATCCACCTGATGCTCGGGTGGTCGGTGACCACCGCGATCCTCGTCGCCGCGGCGATCGTGCTCGTGTACATCACGCTCGGCGGCCTGACCTCGGCGATCTACAACGAGGTGCTCCAGTTCTTCGTGATCGTGGCCAGCCTGCTGCCGCTGACGATCGTCGCGCTGCACTCGATCGGCGGCATCAGCGGGCTCAAGCACCGGGTCGAGGCGTTCAAGCCGCTCGGGAACGCCGGCCTGCACGCCTGGCACGGGCTCGCGCCCGGCCACGTCACCAACCCGCTGATGGCCAACTGGATCGGGGTGGTGTTCGGGCTCGGGTTCGTGCTCAGCTTCGGCTACTGGACGACGAACTTCGCCGAGGTCCAGCGCGCGCTCTCGGCGCGCAACATGTCCGCCTCCCGCCGCACCCCGCTGATCGGCGCCTACCCGAAGATCTTCCTGCCGGCGATCATCATCCTGCCCGGGCCTGATCGCGGTGCTCACCGTGCACGGCCTCGGCGGCACGAGCGTGAACCTCCAGTACAACACGGCGATCCCGCATCTGATCGGCAACCTCCTGCCCGAGGGCATGCTCGGGCCTGGCGGTGACGGGGATGCTCGCGGCGTTCATGGCCGGCGTGGCGGCGAACGTGACCGCGTTCAACACGGTGGTCACCTACGACCTGGTGCAGTCCTACTGGCTCAAGGACCGCTCGCCCGAGTTCTACCTGCGCTCCGGCCGGATCATCACGATCCTGGGAATCCTGGTCTCGGTGCTCACGGCGTTCATCGCCAAGGGCTACTCGAACATCATGAACTACATCCAGACGCTGTTCTCGATCTTCAACGCGCCGCTGTTCGCGACCTTCATCATCGCGATGTTCTGGAAGCGGGCGAGCGCGTGGGGCGGCTTCTGGAGCCTGGTCGCGGGCACGGCGGCGGCGTACGCGACGAACCGCCTGAACGCCTACCACGCGGTGTTCCACTTCGGCTCGGCGCTCAGCGCGAGCTTCTGGCAGGCGATCATCGCGTTCCTGGTCGGCGGCGCTGGTGCTCGTCGCCGTCTCGCTGGTGACCAAGCCCAAGTCCGAGGAGTCGTTGCGCGGCCTCGTCTGGGGCCTCACCCGCAAGGAGGAGCGCGAGGTCAACGAGGACCCGCGCGACCGCCTGTGGTGGCGCTCGCCGAACCTGCTCGGCGGCGTCGCCATCGTCCTCCTGATCGTGCTGAACATCATCTTCATCTAGGAGCTCATGGCCGAAGCCCCCGAATCCCCGATCAGCGACGAGGAAGAGGCCGAGGCCGCCCGCAAGGCCAACCTGTTCGACATCCGCCGGCTGATCGGCGGCCTGTTCGTGATCTACGGCGTGATCCTGCGTCGTGCTCGGGCTCGTCGGGTCCCACGCGGTCAAGCACAAGGCGGCCGGGATCAACATCAACCTGTGGACCGGGATCGGGATCCTGGTGTTCGCTGCGCTCATGCTCGTCTGGGCGTTCGCGCGCCCGGTCATGCCCGAGCCCGAGGAGACGCGCGGCCAGGGATCCGGCCGGATCCGGCGGGCGCCGGCGACCTGAGCCGTCGGCGCCCGCGCGACATGGGTGTTGCGCGGAGCCGGCCCCACGGACACGGGCGCGCAGCGCCCGGCCAAGGAACGCATCCGGCCCGCCGGCCCTCTAATCCAGCGTCGCGCTGGACGCTGATCTCCACGCCCTGCAGCGCGCGTGAGATCGGGCAGTTCTGGCCGGCGTCGCTCGCCGCCTGCTCGAACGCGGCCTGGTCGATCCCCGGCACCTTCCCGTGGACGGTGAGCTCCGAGGTCGTCACCGTGGGCGCGCCCTCGCGCTGGTCGAGCGTCACCTTGGCGCTCACCTCGAGGTGGTCGGGCTGGTTGCCCGCCTGGGTGAGCCCGTGGGCCAGCGCCATCGAGAAGCACGAGGCGTGGGCGGCTGCCACCAGCTCCTCCGGACTCGTCTTGCCGTCCGAGCGCTCGGTGCGCGAGGCCCAAGTGACCGGCAGCTCGCCCAGCGCGCCGCTGCCCGCGGTGACCGTTCCGTTGCCGTGGGCGAGATCCCCGTCCCACCCCGTCGTCGCTGTGCGCTCGGCCATCGGCATCCCAGTACCTCCTCGTCTCAGTGGTGGTCGATCACGCGATCGATCAGCCCGTACTCGACCGCCTCATCGGCCTTGAAGAACCGGTCGCGCTCCATGTCGCTGTGCACCTGCTCGAGCGGCTGGCCGGTGTGCTCGGCGTAGATCTCATCGATCCGGCTTGCGGATGTTGAGGATCTCGCGCGCGTGAATCTCGATGTCGGTCGACTGCCCCTCGAACCCGGCCGACGGCTGGTGGATCAGGATCCGGCTGTTGGGCAGCGAGAAGCGCTTGCCCTTGGCTCCGCCGGTCAAGCAGCAGCGAGCCCATCGACATCGCCACCCCGACGCAGATCGTCTGGATGTCGGGCTTGATGAACTGCATCGTGTCGTAGATCGCCAGGCCCGAGTAGATCGAGCCGCCGGGGCTGTTGATGTAGATGGAGATGTCCTTGTCGGGATCCTGGGACTCCAGGTGCAGCAGCTGGGCCACGATCAGGTTCGCGACCGTGTCGTCGACCGGGGTCCCGAGGAACACGATGCGCTCGTTCAGCAGGCGGCTGTAGATGTCGAACTCGCGCTCGCCTCGCGCGGTCCTCTCGATCACCATCGGAATCAGGGGCATGGCTGAACCCTAGCGAGGCGCCTGCGGAACGATCACGGCGGTCCCCTCGAAGCGCGCCGGCGCGGAGGTCGGCCAGCGCGTTCTCGGCGTGGTCGAGGTCGTAGGTCGTGATGCTCGTCCTGATCGGGACCTTGGGCGCGAGGGCGAGGAACTCCGTGCCGTCCTGGCGGGTCAGGTTGGCCACCGACTGGATCGTCCGCTCGTGCCACAGCAGCTCGTAGGGGAAGGTCGGGATGTCGCTCATGTGGATGCCGGCGCAGACGACGATCCCGCCGGGGGCGAGCACGCTGAGCGCCTGGGGGACGAGCGGGCCGGCGGGGGCGAAGATGATCGCGGCGTCGAGGGGCTCCGGGGGCGGCTCGTCGCTGTCGCCGGCGTACGTCGCTCCCAGGGACCGGGCGAAATCTTGCGTGCGGGTGTCGCCGGGGCGGGTGAAGGCGAACACCGCGCGGCCCTGGTGGACCGCGACCTGGCAGATCATGTGCGCGGCGGAGCCGAAGCCGTAGAGACCGAGGTTGTGGGCGTCCTTCGTGAACCGGAGGGCGCGGTAGCCGATCAGCCCGCCGCATAGAAGCGGTGCCGCCTCCTCGTCGTCGAGTTGGTCGGGGAGGGGCAGGCAGAAGCGCTCGTCGGCCACGGTGAGCTCGGCGTAGCCGCCGTCGATGTCGCGGCCGGTGAAGCGCGCGCTGACGCACAGGTTCTCGCGCTCGGTCCGGCAGTAGTGGCAGGTGCCGTCGGTCCAGCCGAGCCAGGGAACGCCGACGCGGCGGCCGTCGTCGGTGCGGCCGACGATCTGGTGGCCGAGGACGACGGGGAGCTTCGGCGTGTCGATCTCGCCGTCGCGCAGGTGCAGGTCGGTCCGGCACACGCCGCAGGCGGCGACTGGTAGGCGGAGCTGGCCGGGCTGCGGGCTCGGGGTCGGGCAGGGTCGTCGTCTTGAGCGGCTGGCCCGGGCGTTCGAGGATCGCGGCGCGCATGGCGTGCAAGTTAGCTCGGGGTGGTGGCGGGTATCTGTGCGCTGGTTATGGAGACCCATCGCGGCAACGAACAAGACCAGCCGGTCGAGAACGACCCCGAGGAGCCCGGGGCCGAGGGTGGCGCCGGCACCGACGATGCCGAGAGCCTGCCGGCGGCCCCGGCCGACGACGATTCCGAGGCCGGGGACACCGATCAGCACTCGGACAGCCTGACCGCGGCGGCGCCAGCCGCTAGCGTTGGCGCGCCGATGGTCCCGCTCAACGTCCCCAACGTCCTCACCGTGGTGCGGATCCTGCTCGTGCCGGTGCTGGTCGTCGCGCTGCTCGAGAAGACGGGCGGCGGCGATCTGCTGGCGGCGATCGTGTTCGCGGTGGCGTCGATCACCGACGCGATCGACGGGTGGCTGGCGCGCTCGCGCAACTCGGTGACCACGTTCGGGAAGCTGATGGACCCGATCGCGGACAAGCTCCTGATCGTGGCTGCGCTGATCGCGCTGGTGTCGCTGGGGCGGCTCGAGGCGTGGGTGGCGATGGTGATCATCGCGCGGGAATTCGCCGTCACCGTGCTCCGGGTGGCGGTGGGCACGCAGCAGGGCGTCGTCATCTCGGCGAGCTCGCTGGGGAAGGTGAAGACGGCGATCCAGGTGGTGATGGTGCTGGCGCTCATCACCGTGCACGACGGGGCGCGGCCGCTGTGGGTGACGCTGATCGTGTACGCCACCGTGCTCGTCACGATCCTGTCTGGGGCCGACTACTTCTTCGGGCTGCGCCGGACCGTGGGTGCAGGTGCAGCGTGCGGGTGCGCCCGGGGCCGCCGGGGGTGCGCCCGGGTCTAGCCGGCGGCGCGCTAGAGGCCGGCGTCGAGCCAGGCGCGGAGGCTCGTGTGCGGCGGCGGCCGGCTCGCCCGTCTCGAGCTCGCGGCGCACCTCGCCGAGCGTGCCGAACCGCTCCGCCACCACGTTGTGCTGGTGGATCGTCTCCAGGTTCACCTGACGCGCTGAGACGAACGCGGCGTCGGCGAGCCCGGGGAACGCCTCGACCACGCCGCGGATCATCTCGCGCACGCAGTCCTCGACGAAGCGCGGGCCGCCGGTGCGCCTTCTCGACCACGTGGGCCTCGTCCGAGCGCTTCATCAGCTCGTAGATCTCCGAGGACATCGAGTGCTCGACGATGTCGAGCAGGGTGCGCGCGTCGATCTCGTCGTCGCACTGCTCGGTGCAGCCGATGTGCAGCGTCCCGAGGCCGCGCTGGTTGTGCGTGGCGACCGGGACCGCGTCGAGGATCCGCTCGATCTCGTCCTCGTCGAAGCCCTCCGTCTGCAGGCGCTCGCGCGCTGAGGTCGGCGACGAGCTGCTGCGCGCACGGGCATGCGGTGATGCCCTGGGCGGTGACGCCGATCAGCCGGCGGGTGCCGGGCTCCGAGCTGACCGCCGCGCCGTGCAGCGTGTACAGCTCCTGGGTCTGGGTGCCGGAGACGGGGGCGGGCTTGTGCTCGGGGAAGCGCGCCTCGACCGTGACCTCGGCGCGGCGCGCGCCCTGGCGCTCGCGGACGAGCTGCGCGATGTGCTCGGCCAGCGTCTCGGCCTTGAACGTCGACTCGCCGAGCACGACCTGGCCGATCGCCTCGTTGACGACCTCCTCGAAGCGCGACATGTGCGCGCCCTTCTGGCTCGGCCCGAGATCGACCACGCACTCGAAGCGGGCCGAGAACAGCTGCTCGACGCCGTCGTGGCGCAGGCGGATCACCTTCTCGACGCCGGTCACCCCGACGCGAGAGAGGCTGAGCTGCACCGCCGGTGCCTGGGCCTGGACGTCGGTTATGAGCAGAGGACTCGGAGCTATTCGCGGTCATGGGTCATAAGGGTAGAGTGACGGCGCCGGCGGCCCGGACGCCGGCCTCTGGCTCTCCCTAGACGTTCGGCCGGGTCGATGCCTTCCCGTGGCCGCGTTGGTCACTGTCGTGGTACCCGGGCGCGACACCGTCGTACTCGGGCGCGACACCGTCCTTTCGCGGGCCCCATCGTCGGCGCAGGCGGACTCGCGCCGGTGAGCGGTCCACTCGCGTCGGTGCCCGCGCGCCCGCGGCCGCGTCGTGAACGCCTCCCGTTGCTTTTGGACATCGGCCTCGATTGTGGTATCACTTCGCACAATCGATCGGGGGACTTGAGAGGGATTCGCTCTCATCGGGGTGCATAGAAAACGTATGGAGGAGCTCAGGGGCCGTGAGCGAAGCGCCAACTGTTTTATTGAGTGACGAAGCTCCCATCGTGGAGCTCGATGAGCTGCGACCGCTCATCGCAGAGGGTCAGGAGCGTGGATTCCTGACCTTCGAGCAGATCGCCTCCGTGCCTGGAAGAGGCGGAGGTGACGAAGGAGCAGATCCAGGAGCTGCACTCCTACCTGGACGAGCAAGGGATCGAGGTCGTCGAGGCCGACGGCCGGCTGGCCAAGTCCGACGCCGGCAATGTCGAGGCGGCGGCCGAGCAGGCGCGGGCGCCGACGCCCGACCAGCGCAAGAAGGTCCAGGTCGACCTGACCGTCGAGCCCTCGCTTGATTCGCTGCGGCTTTATCTGAGGTCGATCGGGCGAGTCGATCTGCTGACCGCCGAGCAGGAGGTCGTGCTGGCGCGACGGATCGAGCGCGGCGACATGGACGCCAAGCAGCAGATGATCGAGGCGAATCTTCGGCTGGTCGTCTCGATCGCCAAGTCCTACCTGGGCCGGGGTCTGACCTTCCTGGATCTGATCCAGGAGGGGTCGATGGGGCTGATCCGGGCCGTCGAGAAGTTCGACTACCGCCGCGGCTACAAGTTCTCCACCTACGCCACCTGGTGGATCCGCCAGGCCGTCACCCGCGCGATCGCCGACAAGGGCCGCACCATCCGCATCCCGGTGCACATGGTCGAGAAGCTCAACAAGGTCGTGCACGTGGAGCGCCAGCTCGTCCAGCAGCTCGGCCGCGAGCCCTCGCCCGAGGAGATCGCCGCGGAGCTCGAGACGACCGTCCGCGAGGTTCGCGACGTGTTGCAGATGGCGCAGCAGCCGATCTCCTTGGAGAAGCCGATCGGCGAGGAGGAGGAGTCCGAGCTGGGCGACTTCGTCGAGGACCAGACGGCGGAGTCACCGTTCGAGCTCGCCGCCGAGCATCTGCGCCGTGAGAACTTGCGACGCGCGCTGGCCGCGCTGCCCCAGCGCGAGCGCGAGGTGATCGAGATGCGCTTCGGCTTGACCGGCGAGCGGCCGTACACGCTCGAAGAGGTCGGGCGGGCGTTCAACGTCACCCGCGAGCGGATCCGGCAGATCGAGAACCACACGCTGAAGAAGCTCGAGGCCCTGCCCGAGGCGCAGCGGCTGCGCGACGCGTCGTAGGCGTTCGGGGCGTCGGCGGGCGTCGGCGGCGTCGGCGGCGCGGCAGAGTCGGTGGCTGCGGGCCGGCGGGGTCGGTGGCGAGGGCTGGCCGGGGTCGGAGGTGACGGCCCGCGCGGGTCGCTGGTCGGTGGGAGACGGTCGAGGCGCCGTACGCCATGAAGCCGCGGGGTGGTGCGGCTACTCTGGTTTTGTAACAGTTTTGTTGCAATTTCCAGGGCTTTTCCGTCCGAAGCGAGCCGTATTCTTCGGTCCATGGAAAAGTCATGGACTCCGCGACGATCAGGGCAACCTCGGCGAGTTGCTCAGCGATCGAGTGGCTCGGACACGTCACGCGATGCCGTGTTCAAGCCGCTGTTCGAACATCCCGACTGTGACCTCATCGCCGACTTCGGCGAGAAGCTGATCCGTGTGCAGGTCAAGACGCTCGACGCGGTGGCGCAATGGCCGCTGGGACGTGGCGCTTGCGACGCGGGGTGGCAACCAGAGCTGGAGCGGCCTCGTCAAGGCGCTGGACGCCTCGCGGTGCGATGCGCTGTTCGTGCACGTTGGTGATGGTCGGCGCTGGTACATACCCGCGTCGTCGCTCGGCGGGAGAGCGGCGATCCTGCTCGGCGGCCCGAAGTATTCGGAGTATCGAGGTGGAGCCTGGCGAGCCACTTCCGCGCGCGACGCGGTCGGCACGAGCCGGTTCGCCTGCGGCTGCGCCGCGTTAGACTCACGGGCCCCGGCGGGATTCCCGAGCGGTCAAAGGGGTGCGGCTGTAAACCGCATGGCTCTGCCTTCGCAGGTTCGAATCCTGCTCCCGCCACTGCCGGCGATCAGCGCCGGTTGCTGATCGCCAGCCCCTCGATCGGCACCGTCCCGCGGAGGACTCGGATGGTGACGCGGTGGTGGCCGGGGCGTAGGTTCGCCCGGAAGAGAACCTGGCGGGCGCGCGGGCGCTTGGAGTGCAGGTTGATCGTGTGCGAGCGCCCGTCGATGGTCACTCGCATGCGGCCGCCCTGAGGCCAGCGGTCTCCGATGATCGCCACCGCACCACCGACGAACCGCAGCGTGAACGTCGCCCCGGGGCTCGAGCTGACGCTCGCGTGGCGCTCCCAGGCGGAGCGGACGCGTTTCAGTCGCCAGCGGCCCCTGAACTTCCCGCCGCTGCGGGCGCGCGGAGGTGGGGACAACGGTCGTTGCGGTGGACCACGGACCGGCGGCGCCGGACAGCGCCACCGCCTGCACCCGGAACTGGTAGGTCTTGCCGAGCGCGCCGGCGAACGTCAGTGACTGACGCGTCGTCGACGCCAGCAGCGTGCGCCACGCGGTCGCCCGCGGCCCGCTCGTCCTCCGCACCTGCACGTTGAACCGCGCCCCGGTCTGGCTGGCGCTCCAGCTCACGGGAATTCTCGGGAGCGTCCCCGCGCTCGAGGCGATCGCCGGCGCCTTGACTTGCGCGCCCGGGCGCGGACGCGCCACACGCGCGCGTGAAGACGTCGGACCCGAACGAGGTCTCGCCGGGCAGCTGCGCGTACCCGAGATGGGGGAGGCCGAACAGGTCCTCGACGCTCCGCAGCATCGTGTAGTGGTTGTAGGGCTGCTGGGAGACGGTGCCCGGCGCGATGCACGGCGACAGCAACACGGCACCGATTTGGCCCCCGCCCGGGCCGGGGGCTCCGGGCCCGGGGCTTCCGGGCCCAGGGATCTCGCCGCAGCACGAGCTGCTGTCGGTGACGTCGGACTCGTCGAAGGTGATGATCAGCAGTCCGTTCTGCTGCTTGAACGCCGGCGAGTTGGTGATCTGCGGGACCCACTGGCGCAGGAACTGGTCGGCCTGGGCGAGCCCGCCCGGCTGGCCGTTGGCGCATGGCGAGTCGTGGCCGTCGTTGCACAGGTCGGGCGTGATGAACACGTAGTTGGGCGTGTCGGCCGCCGACGACAGGTCCTTGGGCAGGAGGTCGAGGTTGACCACGTGGGTGTCGCACAGCGTCGTGTCGTCGATGATCGAGTGGAAGTAGACGAATGGGTCGTGTCGCGTGGCGTACTCGTCGCTGGCCGTCGCCTTCTGGGTGTTGTCGACCATGTTCACGCCGGGATGGCCGCACACCGAGGCCTCGCGGCTGGGCGTGGCGCCCATGTCCTCGTTGTAGTCGCGCCACGTGCGCCCGGTGCTCAGGAGCTGGTCTCCGATGTTCTGGACCGCCGCGGGATAGATGCACCCTTCGCCCGCGGCCTGGCCGTAGCTGGTGATCGTCCCCGGCTCGAGGTCGTCGTAGTTCTGGCAGTCGGCCTGGTTCTCGGTGTTCGGGGCCTGGCCGCTGACCATCGAGATGTAGTTGTCGTTGCTCTGATGGCCGGTGGCGTAGTAGTTGGGCAGGTAGGCGCCCTGCCCACGGAGCGTCTGGGACAGGTACGGCGCCGGCGAGCCCGGGCCGAACGTCGTCGCGCCCGATTCGTTCTCGAGCACGATCACGAACACGTGCCCGACCGGCGGAAGCGCCGCCTGCGCGCTCGCCGGAGCCGCGCAGACTCCAACCGCCAGCGCGAGCGCCAGCAGCGCGATCCGGAACCTCCTCACAGCGCGACTCCAGCTCCGCACGCCTTGCGTGCGCTGCGGCGGTCGGCGTTGGCCGTATTGGTCCGCCGGCTGACGAGTCGCCGTGCGCGAGCGCGGGCGGCACGGCCGTGCGCCCGTCGGAGCTGGCGCTGCGCCCGGGTGAGCGCCGCGCGCGCCGCGTCGAAGCGCGCCGCCTGGCTGGTGCACGCGCGCGAGACGTTCACCGTCGGTGGGTCGGCGGTGTCGTTGGCGAACATCCGGTTGTCCCCCTCCTCCTCCAGGTACGCGCATACCGTCTGCTCGCCGTAGGAGGTGGGCCTGCCCGCACCGTGGGCGGTCGCGTGGTAGGCGTGCCCGGTCGTCGGCTGGGGATTCAGCCGCTGGTCGATCAGCACGTCGCCGGGCGTCGTCGAGAAGCTGCCGCCGCATTCCGTGGCGAGCTTGGCGCGGATGCGCAGAGGCGAGCTGGCGTTGTCGAGCACGCTCGGATCGGCGTTGACGGTGACCGTGATCGGGAGCGCGACGTGCAGCCGCGCCACCGGCGTGATCGCGACGTTGAGCTGCACCGGGCTGAAGCTGTCCGCCTGCGCGACCGCGCACCCGCACGCGAGCGCCACAACCACCAACCAGGTGGCCCTACGACGCACGCATCCCCAGCTTGGATGGGTGGCGGTACATCGTGGCCGGCGTCGCCTTGCGATAGCGGAAGTGCAGCCGCTCGAGATAGCCGCTGGTGAGGAGCCGGTTCAGGTCGTGCGGCTTCGGCCGCTCCAGCGGTGCGTCGTTCGCGGGAAGGCCCGGCAGCGAAGGGATGGTCCCGGGTGGAGAGCCGAGCAGCGAGCCGTCGTCGATCCCGGCGTTCCCGCCGCTGTCCACCGGCGGGCTTCCCGCGCATGCCTGCGAGATGACGTGGGCCGGCTGAGGCAGCGCCAGCGGGTCGAGCCGGGGCTTGGACTCGAAGTCGAAGGCGGCGGCGATGTTGTTGGCGTACAGGTCGCGCGGGGTCAGGGGCGGCAGGCCATAGCGGTAGCGGATCATCTTCAATATCGACTCGAATCCGTAGATCGAGTGATCGACATGGCCGCGACGCGCGTAGGGCGAGACGACCACCGCGGGAATGCGGAATCCCATCTGGCCGAAGTCGCTGTCCAGGTTCGCGCTGGTGCGCAGGTCGGGCACCCGCGGGGGGACCACGTGGTCGAAGAAGCCGCCCCACTCGTCGTAGACGATGAACAGCGCGCCTCGCTCCCACTGGGGTGACTCCATGAACGCATGCACCACGTCGGCGATGAACGCCTGACCGACGCGCACGTCGCCGTGCGGGTGCTCGTCACCGGACGTGCCTTGATCCTCGCCGTTGAACGCGGGATCCACGAACGACAGCGCCGGGCAGGGTGCCACTCGCCGCCTGCTCGTAGTAGGTCTGGACCTGGCTGGAGCGGGAGACGCCCGGGGCGCCCCACAGCGCCGATACCGGGATGTCGGTGTAGAAGTAGCGGTTCGAGACGCCTGCCTTGGACAGCGCCGCGAAGATCGTGGTGTCGGGAAAGCCCATCTGCCCACCGGACCCGACCGGGAGCGAGTTGTCCATCATCCCGTAGGACTGCGCGGCGTGCATGTACTCGCGGTTGGGATACGTAGAGGAGAGCAACGAGCAGAAGAACCGATCGAACGCGGTGGACGCCTTCGCGAGGTGAGGCGTGAACGGAAGGTCGGCCTCCTCGTAGTAACCGATCGAGAAGACATCGCTCTGGGCGCGCAGGAACCCGTCCATCCGGCCGCCGTCGAGCTCGGTCCGCCCACCCTGCCAGGAGTGGTCGGGATCGAGGAAGCCGCAGCCCTGATAGTTGTCGAGTAGCCGGTGGGTCGCGAACGTCTGGCCGTGGCTGTCGGTGAAGCGCAGTCCTGCCTGGCGTCCGTCGGCTCCCGGCAACCACCCCAGGTAATGGTCGAACGACCGGTTCTCCATCATCAGGACGACGAAGGTGTCGATCGGGAGGTTGCGTGGCGCCGGGACCGCCCGCATCCGCTGTCGCCGGGCTGCCGCTGCGACCACCGTGTCGGGGTCGAGGACCAGGCCCATGCCGGCAGCGAGGCCGGCGGCGACGGCGGTGCGCTGGAGGAAGTCGCGGCGAGTGTGAAAGGCGTCAGGCGCGAGCGCCTCGAGGCGCTCAGCTTCGTCGGGGTCCCGCAGGTCGCCCATGGTCCCGCCCATCGGCGCCAACCTTATACCCGTCGGGTTGGCGCCGTTGCACCAGAATGTGAACGCTTGGACGGCCCATCTGCACTGCTTGGACAGTCCACCTGCACTGGCTCACGCACGCGCGCGTTCGCGTATAAGTCAGCCGAGGTATCAAAACGCGGGAGGAGGACTCAATAATGCGCGCTCGTCTGCTCGTGGCGGCGGCCATCTCGATGTTCGCGGCGTCGGCGGCACTCGCGGCGCCGGCTCTGGCGGCAACGCCGGTGACCACGCCGCTGCCGGTGGTCTACAACGGGATCTTCGGCTATTCCCACGCCAGCTCGACGGCGAGCCCGCCCGGAGCAAATCTGGGATGCAAGCCCTCTGCGGCCCATCCCTACCCGGTGGTCCTCGTTCATGGGACCTTCGCGGACATGTCCGACAGCTGGCAGGCTCTCTCCCCGCTCCTCTACGACAACGGCTACTGCGTGTACGCGCTCAACTACGGCTCGTACAACGGGAGCGGCACGTTCGGCGTGTACGGCACGGGCGACATTCCGACGTCGGCGGGTCAGCTCGGCTCGTTCATCCAGACCGTGCTCGGCAGCACGGGTGCCAGCCAGGTGGACATCGTCGGGCACTCGCAGGGCGGGATGATGCCGCGCTACTACATCAAGCACGGCGGAGCGAGCTACGTGCACGCGCTGGTAGGCCTGGCGCCGTCCAACCACGGCACGACGCTGAACGGGCTCTTCACCTTGGCCAGCTTCTTTCCCGGCGCGAGCAATCTGCTGCTCGCCGACTGCCCCGCCTGCCAGCAGCAGGAGGCCGGGTCGCCGTTCATCACCAGCCTGAACGCCGGTGGCGAGACCAACTCGAACATTCAGTACACGGTGATCGAGTCGCGCAACGACGAGGTCGTGACTCCGTACACGAGCGCGTTCCTCGCCGGTGGGTCCAACGTGACCAACATAACCCTCCAGAACCAGTGCGCCCTCGACCAGGGCGAGCATCTGTCGATGCCGTATGACCACATCGCGGACACGGATGTTCTGAACGCGCTCGATCCGAACGCCAAGTTCCCGACGGTGTGCTCACCGGTGGCGCCTGTGTCGGGCGGATAACTCAGCGCCACTTCCGCGGCACTGGCCGCCACTATCCTCGGCGGCCATGGACGGGGACGAGCGCGAGCTCCGAGAGACGATCGACGACCTGGCGCAGGAGCCAGACGCGGACGCGGATCGGATCGCTCGTCTCCGCCGGGCCGCGGCGCGCCTCGACACCCAGCCGACCCTGCTCGCCGGCGCCCGCCGGCTGAGGCGTCGCCTTCCGGGCGACGAGAAGTTCGGCGATCCGCTTTCGACCGCGGGGCGGACGCCGGTGCAGGTGATCGGCCGGGGGGTCTCGGCGCTCCGGCCCGACCGGGAGAGCCTGTCGAAGGAGATCGGCCTGGCCGGCCTCCAGCTCTGGCAGTCGCTGTCGGAGGCGACCGGCCGGGGCCGGGGTGACCTCGAGATGGCGCTCCTGTTCACCGACCTCGTCGGCTTCTCTTCCTGGGCCCTGGAGGCCGGCGACGCGGCCGCGCTCGAGCTGCTGCGCGAGGTGGGGACGGCGGTGGAGCGGGCGGTGCTCGCGCACGAGGGCCGGATCGTCAAGCGGCTCGGGGATGGCGTGATGGCGACCTTCCTGCGCGCAGACCAAGCCGTCGACGCCGCGCTCGAGGCCCAGGAGGCGGTGCAGCAGATCGAGCTCGACGGCTACCGGCCGCGGATGCGCGCGGGCGTTCACTGGGGCCGGCCGCGCAAGCTCGGCGGCGACTATCTCGGCGTCGACGTCAACGTCGCGGCGCGCGTCGCCGACGCCGCCAAGCCCGACCAGGTGCTTGCGTCGAACGCGATCCTCGAGCGCATCGACACCGACGGCGTGCACGCCGGCAGGGTGCGGCGCCTGAAGGCGCACGGCGCACCCCGCGACCTCCAGGTCGCTCACGTGGCGCGAGCCGACTGACCGGCCGGGGGCAGGTGTCACGCCCCGCGGCCGCGGCCGCGGCGGCGGCGATGGTGCGGGCTGGATTCCTGCTCTGTGCAGGTTCTCTTGCAAGCCTGGTGCGCGGGTGCGACGACGGTGACCGCCGGTGTTACCGTGTTCGCCGCACCGCGCCCTCTCCCGCGTAGCCGGGACCCCGCCTTTCCCGCCGGGAGCGAAGACCATGCCCTTCCCGTCGAGGAGATACCTGCACGCTGCTTGCGCCGTGCTGGCCGGCTGTGCCCTGGCCGTGTTGCTGATCTCGCATTCCCGCGCGCGGGCGGCCAGCGCCGGTGAGCTTCGGCAGCAGATCAGCGCCGGTCAGGGTCGGATCCAGAGCCTCGCGGGCGCAGTCAGTGCTGCGTCGAGTCGCCTGACCCATCTGAACTCGAGCATCTCAGGCCTCGAGCGCCAGATCACGCGGATCCAACGGCAGCTGGACGTCCGGGCGCAGGAGCTGGCCACGACGCGCCGGCAGCTCCGCACGGCGCGCACGCGACTGACGAAGCTCCAGGCCTTCGAAGCCCGCGCCGAGCGGGTCCTGACCGCGCAACTGGTGAGCACCTATGAGGGGGACAGCCCGGACCTGGTCACGGTCGTGCTCGAATCGACGGGCTTCCAGAACCTGCTCGAGAACGTGTCCTTCGAAGAGCGGATCCGCAAGCAGGACATCCAGATCGTCGGACAGGTCCGGACGGCCAGGCGAGCCGTCGCCGCGCAGGCCGTTCGCCTGGGGTCACTCGAGGTGCGCGAGCAGAGCCTGACCAGTCAGATCCGCGCCCAGCGCAATGGGCTCGCCTCGGCGAAGATCAGCCTTGTCGATCAGCAGATCTCGGTCGCGCGCGATCGGGCTACGAGGAGCAGTCAGCTCACGAACGCCCGGGGCGACGTCGCGAGCCTTCAGCGGCGGCTGTCCGGCCTCGAGGCCGCGCAGGCCGCCGCCGCGGCTCGCGCTGCCGCCCCGAGCAGCGCGCCGTCCTCGGGAGCCGGGCATGCGCCCTCCGGCGGAGGCTCGTCGAGCGCGCCACCGCCGGCGCCGGCAGGGAGCAGCGGCTTCGTCTTTCCGCTTCCCAAGAGCGCCGCCTCCCCGCCGAGTACCTGGTCCCCCGATCAGGGAGTCGATATCTCCGCTCCAGGCAACACCCCCGAGTACGCGGTCTGCTCGGGCACGATCGTGCTGCACGGTATCGGCGGCTTCGGCCCGTGGGCGCCCGTGCTGCACTGCGACAGCTCCATCGACGGCTACGACTACGTCTACTACGGCCACGCCGGGCCCGAGAACCAGCTGCCGGTCGGCACCCACGTCGGCGCCGGCCAGGTGATGAGCTCGATCGGGCCCGGAATCGTCGGAATCTCGAGCGGGCCTCACCTCGAGATCGGGTTCGCCGACTCGAGCGGCTCGCCCATCGGCTCCCAGACCGCGGGCACGATGCTCTCGCTGTTGCAATCCGCGTATTAGGCGCGCCAGGGCTCCGGCGACGCGCTACTCTGACCCCCGCGCCCTCTTAGCTCAGCTGGTAGAGCACTTCCATGGTAAGGAAGGGGTCGACGGTTCGAGTCCGTCAGAGGGCTCTACGAAATCCCCGCTCGGGCGGGGTTTTTCTTTCGGGTGACGGGGACGCCTCGGCTGCCGACTAGGCACGGCTCTCGTCTTCGCGCTTTTCACAGCGCTATCGAACTGATTGCCTCGACTGCTCGCGTGTAGTTGACCGGCTCGAGCCGGATGTGGGACTGTTGCGACATGGACCGCGCCGCTACGCCGATCGCCTCCACGGGCGGAGCGAGATCGAGATCCGGTACGACTAGCAGCGGCTCGACGGCGATCCGCCACGGCCAACGCGGGTGCTCCACTCGGTAGGCATCCCCGATCGCCACCACCACACCGAAGACCCGTCGCCACACACTTGCGTAGAGCACGAGGCGGTCATCGTCGCTCACGCGCGGGCGCCGCGGGAAGCCACCCTCCCGCAGAACACTCGTCCGCCCCTCCTCGATCCAGCGCGCGGGGAGTGGGCCGCGCGCGTGTCCGACGGCCTTGAGCCAGTAAGCCTGCATCAGCGAATCGTCGCAGCCCCCGTCCTAGCGGTCCGAAATGCTTGACCCGTCGCCGACGCGGCAGTCAGCCCCGAATGTCGAGTTGATCGGCCCGGGAGGTGACTAGCAACTCGCGCGCGTCGACCCGGACGACGTCGCCCGGGTACAGCTGTCGGCCGCGGCGCGCCTCTAATTGTCCGTTCACCCATACGCGTTCGGTCGCGAGGAATGCCTTGACTTCGGCACCGCTGTCGATCACTGCCGCGAGCTTGAGCAGCTGGCCGAGCCTGATCATCTGACCGCGAATGGGAACCTCGTGCATCCCAGAAAGCTACTGCCGGGCCTGCGCACGGCTCGACTTCGTCGACTCAGGAGCCATGGATCTCCGTGCCGAGGTGCCGAGTCAGCCCGATCCGGAAGCGTCCTCGCCGGGCAGCATCGCCGCAATGCGGCAATCACGGACCCGAGGAAGCTGTGGCTAGGCGTCGTCATCTACTGTTCTCGGAGCGGTCGGGTGGGTCATCAATGCCGTCTCGCAGGGCGCGGTCTTTAGCTGGTTTCTCGCGATAGTTTGGCTAGCGGGCGCCTGCGGATACATCATCCGGTTGATTCTGATGCTCCGTATGAGCAGGAAGCCGAAAAACACACCGGAATCGTCGCCAGGCCCGGGAGCTGGCCAGCTGTCGGGTTGATCGACCAGCGGCAGCGGGATGAGGCGTCCTCTGCTGGGTAGCAGGACGACGTGCGAGTCGAGGCACACATCGAGATCGCGCGGGCGCCTGCAGAAGTGTGGGACGTTGTCGCCGACCGCGCGAATGACCCTAAGTGGTGCCAGAAGGTCAAGGCTGTCGAGCGTGTGGGCGATGGAAAGTGGAACCTCTGGCACAAGCCAATCCCGCTGCGCCCGGTCACGTCGCTCAAGACCCGGCACATCCGCGCGGAGGCGCCGAGGTATCTCGCGCTGCGTGAGGAGGATGACGCGTCCGTGTTCATCGTCGAGTACCGACTTGATCCGACGCCAGCAGGAACCTCCTTCACGCAGATCAGCGAGTTCGATTGGAAGAAGCTGCCAAGCGCACTGCAATCGATCTTTGCCTACGGCGTACGGCGCGATGTCAGGCGCCAGCTCCGCGACCTCAAGCGACTACTCGAGAGGGCGTAACGCCGGCCGGCTTCCGCTTCGATCGACTAGGAGTGGCCGCGGGTAGATGTCCCTCGTGCCGTTTCACTTCGTTCTGGGAATCGCGCTCTTAGGGGTTGGCATCGCGATGTTCGCTCTCAGGACGGAGATCGTGGCCAGACATCGCGCCCGAGGTCGCTCCGGTGTGCCCGCCACCGGATTCGCTGCTACCGGCGTCATCGACGCGCTCGCCGGACTAATCCAAGTCGTTCTCGCGTTCAGTTGACGCCCCATTCGGGCCGCTCGATCGGTTCAGCGTCGCTTCTGCCTCGATCGATCAGCGGACGGCGACGGGCTCAAGGGTGGGTGGGTGATCGTCGTGTGAGAACGTGTCGTGGCGGGGAGAACCGCTGCGTGCAGCGATCGAGGGCTCGCGACGATGCGGCATCAACTCCGTGCCGACGGTTGGGCAGCAGCGGCGGCAGGCTTGCTCGCCGCTGGGGTGTTAGGCCTATTCGCGGACGGCGAGGCTACGAGGGTTGCTTCGTTGTGGCGATGTGCGTCTGTCTCGCGGCTTGTTCTGCAGGGCGCTCCGCTAAGGGGCACGCAGACTTGGCAGCGACGAACGTCAAGACGTTGCCGCTAGTGATATTCCGGCCGTCGGTACCCGCGATGGCTGCCACGGTGCCCGGCACCTTGAAGGCAAAGCGGTGCAGATTCCCGTGACGATCAGCAAGGTACGCGATCAGGTCGCTGTTTTCGTTGGCGTGTGTGTCGACGGCAAGGGCCCGTATCCATTTCTGGTCGACACCGGAGCAGCGAACAGCGAGGTCGACACGCGACTCGCCGCCCGTCTTGGGCTCGCGACCGTCGGCGGACCCGAGCCCATCCACGGGGCGGGCTGCGCGACGCGGGCTGTCGAGCGCCCGGTGCGGTCGTGGAGCTTGGCCGGCCTGCAGTTGCAACCGCAAAAGGTTGCCACCCTGCCACTGCCTCAGTTCGGGGGTCGCGGCGAGCCGATGGGAATAATTGGCTCTGACGTATGGCAGCGGTTTGGCCAGCTGCGGATCGACTTCCGCCGGGCCGACATCGTGGTGCCCGGTGCAGAACATCCGCCGGCGACTCGGACGTCGGTGATCGCTCGTCCCTCGCAGAGCGCTCTCCCGCGTGTCCTCGTGGCCCAGCGTCCGACCGCTGCGCTCCCGATGGGCACCGCAGTATCGCCACAGGGGGTCCAGGAGGCGGTCTGGGTCGCGTTCGGAAACGGCCCAGCAATCCCCTTCCTTCCAGATACCGGAAGCAGCGCCTCCGCAGTCGACAGATCCATCGCGACGTCGGCCGGGCTACGGCGGGTCAATGAAGACGACACCCAAAACACCCAGTGCTCAGTCATTGTGAAACCGAGGGCCGCTAGCGGTCCATGGTTCATCGGCTCCCCCACCACAGCCGGACAGCTGGAGCATCGCGACCCATTGCCGCCACTACTACTGGACGAACTTGACCTCGGGACCCGATGGAACGGGCTACTCGGATCCGACGAGATGCAGCATTTCGGCTCAGTCGTCTTCGACTACACCGGCGGAAGGCTCCTGCTCGGCGCCGGCTAACCCGAGCGAGCCACGCTATCCCCTTGATCGAGCACGGGCAGCGCCGGTCTGGCCCCAGAACTCGACAGGTCCTCCTGATCTGTCACGCTCCGAGCGGTGGTCGTTCAAGATCTCCTGGGTGGTGAGCTGCTCTTCGCGGAAGTGCGGCATGCGGACGGCACGCGCCAAGGACTTCATTACTGGAACCGACTCCACGGCGGCTTCGAACTCGACATGACGCGCGATCAATTCAGGCGCGGCGAGCGGGTCGAGCGCGCAGACGTAGTGCCACGACCCGAGGACGTCGATCGAGGACGACTCGCGGAGCAGTATCGGCTGCTGTTCGAACGCGTGACAAGCCGGCTGCTGCTCTGATGCAAACTGAAGCGCCGCCCGTCGGGCCGGCGCGTTAGCTCGCTCGGACGGTCTCGATGATCCGCGTGATGTCGCTGCGCACCTCCTCGCGCGCGGCGGCGTGCCGAGCGATCTCCTCCGCGCGCTCGGTCGGGCATCCAGGAAACAGAGCGGCGATCTTCGCCGCCATTCGAGCCTGGAGCTCGAGGTCTTCCTCGGCGCGTTTGACCGCGTCACGCTCGCGGCGCCTGGCCTGACTTCCTCATCATCAGGGCATTGGGCCTCGGCCTGTTCAAGTGCAGGCTCCTCGACCAGGACTCCCTGGCGCTCATAACGTCGCCGGGTGCGTCGAGCAGCGGAGCTCCGGTGCTGTGCGGATGAACTGACTTGAACACGATCCGTGAGTCAGTGTGGTCTAAGAAGGCCGGGTTGCCATCAGCAATCTTCCCAATCTTGTGCCTTACACGATTGGTAACAATCGCGCCAGTCAACTCGGTCAGAGAAACCGACCTCTTGAACAGGTCGTTAACCAGGCGATCGGCGATCTGGGCGTTGCGCAGCCCCTCCGCCAGAAGGCCAAGCACTTCGAGCTCGCGCGCGGTGAGGCCGGCGGGGTTCTCGCGGGTGGCGGCGCGGCCCCCGCGGGACTCCTCGCACGCCTCGCTCGCGCAGGCGGCGGCCGATGATCGCTGCCGCCGGAGGCGCACCGAGTTCTCGTAGGGTGTCGAACGCCTGGCGGAGCGGCTATTGCCGTGCGAGCGCGAGCGCCGTTTCGCACCGGCAGCCGATCTGATCCCAGAGCGTGGCGGCTCCTGCCCAGTCGCCCCGCGATCGACAGCCGGTAGGGCTCGGCGACCAGCTCGCCGGGAAGCTCGTCGCGCAGACCAGCCTGCCACGCCACTAGGCCAGCTCTCCGGCGGGCCACGGCACGCGGAGGTCGATCGCCATCGCGAGGGCGTCCGTCGTCGCCCCCTCGACGGTTGTCCTGTCGCCTTCCAGCCAGGCGAGCGACGCGCCTGCGGCCGCCGTCGGTGCGATCCGCGTCAGCTCATCGGTCCCCGCCGCGAGTGCGCCGGCCCCTGAAGTGGCCTCCGACGCCTCGGTGTCGCCGCGCCGTGCGCGCAGCAGCCAGGCCGGACACGAGCGAGCGCTTGATCAGGTGTAGTTGAACAACTCGTCCTCCTAAGAGAATTACGAATAGGTCGAGCCCGGTCACCCGGGTTATCCGGTCGGCCGGCAGTTCGTTTCGGGCGGCCGTCTTGCGAATCGCCTCGGGGCTGGGCGCGTCGAGTCACCTCTCTCCTCTCGATTGCCGCTTGACATGGCGTCAAGGTACGCGCGAGGCCCCGGCGGGCACATCGGGAGAACCACCCATATCGGGCCCGGCCGCTACGCATGTTGGCCGCCATCCTGGGTAGGCAAAGGTTGACGACCAACCTCGGCGCGACACATAGGCCGCAAGACGGGTAGGCTCCTACTCTCGAGTAGTCGTGACTTGCGTCGCGGCGGCGCGGAAATGGTGAGCGCAGTTCTCAACCCCGTGAATGCCTGACCGGGAACGCGCGCCGCCCAACGACACGGAGGTAGATCACGTGGCCCCAGAGGTTTCAGGATGCTTGACGCCCGGGAAGGCAGGCTTTGACGACGTCTATGACCAGCCGGATCCGCGCGATTACTTCCGGAGACTCGGTGCCGTCGAGTACCAGATTCCAGAGCATGGCTGTCGCGCCTTCGAGTGGCTGGTCGATGATCTGCGCGGGAGTCGCGGCGAGGACGAGCCCCTCACCGTGGTCGACCTTTGCTGCTCCTACGGGATCAATGCGGCGCTGCTCAACCACCGGATCGACCTTGCGGATCTGTACCGCCGCTATCGCTCGGCGGAGCTGAAGTCGCTCACCCGCGACGAGCTGGTTGACCGCGACCGTCGGTACTTCGACAAGGTGCGCCACCCACGGCCGCTGTCCGTGCTCGGAGTCGACGTCGCCGCAAACGCGCTCGGGTACGCGTGTGACGTCGGACTGCTGGCTGAGGGATTCGACGAGGATCTGGAGTCCGCGCCGCCGAGTCCGAGGCTGCGCGAGGCCGTGGCCGACGCCCAGCTGATCACGGTCACGGGTGGGATCGGCTACATCACCGAGAAGACGCTCCAGGCCGTGCTCGACGCCGTGGATGGCCCGGTGTGGGTCGCGGCGTTCGTCCTGCGCATCGTCCCGTACGCTCCGTTCGCCGATGCTCTGGCTGAATGCGGGCTGACGACCGAGAAATACCATGCGGCGTTTCCGCAGCGCCGCTTCGCGAGCGAGGACGAACAGCGGTATGCGCTCGAGGAGCTGGAGCAGGCCGGCATCGATCCGAGCGGCAAGGAGTCGACGGGCTATTACTACGCCGACCTGTTCGTCTCGCGTCCAGCGCAGGACGTCGCTCGACGGCCCCTCGAACAGCTAATCGGTGACCTCAGCACCTCGAGCCTGCGGTTCAGCGACGCCGGCTCCGCGGCTCGAGCGGCGTAGTCATGGTGAGCGGGCGTCCGCCGGACGCCCGCTCTCACATCTGGACCGGCGCCGGCCATCGTCAACTTCGAGCGTACGCAGTCGAGCAGCTCTCGATAGGAGTCGCAGAAGGCGCGTACCCCCTCGCGCTCGAGCTCGTTCGTCACCGACTCCAAGTCGATACCGGCCGGCTCCCACGCCTGCCAGCACCTCGTGCGCGGACTCGATGCCGGCGTCGACCGTGCGCCGGACCTCGCCGTGGTCCGCGAACGCGCGCAGCGTCTTCGCGGGCATCGTGCTCACCACGTCGGGACCGATCAGCTCCGACACGTACATGACGTCGGAGTAGCTCGCGTTCTTGGTGGCGGTGCTCGCCCACAGCGGTCGCTGCGGACTCGCCCCGAGGCGCTTCAGCCGCTCCCACCTGGGCCCCGTGAATGCGGCGAGATAGCGCTGGTAGGCGATACGGGCACTGGCGATGGCGACGCGGCCGCGTAGGGGCGAGTCATCCGGAAGCTGAGGATCGACCTTGCTGTCGACCCGCGAGAGAAAGAACGACGCCACGGACCTGATCGCGTCGAGTGGCTCGCCGGCCTGAGCACGCGCCTCGAGCCCGCGGATGTAGGCGTCGATCACCTGCTCGTAGCGCTCTATCGAGAACAGAAGGGTCACGTTGACGCTGACCCCCATCCGCGTCAGCCGCTCGATCGACGCGAGCCCCGCCTCGGTTCCCGGAACCTTGATCATCACGTTGGGTCGATCGAGGCGCCGCCACAGCTCCATCGCCTGGGCGACGGTCGCGTCCGTGTCGTCGGCGAGGTCGGGAGTGCATTCGAACGAGACGAACCCGTCCCGGCCGCCGGAAGCCTCGTGCTCGGGACGGAGCAGCGCCGCCGCTGCGCGCACGTCCTCGAGCGCCAGCGAGAAGAACAGCTCCTGAGGTTCGCTCACCCCCATCTCGACCACGGCCTGCAGCTGCGTGTCGTACAGGTCGGAGCCGGTGATGGCCGTGGCGAAGATCGTGGGATTCGAGGTGGCTCCCGTGACGCTCCAGTCCCGGATCAGCTCCGCGAACTCGCCGCTTTGCAGAAGCCCGCGCGAAAGCGTGTCCAGCCAGATCGACACTCCCGCCTCGTGCAGCCGACGCAGGTTCTCGTGGCGCACGACCGTCACTGGGCGTCCGTCAGTGCCGGTGCGGCCAGCGTCTCCAGCGGCGTATCCGGGTCCCGCAGGGCGTCAGCGCTGACCGGGCCGCCGCCACGGACCAGGGCCTGGATGTGGTCGGTGACGTCCCACACGTTGACGTTCATGCCCGCCAGCACGCGTCCGTCCTTGAGCCAGAACGCCACGAACTCGCCTCCCGAGCGATCTCCTCGGAACACGACCTCGTCCCAGTCGGCGGCGAACCCGGAGTACTCCATGCCGACCTCGTACTGATCGGAGAAGAAGTAGGGCAGCCGGTCATAGCTGACCGCTTCGCCGAGCATCGCCCGCGCGGCGGCCGGTCCTTGGTTGAGCGCGTTGGCCCAGTGCTCGACGCGGATCCGCCGCGCGTACGACGGGTGCCAGGCGTTGGCCACGTCACCCGCCGCGAACACGTTCGGCACCGAGGCCTGGAGCTTCTCGTCGACGAGCACGCCGTTGTCCACCTCGAGGCCCGCGTCGCGGGCCAGCTCCACGCGCGGGATCACGCCGATTCCGACCACAGCCAGGTCGCACTCGACCGTCCTTCCGGCGCTTGTACGAACTCTGCTCACCCGTCCGCCGCCCTCGAATGCCTCCACTCCCTCGCCGAGCGCGAGCGTGACGCCCTTCTCGGCGTGGACGTCGCGGTAGAACGAGCCGATCTCGGGTCCGAAGATGCGCTCGTTCGGGAGCTCGAGCGGATCGATCAACGTCACCTCGAGGCCCTTCTGACGGGCCGACGCCGCGACCTCGCTCCCGATCCACCCGGCCCCGACGACGGCGAGCCTGCCGCCCGCGGCGAGTGCATCGCGCAGCGCCTCGCAATCGGCCAGACGTACGCAGGTAGTGGACGCCGTCCAGATCCGCGCCGGGAACCGTCAGCCGGCGCGGCTCGGCGCCGGTCGCCAGCAGGAGCTTGTCGTAGTCCAGCGTCCGTCCGTCATCGAGCGTGATTCGCCCGGCATGTGCGTCGAGCGCCGTGGCTCGGCGGCCCGTCAGCAGCTCGATCTCGTGTTGCGCGTAGAACCCCTCGCCGTGGACGAAGGCCTTCTCGCGCTCGGTTTCGCCGCGCAGGTAGTCCTTGCTGAGCGGCGGTCGCTCGTACGGCCGTTCGGGCTCGTCGCCGACCAGCACGATCTTCCCGTCGAACCCGCGCTCCCTCAGCTCCTGCCGCCGCCTTCGCGCCGGCCAGGCTCGCGCCTACGATGACGAACGTCGACTTGCTCATTTGCGTCTCCCTCCGGTCAGGCTCAGGAACTCTTCGCGGGTGCGGGGGTCGTCGCGGACCAGCCCATGCAGTGCCGAGGTCACCGTGACCGCGCCCGGCTTCTGCACGCCGCGCAACGACATACAGAGATGCTCGGCTTCCAGCACCACGCCGACGCCCTTCGGACGCAGGTGCTCCTGGAGCCACGCCGCCACCTGGGTGGTCAGGCGCTCCTGAAGCTGAAGGTCGCGCGAGAAATGCTCGACCACGCGAGCGAGCTTGGACAGGCCCAGGATCCGCTCGTCCGGGAGGTAGGCCACGTGCGCGACGCCATGGAAAGGCAGGAGATGGTGCATGCACAGCGACTGAAACGGGATGTCGCGCACCAGCACGAGCTCGTCGTAGCCCTCCTCGTTCGGGAACGTCGTCAGGTTGAACGGCTCCGGTGTGAGCAGCTCGGCGTAGGCGGCGGCCACGCGCCGCGGTGTCCCGCGCAGGCCGTCGAGCTCGAGGTCCATTCCGAGCGCAACCAGCAGCGCTCGCGCGGCTCGTTCGGCTGCGGCGAGGTCGATTTCCCCGCGCGGGCTGAACGCTTCGGAGAGGTCGACCGGACGGTGCCCGTTCCGGGCGATGGTTGGGTTATCCATGCCACGGTTAGCGACCGTGGCCGGGCGGCTCTTACCACGGGCGAGCGACAAATCCACGCGCCCGTGAAAAAACGCGCCGTAAGGTCCCCGCTTGGGCGGACGTCAACCGGGGCATGCGTAACGCGTCCGCCACCGCCCAAGGAGGCCTCCGATGACCGATCGTCCGCCCCTCCCGCCGTTTACCCGCGAGACCGCGGTGCAGAAGGTGCAAGCCGCCGAGGATGCCTGGAACACACGCGATCCGGAGCGGGTGTCGCTCGCCTACAGCCGAGGACTCGGTCTGGCGCAACCGCGACACGTTCATCAGCGGGCGCGCGGAGATCGTGGCGTTCCTGACCTCCAAGTGGGAGCGCGAGCTCGACTACGCGCTGCGCAAGAGCCTGTGGTGCTTCGCGGAGAACCGGATCGCCGTGCGCTACCAGTACGAATGCCACGACCGCGCCGGCCAATGGTGGCGAAGCTATGGCAACGAGCTATGGGAGTTCGACGAGCACGGGTTGATGGTCCGTCGCGAGGCGAGCATCGACGACGTCTGTATCGAGGAGAGCGAGCGCCGGATCTTCGGTCCGCGGCCGTCCGAGGACCGCGGTCAGGAGATGTCTCTGCGCTAGGCGCGTCCACGACATCAACCCACCCCGCGGAGCGGCGACCGTGCTTTCATGAGGCCTGTGCACGAACCCGACCTCGACATCCTGCGGCGCATCCTCGACCGCGGCGCCGGCTTCGGCCATCGAGAGCACATCGAGCTGGCGTGGAGCTACCTCGGCCGCTACGACATCGACGCCGCCCATCGAAAGGTGACCGCCGCGATCCGGCACGTGGCAGGCCTGCACGGCGCACCCGACAAGTACCACGAGACGATCACCCGCGCATGGCTTCACCTGGTGGCGCTCCATCGAGCGGACGGTGAGCACAACTCATTCGACGAGTTCATCGCCGTGAACGCCCGGCTGCTCGACCGGCACCTGCTCGATCGGCACTACAGCCGGGAGCTCCTCATGAGCGAGGAGGCGCGGGCTCGGTGGGCTGACCCGGACCTTCGGGCGCTGCCGGCCCTCGCGTAGTCCTCACAGGCATGTTCGACGTCCGCGATGTTCTGTCCGCCACCGTTGGCCTGCCCGGGCACCTGACCAGCCTCTCGCGCTTCATCGCCAACCGCGACCGGCGCGAGCGTGACGACGCGCTGGCGCTCAAAGAGCTGGCGGACCGGCCGCTGCCGCTCCCCGACGGGCTGGATCTGCGGTGGCTGGGCGTGGCCGGCTATCGCCTGGCCTACCAGGGCCACGCCCTCTACATCGACCCGTACATCTCCCGCGTTCCGCTGGGCGCCCTCCTCGCGAACAGGCCGGCGCTCGCCGACCCGGACCTTCACGACCGGGTGCTCGGTCCCGAGCCGGACCAGGTCACGGGCATCCTGATCGGCCATACGCACTTCGACCACGCGGTCGACGTGCCCGCGCTGGCCCGGCGGTGGAACACGAAGGCGTACGGCTCGGCGTCGCTCGAGCGGCTGATGGCACTCCACGGCGAGGTGGCGCGGGCCGTCCGCGTGACCCCCCGTCACACCTATGAGCTCGGGCCGTTCGAGGTCACGTTCCATCCGAGCCTCCATTCGAAGCTCGTGCTCGGCTTCAAGGTGCCGTTCGACGGCGAGCTCAGCTGCGAGCACCTCGACGCGCTGTCACCGCGGGCGTACCGCTGCGGGGACATCTACGGGATCCGAATCTCGGTGGCGGGCGACGACCTTCTACCACCAGGGCAGCGCCAACCTGATCGACCACGAAGTGCCGCGCGGCGGCGTCGACGTCTTCCTGGCGGGCATCGCCGGCCGCAGCTTCACGCCCGAGTACTGGTCCCGGATCCTGCCGCGCCTCGAGCCGGACACGATCGTGGCGAGCCACTTCGACGACTTCTTCCGGCAGGCCGACGACCCACTCGGCTTTTCGACGAACGTCAACCTGTCCGCGCTCCCCGACGAGATCGCCGCCGTGGGCCGCGACTTCACGGTGCGCGCGATGGAGCCTCAGATGCGGGCTCCGACGCTCAGTAGTTGATACGGGGCGACTGCTCGGCTTTTCCGCAGGCACTCGGGCAGAAGCCGCCGTCGAGCCTGGTCGGACGTGCGCCGATGGGGAACTCGTGGTCGGCGAACATTCGTCGCGCTTCAAGCTGCCGCGGCGCGGCGTGGAGTCGCGTGTACAGATCCCCGCTCGGGCTCGAGGTGCGCTCGGCGTGCTCGCGGGCGCCGCCAGCTTGGCCGCTGTCTGCATGGGAGACAATGCCGCGGCGGTCGTGAACGCCGTGACGGTCGTGGTCGTCGCCCTGCTGCTCGCGTACGGCCCCCGTCGTCACGACCCGCTCCGGGGCACGCGGCTCCTGCTCCTCGGCGCGCTCGGGGCGGCGTTCGCCGCCGCCGTCATGGCCTTCGTGTACGAGCTCGCCACCGGCCATCCCGCCGCGCATCCGTGGGCGGCGGACGCCGTCTCGTTCCTCTACGTGCCGTTGACGGTGGCGGGGCTGATGCTGGTTCCGGCCCAGTCGCAGCGCACCGGGTACCGCGCGCGAGCGATGGCCGACGGGGTGCTCGCGATGAGCTGCCTGTGGTACCTGGTGGCCGGGTGGGCGGGCCCGCACTTCGCATTGCACCTCGGGCCCAACGGGCTGGGCGAGACGGCCGGCCTGATCACCGCGGCCGGAGACGTGTGTGTCGTCGCAGCCGCGCTCGCCGTGCTGTCGCGGTGCGCGGTCTCGGTCGTCCTGACCGTGGGCGGCATCGCAGGCGGCGTCACGGCCGTCGCCACCAACGACATCTGGCTGCTGCTCTCGGGACGATCGCCCTACAGCTTGGGCGCGGTCCTGCTCTTCCAGACCGGGCTGCTCCTGTTCGTCACCGCGGCCGCGCTCCCGGCGCCTCGGAAGGCGGTCACGGTCGAGTGGCTGAGGCGGATTCGATCCGGCCTCGGCGTCGCTCCCTTCGTTCCGCTGCTCGCCTGCATCGGCGCCACCATCGCCATGGCGGTGCGCGGCGAGGGGATTCCTCAACGTCAGGTGATTCCCGTGGTGATCGTGGCGATCGCCATCGTCGCGCGGCAGTACACGACCGCCCGTGACAAGCAGCGGCTGGTCGACAGCCTGCGCGAGCGCGAGACGCGGCTGGAGACGGCACTGCGTCGAGACAACCTGACCGGGCTCGGCAACCGGCTCGCTCTCATGGAGCGCCTGACCACCGTCCTTCCCGATGAGATCCACTGGCCGGTCGCGGTGGCGTTGCTCGACCTCAACGACTTCAAGCTGATCAACGACAACCACGGCCATGCCGTGGGCGACGAGATCCTGCGGCAGGCGGCAGCTCGCCTGGTCAACTCGGTGCGCGCTGAGGACCTGGTGGTCCGGCTGGGCGGAGACGAGTTCGCGGTGGTGGCCACCGGCTTCGCCGAGTCGCACAGAGATGCGTTCGTCGCCCGCCTTCTCGGCGCCTTCGAGACGCCACTCGAGGCGAGCGGTGACCGATTCTCCGTCGCCGCCAGCGTGGGGATCGTCGTCGCCGAGCCGGCGCAGAGCGCGGGCGCGCTGCTGGCGCACGCGGACGCCGCGATGTATCGAGCCAAGGAAGACAAGCAGGCGACGAGCGGCGTGACCTTCCTCAAGGACGCCGAGCGCCAGAAGGTCATCCGCCACCTCAACATCCGCGAGCAGGTCGCCAACCCCGACCTGAACCAGTTCCACGTCCACTACCAGCCGATCGTCGACCTCGCCACCGGCCGGATCCGCGGCTTCGAGGCGCTTCTGCGCTGGACGCATCCCGAGCTCGGCCCGATCGGTCCCGATGTCTTCATACCGCTCGCCGAGCAGGCGGGCAGCATCTCGGTCCTCGGCCAGTACGTCCTGACCACCGCGGCGGCGGACCTCGCTCGGATTCAGTGGCGCCACCGCGAGCGGTTGTTCGTCAGCGTCAACGTCTCGCCTCGCCAGCTCACGCGTGAAGGCTTCGCAGATGAGGTCCTGGCCGACCTCGCGGCCTGCGGCGTGGCCCCGGATCAGGTCGCGCTCGAGATCACCGAGCAGTCTTACGCGAGCAATCTGACCCCGGTCGAGGACGCCCTGGCTCAGCTGAGCGCGGCCGGCATCACGGTCGCGATCGACGACTTCGGCACCGGTTACTCGACGTTGCGCTACCTGCAGCGACTGCGACCGAAGGTGGTGAAGATCGATCGCAGCTTCATCGCCGATCTGGCGACCGATGCGGCGGCGCGGCAGCTCGTCTCAGCCGTGCACACGATGGGGCAGACGCTCGGCCTGCGGGTCGTGGCGGAAGGGATCGAAACGCCGGCGCAGCTGGAGTTCCTCCAGGGGATCAACTGCCAGCTCGCGCAGGGCTACCTGTTCAGCCCGCCGAAGCCGGTCGACGAGATCCCGGCGATCCTTGCGACCAACTACCTAGACCGGCGCGCCACGCTCGCGCGCCTCGCTCGGTAGCGCGGGCTCGCCGGGTCCGTAGCTCGCTCCACGGCGGGCGTGCTCCGGCCGGGCGTGCGCCGGCCGTGTCAGCACGTAGGCCGCCGCGGCGCCCATCACCACGGCCATGGCGACCAGCAGCGTCCGGTATCCCGCCACGCCGATCAGCGCCGCGCCGAGCGCGATCGACATCGTCTGAGGCACGGTGATCAGCGTGTCGACCGCGGCGAACGTGCGGCCCTGCAGCTCCGACGGTGTCAACCGCTGGGCGAGGGTGATGAGCGCGACCACGAGCCACGGAATCGCCGCGCCGAACACGACGAAGCCCGCGATGACCGACGGGAGCAGCGCCGGCAGCTCCAGCGCGGCGCCGAGAGCCGCGGCCATCAGGGCGAGCCCGATCAGCCTCGCTTCTCCGAGGCGGCGCACGAGCGGCGCGGCCGTCGGACCGCCGACCAGGGCTCCGGCTCCCTGCACGGCGACGAGGATCCCCACGAAGGCGGGACGCTGATGCAGGCCGGTGCCCGCGATCGCGTAGGTGATCGTCTCCGCGAAGCCGAACACGGTCGTGGACAGGGCGCCGGCGATCACGACCTGCCGGAGCTGGGACGTGGCGCGGACGTGGCGAAAGCCCGCGCCCAGCTCGGTCCGCAAGCGCTGGAGGTGCCGCCGCGGGGCAGGCTCGTCGACCGCCAGCAGGAGCAGCGAGACCACCGGCACCGCGAACGTCGCGGCGTCGAGGAGGGCGATCGCGTGCGCACCGACCGCGACGAACAACGCCGCGCCGGTGAGAGGGCCGACGAGCCGAAGCGCCTCCTGGAGCGTACGAAGCGCGCCGTTGGCATCGGGCAGGAGCTCAGGCGGCACCATCACCGTGAGGAGGGCTGACTGGGCCGGCCCGAGCACCGTATAGGAGAGGCCGTATACCCCCATGACGAGGTAGATGAGCCACACCTGGCCGGCGCCATGGACGAGCAGTAGAAGGAGCACCGCGCATCCGGTGCAGGCGTTGGTGGCCAGGAGCAGGGGCCGCCGCCGCACCCGGTCGACGAGGAGACCCGACACGGGGGCGAGCAGCGTCGGCGCCGTGACGAAGAAGAACGTGAGGCCGGCCGCGGTGTTGCTGCCGGTGAGGGTCTTGACCCATATACCCATGGCCAGCCACAGGCACGAGTCGCCGAACAGCGAGAAGACTTGGCCGACGATGTAGATCCGCGCGTCGCGGTGCTGGAGGAGACGGCGCACGAGCTCAGGCGGCCGGGGGGCGAACCGGGTACGCGAACAGCAGGACCTCGACCGCACGGGAGTCCTCTGGCCGCTGCGCCGGATCCGACATGCGATCCCGGTAGCGGTCGAGGATCGCCGTCATCTCCTCGTCGAGGGCGTGCAACTCATCGGGCGTGACGTGGAGGAGGAACTGGCTGCCGCCGGTGACCTCCTGCCAGCGGGTCGGATACTCCGTGCGGTTGTCGTAGAACGCCTGCAAACGGCGGAAGTAGCGCTCTCTGAGCATGCGATCGAGGCCCCGGGCGGCAAGCCTCCGATCGGGGTCGTCGTGCACGTCGGTGAAGTGCATGCCGACCTGCGTGAGCCGCCACGGGCGGTTGCGGCCGGGGCCCGATCCAGCCTCCTCGATGAAGCCGTACTTCGCGAGCTGGCGTAGGTGAAACGAGCAGGCGTTCGGCGGCTCGCCGATGAGCTCGCTCGCCCCGGTGGCGGTCAGCGGCCCCTCCAGCTCGAGCGCCTCGAGCAGCGCCAGGCGAACCGGGTGGGTGATCGCCCGCATGTCGCGGGGATCGCTGAGCTCGCGTCGCTCGCCGCCACCCGCCGTGTCTTCAGATCTGTCGCTAGGCATGTTGCGACAGTACTCTTGCGACAGCTTTCTTGCAATAGCTTTCTTGCGAGAGCCCCCGAGCGGGGTCGCGTGCGTCGTGAATTTGCGTGTGATGAGGCGAGGTGTCGCCCTCGCGGTTTACGCGTGACGAGGCGAGGCGTTTGCCTCGTGATTTACCAATGTGCACGGGTTCGGGGGTGCTCGTCGTGCAACGGCGACGATGCTCCCCGATCCAAACCGATGTACCGGCGTGGGCGAGCGGGGTTTGTGACTAGCCTGCTGGCGGTCATGCTCCGGCGCCAGCATCTGCTCCCCGTGGTCGCCGTGATGCTGGCATCGCTGGCGATCGCCACCGCGAGCGCGACCGCCGCGGTCCCGGCGTGGACGACGTACCGGCATGATGCCGCCCGCAGCGGCATCGATCCCGACAGCACGAACCCGGTCACGCCGTCCCAGGCGTGGCAGACCCAGGCGCTCGACGGCGAGGTGTACGGGCAGCCGCTCGTGTACGGCGCCTATGTGTACGTCGCGACCGAGAACGACACGGTGTACAAGCTCGACGCCGGAAGCGGCGCGGTCGTGTGGTCGAGCCACCTCGCCACGCCCGAGCCCTCCTCGGCGGCGCCCTGCGGCGACATCTCGCCGTCGATCGGCATCACGAGCACTCCGGTCATCGACGCCGCCGACCAATCGCATCTACGCCGTCGGCGCCGTCTCCGCGTCGGGCGCGATCCATCACCAACTGTTCGCGCTCGACCTCAGCTCCGGACAACCGGCGAGCGGCTTCCCCATCACCGTCGACCCGCCCTTCCCGTCCGGCGGCACGCCGGTGAACCAGCTCCAGCGCCCGGGGCTCGCGCTCGACGGCAACCGAGTGCTGATCGGCTACGGCGGCAACGACGGCGACTGCGCCACCTACTGGGGGTGGCTCGTGTCGGTGGCGGTCGACGGTTCGGGTACGCAGAACGCCTTCCAGGTGGACGCCAACCACACCGAGGGTGCCATCTGGGGCTCGGGGAATGCGCCCCCGGTCGACTCGAGCCGGCAACGTGTTCGTCGCCACCGGCAACGGCAACGGCAACTCGAGCTCCGATCCCGAATACGGCGACACCGTGGTCAAGCTCAACGCCTCCGCCTCTCCGCTCGACTTCTGGGCGCCGCCGAACTGGCAGACGCTCGACTCGACCGACGCCGACCTCGGGTCGAGCCTGCCCACGCTGCTGCCCGGCGGCTACGTGTTCCAGTCCGGCAAGGACGGCAACGGCTACCTGGTCAACGGCGCGTCGCTCGGCCATGTCAGCGCGCCGGCGCGCGAGGTCGCCGGCCTCTGCTCGGGCGGAAGCTTCGGCGGATCCGTGTACGACCCCGCGAACTCGACCCTGTACGTGACGTGCTCGGGCGGCCTCAAGGCGTTGACGCTCACCTGCAGGCTCTCCGCCCTCGCTCACGGCCAAAGCCGGATTCGCCGCGACCTCCTCCGCCACCGGGCCGCCGATGATCGCGGGCGGCCTCGTCTGGAGCGCGAACCGCTCGAGCGGAACGCTCTACGGGCTCGACCCCACCACCGGCGCGACGAAGAGCCACTTCTCGATTCCAGAGGTGGGCTCGGACGTCAACCACTTCGCCACCCCGAGCGCCGCCGGCGGGCAGGCTGTTCATGGCCAGCGGCGATCAGGTGACGGCGTTCACGATCGCGCAGGCGCCGGCGGCGACACCCACGAGCACCACGCTGACCGCATCGCCGAACCCGGCCAACCCCGGCGCGACGGTCACGTTGACCGCCACCGTGTCGCCGGCGCCCGACGGCGGGACGGTGAGGTTCACCCTGAGCGGCAGCGCCGTCTCCGGCTGCTCCGCCGTAGCCGTCTCGACCGCGACCGGCGGACGTGCGGTCTGCCATACGACCTTCACCCAGACGGGAACCCTCAAGCTCGCCGCCGCCTACTCGGGCGACTCCTTCTACGCCGCCTCGTCCTCGGCGACGGTGTCCGAGTCGGTCATCAACCCCCCGGCCATCACCCGCGTCACGCTCGGACCGCGCCGCTTCAAGGTGACCCACGCCACGACGCTCCGCTTGACCCTGAACAAGGCCGCCACGGTCACCTTCGCCGTGACGAAGCTCCGCTCCGGCCACAAGGTCAAGGGCCGCTGCCGAGTCAACGCCCGCCGCGGGAAGAAGTGCCAGGTCCGCGTGACGCTGACGCGACGGCGTCTGAAGAGTCCCGCCGGTCGGCACAAGTTCAAGCTGGCCTTCCTCCACCTCGCTCCCGGCCGCTACACCGCCCTGATCTACGCCACCGACCGCGCCGGCCGCCGCTCGCGCACGGTTCGGATCACGTTCACCATCCTCAGCGCCGGTCGGCGGTAGAAGACGGCGGGCGGCGTAGACGGCTACAGCCGGCGCCGATGACCGCGCAGGCGCCACTCAGGCCGCCGAGCAGCGACACGCACACCGGAGCGAGCAGCGCTCCGATGACGATCCCGGCGACGGAGGCCGGTACCACCAGTCCGTAGGCACGTCCGAACACGGACGGGTCGAGCGAGCGCTGAAGCGCCGTGTCGCCGCGAGCAGCGCGCCGAGCTCGGCCCGCCCGACGAACACCGGACTTACCAGACCAGGTTGCATCGGCCGGATTCTCGCAGCAACCGGGGGGCTCGCCGCCGTTTCGTCAGGCCGGCGCGCGGTCGCCGAGCACGCGGCGCAGGAGGTCGCGCAGCTGACCGCAGCTCGTCGGCGGACAGCCGCTCGAAGCCCGGCAGCGGGCTCGGCCCACCCGCTCGAGCATCCGGCCGCGCGTGCGACGCCCTGCCGGCGTGAGGACGACGTGCTTGACCCGGCGGTCCTCCGAGCTCGGCTGGCGCGCGACCAGTCCCCGGCCCTCGAGCCGGTCGATCAGGCCGGTGACGTTCGAGTTGTCGCACCCCAGGAGCGCCGCCAGCTCGTTCATCGGCAGCGGCGAGGCGAGCTGGAGCAGCGCGCCGGCCTGCGCGGGATGGAGGTCGAGCTCGGAGGCGGCGATGAGAAACCGCCGCCGCTGGAGTCCAAACAGCGTGCGCAGCAGCGCCCAGACCTCAGCCGCTGGCGGCTGAGCTCTCGACGGCTCTGCGGCGGGCTGTCCATCATCGGAGCCACGATTCTATTGACATTCTCGATTGTTGACAACCTCAACTTTTCAGCTACAGTGGCGCCCATGACTTCCGCAGCCCGCGATCGAGGTCGAGGACCTCGTCCGCGAGTTCCGCAAGGGACCGCGCGCGGTGGACGGGATCGACCTCGCCGTCTCGCCCGGGCGAGATCTACGGCTTCCTCGGCCCCAACGGCGCCGGCAAGTCGACCACCGTGCTGATGCTGACCACGCTGCTGCCGCCGACGAGCGGCCGCGCGACGCGTCGGCGGCTACGACATCGTCCGCGCAGGGCGCGCAGGTGCGGGCGACGATCGGCGCCGCGCTCCAGGAGGCCGCGCTCGACCCGATCCTCACCGGGCGCGAGCACCTGATGCTCCAGGCCACGCTCCAGGGCCTGCCCGCCGCCGAGCGCCGCCGGCGCGCGACCGCGCTGCTCGAGCGGGTCGGCCTGACCGAGGCGGCCGACCGCCGCGTCGGCGGCTACTCGGGCGGGATGAAGCGCCGGCTCGACCTCGCGCTCGCGCTCGTCCACTCGCCGCGGATCCTGTTCCTCGACGAGCCGACCACCGGCCTTGACCCGCAGAGCCGGGCGGCGCTGTGGGAGGAGGTGGCGCGGCTGGCCCACGACGAGGGCATGACCGTGTTCCTCACCACCCAGTACCTCGAGGAGGCCGACGTCCTCGCCGACCGGATCGGGATCATCGACCACGGCCAGATCGTCGCCGAGGGCACGCCCGGCGCAGCTCAAGGCCGAGATCGGCAGCCCGAGGTCGAGGTCGCGCCGAGCGATCCCGAGGCCGGCGATCGGCTCGCCGAGCTGCTCTCCGCGCTTCGGCGAGCTGCGCCGCAACGGCCGCGGCAGCGTGACCGTGCAGCTGCCCGGCGGCGAGGCGCAGCTGGCCGAGATCGTCCGCATCCTCGACCAGGCCGACCTGCGCGTCGAGACGCTCCAGCTCCACCAGCCCTCGCTCGACGACGTGTTCCTGGCCAAGACCGGGCGCAAGCTCGAGGGCGCGGGCGACGGCGCGATCGGCCGCCGAGAGCCGCCGGACCGAGGCGGGTGCGGCGCCGGAGGCGACGCCGTGGCCGTTGAGGCCGCCCTCGACGCGCCGCAGGCCGCCGGCTCCGGCGAGCGCGTCGGCCTGGTCGAGCAGACGCTGGCGGTGGCCCGGCGGGCGGTGGTGCGCACGCTGCGCCAGCGCGCGCTGCTCGATCTTCCCGATGATCTTCCCGCTGATCCTGTTCGCGATCAACGGCTCGGCGCTCAGCCCGGCGACGCGCATCCCCGCGCTTCCCGACCCACAACTACCGCGACTTCCTGATCGCGATGCCGTTCATCCAGGGCGCGATGTTCGTCTCGATCACCGCCGGCGTCGACCTGGCCCGCGACATCGAGACCGGCTTCCTCAACCGGCTGGCGCTGACCCCGCTGCGCGGCGAGGCGCTGCTCGTCGGCCAGCTCGGGCGGCGCGCTCGTGATGGGCGTGGTCCAGGCGGTCGTCTACCTGCTCGTCGGCCTGGCCACCGGCGTCACGTTCGCCAGCGGCGTCGGCGGCGCGCTCGTGCTGCTCGCGCTCTCGATCCTGATCGCGTTCGCCTTCGCCAGCCTCGGCGGCCTGCTGGCGCTGCGGTTCGGCACCGGCGAGGCGGTGCAGGGGATCTTCCCGCTGCTGTTCGTGACCCTGTTCCTCAGCTCCTCGAGCCTGCCGCGCAACCTGATCAAGGCGACCTGGTTCCGCGACGTCGCCACCTACAACCCGGTCTCCTACCTGCTCGAGGGGCTGCGCAGCCTGGTCATCACCGGCTGGGACGCGCAGGCGCTGGCGCTCGGCGTTCGGCTTCGCGATCGCGCTGCTGGTGATCGCGCTGGCCTTCTCGCAGTCGGCGATGAAGACGAGGCTGGCCCGGAGATGAGGCGCTTTCTCTACGTCGCCCGCGGCGTCGCCTGGCGCTCGATCCACAACACGCTGGTCAACCCGGCGATCCTCGTCCCCTCGATCATCTTCCCGCTGTTCTTCCTGATCGCGTTCGCCGGCGGCCTGTCGCGGATCAGCGACGTGCCGAACTTCCACTACGCCCCGGGCTACACGTCGTTCCAGTTCGTGTTCGTGTTCCTCCAGTCGGCCGCGTTCGGCGGCGTGTTCACCGGGTTCGCCGTCGCCCGCGACTTCGACTCCGGCTTCGCCCGCCGGCTGCTGCTGAGCGCGCCGCGGCGCAGCGGGATCATCGCCGGCTACGCCGTCGGCGCGCTGCTGCGCTGGGCGCTCACCGGGACCGTGGTGACGGTCGCCGCGCTGATCGCCGGGATGAACGTCGACGGCAACGGCGTCCAGCTGTTCGGCCTGCTCGGCCTCGGCGTGGCGATGAACCTGGTGGCCGCGCTGTGGGCGTGCGGCCTGGCGATGTTCCTGCGCACCGAGCAGGCCGGCGCGCTGATCCAGATGCCCGTGTTCGTGCTGCTGTTCCTGGCGCCCGTGTACGTGCCGCTGTCGCTGCTCACCGGCTGGATCCACGCCGTCGCCAAGCTCAACCCGGTGACCGCCGTGCTCGAGGCCGGCCGCGGGCTGCTCGCCGGGGTCGCCGGTCAAGGTGGCGGTGGCCTTCGTCGGCCTGGCCGTCGCCGGCGCGCTGCTGGCGGCGTTCGCCCGCCGCGGACTGGCCTCGGCCGAGCGCGCGGGCTGAGATTGGGGGCTGCGCTGCGCGCAGCATCCATGGGGCCGGTTGCGGCCGGCATCCATGCCGGCCGCACGCCGCTCCCCTCCTACAGGGCGCCCAGCAGCGAAGTGAGGCTGGTGAGCGTGGCCGACAGCTGCTGAAGATTGCTGTTCAGCGAGCTGAGGACGCCGCTCCCGCCGAGGGCGTTGTCAAGCCCGCAGAGCAGCGATCCGAGCAGGCCACCCGTCGGATCGGCGGTGAGGTTGACGGTGATCGGCTGGGTCGCCGGGTTGCCCGGCGTGATGTTGCCGCCACCGAGCGCCACGTTCAAACCCAAGAGGTCGAGGTTGATCGGTCCGAGCACCAGGTGCAGCACGGTGCACGAGGCAGCCTGGCGGCTGGACTTCGTCGACGTCTTGGTGTTGCCGGAATCGGCGCCCGCCAGCTTCGCCGGGAGCATCACGTTCTTCTTGGAGACGTGCTGCCCCTTGAACGTGCCGGTGAGCGTGCCGACGGCGTACACGGCCCGCTTGCCGTTCACAGTCGCCACGGTGAAGCGCTGGACGGAATACGTACCGTTGAACTTCTTGCCGTTCTTGGCCGCGCCCTTAGCCGCGACATGGAACAGCGAAGCTGCGCTCGCCGGCGCTGGGCGCGGCGACAGCAGTGGCGGCGAGCGTCCCGCCGAGCGCCATGCAGGCGATGGCGGCGACGAGGCCGATGCGAACTCGCGTCATAGATCCTCCAAATGGAATTGAGTTACGAAGGACAAATATGTCCGTTTTCACCCGCGATAACCCGAGCGCCCCGTTGATGGTTAGTAACAACAGGAAGATATAGACGGATGTTCTACGGCATCAACCAGGGTTGACGGTTACCGGTTTTCGGTCATTTCCCGGGCAAAAGCCTGTTTTGCGTCGTGCCGCAAGAGCTTACTGACGGCACAGGTGTAAACCCTCGGAGTTTCACCGCCCCCGGCTTCAGTATGTCGCCGGTACCAGGGGTTTGCTCAAACATTTATACTGACTGTTGATCACCCATCGCCGGGTCTCACGGCAGCGGGCCGTGCAATCTACCCTCAGCCTCGGCAGCGAAACCCGACCGGTGCCGGCTTCGCGCATCCGCTGTCCCGGGAGCGTGTACGGCGTCCGGTTCGTCAAGCCAGGTTGCCGGGTCGCGCGTGGGCGCCCGGGCAGCGAAGACCGTCAGGGAACGCGCCCCGCCGCCAGGTCGCGTTCGATCGCCGCCGCAGCGTCGCGCAGCGGCGGGAGCAGCTCCGCGCGCATCGCCTGCGGGTTGCGCCGGCTGGCGTGGGTTGAGAGGTTGATCGCCGCCACGACCGCGCCGGCGGGATCGCGGATCGGCGCCGCGATCGAACGTAGGCCGTCCTCGAGCTCCTGATCTACGAGCGCCCACCCCTGCTTGCGCACGCGATCGATCTCGCGCCGCAACGCGGTGGCGCTCTGCACGGTGGACGGGGTCAGCGGCCTGAGCACCACCTGCTCCAGGAACGCGTCGAGCGCGGGCTCGTCGAGACCCGCGAGCAGCACGCGTCCCATCGAGGTCGCGAACGCGGGAAAGCGCGTGCCGACGGAGATCGACACGGTCATGATGCGCTGAGTCGGCTCGCGGGCGACGTAGACGACGTCCGGCGCGTCGAGGACCGACACGGAGGAGGACTCGTGCACCCGCTCGACCAGCTCGCGCAGATGCGGCTGCGCGATCTGAGGCAGGGTCAGGCTCGACAGGAAGGCGTAGCCGAGCTCGAGGGCCCGAGGGGTGAGAGTGAACCGGCGGTCGTCCGAGCGGACGTAGCCGAGTTGCTCGAGCGTGAGCAGGAAGCGGCGGGCCGACGCGCGGGTCATGCCGGTGTCGTGGGCCACCTCTGAGAGCGTCCGCCCCGGCCCGGGCGCGCTCAGGGCCCGGATCACGGCGAGCCCGCGTTCCAGCGACTTGACGAACTGGCGCTCGCGCGAGCCTGTTGTCATCGTCCGTTAGAGGGGGTCTCGAGCAAGTCTGTGCGCGATGCGGACGCTTGACTACATTGCGCACGAGCGTATAGCGTCCCTCGGAGCTGTGCAACCACGTGAGCTGGAGTCATCGCGGCGCCGCGGGCCAGCGTGGAATGCCGAGCGCGTGCTCCTGGAGGTCGATCGCGGCCTGAATCGCCACCGCCTCGCGGCCGCGCCCCGCGACCAGCGACACGCCGGCGTTCCACTCGACGGGAAACGAGACGACCGGCATCCCCGTCATGTTCCACAGCGCGGTCAGCGCGATCATCGGGTCGCCCGGTCCGCCCGCATGGCCGCGGTCGTATCCGGGCCCGCGCACGGGCGGCGTGAGCGGCAGCGTCGGCTCGATCACCAGGTCGATGCCGTGCGTCCGGAGCCACTCCTCCCAGGCCGCGGTCAACCGAGCCCGCCGCCATCCCGCGCGGATGTAGGCCTGGGCATCGGTGAAGGTGGCGGCCGCCTCGACGAACTCGGCGAGCGCCGGCCGGTAGAGCTCGTGGCGAGAGCGGAACCGCTGCGTGGTAAGCCCACGCCTCGCTCAGCAGCAGCAGGCTCAGGTACTCCCACTCGAGCTCGGCCGGGCTCGGGCAGCTCCACGACCGTACGCGCCCAGGTGCGCGCAGCGCGCGAGCGCGCGCTCGAACGCCGTCGGCCACCGCCGCCTCGACTCGATCGCGCCCGGACGATCGCTGACGGCGATCCGCAGGCCCGCGAGCGGGCGGGGACCCGCGCGGCCGGCGATCGCGGAAACGGCTCGCCCGCCATCGCCGCCAGGAGGGCGCTGCAGTCGGCGACCGAACGGGCCATCGGGCCGGGATGGTCGAGCGAAGGGGCCAGCGGAATGATGCCCTCGATGGGCAGGCGCCCATAGGTCGGCTTGATCGCGCTCGTGCCACAGCAGGTCGAAGGGATGCGCAGCGATCCGCACGTGTCGGTGCCGACCGCGGCGGGGACCATGCCGGCGGCGAGCGCCGCGGCATTGCCGCCGCTGGAGCCGCCGACCACCCGATCGAGCGCCCACGGGTTGCCCACCTGATCGGTGGTCCCGCCGGCGGCGAACTCGTGCGTGTGCGTATGACCCACCGGCACGAGCCCGTGCTCGCGCAAGCGGCGCCACAGCGCGCTGTCGGCCTCGGCGACGTTGCCCTCGAGCACGAGGCTCGAGGCGGTCAGCGGCATCCCGGCGACCGCGTAGAGGTCCTTCAGCGCGAGCGGCACGCCGCACAGGAGCGGCGCCCCGGCCCCCTCCCGGCTCAGGCGCGCGTCAGCGGCGGCGGCGTGCTCATGGGCGAGCTCGGGATACAGCCGCGCCCAGGCGTTGACCTGGTCGGGGCCGCCGTCGAAGCTCGGCGGTCCGCCGTTGCGCTCCTCGATCCGCGCGAGGCTCGCCTCGAGCAGTTCCGTGGCCGACAGCCGCCCCGCCCGGAGCAGCTCGGCGGCCTCGAGCACGCCGAGATCCGCGGGGTCGCTTGGCACGACGAGGAGCCTATCCCGGCTGGGTTTAGACTCGCGACCAAGCTCGGCGCCGCACATCGGCGCGTCCCTGAGGAGAGGAGAGCCGACGGATGACGACCACGAGCCCGCGGGCCGGGGCGTTTCCCAGTCCCTACGAGATCGAGACCCCGCCCGGCTGCGAGGGGTGGGAGGAGATGTACCCCTACTACGCGCGCTTCGACGAGCAGCGACGCGAGCTCGACGAGAACCGCTTCTGGTTCTGGAACTCGATGCACTTCCCGCTGCCGATGCCGGCGTTCGACGTGATCTGCATCGACTCGCCGTACCAGGCGGTGGGCGCGTGGCAGAACCGGGTGTTCGCGGTCCCGCCGGCGATGGGGATCGACTACCGCTGCGTGAACGGCTACATCTACATCTCCGGCAATCCCGTGACCGATCCCGCCAAGGTCGCGGAGCGCGCGGAGTTCTTCCAGAAGCGCGCCGGCTACTACTACGAGAACTGGCCCGAGCTGTACGGCAAGTGGCGGTCCAAGATGGAGAGGCTGATCGCCGAGCTCGGCGAGCTGCGGGTCCCGGACCTGCCCGAATACGAGCCGGACGAGGTCGCGTTCGGGGACGAGCACAACACCGCCTTCTACACCGTGCTCGACGCGTACGGCCGCGTGCTGCGCATGTGCGACCTGATGTGGCAGCACCATTTCGAGTTCCTGCTGCTCGGCTACGGCGCCTACGGCACGTTCGTGGAGTTCTGCAAGGCGAGCCTGCCCGACATCCCCGACCAGCACATCGCGCAGATGGTGGCGGGCATCGACGTGCTCCTGTTCCGGCCCGATGCGGAGCTCCGCCGGCTGGCCCGGCGCGCGATCGAGCTCGGCGTGGACTCCGCTTTCGTCCAGGGGCGCGAGCCGGCCACGATCGACGGCGAGCTGGCGCAGACCGAGGCGGGACGGCAGTGGCTCGAGGAGCTCGAGGAGGTCAAGGATCCGTGGTTCAACATGGCCACCGGCGACGGCCTCTACCACTACTACCGGAGCTGGCACGACGACCCGTCGATCCCGTATGCGTCGCTCATCGGCCACATCGGCGCGCTGCGCTCGGGCCAGCAGATCGAGCGCCCGACCGAGGAGATCCGCGCCGAGCGCGAGCGCCTCGCCGAGGAGTACGCGTCGCTGCTCGACGAGGACTCCCGCAAGACGTTCGGCGACCTGCTGGCGCTGTCGCGCACCGTGTTCCCCTACGTCGAGGAGCACAAGTTCTTCTGCGACTACTGGTTCCTGACCAGCTGGTGGAACAAGATCCGCGAGTTCGGCGCGCTCCTCGCCGGGCATGGCTTCCTCGCCGACGGCGAGGACGTGTTCCAGCTCTCGCGCTACGAGGTTGCGTCGGCGCTCGACGAGCTGGTGCTCAGCTGGGCCACGGGCGGACAGCCGCTCGGGCCGCACCACTGGCCGCCGATCGTGGCCCGGCGCAAGGAGCTGCTGGCGCGCCTGGCGGACTGGACGCCGCCGCCGGCGCTCGGCGTGACACCCGAGGCGATAACCGATCCGATGACGATCATGCTGTGGGGCGTCACCACCGAACGCGTGCGCGAGTGGGCGCGCCAGCAGGAGGGCGGGGTCACGCTGAACGGCGCCGCCGCCTCCCCCGGCCGGGTCGAGGGGCCCGCGCGGGTCGTGCGCTCGATGGAGGAGATCGGAAACGTGCGCGAGGGGGAGATCCTCGTCTGCGGCAGCACCTCGCCGGCGTGGGCGCCGATCTTCTCCAAGATCACGGCCACGGTGACCGACGTCGGCGGCGTGATGTCGCACGCGGCCATCGTCTGCCGCGAGTACGGGCTCCCCGCCGTGGTCGGGACCGGACGAGCCACCTCGGCGATCCGGACGGGCCAGACGATCCAGGTCGACGGCACCGCCGGCGTGGTGACCCTCCTCGACGGGGCCGGCGGTGGCTGAGCACAGCCGCGCGCTGGCCGAGCTCCGCCTGAGCGACGAGAGCACGTTCGGCGGCAAGAGCGCGAGCCTGGGCGAGCTCGTGTGCGCCGGGATCCCGGTCCCGCCGGGGTTCGCACTGGGCACGAGCGCGTTCCGGGCGTTCCTGGATGAGAACCAGCTCGCCGAGCAGATCGACAATCGGCTGGCAGCCGTCACGATCGACGACTTGGACTCGGTGAGGTCCGCCTCGGAGGCGATCGCGTCGAGCCTGCGGGCGGCCCCGCTCCCGCGCTCGGTGCGCGACGAGGTGGCTGACCGCTACGCGACGCTGGCCGACGAAGCCGAGCCGGCCGTCGCGGTTCGCTCGAGCGCCACCGGCGAGGACAGCGCCGAGGCCACGTTCGCCGGCCAGCAGGAGACCTACCTGTGGGTGCGCGGCGTCGACGCGGTCTGCGCCGCGGTCCGCGATTGCTGGATCAGCCTCTACAGCCCGCCTGCGCTCTCCTACCGCGCCCGGCTCGGCCGGCGCGCGGAGCCGGCCATGGGAGTGGCGGTCCAGGTGATGGTGGACGCCGAGGTCTCGGGCGTGATGTTCACCTGCAACCCGGTGAGCGGAGATCCCAGCATGGTGGCGATCAACGCCTCCTGGGGACTGGGCCTGGCCGTTGTGGGCGGCGAGGTCACCCCCGACGACTTCCTGGTGAGCAAGGTCACGCGCGAGGTGGTGCGGGAGCAGATCCACCTCAAGCACCTCGAGTACGTTCCCGATCCCGAGCGCGCCGGCACGCTGCGCCGGGAGGTCGGCGCCGGGCGGCGCGAGCAGCCGTCCCTCGACGCGCCCGCGCTGTCGGCGCTGGTCGACGTGGCCCGGCGCGTGGAGCGGTATTTCGGCTCACACCAGGACATCGAGTGGGCGATCGCGCGAGGGGAGGCTCCGCCCGATGGCGTGTTCGTCGTGCAGTCGCGCCCGGTCACCGGGCTGCGCAAGCGCTCGGAGCAGGCGCCCGCGGACGCGATGTCGCTGGTCATGAGCACGTTCGGTGCCGGACGGGCGGACAGGAGCGCCTGAGCGCGTGGGCCTGAGCGACGAGGATGTGCGGGAGATCCTTCGCATCATCGCCGAGGCGCCGCTGAACGAGCTGCGCCTCGAGACCGAGGGGTTCTCGCTCTACGTCCGAAAGGGCGAGGCGGCCGGGACCCCGGCCGAAGCCGCCCGAAGCGCCCGAGGCGCCCGAGACCGGCCCGAGCCCGCGGAGCCGGCGAAGACCCAGCCCGGCGACCGCGACGGGGCGGTGGCGATCGAGGCGCCGATGCTCGGGACGTTCTATCGCGCGCCCGGCCCCGGGGAGGAGCCGTTCGTGGAGGCGGGTGCGGTCGTCGGCGCCGACAGCACCGTCTGCATCATCGAGGTGATGAAGATGATGAATTCGGTCCCGGCGGGGGTGGCGGGGACGGTGGTCGAGGTGGCGGCCGAGAACGGGGATCTCGTGGAGTACGGCCAGCCGCTGTTCTACGTGCGCCCGTCATGAGGCGGGTGTTCATCGCCAACCGGGGCGAGATCGCGGTGCGGATCGTGCGCGCCTGCCGGAAGCTGGGGCTCGAGTCGGTTCTCGGCGCCTCCGAGGCCGATCGCGACGGGCTGGCGGCGCGGCAGGCTGACCGCATGGTGTGCATCGGTCCCGCTCCGGCGGCGCAGAGCTACCTGCGGCCCGAGGTGATCGTCCAGGCGGCGCGCGGCACGGGCTGCGACGCGATCCACCCCGGCTACGGGTTCCTCGCCGAGAATCCGCGGCTGGCGACGCTGGCCGGCGAGCATGGGGTGACGTTCGTCGGTCCACCGCCCGAGGTGATCGAGCTGGCGGGCGACAAGCTGCGCGCTCGGGAAGCGGCCGCGCGCGCCGGGATTCCGGTGCTTCCGGGCCGGGAGGTCGGCGCAGCGGCGCAGGCGCTCGAGACGGCGGAGGAGATCGGCTACCCGGTGCTCGTCAAGGCGGCCGGCGGAGGCGGCGGGCGCGGCATCAAGCTGGCGCACGACCCGGCGGAGCTGCGCGCGCTCCTGGGCCTGGCGCGCAGCGAGGCCGAGTCGGCGTTCGGCGACGCGCGCGTGTACCTGGAGAAGTTCGTCGCCACCGCGCGCCACGTGGAGGTGCAGATCGCTGCGGACGCCGGCGGCGACATGGTCCACCTGGGCGAGCGCGACTGCTCGGTTCAGCGTCGCTATCAGAAGGTGGTCGAGGAGGCGCCCGCGCCCGGGCTCGATCCGCCGCTCCGCGCCGCGATCACCGAGGCCGCCGTCCACCTCGGCGAGGCGATCGGCTACCGCAACCTCGGCACGGTCGAGTTCGTCCTCGACGTGCAGAGCGGGGACTTCTACTTCCTCGAGATCAACTGCCGCATCCAGGTCGAGCATCCGGTCACCGAGGCGGTGAGCGGACGGGATCTGGTCGCGCTCCAGTTGCGGATCGCCGATGGCCGGCCGCTCGGGTTCGCCCAGCGCGATGTGAGCCTGTCCGGCCACGCGATCGAATGCCGGCTCAACGCCGAGGACGTGGCGCACGGCTTCCGGCCCTCCCCGGGAACCCTGTCGCTGTTCTCGATGCCGGAGCGCCCCAGCCTGCGCGTCGACACGCACTGCTACACCGGCGCGGTGGTCCCGCCGTACTACGACTCGCTGCTGGCCAAGCTGATCGCGCACGGCCCCGACCGTGACGCCGCGATCGACACGCTGCTCGACGTCCTCGAGGACGTCGACATCGAGGGGGTCGAGACCAATCGCACGCTGCTGCTCAGCGTCCTCGGCCACCCGGACTTTCGCCGCGTCGCCGTCAGCACCGACTGGCTGGAGCGGGCGCTGGCGTGAACGGCGAGCGGGCGATCGAGCTCGTCGATACGACGACGCGGGACGGCAACCAGAGCCTGTGGAGCGCGACCGGGCTCACCACTCCTGACGTGGTCGCGATCGCTCCCACGCTGGATCGCGTCGGCTACCACGCGCTCGACTTCACCTCGAGCACGCACCTCGGCGTCTCCGTCCGCTTCCACCGCGAGGACCCGTGGGAGCGGATCCGGTCGGTCAGCCAGGCGATGCCGAACACGCCGCTCGGGATGATCACCACCGGGATGCGCTTCATCTCGTGGGTGCCGGCGGCCGAGGACGTGATGCGGCTGTCCTTCCGGCTCGTGGTCCGCCACGGGCTGCGCCGGCTCCAGATCGCCGACCCCTCCAACCATCCCGACCGTCTGCGCGCGATCGCCCGGATGGCGCGCGAGGAGGGGTTCGAGGAGATCGTCGTCGGGTTGACGTACTCGATCAGCGAGGTCCACACGCACGCGTACTACGCCGAGCGCGCGGCCGAGCTGGCGGATTGCCCGGACATGGACCGCCTGTACCTGAAGGACCCCGGCGGGCTGCTGACGCCCGACGCGGTCAGGGAGCTCGCGCCGCACTTCGTGGCCGCGGCGGAGGTCCGGCCGGGCCGGGTCGCCGAGCTGCACAGTCACTGCACGATCGGCCTGGCGCCGCTCGCGTACGTCGAGGGCGTCCAACGCGGGTTCACCGTGGTGCACACCGCGTGCGGCCCGCTCTCCCGCGGCACCTCGCAACCCGACGTCCTCAGCACCGTGCGCGATCTGGAGGCGTCGGGCTACTCGCACCGGCTGGACCTCGAGGCGCAGGCGGAGGTCGCCGCGCACTTCGACGCGCTGGCACAGGCCAAGGGCCTGCCGGCCGGCGCGCCGCGGGAGTTCGACGCCGGCTACTACCGGCACCAGCTACCGGGCGGGATGGTGAGCACCACGCGCCGGATGCTCGAGGAGGTACGCCGTCCCGGAGCTGTTCGACGCGGTGCTCGAGGAGGTGGCGCGGGTACGCGCCGAGATGGGCTACCCGATCCTGGTCACGCCGGTTTCCCAGTTCGTGGCCACGCAGGCGGCGCGCAACGTGATCGACGGGGAGCGGTGGCGAGCCTTCTCCGACGAGACGATCCGTTACTTCGCCGGCCACTACGGCGACCCGCCCGCTCCGTTCGACGCCGAGGTGGCCGAGCGCGTGCTGGCCGACCCGCGCGCCGGCAAGCTGCGCGTGCTCCGCCCGATCACGCTCGAGGGCGCACGCGAACGCTTCGGCCGGCGCATGCCCGAGGAGGAGCTCCTGCTGAGGCTGACCATGCCCGGCGACCAGGTCGACGCGATGCTCGCGGCGCGGGGCGGTGAACCGGCGGCGATCACACGGCCGCGGCGCCGGCGCTCGCCGTGGGTGTCGCTGCTCTCCGAGCTCGCGGCGCGGCCCGAGATCAGCGAGTTCTCGCTCCAGCGCGACGACGGCCGCCTGGAGTGGCGCCGTGCTTGACCTCGATGGTGTGCGGGGATTCGTGTTCGACGTCGACGGCACGCTCGTGCACCGGGACGCCGACGGCCGCGCGCATCCGGCTCCGGGCGCCGTCGAGGTGCTCGAGCGGATCCGCGCCTCGGGCCGGCCGCTCGTGCTGTTCACCAACGGCAGCCACGTCCCGTCGGCGGCCATCGCCGCCGGCCTGCGCGAGGACGGGCTCCCGGTGGCCGATCACGAGATGCTCACCCCGACCGACAGCGCCATCACCTACCTGCGGAAGACTCATCGCGACGATCGCGTGCTGCTGTTCGGCTCGGACGCGGTCGCCGCGCACATGCGCTCGGCCGGTGTGCCGCTCACTCGCGGGGAGGACGCCGAGGCGGTGTACGTGGCCCATCTGCAGCAGGTCGAGCTCGACGAGATCGAACGGGCGGCCCGCGCCGTGTCGCGCGGCGTCCCGCTGCTGACCGCCAGCTACGTGCGCGGCTACGCGGGGGCCAACGGGATCATCTTCAGCCGCGGGGCGATGATCACGGCGGCGATCGCCAAGGTCACCGGCGCGCGCCCGCGCGTGCTCGGCAAGCCCTCGCGGGCCGCGGTGACCGAGATCGCGCAGCGGCTGCGGCTCCCGAGTCGCGCGCTCGCGGTGATCGGTGACGATCTCGACCTGGACGTGGCGCTCGGCCGGCTCGGCCGCTCGCGGACGATCCTCGTCCGCAGCGGGATCAGCGGTCAGGTCGAGCTCGAGCGGCTGCCGGCGCGCCGGCGTCCCGACGCGGCGATCGACGGCGTGGCCGACCTGCTCGGCTCGTTGTAGCAGCAGACGGGGATGGCCTGACCGCGGCGTCGCCAGCTGTCCTTGAGCCGATTCCTGGGAATCCCGCCAAGGCGATCGAGGGCCGTTAGCTCGCGCGGATTCCCAGAGGCGGCGGGAGGCTCCGCCGGACCAGCAGAGCCTCCCGGTCCGCCCTCCCTCGGGCTGAGTGCGGGGAGGTCAGCCCGAGGTGCTGCCCGACCCGGAGCTCGCTGATGCTCCTGCTGTCGAGCATGCTGCGAGACGCACTTGCCGAACGCGTTCCTGCCGTTCTTGTTCGTGCCGTAGGTCTGGTCGAACGTCGGCTTGCCGAGCGCCGCGCGCTCCTGACGGCACTGCTTCTCGGCCTGACTGCGGGGGCGTGGGCGTCGTCGTGCTCGACGATCCCGAGCCCTTGTTGTGCCCGGGCGCGTTCTGCGAGTGACCCTGCGCGTGGGCGAGCGCGACCGCCGGCAGCACTCCGACCGCCAGCGCGACGAGCGTGATCACAATCTTCAAGCGAAACTTCATGCGCACCTCCTCGGCCCCAGAGCAGGGGGCCTTTGCCGCTTCGAGCAGTTCGTTCGGGGCTACTACGCGCGGCGGCGCCGAAGGTCAGGAGCTATTTCGATTCGAGTGCGCCAGACCGCTGGCGGAGGCGTGGCTTCCGGTTCCGGCCGCCGGCGAGCCGGGCAGCTTGGTGTGACCGGGTGCGTTCGCCGACACGGAGCGCCCCGGGGGCGACCCGCCGTTCCCGACGCCGTTCCCCGATCCGGCCGAGGTCCCGGAGGTGTGAGGGTTGCCGTGAGCGCCCTTGCTCTTGTTGTGGCCGGGAGCGTTCTGGGAGTTGCCGTGCGATGACGCCGCCGGCGGGGCGGCGACGGGCGGGGTGGACCCGCGCGAGGTGGCTGGCGCGTGGCGGATGACGCGCCGTCGCGCGCCCGCCGCGGTATGCGGGACGGAGCGGTGCTGAACGGTCGCCGGGTGCCGGCTGACGGTGGCGGCCCGGGAGCGCATTGGCGCCTTGACGGGTGAGGACGCGGACCCGCGCGCGCCGGCTCCGCGCCGGAACGCCGATGCCGGTCGCCGGCGCCTCCAGGGCGGCCGGGTGGGCGGGCATGGAGCGCTGCGTGTGCGCTTGCTTGAGCGCGACTCCCACGCCGAGCGTTGCCGTCGCGGCCAGCGCCACCGTCGTGGCGACCTTCGCGCCGCTCAACGCCAAGGTGGCCTTGCCCGCGGCTCCGGCGCCCGCGGCGCCACCCGAGCTCCCGCCGGCGCCCGATGCACCGGCACCGAGTGCCCGGCTCAGGAGCAGCGCGGTCGTCGCCGGCGGCAGCGCCGGCGCCAGCGCGCGCAGATCCGCCGAGCGGCCCGGGATCGCGGCGGCGAAGGCGGCGCAGGACGCGCAATCGCGCAGATGGGCGGCGACCTTCCGCCCCCTCAGCGCGCGCCGGTCCCCGTTCGAGATCTTGCGGCAGATCTCATCGCAGGGGTCATGCGTCCCTCCTCGAGCTCGGTGAGCGTTCTCCGGGCCTCGAAGATCGTCTGCTTGGCCGCCCCCACGGTGGTCTGGAGAGCGAGCGCTATCTCCTCGTGCGACAGCCCGCTGAGCTCGCGCATGAGCAGCGCCGCTCGCTGGCGCTCGGGGAGCTCGCGCAGGTCGGCCACGAGCTGGCGCAACCGTTCGTGGCGCTCCGCCGCCTCCTCTGTGCCGGCCATGTTCGCCGGAAGCTCGTCCGGCAAGCTCGCTCTGGGGACGGCGCCGGCGGATGATGCTGATCGCCTCGTTGTGGGCGATCCGGAACAGCCAGGGCCGCAGGGGCGCATCTCGCCGCCGCTCGCGCAGCGCCGCGAATGCGGCGGCGAACGTCCCCTGAAGCGCATCCTGGGCGTCGGCGTCGTCGCGCAGCATCGACCGGCAATACCGGTACAGCTGCTGGTGGTAGCGGTGGTAGAGGGTCGCGAACGCCCGCTCGCTGCCGTTTGCGACCAGCCGCGCCAGACCCTCGTCGCGCACCGCGGCGATCCGGCCAGGCGTATCCAAACCGAAGCTGTGGCCTTCCATCAAGCATCCATGGCGCTAACGCCCTGCCGGGGTCAAAGTCAGGCTGTGGATCAGGCTACCCCCGCGAGGTCAGCCCCGCGCCACGGACCGTGGCTCTGGCTCACTGCGCGTCTGGCGGCGGAGCTGGAACCCCGGCAGCACGAGCTCGATGCGCGCGCCTTCGCCGTTCTCCGGGTCCAGCGCCCGGACCGCGCCGCCGTGGGCCTCGGCGATGGCCCGGACGATGGCCAGGCCGAGCCCCGCGCCGCCGGCCGCGCGCGTCCGCGAGGGATCGGTGCGATGGAAGCGCTCGAACACGCGCTCGCGCTCTCCGGCCGGGATGCCGGGCCCGTCGTCGATCACCGTGAACCGAAGGCGGTCGTCCTCCGCGCGTTCGACCTCGAGGCGCACGAGCCCCGTCTCGGGCGCGGTGTGCTCGATCGCGTTGCGCGCCAGGTTGCGCAGCCCCTGGGCGACGCGATCGGGATCCGCGCGCAACGTGCCATCCGGAACCGGTCCGAGCTCGTAGCGCCGCTCGGCGGTGAGGCTGACGCCGTCCCACAGGTCATCGACGAACGGGCGCAACTCGATGTCCTCCACGTGCAGGAAGTCGTTCTCCTCGGCACGCACCAGCAGCAGCAGGTCGTTGACGAGCCGGCTGATCCGTGCGATCTCCGCCTGTACGAGCCGTTCCACGCGCTGGACCTCGGCGGCCGGCGGGTCGGGCTGCGCGGCGAGCACGTCGAGCTGCCCGCGGATCACCGTCAGCGGGGTGCGCAGCTCGTGCGAGGCGTCGGCGATGAAGTCCCGCTGGCTGGCGAACGCCTCCGCGAGGCGGTCGAGCATGTGGTTGAACGCGTTCGCGAGTATCTGGACCTCGCTGCCGGAGCGCTCGGTCGCCTTCATCCGGGGCGCGAGATCGCCGGCGTTCACCCGGGTGGCGATCGTGGCGAGCCGCCGGAGCGGCGCCGACACACGCGCGCCGGCGAAGTAGGAGGCCAGCAGCGCGAGCGCGATCGTCAGCGCGCCGGCCAGCAGGAACGTCCGCGCCACCCCATCCTGCGCGCGTTCGATGATCGTGAGCGGCTCGCCGGCGCCGGCCACGGCGCGCACACCCCCGATCGTGACCCGGCGCTCGAGGATCTGGACGGCGCCCACGTCCGCGACCTGACGCACCGAGTAGCCGAGCCGCGGCGCGCGCATCTGCCGTGCCTCGGCGTTCTCGCCCGCCTGCTCGACCGCGCTCTCGCCGTCGTCGGGTGCGCTGACCCCGAACACCTCCGGGTGATTGCTGACCGGGCCGACCCCCGGGAGGAGCACGAACAGGAGCGTCGAGGTCGCGCTGTAGTTCTGAGAGCCCATGTACCGAGCCGCGGCGGCGGCGAGCTGCGCGCGGTCCCCGGCGCTCGAACGCAGCGACTGCGACAGCTGCGACGTGTCGCCGGCGATGTCGCGGTCGATCTGGCCCCGGAGCTCGCTCCCGGTGTCGTTGTAGACGACCACGAAGATCGCCGCCACCGACACCAGCATGAGGACTGCGACCCACAGCGTGAGCCGCCACCGCAACGACGTCGGCCGGCGGGGCCTAATCCGCAGCATCGAAGCGGTAGCCGACCGAGCGGACGGTGACGATCCTCGGGTGATCGGAGCCGCGCCCCAGCTTGCGGCGCAGATAGCCGATGTACACGTCGACTACGTTCGTCCCCGGATCGTAGTCGTAGCCCCACACCGTGCGCAGGATCTGCTCGCGGGACAGCACATGCCCGCTGTTTCGCATCAGGTACACGAGCAGCTCGAACTCCGTCGTGGAGAGCCTGACGAGCTCGCCGCTCCTGCGCACCTCCCGCGTGAGCAGGTTGACGTCGACGCCCCCGGCGCTCAGCGTCGTCGTCGGGCTCTGCGCCACGCTCCGCAGCTGGGCGCGGATGCGCGCCGCCAGCTCGCTGAGCGAGAACGGCTTGGTCAGGTAGTCGACGGCGCCGGTGTCGAGTCCGGCCACACGCTGCTCGATCTCGGCCTGCGCCGTGAGGATGATCACCGGAAGCGCCGGGTTGGCCTGGTGCAGCCTGGACAGGACCTCCAGCCCGCTTCGCTCGGGGAGCATCAGGTCGAGCACGACGAGGTCGACGTGCTCGCTCAGCGCCCTGTCGGTGCCCGAGACGCCGTCGAGCGCCGAGATCACCTCGAACCCGTGCGAGCGCAGCCCCCGCTCCAGGAAGTCGACGATCCCAGGCTCGTCCTCGATGACCAGGATGCGGTTCTCCATGTACGCGCGCACTCGCCTCAGCGGGCGTACACCGCGAAGAAGTCGCGGTCGTCCGGGGTCAGGTAACGCTCCGGCGAGCGGTCCATGTTCGCGAGCAGGTTCGCCGGTTCCCTCGGCACCGCGGAAGCGATAGGTGATGAAGCTCGTCCAGTAGGTGTTGATGTCCAGCTCCATCGCCGCGTACTGCGCCGGCATGGATCATCACGCTGGCCAGAGACCGCAGGCCCTGATCCGGGCCCGGCGGCGTATATCAGGTTGCCGTGCCCGTCAATGCCGACGGCCGAGCGCCATACGAGCGCCTCGTTGCCGAGCGTCGCGCCCCACTCCGGGCCGTCGTTCAGATTCGGGTTGGGGCGGCCGTGGTTGACGATCAGCGGCAGGTTCTGGCGGGCGTACACCACGTTCGGCGCGGCGGATAGCGCCACCGTGCCATGCCATCACGTCGATGCCGCCGCTCGCGTAACGGACGATCGTCGCCACGCCCGGCTCGAGCGGTGTGTACGTGTGGCCGTGGTAGGCGAACCCGCCACCCGCGTCGCGCGAGCTTGAAGGCGCTGTTGAACGTCGCGACGAGCCGCCCGCGCAGCGCCGTGGGAACTTCGCTTCGGGACCGCGTGAAGGGAGCGTCACCGCCGGCTCCCGGATGCCGGGGTAGAGCTGCACCGAGGTGCGGGTGTGGTCGATCCACGCCACGCCGGCGACGGCTCGCGGGTAGTCGACCGGGATCCGGGCGAAACTGAGTGAGCAGCACGGGCGGCCGCGCGCCGCCGGCGGCAAAGGTCGGCTTCCACACGCCCTCGCCCGGCAGGCCGGTGCGCCACCAGCGGCCGCGATGTTCGCCGGGCGGTAGTGCGCGACCCGGTGCCGGAGAGCCGGGATCGTGGCCAGCGCCCCGGCCTGGTGCGGAAGCCGGCGCAGCGCCGGTCCGCCCTTGGCCGGTGCGTTCAGCGAGTAGTAGGCGTTCTCGATGTCATCTACCAGACCGCGGCCGCCGTTGGCTCGGACCCATTCGACGCCGCGGATGAAGAAGCTCGAGTTCGAGGGCGTGGACAGCGCCCGCACGAACGAGACGAGCCCCGGAATCAGGCACAGCAGCGCAGCGCCGAGGAGGATCCGCCTGATCCGCCGCCAGGCCTCCGCGCCTGGGGAGGATTCGCGCCGGCGGTCCACAGGCCCGGCGCAGACCGGGTTGACCTACTCGTGGCGAGCATCTCCATGTTAAGTCTGTCCAAAGCGCGCCCGGCGCTAAAGAGAGCCTGAGAAGATCCTCATCCGCGGCTTGTTCTCTGTTGAGAGGGGCAACATACGTTCCGCGAGAATGCGCGAACAACTCATAGGCATGCGTCGAGGCGACACCGTGCTGTCGCTCGAGACGCGAGCCGTCGGCTGGCCGGGCGGGGTGCATGCCGCGGGCTGATGTGGTCACGGCGGACGCGCCGATCGCCACGGCGCGGACCCAGGTCTCCGGTTGGGGCGGCGGTCCGTGCGCGGACGTCCGGCTGGCCCGTCCCCGTCGCGTCGAGGATCTGCGCGCTGCGCTGGCTGCGCGTGAAGGCGCCATTCCGCGGGGCATGGGGCGTAGCTACGGCGACGCGGCCCAGCTGGACGGCGGCTTGGTGCTCGAGCTGACGGGGCTGCGCAGCTTCGAGCTGGACTCCGAGCACGGCGTGCTGACGGCCGAGGCGGGGGCGACGCTGGCGCAGCTGCTCGGCGCGGTGGTCCCCGCGGGCTGGATGCTCCCGGTCGCTCCCGGGAACGCAGCACGTCACGATCGGCGGCGCGATCGCCGCCGACATCCACGGCAAGAACCACGCCGCAGTGGGCACGTTCGGCAGCCACGTGCAGGAGCTCGGGCTGATGCGGGCGGACGGCGAGGTGGTGGAGCTCGTCCGCGGCCGCGACGACCCGCTGCTGTTGGCCACGATCGGCGGTATGGGGCTCACCGGAGTGATCGTATGGGCGAAGGTCGCGCTGCGGCCCGTCAGCTCAGCCGTGGGTCTCGGTCGACGCGGATCGGGCGGATACGCTCGACGAGGCCCTGGCCGCGCTGCGCGCCCCGGGCGGATCTCACCGCGTCGCGTGGCTCGATCTGCTCGGTCCCCGGGCGGGCCGGGGGATCGTGACCCGCGCCGAGCATCTGCCCGCGGCCGACGCCGCGCCGCGGCGCGCGGGCGGCGCCATCGTACGCTCGCGCGCCACCGTTCCCGGGCGCTGGCCGGGTGGCGCGCTGCGGCCGGCGACCGTGCGGGCGTTCAACGAGCTGCGCTTTCGCGCCGCGCCGCGCCGTGTGCGCGGAGCGGTGGAGTCGATCGGGCGGCATATGTTCCCGCTCGACGTGCTCGACGCGTGGCCGCGGCTCTATGGGCGGCGCGGTTTCTACCAGTACCAGCTCGTTGTGCCGTACGGCGCTGAGCGCGTCCTGGAGCGCGTGATCGAGCTGCTGCACCGCGACCGCACGCCGTGCTTCCTCGCCGTGCTCAAGGACTTCGGGCCGGAGAACGAGTCGCCGCTCTCCTTCCCACTTGCCGGTTGGACGCTGGCGATCGACATCCCGCGCGCCGCGCCACGGGCGCGCTCGACGATGGAGTGCTTCGATCAGCTCGTGGCCGAGGCTGGCGGCCGCGTGTACCTGAGCAAGGATGCCCGACTGCGGCCGGAGGTGCTGGCGGCGATGTACCCCCGGCTCGAGGAGTGGCGCGGTACGCGCGAGAAGGCGGACCCGGACGGCGTGTGGCGCTCGGACCTGGCGCTCAGAACCGGGCTCGTGGCGAGGTGAGGCGCGTGCTGGTGATGGGCGGGAGCTCGGAGATCGCGGTGGCGATCGTCCGCCGGCTCCTGCGCGACGGGCCGGTGCAGCCATATCTGCTCGGCCGCGACCGCGAGCGGCTGGCGCTGGCGCTCGATGCGCTGCAACGTGCCGGCGCTCAGCCCGGCGAGCTCGACGTCGTTGACGCCGACGACGTCGCGTCTCACGAACGGGCGGTGGCGCGAGCGTTCGAGTCGTCCGGCGGGTTTGACCTGGTGATCCTCGCCGTCGGTGTGCTCGGGGCGCAGAACGGCCTCGACGCTGAGCGCGAACGCGCCCTCGAGGTGATGCGGGTCAACTTTGTCGGCTCCGGCTCACTGCTGTTCGAGGCATTGCGCCGGCTGCGCGCGCGGGGCGGGGGACGCTCGTCGTGCTCTCCAGCGTCGCGGCGGAGCGCCCGCGTGCCGGCAACGCGATCTACGGTGCGGCCAAGGCCGGCCTCGACGCGTTGGCGCAGGGTCTGGCCGACGTCACCGCCGGAACCGGCGTGCGCGTGCTGGTCGTCCGGCCCGGCTTCGTCATCGACCGGATGACCGATGGGCTGCCGCGGGCGCCGTTCGCCACGCGCCCTGACGCCGTGGCCGAGGCGACGGTGCGCGCATTGCAGCGCGCCGACCACACGGTGTGGGTCCCGGGCCGTCTTCGGTTCGTGTTCGCGGTGCTGCGCCACCTGCCCCGCCCTCTGTACCGGAGGCTGCCGTTGTGAGGCGGTGGACGCTCGCGACCGACGTCGGGTTGGCCGCGGCGCTGGCCGCAGCGGTGCTGGTGCTTTCGCCCGGCGTGGCCCTTGCCGCCGTGATCGCGCTACTCGTGCTCTCGGTATGCGCCGTCAGCTTCGGCCTCGAGCCGCTCGTTGCCCGCCGCCCAACGAGCCGACGGCGTCGCTAAAGCGCCGCGCCGAGCTGGGCCCGCCTGGCCGGCGGGGCCGCTGGCGCGGCGACGGCCGCCTGCGCCGGAGCCAGCAGCCACGCCGCGAACACGATCAGCCCTAACGCCACCACGTGGAGCAGCACCATCGCCGGCCGGTGTCCGAGCGGATCGCCGAACACGGCCAAGCCACCGACGATCGAGACGATGTTGTTACCGGCGGTCATCAGTGCGATCACCGGCATCGGCTTGCCCGACTGGAGCGCGCGCTGGAAGCAGAAGAACGCGCCGACGCTGGCCGCGATGGTCACGATCAGCCATGGCGAGGTGGCCGCGGCGCCGATCCCGTGCCGGCCGGCGAGGCCGGTCAGAGCCTTGATCGCCACGTCGGCGGCGCCGTACAGGACGCCTCCGGCGGCGGCGAGCATCTGCGTGCGCCGCTGCTTGAACACGAGCAGGCAAGCGCCGGCAGCCACTGACGCGGTCAGGTAGAGGCCAAGCGCGCGGTTGTGGAAGTCCGAATGGATCCCTACGCCGCCGCGTCCGACGACGAGCACGAGCAGCGCCACCACCACGAGGCTGATACCGGTGAGCTCCCGCGGGGTGAGGCGATGGCCGAGGACGCGGACCGCCACCGGCGCCAGCAGCGCGATCCCGCCGATCAGGAAGGCCTGGACGAGGGACAGCGGAGCCTGCGTCAGCGCGGCGATGCTGATCGCCCAGCCGGTGATTCCGAGCACGCCGCCGGCCAGCCACAGCCGCGAGCGCAGGAGCGCGCGGAACGTCCGCACCGGGTGGCGAAAGACGATCGTCGGCGCGGCGACCGAGCCGGCGTGCTGGATCAGATAGCTGGCGTTGAGCGCCACCGAGCCGGCCAGAGCCAGCGACAGGCCGATCACCAGATGGCTCACAGTGGTGAGCCTGCCCAGACGGCGCGTGAGTGACACATATCCGGAGCGTCGCCGCGCCGTGCGTCCCGGCTCAAACGCGGCTCGCCGGCGCCGGCGCCGGCGGCGGCGCTCGAGCACAAACGATGTGATCAGGACGGCGCCGGTCAGCAGTTCGAGGATCGCCACCACGCCCAGCCCGGCCGTGACGACGAGGATGAAGATCGTGAGCACGACCGCGGCGAGGACATCGGCCGCGAAGTCGCGGCGCAGTTGCTGGAGATGGCGCCGGCGCCGGCGCTGCTCGATCCGCGGCGCCTCCCGGAGGCGGGGGGCCGGTGCGCGTACCGGACGCGGCGCCGCTCGTGCAGGCGCCGGCCGGCTCACAGCCCAAGCACCAGCACCGTTGCCCACACCGCACCGGTGACTTGCATAAACCGGTCGCCGAACAAGACGTCCTCGGGCGCGCCGGCGCCGCCGGCGCTGACGAGCAGCCCGTAGCGGAGCATGGCCACGGTGAACGGGATGATCGTCATCTCGCGCCACGGCGCGCTGGCCGAGGCCGTGATCGAGAAGGCCCACAGGCAATAGGCGCCGAGCGCCACCGCGGCCGCCACCGCGATGACAAGCCGCAGGAACTCGGCCGTGTACTGGTCGAGGACGGACCGAGAGCGGCGTGCGGCCGGGTCGAGGAAGTCGGCGTAGCGCTTGCCCGCCGCCACGAACAGCGCCGCGAACGACACCACGACCACGAACCAGCGGAGCTCGGGACCTGCGCCGCCAGACCCCCGGCCAGGGCCCGGAGCAGGAACGCGCCCGCGATCGCGCAGATGTCCGCGATCGCGATCCGGCGCAACAGGCACGTGTAGGCGACGTTCAGAGCGGCGTAGGCCGCCGCCGCGGCGCCCACCGCCGGTCCCACCGCCGTCGCCACCGCCACCCCGAGCAGGACGGACACGATGCCGGCGACCATCGCGTGACCGGGGGCCACCGCGCCCGAAGCGACGGGGCGGTGGCGCTTGATCGGGTGGCGCCGGTCCTCGGCGGCGTCGCGCACGTCGTTGAGCAGGTAGGCGCCGGAGGCGAGTAGGCAGAAGGCAACGAACGCGACGGCCACCCGCTCGAGCGCGTCCACGCGCCCGAGCGCGCCGGCGGCGAGCGGCGCGGCGAACACGAGCAGGTTCTTCGGCCACTGCCGGATGCGGGCGGCCCGCGCCCACGCGCGGACGCCGCCCGGCGGCGGATGCAGGGGCGCGACCACGTACGGCTCGGCGTGGCGGGTCCCCGGGTCGGGCTCTGGGCTCGGATGTGGCCGTGCGGCGACAGGATTCATCGCAGGGCAATTCTTTACGCCGTACCTAATCGCCTCCCTTCGCATCCGATGAGACTTCTCTAAGCGGGGCGCGGGTCCAGAGGAGGGCGCGGCAAGATAGCGAAGCGCTCTGTTGCCGTTTGTCGGAGCGCCTCGACTCATGCCCTCCCACGCTCACTCCATCGACCGCCCTGGCCTCGCGCGCCGCGCGGCTTCCCGCGCGCCTGACCCCGCTTCGCCGTGCGCGGCGGATCGCGATCTTCACGCTCGCCTGTGCTCCCTGCCATCTCGATCTCCTACGCTGACGGCGGTGCTGGGACCCTCGAACTCCAGCGTCACAATCCGGTCCTTCGAATGGCTGCGTGATCACGGCGCCGCCTCGATCGCCTCCCAGGTGGAGAGTGTGTACTACTCGCTGAACGCGCCATCCGACCGGCGGTCCCGCCCTCCGTTCGCTGCCGCTGCGCGCGCCGGGCGCGGTGGCGAGCGCGCATCCGCCGAACATCGCACCGCTTATTCAGCCGGCGCTGCCCGGGGAGGGGGCGTGGGTGCCGAGCGAGACCTGGAGCGGCGGTTCGGGCTCGCCGGTGCAGATCACCCAGTTCCGCTCCGACCCGACCTATCCGCAGATGGTGGCCGGCGTTGCGTGGATCGACACGGCGCGGACCAGGGTCCAGCTCTACCCCGGTCGCCTTCAGCCATCGGTGCCCGTGCCGCGGGGGCCGATGGAGGTCCCGCCGTCCGCGCGCCCGCGGCTTCTCGCCACCTTCAACAGCGCCTTCAAGCTCGAGGACTCAGGCGGCGGGTTCGCCTACGCCGGCCGAACGTACGCCGCGATGAAGTCCGGGATGGCCACGCTCGTGGGCTACGCCGACGGACGCGTCGACGTCCAGGCGTGGAGCGGTGGCGCGGTGGCTCCGCACGACCTCGCGTTCGCCCGTCAGAACCTGCCGCTGATCGTGTCCGGCGGACGGCCCAACCCGAATCTCTCAGACGGCGCGGAGTGGGGCAAGACGCTCGGCAACTCGGTGCGCGTGTGGCGCTCGGGCGTCGGCGTGGACGCTCAGGGGCACCTGATCTACGCGGCCGCCAACGACCAGACGGTCGGCTCGCTCGCCCGGATCCTCATTCGCGCCGGCGCCGTCCGGGCCATGCAGCTCGACATCAACTCCTACTGGGTCACGTTCATCAGCTACGCGCACTCGGGAGCGGGCGCCCCCAGCAGCCTGCTCCCGGCGATGACGCGCGGACCGCAGCGCTACCTGTCACCCGACGATCGCGACTTCCTCGCCGTATACCTGCGGTAAACAGATCCGCTTACTTCGGCTCCACAGCCGGCGTGCCCGGGACCGGTGAGAATGCGCACAGGAAGGTGCAATAGGTGGCGCCCCAAGCCGATGACGGGAGTACGTCAATCCAAGGAGGGAGTACGTACCATGAGCATCCCCGCAGTAAATCCCGTCGGTCATCACCATCGCGTGCATCACCCCGCGCTCGCGTCGGCCGGAACGGCCAAGCAGTCGAAGTCGGGCGCCGTCTCCGCGGCGGCCGATCGGAATGGTGACAGCGACGCTGCCGCTACCAAGCAGGCCGGGCCGAGCTCCCGCTCGGTCGACGTCCACGCCTAGCGGCTTCCCCGCGGGTGTCACCCGTCGGTACGCGGTGGGCCGCTGCCTCGAGGCGGTCCACCGCAGCAGCTCGAGGTCTCGACGGCGGCTCGTCGGCGCAGTCACGCGCCGAAGCCTTCGACGTGTAGACGCTCGGGCGCCACGCCCGCGCGCTTCGCCGCCGCGGTGACGGCCTGGGTGAACGGTTCGGGCCCGCACACGAACACGTCCCGCGCCGCCAGGTCGGGAATGTGCCTCCTGAGGGTGTGGGCGTCGAGCGTCACTCGGTGGCGCGAGCCGAATGCCGCGAGCACGCGGCCGCCCCTCTCCGCGGCCAGGTCGCGGACCTCGTCGGCGAGCAGCAGCTGATCCTCGCTCGAGGCTCGCAGCAGCACGACGGGATCGGTGCCCTGCGGCAGGTCCTCGAGCAGCGCGCGCACCGGCGTCACGCCGGCGCCGGCGGCGATCAGTGCGACGCCCCGTCCGCGCACCGCATGCTTGGTGAACGTGCCGTACGGTCCCTCGACCGCGATGCGCGTTCCGGGCGCGAGTCTGCGCCACCGCCTTCGAGTGTGCGCCGAGCCCCTTGATCGTCACCCGCAGGTACGGCGGCTGGGGCAGGGCCGAGATCGAATAGGGGTGGGCATTCAGCCACAGGCCGCGGGCGAGGAACCGCCACTGGAAAAACTGGCCGCCCGACACGGCCAAGCGCCCGAGGTTGCGCCCCGTGACCACCAACGACACGGTGTCGTCGGACTCGCGCACGACCTTCACGACGCGCAGGCGGTGGTATGCGCTTCGCCACAGCGGCAGCCCGATCCGGCATGCAAGCACCATGCCGGCGGTCGCCAGCCATAGCAGCGTCCACGCCAGACGCGCCAGCGGGTGGTGCACGAACGAGGCTCCGGTGGCGATCTGGTGCGAGAACGACAGCGCGAGTGCGAGGTAGGTGAGCAGATGCACCTGCCACCACGTCTCGTGGCTCATCCGCCGGCGGGCGGCGCGGATGGACATCGCCGCGACACCGATCAGGAGCGCCAGCGCGAATATCGCGCCCAGCATCCCCTCGTAGCGCGACAGCGCCACCCCGAACTCGTGCCACAGGCCCGTCCGCTGGAGCTTTGCGTATCCGATCATCGACGTAGCGGCGTGCACGGTGAGGAGGAGCAGCGGCCACGGCGAGAGCCGGCGATGCCAGCGCGTCAGCCGCGGGTGCCCGAGCAGGCGCTCGAGCGCCGGGAGGCGGGCCACGAGCACGACCATGAGGAGCAGCAGGTAGGCACCGGTGAGTCCGGTGAACCTACCGACCGCCACCTCGAGGCCGCCGGGCGCATGCAGCGTCCGGCTGGTGAGGGATCCGAGCGCGCTCGCCGCCGTCGCGCCGAGGCCGGCGCCGGCGAGTCCGATCACCACGTCGGCGGCGACGTGGCTGGGCTCACGGGCCGAGCGATGTGCCGCGAGGCGCGGCGGCGCGGAGGGAGGTGGGATGGAGCGAGCCGTCACTGCCAATTACTTCGGCAGCGAATGTCCCGCAAACGAGGCTGATGAGGACATTCACACGCAGTCCTTACGTTGCCTGCCGATCCACTGGCCATGGCGATGAGACGGATGACGCCGTCGGTGCCGCGGATGCTCACGGTCGCGGCCGGGACAGTGGGCCTCGGCTTCGGCTCGACGGTGGTGGCGCAGCGCCACGATCACGCGGCGCCGGAGCACGCGGTGCGCGTCCGCGTGGCGGAGCGCGTCGTTGCCTCGGCGGTGGCGGTGGCGCCCCGACAGGCGCCGGCGCCGGCGCCGAAGCCGAAGGCCGCTCCCCCGAAGCCGAAGGCCGCTCCCCCGAAGCCGAAGGCCGCTCCCCCGAAGCCGAAGCCGAAGCCGGACGCCGGCCCCCGTCCACGCCGCCCGGCCCCGGTCCCTGCCCCCGCGCCGGCCCCGCCCCCCGCGCCGGCCCCGGCGCCCGTGCAGTCGCTTCAGGCCCCGGCGCAGGCGCCGGCACAGGCGGCTCCCGCCGCCGCGCCGGCTCCGGTCGTCTCGGGCGGATCCTAGGTCGTCGCGGCGCCGACGGCGCCCTCGCGCTTGACCTCGGGCGGGATCATCGGCCCCTCGCCCGAGGGATCGACGATGCCCTCCTCGAGCCAGGTGTAGCGCCCGTCGAGCAGCTTGGCGGCGGCCGCCTTGTTCTCGTCGTCGTCGTTGGACCACAGCGCGGTGAACAGGTCATCGGCGCGCCGCTTGGCCTGGCGGCAGAACAGGTCGGCCATCTCGCGAGCCTGCTCGCGCCGCTCCGGATGCTCGCGGCCGATCGTGTCGGCGTAGGCGATCGCGGAGGCCATCGCGAACAGCTCGGCGCCGATGTCGACGATCCGGGCCAGGAACGCCTGGCGGTACTCGAGCTTGGCCTGCCAGCGAGTCATGCCGTAGAAGGTCGAGCGCGCGAGCTTGCGCGACGCACGCTCCACGTAGCGCAGGTACGTGGCCAGCTCGCCGAACTCGTCGAACGAGCGCGGGTTCTGGCCCTTGCCGACCACGAGCTGGGGCAGCCACTTGGTGTAGAACGCGGCGGCCTTGCCCGCCGCCTGCGCCTTGGCCTTGACGTCGGTGTCGGTGTCGAGGATGTCGCCCGCCACCTGGAGGTGCTGGTCGACCGCCTCGCGCGCGATCAGCAGGTGCATGATCTCGGTCGAGCCCTCGAAGATGCGGTTGATCCGCATGTCGCGGAAGGCGGCCTCGACCGGCACCGGCTTCTCGCCCCGGGCCTTGAGCGACTCGCCGGTCTCGAACCCGCGGCCGCCGCGGACCTGCATCAGCTCGTCCACGACCTTCCAGCCGAGCTCGGATCCGTACAGCTTGGCGATCGCCGCCTCGATCCGGATGTCGTTGGACTTGTTGTCGGCGAGCCGGCTGGCCACGTCGAGCATCGCCTCGAGGCCGAACGCGCTCCCGGCGATGAACGCGAGCTTCTGGGCGACCGCGTCGTGCTTGCCGATCTTGCGGCCCCACTGCTCGCGCTCGTTGCGACCACTCGCGGCCGATCTTGGTGCCCCACTTGGCGATGCCGACGCAGATCGCGGGGAGGGCGAGGCGCCCGGTGTTGAGGGTGCTCAGAGCGATCTTGAGCCCGTCGCCTTCGCGCCCGATCCGGTTCTCCTCGGGCACGAACACGTTCTCCAGCCGCGTCACCGAGTTCTCGATGCCGCGCAGGCCCATGAACGCATTGCGGTGCTCGACGCTGACGCCGTCGCTGTCGTACGGCAGCACGAACGCGCTGATCCCCCCGCGGTGGCCCTCCGACTTCGGGATCTTGGCCATGACCACGACGATGTCGGCGATCGCGCCGTTGGTGGCCCACAGCTTGCGCCCGTTGAGCACGTAGCCGCCCTCGACCGGCTCGGCGCTGGCGGCCAGCCGGGCGGGATCAGAGCCGACGTCGGGCTCGGTGAGCAGGAACGCGCTCACGTGGTCCTTCGCCACCAGGGGCAGCCACTTGCGCTTCTGCTCCTCGGTCCCGAACATGCGCAGCGGCTCGGCCACGCCGATCGACTGGTGCGCGCTCAGCAGCGTCGACAGCGACGCGTGCCACACCCCGGCCATCGCCAGCGCCCGGTTGTAGTAGACCTGCGAGAGCCCGAGGCCGCCGTACTCGGTCGAGACCTTCATCCCGAGCGCGCCGAGGCGCTTGAACCCGTCGAGCACGTGCTCGGGGATCTTCGACTCGCGCTCGATCTCGAGCGGATCGACCTCGCTCTGGAGGAACTCGCGCAGCTCGGCCAGGAAGCGCTCGCCCTTCTCGACCGCCTCGGGCTCCAGCCGCGGCTGCGGGTGGATCAGGTCGAAGCGGAAGTTGCCGAGGAACAGCTCCTTGCCGAAGCTGGGGAGCTTCCACTCTGTCTCACGCGCCGCCTCGGCGACCTCGCGTGCCTGCTTCTCTGATACCTCAGTGGCCACGTTGCGTCTGCTCCTAACCGGGAGTAATGAAGTCTGTGATTGTTTCTACCTCATTGCGGCCTGCGCAGAACCCGAGCGGCGAGAACGGAATGTGCTCACGCGGAGCGACCCTTTCCCGCCGATCGCCGCCGCTTGGCGGAGAGGTCGGCGGCCAGGGTGCGGAAAACGCCCCCTGCCCGACGACGACGGCCGCTTGGGCGGGTGCTCGGCGAGTAGGGGTCGTTCGCCCCCGGGATGCGCTCGGCGAGTGCCCGGCTCAGGATCGCCACACCGACTCGACGTTGATCCCGTCCGGGTCGAGCACGAACGCGGCGTAGTAGTCCGCGCCGTACTGCGGCCGCTCGCCCGGGCCGCCGTTATCGGTGTAGCCAGCGCCGAGCGCCGCTGCATGGAACTGATCCACCGTCTCACGATCGGGCGCGGGAAAGGCCATGTGCAGGTCCTCGGTCGGCTCCCGGCCGTCCGCGACGAGCGAGAACGTGGCCCAGGCGCCGCGGAACTGCCGTCCCTGATCCCAGCGCCGGCCGCCCCGTAACCCCGTGTAGCGCGCCACCGTCTCATAGAACCGCACCGCCGCCTCCAGATCGCGCACCCCGATCCACAGGTGGTCGATGTTCCCTCCGCGGCGGGTGTCGCCGTGGTGCACCGCCTCGGCGCTGTTGCCGTCGGGGTCGAGCAGGAAGCCCCCGTAGTAGTCCTCGCCGTACTCCCGGCGCGGGCCTGGGGCCCCGTCATCCTGGTAGCCGGCGTCGACCCCGGCCTGCCAGAACGCATCCACATGCTCACGTGACGGCGCCACGAACCCCACGTGCAGATGCCGGGTCGGCGGACGCGACGGCTCCGCGGCGATGATCGCGAAGTCGTCCCAGGCCACGATCTGCCGGCGCTCGTGCGTGGGCTCGATCCCGATCGCCCCCAGCACCGCGCGATAGAACCGCTCGCTGGCGGCTAGGTCCGCCACCCGGATGGTGACGTGGGCGAACACACCGGTGAATCTACCCTGGTGTAGCTTCGCCGCCCTCGCCCGTCCGGCCCGCGTACACTCCCGCGCCGTGCCAAGGGTCCTGTTCCTCACCGGCTTCCCCGGCTTCATCGGCCGCCGCCTCACCCGCGCCCTTCTCCAAGCCGATCCCGACGCGAAGATCGTGGCCCTGGTCGAGGAGAAGCAGCTCGACCGCGCCCGCGAGTGTGCCCAGGCGATCGACCCCGAGCGCATCGAGCTCCTCACCGGCGACATCTCCCGCCAGGATCTGGGACTGCAAAGCGACCAGCGCGAACAGCTCCAGCGCGAGATCGTGCAGGCGTTCCACCTGGCCGCGATCTACAACCTGGCCGTTCCCCTCGACATCGCCGAGCGCGTCAACGTCGCGGGGACCGGCAACGTGCTCGAGCTGTGCGCCGGCTGCCCGCAGCTCGAGCGCCTCAACTACGTGAGCACGGCCTACGTCGCGGGCGACCGCACCGGCGTCGTCTACGAGCACGAGCTGTCTCTCGGCCAGGGCTTCAAGAACCACTACGAGTCGACGAAGTTCCAGGCCGAGCTGTGGGTGCAGGTGCGCATGCGCGAAATCCCCACCACGATCTACCGCCCGGCGATCGTCGTCGGCGACTCCCGCACGGGCGAGACCGAGAAGTTCGACGGCCCGTACTACATGCTGCGCACGATCGCGCGCGCGGCCGAGCGCCCGGGCCCGATCCCCCAGATCGGCAGCGAAGACTCGCCGTTCAACGTGGTGCCGGTCGACTTCATCGTCTCCGCGATCGTCGCGGCCTCCGGCGACGACGCGGCGCGCGGCGAGGTGCTGCACCTCGTCGACCCCGAGCCGATCAGCGCCGCCGAGCTGGCGCGCGTCCTCGCGAAGGAGTACGCGGGCAAGGAGCCGACCCTGCGCGTCCCCGGGGCCATCCTCGAGCAGTCGCTCCGTTTCAAGAAGGTCCGCGACTACTTCTCGGGCGCGCCCAGGGAGTCGATCGTCTACCTCAACCACCCGGTCAACTTCGACACCCGCAAGGCCTCCGAGCTGCTGGCTCGCCACGGCATGCGCGTGCCGCATTTCCAGGACTACGCCGCCCCGGTCGTGCGCTTCTTCCGCGAGCACGAGGACGACCCAGGGTTCGTCCCCGCGTAGCCGGGCGTGGCTACGCTTGACGGGATGCCCGGCGCCCGCTGTCGCTTCGCCCCGTCGCCCACCGGTTACCTGCACGTCGGATCGGCTCAGTCGGCGCTGTTCAACTGGCTGTTCGCGCGGCACTCCGGTGCGGAGTTCCTGCTGCGCATCGAGGACACCGACGCCGAGCGCAACCGGCCCGAGCTGACGACCAACATCCTCGACATGCTCCGGTGGCTGAGGATCGATTGGGACGCCGACCCGGTCCACCAGTCAGAGCGCTTCGAGCTCTACCGGGCCGCCACGTTCGTGCTCGAGGAGCGCGGCAGCGTGTACTGGTGCGACTGCACGCGGGAGCAGATCGAGGCGCGCAACAAGGAGCGCGGCGGCAAGCCCGGCTACGACGGCTTCTGCCGCGATCGCGGCCTCGAGCGCGCCCCCGGCCTCGCGCTGCGGGTGCGCACGCCGGATACCGGGACGACCGCCTGGGACGACGTGGTCCGCGGACGCGTCGAGTTCGCCAACGAGAACGTCGAGGACTTCGTCATCGTCCGCTCCAACGGCATGCCCCTGTTCCTGCTCGCCAACGCCGTGGACGACCACGAGATGGCGATCACCCACGTGATCCGCGGCGAGGACCACCTCAACAACACGCCCAAGTACCTGCTGCTGTGGGAGGCGCTCGGCTTCGGCGAGGAGCCCACGTTCGCGCACCTCCCGCTGCTCGTCAACGCAGTCGCGCAAGAAGCTCTCCAAGCGCCGCGACGACGTGTCGGTGGCCGACTACAAGGCCCGCGGGATCCTCCCCGAGGCGATGCGCAACTACCTGGCGCTGCTCGGCTGGGCCCCGCGCGACGGGATCGAGATCAAGCCGATCGAGGAGATGGTCGGCGAGTTCCGCCTCGAGGACGTCAACCCCGCGCCGGCCTTCTTCGACCAGACCAAGCTGCTCCACATCAACGCCCACTACGTCCGCGAGCTGCCCACCGACGAGTTCGTGCGCCTGGCCGCCGAGTTCCTCCCGCCCGGCGATGCGCCGCGCCGGGCGCTCGATCAGCTGGCGGCGCTCGTCCAGGAGCGCGTTCGCACCCTCGACGAGGTGCCCGGCATGCTCGAGTTCCTGTGGCTCGAGGAGCCGGCTATCGACGAGGGCGACTGGGGCAAGGTCTCGCGCGACGGCCGCACCGGTCCGATGCTCGACGCCGCGCTCGAGCGAGCTCGAGCAGGTCGACTGGAGCCCCGAGGGGATCGAGGAGGCGATCCGGGCCGCCGGCGCGGACGCCGGATACCTCAACGACGAGGGCCACGTCCAGCTCGCCAAGGCGCAGGCGCCCGTCCGCATCGCCCTGACCGGGCGCCGGGTCGGCCCCCCGCTGTGGGAGTCGACCGCCGCGCTGGGTCGCGATCGTGCGGTGTCGCGGCTGCGCTCGGCCCGCGAGCGCATCGCCGACTGAGCCGAGAGCTCAGGAACCCGCGGGCGCGCCGAGCGTGACCGGCGCGCGACGATAGCCGGTGAGACGCAGGGCTTTAGTTGTCCCATGAAACGCCCGATACACCACATGTAGTCCGATCGGCAGTCGCCCGACCGGTGGACGTGGCCAGGCGCACTGCGCCCGTCTTCACCGCTCCGCACCCAGGGGAGTACAGAGACTTTGTCAGGCATCAGAGAACGGGAGGCTGTGAGCTGCTCGCCGCTGGAGCTGCTCGACGGACTCGATGTGCCCGTCGTCCTCGCTGGGCTCGACGGCACGATCCGTGATGCCAATGCGGCCGCCGCCGCCCTCTACGGCACAGAAGAGCTCGCCGGCCAGCCGCTCGCGGCCGGGCGGCTCGCCGGGACGGAGCTGGGAGCCTGGATCATCGACTGCGCGCTCGAGCGCGGGAGCTGGCGTGGCCAGATCGAGTTGTCCGGTACATCGCTCGAGCTCCGCGCCACCCGCCTCGGCGAGACGGTGGCGATCGCCTTCCTCGAGACGCCGCGGACGGCGCCGGAAGCGAACCTCCGCGCCACGATCGACTCGCTGAGCGCCCACGTGGCCGTGATCAACGAGCACGGCCGGGTCGTCGCGGTCAACGCGGCCTGGCGCGATTTCGCCTTGAGCAACGGTGCGCCCTCCGAGTTCCTCGGCGTCAACTACCTCGATGTGTGCGACGCCGCCGACGACGACCGCGCGGCGCTGGCCGGACAGCAGCTCCGCGAGCTCCTGGACGGCGAGCGCGAGTCGATCGAGCTCGAATACCCGTGCGGCGATCGCTGGTTCGTGATCCGCGGCATGCCCTACGCCAGCGACGGCCGCCGCTGGGCGATCGTGATCCACCTCGACATCACCGACCGCCACCACGTACGCGAGAAGCTGTCGCTCCAGGCCGCGCTACTCGACGAGCTCGACGTCGCGGTCATGGCCACCGACATCGACCATCGCGTCATCAGCTGGAACGCCGGCGCCGAGCGCCTGTACGGCTGGACCGCGCAGGACACGATCGGCCGCCGCGTCGACGAGCTCATGCTCACGCCGGGCAGCTACGTCGACCCGGCGATCGGCGCGCGGCTGGCGGGCGGTCGCTGGGACGGCGAGTGCACGTCGCAGCGCAAGGACGGATCGACCTTCCCCGCCTACTTCCGCGTCAGCGTGGTCCGCGACGACCAGGGCCTTGACAGCGCGGTCGTGTGGGTGGCGATGGACATCTCCGATCGCCGCAGGTCCGACCACCACCTGAAGCTGGCGCGCGACTACCTGCGCGCGGTCATCGACGGCATGGGCCAGGGCATGTGCACGCTCGACGCCCAGGGCCATGTGTCATACATGAACCAGGCCGCACAGGACCTGCTCGGTTGGTCGACCGATGAGCTGCGCGGGCGCGACCTCCACGACGGTCGTCCACCAGCGCGCCGACGGCTCGCCGTTCCCGCACGACGAGTGCCCGATCCAGCGCACGCGCCGCGACGGGCAGCTGGTGCGCGTCGATGAGGACCTGTTCCAGCGCGCGGACGGGACCCCGATGCCGGTCACCTACACCGCCGCCCCCTTCTCGAGCGGGGATGGGACCGACGGCACGGTGGTCGTGTTCGAGGACATCTCAGAGCGCCAGGCCCAGACGCGCCAGATGGAGCGAGACCTCGAGCAGCTGGCCGCGATCAAGCGCATCCGGGGCGCTCTGGCCGAGGACGGCTTCCTGCTCTACGCCCAGCCGATCATCGATCTGGCCACCGGCGAGGCGGTGCAGCGCGAGCTGCTGATCAGGATGCGCAATCCCGACGGCGAGGGCGTCCTGGCCCCCGGCGCGTTCCTCCCGGCCGCCGAGGAGTTCGGGTTCATCGCCGACATCGATCGCTGGGTGATCGCCCAGTCGGCCGAGCTCGCCGCCTCCGGGGCCGCCGTCGAGCTGAACATCTCGGCCGCCTCGCTCGCCGACCCCGGCCTGATCGAGTTCATCGCCGAGGCGATCGAGCGCACCGGCGCCGATCCCACCCGGATGGTGTTCGAGATCACCGAGACGACGCTGGTCTCAGACCAGGCCGCCGGCCGCCGGTTCGTGACCGCGCTGCACGAGCTCGGCTGCAAGGTCGCGCTGGACGACTTCGGCACCGGCTACGGCGGCTTCACCTACCTCAAGCAGCTCCCGATCGACTACCTGAAGATCGACATCGAGTTCGTGCGCGACCTCGCGCACAGCGTGGCGAGCCGCAAGGTGGTCGAGGCGATCGTCAACCTCGCGCACGGCTTCGAGCTGCAGACGGTGGCGGAGGGCGTCGAGGACGAGCCCACGCTCGATCTCCTTCGCGGCCTGGGGGTTGACTACGCCCAGGGGTACCACCTCGGGCGCCCTGCTCCCCTCGAGCCTTAATGGGGCCGCGCGCTGGCGCGCGCGTCATCCGTGGGGCCGGTTGCGCGCGGCATCCGTGCCGCGCGCCCGCGATTCCTAGTTGGGCTGGGGGACGATCCGGATGTAGGGCTTCGGAGACTCGTAGTCGCCGAAGATCTCCTTGGCCTGGTCGTTCGAGACCGAGCCCGAGATGATCACCTTGTCGCCCTGCTGCCACTGCGCCGGCGTCGAGACCTGGTGCTTGGCCGTCAGCTGGAGCGAGTCGATCACGCGCAGGACCTCGTCGAAGTTGCGCCCCGTGCTCATCGGATAGACGAGGATCAGCTTGACCTTCTTGTCCGGCCCGACCACGAACACGTTGCGGACCGTCTGGTTGTCGGCCGGCGTGCGCTCAGCGGTGTCGCCCGAGGCGTCCTCGCCCAGCATCCCGTACAGCTTGGAGATGCTCAGGTCGGAGTCGCTGATGATCGGATAGTTGGGCGCGGTGCCCTGGGTCTCCTCGATGTCCTTCGCCCAGCTCTCGTGGTTGTCGAGCTTGTCGACCGAGAGGCCGATGATCTTCGTGTTGCGCCGGTCGAACTCGGGCTTGATCTTGGCCATGTAGCCGAGCTCGGTCGTGCACACCGGCGTGAAGTCCTTGGGGTGCGAGAACAGGACGGCCCAGGAGTCGCCGATCCAGTCGTGGAAGCGGATCTTCCCCTCGGTCGTCTCGGCCTCGAAGTCAGGTGCGGTTGAGCCGATTGCAAGTGCCATTTCTTCTCCTCTACGAAGAGTGTCCATCACTGATGATGACATCCCCGGTCGGGTTTCAGGTATTTGCTGCTCGCGCTGCGGGAAGCGTGACGCGACTAGCCGCGACGCTCGGGCGCCTCGTACGGGCCGTCGACCCCGGGGGAGATGCGCAACCTGGCCGAGGACCTCGCGCACACGAACGCGCGCGAGCGGCTCGAGAGTCGTCTCCTCGACTGGATGTCCGAGACCGACGACCCGCTGCTCGACGGCCCGGTGGTGGCGCCGCCGGGCGCGGTGGTCAACGATCCCACCGGCATCTCCGCCAAGGAGCCCTTCCTCGAGGCGGTCGACTACTAGCTCGCGCCGAGCGTTGCTGCGGCCGTCCTCGTGACCTTGGGTCCCCCGCCACTGGGGGTGAACGTCACGCGCAGCTCGATCGGCGTCGACGGGTGTGAGACCCTCAGCGCCGAGCGCCCCAGAGCCGTCGGTGTGAGGCGCATCGTCACCGGGTTGTCCCCTGTGACGTTCGCCCGTCCGACATAGAGCTGGGCGGGTCCCGCGGCCGCGGCGGGAATTCGCCTCCCATGCTTCCAGCTCACCGTACCGGTGACCTCGGTGGTAACCGTGCCGGGCGCTACGCCCGGAACGAGGATCTGGTCGTCGTCGCCGTCGGCGATCGGCGAGCCGTCAGGCGAGGCATCCGCGCCGAGCGCGCGCAGTAAATCGTCGAGGAGAAGATTGCCGACCTTGTTCGAGTTGCGCGGGTCGCCCCAGCGGGCGAACTCGACGCCGCCGACGATCCGGACTTGCGCCTGGTCGTAGCCGCCATGCGGCAGCTCCGCGCGGTTGGCGAGCGTCACGCTGAGCGGGAGCCGGACCGGCATCGACTTGAAGCGCGCCGCCTCGGTGGCTTCGAACACATGCTCGAATTCGGGCGTGTGCTCCAGTGCGACGCCTATGGTCCCGCTCTGACGGGGCGTCTCCGCGAGTATCTCCCCCTCTGTGTCGCAGCTCGAGCGCACGCCGAGCTCGCCGGCGAACTCCGGGAGTACCCAGGAGAACGGAATCAGCGGATTGCCGTGGACAGGCGCGATGCCCTCGGGATCGCCCAGCACCTTGGACTTGAACTCGCGCCTGGGCTGGGAGCTGTAGTCGCAATGCACCGTCGAAGGAGTCTCGTCCGGGAAAGCGCCGTCGTAGTCGCCGTGCGCGTCCACCGTCGTATAACGCTGCTCGGAGATCGTCCCGTTCTTGCGCGGCACGAGCACGTCCTTGACCTCCTCCTGCCAGACGTAGGACTGGTTCTGCGTGTTGACGGTTACGCGGCCCGCGTAGTCGACGGCCTTGTCGTATTCGATGAAGGAGTATGACCCAGCGTAGGTCGTTATGTAGGTGACGATCTTGCTGATGCGGCTGGTCCTCGCCACCACATCGCATGGCAGCGAGATGGTCACGCCAACCAGGGCAACCGCCACCGCGCATGCGATCCGAGTGCGCACCTTGGTGGTAAGTCTTGTTTATCCGCGTGGCCCGGTCAAGCGCCGTTGGGGAGGGCCACGCCGCGGCCCGGCACCGGCGCCGACTGGACGATCGAGGTGGTCGTCTGGCCGTGGCCGACGAACCGGTCGATGATCTCCTCCAGGTGCTCGACCGACCGCACGTGCGCGGTCAGGATGTAGCAGTCCTCGCCGGTGATCCGCCGGCAGTCGACCACCTCGGGCGTCGCGATCGCGACCTCGGCCACGCGCTTGACCTGTCCCGGCATCGGGCGCACGCGGATGACCGCGCTGAGCGGATATCCGAGCGCCTTCGGGTCGATCTCGGCGCGGTAACGCAGGATCACGCCGTCGCGTTCGAGCCGTTCCAGCCGTTCGGCCACCGCCGGCGCGGACAGGCCGACGCGCCTTCCCAACTCGGCCAGGCTCACGCGCGCGTCTTCCTGGAGCTCGGCCAGCAGGCGAAGGTTCGTCTCGTCAAGCCTTTGATTCGAAGGCATCAATCCGAGAATACCTATCGTCTGCCATGTACGACACATGAATGCCCTCGCATACTGGCGCCGATGCGCCGGCCGCCGCCCCACCTCTACTTCGTCGTCAGCGCCGCGTTCCACTACCTGGGGCCGTCGTTCGCCGTGCTCCTGTTCGCGCGCGTGCAGGTCCTGGGTGTCGCCTGGATGAGGTGCGCCTCGGCGGCCGCGGTGTTCGCGCTGTGGCGGGGGCGGCCGGCGCTCGACGCGGGCGGGCGGCGGCTCGTTCTCGCCTGGGGCGTCGTGCTGGCCGCGATGAACGCCTGCTTCTACGAGGCGATCAGCCGCCTGCCCCTGGCGACGGTGGCGGCGATCGAGTTCCTACCCGTGATCTTGCTGGCCGCGCTCGGCGCGCGCACCGCGCGGAACCTCGGAGCGCTCGCACTGGCCGTCCCGGGCGTCTACCTGCTGACCGGCGTGAAGCTCGACGGGCAGGGGCTCGCCATCGCGTTCGCGTTCGCGAACGCGGTGCTGTTCAGCGTCTACATCGTGCTCGCCGACCGCGTGGCCAAGCATCCGCGGCTGAGCGGAATCGACGGCCTGGCCGGCGCGATGCTGGTGGCCGCGGTGGCGAGCACCCCGATCGGCGGCTGGCAGGCGGCACGAGCCGTGACCGATCCGGTGGCGTGGCTGGCCGGCGCGGGCGTCGGGATCTCCTCGTCGGTGATCCCGTACGTCACCGATCAGCTCGCGATGGCGCGGCTGCCCCGGGCCACGTACGCGCTGATGGTGTCGCTCCTGCCCGCGGTGGCGACGGTCATCGGCGTGGTCGTGCTGACGCAGATACCGACGGCGGCGGATCTAGCCGGGGTCGCGCTCGTCGTGGCGGGCGTCGCGCTCCACCGCCCTACGGCACGGTGAGCAAGAGCGTCTGCGTCTCTCCGGTGCCATGGCTGTTGCTCGCCACCACGCTGAGGACGTAGGTGCCGGGCCGCAGCCCGCGCGGTAGGGCGAAGCGTCCGAGCGCGCCGTGCGTGCCGGCGATCGTCTGGGCGCGCCCGCTTGCCGACGCGCGGCCCGTCGTGCTCGCCAGCGCTCTGAGACCGTGCTGCTCGCAGGCCGGGGCCAGGTCGGAAGTCCAGCGCAGGACGCGCCAGCGCACCACCGCCGGCGCGTCGGTGAGGACCGACACGCGCGCGGCGCGCGTGAGGCATTTCGGCGCGCCGACATGCCGGACCGCGGGCGGCGCGAAAGGACCGGCGTGGAGCCCGATCTTGAGCTGGGCGCTGCCGCCGCGCAGGGTGAGCGTGGCCGTGGCGGACCGGGGACCGCTCGGCCGGAACAGCACCGACACGCGGCACGTCGCCCCGGGGCCGAGCCGCGACCAGCGGCAACTGTTCGACTTGACGGCAAACCCGGCGTCTTTGCCCTGCGCCAACGTGCTGGCTCCGAGAGCCACCTGGCTCGTGAGCGGGTTTCGCAGCTCGAGCACGAGCCGCTGAACCTGGCCGGCGTGGTTGTACGCGCCCGTCGCCTCGAACGCGGGCTGGACCCAGGTGAGGCTCGCCACCGACGGCGCGAGCGCGCTCACCGGCACCTCCAGCGTTCCGTTATCGGTGGGCACCGTGAGCGTCGCTTGCGCGGCGCCCGGCTTGGTCGGCGCGAAGCGCACCTTGACGATGCAGCTCTCCGCCGGCTCGAGGATGTCCGCGGAGCAGCCGTCGCCGGCGAGGACAAGCTCGCCCGCGCTGAGTGACAGTGCTCCGAGGAGGAGCGGCTCGGAGCCGGGGTTGGTGATCGACACGGTGGACGCGGCGGTGGCGCCGACGGTGGCGGACGGCACCGCCAACGTGGACGGCGAAGCGGTCGGGCCCGGTCCCGGGCAATCGCGTCCCAGCAGCGTGTAGCAATCCGAGAGCGCCGTCACCGCGCCGAACGCCGGCTTCTCGATCACCTGCGGAGTGGCGGACGGCGGGTCGAGGACGTTTCCGCCGAGCAGTCCCTCGGACGCGAACTGACCGCCCAGGTTGTCGCGCTCGGTGACGAACACCGCGGACGCGCCGGCGTCGAGCAGCGTGGGGATCGATGCCTGGAGGAACGCGGCCTGCGAGGCCGCGCCCCCGGCGTAGGCCGGGTCGTACTGGAAGGCCGGATCGGCCGGATAGCCGTGCTCGGTCACCCACAGCGGTCCGGCGAATTGGAACTTGCCCAGGAACTGCTTCCACGCGCTGACATCGGTGGCGAGCGGCACGAGGCGCCCGCGCTCGTGGATGTTGGCGATGTCGAAGGCGTGGACCGCGTCGGCGCCGGGCGTGAGCAGCACCTGCGCCAGCCAGGTCATGCCGGACGTGCCCGAGATGCCGCCGAGGAGAACGTTGGCCTGCGGATCGATCTGCTTGATCGCGTCGTGCGCGGTGCGCAGCATCAGCGCGTACTGCTGCCGGCGTGCCGCTGAAGAAGCTCGGGCTGTCGGGCTCGTTCCAGATCTCCCAGTCGCGGATCACCGGATCGGCGTGGGCGACGATCTGAGCGATCACCGAGCGGTAATCGGTGAGATCGTCGGTCCCGCAGCGCGCGGGGTCGACCCCGGCCTGCTGGCAGTTGGCGATCCACGGCGGCAGCGACAGCAGGTCGGCCACCACGCGCAGGTGGTACTGCTGCGAGAGCGCCATCACCTCGTCGAGGCCGGTGAAGTCCGGCGGGCTCGACGGGCTCGTGAACACGATCGAGGGCTGGACGTCGAGCCGGATCGACGACGCGTGCATCGCCGCGGCCTCGGCGAACATCTCCTGCATGAACTGCGGCGGCGCGCTCACCTGAAGCATCGAGTGCGCGCCGATCGGGCTCGTGGCGGCGCTCGGGGGCGCGGCGCCGAGGCCGCCGAAGCGCGAGCGCACAGCTGAGAAACGTGCACGAGTGCGAGCACGCTGAACGCGCGGAACCGCCTCATTTACGCGTTTCCTCGCGATAATGCGGCCGCCGGGCGTGCATTTGTCCGCCGTGCGAGGTTGAATGTCGCCGTGCGTCTAACCCCTTCGATCGCAGAGGAGTGCCCGTGGCACTAACGCAGACACAGCTGGCGACCGCCGTCGCCGACCGAACCGGCATGAGCAAGGCGGAGGCCAAGCGCGCGCTCGACGCGCTCGAGGACGTCGTGCTCGAGGAGCTCGGCAACGCCGAGAAGGTGCGGATCGGCGGCCTCGTGCAGCTGACGGTTCGGGTCAAGCCGGCGCAGAAGTCGCGCAAGGGGCGCAACCCGGCCACGGGCGAGGAGATCACGATCGCCGCGAAGCCGGCGAGCGTCGACCTCCGCGCGCGGCCGCTCGCCAAGGCCAAGGGCGCGCTGCCGTCGATTCGCAAGGCGCGCCGGCGGCTCGCCGCCTGAACTTCCTCGCAGGCCGGGATAGGCCGTCGGCCGAGCAGCTGACGCGGTACCGCGCCGTCGGGGGCGGCGCCACCGTGCGGTCGCGGCACTCGCCGGCGCTCCACGCGATCCTGCGTGCGTTGGGCGCCGACCCGCCTCCCGCGGCCGGCCGGCCACTGGAGAATCCTCTGCACACGTTGGTCATCGGCGCCACGCCGCCGGGTCACGAGCCGTAGTCCCCCTCAGCGCCGCCTCCGTACTTCGCCCGGATGCGGCAATCTTCCGGCCCCTGATGGCAAACACGTACAAGGTCGCGCTCTTCTTCCACCTGCTCGGCGTGATCGCGTTCTTCGCCGGCGCGGTCGTCGCCGGCGTGACGTTCGAGGTGGCGCGCCGGCGGACCACCGGCGGCGGACGTGGCGGCGCTGCTGTCCGCCTCACGCGCCGGCGCGGCCGTGCTCGGCGTCGGGGGGCTGGTGGCGGGAGTGTTCGGCCTGTGGCTCGTGCACCTCGGCCACTGGGGCTACGGCTCGGGCTGGGTGAGCTGGGCGATCGGGCTGTACGTGGTGGCGCTCGTGCTCGGTGGCGCCGGCGGCGCCCGGCCCAGGCAGGCCCGCCTGCTCGCCACGCGCCTGGGGGACGCGCCGGTGACCGACGAGCTGCGCGCGTCGCTCAACGATCCGCGCGCGCGGGCGCTCAACTACATCGCGCTCGTCATCCTCGTCGCCATCGTTGGGGTGATGGTGTTCAAGTAGGTCGGCGGTGGCGGTCGCGGTGGCGGTGGCAGTCGCTCGCGGTGCGGCGCGCGGATCGGCGCGGGGAGGGCGCCGGTGCCGCGCGGCGCGGGCTCGGCGCCGGCGGTGTCACCGGGCATAACGACGGCCGCGCGGAACAAAATCGCGCGCGGCCGCGGTTGTGCTCGCTGCGCGGGCATAAAGGCGTCCGCGTGGCGAAACGGCGTCGTGCGGCCGTCGTTTTGCCCGGTTGGCCACGGTGGCGCGCCGGGCGGATGAGGGATAAACGCAGCGCACGGGTCGACGGTTCTGCGGGCACCGAACGCAGGCGGGAATTACGTTCCACTCGGCGAGCCGAGATCGCCGAGACCGAGGAAGTTCCCGGCCAGCGGGAAGAATCTCGGTCTCGGTGAATCGCGCGCACCGAGTGGAACATTGTTCCCGCCGGTGCCGGGGATGCTGCGGCGCGAGGGCCGCCGCGCGACATGTGTGTGCAGCGGCGGCGAGCGGTCGGCGGCTGGCGCCATGGGCGCGGTGGCGGCGAGCCGTCAGCCGTAGCCGTGGCCGCTAGGCGGCGCGCGGGCCGGACCCATCGCACCCCACCCGCACCCAAACGTGTACGTGTACGTTCTGGTATGCTTCTGCGTGTGGTGAGGGTGAGAGGGACCTGGGTGCTGGCTCTTGCCACCGCGCTCGCCCTCACCGCGGCGCCCGCGCTGCTCTCCGCGGCGCCGGCGCGGGCGTACACGCAGTACTTCGACGCGCCGCTCAAGCTCTCGACTCAACCCGTACACGTTCGGGCAGGCGCCGGTGTTCATGCCGAACGGCAAGGTGCTGGCGAGCGACGACTTCGGCAACTCGCCGTACACGAACAACACGTACGAGGCCAACCTCGACGGCTCCGGATCTGAAGTGCCTGACGTGCGAGCTCGGGAGCCAGAACCTGGTGCCGGCGGTGCGCCCGCAGGGCGACTGGATCCTGTTCCACTCCTGGGTCGGGCACACGATCACGTTCGGCGCGCCCGGGTACGGCGGGATCGGCTCCGAGCTCTACGCGATGCGCCCCGACGGCAGCGACGTCACCAAGCTGTACGCCGACCCGCCGGTGGAGAACGGCGAGGGCACCGACGACTACCACGCCTACTGGTCGCCGGACGGCAACCGGATCGTGTGGACGCACTTCAACGGCAACATCATCAACGGCGGCGGCCAGGGCACGTGGGACGTCCGCGTGGCCAACTTCGTCGTCAGTGACGGCAAGCCGACGCTCACCAACGTGCGCGTGGTCAGGCCGGACGACGGCCACTGGTACGAGACGCAGTGGTGGGCGCCGGACGGCAGCGGCTTCCTCTACACCGAGAGCTGGGGCACCGCGATCGACACCGAGCTGTTCTACTGCCGCCTGCCCAAGACCGGCCCGTGCCAGTCGACCCAGCTCACCGACACCCGGCCTGGAACGAGCAGGCGCTGTTCACGCCCGACATGAAGGACGTGATCTTCATGTCGAGCCGCGACCATCCCGGCTTCCTCAACACGTGGATCCAGATCGCGCGCGACCTCGGCCTCACCAGCCAGTACGACAACTACCTGATCCTGCCGATGTTCGACCTCGGCTACATGCAGCCGATCGCGCAGGAGGCCACCGACCTGTACATGGAGAACCTCCAGACGCACGCGGTCCGGCGCCTGACCACCGACGGCGACCAGGGCTGGGTGACGCCCGAGTTCACCTGGACCCCCGACAACGGAGAGCTGTTCTGGACCGAGAACCGGCTGCCGCCCGGGCTGACCGTGCCGCTCCCGCTGAACCTGGCCCTCCAGGCTCAGAACACCGTCAACTACATCCTGCACCCCTACCTCAACCCCAAGAACCTCAGCCTACGGCAACGTCACCAACACGGTGCTGCCGGTGCAGCAGCAGACGCGGATCATGACCTTCCCGGGCTCGTGCGCCCCGCCGGCGAGCTACACGTTCAAGCTGCGCCACGGGCGTCGCGCCCGCGTCACCAAGGTGACGTGTGGCTCAACGGCAAGCGGATCCTCACCCGTACCGGGCGCAACCTGCGCCAGGTCAAGATCACCCGCCCGGTCGAACAGAGCTTCAACATTCGCATCCGCACCGTGCAGAGCAACGGCCGCAAGACCACGCAGAAGCACTCCTACACCGGCATGGGCTGCTACGCGGGCGCCTAACCGCGAGAATCCCGGCCCGGTGGCCGAGGACTTCCCGCTGGAGAACCTCCCGTATGGATCGGTGCGCCGCGCGCCCGGCGCGCCGCCGCGGCTGTGCGTGGCGCTCGCGCGAGCGGCGATCGAGCTCGCGCAAACTCGCCGACCGCCTGCCCGACATCCCGCGCGAACTGATCGACGCGCCCAACCTCGACCGTCTGCTGCAAACCGACGCGGGCACCTGGTCGCGCCTGCGGGCCGCGCTGACCGAGACGCTCCGAGCCGACCCGCCGGCGGGCATCCCGCTCGCCAGGCCATCCCGTGCCTCCCGTTCACCGTCGGCGACTACGTCGACTTCTTCTCCTCGCTCGAGCACGCCACCAACGCGGCCCGCATCTTCCGCGGTGAGCTCACGCCCAACTGGCGCCACCTGCCCGTGGGCTATCACGGGCGCTCGAGCACCGTGGTCGTGTCCGGGCACGCCGATCCGCCGGCCGTGGGGACAGCGCCCGGAACGCGACGGCCCCGTCTTCGGCCCGACCCGCCGGCTCGACGTCGAGGTCGAGCTCGGCTTCGTCGCCGGCGGCCCCGCCCAACCCCCTCGGCGAGCCGATCGCGATCGAGCGCGCCGCCGAGCGCATCTTCGGCTTCGTCCTCGTCAACGACTGGAGCGCGCGCGACATCCAGGGCTGGGAGTCGCGCCCCCTCGGGCCGTTCCTCGCCAAGTCGTTCGCCACCTCGGTCTCGCCCTGGGTGGTTCCGCTGGCCGCGCTCGACTCACGCCGCGTGCCCGCCCCGCGTCAAGAACCCGAGCCGCTGCCCTACCTGCGCACCACGCACGCCCTGGGGCCTCGACATCGAGCTCACCGCCACCATCCAGCCAGCCGGCGCCGAGCCGCACACGATCGTCGAAACCAACGCCCGCGACCTGTATTGGACCGCGCCCCAGCAACTCGCCCACGCCGCCTCGAATGGCGCGGTCGTCCGGCCGGGCGACCTGTTCGCCTCGGGCACGATCTCGGGGAGCGCGCCCGGCAGCCAGGGTTGCCTGCTCGAGCTGACCTGGAACGGCGAGCGGCCGCTCGAGCTGCCGGACGGGACCACGAGGACCTACCTCGAGGACGGGGACGTCGTGACGATCACCGCCCCCGGGTTCGGCGAGCTCCGCGGCGAGATCCTCCCGAGCGTGGACTACCGTCCAGCCTGAGGTCTCGGGAGGGCGGCGGCGCTGTTGGACCCGTGCGTGGCCTCGCTCGCCAGGTCGGCGACCAGGATCCCGTCGCGGATCTGGGCCATCAGGTCGCCCACGCCGCTCGGCGAATGCGGCATCAGGATCGTGTTGGTCTTGGCGCCCTCGCCGAGCGCGCGGATCATGTCGGTGTACTGGGTGAGCGCGACGAGCGCCATGGCCTCGCGCGGGTCGAGGCCCTGCTGGGCGATGATCTCGAGCGACTCGCGCAGGCCCTCGGCGATCGCCTTGCGCTCGGCGGCCACGCCCTCGCCCTGGAGGCGCATCGTCTCCTTCTCGCCCTCTGCCTTCTTGACCGCGAGCGTCTTCTGCGCATCGCCCTGGGCCGCCGCGGCGATCTGGTTGCGCTGCGAGGCGTTGATGTTGTTCATCGCGTCCTTGACCCGCTGGTCGGGCTCGATGTTCGTGATCAGCGCCTTGACGATCTCGTAGCCGTAGTCGGCCATCTGCCGGTGCAGCGTGTCCTGGATGTGCATGGCGATCGTGTCGGCGTCGGCGTAGGCCTCGTCGAGGTCCATGCTCGGGAGGTGCGAGCGCACGACGTCGAACGCGTAGGACTGAATCTGTACTTCCGGGTTGTCGAGCTTGTAGTAGGCGTCCTGGACCTGCTGCTCGGTTGGGCCCACCTTGTACTGCACGGCGAGCTTGACCCGCACGAACACGTTGTCCTTGGTCTTGGTCTCGATCTCCGAGTTGAGCTGCTCGACCTGCAGGCTCATCCGGCCCGCCACGCGCTCGACGAACGGCGTCTTGGTCTGCAGGCCGGGGCCGGCTACCCGGACGAACTTCCCGAAGCGCTCGAGAATCGCGCGCTCCTGTTGTTCGACGGTGAAGAAGAAAAGCGGCATGTGTATCCCCCTTGGAAGGACATCCTGTTTGGGCCGACCCCCGCGTCCGCACCACAGAGTTAAGCACGCGCTTCAGCCCGGTCAAGCACGTGGGGTACCTTCATGCCATGAGCCGGCAGTCAGATTCGGTTGAGTTGCTGGGCCGCTTGCCCGACGAGCGGCTCCTGGCCGGCGACGCGCCGCTGCCCGCCGCGGTGGGACGGCCCGCGCTGGTCCCGGCCAGCAGCCGGCGCGGGATGATCGTCGGCACCGGCGCCGCGATGACCGGGATCACCCTGATCGGCGGCATCGTCCTGTTCGCGGTCGGGGCGATCGACGCGCTGGCCGACGGGTCGGTGTTCTCGCTCGTGCTCATGCTCGTCGGCCTGGTGCTCGCCGGCACGCATTGGGGCTGGGTCCACGTCGCCGAGTTCACGGCCAACTCGGTGCAGGGCCGCGAGGCCCGGCCGGTCCTCGACCGCAACCGCCAGTGGCTATCGGCGATCGAGCCCTACACCCGCTACGAGATCTCCACGCGCGTGGCCGACGACGGGTCGATTTGCATCGTCCGGTGCCGGTACCGGCCCGTGCCCAGCGGCGCTCGGAGCTTCACCTTCCTCGCCGAGACCGAGAGCGAGGAGGTGCACTCGGGCGATGAGCCCGCCGCCGCGGTCACCGAGCGGGCCGAGCTGCTGCGCCGCGAGGCCGCCCGCGACACCGAGCGCGAGCGCGAGCGACTTCGAGTTCGCCTCCGAGGCCTACCGCGCGGCGCTGCTCCACGACGACGACGAACGCGAGCGCGTGGCCGCCCGCAAGGCCGCCTCGGCCGCGCTCTCGGAGCGGATCAACGCGAACCTGCGCGACCCGCCGCTGGTCGAGTAGCTCCGGCGCCGGCGCGGCCGACCTTCACGGTCATCGGCTTCTGCGCCGCCGGCGTCTGCGGGGCGCCCGGTGGCCCACAGGCGTGCTCGGTCGGCGTCGCGCTCGACGGGACGATGTTGCCGGTGAACGACTGCTTGCCGAGGGTGGGATCCCCCTGGCGCAGCTCGGCGGCGGAAACCTTGTCCAGCCGCGTGGCCAGATCGGACAGCCAGGCGATCTGGCGGGCGGCGAGCCCGGCGTCGAGCTTGTCCATGTCGCTGTTGTCGTTCTGCGTGAGCAGGTAGTTGGGGCCGGCCAGGCCGCCGATCTGGGGGATCCCGGCGGTCTGGAAGGGACCGCCCACGCCGAACTGGGCCGGCGGGCGCATCAGCGCGGTGCGCGGCAGGTCGTGCGCGACCACCGTGTCGCGCGTGAGCTCGAACATCTTGCCCTGGGTCGTCCACACCGCGTAGATCTCGGCCTTGCCGGTGGGGTGGTAGCCGCCCTCGAGCGTGTCGACCCACTCGGCTGCAGCCGAGGTGCTCGACCGTGAGCGCCGCCGCGGCGCGCTTGATCAGGTCCGGGTGGGCGTCGATCCAGCCCGTGGCCTGGGGCAGGTCGTTGCTCATGTGGCCCGGCCAGCACGCGAACACGAGCGTGCGCTTCAGGCGCCGGCGTGGCGGCAGTGACGCGAAGTAGCGCGCCAGATGCACGAGCGCCACGCCGCCGTTCTCCTCCACGAACCCCTGCCCGTCGGTGTGCGTATCGAAGATCAGCACCTCGTCGCTCGCGCCGGGGAGCACCGCGGTCACGGTCGGCGTGGGCACCGTCTCGCGCGCGGCGGTCAGGGTCAGGCGCGCCTGCGGTCGGGTGGCCGCGTGGGCGCGGAGCGCGGCGCCGGTGTCGCGGTCCACGTACAGGGCCGGCACGCCCTCGTTGAACCACTCGAACGGCGCGTAGCAGCCCTTCAGCGCCGCGTACGAGGAATCGACGATGAACACCACGCCGGCCACGCCCATGGCGGTGAACGAGTCGAGCGGGAGCGCGAGCCCGGGCACGGTCCACAGCCGCTTGTAGTCGACCGTGGCCAGGTCGGCCACCGTCTCGCCCTGGCCGTTGTAGTAGGTCATGGCCGCGCCGAACAGGCCGCCTGCCGTGAGCGGCGGCGGCATCGGCAGGTCGACCAGCATCACGCTGCCACGCGGGTCGGCGCCGAGCAGGCCGGAGGCGCCCTGGGCCCAGCTCGCCAGCTCCGACGGGTAGCGCTCGACCGCGGCCAGGAGCGCGCTCGTGTCGGTCCCGCCGTTCACGCTGAGCGCCGGCGCCACGCCGCCGTACACGAGCGGGCCGGTGACGCCACCCGGCGGCGTCTGCTGCGAGCGGGGGAAGTAGGCGGCGACCTTCGCCGCGCCGGCGCCCGGCCCCTCCAGCACGTCCAGGCCGAAGCTCTCCTCCGACCAGCGGCTCGTCTGGAACACGTCGCACGGCTCGAGGCGGCACCCGGCGGCGACGAACTCCCGCTCGAGCCACGCGACGATAGCGGCTGTGGGCGTCGTAGCCGGTCAGCCGCGGCCCGAAGTCGACCATCCGCTGGATGTCCGCGCGCACCTGGGCCGGCGTGGGAAGCGAGGCGCGCCGGCGCGTCCGGCGGCGCCGAGCGCCGCGCCCGGGAGGCGCTCCGGCGACGGCCATGCCCGGCCGCGCCCTTCAGCAGCGTCCGGCGCGTGAAGCCGTCTCCGCCCACGGACGCTGCCCTACCCGTCACGCGACTTCGCGCAACCGTCCCGTCTCCACCTCGTAGACGAACCCGCGCACGGATTCCGTGTGGGGTATGAACGGAGACGCCTTGATCCGGGCGATCGACTGGCGTACGTCCCCGTCGAGGTCGCTGAACGCCTCCGCGGCCCACGCCGGCTTGATCCCGGTCTCCTGCTCGATCTGGGCCTTGAACGCGTCGTCGGTGAAGCTGAGCATGCCGCAGCGCGTGTGGTGGATGAGGAAGATGGCCTCGGTTCCGAGCAGCCTCTGCGAGATCGCCAGCGAGCGGATCGCGTCGTCGGTGACGACGCCCCCGGCGTTGCGGATCACGTGCGCGTCGCCCTCGGCCAGGCCGAGCATGGCGTACACGTTGATCCGCGCGTCCATGCAGGTGACGACGGCGAGCTTCCCGGCCGGCGCGGCCGCCAGGTCACCCTTGTCGAACGACGGCCGCGTAGGCGTCGTTGTTGGCCAGCAGGTCGTCGGGCGCGCTCATCGCGCCGGTAGTCAAGCAGGCGTGACTCAGGCGGCGGAGGTGACGCGGCCGACTTCGACCAGCGAGGTGACGCCCTGGCGGATCTTGTCGATGCCGTCCTGGCGCATCGTGCGCATGCCCTGCTCGCGGGCGACGGCGGCGATCGCTCCGGCGCCGCGCCGCTCGAGCGCCAGCGCGCGGATCTCGTCGGTCAGCGGCATCACCTCGTAGAGGCCGACGCGACCGTCGTAGCCGGTGCCGCCACAGCGGATGCACCCGGCCGGCTCGAACACGTCGACCCCGTGGAGTCCGTGCTCCTCGCGGACCGGGTCGGGCATGTGCGCCGAGCGCTTGCAGTGGGTGCACAGCGTCCGGGCGAGCCGCTGGGCGACGACGCAGTCGATCGACGCCGCCACCATGAACGGCTCGACGCCCATGTCGGTCAGCCGGGCCAGGGCGCTCGGCGCGTCGCGCGTGTGAAGCGTGGAGAGCACGAGGTGGCCGGTGAGCGCGGCCTGCACGGCGATCTCCGCCGTCTCGGGGTCGCGGATCTCGCCCACCATGATCACGTCGGGATCGGCCCGGAGCATCGAGCGCAGGCCGTTGGCGAAGGTCACTCCGCGCTTGGGGGCGACCTGCATCTGCCGGACGCCGGGGATCTGCGACTCCACCGGGTCCTCGATCGTCAGGATGCTCTTCTGTCCGTCGTTGATGTGGCCGACGGCGCCGTAGAGCGTGGTCGACTTGCCCGAGCCGGTCGGGCCGGTGACGAGCACCGCGCCGTAGGGACGGGTGATCGCGGACACGAACCGCTCCCGGTCGCGATCGCTCATCCGCAGCGAGTCGAGGTCGCGCACCACCGCGCCCATGTCGAGGATGCGCATCACGATGCCCTCGCCCTTGATCAGGGGCAGGGTGACGACGCGGACGTCGATCCGGCGGCCTTCGACGTTGGCGACGAGACGACCGTCCTGGGGCACGCGGCGCTCGGAGATGTCGAGGCTGGCCATGATCTTGACCCGGGAGATGACCGCGGCCGCCATCGACTTGGCGACGGTGGCGACCGGGACGAGGACGCCGTCGATGCGGATCACGACCTGCATGTCGCCGACCTCGGGGTTCCAGTGGATGTCCGATGCACCCCGCTGGATGGCCTCGGCGACGATCGACTGCACGAGCTTGATCACCGGACCGTCGTTGGTCGGCTCGGCGACCGACACCTCGAGCTCGTCCGGAACCTCCTCGACCTCGGCCACGGCGCCGCCCTCGCGGCGATTGATGCGACCGATCAGCGCGGCGATGTCCTCGGGGGCAGCTGCCACCGGCCGCACCTTCCGGCCGGTGATCATCGCCATCTCGTCGAGGGTGATCACGTTCGTGGGATCGGCCATGGCCAGCAGCACGGTCTCTTCGAGGAAGCCGACGGGAACCGCCTGATAGCGCTTGGCCGCGTCCGGTTCGACCAGGCTGACGGCGCCCATGTCGATGTCGAATACCGAGAGGTCGATGTAGTCGACGCCGAAGCGCTCCGCCAGCGCGCGCGCCAGCTGGTCGCGCCGCAGCTCGCCGCGCTCGATCAGGAGCTGGCCGGTCGTCTTCTTCTGGTCGCGCGCGGCGATGACCGCGTTCTCGACCGACTCGCGGCGCGCGAAGCCGAGGTCGACGATGATGTCGCCGATCTGGCGCTCTGAGCGGCGCCGCTGGGTGGGCGGGACGAGGCCGCGCGGATAGGCCGGGACGTCGTCGGCGGGTCCCGAAATCGGCGCAGGGGTGATCGCGCTCATGACATATGTTTTCGGCCGAACATCCGTCCAGCTTGAGGGCCCATCGCGCTCGGGACGCTTCTGATGTGATTGTCGGCCGATGGCCGACTGGACCACGATCTCCTCGCTCGCCACCGGCGGTGGCACGCTGGTGCTGGCGGTGGCGACGTTCGCCGCCGTGCGCTCGTCGAATCGCTCGGCCCGCCTCGCCGAGATAGCGCTCCAAGAACAGCGGCGGCCGCTTCTGGCGCAGTCCCGGATGGAAGACGCCGAGCAGAAGATCATGTTCGTCGACGGCCGGTGGCTGCGGGTGCAGGGTGGCGGCGCGGAGGCGGTTCACGAGAACGGGAGCGTCTACCTCGCGATGAGCCTGCGCAACGTCGGCGCGGGCATCGGCGTGCTTCAGGGCTGGAGCGCCCGGCCCGGCCTCTTGACCTATCGCGTGGATCACATCGCGGAGGACGAGTATCGGGTCCAGACCCGCGACCTCTACATTCCGGCTGGGGACACCGGGATGTGGCAGGGCGCGCTGCGCGAGGCGAGCGATCCGCGCCAGCAGGAGATCGCCGATCTGATAGACCGGCGCGAGCAGTTCACGATCGAGCTGCTCTACACCGATCAGGTCGGCGCCCAGCGGACGATCACCCGCTTCACGGTCAACCCCGCCGGGGAGGAGCGATGGATCGCCTTCGTCGGCCACCACTGGTACCTGGACCGGCCAGGCCCACGATGAACGAGGAGGACAAATGGCGAACATAATCGGGAGCTCGACGGCGGAGATCGACGCGCCGCTCGAGCAGGTCTGGGCGGTGGTCGAGGACGTCGAGGACGCCCCCAACTGGCAGGGCGGACTGAAGGGGCTGCATGCGCAGGAGCGCGACGGTGACGGCCGCGCGATCCTGTGCGAGGCGGAGAACGACGCCAAGGTGATGTCGGTCAAGTCGACGGTCCGCTTCGAGTACGCCGGACCCACGCACCTGAGCTGGAGCCAGGAGAAGGGGCAGCTCAAGTCGGTGGACGGGAACTGGGAGCTCGAGGACCTGGGCGACGGACGCACCCGCGCCACCTACTCACTCGAGGTCGACCCCGGGCGGAGGCTGGGGATGGTGATACGTGGTCCGTTGGTCGACCTGCTGCGCGACATGCTGGCCGGGGCGCGCGCCGGCGAGCTCAAGCAGCGCGTCGAGGGCGGCTCCTAGACAACCGCCGCACTCTCGAGCTTGCGCAGCTCCTGACGGGCGATGCTGCGCTTGTGGACCTCGTCGGGGCCGTCGGCCAGGCGCAGGGTGCGCAGATGGGCGTACATGCTGGCGAGCGGGAAGTCGTCGGAGACGCCGCCGCCGCCGTGGACCTGAATCGCCCGGTCGATCACCTTCAGGGCCACGTTCGGCGCCGCCACCTTGATCGAGGAGATCTCCGTGCGCGCGTGCTTGTTGCCGACCGTGTCCATCAGCCACGCCGCGCGCAGCGTCAGCAGGCGGGCCATGTCGATCTCGATGCGTGACTCGGCGATCCAGTCCTGGATGTTTGCCCGATGCGAGATCGGCCGGCCGAACGTCTCCCGGGCGGCGGCCCGGGCGCACATCAGCTCGAGCGCGCGCTCGGCGGCCCCGATCGTCCGCATGCAGTGATGGATCCGGCCCGGCCCGAGCCGGGCCTGGGAGATCAGGAACCCGTCGCCCTCGTTGGCGATCAGGTTCGAGGCCGGGACGCGGACGTCCTCGAACAGGAGCTCGGCATGCCCCTCCTGGTCGACGTAGCCGAACACGGGCAGGTTGCGCACGATCGTCAGGCCCGGAGTCTCCCTTGGGACCAGGATCATCGACTGCTGGCGGAAGGGCGGGCCGTCGGGCTCGGTCTTGCCCATCACGATGAGTATCTGGCAGCGCTCGCGCATCGCGCCCGAGGTCCACCACTTGCGCCCGTTGAGCACGTACTCGTCGCCCTCGCGCTCGATCCGCATCTCGATGTTCGTCGCGTCCGAGCTCGCCACGTCCGGCTCGGTCATCGCAAAAGCGGAGCGGATCTCGCCCTCGAGCAGCGGGCGCAGCCACTGCTCCTTCTGCTCGGGCGTGCCGAACAGCGTCAGGACCTCCATGTTGCCGGTGTCCGGCGCGGCGCAGTTGCACGCCTCGGAGGCGATGTGGCTGCGGCCCATGACCTCCGCCAGCGGGGCGTAGTCGAGGTTGGACAGCCCCGGCTCGTCGCCGAACGGGTCGCCGTGGGGCAGGAAGAGGTTCCAGAGACCGACCTCGCGGGCGCGCTCCTTGAGCTCCTCCATCACCGGTGGGTGGAAGTGCGGATCGCCCGACTCCCTGAGCTGTTCCTCGAAGACGCTCTCGGCCGGGTAGACGTGCTCGTCCATGAACGTCTCGAGCCGCTCGCGCAGCTCCTTGCAGCGGTCGCTCAGTTCGAAGTCCATCTTCAGTCCTCTCTTGGGTCTCCGTTTATGCCGAGGGCGCCGGCCCACAGCGTCGTCAGTGTTCGCACCAGCGTCTCGACCGACTCGTTGCCATACCCCTGGACGTAGCGCAGGTAGGCGACCCGGCTGACCATCGCGCTCAGCGCACGCGCCGCGAGGCGCGGGTCGAGACCGGGGTCGGCCACGCCGCGTCGTTGCAGCGCGCTGATCGCCGCGGCGTTGCGCTGCTCGAAGGCGCGCACCCGGCGCAGGCGCAGCCGGCGGAACTCCTCGTCGATCTGGGCCACCTGTTCCATCAGAGCCATCAGCCGCGCGTTGCGCCGGTAGGCGGCCAGGTAGGCGCGGTTGGCCGCTTCGATCCCGGCCAACGGGTCGTCGCCGTCGGTGATCTCCCTCAGCTTGGGGTGGAGCATCTCCTCCTGGACCTCGGCCATCACGGCGGCGAACACATCCTCCTTGCTCGTGAAGTAGGTGTAGAACGAGCCGGCGGCCACCCCGGCCAGGCCGGTGATGTCGGTGATCCGCGCGGTGAGGAAGCCGTCGCGCTCGAACACCTCGCGTGCGGCCTGCACCAGCGCCGTGCGCGTCCGCGCGCCCCGGGCGCTCACCGGCGCGCGGCCGGTGTGGACGGGCAGCACTCTCGGCACGATTCAGGCATCGTAGCTGAGTTGAAATCGGTTTCAACTTCGACTACGCTCCCGGCCGTCGTGGAGCTGGCCGAGCGAAACGTGGTGGTCACCGGCGCCGCCAGCGGGATCGGGCGTGCTTTCGCCGAGCGCGTCGCGGAGGAGCGACCGCGCACGCTCGTGCTCGCCGACCTCAACCTCGAGGCGGTGGAGGCGGTGGCGCGGGAGACGGGCGCCGTCGCGGTGCGCGCCGACGTCGGCCGCGAGGCCGACATCCAGGCTCTGGTGGCACGCGCGCAGGACGAAGGCGGGCCGATTGACCTGTTCTACTCGAACGCCGGCGTACCCGGGCCGGGAGGCGGGCCCGAGGCCACCGATGCCGAATGGGAGCTGACCTGGACAGTCAACGTCATGGCCCACATCTGGGCCGCCCGGGCGCTGCTGCCGGCGATGGCCGAGCGGGGGGAGGGGTACCTGGTGAGCACGGCGTCGGCCGCCGGGCTGCTCACGCAGGTGTCCGCCGCCCCCTACACGGTCACCAAGCACGCGGCGGTGGCGCTGGCCGAGTGGATCGCGATCAACTACGCCGACGCCGGCGTGAAGGTCTCGGTCGTGTGCCCGCTCGGCGTGCGCACGCCGATGCTCGAGGGCGCGCTTGGAGGACGGTCCCGGCGCCGCCGCGCTGCTGGCCGACGACGTTCTCGAACCCTCCGATGTGGCCGAGGCGGTGCTCGCCGGCGTGCGTGAGGAGCGGTTCCTGATCCTGCCCCACGACAAGGTCGCCCAGTACATGGCGCTCAAGGGCTCGAGGCACGAGCGGTGGCTCAGCGGGATGCAGGACCTGGTGCGCCGCGCCCGCGCCGGCGAGTAGTCCTAGCTAGGCGCGCGCGACGGCGGCGAGGCGCTGGGAGATCAGGTCCGGAAGGCGGCGGCGGATCTCGAGCACCTGCGGCAGCGCCGCGATGAACAGGTCGAGCAGCTCCGGGTCGAAGTGAGTGCCCCGCCCCGCTCGCATGTGGTCAAGCGCCTTCTCGAGGCTCATCGCCGGCCGGTAGACGCGGTCTGAGGTGAGGGCGTCGAAGACGTCGCCGATCGCGACGATCCGGCCCTCCAGCGGGATGTCCGCGCCGCGGATCCCCTGGGGGTAGCCGCCACCGTCCCACCGCTCGTGGTGGGTGAGGGCGATCGTGGCCGCCAGGTCGAGCAGCGGGTCGCTCTCACCGGCCAGGATCCGGTGTCCGAACTCGGCGTGGCGCTGCATCTGGATCCGCTCGGTCGCGGTGAGCGGGCCGGCCTTGCGCAGGATGCTGTCGGGAATGCCGAGCTTGCCGATGTCGTGCATCGCGCTCGCGGCGGAGATCTGCTCGCTGCGCCGGGGGTCGAGGCCGCACAAGCCGGCCAGCAGGCCGCTGTAGCGACTCACGCGCTTGGTGTGGTTGGCCGTCTCCTCGTCGCGGAACTCGGCCGCTCTCGACAGCCGCTTGACCGCGTGGCGCTGCGAGCGTGACAGGGCGACGCCCGAGCGGGCGCGGACGAGCCAGTGGCCCACCTGCGTGGCGAGGGCGCGCACCACGCTGTCCTGGGCCGGGTGGGCGCTGACGCCCGCGCCGCCGAGCACGAGCACGCCGAAAAGGCTCCGGCCCTCCATTACGGGGGTGATGAGCAGACTGGCCACGCCGGCCCGCTCGAGGACCTCGGCGCTGCGGCCGCCGTCGGCGGTTTCCGAGGTGATCCGCGCCACCTTGCCGCCGCGAGCGGCGTCGAGCAGCAGGCCGGGATCGCCGAAGAAGTCCGGGACGTCGTCGGGGTCCGGGAAGCCGACCTGTGCATCGAGCATGAGCGGCTCCTGCTCGCGCGCGAGATACACGGCGCCGCAGCCGAAGCCGGTGGCGTCGGCGCACCGAGCGAGGACCTCGGCCAGAAGCTCCTCGGGATCGCCTGAGGAAGCGAGCCCGAGCCCGAGGCCGGCGAGAAAGGCCAGCTCAACCGAGGACGCCGCCGGATCGACGCGGTTGCGAGCGCCGAGCCGAGAGCGGACGGCGTCGACGAGGTCGCCGAGGTCCGGGGTCTGGGTGACGAGCGCGCTCGCCCCGGTCGCGGCGACGAGCTCGGTGTCGACGGAATCTGAGGGCGCGCAGGTCAGGATGACCGGCAACCGCCGCGTGCGCGGGTCCCGGCGCAGGGCGAAGGCGAGCTGGTAGCCGTCGACTCCGGGCATCAGCAGTTCGCTCACGACGGCATCCGGAGGCCGGCGCCGGCTCAGCTCGAGTGCCTCGGCGGCGCGCGCGGTGGCAGTCACGTCATAGCCGGCGTGGCGCAGGCACACGAGCGATCTACGGCGCTGGTCCTCGTCGGCCGAGACGAGCAGCACGTGCGGGCGCTCCGGGGCAGGACGCTTCCGCGTCCGGCCGAGGGCCGTCCGGCGCGAGCTCGAGCAGTCGCTCGGCATCGATCGGCGCAGGCAGGGCGTGCGCGAAGCCGCCGCGCCGCGCGCCCTGATCGTCACCGGTGCGCAGCGCGAGGGCCGGCACCTCGGTCAGCCCGGGCAGCTCACGCATGGCGCGCAGCATGCTCCCGGCCTCCATGTCGGGCAACCGAACGTCGCTGAAGATGAGCACCGGCGGTTGCTGCGCTGCGCTGCGCAGCGCGCTGCGGCCGTCACCGGCCAGCGCGACCGTGAAAGCTGCCCTCCGCATCGCGCCGCACACCGTCTCGGCCGTGTCCGCGCAGCAGGTGACGACCAGGACGAGGGGCGAGCACTGCGTCATCACGCGGTGCTCGGCGTCGTGCCGGGAACGATCCTCCACGCCAGGATTCGGCCCATAAGGCCCATTCGTTCACGGTCGGGCCGTACTTGAGGGTTAATTCAGCTTTTGCACAGCTACGGGTCCTCAGTCCCGCAGGATCCCCACATCGATCGCTCTCAGGCCGAGGCGTTGCGTCGCGCGGTGCGCGCGAGCTCCTCGCGTGCTTGCGGCCACAGCTCGCGCACGCGTGTGAGCGCGGCGCGCGCAGCGTCGAGATCCTCGTCGCGCGCGGCCGTCTCCAACGCGGTGAGCTGCCGCTGGAGCTCCGAGGCGCCGACCATCAGCGCGTCATTTCGGGCGCGGTGAGCGGCGTAGGCCGTGGCGGCCAGGTCGGCGGCGCCCAGCGCCGCCGTGGCGTCGTCGATCGCGCCGGCGATGCTCGTCTCGAGAGACTCCAGGATCGGCCCGAAGTCCGGACCGATCACGTCCTCGAGCTCGGCGATCCGCTTGGGGTCGAGCGGCGCGGACATCAAGCGCTTGCGGTCGCCGCTCCCGCGCGCCTGCCGATCGGGGCGCCGAGCACCTCGTCCGGGATCCCGAAAGCGTCCACCAGCGTCCCCGCTTGCCCGCGCACCTCGTTGCACAGCCGGTTGACCTCGCGCGTGATCGCCTTGCAGCGGGGGCCGGTCAGACGCCCGTGCTCCTGGAACCAGCCGCGGTCGGACTCGATGGTGGAGAGGGCGAAGAGGTCGCACATGCGGCGCAGCGCGTCCTTGGCCGGGCCGTCCTCGCAGCGCTCGACGGCGCCGGCGAACGCTTCGAGCAGCACCAGGTCCATGTGCGCCTGGGCGGCTCGGATGGCGTGGCTCTGAACCGCGCGGAACACCTCGAACGCGTCGTAGCCCTCGCCCAGGCCGCGCCGGTAGCGCTGGGCGATCGAAGCCGTTATGTGGCCCTCCCGCCACCGGAACAGATCGAGCTGGTAATCGCGGTCGAGCAGGTCCTCCTTCTCGTCGCCGGGCGTCACGAAGTCGCCGATCACCTGCACGATCTTCCGCGCGAACAGCCGCTCCACGACGGTCTCGACCGCCTGCTCAGCCACGAACGTGACCGTCTCCCGAGGATTGAGGTCGTTGAAGTGGTCGGAGTAGTCGGTGAGCCGGCCCTTGGCCACCAGCATCATCAGGACGGTGTTGTCGCCTTCGAAGGTCGTGAACACGTCGGTGTCGGCCTTCAGCGGCGCGAGCCGGTTGACGTGCATGTATCCGGCCCCGCCGCAGCACTCGCGACAGGTCTGAATCGTCTCGGTGGCATGCCAGCTCGCGGTGGCCTTCATGCCGGCGGCGAACGTCTCGAGCTCGCGCCGCTCGCGTTCCGCCGGATCGGTGGCGCGGAACACGTCGTCGAACTTCTCGAGCAGCTCGGCCTGGGCGAAGTGCAGCGCGTAGGTCTTGGCCAGGAGCGGCATCAGCCGCCGCTGGTGGGCGCGATAGTCGAGGATGACCACCTCCTCACCCTCGTCCGGGCCGAACTGGCGCCGGCGCAGCCCGTAGCGAACCGCGATCGTGAGCGCGGTCTTGGCGCCGCTGACCGACGCCCCAGAGATGCACACCCGTCCCTGGACCAAGGCCCCGACCGTCGTGAAAAAGCGCTTGTTGGCGTTCTCGATCGGGCTCGAATACTTGCCCTGCTCGTCGACCTCGGCGTACCGGTTGAGCAGATGGTCACGGGGGATGCGGACCTGCTCGAACCAGATCTGGCCGTTGTCGACGCCTCCGAGGCCCATCTTCTCGCCGGAGTCCTCGATCCGTACGCCCGGGCACAGCTCGCCGTCCTCGTCCCGGAGCGGCACCAGCAACGCGTGGACGCCGTGGCGCTCACCGTCGACGATCAGCTGGGCGAACACGACCGCCATGCGCCCGTGGCAGGCGGCGTTGCCGATGTATTCCTTGTGGGCGTTCTCGGCCGGGGTGTCGATCACGAACTCGCCGGCGTCGGCGTCGTAGGTGGCGGTGGTCTGGAGCTCCTGCACGTTCGAGCCGTGGCCCGCCTCGGTCATCGCGAAGCAGCCGGGAAGCTCGAGCGTGGCGATCCGCTTCAGGTAGCGCTCGTGGTGGATGCGCGTGCCCAGCTGCTGGACCGCGCCGCCAAAGAGCCCGAATTGCACGCCGAACTTGACCAGCAGGGACAGGTCGCCGAAGCCGATCGTCTCGAACGCCGCCACGTTGCCGCCGGGATCGCCCTGACCTCCGTACTCCTCGGGGAATCCCGGCGAGGTCAGGCCCTCGGACACGAGCGTCTGAGCCCATTCCATGACCCGCTCGCGGTACTCGGCCGCCGGTAGGGGCCCGACGGGCGCGAACTCAGGCCGTGAGAGGAGCTCGAGGTACTGGCCGCGCAAGTCGGCGTAGCGGCCGTCCAGGATCCGCTGGAGGGTGGCGCTGTCGAAGTCGTCGGTGCCGGGTGTGGTGGTGGCCATCGGCGCGATCATATGCCGCGGCCCGTGCCTCACGCTGCGGCGGGCGCGGGATCACGGATGGATGATCCGCCGGAAGCGGCGGGCGAGGCCGCCGACGTGGCCGTGGATGCCGCTGGCGAATCCCGTCGCCCCGAGCGTGACCACGAACGCGCCGGCGAGCATCGCGAGGGCGCCCACCACCGTCGGCCAATGGCGCTCGAGAAAGACGCGGCCGCCGGCGAGGACCTGCTGCGCACGATCCCCGGCGAACGCCAGCGTGGCCGCGATGGCGACCAGCGGCAGCACGAAGAACACGTTGAACAGCACGAGCAGGAGCACCTGGTTGACGATCCCGACGCCTGAGCCGACGATGGCGGCGATCGCCGCGAAGTAGGGAAACGCGGTGGGGAGCTCGACGGCGGTGATCGTGGCCCCCAGCACCCAGCTCGACTTCCCCTCGGGATCGAGCCTGGGCATTTCGCGCTGGGCGAGGGTTCGCCGGTAGCGGAGCAGGAGCAACCCGCCGGCGAACAGCGCCGCGCCCACCGCCGTCTCGATGATGTGGGCGATCTGGTGGCGCGGGTGGGGGACGAGCGAGCGCAGCAGCTCGCCCGGGCCGAGCGCGATCGCCAAACCGCCGATCAGGTACACGGCGAACACGGCCAGGGTGAACTCGACGACGCGCTCGCCGGCCCGCTCCCCGGCCGCCAAATAGAGGGCAGGGCCGATCGTGGACGGGTTCAGCGAATCCGCGAGACCGATCGAGATGGCGACGCCCACGAGCCGGAGCACGGCGCAATTGTTGTCGGCCGCGGGGGTATCGCGGGTGAGAATCCTCTGCGCGCCTCCTGGCCGTGGCCCCCGGCATGGACTCGACTACCCCGCGGGCTAGACGAAGTGGAGGTCTTCGCCCTCCTCGTCCGCCACCGGTCGCTCGCACGTCGGGCACCACCAGCGCGCCTCCATCGGCGTTCCGCAGAGCGCGTGCTTCGGGGTGGCGCCCTGGCCGGCGTGACGGGCCCCCCAGCCGGCGATCATCCGCAGCGCGCCGGCGAGCTCCTGGCCGGCTGAAGAGAGCTCGTACACGAAGCGCGGAGGCCGCTCCGAATACAGCCGCGCGACCACGAGCGCGTTGCGCTCCAGCGAGCGCAGTCGCTGGGTGAGCACGTTCGGGGCGATCCCGCGCACCTCCTCCTGAAGCTCTCCGAACCGTCGGGGCCCGCCGAGCAGGGCGGCGACCACGAGCAGAGTCCAGCGGTCGCCGACGGTGGCGAGGGCATCGGCCAGCGCGCGGTCGGGATCCTGGGCCTCGCCCGTGGCGCCCTGCGGATCCCGTGCACCGTCGTGCTCCATCTGGGTCGGGATCGTATTCGTCACCACAGTGCTAGATTAGCGACTTGCACATTGCAAGTAACTAGCTGTTGAGGAGATCGCAGTGCCAGTACTCGAAGAGATAGGGGCGACGGTGTCCACCGTCGTCGAGCAGGCCGGGCCCGCCGTGGTGGGTCTGGGACGGGGTTGGGGAGTGGGATCGGGCGTGGTGATCGAGCCGGGCTTGGTGCTGACGAACGCGCACAACCTGCGCTCCGACGAGGTGACGATCACCTTCGGTGACGGCCGCCGCGCAGACGGGCGCGTGGCCGGCAGCGACGAGGACCTCGATATCGCGGTGATCGCCGTCGACACCGGCGAGGTCGACCCGGTGCAGTGGCCGGAGGAGGGCGAGCCACCGGCGATCGGCCGGCCGATCGTGGCGCTGGCGAATCCGGGAGGCCGGGGCCTGCGCGCGACGGTCGGATTCGTCTCGGCAATGTCTCGGAGCTTCCGCGGTCCGCGGGGCCGTCGGATTCCGGGCGCGATCGAGCATTCGGCTCCGCTCCCCCGCGGGTCGTCCGGCGGCCCGCTGCTCGACACGTCGGGCCGGCTCCTCGGAATCAACTCGGTCCGAGTCGACGGCGGCCTGATCCTGGCCATTCCGGCCGATCGCGCTATCCGTGAGCGGGCGGAGGCGCTGGGTCGAGGCGAGGCCCCGAAGCGGGCGAGGCTGGGGGTGGCGATCGCGCCGCCGCGGGCTGCTCGCCGGCTGCGCCGTGCCGTGGGTCTGCCCGAGCGGACCGGCGTGCTCGTGCGCGCGGTCGAGGACGACAGTCCCGCCGCCCGCGCCGGAATCGAGCGCGGGGACCTGATCGTCGCCGCCGGCGGTCATGCGCTCGAGCGGGTCGACGTCCTCTACGACGCGCTCGACGCGGCTGCGGGCGCGGAGCTCGAGCTGACCGTGGTGCGCGGCATCGACGAACGGACCGTTCCCGTCGCGCTCTGAGGGGTGAGGCCGATGAGCACCGCGCTTGAACCGCAGGATGTCGAGGCGCGCGAGGCGGCGGCACTGGACGCTTACTCGCGCGTGGTCGTCGCAGTGGCCGAGCGGCTGTCGCCGAGCGTCGCCAATCTGAGGGTGATGCGACGGGGACGTGGCGGCCAGGTGCCGGCGGGGGCGGGCAGCGCGGTGGCGCTGACGCCCGACGGCTTCCTGCTCACCTCCGCCCACGTGGTGGCCGGACCGGGGCGCACCGGCCGCGCCTCGTTCGTCGACGGCCGGGAGCTGCGCTTCCGGGTGATCGGCGTCGACCGCCTGTCGGACCTGGCGGTCCTGCGGGCGGACGGCGGCGATCTGGTCCCGGCCGCGCTCGGTGAGGCCGAGCGGCTTCGCGTCGGCCAGCTCGTCGTGGCGATCGGCAACCCGAACGGCTTCGCCGGGTCGGTGACGGCCGGCGTGGTGTCCGCGCTCGGGCGCTCGCTGCCCGCGCGGGCCGGGCGCACGATGCGCTACATCGACAACGTGATCCAGACCGACGCGGCGCTCAACCCGGGTAACTCGGGGGGCGCGCTGGCCGACAGTCAGGGCCGCGTGGTCGGCATCAACACCGCCGTGGCCGGCGTCGGCCTGGGCCTCGCCGTGCCGATCAACGCCGCCACCCGCCGGATCGTCGGCGCCCTCATGCACGACGGACGGGTGCGCCGGGCGTACATCGGGATCGCCGGCGGACCACGCCCCCTGCCGCCGCACGGGCGCGCGCGCCTGGGCCGGGGCTCCGGCGTGGAGATCGTCGAAGTGGTGCCCGGTAGCCCGGCGGAGCGGGCGGGGCTCCGGGCCGAGGACCTGGTCGTCGAGCTCGACGGGCGGGCGGTGGAGCGCGTCGACGATGTGCAGGCGGCGATGACCGAGGACTCGATCGGCCGGCGTCTGAGTGTGCAGGTTTTGCGCGGCGATCGGTGGCTAGAGCTGTCGATCGCGCCCGTGGAGCTGGGCGAGTAGCTACACTCGCCTCCAGGCGCCGGGCGGCGTTATCACGTCTGCGCTCCGGCGCCCGGAGTCCCTAATCACCCCATACGGGAAAGCGCGTAGATGGCCCGCGGAGACGTCCGGATTGCCGTAACCCTCGCTTGTGAGGAGTGCCGGCGCCGGAACTACCAAACGAACAAGAGCAAGCGGAACAATCCGGAACGGATTCAGCTGCGCAAGTACTGCCGCTGGTGCAAGCGTCACACGCCGCACCGCGAGACGCGCTGACCAACCCGGGGATTCGTCCGTGGCGCGCAACCGAAAACGAGCCAAGGAACGTCGCGCACGCCGGCCTGCCGAGTCGGTCGTAAGCGTTCGGCGCGACCGCGAGGACGGTGCGCCGCCGCCGATCGCGCACGCGGCGCCGGACGTCGAGCTCGCCGAGGCGCAGCTGGCGGTGGGGCGGGACCCGGAGCTCGAGGCCGAGGCCGACGCCGAGGGTCCGCTCGAGGACGATGACCTCGCGCAGAACGGCGAGCTGGCAGATGGCGATGCGACCGCCCTCGGAGCCGGGCGCGGTGGAGGCGGCGGTCGCTCCCGCCCGCTGCCGGCACGATCCGGAGAGCCGGGCGATGGTCACGGAAGCGCCGTGGCCGAGCACCGGCCGCACCTCCTAGCCCGGCTGAGTGCTTTTCTGCAAGGCTGCTGGCACGAGCTGCAGCGAGTACAGTGGCCCGATCGCCGCCAGGTGATGCAGGCCACCGGTGTCGTCATCGGGTTCGTGATCGTCGCCGGGCTGTTCTTGGGCGCGGCCGACTGGGTCGCCCAACAAATCGTGAAGTTCGTCCTCAAGTAGCGCGAGCGCATGGCTCGGCTGGAGGGCTTGGAGATATCGTCATGGTGCCGGCCCTTGGCCGGCGAAGGACCTTAGAGAGCAATGTTTCGCTGGTACGTCGTCAACACATACTCGGGTCACGAGAACAAGGTCAAGCACAACCTGGAGCACCGGGTCGTCTCGCTGGGCCAGCAACGCGCGATCCGGCAGATCGTCGTCCCGACCGAATCGGTGTCCGAGATGAAGGACAACCAGAAGATCACGGTCGAGAAGCGGACGATGCCCGGCTACGTGCTCGTCAACATGGACCTCAACGAGGACTCGTGGACCTTGGTCAAGGGGACACCGGGGGTGACCGGCTTCGTCGGCGCCTCCAACGAGCCCGTCCCCCTTACCCAGGACGAGGTGAACCGGCTGCTCCATCGCGAGCAGGAGGTCCGGCCGCGCAGCCGCGCCCAGTTCTCGATCGGTGAGTCGGTGAAGGTGATCTCGGGCCCGCTGTCGGACTTCTCGGGAGAGATCTCCGAGGTCAACGAGGACGCCCAGAGGCTCAAGGTGCTGGTGTCGATCTTCGGCCGCGAGACGCCGGTCGAGGTCGGGTTCGATCAGGTCAAGAAGGTGTAAGGCGCGATGGCCAAGAAGGTTATGACGCAGATCAAGCTCCAAGCCGTGGCCGGCCAGGCTTCGCCGGCGCCCCCGGTGGGCCCCGCCCTGGGTCAGCACGGCGTCAACATCATGGAGTTCGTCAAGTCGTTCAACGCCCAGACCCAGGGCGACTTGGGCACGGTGATCCCCGTCGTGATCACGGTCTACGAGGACCGCTCGTTCACGTTCATCACCAAGAGCCCGCCGGCGGCCGTGCTGATCAAGCAGGCGCTGAATTTGGAGAAGGGCTCGGCCGAGCCGAACCGGACGAAGGTGAGCCAGATCACCCAGGCGCAGCTCCGGGACATCGCCGAGAAGAAGATGAAGGACCTGAACGCGAACGACGTCGATGCCGCGGCCAAGATCATCGCGGGTACGGCGCGTTCGATGGGAGTGGAGGTGGTCTGAGCCGTGTCCAAGCACGGGAAGGCATACGACGAAGCCAAGAAGCGATTCGACCGTGAGCGCGAGTACTCGCCCGCCGAGGCCGTCGCGCTCATCAAGCAGCTGAGCCACGTCAAGTTCAACGAGTCGGTCGAGGTTCACATCCGCACCGGGTTGAACGTCCGCCACGCGGACGAGCAGCTGCGCGGAACGGTGGCGCTCCCGAACGGGCTCGGCAAGAACGTCAAGGTGGCCGTCTTCGCCCAGGGCGACAAGGTCCGCGAGGCCGAGGAGGCCGGGGCGGACGTCGTCGGGGCCGAGGACCTGGCCAAGCAGATCCAGGAGGGCTTCGACGACTTCGACGTGGCGATCGCGACGCCCGACCTGATGCCGGTGGTCGGTCGCCTGGGACGAATCCTGGGCCCTCGCGGGAAGATGCCGAATCCGAGGGTCGGCACGGTGACGATGGACATCGGCCGCGCGGTCGAGGAGGCCAAGGCCGGAAAGGTCGAGTACCGGACGGACCGCACGGCGATCGTCCACGTGGTGATCGGCAAGCGCGACTTCGAGGACCGGAAGCTGCTGGAGAACTACGCCGCGGTGATGGACGAGATCATGCGCGCCAAGCCGGCGGCGGCCAAGGGCCGCTACATCCGGACCGTGACGTTCGCGTCGACCATGGGCCCGGGAGTCAAGGTCGACCCCGCGCGCGTGCGTGACATCGTCGAGGAGCCCGTAGCGGCGTAGACTCCTTTTCGCATACCTGCCCGAGACCCCCGGCCGTTCGGTGACGCGCGTAAGCCCGGGACAGGCGGATCCAGCGATGCGAGCCAGATCTCTGGCCTCTCCTGGGCGCCCACCGTCTCGGCCCCCGAGGAGACCATGAACAGAGATCAGAAAGCAGCCGTAGTAGACGAGATCGCCGGGCAGATCGAGAGCGCCCAGGCGATCTTCGCGGTCGACTACCGCGGGATCAGCGTCGCCCAGGTGGCCGACCTCCGCGAGCGCCTGCGTGCGACCGACACGCGCTTCCGCGTGGTCAAGAACTCGCTGTCCGAGCGCGCCGCGGATCAGGCCGGCGCAGAGTCGTTGAAGCCCCTCCTGGTGGGGCCGACCGCGCTGGCGCTCGTGAGCGGCGACGCGGCCCTGGCCGCCAAGGCGCTGAACGACGCCGCGCGCGTGTTCAACCTGCTCGAGTTCAAGGGCGGGGTCATGGACGGCGCGACGCTGAGCGGCGACGAAGTGCGCGCCATCGCCCGCCTGCCCTCCCGGGAGATCCTGAACGCCCAGCTCGTCGGCACGATCGCGGCGCCGATCACCGGGCTCGTCCGCACCCTGAACGCGCTGATCGCGGGGGTGGCGATCCAGCTCCAGGCGATCGCCGACCAGGGGCTGGTGAGCGGGGAGGCGCCGGCTGCGCCGGCGGAGCCGGAGGCGCCGGCGGCTGAGGCGCCGGAAGCCCCGGAGCCCGAGGCGCCGGCGGCCGAGGCCGAGCCCGAGGCCCCGACGGCCGAGGCTGAGGCCGAGGCCCCCGCGGCGGAACCGCAATCTGAACCATCGTCTGAAGAACCTGAAGCTGACGCCGCTGACGCGGAGTCGTAAGGAGGAAGCATGCCCACAACGGAAGAATGGATTGACGAGCTCAAGTCGATCTCGGTGCTGGAGCTCTCGGAGCGGATCAAGGCGCTCGAGGAGGCCTTCGGCGTGTCCGCCACCGCGGTGGCGGCGGCTGCGCCGGCGGGCGCGGGTGCGGCCGACGGCGGCGGCGAGGAGGCTGAGGAGCAGACGGCGTTCGACGTCGTCCTGCAGGCGGCCGGCGACAAGAAGATCCAGGTGATCAAGGTCGTCCGTGCCGCCACCGGCCTGGGCCTCAAGGAGGCCAAGGCGCTGGTGGACGAGGCGCCGAAGCCGATCAAGGAGGGAATCGACCGCGCCGAGGCCGACAAGCTCAAGGCCGACCTGGAAGAGGCCGGCGGCACCGTCGAGCTGAAGTAGCCTCGGTCAAATGAAGTCGGGGCGCACTCCGGCGCCCCGACAGTGGCGCCTCAGCCGGACTCGGCGGCGCGGGCGATCGCTTGTGCGAAGCGGCTCAAGTCGTCGATACCTTCCGGCAGGGCGTCGTGCACGATACGGTCGTCCACCTCCTCGTACACGTGCACGAGCCGGTTGCGAAGTCCCGCCAGATCACGCATCTGGTCGGCCAGCCCGGGCTCGATCACGCCGCGCTCCTCCAGCACCGTGAACGAGTCGCGGTAGTCCGCCGGCGCGCGCCAGCCGAATGACGCGATCAAGTGGTTGGCTACGTCGACGCAGATCTGCGCGGCGACCTGCACCAGATAGCGGCCGGCAAACGCCTGGTCTCGGAGGTAGACATCGATCGGCAGGTCGCGCAGCTCCGCAAGCCGGCGGCGATAGTCCGCGAGAGACTCGAGCAACCGGGATACCTTCCCCACGTCGACCATCACAGTCCGTTCGCGGCCACGTGCGCGAGGTAGCTGGCCTGGAGCTCTCGCAGCGTGGGGAGGAAGTCGAGGTACTCGGACAGTGTGCGGACGTGGAAGTCGACCCGCGCCGGCTCGTCGATCGAATAGATCAGCCGTCCGAGTTGCACTACGCGCCCCCGCAGCTCGAGCCGGACGCGATCGAGCAGCACGAGGTCTACGTCGGGCACCCCGAGTGCCTGGGCGAGTTCGCGCGTGAGGCGCTCTCGCTCCAGCAACCCTAGTTCGCGCCCGGGCATGATCGCGACGTCGGCATCGCTGTCCGGCCGGGGGGTGCCCGCCGCACGCGAACCGAAGAGATAGGCGAATCGCACGCCGGCACGACTCAGGATCTCCTCGACATCGTCCACGAGCGCGAGTCTACGATCGCCTCCGGCGCCCGGCGGGGTGATTCCGCCCGCGCCATCGCGGCGCTCGGCTAGATTCTGCCGTGGGCGCAAACGCGCGGACGACCCTGACGGACGGGTTGCCTTCCTATGCCCGTGATCGCGTCACGGACGGAATCCGAGTCGGGACTTCTCGGTCCGTTCCTGCCCCGGGCGCTGATCGCTCGCCTGGCGCGCCAGCCGATCGAAAGCCTGACCGAGACGATCCCGTGCACGATGGTGTTCGCCGACGTCTCGGGGTTCACGCGCCTGTCCGAGCGGCTCGCCCGGCGGGGCAGGGAGGGCGCCGAGCAGCTCGTCGACGTGATCAACACCTGCTTCTCGGCCCTGCTGACCGAGGCGTACGGACGCGGCGGCTCGCTCGTGAAGTTCGGCGGAGACGCCATGTTGCTGGTCTTCTACGACCAGGAGGGCAACCAGCAGCACGCGCAGCGGGCGTGCTGCGCGGCGGCGGCGATGCGACGCAGGCTGCGCGAGGTCGGCCAGATCCGCGCCGGCGACACCCACGTCGTCCTGCGGATGTCGGTCGGCGTGCACAGCGGCGCGTACACGATGTTCGTCGTCGGCGGCTCGCATCGGGAGCTTCTGATCGGGGGACCCGCTGCGAGCACCGTCGTCGAGCTGGAGGCCGCGGCGTGCTCGGGGCAGATCCTGATCGGGCCGGAGACCGCGCGACTGCTCCCGCGCAGCTGCGTGGGCCAGGCGGTGGGGCCGGGCTCACTGCTGGCCAGGTCACCCACCGCCTGTGAGTGGGCGCCGCCGGCCGGACTGCCGGCTCCGCCCCAGGAGGTGGTTGCCCGCTTCCTGCCCGACGCGGTCCGGACCCACCTCCTGAGCGGGTCGGCGACCCCCGAGCATCGCACGGCCACCGTCGCGTTCCTGCAGTACGGCGGCCTCGATGAGGTGATCGCGCGGGAGGGGGCGCACACGGCCGCGGCGCGCCTGGACGAGCTCGTGCGGCTCGTCCAGAGCGCGGTCGAGCGCTACGACGTGTGCTTCCTGGACTCCGACATCGCCGCGGACGGCGGCAAGATCCGCCTGAGCGCGGGCGTACCGCGGGTGGTCGGCGACGACGAGGAGCGGATGCTGCTCGCGCTGCGCCACATCATCGAGGCGGACCCGTCGCTCCCCGTGCGCGTGGGCGTGCACCGCGGCCCGGTGTTCACGGGCCCGGTCGGCCCGGACTACCGGCGGTGGTACGCGGTGATGGGCGACACCGTGAACCTCGCCGCCCGGCTCGGGGCCAAGGCGCCCGTGGGCCGGATCTACGCCACGCGGGACGTCCTGCAGCGGGCGAACACCAGCTTCGAGGAGACCGCACTCGACCCGTTCACGGTCAAGGGCAAGAAGCGACCCGTGCAGGCATGGGACGTCGGGCCGCCGGTGCGCGGCACCGCGGAGTCGGCGATCCGGATGGAGCTGCCGATGGTCGGGCGCGAGCGCGAGCTCGGGCGACTGCGCTCGGCGATCGAGGCGGCCCGGCGCGGATCGGGAACCCTGATCGAGCTGGCGGGCGAGACCGGTAGCGGGAAGTCCCGGCTCCTGGCCGAAGCCGAGAAGCTCGCCGGCGGCATGGCGGTCCTCCACGCGACGTGCGAGGTCTACACGCGCGAGACGCCGTATGCGGTCGCCGGTGACCTGCTCCGACAGATCCTCGGCCTGAGCTGGGAGGACCCGTCGCGCATCGTGCTCGAGCGGCTCGAGTCCGAGGTCCGGCAGGCGGCGCCGGACCTGGAGCCCTGGCTGGCGCTGATCGCGATCGTGCTCAACGTCGACACGCCGCCGAGCACGGAGGTCCGGCAGCTCGCTCCCGAGGCGCGCGTGGGCAAGCTGCACGAGGTGGTGCTGCAGCTTCCTGAGCCGCCCGTTCGTCGTGCCCGACGCTCGTCGAGGTCGAGCACGTCGAGCTGATGGACGCGGCCTCGGTGGCGCTGTTGGAAGCGCTGGGTCGCGAGCTCGAGTCCTCGTCGTGGGTGGTGCTCCTCACGCGCCGCGGGACCGGCGGCCTGATGCTCGAAGGCTATGAGCACGCGTCGCTCGAGCTCGCCGCGCTTTCGGTGGACGACATCCGGATGCTCGCTCAGGCCACCCCCGAGGCCGCCCAGCTCCCGCCGCACGTGGTGGAGCTGGCGGTGCAGCGCTCGGGGGCAGCCCGCAGTTCCTGGTCGACCTGCTGGCGGCGGCCGTCGCCGGCGACCACGACGAGCTCCCGGAGAGCGTCGGCGCCGCGACCATGGCCCGCATCGACGCGCTCGACCCGAGCGACGGCGCGATCGTCCGGCGCGCGGCCGTGCTCGGGACGTCGTTCCAGCCGCAGCGGCTGAGCGACGTCATCGGCCCCGACATGGACATTCCCGACGAGCGGTTCTGGGAGCGGTTGTCGGGCGTGTTCGTGCGCGACAGCGACGGGCACGTTCGCTTCCGCCGGCCAGCGCTACAGGAGGCCGCGTACGCGAGCCTTCCGTTCAAGCTGCGTCGCCGCCTCCACGAAGCGGTCGGGCTCCGGCTCGAGCACGAGCAGGATCCAGCCGGCGATGCCGATCCCGCGGTGCTCTCGAACCACTTCACGCTGGCGGGTGATCATGCCCGCGCGTACCGCTACGCGATGGCCGCGGCCCGGCGCGCCACCGAGCGCTTCTCCCACGCGGACGCCGTGCGCCTGTACCAGCGCGCGATCGACGCCGGCCGCGCATCGGGCCTCGCCGACGGCGCCCAGTCGCTGGCCGAGGCTTGGGAGCAGCTGGGGGAGGAGCTGCGTTTCGTGGGAGAGCCGGACGCGGCCACCCGCGCGCTGAGCGAGGCCCGGCGCCTGCTCCGCGACGATCCGGTCGCTCAGGCACGGCTGTGCGATCGGCATGCCAAGGTCGCCGCTCGAAGCGAGGCGCTGAGTGCGGCGGTGCGCTGGCTGAACCGCGGCTTCCGCTGTCTCGCCGACGCGGAGGGGCCGGAGGCGATCACCTGGCGGGCCAGGATGCGCTCGACCCTCGGGGGCGTGCGCAACCGCCAGGGGCGGTGGACCGAGGCGGTCGCTGACGTGCCGCCAGGCGATCGAGGAGGCAGAAGCGGCGGGCGAGTTGCGGGCTCTCGCCCATGCGTGCTACGGCCTCGACTGGGCGCTGATGGAGCTTGGGCACCCGGAGCAGGCGACACACTCGACGCGCGCGCTGGAGATCTACGAGCAACTCGGCGACCCCGAGCGCGAGGCCGCGGTGCTCAACAACCTCGGCATGTTCGCGTACTTCGACGGCCACTGGGACGACGCGGTCGCGCTGTACCGTCAGGCCGGAGCGTGCAGCGAGCGCGCCGGCACGCCCGCCGACGTCGCCCGCACGGACGTGAACGTCGGCGAGATCCTCTCCGACCAGGGCCGGCTCGACGAGGCGGAGGAGCACGTGCAGAGAGCGTGGCGTGTGTTTGCCGGCATGCGGGAGCCGCAGGCGGTCGCGTTCACGGAGGTGCTGCTCGGCCGGATCGCCACCCGTCGCGGCGACCGGGACACAGCAGTCCCCACGCTCGAAGCGGCGATGGCCAGCTTCCGCAGGTTCAAGATGGACGCGTACGCCAACTTCGCGCAGGCGCTGGTCGCCGAGGCCGAGGCGTTCGCGGGTGACGAAGCGCGGGCGCTGGAGATCGCGCACCGCGAGCTGAGCGCGCTCGACCGCAACCGCCCACTCCTGGAGCGCGTGGCCGGCATCGCTCTGGCCCGGCTCGGCAAGCTCGATGCCGCCCGGACCGAGCTGATGACGGCGCTCGGCTCCGCGCGCGGACGCGCCGCGCAGTACGACGTGGCGGCGACGATCGACGCGCTCGACGCGCTGGGCGTTGCCGATGCGGCGCTCGTGGCCGAGCGCGACGAGATCCTCGAGCGCCTCCGAATCAGCGCGTTGCCGGTTCCGCCGCTCCGCCGGTAGTCCTAGCCGGCGCCCCAAGGATCGCCACCCTCGGGGATCATCACGTTGAGCGTCGTGTCGGTGCCGGACTTGACGTGGTCGTCGGTTGACTCCGTGATGCTGGAGATGCACGGCGGCTTGCTGTTGGCGCACATCGGCAGCAGCCCGACGAATCCCGGCGCACCCGTGGGCAGCGTTCCCTTCGGGGCCAGCGCCCCGGACGCGGTCGTGAAGTCGTAGTTCGCCCCGAGGCAGAAGCCGATCCCGTCCGAGCTCGCGTTCTTGATCGTGTACGTGATCTGATCGGTGATCGGGGCGCTGCCGGCGGGCGGCGGCTGGGCCTGCGACACGAGCGAGTCGTACCAGTTGGCGTCGCGCAACCTGTAGCCGGGGCAGACCAGCCGCTTGCCGACGTTCACCGTCTCGTTCAGGGTGCCCGACCCGGCGTCGGACACGACGGCGTACGCGCTTGGCGAGGTGCTCAGCCCGGTCGAGCATGGCGGGCCGCCGTCGCCGCACGCCGCCGTGGCCGGACAGAGCACGGTCACGCCGACGCTGCTGAGCGCCGGCTGGAGCGCGAGTTGCGCGCCCTTCGCATTGCCGTGCTGGAAAGCACGCGAGGTCCAGCGGAGCGCACCCTTTCCGCACTGGCTGGGGGCGGCCGCGGCAACCTGGATCTGCACGCTCTTCCCCGGCTTGAGCGTGAGCTGGTGGAGCGCGAACATCCGCTGGTGCCTCGACGCTTTGCGCTTCAGACCGACCGGCACGGTCGTCCCTTTCAGGCTGAAGCCCTTCGGGGGAGTGATCTGCACCGCGCTGAGTGGGACGCCCCGCGAGGAGGTGTTCACGAACTTCACCTGGAACGTCGTGGGCTGTCCCGCGGTCGCGTACTCGGGAGAGATCAGCACCTTGAACGCATGGCGCGCATGCGTGGTTGCAGCCGACGCCGATGCCGCCGCGCAGAGAAAGACCACGCCAAGCGAGGCCACCAGGTAACCGACTCGTCTCAGACGCATACGTCCCCCCTCGTGATCACGGCGCCCCGCGTGAGCGGGAGCCTACGCTCGGCTCACGCCGGCGTCAACCAGCGCCCCAGGGATCTGACTGGGACATCGCCGGGATCTGCACGTTGACCGTTGTGCTGACGTTGCCGGCGCTGTCATCCGTCTGCAAGATCGAGACCAACACACGGGCCGGGTATCGCCGGTGAAGGTGTCGCGCTCGCAACTAGGGAGCAGCCCGATCCACCCGCGCTTCCCGTCGGGGAGCTTCGCGTGCCGCGCCGGCCTACCTGAGAGCGTGATGAACCGATAGCCGAGCCCGGCGCAGAACTGGACGCCCTTGGAGGTCCGGTTGTGGATGACATCCGATGATCTCGTAGGTGATGCCGATCTGCGTCTTCGTCGCCAGCATGAACTCGAACCAGCTCTTGTCCCGGCGCGTGTAACCGGGGCAGACCAGCTTGTGACCGGCGTCGAGCGCCTCGATCAACTTGCCCGACTGGATGCGTCGCTTCGCGCGCGTCCTGGCATTGACGTCGAAGGTGCTGTAGGCCGCCGCGCGTCGGTGTCGGAGCGCCGGCGGTCGGCGGCGTTCCGCCACCGCCAGAACCACCGCCACCGGAGCCGCCCGAGCCCGGACTGGTCACCGGCGCCGGTGGCGGACTCGATGAGAGGGAGGTCGTGCACTGCCCGCCCTGACCCACACGTCTTCGTCTTCGTCTTCGCAGCGGCCGCGTGCGCGGCGCCCTGCGCGGTCGCCGCCGCCGGGATCGCCGCGTAGCCGACAGCGGACGCCAACAGGATCGCCCGGCACAGCCTGCTCCGGATCAGCCGCTCGAGCCCCATGTCTTCCCCTCATTCTTATTACGGACGGTTCCGACCCCGGCGCGAACACTACTGCCCCGAGCATGCACCGGTACGAAATTTCGTCCGTCACCTCGTCGCAGTTGGGATAGCTTTGACGCGTGGGTGTGTACGCGCGCGAGGCTCTGCTGGTTCCGGTCGAGGACGGTCGCGTGCTCGAGGTCGAGCTTGCCGGCCCCCCCGACGGGGTGCCGCTGATCATCCACCACGGAACCCCAGGAGCGGCCGGCGAGTTCGAACCGCTCGTCGAGGTGGGCGCGGAGCGGAACATCCGTCACATCACCTTCTCGCGCCCGGGCTACGGCACCTCGGACCGGCACGCAGGACGAACGGTGGCGAGCTGCGTCACCGACGTGGTCACGATCGCCGACGCGCTGGGTTACGACCGGTTCCATACGCTCGGAGGCTCAGGCGGCGGACCGCACGCGATCGCCTGCGCCGCACTGCTGCCGGACCGCGTGATCTCGGCCGCGGCGATCGCGTCGCTCGCGCCGATCGATGCGGCGGGGCTCGACTGGACCGCCGGAATGGGAACCGAGAACCTCGAAGAGGTCGCCGCCGCGCGGACCGGGGAGCGCGAGCTCGAGGCGCTTCTCGAGCGGGTCGCCCAAGAGGCCCGGGGCGCTGACGGGCCCGGCATCGTGGCCGTCCTGGGCGATCTGGTCTGCGAGGCCGATCGCCGCGCGCTGAGCGGCGTGCTGGGCGAGTTCATGGCTGCGCAATACGATCACTCGCTCTCGAGCGGCATCTGGGGATGGTTCGACGACGACCGGGCGCTGGTATCCGGGTGGGGCTTCGAGCTGGACAGGCCTGGTGCACCACTGACGATCTGGCACGGCGCCGAAGATCGGTTCGTGCCGATCGCTCACGGAGAGTGGCTGGCCGAGCACCTGGGCGTCGGCGCCGAGTTGCGGCCGAACGACGGCCACCTGTCGCTCACGATCAGCTCCTACGGCGAGATCCTCGACGCGCTCCTCGACGCGGGCGACGGCGCAGGCCGCGTACAGCGGCCGAAGTGACCCCGAACGGCACCTACGCGTGCCCCTCGCCGTACACTTCCAACCGATAGGGCCCGACGAGGCTCGGTGAGATGCTGATCGGGGGCTCAGCTTGCAGGTACAAGTCGAGACAGGGACGTTAGAGCGCTACGTCCCGCGGATGCTGCTCCGGCGCCTGACAGCGCCGCGGTCGACGCTCGTGGAGACGCTCGAAGGAACGATGGTGTTCGCCGACGTCTCCGGCTTCACGCGCCTGTCGGAGCGGCTGGCGCGCAAGGGCAAGGAGGGAGCCGAGCACCTCGTCGACGCGATCAACCTGTGCTTCTCCGCGCTGCTCTCAGACGCGTACGCGCAGGGTGGCTCGCTGCTCAAGTTCGGCGGCGACGCCATGCTGCTGTGGTACGACGGCGACGGGCACGCGCAACGGGCGTGCGCGTGCGGCGGCTGCGATGCGTCGCACGCTGCGCGACGTCGGCCGCATCCGCGCCGGCGCCAGTGACGTGGTGCTGCGGATGTCCGTCGGGGTCCACAGCGGGCCCTACGCGTTGTTCCTGGTTGGCTCCTCGCACCGCGAGCTCCTCGTCGGCGGCGCCGGCACGAGCACGGTCGTGGAGATGGAGGGACTCGCGTCGGCCGGGCAGATCCTGGTGAGCCCCGACACGGCCTCGCTGCTCCCGCGCACGTGCCGCGGTGCACCGATCGGCTCGGGCACGCTCCTCGCCCGCGTCCCCGGCGACGCCGGAGTGGACGGCACCGGAGGCCGGCGCAAGGCCGCCGGACGACGCGATCGCCGAATGCCTGCCGATGATCGTGCGTGCGCACCTGCTCGGCGGTCATGCCGCCCCGGAGCATCGAACGGCGTCCGTCGCGTTCATCCAATACAAGGGCCTGGACGCGCTGCTCGCGCAGGGAGGTCCCGAGGGCGCGGCCCGAGCTCTCGACGAGCTCGTTTCCGCGGTCCAGGAGGCGTGCGAGCGCTACGAGGTGTGCTTCCTCGATTCCGACATCTCCGGCGACGGCGGAAAGATCCGTCTCAGCGCGGGTGCGCCGCGAGTGGTGGGCGACGACGAGGAGCGCATGCTGCTCGCGCTGCGCCAGATCGTCGAGGCCGATCTCCCGCTCCCCGTCCAGGTCGGCGTCAACCGTGGCCCCGTGTTCACCGGTGAGGTGGGACCGGCGTACCGGCGCTGGTACGTGGTGATGGGCGACACGGTCAATCTCGCGGCCCGGGTCATGGGCAAGGCGCCCACCGGGCACATCTACGTCACCCGCGACATCGTGCGCCAGGTCGAGGGACGCTTCCGCCAGACCGAGCTCGAGCCGTTCACGGTCAAGGGCAAGGCCCGTCCGGTACACGCGTCGGACGTCGGGCCGCCGGTGCGCGCGGTCTCGCAGGCCAGCGCTCGACCGCAGTTGCCGCTGGTCGGTCGCGAGCGCGAGCTCGAGCTTCTGCGACAGGCAATCGCCGGCGCCAGGCGCGGCTCCGGCGCGCTGATCGAGCTGGTCGGGGAGACCGGCACCGGGAAGTCCCGCCTGCTCGCGGAGGCGCGCACGCTCGGCGAGGGCATGCAGATGCTGCACACGACGTGCGAGGTGGTGACGCGGGAGACGCCGTACTTCGCCTGGCGCGACCTGCTGCGCCAGCTCCTCGGTGCGGGGTGGGACGACCCGGAGGAGCGCGTGCTGGCTCGCCTCGAGGACGAGATCCGCCGCAGCGACCCCGAGCTGCTCCCGTGGCTGCCGCTGATCGCCATCGCGGTCGATCGTCGAGGTGCCCTCGACCACCGAAGTGGATCAGCTGGCGCCCGAGGCGCGCGCCGCCAAGCTGCGTGAGGTCGTCCTGCGCTTCCTCAGCCGTGCGCTCGTCGTGCCGACGATCGTCGAGGTCGATCACGCGCACCTGATGGACGCGGCGTCGGCGGCGCTGTTCGATGCACTGGCGGCCGAGCTCGAGTCGTCGTCATGGCTGGTGCTGGTGACCCGCCGGGATGAAGCCGGTGGGCTGTCGGTCTGCGGAGTACCCCCACACCCGGGTCGAGCTGACTCCCCTGTCCGGCGAGCAGGCGCACGCCCTGGCGCTCACCAGCCCCGAGGCCAGCCAGGTGCCGCCGCACGTCGTGGAGCTGGCCGTCGAGCGCTCCGGAGGCAGCCCCGAGTTCCTGCTCGACCTGCTCGCGGCCGCGGCCGCCGGAGACCGCGACGAGCTTCCCGAGAGCGTCGGCGCCGCGACGATGGCGCGGATCGACGCGCTCGACCCACGGGATGGCGCGGTCGTGCGACGGGCCGCCGTGCTCGGGATCAATTTCCATCCCCGGCGCCTGGCCGACGTGCTCGAAGGCCGAGATGCCGCTCCCCGAGGAGGGTTTCTGGGACCGCCTGTCCGGCGTGTTCGCGCGGGAGCCAGACGGCCACGTGCGCTTCAAGCGCCCGGCGATCCAGGAGGTCGCCTATTCGAGCCTTCCGTTCAAGCTGCGCCGCCGAGCTGCACATGTCGGTCGGGCTGCGGCTGGAGCACGACCGAGACGGGAGCTCGACGCCGATCCGGCGATCCTGTCGCACCACTTCTCGCTGGCCGGCGACCACGCCCGGCGCATACCGTACGCGATGGCGGCGGCCAAGCGCGCCACCGACGCGTTCTCGCACGCCGACGCGGCGAAGCTCTATCGGCGGGCGATCGAGGCGGGGCGCGCGGAGGGCGTCGCCGCCGATGGCGCGCGCGCTGGCGGAGGCCTGGGAGCAGCTCGGCGAGGCGCTGCGCTCAGCGGGCGAGCCCGCCGCGGCCGCGCACGCTTACACCGAGGCCCGCCGGCTGCTCCGCGACGACGCGATCGCGCAAGCGCGGCTGTGCCACCGGCATGCCGAGGTCGCCCATCGCGAGCGAGGCGATGACGAGCGCGTCCGGTGGCTGAACCGTGGCCTCCGCTGCGTGGAGCGCTCGATGCGACGGAGGCGACCGCTTGGCGCGCCGAGATGCGGTCGCTACCTCGGTGGCATCCGAAGCATGCAGGGGCGCTGGCGTGAGGCGATCTCGACCTGCCGCCAGGCGATCACCGAAGCCGACTCGGTGGGAGAGCTGCGCGCGCTCGCGCACGCCTGCTACGCGCTCGACTGGGCGCTGGTGGAGTCCGGCCGTCCGAAGGAGGCCACCCACTCCTGGGAGGCGCTCGAGATCTACGAGCAGCTCGGCGATCCCGAGCACGAATTCGTCGTGCTCAACAACCTCGGCATGTTCGCGTACTTCGACGGCCGCTGGGACGACGCTGTCGCGCTCTACCGCCGGGCCGGCGAGGCGAGCGGTCGCGCCGGCATGCCCGCTGACGCCGCCTACACCGACGGCAACATCGGCGAGATCCTGTCCGACCAGGGCCATCTCGATGAGGCCGAGGAGCACCTGCAGCGAGCGCGCCGCGACGTGGAACGGGACCCGAGACCGGCAGAACGTCGCGTTTGCCGACGTCCTCCTCGCCCGCATCGCGGTGCGCCGCGGCCGGCACGAGCAGGCGCTGCCGATGATCGAGGCGGCGATGGAAGAGCTTCGCCGGCTGAAGATGGATGCATACGTCGAGTTCGCCAAAGCCGTGATCGCCGAGGCCGAGGCGTTCAGCGGCGACCCGTTCCACGCGCTCGAGATCGCCAGCGGCACGCTCCAGGTCAGCGACCAGCAGCGGCCGCTGCTCACGCGCGTGGCGGGCATCGCGCTGGCGCGGCTCGGCCAGACAGGAAGCCGCGAGGCGCGAGCTCAGACACTCGCTTGGAGGCCGCGCGCAAGCGAGGCGCCGAATACGACGTCGCCGCCACGATCGACGCGCTCGAGGCGATCGGTGGCGCCGAGCCAGATCTTCTCGCGGAGCGAGACGAGATCCTCCGTCGCCTGAGGATCGCCCGCCTGCCGAGACCGGTCGCTGACTTAGAAGAGGGGCCGTCGATCGGCGCGGCCCCTCTTCACGTCAGCTCCTACGGATGTCCGAACGGATCGGCGGTGAAGCTCTCCGGGATGAAGACCCGGATCTGCGTACCGCTGAGTCCGTTGTCCGTGTTGCGGCTGATCGGCCCGATGCCCACGATGCAGGGCGACGTGTCGTTGACAGAGCTACACGAGGGAAGCAGCCCGATGAACCCGGCGGTGCCGTCCGGCAGGGTGCCTGGCTGGGCCAGACCATCGTCCGAGTTCGCCGGGAACTGCGCCGTCGCGCCGAAGCAGAACTGGACGTTCCTGTCGGGTTGAACGGGAGGCTGAACAGGTCGTAGGTCAGGTCCTTGTCGGCCGTCCCGGTGATGTGCCACCCGAACCAGTTCTGGTCGAAGCCCGTATAGCGCCCCGTAGCTGTGCCGACGGGACGGCTTCGTTGAGCGGCGTTCCCGGGATCGGAGACGATCTCGGTCGTGGGTGCCCGGTGATTCTCGGGTCGGTCGACCATTGGGGTTCGCCGTCACCGTCACGACGCGCTGCCGGACAGAGGACTGTTGACGCCGAGTGTTGCGCGACTGCCGACTGGCGTGCATACGGCGGACCGGCGCATAGCCGGGCCCGTATGCAGTGTTAGCTCCTGGTACTGCGCGCCCTTGAACGTGGTTGCGTGGCGCGCGCGGAGACCCGAACCTGCACGCTCTGCCCGGGCTTAGCGCGAGCTGATGGAGCGCGAACGTCCTCAGGTGCACCCGACGCCGTGGCTCAAGCCGCCGGACATGGTTGGCCGCAGGCCGTGCCCTTGCGGGAGCGACTTCGATGCACGAGTGGTGACGCCGCGGGATGACGTTTTCGTGACTGTTGCCTGGTACGTCGTCGGTGGTCCGCCGTCGCGTACTCCGGAGCGATCGTGATCTTGATCGCGTGGCGTGCGTGCTGTGGTCGCGACCGACTCCGCACCGCGGCGCAGAGAAACATCGCTGACAGCACGACTGCCGGTAGACCGACCGTCTCAGGGATCGTTCCCCCCTCGTGGTCACGGCGCCCCTCGTGAGAGGCGCAGCCTACGCCGGCTGTCGTCGGCGTGAACCGTCGCCCCAGGGCCATCCGACTCGGCCATCGGTGGACGTCTCGTACTCGTGAGGTGCGCTGACTGGCCGCTCTGGGCTCCGAGAGCTACCGCAGGACACATGGTCCGGTGGAAGGACAGCGCCGGTGCTTTCGCGCTCGCATTGGTGAGCGACCAACCCACCCGCTGTTGCCGCCGCAGCTCGGTGCGTCGCCGGAGTAGCCCGTCATAGGACTGGACGTCAGTCCGATGCCGTGCCCCTATCTGCGACGCCGAAGTTGCAGGATCCGACCGCGGTCACGTCTCGGGGCCGACCTGGGGCTTCGAATGCGCGGACTCGGCCAGCTGCCGAACTTCCGCGTGCCCGGGCTCAGCTTTGATCGTCGGCTGCCCCAATTGCTTCGCGAGGCCGTGGCCGTCTGTGCGTGTACCAGACGATGTGTGGCCGTGCCGCACGGCGATGCACCGGTGCCGCACCTTCGGCTTGCCCTGGGTGCCCGCCTGCGACAGCGCCGACCGACCGCTGTGCGACGCGAGTCGCCGTCGCCCTGGGAGCTTCGCCCCAGCCCCCGCAGGACGACACGCGCGACAGCAGCAGAGCCGCCGCAACCCATCATCAGCCGATTCAGTGCCCGATCAGCGCAAGCCCCATCTTCTTGCCCCCGCCGTACGGACAGTCCCCACGCGATCGGGTGGTCAGGATACCGACAGAGGCGCCGCTCGGGGAGGATGGTTAAAACGGTTACCTCCTGGCAGCCGGCGCGCGGGCAGCGCGCGGCGCCCATCGCAGCCGCCCCATCGGCGAGATTCGCTTGCTAGACCGCGAATTTGCCCCTACACTGCCCCGGTCAGCCGATAGTCGTAGCCGCCCCGTACACGGCGTCGCGCCACATACGCGGCTGCCGGGGCGGGGTCCGTGAGAGCTGAGCAGCCTGCACAGGGCACCGATGCCGTGTGCTATCTTTGCTGGTCGGGCTCCAGGCGCTTTGCGCCCCGGGAGCCTGATTTTGCCTCCCTCTCGACCGCCCGAGGAGTCGCCGTCTTGGCAACCACTCATGCCCCCCGGACGCGCCGGAGTTTCGCGCGTCTGAACAAGGTCCTTGAAGTCCCCAACCTGATCGATATCCAGCGCAAGTCCTTCGCCTGGCTGACCAACCCCGACGGTGGTGGCCTGCGCGAGACGATCGACGACATCTCGCCGATCGAGGACTACACCGGAAACCTCGCCGTCCAGTTCGGCGAATTCATCTTCGACGAGCCCGTCGCCAGCCTCGACCAGTGCCGTGAGAAGGACCTCACGTACGCACGGCCGCTGACCGTCACCGTCGCCTTCATCAACCGCGAGACGGGCGAGATCCGCGAGCAGTCGGTGTTCATGGGCGATTTCCCGTGGATGACCGATCGCGGCACGTTCATCATCAACGGCACCGAGCGCGTCGTGGTCACGCAGCTGGTGCGCTCGCCCGGCGCCTACGTGATGGAGCCCAAGGACCGCGAGAAGCAGGTCTTCATCGCCAACCTGATGCCGGCCCGCGGCTCGTGGCTCGAGCTCGAGATCGACAAGAAGGGCCGCGTCTACGTCCGCATCGACCGCAAGCGCAAGCTGCCGGTGACCGTGCTCCTGCGCGCGATGGGCTACGCGTCCGACGAGGAGATCCTCAACCTGTTCGGCAACTCGCTCTACATCCAGCTCACGCTCGAGGCCGACCCCGAGATGGTCCGCACCGAGGAGGGCTCGCTGATCGAGCTGTTCAAGAAGCAGCGCCCGGGCGAGCCGCCGTCGGTCGACGCCGCGCGCTCGCTGCTGCACCAGCTGTTCTTCGATCCCAAGCGCTACGACCTGACTCGCGTGGGGCGCTACAAGCTCAACTCGCGCCTGGGCCTCGACATCGACCTCGAGACCCGCACCCTGACCCACGACGACATCATCGCGCTGGTCAAGGAGCTCGTCTCCCTGCCCAAGCGCCTCGGCATGCCCGAGGAGATGGACGGCGAGGTCAAGGACTTCGCGGCCGAGGCGCTGACCATGCCGCGCGAGCCGATCCAGGACCACCTGGACGAGTACGAGCACTTCGGCAACCGCCGCCTGCGCACGGTCGGCGAGCTGATCCAGGAGGCCTTCCGGATCGGCCTCTACCGCATGGAGCGCGTGGTGCGCGAGCGCCTGACCACCGAGGACGCCGACACGATCACGCCCCAGACGATCGTCAACATCCGCCCGGTCGTCGCCGCGCTCAAGGAGTTCTTCGGCTCCTCGCAGCTCAGCCAGTTCATGGACCAGACGAACTGCCTCGCCGGTCTGACCCACCGCCGGCGCCTGAGCGCGCTGGGCGCCGGCGGCCTCACGCGCGAGCGCGCGCCGATCGAGGTGCGCGACGTGCACCCCACCCACTACGGCCGCATGTGCCCGATCGAGACCCCGGAGGGTCCGAACATCGGCCTGATCGGCTCGCTGTCCTCCTACGCGGAGATCTCCGAGCACGGGTTCGTGACCACCCCCTACCGGGTGGTCAAGGACGGCAAGGTGACCGACGAGATCCTGCACCTCGACGCCACCCAGGAGGAGGAGCAGATGATCGCCCAGGCGAACACGCCGGTCGACGACTCCGGGCGGCTCACCGGCGACGAGATCATCTGCCGCACCCAGGCCGGCCAGTACGTGACGGCCACGCCCGAGCAGGTCGACCTGATCGACGTCTCGCCCGAGCAGATCTGGTCGGTGACGACCGCGATGATCCCGTTCCTCGAGCACGACGACGCCAACCGGGCGCTGATGGGCTCGAACATGCAGGCGCCAGGCGGTGCCGCTGCTCGTGACCGACGCGCCGCTGGTCGGCACCGGGATGGAGCGCCGCGCGGCGATCGACACCGGCGACGTGGTGCTGGCCCACGAGCGCCGGCACGGTCTCCTACGTCGACGCCGAGCAGATCGTGGTCGACGGGGCCGACGGCGGCCAGGAGGAGTACGAGCTCCAGAAGTTCATGCGCTCCAACCAGGGCACGCTGATCCACCAGAAGCCGATCGTGGACGTCGGCGCCGAGGTGGCCGAGGGCGCGGTGCTGGCCGACGGCTCGGCCACCGACGCCGGCGAGATGGCGCTCGGCAAGAACCTGCTGGTCGCCTTCATGTCCTGGGAGGGCTACAACTTCGAGGACGCGATCATCCTGTCCAAGCGCCTGGTCCAGGACGACGAGCTCACCTCGATCCACATCGAGGAGTACGAGATCGACGCCCGCACGACCAAGCTGGGCGACGAGGAGATCACCCGCGACATCCCGAACCGCTCGGAGGAGTCGCTGCGCAACCTCGACGACCGCGGCATCGTCCGCATCGGCGCCGAGGTCGCCTCGGGCGACCTGCTGGTGGGCAAGGTCACGCCCAAGGGCGAGACCGAGCTGACGGCCGAGGAGAAGCTGATCCGCGCGATCTTCAAGGAGAAGGCGCGCGAGGTCCGCGACACCTCGCTCAAGGTCCCGCACGGCGAGGGCGGCGTCGTGATCGACGTCAAGACCTTCAGCCGCGACGAGGGCGACGACCTGCCGCCGGGCGTCAACGACCTGGTCCGCGTGTTCGTGGCCAAGAAGCGCAAGATCGCCGAGGGCGACAAGCTCGCCGGCCGCCACGGCAACAAGGGCGTGATCTCGAAGATCGTCGACGTGCAGGACATGCCGTTCATGGAGGACGGCACGCCGGTCGACGTGATCCTCAACCCGCTCGGCGTGCCGAGCCGGATGAACCTGGGCCAGATCCTCGAGACCCACCTCGGCTGGGTCGCGGCCAACGGCTGGTACGGCGAGGCGCGACGGCCAGAACGGCGGCAACGGCAGGTCCAACACGAGCAAGAGCCTCGCCACCACGAACAAGGTCTACGTGGCCACGCCGGTGTTCGACGGCGCCACCGTGGCCGACGTCGACGAGGCGCTCGTCCGCTGGCAGGAGGAGCACACCGGCGCGATCCGGATGGACGTCGACCAGAACCGGCGCAAGGGCGAGCAGGCCTCCGGGAAGGTGACGCTGTTCAACGGGCGCACGGGCGAGCCGTTCGAGGAGCAGGTGACGGTCGGCTACATGTACATCCTGAAGCTGCTGCACCTGGTCGACGACAAGATCCACGCCCGTTCGACCGGCCCGTACTCGCTGGTCACCCAGCAGCCGCTGGGCGGCAAGGCGCAGTTCGGCGGCCAGCGCTTCGGCGAGATGGAGGTGTGGGCGCTCGAGGCCTACGGCGCCGCGTACACCCTCCAGGAGATGCTCACGATCAAGTCCGACGACACGGTCGGGCGCGTGAAGGCCTACGAGGCGATCGTCAAGGGCGAGAACATCGCCGAGCCGTCGATCCCCGAGTCGTTCAAGGTCCTGCTCAAGGAGATGCAGTCGCTGGCGCTCGACGTCAACGTGGTCTCCGAGGAGGGCGAGCGCGCCGAGATGCGCGAGGAGGACGACGACCTGCTGCGTGCGGCCGAGGAGCTCGGCATCGACCTCTCAGGCGTGCGCGCCACCGACGGCGCCGCGGCCGACGAGGCGGTCGAGCACGAAGGCGAGACGGTCGAGGCCTCCGAGGAGGAGGCCGAGGTCGAGGATCCCGACCTCGAGCCCGGCGAGGAGCTCGAGGAGGAGGACTTCGCCTCCGACGAGGATCCGATGATCGAAGCAGAGGTCCCCGCCGGCGAAGCCGAAGGCGTACTCGAGGAAGACGAGGCGTGAAAACCGGCGCGGCTCTGCCGCGCCCTTAACACCCCTTCCTCACCTGACACGAAAAGAACTCACTTTGATCGACATCAATAACTTCGACGCAATCGAGATCGGCCTCGCCTCCTCCAAGCAGATCCGCTCGTGGTCCTCGGGCGAGGTCACCAAGCCGGAGACGATCAACTACCGGACGCTGAAGCCGGAGAAGGACGGGCTGTTCTGCGAGCGCATCTTCGGTCCGACCAAGGACTGGGAGTGCTACTGCGGCAAGTACAAGCGCGTCCGCTACAAGGGCATCGTGTGCGAGCGCTGCGGCGTGGAGGTCACGCGCTCGAAGGTCCGGCGTGAGCGCATGGGTCACATCGACCTGGCCGCGCCGGTCTCGCACATCTGGTTCTTCAAGGGCGTCCCCAGCCGGATCGGCTACCTGCTCGACATGGCCCCCAAGGAGCTCGAGAAGGTCCTGTACTTCGCGGCCTCGATCGTGACCTGGGTCGACGACGAGGCCCGGGCGCGCGACCTCGACACGCTCGAGGGCGAGGTCAACAAGGTGCTCGACTCCTACGCCGCCGAGAAGGAGGAGCGCATCCTCGAGCTGCGCGAGTCCCTCCAGCGGCGCGAGCAGTACCTGGAGAACGGCAAGACCGGCCGTGACTTCTCCGACGAGGACCACCTGTGGGCGGAGACGCTCGAGGTCAACATCTCGAAGCTCTCCGACGAGGAGCGCGAGAAGATCCTCAAGGACCTGCGCAAGAGCTTCCAGGCCGACATCGACGACACCGAGGCCTACATCGAGGACGCGGCCGAGCGCATGCGTCAGGTGTGGGAGCTGTTCAAGACGATGAAGGCCAAGGACGTGGTCAACGACGAGACCACGTTCCGCGAGCTCAAGGACCGGTTCGGGTCGCCCTACGGGTTCGGCGAGTACTTCCGCGGCGGCATGGGCGCCGAGGCGGTGCGCGACCTGCTCCAGCAGGTCGACCTCGACGCCGAGGCGGCCGACCTCCAGGATCAGGTCAAGACGGCCAAGGGCCAGAAGCAGGCCCGCGCGGTCAAGCGGCTGAAGGTCGTCTCGGCCTTCATCCACTCGGGCAACAAGCCGGAGATGATGATCCTCGAGGCCGTGCCGGTGATCCCGCCGGAGCTGCGGCCGATGGTCCAGCTCGACGGCGGCCGGTTCGCCACCAGCGACCTGAACGACCTCTATCGCCGCGTGATCAACCGCAACAACCGCCTGAAGCGGCTGCTCGACCTCGGCGCGCCCGAGATCATCGTCAACAACGAGAAGCGCATGCTCCAGGAGGCGGTCGACGCGCTGTTCGACAACGGCCGGCGCGGCCGTCCGGTCACCGGACCGGGCAACCGCCCGCTCAAGTCGCTGTCCGACATGCTCAAGGGCAAGCAGGGCCGGTTCCGCCAGAACCTGCTCGGCAAGCGCGTGGACTACTCGGGCCGCTCGGTGATCGTGTCCGGCCCGTACCTGAAGCTCCATCAGTGCGGGCTGCCCAAGCTGATGGCGCTCGAGCTGTTCAAGCCGTTCATCATGGCCCGCCTGGTCGAGCGCAAGTCGGCGCAGAACATCAAGGCGGCCAAGAAGATGGTCGACTCGATGATCCCCGAGGTGTGGGACGTGCTCGAGGAGGTCATCCACGAGCATCCCGTGCTCCTGAACCGCGCGCCGACGCTCCACCGCCTGGGCATCCAGGCGTTCGAGCCGGTGCTGGTCGAGGGCAAGGCGATCCAGGTCCACCCGCTGGTCTGCCACGCGTTCAACGCCGACTTCGACGGTGACCAGATGGCGGTCCACCTGCCGCTGTCGGCGGAGGCCCAGGCCGAGGCCCGGATCCTGATGCTCTCGGCCAACAACATCCTGTCCCCCGCGCACGGCGCGCCGCTGGCCACGCCGACGCAGGACATGGTGCTGGGCGCCTACTACCTGACCTACGGTCCGGAGGAGGCCGAGCTGGCCAAGATCGATCCGGCCACGCACGATCCGCGCCCGCACGTGTACCGCACCGCCCAGGAGGCGGAGTGGTCATACGAGCACGGCGTGACCAAGCTCCACGACCTGGCCGAGTTCCGCCCGCTGGGGCGCGAGGGCGGCCACGTGCTGACCACGGTCGGGCGGATCATCTGGAACGACAAGATCGAGCGCGCGCTCGAGGAGGCGATGGGCGACGCCTTCGATCCCGTCGACCTACGAGTTCATCAACCGCTCGATGAAGAAGAAGGACACGACCAAGCTCGTCGACGACCTCGTGCAGCGCTACGGCGCGGCGTCGATCTCGCTCGTGCTCGACGCGTTCAAGGACGTCGGCTTCCACTACGCCACGCAGGCGGGGGTGACGATCTCCAAGAACGACGTGCAGACCCCGCCGAGCAAGGCGGAGATCCTGGCTCGCTACGAGGCGGAGCTCACGACGATCGATGAGCAGTACGAGAACGGCGAGATCAACCAGGAGGAGCGCCACGAGGCGGTCACCGCGCTGTGGGATCGCGCCACCAACGAGGTGGCCGCGGCGCTGAACGAGCACCTCGACGAGCTCAACCCCATCTTCATGATGGCCAACTCCGGGGCTCGCGGCTCGTTCTCGCAGATCCGCCAGCTGGCCGGCATGCGCGGCCTCATGGCCAACCCGAAGGGCGAGATCATCGAGCGTCCGATCAAGGCCAACTTCATGGAGGGCCTGACCGTGCTCGAGTACTTCATCTCGACCCACGGCGCCCGCAAGGGACTGGCCGACACGGCGCTGCGCACCGCCGACTCCGGCTACCTGACCCGTCGCCTGGTCGACGTCTCCCAGGACGTGATCATCCGCCAGGAGGACTGCGGCACCCAGCAGTCCATCGAGATGCCGGTGTCCCAGCTCGAGGTCGACCCGGAGAGCCGGCGGCTGCGGCCGACCGGTGAGCCGAACACGAACCTGATCGGTCGCGTCGCGGCTGAGGACATGAAGACCAAGCGCGGCCGGGTGATCGTCGAGAAGGGCAGGGAGATCGACCGCGCCGAGCTGGCCGACCTGGTGGAGACCTGGCAGGACGACACCGACAAGGGCACGGTCATCACGGTCCAGGTTCGCTCCGTGCTCAAGTGCGAGGCGCCCACCGGCGTGTGCCAGGCCTGCTACGGCCGCTCGATGGCGACCGGCAAGCTGGCCCAGATCGGCGACGCGGTGGGGATCATCGCCGCCCAGTCGATCGGCGAGCCGGGCACCCAGCTGACCATGCGGACGTTCCACACCGGCGGTATCGCCGGCGCGGACATCACGCACGGCCTGCCGCGCGTGGTCGAGCTGTTCGAGGCGCGCAAGCCCAAGGGTCTGGCCAAGATCGCCGAGGTCGGTGGCGCGGTCTCGATCGAGGATTCCGACAAGGCCGTCACCGTGGTCATCACCGACGACGGCGGCGAGGAGCATCGCCACACGTTCCCGCGGCGCACGCTCCTGTACGTCAGCTCGCGGCCAGCGGATCGAGCCCGGCACCCAGCTCAACGAGGGTTCTCTGTATCCCCACGAGCTGCTGGCCATCCGGGGCCGCACGGAGACCGAGCTGTACCTCGTGCGCGAGGTCCAGGAGGTCTACAAGTCCCAGGGCGTCGACATCAACGACAAGCACATCGAGCTGATCGTGCGCCAGATGATGAAGAAGGTCCGCGTCGACCAGAAGGGCGACACCGACCTGCTACCCGGGCAGTTCGTCGACCGGTTCGACTACGCCCGGCTGAACAAGTCGGTGATCGACCCGGGCGGCGAGGCGGCTCAGGCCGAGGAGATCATCCTCGGGATCACCAAGGCGTCGCTGAACACGGACTCGTTCCTGTCGGCGGCCTCCTTCCAGGAGACGACCAAGGTGCTGACCGACGCCGCGCTCGAGGGCAAGATCGACCGGCTCAACGGCCTCAAGGAGAACGTGATCATCGGCAAGCTGATCCCGGCGGCCACCGGGCTCAAGCGCTACCGCCGGATCGAGATCGAGCCGGCGGAGCCGCTGCCCCGCGGCATCGACGACGTCGGCCTGCTCGATCACGACGACCTCGCGGCCGAGCTCGGGCTGACCGACGGCGAGTCGCTGACCGGGTTCGGTGGCGGCATCGAGCCCGACCTGTCCGACCTCGAGAACATCGGCGGCAACGGCGGCTCCGCGCTCGGGTTCGCCGAGGAGCTGGCCGACCTCGATCTGCCGCACGTCGACGACGGCGACGGCTCCGACGAGTAGCTGGGTTTGACACGGTTCGCGGGCTGTCCCCGGTCGCGCGGGGACGGCCCGCGCCCGTCAGCCCGTCATGACGACCTACGACGAGGTGCTCGCCGAACAGCGTCGTGCTGTCTCTCGGGGGCTGGTTGACGCGGTGGGACGCCTGCGCTGGTCCGCGGAGCGGCTGGCGACCGAACGCGAGCGGCGCCTGCGTGAGCTACTCGCACACGCGGCAGAGCATTCGCCGTTCTGGCGCGAGCGGTTATCGAGCACCAACATCGCCAAGTTCACGGAGGAGGACCTGCCGAGGCTCCCCATCCTGACCAAGCGTGAGCTGATGGATAACTTCGACCGGATCCTTACGCGGCCGTCGATCAACCTGGAACGGCTCAGCCGTCACCTCGACACGCTCGACCGGGACTCCTACCTCGACGGTGAGTACCGCGTGACTGCGACATCCGGATCCGGGGGCCAACGCGTGCTGTTCGCCTACGACTCCGAGGCCTGGGTGGAGTTTGTCCTTCTCGCCATCCGCTGGCGTGGCCGTGACGGAACCGACCCGCGAGCGCTGAGAGGACCGATCGGCACGGTGTTCGCCGCAAACTCGACGCATGTCTCGGGCGCGCTCCACGCATTCTTCGCCGGTGCGCCGGGTCCCGAGGTGGCGCACGTCCCGGCGACGGAGGCGCTGCCGACGATCGTCGACGGAATGAACCGCGCGCAGCCCACGCTGCTGCAGGGGTACCCGAGTGCGATGCACCTGCTCGCGCTCGAGTCGCTGGCCGGGCGGCTCTCGATCAGCCCGATCAACATCGAGGACGTGCGGTGAGCAGTGCACCGAACCGGCGCGAGATGCGGTACGAGCTGCCTGGGGCCTGGAGATCTACGACTACTGGGGGACGACCGAAGGTGTCTACGCCTTTCCCTGTCAGATCGGCGAGGGCATGCACCTGCCCGACGACCTCGCGATCATCGAGCCCGTCGATGGGGACGGGCGACCGGTGGCGCCGGGGGAGGCGGCGGACGGATCCTCCTCACGAACCTGTACAACCACACCCAGCCGCTCATCCGCTACGAGATCACCGACTCGATGACGCTGCTCGACGAGCCCTGCGCCTGTGGCTGTGCTCACCGCCGAATCGCCGACATCCGCGGACGCACAGACGCGTTCTTCCTCTACGAGCACGGCGCGGCGGTGCACTGGATAGGGATGACGACAGTGATCCTGGGCGACCCGAACGTCGTCGAGCTGCAGGTCACGCAGACGCCACGAGGCGCGGTCGCGTCGGTCATCGGGCGGGGTTCGTGCGACGTTGATCGCATCGAGAGCGGCTGGTCGGCCTGATGAGACTCCGGGCCTCGTCGAGCCGGAGGTCACGGTCCGCCAGGTCGACTCCCTTGAGCGGCTCTGGTCCGGCAAACTGCGGCAGTTCGAGCCGCTGCCGGGCACGAGTCGATAGTCGTCGGTCTGGCCTTGCGCGGTGCGTGGGGTTGGCGAGTAGCTGAGTGCGGTGCGCCAGCTGCTCTGGGGACGGGGCCGGCCCTGATGCGGGCGCGCTGTATGAGCTGCCTGCTGCGGGGCGGTGGTGGGACTCGCCCTACTTGTGCTTCCCGCGTCAGCCGCCCAAACCGCGAGCGTCCGCGGCCCGCGCACGGTGCTTCCGGGCAGGCTGGTCAGGCTGCACGTATCGGGCTTCCGGGGAGGTCCCGGGTCAGGGTCCAGTTAGGGGTGCGGCCGATACGCGACTCCGCGCGAACTTGTCGTGCCAGGTCTGCTTCTCCCTGTCCCAGAGCATCCACAGATACCCGATGTAGATGACGATGGCCGAGACGAGCCGGCCGATGTAGCGGATGAACGCGCGGCCGTAGCCGATCGGGCCGCCGGTGTCGAAGTCGACGACGCGGATCCCGATCGCGCGCTTGCCGAGCGTCTGCCCGCGCGGCCCGCCCTCGAAGTAGGTGAAGTAGGCGACGCCGACCACCCAGGTGAGCACGGATCCGACGGCCGACTTGAACACGGCGATCAGGACGAACTCGATGACGACGAGGATGACGCCGTCGATGAACACCGCGGCGAACCGTTGCCAGAAGCCCGCACGCGGTCCGGATGCCCCGCCAGTCGCCGCACCTGCGGACATGACGTTCGGGTTCTGCCCGGTGAACGACATGAGACCTCCCTGTTCGGGGTTGGTGGTTTGTCCGACCCGCGGGCGGAACGATACCCGGCGGCGCGGCCGATCAGCAACGTTCCGGTGAAGCCTCAACCGCCTCGTTTCACGCGCTCGAGCTCCTCGAGGAAGCGCTCCGGCTCGAGATCGCGCGGCGCGGAGGTGACCTTGGGGCGCAGACCGTCGGCCAGCCGCTGCGCCAGCTCGCTGCGGGCGCTGCGCTCGAGCGTATCGCGGCGCTCGAGGAAGCGGCGCACCGCCGCGGTCTCCTGGACGGTCACCGCGCTGGCGTCCCACCGCGCCGCCGCGCCGCCGGCCGAGGCCTCGCGCCGCTGCGGCGGCGCGCCTCTTCACGGCTGCTCGCGGATCACGAGCGTCCCGGCCGCCAGGTCGCCGGGGCGCTGGTTGCGGCTGGTCACGGCGACCGACACCATGGTCGGCAGGTAGAGCAGGATCGGGCCGTCGATCAGCCGCATCAGGTTGCGGATCGCGCTCGCCGGCGAGATCGACCGGCGCCCCGGTATCGCGCACCACGCGCAGGTGGCTCATCCGCTTGCCCGGGCGTGCGTCCCTTGCCGAGGACCTCGAACAGGACCGGGTAGAAGAACACGATCACGAACGTCCCGATCAGGACCACGACGCCCTTGCGCGCCGGCGGTGACCCCCGCCGCGCCGGCGAGCAGTGCGAGGATCAGACCAGGATCGCCTGGATAATCAGGTCCACGGCGCCGGCGATGAAGCGCGATCCGAGCCCGGCGAGCTGGAGGCGCAGGAGCAGGCCCTCCGGCGTCGAGATCGTGATGCTGTCGTCGAGATCCATCGGTTGAACCTAGACAGCTTTCCTGCGTGAGCGGGCGCCGGCCTGGGAGGCGCTCGAGCAGGATCTGGCTCGCAGCCGGGGCCGCCCCGAGCGCCTCGGCGTCGAGGGCGCGCTGGCGCTCGGGCGGCGCTACCGCGCCGTGGTGGCCGATCTGGCGCTCGCCCGCCGGCGCTATCCCGGGCGACCCGGTGGTCGACCGGCTCGAGCGCCTGGCGCTGGCGGGGCGCCAGGCGATCTACTCCGAGCGCCGGGACGCGCGGGCGCCGCTCCGGGCAGTTCGCCTCCCGCGGCTACTGGCGGCTGGTCATCGGCACGCCCGGCGTCGCTGGCGGTGGCGGCGCTCGCCTGGATGTTCCGTGCGTCGTGGCGGCGGTGTGGGGCGTGCACGACCCGGCCGCGGCGCTCGGGCTGGTCCCGGGCGCGTTCCAGGGCGCGGCGCACCCGCACCCGCGCCGCCTTCCCGCCGGCGCGACCAACCAGGCCTTCCTCGCGAGCTCGATCTTCACCAACAACATCCAGGTCACGTTCGTGGCCTTCGCCGGCGGGCTCACGCTCGGGTCTCGGCACGCTGGCGCTGCTCGCCTACAACGGCGTGCTGCTCGGCGCGCTGGCCGGGATCACGATCCAGTCGGGCAACTTCGCGCTGTTCCTGCGCTACGTGCTGCCGCACGGGATGCTCGAGCTGTCGTGCATCGCGGTCGCGGGCGCGGCGGGCCTGCGGCTGGCCTGGGCGATGATCGACCCCGGGCGTCCTGCCCCGCGGCGTGTCGCTGCGGCGCGCGGCGCGCCCGGCGGTGGCGCTCGTGCTCGGGACCGCGCCGTGGCTGGTCGTCGCCGGACTGACCGAGGGCTTCGTCACGCCGCGTGGGCTGCCGCTGGCGGCCGCGCTCGCGGTGGGGCTGGCGCTGGGGGCGTGTACTGGGGCGCTGGTCGGCGGCCGCGGCGGTCACGACCCGCAGCCGCGCGTCTTGGCGCGCAGGTAGGCGTCGAGGCAGCGCTCGGGCAGCTGCTCCGCCGGCGCCTCGACCACGACCGGCGCCGGCCCGCGCAGGACCTGCGCGGTGGCCCGGTCGCGGGCGCGAGCACGTCCTGCGCCACCAGCGCGGCCGCGCGCCCGCGGCGCGAGCTCGTCGGTCCGGCGGCCGCCTGCTCCGAGCGCCGGATCGCGCACGCGGCGGCGACGAGCACGGTGTGGCGGCGGGAGAGCATCGGGATCGCCGGCGGTCAGCGAGCGCGCCGCCGCCTCGTCGACCAGATCGGTGAACACGGCCACGAGCGCCCGCCGCGAGCGGCCGACCCGCGTGAACGCCAGCTCGAAGTCGGAGTCCACGGGCGTCGGCCTCCAGGTCGAACAGCGCGTCGATCACCTGGCGCCCGCGACATGTGCCTCGGCGCGACCGTCCGCCGGATCTCGGCGTCGAAGGCGATCGGCGCCGCAGCGGTCGCCGAGCTCGTCGGCGGCCAGAGCGAGCACGGTGACGGCGTCGAGCGCGGCGTCGAGCATCGTGCGCGGCGCCGAGCGGCGCGCTCATCAGCCGGCCGCAGTCGATCAGGCAGACGACGTCGCGGTCGCGCTCGAGCCGGTACTGGTTGCTCATCGGCCGCCCGAGCCGCGCGGTGGCGCGCCAGTTGAGCTGGCGCAGGTCGTCGTCGGGGCTGTAGTCGCGCACCGACTCGAACTCGGTGCCGAGCCCGAGCGGGCCCGCGGGCGCAGCCGCCCGGGATGCCCGGCGAGCTGCGCGGCGCAGCCGGGCGATCAGCGGCGCGCGCGTGACGAGGTCGGGGTACACGGCGACTCCGCGCGGCTCGGCGCCGGAGTGGTGGCCACGCGGGCCAGCCCGAGCGGGCCGAGGCTGGCGCTGGCCACCCCGGGCAGCTCGTGGCGCCCGCGCCGGCGAGCAGTCGACCGTCGTAGCCAGCGCCGCCGCGCGCCGTCGCGTCGCTCGACGCGCGAGCGCCGGCGATCGCCGGCTGGCGGAGCAGGACGCGCCGGGCGTCGCGCGTGCGCGGCGTCGACGCGAAGCGTCGACCGGCGCGCCGCGCGAGAGGACGGTCGGCGAGCCGGCGCTCCACGCCGGGGCGCGTCGCGCACCAGCCACGCGTCCGCCCCGGCGGCGGCCAGAGCACGACCGCGCGCGCCGCACCGCGAGCCAGACCGGGACGAGCAGCGCGGCGAGCGCGATGCACGCCCAGGATCGCCGGCTGCGCGCGTCGGTGCGGCGCCATCACTCAGCGGGGCACCGGCACGTCGGCGATGCGCGGCCGCGACCGCCTCGCGCGCCGTGAAGCGCTCGAGCTCGGCCTCCGGCGTCAGGACGAGCCGGTGCGCGAGCGCCGCCGGCGCGATCTCGGCCACGTCGTCGGGCGTGACGAAGCGCGCGCCCGGCCGAGGCGCGCGGCCGCCTTGGCGGCGACGAGCAGATGCACGGCGGCGCGCGGCGAGGCGCCGAGCGCGACGCTCGGCAGCTCGCGCGTGCGGCGCACGAGCGTCGACGACGTAGCCGCGCGACCTCGTCGGCGACGGCCGTCGTCGTCGATCTGCGCGGCGCGCGCCTGCGAGCTCCTCGGCGCCGACCACCGGGCGGACGTCGCCGAGCGCCGCTCGGCGCGAGGCCCTCGCGCGGCAGCGACGAGCATCGCGCGCTCGTGCTCGGCGCTCGGGTAGCCGAGCTCGACGCGCAGCAGGAAGCGGTCGAGCTGCGCCTCGGGCAGCGGATAGGTGCCCTCGTACTCGATCGGGTTCTGCGTGGCGATGACGAGGAACGGCTCGGGCAGCGGATGCGCCTCGGCCGTCGACCGACACCTGCCCCTCCTGCATCGCCTCGAGCAGCGCCGCCTGCGTCTTCGGCGGCGTGCGGTTGATCTCGTCGGCGAGCAGGATGTTCGTGAACACCGGGCCGGCGCGGAAGCTCGAGCTCGCCGCCGCGCAGCACCATCGTCCCGGTCAGATCGGAGGGCAGCATGTCGGGCGTGAACTGCACGCGCGCGAACTCGAGCCCGAGCGCCTCGGCGACCGCGCGCGCCAGCAGCGTCTTGGCCACGCCCGGCGGTCCCTCGATCAGGACGTGGCCGCGGCAGGCGAGCGCGGCCAGCGAGCTGGCCAGCGCGTCGTCCTGGCCGACCACGACCTGCGCGACCTCGCCCGCGAGCCGTTCGTAGAGCTCCTTCATGGTCTCGTCGCTCGGGCAGTCTCCTCAGCGCCGCTCGTACGCGCTCGGTGTCCCGGGTCCGGACGCAGCAGCCGCGCCAGCGCGTCGACGTAGGCGCTCCGCGGCGGCGCCGGCGTCGGGCGCCGGGCGCTCCGGCGGGCCCGAGCCGGCGGCCGCGCGCGAGCGCCCACGCCGCGGCGGCGAGGCACAGCCCGCCGAAGGCCAGCCACCAGCGGGCTGGGGATGCGCGGCCAGTCCGGTGGCCTCGCCGTAGCCGTGCAGCGCCTCGGCGAAGATGACCGGCGCCTGCGGCCGGCCCGGCGAGGTTCGAGCGCGAGCTGGGCGTTGTCGGCGCGTCGCCAGCAGCCGGTTCTCGACCGGCGATGGCGTCGGCGAGCAGGTCGATCCGGCCGCGGCCGCGGCGCAGCACGAGCAGCAGGGCGCCGTCCCCGCGCCGGCCGAGCGCGCGGACGCCGGCGCCGGCGGTCCAGGCGCCGGCGCCCGCAGTGCGCACCGTGCTCACGCCGGCCACCTCAGGCACGCGGCTGACGGAGCGAGCGTGGTCGGGCCCCGGGAGCGCTGAACTCGGGCGCTCGCCGCAGCAGCGCCGGCAGCGTCGAGGATGGATCGCCGCCGCCGCGATCACCAGCCGCCCGCCGGCGCGCACGAAGCGGTCGAGGTTCGCGCGGCGGCGTGGGCAGAGGCTCGTCGGGTCGAGCACGACGAGCGTGGCCTGGCGGCGGGCGGGTCGCGTCGGCCAGCGGGCGCACGCAGCTGGAGCACGGGATGGCCATCGCGCGCGAGCAGCTGCGCCCAGGCCGCCGACGCCCGCCGGACGTGTCGCGTACGACGAGCCGGTCGGCCCTGCGGCGCCGGCGCGAACGCCTCGGCCAGCAGCGCGAGAGCCAGGAACGCGCCGACGACGCAGCGGCGGCGAGGCCAGCCTCGCGCGGCCGACGGGCGCGCGAGCGCCGGCCGCGGCGGCGCCACGGTCGCCGTCGCGCTCACGCGCCTCCGCTCAGCACGGCGCGCCAGCGCCGACCGCGCGTCCTCGGCGTCGGCCGGGGCCGCCGGCGCGGAGCCGTAGGCGATTTCGTCAAACCGCTGCGCCAGCGCGTCGAAGTCGGCGGAGCGCAGCGACGCGCGCCAGCTCGCGCGTTGGGCGTCGAGCGCGCCAGCGGATCGTCGCCCTGCTCGGCGAGACGCGCCACCCCGGCGCGGAAGCGCAAGCCGCACCGCCTCGGCGAAGCGGCCGTCACGCTCGGCCTGCGTCCGCGCGCGCTCGAGCATCGCGGCGCGCTCGCGCGCGACGGCGCGCGGCATCGGGTGCGCTGCTTGCGTTTCGGGCGAGCAGCCGCGGCGCGCGGGCGATGATCACGACCGCGCCGCGACCAGGAGCACCGCGAGCAGCACCCACACGGCCGACAGCGCCGCCCGGCACCAGCCTGCCCACGCTGGTCGACCGCGTGCACGACCGCCGTCCCACGGCCTTCGACGGCGCTCCCGATGGCGTGGAGGAAGCCGTGCAGCGGACGCGGGACCGACGGCGAGTGGAAGCGGCGCTCGGACAGGATCGATGCGCGCCAACCGCGCGGGCGCTGTCGGCATCGCGCGGCCGCGAGCTGGTCAGTCGCCCGGCGTCCAGCCCGGCGGCGGGGGCCAGAACGGCGGGCCGCCCGGCTGACCCACCGACTCGGGGCCAGACGGCGACCCCCTCGCCGCCCGCGGGCACCGGGCCGCCATGCCGGCGCGGCCGCGCCGCATCCGCGAGCGGCCGGCAGGCCGAGCTGGTCGGCCAGCAGCTGCAGGTCATAGCCCTCGCGCCGCACCCGCAGGTCGTAGTAGAGGACGGTGGTGACCGCGGCGGTGAACGGGGTGGCGACGATCGCGGAGAAGGCGCCGGCGAGCGTGGTGATCAACACGGCCAGCACCAGGCTCGGCTGGCTGGGGAGGCTGGCGATCGCGTCCAGCAGGGCCTGGACGATCCGCCGAGACGATCGCGACCATGATCGTGGCGACCAGCAGCACGCCCGGCCGTGGGCCACCAGCGCCCTTGCGCACCAGCCGGCGCGAGCGGCCGAGCGACGCGCCGGACCCACGCGCTCGATCAGCAGCGCCGGCACCGACATCGACCACGCCCCGTACAGCCAGATGCCGGGGATGATCAGCAGCACGAACGCGATGATCAGGCCGAGCACCTTCAGGATCTGCATCACGATCAGCGCCGGCAGCGCGGCGCAGCGCGTAGCGCAGCGATATCGCGATGCCGGTCGGGCGGTCGAGATAGGCGTCGCTCACCGCCTTGACGCTCGCGCCCGTGACCAGCGCGGAGACGAACAGCTGGATCACGAACAGGGTGACGTAGGCGCCGATGACTGGCCCCGCGGTCGCTGTCACCGTGGTCTGCGTCCTGAACCCGTAGCCGTCGGGACATCGCTCCCGGACGGGAGCGTGGACAGGAGCACGATCGCCGAGACGATCTGCAACGGGATCACGGCCACGGCCGCGAGCCCCATCAGCGTCCTGGCGTTGCCGACGTAGATCTTGATCCCGGCGTCGAGGATCTCCCCAACCCGGCGAGGGCGCATCGTCGTCGCGCTCACGGGCGGTGAGCCTACCCGCCGGTCCGGCCGCGTGGCGGCAGCACTCGGCCGGAATCATGGTTCCCTCGCGGAGCTCGTGCGGGCATGAGCGAGCTGCATGAGCAGGCGATCGCGTGTTCTCAGCTTCGGTGGCGCGGGGCTGCTGGTCCTGGCCGGGATCGTCTGCGCGTGGCGATCGGCGGCGGCCTCGGACAGATTCTCGCCCTGGTGCTGATGGGGATCGGGCTGGTCGTCGCGGTCAGCCTGGTGTTCTACGAGGTCGGGCTGAGCGAAGACCACGAGCGCGCCCGGGAGGAGCGGGCGCGAGGCCCCCCGGATGCCAACCCCCGCCCTCGGTCCGCGCGGCGGTTGCCACCGATCCCAGCTCGACCGCCGGCGAGGGCAGCGCCGGCGGCTTCGCTAGCTCGTACGCCAGCTTCGCTAGTCGGCCTGAGCTGGGATGCGCTCGGAGTCGGTCACGGTCGGGACGACCCTTGCCGGGTTGCCGACGACCACCGCGTACGGCGGCACGTCCCTGGTCACCACCGCGCCCGCCCCGACCATGGCGCCCTCGCCGACGTTGACGCCGGGAACGAGGTCGCGCCGGCGCCGATGCTTGCGCCCTTGCCGATCACCATGGGCTCGCACTTCCAGGCCTGCCGGCTGCGAGGGGTTATCGGTCGTTGGTGAAGGTCGCGTTCGGGCCGATGAACACGTCGTCCTCGATCCTCATGCCGTCGATGATCGCCACCTGGCCCTTGATCGTCACCCGGTCGCCGATGATCACGTCCTCGTCGACATAGCTGTGGTCGCAGATGTTGCAGTCGGCACCGATCGCCCCCCGCAGAACGTGGGCGAAGGCCCAGATGCGGTGCCGCGGACCGATGTTCTCCGACTCGACCAATGCATGGGAGTGGATGAACGGCGGATTCTGCTGGGGACCGGCCATCACCGGACCGCCAGACCGCTCAGTGCAGGCGACGATGCCCCCATCCGTGGGATTACAACGGCTACTGCGTGCAAGATGTGCCCCCTGATCAACGGCGGTGCGGTGCGGCTTGCGCCAACTGATCAACGGGGCTGCACAGGACCGCTTGCGCACGAGACTCAAGTTCGAATGCCCGTGACGTCTCACGATTCTGGCGTGTATATGCCGCGGCGGGCCTCCGCGCTGCGCTAGTCTGGCCCGCTCTCTCGCATGCCCAATGGCGCCCAGGCACTGATCCGCACCCTCGTCGGCGCAGGCATCGACACCTGCTTCGACGAACCCCGGACACCTCGGAGATCCACTTCGTGGCGGGGCTCGACTCGGTCCCGGAGATGCGGGCGATCCTCACCCTGTTCGAGGGCGTTGCCACCGGGGCCGCCGACGGCTACGCCCGGATGACCGGCACCCCAGCCGCGACCTTGCTGCACCTGGGCCCGGGGCTGGGATACGGGCTGGCGAACCTTCACAACGCGCGCCGCGCCGAAGGTCCCGCTGCTGAACATCGTGGGCGATCACGCCACCTACCACGTGCAGCACGACCCTCCGCTCCAATCGGACATCGAGACGATCGCGCGCAACGTGTCCACCTGGGTGCGGACCTCGCGTGACGCCAAGGAGCTCACACGCGACGCGGTCGACGCGATCGCCGCCGCCACCGGTCCACCCGGCCAGGTGGCCACCCTGATCGTTCCCGCCGACTTGTCCTGGCAGGAGGGCGTCGAGCCGGCGCCGCCGTCCTCGCCGGCCGCCCCTCCACCCCGGGGGAGACCGTGGACGCCGTGGCCAGCGCGATTCGAGCCAGCCGGCGGGCCGCGATGCTGCTCGGCGGAAGCGCCCTACGTGGGGATGGCCTGTTCGCGGCCGCGCGCATCGCCGCCGTCACCGGGGCGAAGCTCTTCTCCGAGCGGAGTACCCCCGCTTGAACGCGGCGCCGGCCTGCCCCCCGTGGAGCGGCTCGCGTACTGGCCCGAACTGGCGGCGAAGCAACTCGAGGGGCTGACGGACCTGGTCCTGGTCGACGCGAGCCCGCCCGTCGCGTGGTTCGCCTATCCGGGGGCGGACAGCTCGCCCTCGCGCCGGACGGTTGCCGGCTCCACGAGCTCGCGCCGGCCCATGGCGATCCGCTCGCGAGCCTCGAGGGCCTGGTCGAGGCCGCTCGATGCAGGCAGCGCCGAGCCGTCGCGCAGCAGGCCGCGGGCGTCCGCCCCGCCCCACCGGCTCGCTCACCGCCGAGAAGGTGTGCCAGGCGATCGGCGCGATCCTGCCCGAGGGCGCGATCCTCTCCGACGAGGCGATCACCTCCGCGGCTTCGTTGCCGGCGAGCACGGCCGGCGCTCCCAGCCACGACTGGCTGACGCTGACGGGAGGCGCCATCGGCCAAGGTCTTCCGGTCGCGCCGGGGGCGGCGATCGCATGCCCGGACCGCCCGGTCATCGCGCTCGAGGCAGACGGCTCGGCGATGTACACGATCCAGTCGCTCTGGACGATGGCGCGCGAGCGGCTCGACGTCACCGTCGTGATCTTCAACAACCGGGCCTACGGGATTCTCGCCGCCAGTGCCGCCAGCTCGTCCGACTGGACGGCCAGCCGGCCGGTCCGATAGGGCCCTACTCGACCTGGGTGACCCGGACCTCGACTTCGTGGAGCTCGGCACCGGCTTCGGCGTCCCGTCAGCTGCGTCGAGACTAGCGAGGAGGCGAGCGGGGCGCTCGAGAGGGCTACTCGGATCCAGGTCCGCACCTGATCGAGGTCATGCTCTAGAGGGCTCCGCGACCTCGCGGTCCTCCGTAGCACCGAACCCTCTAGCGAGTCGGGTGCTGCCCGCCGCTCAGGCCGCTCGGCGCATGGTGCCGGCGGCGCACGCGCGCCACGGCCGGCTCCTCGCGCACCGATTCAGCCCGTACTCGATCCCCTGGGCGATCATCTCGAAGTGCTCCGGACCCGCCGTGAGCGGCGGCGACACCGCGAGGGCGCTGCCCCCGGGACGTATCAAGACCCCGGCTGCGCGCGCGCCCATCGTCACCGACTTGACGGCGCCGGTTGTCGTTCGCGGATTTCGGCGGTGAGCTCGACGGCGGCCATCGTGCCGACCCCCTCTGACCTCGGCGACCAGCTCGTGCTCGGCCAGCGGCACGAGCGCTTCGAACATCGCCTGCTCGTTTTCGCGCCCGCGCTCGATCAGCCCCTCGCGCTCGAGCATCGCGATGTTGGCCAGCGCGGCGGCGCAGCAGGTGGGATGACCGGAGTAGGTCGACCCGTGTCTGAACACGGGACCGCCCGCCTCGCGCCAGAAGGGCTCAGCTACTCGCTCGGAGACGACCACCCCGCCCAGCGGGAGATAGCCACTGGTCACGCCCTTGGCGAACACGATCATCGATGGCTCGACATTCCAGCGCTCGATCCCGAACCAATCGCCGAGGCGGCCGAACGCGCAGATCACGGCGTCCACGACGAGCAGAGCCCCGGTCCGATCGCACAGCTCGGCGACGCCTTCGATGTATCCCGGCGCGGGGGGGTGAACGCCACCGGCCCCGATCACCGGCTCCAGGAACACGGCCGCAATGCGCTCGGGTCCAAGCCGCTCAAACGTCTGCTCCATCTCCTCGAGGGAGTCGTGCGCGTCGCGATCGTCCCCGGCTGCGGGCCGAATCCCTCGCGGTTGCTGGGGATGCCGCCCAGCGCGGTTCCAAACCCGTGCGTGCCGTGGTAAGCCGCCGTGCGGCTGATCAGCAGGCTGCGCTCCGGCTGGCCGATCTCCCAGAAGTAGCGGCGTGCCAGCTTGGCGGCCGTGTCGATCCCGTCACTCCCACCGGAGCCGAAGAGCACCTTCGACGGCATCGGGGCCCGCTCAGCCAGCGCGTCGGCGAGCTCGAGCACCGGGCGGTTGGCCAGGTCGAAGAACGCAGAGCATGCCTCCAGGTGGTCCATCTGTGCGGCCACCGCGTCGCGGATCTCACGACGGCCATGGCCGACGTTCGAGTACCAGAGACCGGCCGTCGCGTCCAGGTATCTGCTCCCCTCGGAATCCCACACCCAGACGTCTTTTCCACGCTGGATCACGAGTTCGTCCTCGCGGACCGACCCCATGTCTGCGTACGGGTGCCAGAACGAAGTTTCCGAACTCAACACCTCACCCCCGGTATCGAGACTTTCTCAGCCATCGCACAATGAACGCGAGGCTGGGCCGACTGCTTCCGTGCTCATAGTGTGTTGATCTCGGCGCTCGGGCTCAGCGGTTCCGGCCCAGGCGCTCGTGGCTGGTCACCCAGTTGCCGGCCAGCACGGGCAGACGTCAGCGAGACCTCTCCCGCAAGCACGGTCGCGGCGCAGATTTCGGCCAGCTAGCAATACGATGAGTCGAGCAGGAGGGCATAT
>CAVPZV010000012.1:0-264427 GCA_963710305.1 uncultured Solirubrobacterales bacterium | reverse complement strand
CGCGCCGCTCACAGCGTGGCCGCGTAGAGCTGACGGGCCGCGCGCGCATCGACCGGACGGCGGTGGTTCTCGAGCGGGCCGCGCAGCGTCAGGGCCGCCCCGGCCAGGCTGTCGAGGTCCTCCTCACGCACGCCGAACGAGCTGAGCGACTCGTGAATCCCGAGCTCGCGGACGTACGTCTCGAGGAACGACCCGATGCTGGCGGCGCTCACGCCGGGTCGTCCGGTGAAGGTGGCGATCTGGTCATAGACCTCGGGGCAGGCCTCGGCGTTGAAGGCCGAGGTCCGGGCGATCATGATCGCGTTCCCGAGGCCATGCGGGACGCCGTAGCGCACGCTAAGCGGGTAGCTGAGCGCGTGCGAGAGCCCGACTTCGGAGTTTGCGATCGCCACCCCCGCGAAGTGCGCACCGAGCAGGAGGTCCTCGCGCGCCGCCTTCTCGCCGCCGTCGCTGACCGCGACCGGGAGCGCCGGGAAGATGAGCCGCATCGCCTCGGCCGCATACATCCGGGAGAAGCGCGTGGCGTTGGCGGCGGCGTAGCTCTCGACAGCGTGGATCAGCGCGTCCATGCCGCTCGCCGCGGTCTGCGCCGCGGGCAGGCCGTCGGTCAGATCGGCGTCGAGGATGGCCGCGTCGGCGAGCACCTCGGGCCCGTTGATCCCGCGCTTGATGCCGGTGGCCTCGTTGATGAACACGGCCGAGAAGGTGGCCTCGCTGCCCGAGCCGGCGGTGGTCGGGGCCAGGATGAGCGGCGCGGCCGGCCGCTCCACGAGCCCGAAGCCCTGATAGTCGCCCCCGCTCCCGGCGTTGGTGAGGAGCACGGCGATCCCCTTGGCCGTGTCCATCGCCGACCCTCCGCCCACCCCGATGACCGAGTCGGCGCCGGACTCGCGCGCACGCGCGGCGAGCACGTCCAGCCGTTCGATCGTCGGCTCCCCGCCGGCGTAGGCGAGCGTCTCGACCAGGCTCGGCCCGAGCGCCTCGCGCAGTCGAGGCTCGCCCGCGCCGAGGATCGCCGCGTCGAGCACGGCCACCCAGCGCTCGCCACCCAGCCGCGCGGCGAGTTGGGGGATCGCGGCGATGGCGCCCCGGCCGAAGCGCACCCACGGTGTCGCCTTCAACTCGATCGGTCTCGCCGGCGGCGGCGTCCCTCGGCCTTCCACGGAGGGTCAGCCCTTGAACTGGTACGGGGTGGACCCCGCGGCGACGTCGCGCTCGTACTCCCTGAGCTGGGCCTCGATGTCGAGTCCCACCTCTGCGCCCCAAGCCTCGAGCAGCCGGTCGAAGACGGGGCCGCGCCGGCCGGCCCCGATTTGAACGGCGTTGATCGCGGTCACCGGGAGCATGCAGAACGGCGTGCCGGTGATGAACGCCTCGTCGGCCGCCATCACGTCGTAGGGCTCGATGTTCCGCTCCTCGGCCGCCACCCCGAGGCGTGCCGCCAGCTCGAGGACATAGGCGCGGCTGATGCCGCGCAGGATGTTGCGCGGCTCGGGCGTCACGAGCACGCCCCACCGGAGACGATGAAGAAGTTGTCTCCCGTTCCCTCCGCGACGAACCCGTCCGGATCGAGCAGGAGCGCCCAGTTGTTGTCCCCGGGCCAGTGGGAACCTCGATGTTGGCCATCATGTAATGGAGGCGGCTCCGGCTCTTGATCTTCGGATCGAGCAGGTGCGCCGGGATTGCCCGCTGCGAGGTCACGACGACGTTGATGCCCGTGTCGAACAGGCGACCCATCGACGCCACGGTCCATTTGAGCGGGAAGTCGGCGATCGCCACCGTCGGCTCGAGCCTGCCGCCGAAGATGCCGGCGTAGATGCCGAGCGGCCCGCGGCTCACATTGATCATCAGCCGGTGCTCGTCGTCAGCGGCGAACCACGGCTCGTTGGCCTCGACGACCTCCAGGCACGTCCGCTCCATGCGCTCGATCGGCATCGGCTCGCGGATGTGGACGAGGCGCATCGAGGCATACAGACGCTCGAGGTGCTCGCGCAGGCGGAACTGGCGCTTGTTGAACGAGCGGGTCATCTCGAACACCATGTCGCCGAACATCAGTGCCGAGTCGTAGATCGAGATCCGGGCGTCGGCCTCGGGGACCATCTCGCCGTTGAGGTAGACCTGCCGTCCGGCGTCAGCCAAGGCGTGGCCCTTCAGCTGACCGGCACGTGCGCGATGGCCGTGCTCGCCGCCTCGATCGCCGCCAGCGTCCCCAGGTTGTCGCGCGCCGGCGCGATCAACGGCTCACCTTCGGCCAGCGCGGCGTGGAAGTTCTCGAGGATCGCCGTGTCGGCGATGTTGTACTGGCCCGGCTCGTCCCGCGCGGTGACATCGGCCGTCAGGTCGATCGGCTCCTCGAGCTCACGGCGCGAGAGCAACAGCGGAGGCTCGAAGTATTGACTGTCGTTGTACAGGGTGCCCAGCTCTCCGTGCACCTGCAGCGACTCCTGAGGTATGTGCGCGTTGCGTGAGCAGAACGAGGCCAGGTAGGAGATCACCACGCCGCCGTCGGTCTCCATCCACAGGTCGTTGATCGACGGCGTTCGGTATCGCGTCCACGTCGGCCGCGCCGCCCGGCCTTCGACGTGCACGATCTCCTGGCCAAGGATGTAGCGAAACAGGTCGAAATGGTGAACCGCCACCGCCCACAGGATCGGATCCTGCTCATCGAACAGGTAATCGGGGAGGTGTGGCTTCTCGCGATCTCGCAAATAGCGGAATGAGATGTGGGAGACCTCGCCGATCTCCGCCACCCTCGAGCGCGCGCTTGAGCGCAGCGCCCGCGCTGCGGGTTCGCCAGCTCTGCACCACGCCGACTTGGAGGCTGCGTGCCTCGGCCAGCTCAGTCAGCTCGCGCGCCTCCTCGAGGTCTGACACGAACGGCTTCTCGACCAGCACGTGACACCCGGCCTCGAGCGAGCGCCGGACCGACACGCCGTGCCCCGCGATCGCGGGGCACACCAACACCGCTTCGGGAGTGGTTTGCTCGAGCATCTGACCGAGATCCGTGAAGCAGCTGGACGCGTCGACGTGTCCCTCGGCGACCGACGCGTCGAGCGCTCGCTGCGCGACGTCCATCAGGCCGACGAGGTCGAATCCCGGGTGCCCGGCGACGTGACGCTGCCAGACCTTGCGGCTGCGCATTCCCCCACCGCAAATCGCGATCCGTATCGGGCGCCCGGCGCTCACAGGCGGCGCACGCTACCAGAGGGCCTCTGTCGCGGCGGGCGCCTACGCTACGATCCCGCGCCGTGGAACGCCTCGCGTCTACGGTGGTGCCGCCGGCGCCGACGCCGTCCATCCTCGAGCTCAGGCGAATGCCCGATCCCGGCGCCGATGAGCCAGGGCTGATCCGCCTGAGTCGCAACGAGCGGGTCGAGCCGCTTCCCGACTGGTTCGTGCAGCGGATACGCGACACGGTAACCAGCGAGCTGTTCACGAATTACCCCGCCGCCGACACGCTGTACCGCGAATTGAGTGACTCGCTGGAGCTCGAAACCGACCAGGTGCTGGTAACTGCGGGCTCCGACGCCGCGATCAAGTCGGTGTACGAGGCGTATGTCCGGCCCGGCGACAGCGTCGTGGCGCTCGAGCCGAGCTACGCGATGTTCGCCGTCTACGCGCAGATGTTCGGGGCACGCCACACCGGCATCCCGATCGCACGGGACCTGGAGGTGCCGGGCGAGGCGCTGCTGGCCGCCATCCAACCTGGCGTCCGTCTGGTCATCTTGGCCAATCCGAACCAGCCGACCGGTTCACTGATCGACGAATCGGTCCTCCTCGAGGCGATCGAGCGGGCCGGGACGGTCGGTGCCCTCGTCGCCGTCGACGAGGCTTACTACCCGTTCTCGGGCTCGACCGCGCTCGGCCGGCTGGCCGAGCACCCCCAACTGCTGATCATCCGCACCTTTTCCAAGGCCGCCGGCCTGGCCGGGCTGCGGATCGGCTACGCCGCCGGCCATCCCGAGGTGATCCTCAACCTGTCCAAGGTCCGCTCCGTCAATCCGGTCAGCTCGGTCGCCATCGCCTGCGCGCTCGAGGTCGTACGTGCTCCTCAGGTGATCGACGACTACGTGGCCGAGGTCAGAGACGGGACGCGGGTGCTCGCCGCCAAGGCCAAGGAGCTGGGCCTCGGGCCGATCGAGCCCCACGCCAACTTCATGCTGATCCGGGTCGCGCCCCGCTTCGAGCCGCGCGCTCTCGTGCGCGAGCTCGAGACGCACGGGTTTCTGATCAAGGGGCCTTTCGGCGAGCCGATGACCGATTGCATCCGGGTGACGCTCGGAGGCCCGGCGCTGATGGGACGCTTCGGAGAGGCGCTCGAACGCTCGCTGCAGACGGTTGCGTGAGCGCTGAGCCGAGCGGATGGACGGACGACACCGGCCTGGTGTCGTTCTTCGAAGCGCACCGCAACCGGCCGGAGGATCTGTACCCGTCCGAACGCCGGTTCCTGCCCTGGCTGGCCAGGCAGACGAGCACCGTGCTCGACGTCGGCTGCGCCACGGGTGGGTTCGCCGGGGTGTGGACGCACTTCAACCGGGACATCCGCTACGCCGGGGTCGACGTCTCGGCCCAGCTGATCGACTCGGCCCGGCGGATGCACCCGGGCCTCGAGTTCCTGGTGGGCGACTGCGCCGAGGGGTTGGCGCTGTCCTCGCAGGCGGCCGACGTGGTCCAGGCCCTCGGCTGGCTGCACTGGGAGCCTCGCTATCGTGCCGCCCTCGCCGAGCTGTGGCGGCTGGCCGGGAGATGGCTGTTCTTCGACGTTCGCCTGATCGACTCCGACTCTGACCTGGCGGATGGCTGTCAGCGCCTCGCCTTCGAGGAGTTCGGCGACCAGGGCAACAGCACGCCCTACGTGTGCGCCGCCTGGTCCGCGTTCGCCGCGCTGCTCAGCGAGCTGGAACCGGCGAGCGTGTTCGCCTACGGGTACTGGGGCCGTCCGGCGGAGACGGTCTTGGGCGTCGATCAGGACGTCTGCTTCGCCACGTTCGTGCTCGGGCGCGGCCCCCGGCCGGACGGCGCGACCCGAGTCGCCTGTGAGCTGCCCCTTCCCTGGCCCGAGGCGTGGGCGCGGGGGGTCGAGCGCCTCCCCACCGGCTGGCTCGACGCCAACGTGGCTCCGGGACCCGCGCGGTGAGCACCGTCGCGCTGCTCATCGGCCGGGAGGGAAGCCTCGGGTTCCCCGGCAAGAACACCTACCCGGTCCTCGGACGCCCGATGATCGCCTACCCCTTGATGGCGGCCCAGTCGAGCCGGGAGGTGCAGCGCACGTACATCTCCACCGACAGCCCCGACGTTGATGGAGATCGCGCGTTCCTATGGAGCCGAGGTGATCGTTCGGCCGCCTGAGCTGTGCACCGCGGAGGCACTGGGCGAGGACGCGTTCGCCCACGGGTATCGCGTGATCCGCGAGCGAAAAGAGGACGAGTCCGACTCGGTCGAGTTCGTCGCGCTCCTGCTCGCCAACGCCCCCACGGTGACCGGCGAGATGATCGACCAAGGGGTCGAGGTGCTCCGCGCCGACCCGGAGCTCGACTCCGCCGTCAGCGTGTCGCGTTACAACATGTGGAGCCCGCTGCGGGCGCGGCGGCTCGAGGACGATGGGTGCCTGCAACCCTTCGTCCCGCTGGAGACGGTGGGGGACCCGGAGACGCTCAACTGCGACCGCGACTCCCAGGGAGACGTGTACTTCGCCGACATGGGCGTCTCCGTTGTGCGTCCACGCTGCCTCGAGCGGCTCGAGGAGGGCCTGCTGCCCCAGCGCTGGATGGGACAGCGGATCGCCCCGATCTACTCGTGGGGCGGCTGCGACATCGACTACGAGTGGCAGATTCCCGCCGTCGAGTTCTGGCTCGCCAAGCACGGCCTCACCCATCCGGCGAGCGAGCAAGCGGTTGGCTAGGACGATCGAGCTCTGCGCCGACGTGAACGAGCTCGCCGAGCGTGGCGCGGAGCGGATCGCCGCGGCGGCGAACGAGGCCGTCGCCGCTCGCGGGTGCTTCACGCTCTGCCTGTCCGGGGGAGACACGCCGGCGGGCGCCTACGCACGGCTCGCCGAGGCGGAGGTGCCGTGGCACGGCGTCCACGTGTTCTGGGGCGACGAGCGCTGCATCCCACTCGAGCGGCCGGACAGTCACTACACGATGGCCAGTCGGCTCCTGCTCTCGCGCGTGCCGATCCCGCCGGAGAACGTGCACCGCGCGCGGGGCGACGCGCCGAACCCAACCGCGGCGGCGGTCGAGTACGAGCACGGCCTCCGGGCGTTCTTCGGGAGCGAGCGGCCGCCGGCGTTCGATCTCCTCCTGCTCGGGATGGGGGAGGACGGCCACGTCGCCTCGGTCTTCCCCGGCAGCGACGGATGGGCGGAACGAGAGCGCTGGGTCGTCGAGCACTTCGTGATCAAGCGAGGAGAGCGCGCGCGCCGTATCACCCTGACGCTTCCGGTTCTCACCGCGGCCCGCGAAGTGATGTTCATCGTCTCGGGCCGGCTCAAGGCCGATATGCTCGCCGCGGTGCTCGAGGGCGAAGTGGAGGTGCCGGCCGCCGAGGTCGACTCGGCCGCGTCCACGGTGCGGTGGATGGTCGACCGCGAGGCGGCCTCCTGCCTGCGTCAGAATCAGGCGATGACGAGGAGCGGACCCAGGTGAAGGTGATCGTGCTGGGCGGCTCGGGCTTCATCGGAAGCCACGTGGCGGAGGCGCTGACCGCCGCCGGGCACGACGTGACCGTGTTCGATCGCCGGCGCTCCCCGTACCTGAGCGAGGCACAGGGCTTCGTCCAGGGAGACATGCTCGACCGCGAGTGCGTCCAGGCAGCGCTTCGCGGCCAGGACGCCGTCTACCACTTCGCCGGCATCGCCCACCTCGACATCGGCCTGTCGGCCCCGGTCGAGACGGCCGAGCAGAACGTCGTCGGCACCGTGATCGCGCTCGAGGCGGCGCGCCAGGCGGCGGTCAGGCGCTTCGTCTACGCGAGCAGCATCTACGTGTACAGCGAAGGCGGGTCCTTCTACCGGTGCAGCAAGCAGGCAGCCGAGCTGTACGTGGAGGAGTATCAGCGCCGTCACGCCCTCGACTTCACGATCCTGCGCTTCGGCACGGTCTACGGTCCCCGCGCGGACCGCCACAACAGCGTCCGCCGGTATCTGAGGCAGGCGCTCCGGGACCGGAGGGTCGTGGCCGCCGGGACGGGACAGGAGATCCGCGAGTACGTGCACGTCAAAGATGCCGCGCGCTCGTGCGTCCAGGTCCTCGACGGCGAGTTCGCGAACGAGCGCGTCGTGCTCACCGGCCACCACCCGATGCGCTTCGGCGATCTGCTCGAGATGATCCGGGAGATCGTCGGCGACGTGGAGATCGAGCTCCATCCGCCCGAGCCGGGCGACGCACGCCACAGCGACTCCGGCCACTTCGTGATCACCCCCTACAGCTTCCGGCCCAAGGTGGCGAAGAAGCTCGTCGCCAACCCGTATCTGGACATGGGACAGGGGCTGCTCGAGTGCCTGGAGGAGATCTACCTCGAGGAGACGGGCGCCGGCCCGCTCGCGTCCGAGGCGAACCCCACGCATGTCCCGCTCGACGGCTGACGCGCTGCGGCGGCTGACCACCGGGATCTTCCGTGCCGCCGGCGCGTCGGATTCCGATGCCGCGGTCGTGGCGGCGTCGCTCCTCGACGCCGAGCTATGCGGCCACGAGTCGCACGGCCTGATCCGGGTCCCGGAGTACCTGCGCCAGATTCGCGACGGCGGTGTCGTCCCCACGGCCCAGCCCGAGATCGTCGAGGAGCACGGCGCGACGCTCGTCGTCGACGGGAACTGGGGCTTCGGGCAGGTGGTGGCCGGGCGCGCCACGGAGTGGCTGGTGGAGCGGGCGCTGGAGCACGGCGCCGGGGCGGTGGCGATCCGCAGATGCGGTCACATCGGCCGTGTCGGCGCCTACCCGGAGCGGGCTGCGGAGCACGGCCTGTTCGCGCTTGCCGTCGCGAACGGGGGCGGCAAGGAGCCGCGGGTCGCGCCCTTCGGCGGGCGCCGAGCCGTGTTCGGGACCAACCCCATCGCCGCCGCCCTGCCGGTTCCAGGCGAGCCGCCGACGGTCATCGACTTCTCGACCGCCGCGGTCGCGTCGGGGAAGATCCGGGTTCTGCGCGCCCGCGGCGAGGAGCTCCCGGAGGGGTGGATCCTGGACCGGCACGGGCGGCCGAGCACGCGTCCCGAGGACTACTACGACGAAGGGATGCTCGTGCCGGCCGCCGGGCACAAGGGCTACGGCCTCTGCCTCCTCGTCGAGTTGCTCGCCGGCTGCCTGACCGGAGCGGGCTCACCGGGCGTGGCGAGCTCCGGCTACCGCGTCGGCAACGGCGTGTTCCTCCAAGCCTTCGACCTGCGGCGGTTCGGCCCCGGTGAGCACTACGAGGCGCTCGCCCGCGCGCTCGTCGAGACGGTCCGCGCCTCGCCGCCCGCCGAGGGGTTCGACGCCGTCCTGCTCCCCGGCGATCCCGAGCGCCGGCTGGCCGCCGAGCGCACTCGGGACGGCATCGAGCTCGCCGACTCGACGTGGTCGGCGATCGCCTCGGCGGCCGACGAGCTCGGTGTCGCCATCTAGATGACCGGCGCCGGGATCAGCGCCGTCATCTTCGACTTCGACGGCGTAATCGTCGAATCGCTCGAGGTCAAGGAGACCGCGTTCAGGGACCTGTTCGCCGACTATCCCGAGCACGTCGAACGGATCGTCCAGCTCCATCGCGAGAACCTGGGGATCTCGCGCTACGAGAAGTTCAGGGTCATCTACGGGTCGTTCCTCGGCCGGGATCTCGGCGAGGCCGAGATGGCACGGCTCGACCGCCGCCTCTCGGAGCTGGTCTACGAGCGGGTGCTCGCGTGCGAGCTCGTGGCGGGGGCGCGGGAGCTGCTCGAACGGCTGGCTCGCCGGGTGCCCCTGTTCGTCGCCTCGGGCACGCCCGAAGAAGAGCTCACGCGGATCGTGCGGGCTCGCCGGCTCTCGCATCTGTTCGCCGCGGTGCGGGGGAGCCCGACCCCCAAGGACCGGCTCGTGGCGGAGATCCTGCGCGAGCACGGGCTCGAAGCGAGCGCCGTCGTCCTGGTGGGAGACGCGACGACCGACCACCGCGCCGCGGTCGAGAACGGCGTGGGCTTCGTCGGCCGGGTTGCCGAGGGAGAGGCGAACCCCTTCACCGATCCGAGCGTCCCGATCGTGCAGGACATGGCCGAGCTCGACGCCAGGTGGGACGAGATCACCGCGGCTCTGGAACCATCGCGTCGCCGATCCAGCCGTGGTTGGCCAGCACCGCGATCTGCTTGAGCCCGGCGCGCTCGAGCATGTCGGCCAGTTGCTCGCGCGTGACCCGGTGCTCGATCGGCGCCGAGAAGCGATCGAACGTGTCGTTGACGAGGACGCCGAACGGATAGTCCGCGTAGGTCTTGAGCGGGAACGCGCCCGCCAGGCCGCGCGACGAGGGCCTGCGGCGCAGCGCCCGGTACGGCAGCACGACCGCCACCCAGAGCGCGGCGCCGATCGGGAAGCAGAGCGCATGCAGCAGGCGGTGTGGCATCCGCACCGTCAGGCGGCGCGCCGCGTGACCGCCCTCAGCGCGGCGCGATGAGCCGCCCGCTCGGGGGTCCAGTAGAGGTAGACGTGCAAGCGCCCCCCGGGCACGGCCAGCGGCACGAGCGAGCGGAGCGCCCGCTCGGGATCGCGCAGGTGGTGCAGTACGCCGATCGACATCACGAAGTCGAAGCTGCCGGGAGCCAATGGCAGGTGCTCGGCGTCGGCCTGAACGGTGAGGACCTCGGGCGGGAGGTTGCGCCGGGCGACGTCGATCGACTCTCCGAGATCGACCGCGACCACCCGGGCGCCGAACCGCGCGGCCTCGCGGCTGTGGCGTCCCGATCCCGTCCCCACGTCGAGCACCAGCTTGCCCTCCAGCGACTCGGGCTCGTGCGGCTGGAGGTAGTCGATGAAGTTCTTGCGCCACTCCGGGCGCGGGTCGCCGAAGTGCGCCCACTCGTAGGCGAAGCTCTCGGCCGTTCGCCGTTTGATCGAACGATCGCTCGTCCCCCCGCCCGCCGGTTCGCGAGGCAGCGCGATCGCGGCCTCGGGATAGCGGCCGGCCAGGTGGCGTTCGAGGTCGGGCGGCAGCATCCGCACCGTCCCGGCGACGACGGGATAGCGTCGCCGGCACCCGCGACAGCTCAGCCAGCCGTCTGGCCCGAGCTCGGGATACCCCGCCGTCGGCGCGAAGGCGTCGCCCTCGAGGCTCTCGCCGCAGGTCAGGCAGCGGAGCAGGCTCGTCAAGGGGCTGAGGCTTTGCGTCTGCTCCACTGGGCGAGAGGTGGTTTGACCCGGATCCGAGCCTCCGGCTACGCTACCGCCTGGCATCGTAGGAGAGAGCGTGAAGACGAGCAGGGCAGCCGATCGCCTCGTACAGATGCGCGTACCTCTCGCCCTGCTTGCGGCGGCGGTCATTCTGGTAGCCGGCGCAGCCATCTTCGGGTCGAAAGGTTCGGCGATCTCGAGCTCGAACCACACGAGCGGGAGCACGACCGGCGCACCGGCGGGCCGCGACGTGGCTTCGCAGACGAGCGTCGGCGGCTGCCGCATCGCCGCCGGCACCCGCTGCCCGGGCGCCGACATGAACGGCGCACACCTGTACGCGTCCAACCTCGGCAGCGCGGACCTGGCCCGCGTCAGCCTGGTCGGCGCCACGCTGTCGGGAGCCTCGCTCAACGGCGCGTACCTCTACGGCGCGAACCTGAGCCAGGCCAACCTCGAGAACACCGACCTCAGCAAGGTCGATGCCGCCAACGCGAGACTGAACGGCGCCGATCTCACCGGGGCCCGCCTGATCAGCGCGAACCTCTACAACGCGTATCTCGACCACGCCTCCCTCTACCTCGCCAACCTGTACCACGCGAAGCTGAAGGGCGCCTCCCTGGCCGGAACGCGCTTCTGCCGCACGGTGATGCCGAACGGCACGGTCAACAACTCGGGCTGCTGAGCTCGCCGCCGCAGTGCATCACTCGCCGGCCTTCTCCCGGCGGGCCGCCCGGAGGGCATGCTCCCACCCCACCAGCGTCGCCGCGGCCCAGGCGTCGGTGGCGGGCAGAACGCGCTCGCGCAAGAGCTCTGCCGCGTGGCGGCCGTCCACGAGCAAGGACTCGCAGTCCGCGAACCAGTCGATGGCCTCCACGCGCCACGGCCCCGCGAACATATCCGCCAGCGGGACCGCGAACCCGCGCTTACGGCCGCGCGCGAGGTAGCTCGGCAGCCGTTCGCGCGCGATCGCGCGGAGGAGGCGCTTTCCGCCGAACAGGCCGACCTGCTGCCGGTCGCCCGCCCCCTCGGCGAGCTCCAGCAGCTCGGTGCCCAGGAGGGGGACGCGCGCCTCGAGGCCGACGGCCATGCTGGCGCGGTCCTCCTTGGTCAGGAGATCCCCCGGGAGATACGTGGCTAGCTCGAACGCCTGGATCGCCCGGAGGACCGTTCCCGCCTCGGGTGGCGGCGGCCAGCGCGCCACGATGCCGTCCCGCGCGCTCGGCGCGTGGATCACCGAATCGGCGTGCGATGAGCTCGCCGAGCCCACCAGCTCGAGGTACTGGGTGAATCCATCCGACGCCGAGGCGGCCGCGAGCCGCACGAGGTAGGAGCGGGCCAGAGACAGCGCCGAGTGGCGCTCGTCGCCGTAGGCGCGCGCCCCGGCGGCCACGCGCGCCCGCACCGGGGCGGGCACCCGGCTCAGCGCGCGCGTCAGCAGGTGTGCGCGGTGGCGGTAGTAGCCGGCGAACAGGTCATCGCCCCCGGTGCCGCTGAGCGCCACCGTCACGTGCCCGCGGGCGAGCTCGGCCAGCCGCAGCGTCGCCAGCGCGGAGGCGTCCGCGAACGGCTGATCGTAGGCGGCGCCGACCCGAGCGACGGCGTCGGAGAACCCGAACCACAGCTCGTCCACAACATGGCGCACGCCCAGCTCCCGGGCAAACCGCGCCGCGGTCGCCGACTCGTCGTAGTCGCCGTGGCCGGCGAAGCCGATCGTGAACGCAGTCGGCCGGGCGCCGGCCCGCACCGCGCTGTCGAGGACGAGCGATGAGTCGAGTCCGGCGGAGAGGAACACGCCGACGGGGACGTCGGCTACGAGCTGGCGGCGAACGGAGCGGTCCAGCGCGGTCCTGACGGCATCGAGGCTGACGGTCCGCGGCTGAGCGGCCGGGAACGCGAACGGCCGGGGACGCCAGGGCGCGGTGGAGACGGTCCCGTCCGCCGAGCGCCTGAGAAGCTCACCCGGTCTGAGCTGGCGGATGCGGCGCAGGCCGGTCTCGGGCGGGGGCAGGTAGTGCAGGGCCACGTAGACGCCGATCGCCAACTCATCGACCGCCCCGTCATCGAGGCCGGCGGCGACGAGCGACAGGGCATCGGAGGCGAAGGCGAAGCGCCCGGACGTGGTGTAGGCGAGCGGCTTGATTCCGAGCGCGTCGCGTACGAGCAGCAGCTCTCCGCGCCGCGCGTCGAACAGCGCCGCGACGAACATCCCGTCGAGCCGCGCGAACACATCGGTGCCCCACTCCTCGTAGCCGTGCAGCATGACCTCCGCATCGCAGTCGGTGGCGAAGCGATGGCCGAGGCGCTCGAGCATGCGGCGCTCGCGCGCGTACTCGTAGATCTCTCCGTTGAACAGCAGGCGCAGGTCTCCTGATTCGTTGCGCAGCGGGTAGCGGACCCGGTCGGAGAGGTCGATCACGGCCAGGCGCGTCTGCACCAGCCCGTAGGGGGGGAGCGATTCGAACCAGGCGCCGTCTGGCCCGCGCCGGGTCAGGCAATGCTCCAGACGGGCGGCCGTCGCGTCGTCGCCGCCGGCCAGCTCGAAACCGGCGATCCCGCACATCAGGACAGATCCCGCGCCGCCAGCAGCTCCCGGTAGATCCGGTCGATGTCGAGCGTGAGCCGGTCCAGGCCGAACGTGCTCAGGGCGTGCTCGCGCGCCGCCGCGCCCATGCGCGCCCTCAGCTCGGGATCAGCGATCAGCTGGCGGAGTGCCCGCACGAGCGCCGCGCCGTCCTCGCGCTCCACGAGGATCCCCGTCTCGCCGCTTCGGATGACCGTCGCCGCTCCGCCCACGGCCGTGCTGACGGTGGGGACCGCGGCGGCGGAGGCTTCGATCAGGCTGACCGGCGTCCCCTCGCGATCGGAGGTGAGGACGACGATGTCGCTCGCCACGCACACCTCCGGGATGTCGCGCCGGAAGCCCGCCCACACCAGCCGGCCCGCGAGGGCGCGGGCCTCGGGCGAGCTCTGGAGCTCGTCGCGCAGCTGCCCGTCGCCGACGACGACGAAGCGGACGTGCTCGAGGTCGCGGAGCTCGAGGCAGGCGGACAGGAACCGGTCGACGCGCTTGATCGCGGCCAGGCGCGCGATCAGTGTGACCAGTGTGGCGCCGGAGTCGATGCCCAGCTCGGCGCGGCAGCGAGCGCGGGCCGCCCGGCGCGCGTCTCCGTCGAGCGCGAACGGCGCGAGGTCGAGTCCGAGCGGGACGACCTCGAACTTCTGCGCCGGCGCCACGCCCAAGCCGACGAGCTCGTCGCGGACCTCTTGGCTTACGGCGATCAGCCGGTCGGTGAAGCGCGCCAGCACGCGCTCGATCATCCGGTACAGGGCCGCCGTCCGCGGCGCGAAGTAGCCGCTCAGCGAATGCCCGTGGAAGGTATGCACCATGACCGGCCGGCGGCGGCGGCCCGCGGCGGCGAGCAGCGCGGCCACGCGTCCGAGCGTGCCGGCCTTGGCGGCGTGCGTGTGCACAACGTGCGGACGCTCCCTGCGCATGATCGCGACCAGCGCTCGCAGCGCGTGCAGGTCGTGCCGGCCCGGATCGCGCTGGAGCGTCGGGATGAAGACGGGGCGAACCTCGAGCTGGGCGGCCAGATCGTCCATGTTCCCCTCACGCTCGCCCTCGCGCCCCCGGACCAGCGTTGTCAGGTACCCGAGCGGCTCCAGCCGCCGGGTCAGGGTGATGGCCTGGATCGACGGGCCACCGATGTTGAGCCGGGCGATGACGCGAACCACGCGCGTCGGCTCGACGGCGGCAGACGCTGGCGGCTGCACCGGCTGCGACGGGCCGCTCAGCGGCCGGAGTCGGCGAGCGACAGGTCGGCCCAGGCCGCGGGCTCGTGCTCGCGCATGTAGACGATCGTTGTCTCCAAGCCCTCGCGGAGCTGGACCGAGGGGAAGTAGCCGAGATCCGCATGCGCACGCTCGAGGTCCGCCAGCGAGTGCTCCACCTCGCCCGCCCGCGGCGCGACGTAGACCGGCTCGAGCCTCGACCTCCAGCAGCTCGCCGATCTCCTGGGCGAGCCGGTTCACGGACACCTGTTCGCCGCAGGCGACGTTGTAGACGCGGCCGGCCGCTCCTGGTGCGTCCATGGCCAGGAGGTTCGCGTCGACGACGTTGGCCACGGCGGTGAAGTCACGCGACTGCTCGCCGTCGCCGAAGATCACGGGCTGCCCGCCGCCCAGCAGCGTGGCGATGAAGCGCGGCACCACCGCGGAGTACTGCGAGGTGGGGTCCTGCCGGGGTCCGAACACGTTGAAGTAGCGCAGGACGACGGTCTCGAGCCCGTATACGGCGTGGAAGCTTCGAGCATAGTTCTCGCTCGCGAGCTTGGCCGTGGCGTAGGGCGAGATCGGGAGGGCGGGGTCGTCCTCGCGCTTGGGGAGACGTTTGTTTGCCCCGTACACCGAGGAAGACGAGGCGACGACCACGCGGCGGACCCCGTGATCGCGCGAGGCGAGCAGCACGTTGAGCGTCCCGATCACGTTCGTCGCGTGGCTGGTCAGCGGATCCTGGATCGACCGTGGAACGGAGGGCAGAGCGCCCTGGTGGAACACGACGTCACAACCGGCGACGGCGCGATTCACGCGCTCGTAGCTCTGGATGTCGCCCTCGATCACCTCGGCGTCGGCGCCGATGGCGCGCAGGTTCGAGCGCCGGCCGGTCGCGAAGTTGTCGAGGATTCGGACCGAGAACCCGCGCTCCACCAAGGTGGATGCGAGATGCGAGCCGATGAATCCCGCGCCCCCTGTGACCAGCACCCTCACGATGGTGGTGGAGCATAGCCGACGGTCGACTCGCCAATCCGGGACGGTGACCGGCGGCAAAGGCCCCGCCTGCTCCTCGGCAGGAAACGCCAGCAATTACGCACTCTGCGGAAATCTTGCCCCCTGTTCGGACGGATGCCGGGCATCCGTGATAGCGTCACCGCGCTTTGCGTGGTCGTTGAGCGGGGAGTCGCGATGCACATCTTGATCACAGGAGGCGCCGGGTTCATCGGGTCGCACCTTGCCGAGGAGCTGCTGGGTCGCGGTCACGCTGTACACGTCCTCGACGACCTGTCGACCGGCTCGGTGGGAATATCCGTCACCTGCGCGACGAGTCCGCAGTTCAGCTACACGATTGACTCGTGCCATGACCCGCGCGTCGTCGCCGAGCTGGTCGACGACGCGGATTATGTTTATCACCTGGCCGCCGCCGTCGGCGTCCAGCTGATCGTTGACAGCCCGGTGCGCACGATCGAGACGAACGTCCACTGCACGGAGATCGTGCTCGGCCCAGGCGTGCAAGAAGCGCAAGCCGGTGTTCGTCGCCTCGACCAGCGAGGTCTACGGCAAGTCCGCCGACGCTTCCGTTCCGCGAGGATGGGGACATCGTCATGGGCGCCACCACGCGGGGACGGTGGGCGTATGCCTGCTCCAAGGCACTCGATGAGTTCCTCGCCATCGCCTATCACCGCGAGCACGGGCTGCCCACCGTCGTCGGTCGCATGTTCAACACCGTGGGCCCACGCCAGACCGGCCGCTACGGGATGGTCGTGCCCACGTTCGTGCGCCAGGCGCATCGCGCGGCGAGCCGATCACCATCTTCGGCAACGGGGAGCAGCAGCGCTGCTTCTGCCACGTGCGCGACGTGGTGACGTGCGCTTGCCGACCTGGCCGCTGCGCGACGATCTCTACGGCGAGGTGTTCAACATCGGCTCGACCGAGGAAGTCTCGATGCTCGAGCTCGCACAGCGGGTCAAGCACGCCACGGGCTCTCGCTCGGAGATCGTGTTCATCCCGTACCACGAGGCGTACGGCCAGGGCTTCGAGGACATGCGCCGGCGCGTTCCTGACATCACCAAGATCGGGCAGATGCTGGGATGGGCGCCGACCATGTGCCTCGACGAGATCCTGGCCGACGTGATCAGACATCATCATAGGGCGCTGCAACCGGCCGTGTGACCGCGAGCCGCGCCGGCGGACCGGGAGAGTCGACCCATTCAATCATCGGAGGCAGCATGACGCGAAGAGTCGGGACGTTGATGCTTCCACCATGTGTCGTGCTTGCGTTCAGCGGGGTCGCCGCGGCGTCCGCTAGCGCGGCGGCAACCGCGACCACGGTGGTGGCCTCGGGCATCACCCAGACGTCGGCCACGCTCTACGGCGTCGTCGAGACCGGGGGCGCGGCGACCAATTGGCAATTCGAGTACGGGACGACCACCACCTATGGCAAGACCACCGCTGTGGGCTCGATTCCCGCCGGACAAGGGGACGTCACCGGTTTCCGCCAAGGTCACCGGCCTCAAACCGGGCACGACCTACCACTTCCAGTTGCTGGCTCAGAACAGCAGCGGACCGCCGTACTACACGATCGCCTCGAGTGCCGGCGGCGATCAGACCTTCAAGACGCTGGCGGCATCGCCCGGCATCCTCACCCTCCGGAATGGAACGCCGGTCGTGCACAAGAACAAGACGGCGTTCCTGTTTCTCAGGTGCCTGAGCACGAGCGCGGCCACCAACGCCTGCAAGGGCAAGCTGAGCATCACCACCAAGGTGAAGAAGCGCTCGGTCAACTGTGGCAAGGCGTCGTTCACCGTCAACCCGGCGCAGACCAAGCGCATCACTGTGAAGGTACCCAACGCCTGCATCGCGGCGCTGAACGCGGCTCGGGGACACCGGATCGGCGCCACCCTCACGGCGTCCTGGAACGGCGGCCGCCTCACCCGCGGCATCACCCTGATCAAGCCGTGAGCCGGTGAGCGCGCCCTGGGCCCGTCACCGCGGCGGGCCCAGGGCCCGGGCTCGGCTCATCCATTCGCGAACGCGGCGAATCCCGGCTTCGGCCGCCCGTCGGCGTAGAGCAGGCCGCCGTTGCTCGTCGGCGGATCGTCGTAGACGTGCACCCAGCCGAGCGCGTAGATCCGCTTCCACCGGCGGGACAGGCGCAGCGCGTCGCTGATCCACCGGGCGGCCACCGGCGGATCCACGTAGAAGTCGAACTCGTTGTCCGGCGCGGTCGGGATCGTCCACTCCGACAGGAACAGCGGCAGGCCCGGGTGGAGGTACTCGTCGACCCAGTGCGCCAGCCGAGGTAGGTCGGAGAACTGGACCTCGTCGAACGGCGACGGCGGTGCGGACGAGCTCGGGTCCTCGGCGCCGAACGGGTTGTGCGCGTACATATCCATGCGCGGAGGGTGTCCGTTGGGCAAGCGCAGGTTCTCGATCCACTGCTGCGGGTCGATCAGACCGGTTGTGTATGTGCTGCCGCCGATCACGAGGTTGCGCCGGCTCACGCGCTTGAGCGCTCCGTATGCCGCGTCGAGCAGGCGCGCGTACAGATGCGGCGCCCGACGCTGGGCCCGGTCGAGCCCTCGGCCCGGCACCGCCTGGGTGATCGGCTCGAAGTTCCCGCTGCGGGTCGGCTCACCCCAGATCATCCACAGGTGCACGCTGGGGTACCGGCGCGCGGCCGCGGTCGCGAACGCGGCGAACGTGGCCGGCGCCACCGTCGCCCAGTCATGCGGGCGCCCGCCGTTGGCCCAGCGGGGGGCGAAGTCGATCTGGAGCATAACCCGCATGTGGTAGCGGCGGGCGTCGGCGATCGCCGCGCTCAGCTCCGCGGGCCATCTGTATGCCGGGTCGTGCGGATTGGCCGCGTGGCGGGGGCGCGTGGGCGCCACCAGCTCCAGTCCAGTCGCGTCCTCGTAGATCGAGACGCCGAGCCGGTGATAGAGCGGAAACTGATTGACGCCGTCCCGGTACACCGGGCCCCAGATCGCCTTGCCGAACGCGCCGGCCGAGGAAGGCGGGGTGAGCGCCAGCGTCAGCAACGTGGCTGTCACCACACAGACGAAGCGCCTCCGGGACGGCACGGCGCGATGTTACTTCGCCGTCGCGCGCCGGCGCGGGACCGGCGGGCTAACCATGCTCGAAGGCGTAGAAGCTGGGCTTGCGCTTGCCGTTGGCCATGATCAGCCCGCCCGAGGCGGCTGGGAGGTCGTCGTACAGGTGGATCCAACCGACGGCGTAGATGCGCTTCCACGCCCGCGCCTCGCGCAGAGCCTCGGTGATCCACCGGGCCGCGACCGGCGGATCGACCCAGAACGCCAGCTCGGCGTCGGGCGCGGTGGGAATCGTCCACTCCGACAGGAACAACGGCATGCCTCGGCGCAGGTAGCGATCCACCCAGTCGCGCCAACCTCGGCAGGTCCGAGAACTGCACCTCGCCGAAGGCGACGCCGTCGAGGTGAACGTCGGCGGCGTGTAGCTGAACGGATTGTGTGCGTACATGTCCATCCGAGGCGGACGCCCGTTCGGAAGTCGCAGGTTCGCGATCCACTGCTGGGTGTCGATGTAGCCGTACGTGTAGGTATTCGCCGCCGATTACGAGGTTCGACCGGCTGACCTTCTTCAGCGCCCCATAGGCCGCGTCGAGCACGCGCGCGTAGTTGTGCGGCGCCACTTGCTGCGCAGCGTCAGCTGCTGGTACGGCTTGGCGCGGACGATCGGGTCGAAGTGCCCTTCCCGGTTCGGCTCACCCCAGACCATCCATAGATGCACGGACGGGTAATGGCGCGCCACGGCGGTGGCGAAGTCGGCGACGTCGCCGGGATGCAGCGGCGCCCACCCATGCGTGTCGCCGCCGTTCGCCCACGCCGGGGTGTAGTCGAGCTGCAGCATGACCCGGATGTGGAAGCGGTTGGCCGCCTGATCGATTTCCCGTAGGTCGGCGGGCCATTGGTAAGCGGGATCGTTGGGGTTGGTCGGCTTGTGCGGACGCGTTGGCGCGACCAGGCCCAGTCCAGCTCGTCCTCGTAGGATCGAGACGCCGAGCTGGCGGAAGGTGGGAAACAGGCTGACGCCGTTCCGAAAGCCCGGCCCCCACATCGCCTTGGCGAACCCCATCGCGGGTCCCGCCGTCAGCGCGAGCAGAGCCACCGCGACCACGGTCGTGCACAACAGTCTCGTCCCGCCCCGCACGTTGGACATCGGCCGATCATACGGCGGCCTCCGGCACGTCGCCGCACGGGCGGAAAAAGTCACGTGCGGGGATGCCGGGCACGGTTAGGATCGGAGTGATCGCTTTTGGAAGCGGTCGGCAGGGGGCGCAATTGGGACCTTTGGGGAACTTTTAGGAGGCCAGTCATGGCATCAGTAGATCGTGTACAGATCCCGGGCAGCGAGCGCGAGTTCGCGGCCCAGCACGAGCGGATCTCGGACGTGGACCACGACAAGCAGATCGAGGTCACGGTGTACCTGCGCGCGCGGGGCTCACTCGACTGGGTGGACGACGAGGCGCGGCGGCTGCCGGCCGACCGCCGGCCGATCAGCCGCGAAGAGCTGGCGAAGGGCTACGCCGCCAGCGACGCGGACATCGAGGCGGTGGGCACCTTCGCCCGCGACCACGACCTGGAGGTCGTGGCGGCCGACGCCGCGCGGCGGACGGTGACGCTCCGCGGAACGGTCGACGCAGTCGGCCGCGCCTTCGGCGCCGACTACGTCGGGGTCTTCGATCACCCGGAGGCCGGCGCCTATCGCGCCCGGCGCGGGCCGCTGACGGTCCCCGCCTACCTCGACGGCGTCGTGACCGGCGTGTTCGGCATCGACGAGCGCCCGCAGGCCAAGCCGCAGCTGCGGCGCCGGCGCCAGCCGAAGGCCCCGCAGCCGGCCAGCTACAAGCCGCAGGAGGTGGCCCAGGCCTACAACTTTCCGACCTCGGCCACCGGCGCCGGCGAGACGGTCGCCATCATCGAGCTCGGTGGCGGCTTCAGTCAGGCCGACCTGAACACCTACTTCAACGGCTCGCCCCCGAGCGTGGTCGCGGTCGGCGTGAACGGGGGCACCAATTCCCCGGGCACCGACCCCGGCTCCGACGGCGAGGTGATGCTCGACATCGAGGTCGTAGGCGCGGTGGCGCCCGGCGCGAAGATCGTCGTCTACTTCGCGCCCAACACCGACCAGGGCTTCATCAATGCCGTGTCGACCGCGGCCCACGACACGACCCACGGCCCGTCGGCCATCTCGATCAGCTGGGGCGGGCCGGAGGATTCCTGGACCGAGCAGGCGCGGACCCAGATGGAGCAGGTGATGACCGAGGCGGCGGCGCTTGGGGTGACGGTGATGGTCGCCGCCGGCGACAACGGGTCCACGGACGGGGTCAGTGACGGCCGTCAGCACGTGGACTTCCCCGCCTCCGCGCCCCACGCCCTGGCGTGCGGCGGAACGACGCTCGAGATTCAGAACGGCCAGATCGTGAGCGAGTCGGTGTGGAACGAGTTGGCCGGCAATCACGGCGCCACCGGCGGTGGCGTGAGCGTGGCCTTCACCCCTCCGCCGTCCTATCAATCGACGGTGAACCCGGTCAACGTCGACACCCACGAGGCGGGCCGGGGCGTCCCGGACGTGTGCGGGGACGCGGATCCGGAGACGGGCTACGAAGTGCTCGTCGACGGCCAGGCACAGGTCATCGGCGGCACCAGCGCGGTGGCTCCGCTGTGGGCGGGGCTCACGGCGCTGCTGAACGAGGCTCTGGGCCGGCCCGTGGGATTCCTCCAGCCCCTGCTCTACGCCGCCGCGACGAAGCCCGGCTTCCACGACATAACCTCGGGCGAGAACCCCGCGTACAAGGCGGGTCCGGGCTGGGACGCGTGCACCGGGCTCGGGTCGCCCGACGGCACAGCCCTGCTTCAGGCGCTGGGCGGCAAGGTGACGGCGAGCGCGCAGTCCTGACGCTGACGCGCCGGCTCGATCCGGTTCCGCGGGGCGGGGCCGGATCGGGCCCGGCGCGCTTGCCGATCAACTCGACGCATGGCTCTCGCCACGGCGGGTAGGCGTTTGAGGAACGCGCGGCAGCTCCGCCCAGCTGCCGCATTCCCTCAGGAAGGAGACGTGACGCATTGAAGGTGTGCGTGACAGGAGCCACCGGATTCGTCGGCGCCCACGTGGTCCGCGCCCTCGTCGCGCGCGGCGATGAGGTGCGCGTCGTCTACCGCAACCCCGACCGGCTGGAAGCGCTGCGGGGGCTCGAGTACTCGCGGTCCAAGGCCGACGTGCTCGACTACCGTGCGATGCGCCGTGCGCTGCGCGGGATCGACGTGCTGTTCCATGTCGCCGGCTTCGTCGCCTCCCAGCCTGTGGAGCAGGTCTGGCAGCTCAACGCTCAGGGCCCGGTGGTGGCGATCGAAGCAGCGGCCGCCGAAGGCGTGCGACGAGTCGTGCTGACCTCGACGATCTCGGCCATCGGCACGGCCAACGGAAAGCCGGCGGACGAGGACACGGAGTTCCCGGAGAACTGGATGGGCCTCGTCTATCCCGATTCGAAGCATGCGGGCGAGGTCGGCGCCCATGAGGCGGCCGACCGGCGCGAGGTGGAGCTGGTGGTGGTCAACCCCGCCTACGTGCTCGGAGTTCCGGTCAACCGCGCACAGCCCGGAGAGACTTCGACGCGGACGATCGGCAACTACCTGCGGGGCCGCCTTCCGGGCGTGGTCGACGCGCCGATGAACTTCGTCGACGTCGAGGACGTGGCCACCGGCCACCTGCTGGCCTGCGACCGGGGTACGCCCGGCGAGCGCTACATCCTGGGCGCCGAGAACCGCACGTGGCCTCAGCTGATCGACCGGGTGGCGGAGCTGTCCGGCGCGCACTACCCGATCATGGTCCTCCCGACGGCCATCGCCAAGCTGGCGCGCGTACGCGAGGCGCTCGGGCTCCCCGGCGCGATCTCGGCCGAAGCCACGAACCTGATGGGCCAGGATTGGCGGTTCAGCACCGACAAGGCGGAGCGCGAGCTCGGCTACGCTCCGCGACCGCTCGATCAGACCCTCCAGGACACGATCGACTGGTACCGCGAGCTGATCGATAACGGCAGCTTCGCCGACTCCCGCGGCTCCAATCTGTCCCGGCTCGCGGACTCGATGCGGCTCGCCTCGCGCATCGGCCTACTGACCCCGATCCGCGTGGGTCAGCGCGTGATCGGCCGGCGGATCATCGCCGGCGGATGAGCGGCGTGATGCCACGGCTCGCCGGCCCGTTCTTCGTCCTGGCGGGCGTCTTGCACTTCGTCAAGCCCCGTGCCTACCGGCGGATCATGCCGCCGTACCTGCCGGCTCCCGAGGCGCTCGTGTACGCCAGCGGCGCGGCCGAGATCGCGGGTGGGGCGGGCCTGATGACCAGCAGGCTGCGCGGCTACGCCGGCGGGTGGTTGATCGCGGTCTTGATCGGCGTGTTCCCGGCCAACCTGCACATGGCGCTGCACCCTGAGGACTTTTCGAGCATCCCCAGGCCGGCGTTGTGGGCCAGGCTGCCGTTCCAGGGTGTGTTCGTCGTCTGGGTGCTGAGCGCGATGCGCCGAGCGTGAGCGGGCGGCAGCGCCCACGGATCAGTGCGCGTAACCGTGCGCGCGCAAGAACCGCTGGAGCTTGGCCACGAACTTCTTGCCGCCGGCGTTGAACGGTGGCCTCAGGTGGCCGGCGTTGGCTGCTGGGCGTCCTATTCGAACGCGGGCGCGCTCCATCCCGGAAACACGTCCGGAAGTCCGTCGCTGACCCGGTCCGGGAACCGGGCCGACCGCTTCTCCAGGAACGCGCTGATTCCCTCGCGCGCGTCCGCCGATTGCCCGCGGATGAACATGGCGCGGGAGTCGGCGCGGTGGGCGAGCATCGGATGCTCGGCCCCGAGCATCCGCCACAGCATCCTCCGCGCGAGCGCCACCGACACGGGCGCGCTGCCCGAGGCGATCTCGTGCGCGAGGTCATAGGCGGCGTCGAGCAGCTCCCCAGCGGGGTGCACGCTGCGCACGAGTCCTCCCTCCAGCGCCTCCTGGGCCGAGAACACCCGTCCGGTGCTCACCCACTCCATGGCCCGGCTGATCCCGACCACGCGGGGAAGGAACCAGCTCGAGCACGCCTCGGGAACGATCCCCCGGCGCGCGAACACGAATCCGATCCGGGCCTCCTCGGCGGCCAGGCGGATGTCCATGGGCAGAGTCATCGTGGCCCCCACGCCGACCGCGGGCCCGTTGATGGCGGCGATCACCGGCTTGGTGCAGTCGAATATGCGCAGCGAGAGCCGCCCGCCCCCGTCGCGCGGCACCTCCGCTTCGCCCTCGCGTTCGCGCTCGCGCCAGTCGAAGGTGTCGCCACCACGCTCGAGATCGGCGCCGGCGCAGAAGCCGCGGCCCGCGCCGGTGACCACCACCGCGTGCACCTGATCGTCGGCGTCGGCGCGATCGAAGGCGTCGAGCAGCTCCGACATCATCGTCGGGGTCCACGCATTGAGCCGCTCCGGGCGGTTGAGGGTGATCGTCAGCACGCGGTCCTCGACCTCCGCGCGGATCTGCTCGTACTCCATGGCCGTCGCTCCTTCGGACTTGGGGACGGCCATTCTCGCCCAGTGCGGGCGGCTACAGCTCCTGGATGTGGTCCGCCTCGCGCGCGCCGGCGAACGGCCGTGTGAGGCAGAAGCGCTCGAGCGTCGCCTCGGGCACTCCTTCCACCCCCGGCGTGTCGGAGGCTTCGCCGCGGGTGTGCGGGTCGTCGGCGAACCCACCGACCTCGACCGAGTGCTGCGGCGAGCGGTAGCCGGAGACACCGATCAGGTGGAGTTGCAGGGCGCGTCCGAGCTCGTCGAGGCGCGCGGCGATGATCGGCTCCTGGTTGACCGAGTAATTGGTCCCCGCCGCCGGGAAGAAGCCGAATTCGCCGCCGTGGGGCACGAACGGCGTGTTCACGCATCCACCCGACGGAGCCGCGCCCCCGGTGATCGAGGGACCCGCAGCGGCCGCAGCCGCGGCCGCGGCCTGCCGGTCGAGCGCGGCAGACTCAGCGGAGAGGGCGCGCTGGAGCTTGGTCAGCGTGATCTGCTTCGCGCTCCGGTCCCGCTGTACGGGGAGCTCGCGGTTGACGATCGAGAGGCGCAGCTGCACGATGTCGTCGCGCTCGCTCAGCACCGCAGCCGTGCTCTGGCGCCGGCGGCGCTCGTCCGCGGCCAGACGGCGAGCCTGCGCCGCCACGGCGATCCGAGCCACGTTCACCTGGTACATGAGGACGCCGTTGGCGTGCGCGATCGACTTGAGGTCGCTGACCCGGTTCAGGAGCTCCTGGAACCCGCCCGAGGTGACGACCACGTCGACGATCGTGGGGGGCGGAGTCTCGTAATCGGCCACGAGCTGGGCGGCGAGCACCCTGCGCGCCTTCGCGTACTCCGCCCGCAGGGAAGTGAGCTTCCGCCGCGACCGGCCGAGGTCTTCGCGCACCTGTCCGAGCAGCCGCTCCTGAATCGCCAGGCTCCGCTGGACGATGGCCAGCCTCCCCTCGAGCGAGGCGATCGAGCCTTCGAATCCATGGATCTTCGTGGAGTCGGCCTGGATCGCGGATTGGAGCTGCCCGGCCTGGTGCTGATGCGAGGAGTAGCGACTGGCCAGGTCGGCGCGCCCCGAGGAAGCCACGACCGCCGCGCAGGCGAACGCGGAGAGGAGCGCGATCGCGAGGACGCGCCGGCGGAGCTTGAAGGATTTGGTCACCGGGCGGCGAAGCTATCGCGTCACCCTCTGTCCGCACGACCCCTGCAACGCGGGTTGCGCGCGTTGCCGCGGCTCGTACATCCGGCCAGGACGGTTCAACCCAGGCCCTCGCGGCGCCGATGCCTGCTCAGTCGCAAAAGGCAAACCTGTCGCGAGGCAGGGACGCAAAGCCAGGGGTCTCCCGCAGACAGCCCAGCCGCCGACCTCCAAATCGAAGACGTACCCCGGACAAGGAGGTCCTTTTGCCGTACGTAATCCGATGGCCGCACAGGCGAATGATCGCTGTCGCTGCGGCCTCTTGTGCAATGCTGGCGGCCGCTCCGGCGGCGAACGCCTACGGAATGCCCGCGTCGGTTCCGGCGCCCCCGAGCGTCTGCCCGATGCCGGCCGTCTCCCAGGTGTTCAGCTCGCTCGGCGACACCGCGAACTACGCGCTCGTGCCGGGCGGGAACTTCAGCGGGCCGCTGGCCGGCTGGGCGCTCAACAACGCCTCGGTGGTGCCGGGTGGCGATCCCTTGAACCCCTCGGGCTCGTCGCTCAACATCGCTCCCGGCGGGTCGGCAACCTCGCCCGTCGTGTGCGTGAGCAGCGTGTTCCCCTCCTGGCGCTTCTTCGCGCAGGCGGCGAACGGAGGCGCGCTGCGTGTCACAGCGCAGTACACCACGAGCTGGGGGCTGAGCGGCTCGTACGCGTTCTCCACCCTAAACGGCTCGAACTACAGCACGTGGGCGGCCACGAACTCGATCGCGCTCGGGTCGATGCTGCCTGAAGGAACCACCGCGAACGTTCGCTTCGTGTTCTCGGCGGACTACTACGGGGGCGCCTGGAACATCGACGACGTCAATGTGGATCCATATGCCCGATAGCGGCGACTGGGGGCGGCGGGTTATTCCCGCCGTCCCCCAGAAGCCGCTTCCCACCCCTGCAGACCCAAAGTCCTGATGCAAAGAGCTGAACTCGACGACGCCCGCGCCGCCGACCCGGTTGAGCGCCTGCTGGAGGACTCCTGGGAGTCCCGCACGGACCGTGCGTCCCGCCGCGAGCTGGCCGGCGAGTTCGCCGCGGCCGTCCTGTTCCTGGGCATTGCCGTGCCACTCGCCGTCCCGGCGCTGGCTTCCCGCACGTTCGACGCTGGCCTGGCCTGTCTGCTGATCGCGCTCTACGCGCTGGTGGCCGGCGCCGTGCGGTTCCCAATCGGCGCCGGCTACGTGGTTCCGTCCTACGTGATCCTCGTGCCGATGCTGCTGCTGCTGCCGCCGGACACGGTCCCCCTGTTCACCGCCGTCGGCCTGGTGCTCGCCAGCACCGCTCGATGGCTGGCCAAGCGTGTCCCGGTCGAGCACGTGCTGTTCTCGATTCCCAACGCGTGGCACGCGCTCGGTCCCGCGCTCGTGCTCTACGCCTTCGGCAAGCCACACGGCGTGGCCGAGATGCTCGCCGTGTACGGGGCCGCATTCATGGCCGGCTGCATCATCGACCTCGGAACCTCGACGCTGCGTGAGGCCTGCGCGCTCGGCATCGCGCCGCAGCTCCAGCTGAGGGTCGTGGCCATCGTCTGGCTGATCGACGCCTGCATCGCCCCGCTGGGCTTCCTGCTGGCCTACGCCGCCCGCCACAACCACGTTCAGCTCCTGATGGTGCTCCCGCTCAGCGCGCTGCTGCTGATCCTGGACCGCGACCGGAGCGCGCGCATCGCGCAGGCTCAGCACCGCCTCGAGCTCGTGGGTCGGGAGCGCACGCGGCTGCAGGCCGCGGTTCAGCGTCTCGGCGACGCGTTCGCCGCGCGGCTCGAGCTTCCCGCTCTGACCAGCATCGCCCTGCACGGATCTGTCGAGGCGCTCGACGCCGAAGCCGGCCAGCTGACCCTGGCGATCGAAGGTCGTCCCCCGCTCGCCGACACCGCCGGCGACAGCGCGCTTGGCGAGCTCTTGCGGGAGGCGGGGCGGGCGGCGCAGCGCTCCGGCGCCGCCACCCAGCTCGATCGCCAAGGCGTATGGGCTCTGGCCCTGCCCTTCTGCCTTCCGGAACAGGATGGTCCGAAGCTCGGCGCGCTCGCGGTGGCGCGCCGCACCCGCGCCTTCCGCGCCGACGAGCAGGCGGTGATGCAGGGACTGCTCGAGCGGGCGCAGACGGCGGTGGCCGAGATCCTGCTCCACGAGGCACTACGCGAGCAGGCCCTGACCGACCCGCTGACCGGACTGGGTAACCGCCGCAAGCTCGCGACCGAGCTCACCGACCGGCTCGCGGAGGCATCCGACCCCGTGTCCGAGCCGCTCGTGCTGATGATGTTCGACCTCGACGGCTTCAAGGGCTACAACGACACCTTCGGTCACCTGGCGGGCGACGCGCTCCTGGCCCGCCTCGGCGGGAAGCTCTCGGCCGCGGTGACGCCTCACGGGACCGCCTATCGGCTCGGCGGCGACGAGTTCTGCGTCCTGCTGCCTGCGCGCCTCGACGGGCTCCAGGAGGCGGTGGCGCGAGCGGCAGCCGCCCTGTGCGACCGCGGCGAGACGTTCTCCGTCAGGGCCTCCTGCGGCGCGGTGCTGGTCCCCCACGAGGCGAGCACGGCCGACTACGCGCTCCAACTGGCGGACGAGAGGATGTACGCCCGCAAGGCCAGCCGGCCCTCCGCCGTGAAGGAGCAGACCCGCGACGTTCTCGTCCGGATCATGCAGGCCAAGCAGCCCGGCCTCAACGATCACTCCACGGGCGTGGCCCAGCTGGCGGTGTCGCTGGGCCGCCGTCTCGGCATGGATGCCGAGCAGCTCGACGAGCTCGCCCGCGCGGCCGAGCTCCACGACATCGGCAAGGTCGGCATTCCGGACGCGATCCTTCAGAAGCCCGGCGAGCTCGATGGCGAGGAGTGGGACTTCATCCGCCAGCACACGATCCTCGGCGAGCGCATCCTCAGCGCGGCGCCCGCCCTGCGCCCGGTGGCGAAGATCGTGCGCGCAAGCCACGAGCGCTGGGACGGCCGGGGCTACCCGGACGGCCTGCACGGAGAGCAGATCCCGCTGGCCGCGCGGATCGTCGCCGTGTGCGACGCCTACGAGGCGATCACCGACGATCGCTGCTACCGCGAGGCGCGTCCCTCCGAGGTAGCGCGCGAGGAGCTCATCCGCGAGGCCGGCGGACAGTTCGACCCGGCCGTGGTCGTCGCCTTCCTCGAGGAGCTCGACCGGCCCGCGCCGGTGCTCGTGGCGGACCTCGCGCCCGATGAGGAAGAGGCCTGGCAGCTCGCCGAGGAGGTCGCCGGGCACTTCGGCGCGCTGCTCGAGCCCGCCGTAGCCGGGTCCTGAAGCCGCACCTGATCCGTAGAAACTACTGACTAGGTTTGAGCAATTAACGACGATGAGTTCTCGTCAGCAAGGAGCCCAACTGTGAACTCTCACCGCCCCATCAACTTCCGCGTGCTCGCCGTCCTGGCTGGTCTGGTCGCCGTGGTCTTCGGCGCCCTCGCCGCCGTGGCCTTCACCCGTCCGGCGCAGAAGACCGCGAAGGTCAGCGTGCCGTACAGCCAGCACGTGAGCTTCAGCTACCACGGCACCGCGCCCGCCGGGCCGGTGTATCCGGGCGGTGTTCTCAGCACGGGCGATCCGGTCTTCCTCCAGCTCGTGCACCAGATTCAGGTCCGGGCCGACTACAGCCTGGTGGCGTCGGCCCCCCATCAGTTCTCGGGGACCGCGCAGCTCGCCCTACGCCTGTCGGGGCCGACCGGGTGGAGCCGCGAGCAGCCGCTGGGCTCCGTCAAGCACTTCACGGGCGATCACGTCCGCGTCGGCGCGACGCTCAATCTGGTCAGCCTCCAGTCGCTGATCAAGCAGATCCAGAAGCTCACGGGCGTCCCCGCCGCGAGCGGCTACACGATCGCGGTCGTCCCGCGCGTCCATGTGACCGGCAACGTGGTGGGCCAGCCGGTGCTCGGCAGCTTCGCGCCCGTCCTCAACTTCGAGCTTGCCGCGACGCAGCTGCGTCCGAGCGTGACCGGCGGCTCCGGCCGGACGGCGGGCTTCAGCCCCGCGCAGCCGGGCTCCGTCGCGACCACGGCCTCCGTAGCCAACCATCTCCTGTCCGTCCCGGTGAACACCCTGAGCGCGGTGGGCATCGGCGGCGCCCTGCTCGGGGTCCTGAGCGTCGTGCTGCTCGTCGTCCTGATCAAGCGGACCGCCCCCTTCGGTGAGTCGGGCCGGATCAAGGCGCAGTTCGGCCACCTGATCGTGCCGATCGCGGGCACGGCCGAAGATCTCGCCTGGGCGCCGTTCGACGTCCCCAACATCGACGCGCTGGTCCGCCTCGCCGAGGCATGCGACCGGCTCATCCTCCACTACCGCGAGGACACGCTCGACACGTACCTGGTCAACGACGAGGGCACCGTCTACCGCTATCAGTCGCGCCACACCGGCGTCGTGTGGGGCGAGTGGTCGAGCTCGCCGGTGGCGGTGCGCGACAGCGTCGCGCCGCCGACCGTGCAGGAAGCGCCGGCCCGGGCGTAGCGCTCAGCGAGGCTACGCCGTGACCGGGGGGCGGTCGAGCACCACCTCGTAGCGATCGATGATCGGCGGGCGGTTGCGGTCCACCCCGGCTCTCGTGACCGCGGCCGCCCTCAGCTCTCGAGCCAGCGATTCGCTCGCGTCGAGCGCGGCGGCCGAGTCCCAATACGTGATCACGATCGCGCGCCCGCCGACTAAGTCGACCCCGCCCCATACCCCGCGATATCCGGACTGCTGCTCGATCCGCGGGAGATGCTGCTCGGTGAACTCGGCGACCGTCGCCTTGATCCGCTCAGGCGGCAGGCCCGGGAACGTGGTGACCCTCGCGTGCATGGTTACCCCCTTTGTGGCTTTTGGTACGAGCCTACTCCGCGGGAAAGCCGCTTGGGATGAAACTCGGGCTATGTCCGAGTTTCATCCCAACGGGGGCCGGCGCCCCGGTGGCTCCGCCCGGTGGCGCCGGCCGGTGCTCAGCCTGAGGCGCTGAACATCGGCGAGGTGCCGATCGGGCGACCGTGGCCGTCGAGCGCCTGGACCTTGAATTCCCGCGAGTCGCTCGCCACCGGGATCGGCGTCTCGAATCCGGACCGAGCGCCGCTCGCCACGGGACGCAGATCGGCGGCGCCGGAGCCGGCGAGGACCCGCCAGGAGCTCACCTGGGTGGCGCCGTTCCAGCTCGCGTACACGGTGGTCCGTCCGCCGCGCGTCCGGGCGGCGCCGGTCGGCGGGTACAGCGGCCGGCCGACCCACGGCTCGAGCCGGGCGCGGTAGCTGAGGTCGGAGCCGGGAAGGGTGGCGCGAAGGAGGGTCTTGCCCGTGCTGTCGTACTCGGTCAGCAGCGGTGTCGAGCCCCAGCCCATGAGCTCGTTGCCGCCCGGCAACGGCTCGAGACTTCCCATGTAGTCGGAGGCGAGGTTCTCCTGTAGGCCGAACGGAGCGCCGGCGACGGACACGGTGCGCCTCGTGGTATCGACCTTCAGTACGAGCCCGCGCGAGGGCGCGGTCGGTGCGACGTAGGTGCCGCCGCTCGAGATCTGGCAGCAGTGGTCGTCGAACATCGTCATGAGCGGGGTGCCCGGGTACACCGCGACGTCGTGCTGCCAGCTGAACGCGGCGCCCTTGGCGAACTTGAAGCTCGAATGCCGGCCGCCCAGCGTCCACACGATCCGACCGGTGGCGATGCTCACCTTGTAGACGGCCCAGGTGTTGCGCATCGAGACGACGAACGTGCCATCGCCCGGCAACACGATCGAGTTCACGTGATAGGCGTCCCAGGGGAAGCCGTTGGTGGGCAGCGTCGAGTAGGACTGGCTCAGCGGGATGTGGTCGAGGGCATCCCAGTTGACGAGCAGCTTGCCCGTCTTCAGGTCGTATTCCTGGACCGCCGAGTCCGTCAGCGCTCCGTTGTAGGCGCCGCCGTAGTGGGACAGGTTGTGAGGAATGTCCTTGTTCGCCGTGACCCAGGCCCTGTCGCCCTGGATCGTGATCGAGTGCAGAGTGAGGATCCAGCCATCGGCCCCTTTCAGGCGGGCCACCGGCCGGTAGTGCTGATCGACGATCACGTACTCGCCGCTGTCGGTGGCGCCGGTGTTGGTGACCACGCCCTGCCACCAGGCGAGCACCGGCTTGCCCTGGTAGGTCTGAAGGCTGAGGTTGGACGCGACGACGTTCGTCGGCAACGGTTTGAACCACACCGGCTGGAGCCGGTTGTCCACGATCAGCGGCCCGCTCTGGCCGCTCAGCGGCGGGTGGTTCAGGTCGTAGAAGTTCGCCATGAAGATGTAGCCCGGGGCGAGCTTTCCGCTGGCCGTCGGCGTCGTGGTGCGCAGCTGGGGCGGATGTAGGGCCGGGGCGGTGACGAAGCGATAGGCGTCGGCGGTCTTGTAGGCGCCGATCGGCGCACCGTGCTGGCCGCCGATGCTCAGGTCGATCGCGACGATCGCGGCGATCGCCGCCAGCACCGCCAGCCCCACTCGGAGCGGGCGGGTCGTGGCCGCGCCCGCCGTGCGTGGCACGAACGCGAACGTCACGACCGCCGCGGCGATCACCAGGCCGGCGCAGATGAGGTAGGCGAGCCGGAAGCCGTCGGTGAGCGACTCCGACACCGGGTGGTTGGCCCCGATCTGGTGGGTCGTGAACTCAGTCGCCAGCGTGATCAGGATCGCCAGCCCGAGCCCGCCGCCCACCTGGCGTGAGGTGTTGACCAGGCCGGAGGCCAGTCCCGACTGACCCTGCTTGGCGCCCTGGGTGGCAGCGATCGTCGACGGGACGATCGAGAAGCCGATCCCCGCCGCCGTGAGGATGCCGGGAAGCAAGATGTAGGTGATCGAGCTGCCGCTGGCGTGGATCCGCGCGAACAGCAGCATGCCGGCGGCCATCATCACGAGGCCGCCCCCGAGCACCGGACGCACGCCGTACTGGCTCACGAGCTTGCCGGCGCGGCGGGCGCACAGCATGATCGTCAGCGCCATCGGCAGGAAGGTCAGGCCGGTGTGGAGCGGAGAGAGCCCGAGCACCTGCTGGAGGTACAGCGATCCGACGTACCACATCGGGAACAGCGCGGCGCTGAACAGCACCACGATCGTGTTCGCGATGTTGAGCGGCCGGGTCAGCTCCTTGAACGGGATCAGGGGGTTCGCGGCCACACGCGACTCGATGTAGCCGAACGCGGCGAGCAGCACCAGCCCGATGACGATCGGCACGAGCGCAGTGGCCGAATCCCACTTGGCGATTCCCGTCTCGACGATCCCGTACACCAGGACGATCTGACCGATCGTCAGGGTGAGCGCGCCCGCGACGTCGAAGCCGGGCGCTCCGTGCTCGCGCTTGCGGTCGGCGACCACGGCGAACGCGACGAGCGCCGCCGCGATCCCGATCGGCGGGTTGATCAGCAGCACCCAGCGCCAGCTGATCGTCTCGGTGATGATGCCGCCGAACAGCACGCCCGCGGCGCCGCCCAGGCCGTTCATGGCGCCCCAGATGCCGATCGCCCGGTGGAGCTTCGGGCCGGGCGGGAAGGACGAGGTGATGATCGCCAGCGAGGACGCCGCCATCAGCGCGCCGCCGAGACCCTGGGCGCCGCGCGCGATGATCAGGGTCAGCTTGTCGGGGGCGAGGCCGCCCGCCAGCGAGGCGAGCCCGAAGATCGCCAGCGCGATGACGAAGACGCGCCGCTGGCCGATGTGATCGGCGGCGCGGCCGCCGAGCATCAGGAAGCCGGCGAACGTGATCGCGTAGGCGTCGATCACCCATTGGAGCTGGCTGGTGGTGAAGTTGAGCGTGTCCTGGATCGAGGGCAGGGCCACGTTGACGATGCTCAGGTCGAGGATGACCATGAACTGCGCCACGCAGCAGACGACCAGGAGCCAGCGGGAGCGGGGGCCGAGGTGCGGCGGCGCCGTCGCGGGCGCGGCCGCGGCCTCCGGGACGCTCGCCTCGGCGACGCGGACGTCGGTCGGCTTGTCAGCCCCGGTTACGCCGGACATGTCGCCACGCTCCGCGGCGTCTGAGTGTTGATGCGATTCAACGTCGCCATACCGTAGTTGCCGGACCCGCGGGGGAGCGGGGTCCCTCGCTGGGCGGCGGGCCCGTTCCCGCGACGTGCCGGACCGGTGGCCACGGGTCCGGCCCATCGTACAGAACGGCCCTGCGGCAGCTTCGCGGCCGAACCTCGAACCTCCGGCGGCGCATCTAAGTGACCTCTCAGGTGTCTTGTACTCTGAGACCGGAAGGCGTCGAGCGAAGATAGGAGTTGGCGTTCATGAAACGAGCAGTGATCACGATCATGCTGGCTGCGGTGGCCGCGGCCGGATGCGGCAGCAGCTCGCACAAGACGACGACTCCGGTGGCGGCGACCACCCCGAAGACGACCACGACCGCCACGACGCCGAAGAAAACGGCGACGAAGGCCAAGAAGGCTGCCAAGAAGAACACGAAGAAAGCACTGGCTCACAAGACGATCACCCATCAGTCGGAGGCCACGCCGCAGGCCACCAGCAGCAGCGGCGGCACCAGCTCGTCCTCGGGGAGCTCGTCCACGAGCCACTCCTCCGGCTCCGCGCCGGTGCAATCTGCGCCCGCGCCGCAGCCGGCACCCGTGCAGTCGGCTCCCAAGCCCTCGTCCGGCTCGGGCGGCGGCAGCAAGAGCGGTGGCGGCAACGGCGGCGGCGGGAACCCGACCCTCGGCGGTCAGGGCTACTAGTACTCGGAGCGCGGCACCTCGGGCGCTTGAAGCGCGTCCGAGCGCGCTCGGCCTCGCCTCGCGCTGCGCAGCCGTCGAGGTGATCATTGACCAGGCCCATGGCCTGCATGAAGGCGTACGCGGTCGTGGGCCCGACGAACCGCCAGCCGCGCCGCTTCAGGTCCTTGGCCAAGGCCGTCGACTCGGCCGTGAGCGCCAGCTCCGCGAGCGCGGCCCGGTCGAATCGCCCGGTCCGCGGCTCCGGCGCGAAGCTCCAGACATAGCGGGCCAGCGAGCCCTCGCGCTCGACCAGCTCGACGGCCCGCCGGGCGTTGTTGATCACCGCCTCGATCTTGCCGCGGTGGCGAACGATCCCGGCGTCGGTCAGCAGGCGCGCGACCTCACGCTCGCCGAACCGGGCGACCCGCTCGAAGTCGAAAGCCCGCGAAGGCGCGCCGGAACGCCTCCCGCTTGCGCAGGATCGTCAGCCATGAGAGGCCGGCCTGGAAGCCCTCGAGGCTCAGCTTCTCGAACAGCCGCACGTCGTCGGCGACCGGGAACCCCCACTCGGTGTCGTGGTAGGCGCGGTACTCCGGCGCCGAGGTCCCCCACCAGCAGCGGGCGACGCCGTCCTCGCCCACGACGATTCCCGCGTCCGCGGCCACCGGCTACCGGCGGCCGTCCGGGATCAGCACTGGATGCCTTCGGGGGACATCGCCTCCTGCTCGAGGTCGGCCAGCGTGAGGCTCGGCTGCTCCTTCTGGCATCCGGGGAGCGCGGACTTGGCCGCCGCAACCTGAGCCGGGGTCGGCGAGTGGCTCGTCGTACTCGAGGTCGTCTGGGTCGTGGGCGCGCTCCCGCCGGTCGAGGCGGCCGACGTGGTCGTCGTCGCGGGCGGACTCGGCGCCGACGTCGAGGTCGTGGTTGCCGTGGTCTTGGGCGCCGTCGCCGTCGTAGTCGCCGAGGTGGCCGTGGTGGCGGCCTGGGTCGACGTGGAGCTCGTGGTGGTGGTCGAGGAGACGTGCGCCTGCCCGCCGCAGCCGGCGATGGCGAGGGCGGCGAGGATGGCTATCGCGGTTCTCTTCATCGGCCCAAGCTAAGCAGGGTTCCCGACAGGCCGTACCTCCGTGGGCGATGCCGGCGCCACGCCGGACGGCCGGGAATCGCGCGTGGATCCGGGGTTCCTACCTGCTCCATGAAGGAATCGCTAAGGCTTTGGCGAGGCGGTGTCGAATATGGGTGTGGATGACTCGTAGGCGGGCGCCCAGGCTGGAAGGGCCGCACTCGCGGGTGAGACTCGGCGACTCACCGTCCGCCACACGATTCCCCTAGGAATCGGCCTCGAGCCGGCACTCTGGGGCGTCGTCACCGGCCAGCCACCCCCGCTGGAAGACCCGATCGGTGGCGGGCATTGCGAAGCTCCCTCGGCGGCGACGCAGATCGCCCCGCCCCGTCCGCCGGCGCTGAGCACATCCTGAAGCGCATCGTGCGCGGCCGCGTCGAGCGGAGCCCTGCGGTGGCGCATGCGCGCATGCACCTCGTGCGCGAACGAGGCCAGGATGAAGGCCTCGCCCTCCCCGGTCGCGGACACGGCACACGTGTCCGCGTGCGCCCACGTCCCGGCTCCGATGATCGGCGAGTCGCCGACCCGAGCCGGCGCCTTGCCGGTGCGTCCGCCCGTGCTGGTGGCGGCGGCGAGGCGGCCACGGGCGTCCAGGCACACCGCTCCCACGGTCCCCATGCCCATCCCCGGTTCCTCGGCTCCCGCCAGGTGGGCCTCCAAGCGATCCCGCTGGCGGTCGGTCACCAGCGTGTCCGGCCTCACGCGCTCGAGGCCGTAACGGGAGGCGAGCGCGTCCGAATGCGCCGCCCACAGCACCATCTCGCCTTCGTCGCGCACTGCTGCGGCGGCCTTCACCGGGTGGCGGATTCCCGCAACGCCGGCCACCGCGCCGGCGCGGCCGTCGCCGGTCATCACGGCGGCATCGCACCAGGCGCCGCCGTCGCGAGCCAGGGCCGCGCCGAGGCCGGCGTTGAACAGCGGCTCGTCCTCGAGCGCGCACACGGCGGCGATGCACGCGGCGAGCGCTCCATCTCCGAGGCGCGCCGCGCCGGCCTGGAGCGCGGTGCGGAGCGCCGCGAGCCGATCGGGGGCGTGACCGTCGTCCGGACGTCGCGGCCCGGCGCCGGCGTGGACGAGCAACACGGGCTGCACGCCGGCGCACCGTAGCGCTTAGCGCGCCGGAGGGGCGCCGGGGCCCCGCCGGGCACGGAGGCCCGGCGGAACGGTCTCGGGACTCGGGCTATTACCCGGCGAACGAGTGGAACGCGCCCAGTCCGTTCGGGAGCGTGGGCGTGAACGGCTTGAACTGGTAGGGCTTGCTCGTGTCGAACCCGGCCTTACCGGCGGCGGCCTTGTCGGCGAACGGAGTCAGCGCGGTCACCGCCTGGCTGATCTTGGTCCACTTGAGCGTGCGCTCGTAGCCGTTGTTGTTCGGCGGATCGATGCTCTCGGCGTGGCCTTGGACGCCGGTGATCTTCTCGATCGGGCCGCCGTCGCCCTTCGTCACGTCGCCGCCCACCACTCGGGCGAGGGTGCGATGGTCGCTCTCGATTCCCATGATGCGCGCGGCGGTCACGCGGAGCGCCGGGGTGCTGAAGTTGCGCACGCCGACGAGGTAGGCAGCGATGAACGCATCCTCGAGCGAGACGAGGACGTTGAGCGTCGTCTGGGTATCCGCGAACATCTTCGGCGGGTAGTAGAAGGTCGTGAACGGCGAGGGCTTGCGCGTCACGCTCTTCTCGAGCGCGTAGTGGGACATCTCCTCCTGGCGCGCCGCCACCAGGTAACCCTGGTCGTCCTCGGGCAGGTGCTTGAAGAACGGCGAGCGGTCGATGATGTTGGTGTACGTCGTCACGGCCAGGGCCTCGGCGATCTGCGCTGCGCCCAGGATGGCCAGATCGCCCTTGGTCACCCCCGCCTTCTTGGCGGCGGCGAACGACGGGGCGAGCAGGTCGAGGGCCGAGCCACCGGCGAGGACGCCGGCGCCGGCAGCCAATGACCGGCCGAGGAACTGCTTGCGGTCCGTACCGGGCCGTTGCTGTTGCTGCTCTGCTGACACTGAAGTCTCCCTTCAAGAGACGGACGCGATGGACGCCCCTGATACGGAGCGCGTCCTTCGGCGGATCACCGCGCCAGCGCGGCCACGGTGGCGCACAGCCGCTCGGCCTCTTGCCGGGTCGTGTAGTGGAGGTAGCCGGCGCGGACGGCGCCGCCCGACTCCTCGAGCCCGAGCGCGGTCATCGCACCGAGCGCGTAGTAGTCGCCGTGGTAGGTGAAGAGTCCGCGGCGACCGAGCTCGGCACTCAGCGCCTCCGGGTCCCAGCCCTCGAGGTTGAAGCAGAAGGTCGGCGTGCGCTCCCCGGCGCGGGCCGGGTCCGCGATCCCGTAGAGGCGCAGGCCCGGGACCGCTTGCAGCCGCTCGAGCGTGAGCTCGGTCAACGCGCGCTCGTGGGCCTCGATCCGGTCGTAGGCGAGGTCGAGACGCGCTCGGCGATCGCCGGCGTCGCCGCCCAGCGATTCGAGGTATTCGATCGCGGCCGCGAAGCCCGCCAGCGCCTCGTGCGAGAGGGTTCCGGTCTCGAAGCGGTGACCGGGCGGGAGCTCGTGAGCCGGGCGGACCCGGTCAGCCGGGAGCGAGCGGGCCAGATCGCCACGGACGGCAGCCACGCCCAGGTGCGGGCCGAAGTACTTGTAGGGCGAGGTCAGCAGCACGTCCGCACCGAGCCGGACGCGGTCCAGCCGGCGGTGCGGCGCCAGATGCACGCCGTCGAGCCACACGAGGGCACCCGCCGCGCGCGCCGCGTCCGCGATGCGCTCGATGTTCGTGACCGAGCCGAGCGCGTTCGACGCGAGGGTGCAGGCGAGGACGCGCGTGCGTGCGCCGATGAGAGCCCCGAGCGCATCCAGGTCGAGCGTGCCGTCGCGACGGTGCAGCGGCGCGGTGCGCACCGTCAGCCCGTGATCACCGGCTATGAGCAGCCACGGCGCGACGTTGGCGTCGTGGTCGAGCTCGGTCACGACGATCTCATCGCCCGGCTCGAGCGTGCGGGCCAGGGCGTGCGCAAGCAGGAAGTTGATCGTGGTCGTGTTGGCGCCGAACACGATCTCGTCCGCCGTGCAGCCGAGGAAGTCCGCCGCGGCGAGCCGCGCATCCGCGATCAGCCGATCGGTGGCGGTGGAGGTGACGAACGGGCCATCCGTGTTAGCGTTCTTAGAGGTCAGATAAGCCGCCACGGCATGGGCGACGGTGTCCGGGGTCTGCGACCCCCCCGGTCCATCCAGATAGACCGCCGGTGACCCCGCGATATCGCGGGACAGCGCCGAGAAGCGCGCCCGGATGGCGGACAGGTCGAGCCCGGACGGGCTCCCGAGTTCGCCGGGTGTTCGGGTGGAGGCATCGCCGGTCGGCACGTGACGGAAAACTTACGCCGCCCCAGCTACCAATGACGAACGCGATGCTTCCGCCACCGAGAGCTCGCACCGGTTTCGCCTATCGATGAGCCTCCGTCGACACTTCCCCGTGTGGTTGCTGCCTCTGGCGCTGGTCGCCGTGGCGCTCGCCGTGATGGCCGTGGCGCGGGGCGGGCCCACGATCGTGAACGTGTTCCCGGTTCCGGGCGCACGCGTGGCCACGCCGCAGACTCAGCTCACATTCCGAGGCATCCCGGCCGCGAGCCTCGGCAAGATCACGGTGACCGGCTCGCACAGCGGCCGGCACAGCGGCCGGGTGCTGGCGGACTCCGACGGGGACGGAGGAAGCTTCCTCCCGGCCAGGCCGTTCACGGCCGGCGAGGTCGTGACGGTGCGCACGTCGCTGGACATCCAGGGCGGCCGCCGAGGGGCCTACCGGTTCACCGTGGCCACCCCGGCGGGCGCGATCCCGCTCGCGCCGAACGTGCCCTCACCGCGGACCGCGGGGGATGTCCTCCAGTTCCACTCGCGTCCCGACCTCACGCCGGCCGCTGTCGAGGTGTCCAAGTCAACGGCCCGGGACGGGCAGGGAGACATCTTCCTCGGGCCCCAGACCGGCCCGCTCCAGAACGGCCCCATGATCGTCGACGGCCAGGGCAACCTGGTCTGGTTCAAGGCGCTGCCCGATGGCGAGCACGCGGACGACTTCCGCGTGCAGAGGTTCGCGGGACGTCGTGTGCTCACCTGGTGGCAGGGACGGGAGGGCGCCGGCATCGGGTTCGGGCAGGACGTGATCACCGACTCGTCCTACCGGCAGATCCGCGTCGTCCGCGCCGGCAACGGGCTGCAGGCCGATCTCCACGAGTTCCAGCTCACGCCGCAGGGCACCGCCCTGATCACCGCCTACTACCCCGTGTACTGGAACGCCACGTCGGTCCGAGGATCGTCGCGTGAGATCGTGCTCGACGCAGTGGTGCAGGAGATCGACATCCGGACGGGTCTGGTGCTGTTCCAGTGGGACAGCCTCGATCACGTCCCTCTCGCTCAGACGCATGAGCCCCTGCCCGCGGCGGGTCAGCCGTTCGACTACTTCCACGTGAACGCCGTCCAGCAGGTTCCGGACGGCAACCTGGTCGTCTCGGCCCGCAACACGTGGGCGGCATACAACGTCGACCACGACTCCGGACGCGTGATCTGGACGCTCGGCGGCAACCAGTCGAGCTTCAAGATGGGACCGGGAACATCGTTCGCCTTCCAGCACGACGTGAGGGTCCATCCGGGCGACGACCAGATCGTGACCGCGTTCGACGACGGCGCCGGGCCCCCCACCGTGCACGCACAATCACGCGCGGTCGTGCTGCGGCTCAACCCCGCGCGCAAGACCGTCAAGCTCGTGCGCCAGGACGAGCATTCCCCGGCCCTGCTCGCCGACTTCGAGGGCAACACGCAGACGCTGAAGGATGGCGACAGGTTCGTCGGCTGGGGGGAACAGCCCTACTTCACCGAGTTCGACTCCGAGGGCCAGATCGTGTTCGACGGACGGTTTATCGACACGAACACGAGCTACCGCGTATACCGTCTGCCGTGGAGCGGGACGCCGACTACGCCGCCGGCGATCGCGGCCTCGAGCAGTGGATCCAACACGACCGTGTACGCAAGCTGGAACGGCGCCACCAACGTGGCGTCGTGGCGGGTGCTCGGCGGGAAGTCCGCGAGCGGCCTGAGCGTCGTCCGAACTGTGTCCAAGCAAGGTTTCGAGACGCAGATGGCGGTAACCGGGCAGCCCTACGTGGCCGTGGAGGCGATGGCGACGAACGGACGGGTGCTCGGAACCTCGAAGACGATCGCATCGGGCGCGACGAGCACGTGAGAGGAGCGGGGTGGAGGGCGCAGCGAGGCACCTGACGCGCGGGCAGTTCCTCCGGGCCGCGGGCGGGGCGGCAGCGGTTTCGCTGGTCGGCGGCCGGGCGTACGCAGCCGGAGCGGTGAGTCCCGAGCCCCAGGCGGCTCCGGCCGGCGCCGTGCAGTTCCATTCGCGCCCGGACCTGCGTCCGCCGGCGACGAGCATCGCCGGCTCGCCCTCGTCCGGGACGAGCGCCACCGGCTACTCGTTCCTCGGCCCGACTGCGACCCGCGGCGCCCAGGCAGGTCCCCTGATCGTGGACGCGGCCGGGCAGCCGGTCTGGTTCCAGCCCGTGCCCAACGGCCACCTCTCCTCGAACATCCGGGTGCAGGTGTACAAGGGGCAGCTGGTCCTGACCTGGTGGGAGGGCAAGGTGATCTCCGGCTACGGCCAGGGCGAAGGCGTGATCGTCGACACCTCCTACCGCGAGATCGCCCGCGTCCGCGCAGCGCATGGAAGGCACGCCGACCTGCACGAGTTCCTGCTCACGCCACAGGGGACGGCACTGATCACGTGCTTTCCCGAGACGGTGTCGGCCGATCTCTCGCGCGTCGGCGGTCCCAAGGAGGGCCACGTGCTCGACTCCATCGTCCAGGAGATCGACGTGGCGAGCGGTCGGCTGGTGCTCGAGTGGCGCGGGCTCGGGCACGTCGACCTGTCGGAATCCCATGCCTCGCCGTGGAACGCGTTCGACTATCTGCATGCCAACTCGATCGACGTCACGCCCGACGGGCAGCTGCTCGTCGGGGCGCGCCACACCTGGGCGCTGTACAAGATCGCGCGGCACACCGGGCACGTGATCTGGCGGCTGGGCGGAAAGCGGAGCGACTTCGCGCTGCCGCGGCCGGCGCGATTCTCGTGGCAGCACGATGCGCGACTCCCGTTGGGCTCGGTGATCACGATGTTCGACGACGGCATGGGTCAGGCCCAGACCGAGTCGCAGTCCCGAGGTCTCGTCCTCGAGATCGACGCCAAGCACAAGCGCGCCCAGGATGTTGCACTCCTACCGGCATCCCCGTCACCTGCTCGCCTCCGCCATGGGCAACCTCCAGATGCTCGGCAACGGGCACGTGATCGTCGGCTGGGGAGTCATGCCGTGGATGAGCGAGTTCGACACGACGGGGCAGCTCGTCTCCGACCTGCGGCTGCCCTTGGGGTGTCAGTCCTACCGCGACTACCGTTACTCCTGGATCGGCACCCCCACCGGCGCCCCCGCGGTCGCGGTGATGCACCGATCGCCGCAGCGGCGACAGCACGCTGTATGTGAGCTGGAACGGCGCCACCCAGGTGGCGGCCTGGTTGGTGCGCGGCGGCTCGAGCCCGTCCTCGCTCCAGCCGGCGACGGTGGCGCCGCGGCGCGGGTTCGAGACCGCGATCGCGCTGGGGAGCGCGTCCGGGTACGTCGCGGTGACGGCGCTGGACGCGTCCGGCCGCGCGCTTGGGAGCAGCCCGCCGGCGCGGGTCTGAGCTTGGAGCACGCGTCCCGGCGCTCCCAGGGCGTGGGATAAAACTACCTCCATGCTGAAGTTATCTCCCAACCGCCTACGGGCTGCGAAGGGACCCCGGCCCGGCTAGGCCGGGCTAAGCCGCGGCGGTGAGCCGCGCGACGAGGCTGCGCGCCGCCTCCGCCAGCTCGGGCGGCCCGAGCACCGTCATCGGCTCGTCGAGCATCGCCATCCAGATCAGGAAGTTACGCGACCACGCGCCCCGGGTGGTCACGACGCACTCTCCGTCTCCGTCCGGCTCTACGGTGGCGTAGCGCTCGGGCACGCGCGGGCGGATCTGCGCTGCGGGGGCGCCGAAGCGGATCCGGCCGGGCTCGGCCTCGCGCTCGGCTTCGCCCCGGTCGCCGCGGATCTGCTGCCGGACGTATGCCGCGGGATCGCCTCCGGGCACGGTCCTGCGCCGGCCGCGCTCGCCGATCCGGACCCGACCTCGGATCCGGTCAAGCCGGAACGTCCGCCAGTCATCGCGGTCGAGGTCGAAGGCCACGAGGTACCAGCGATAGCCGCTGTGCACGACGGCCGCGGGCTCGACGCTTCGCCGGGTGAGCCGCTCGTCGCGGGCCACGTAGGAGTACCGCAGCCGGACGCGGTCTCGGCACGCGCCGGCGAGCGTGGCCAGCAGGTCGGCATCGATCCGCGGGCCCTCGGCGGTGAATGCGGAGGTCACGTCCCCGAGCGCGCTCACGCGCCGGCGCAGGCGCGAGGGAAGCACCTGCTCCAGCTTGCTCAGCGCACGAATCGACGTCTCCTCGATCCCGGCGATCGATCCCGAGGCCGCGGTCCGCAGCCCCACCGCCACCGCGACGGCCTCGGCGTCGTCGAGCAGCAGCGGCGGCAGCTCACCGCCGGCGCCCAGCCGGTAGCCGCCGGCGACGCCGCGCGCCGCCTCGACCGGATAGCCGAGCGAGCGCAGCTTCTCGACGTCGCGGCGGATCGTCCGCGCCCCCACCTCGAGGCGATCGGCGAGCTCCTGGCCGGTCCATTCCCGGCGGACCTGAAGCAGTGACAGCAGGGCGAGAAGGCGAGCTGAGGTCTGAACCATGGTGCCGCACAGGCTGACACACATTGCGGACCAAAGATGACCGCAATAGGCGGTGCGCGGCGCAATTGCGGACCGAAGCTGACCCTTTTAGTGGAGAGGGTGTGGCCATGTCAACCACCGCACTCACCTCACCTCCCCTGAGCGCAGCCGCCAGCCGCTCGCGCTCCGCCGAGCGCGCCGTGTGGCTCGGCTTCATCGTCGTGATCGCGTCGTCGGTGATGGACCTGCTCGACTCGACGATCGCGCAGACGGCGGCGCCCGCGATCCGCAAGAGCCTGGGCGGCTCCTATGCCGACCTCGAGTGGATCTCCGCCGCCTACACCCTCGCCATGTCGGTCTCCCTTCTGGTCGGCAGCCGCCTCGGCGACGTGCTGGGTCGCCGGCGGGCCCTGCTGCTCGGCATGGGCGGCTTCATCGCCGCATCGGTTCTGTGCGCGTTCGCGCCTTCGGCCGGCGCGCTCGTCGGAGCCCGCACGCTCCAGGGCGTCCTCGCGGCGCTGATGGTCCCGCAGGGCTTCGGCCTGATCCGCGAGCTCTTCGGCGAGGAGGGACAACAGAAGGCCTTCGGCGTATTCGGACCGATCATGGGCCTGGCGGCCGTGACCGGGCCGGTCGTCGGCGGCGGCTTGGTCAACCTCGACATCCTTGGATCCGGCTGGCGCGCGATCTTCCTGGTCAACGTCCCCTTGGGCCTGGCGGCGATCGCAGCCGGGCCGGCGCTACCTGCCCCGCGTCTCACCGGCCACGCCCGGCCTTCGCCTGGACCTGCCGAGCGTCATGCTGGCGATCGCGGGCGGGTTCGCGCTGGTCTACCCGCTGATCCAGGGGCGCGAGTACGGCTGGCCCGCGTGGTCGTTCGCGCTCCTCGGCGGGGGCGTGGTCATCCTGCTCGCCTTCGCGTTGGTGCAGGCGAGGCGCGTCCGGCGCGGCCGGGCGCCGCTGGTGGAGCCTTCGATCCTGCGCCGGCGGCCGTACGTCGCCGGGCTGGCCGTGGTCGTGGCGTTCATCGGCGCGATGGGCGGGATGATGATCGCGCTCAACGTCATGTACCAGACCGGTCTCGGGTTCACCCCGCTGGGGTGCGGGCTGGCCACGATCGCGATCCCGATCGCCGCGATCGCCGGTTCGATCACCTCCTCGGCGCTGCTCGCGAAGATCGGCCGGACGACGATGCACGTCGGGGCGGCGACGATGGCGATCGGATTGGTCATCGTCGTGGTGGTGCTGCGCGCGCAGAGCGGCGGCGTGACGGCCTGGGATCTCGCCGGCCCGCTCGCCGTCACCGGCTTCGGCATGGGCATGGTGTTCGTGCCCATGTTCGACGTCATCCTGGCTGGGGTCGCGCCGCACGAGCTCGGGTCCGCCTCGGGACTGCTCGAGTCGGTGCAGCAGCTCGCGATGTCGCTCGGCATCGCCGCCGTCGGGACGGTGCTGTTCGACCGGCTGGGCTCCCGGCACGGCGCGACGGCGTTCGTCGGCGCGGCCGACCACGCCCTGATCGTGGCCATCGTGTTCCTCGTCGCCGCGTGCGTGGCGATCTTCTGGCTGCCCAAGCACGCCCGGGCGGCCGCCCACTGACGGAGGGCGCTCAGCCCGTGAAGCTAGGCGCCGGCGCGGGGTGGTGCGCCGGCGCCGTTCGGCGCTTCGGTGCCGCGGTGGCGTGCACCGGCACGGTGACCGATCGGTAGCCCGTCTTGCTCACCGTGGCCTTGAACGTTCCGCGGTGGGGCAGGGCGACCGTGATGCTCGCGGCTCCACCCGTTCCCGTCGAGGCGGAACGCCCGCGCAGGCTTACTCGAGCGCCGGCCACCTTGACCGTCGATCCGTTGACCACGGTGGTGACCGTGAAGCGGAACGCCCGCTTCTTCCCGGCGAGGACGCTTCCGGGCCTCACGGTGACGTGCAGGGGGGCGGCCGCCAACGGGAGCGAGACCCGGACGTCGGAGACCTGAACCGTGAACGCGGTGTCGTTGCTCGGCCGGTAGTAATCCCCATCGTTGCCGCGCAACTCGAGCTTGACCGTGTCGCCGGGGGCGAAGAAGTAGCCGTTGCCGTGGAGCTGGAGGGTGATCGAGCCCGTCTGGTTGTCGAGCAGGCGGTAGGTCCCGCGCGAGACCAGCCGCTCGGTGCCGTTCGGGAGCACGTCATAGAGCCGGGAGTCGAGCTCGCCGAACGGGCCGGTGGTGGCGATGTTCGCGGTGACCGTGGGCAGGCCGAGCAGGGTGAAGCCGTGGCTGGTCATCGTGTAGACGGCGGTGCCGGCGCTCGAGCCGGGGGTGATCGTCTTGCACGCGTCGGTCGTCCCGGCCGGGTCGAGCTGCGGGATCGGGTCGAACTGCGGGCCGTCCTGAGCATCGCCGGTGGCGGTCACGGTCTGGGTCAGGGCGGAGCCGAAGCTGAGCGACACGGGGTGCAGGGCGCCCCAGCTCGAGGCGGTGAACGGGCCGCCGTCGGGCGCGCTGGCCGGGCACGTCTGAGTGAACGCCTCGACGCTGCCGGGCGCCGGCGCCTTGCCCTGGCCACGCAGGTAGGCGTTGAAGAAGGTCGCCGCCTGGTCCTGGAAGGCATCGTTGACCGTGGCCTTGTTCGAGCCGCGGCTGTGGCCCAGGTCTCCGAACTGGAGGGTCACGGGGTAGCGAGGGCGCAGCTGGTTGTAGACGCGCAGCGCCTCCGAGGGCGGGAACAGGTCGTCGGTCCAGCCGTTCTCGAGCAGCAGCGGTGACGGGCCGCCCGCGGGCAGGGGCAGGGAGTACGCGCTGTGGTTGGTGTAGAGGTCGTCGGCGATGGCCGTGTCGGTGCTGTCCACCGGCTCCCCGCGGGTGACCTCCGTGAAGTCGAAGGGGAGGTTGGCGCTGGAGTCCGTGCACGGGCTGGCCGGCGGGGTGCTGCAGTAGTAGCCGGTGGCTCCCCCGCTGACGAACAGACCGTCGATGTAACTCTGGATCGCGACGCCGAACGGGTCGCGGCTGAGCCCGTCGGTGGCGGGATCGGTATCGAGGAAGCGGCCGTTCGGAATCAGCGCGTCGACGAGGTCGGACCACTGCCAGCGCGGGTACGCGGCGGTGATCGACAGCGGCGTGCCCTTGGGGCTCGTCCACGGGACCAAGGCACCGCGGTGGTCCGGACCCGGTTCTTCAGATAGGCGAGCTCCAGGCTCTGGCCACCGCCGTAGGAGATCCCGGTGACGCCGATCGCACCCGGCTTGGTGATGCCCTCGTCGACGAGCAGCCCGAGCAGGTACTGCGTGTCGTGGGCCTCGTAGCGGGTGTCGGCGAGATGGATGTAGCCGTTCACGCACGCGCCGGTGTGGATCGCGGTCGGGCCGCCGCCGCAGGAGTGGCCGAACCCGCGCGCGGTGTAGTTGACCACCGCGTAGCCCTGCTGGGCGTAGAAGATGTTGTTGTAGTGGTAGGTGGTGGTGCCGGTGCCCGCCGCCGTCGTCGACTCGAACGAGGTCTTGTCGTTGCCGTAACCGTGGAGCATCACGATCGTCGGGAACGGCCCGTTGCCGGTGGCCGGCAGCGTCACGTCGACGTCGAGCGGCACGCCGTCGAACGAGGGCACGCCGTTCACCGTCTGTCCGGCGGCGCCGTCGGTGGTGGGGCAGAAGCGGACGCCGTTCTGGGCTACGCAAGCGTGACCAAAGGGCGTCGGCGTCTGGGCGGCGGCGATCGCGGGGACCGCGAGCATCGCGGCCACGGTGAGCGCGCCCGTGGCCAGGGCGCGGCGAAGGGTGGTGAGCATATGGCGGCGAACATACTTCCGTTCGCCGCCGGGTGCGCCGGTCGATCGACTCGGCGCGAACGTCATCTCAGCTGGCCACGCCCCGAATGTAGTCACTTGATTTGCCCACGGGGCCGCCGTACGGTCCGGCGCTTGAGGCCCCTCAAGGCGCTTGTGGTGTTCACGGCGGTCGCACTCGCCACGGTCGGGAGTGGCGCCTCCGCTCGGGGCGCGACGCCTTGCCTCGTGCCGGGGGTGGGCAAGCCGCTCGACGCGGTCTGGCGGCCGCACATGCTGTCCGCGATCGGCTACGGGAACCACCGGCGAGGTGACATCGCCTTCGCCGTCCGCACCTCCACCGCCTTCTACGGGTACCGGCCCGACCACCAGGAGTGGTCGGCCAGCGTGCTCAAGGCGATGCTCATGGTGGCCTACCTCGATCGACCGACGGTCGCGAACCGCCCGCTCGGTGGCGGGGACACGTCCTTGCTGTTCCCGATGATCACGCGGTCCGACAACGACCCAGCCAACCGCCTCGACGAGCTGATCGGCGACGGAGGTCTCGACGCGCTCGCCGCCCGCGTCGGCATGACCCACTTCCGCGCCACGTCGCCGGTCTGGGGGGAGTCGCTGATCACCCCCCGCGACCAGACCACGTTCTTCCTCGACATCGACCACGACATCGTCTCCCGCCACCGTGCCTACGCCATGCGCCTGCTCGCCGGCATCGTGCCCTCCGAGCGGTGGGGCATCGGCGCGGTGGCGCCGCCGGGATGGAAGCTCTACTTCAAGGGCGGATGGGGCTCCGGCACCGGCCTGATCGACAACCAGGTGGCGCTCCTGACCCGAGGCTGCGCCCGCATCTCGATCGCCGTCCTCACGATGAACGACGGGTCACACGCGTACGGCAAGCAGACGCTCCAGGCGATCTTCCACCGGCTGCTCCGGGGCCTGCCGACCGGCCGGCGCAGCGGGCGCTGACCGGTTGGTCATCCGCTCGTCGCCATCAGCGTGCCGCCCATGCTCTGACACGTGTCGCTCATCACGGTCGAGGGCACGCTGACCAGGCGATCGATCACGATCGCGCTGCCCAGCACGCAGTAGCGGCTCGACGGCGGGTGCGTCGCGAGCGAGCGCTCGAGGCTGTCATGGTCGCTGAACTTCGCGTAGACGAGCGACGCATCGGTCGCCACGCAGCGGACATCCGCGGTCTGTGTGGCCGACCCGGCCCATTGCCTGACGACGGGCGCGCGCGAGGGACGTTCGACCGCGATGTTCGCGCAGTTCGTCTGCAGCTTGAGCGCCGTCTTGATGCGCTCGACGTCATCGTGGTTGCGGACGCTCGCGATCGCCACGATCACCGCAACGATCGATGCCACCGCACCGACCGCCGAGATCACGATCACCCACCACCGCATCGACGGAGCCTAGCCCGGTCCGGGCGCGAGAATGCGCACATGAACGAACCGCGCACACTCATCTACTCGGTCTCTGAGGGCATCGCGCGCATCACGCTGAACCGCCCCGAGCGAGGCAACGGCATCACCCGGCAGCTGATCGTCGAGCTCGAGCACGCGGTCGAGCAGGCCGATCTGGACCCCGAGGTCAAGGTGATCCTGCTCTCCGGTAGCGGCAAGGGCTTCTGCGGCGGCTACGACCTCGTGGACTCGGCCGAGGAAATGGGCGACGGGGCCTCGACGACCGTGGCCGGCCCGCCGACGAGTCCGGCCGTGATTGCGGCCAATCACGATCCGTCGCGGACCTGGGATGCGATGACCGACTTCGGGATGATGAGCCGGAACGTGCGCGGGTTCATGGCGCTGTTTCACGTCACCAAGCCGGTGGTGTGCAAGGTGCACGGCTTCTGCGTCGCCGGCGGCACCGACTTGGCGCTGTGCAGCGATCTCCTCGTCATCGCGTCTGACGCCAAGATCGGGTATCCCCCCGCCCGGGTGTGGGGATCGCCGACCACCTCCATGTGGGCCTACCGCCTCGGCGCCCAGCGGGCCAAGCGCCTGCTGTTCACCGGCGACTCGCTGTCGGGCACCGAGGCGGCCGAGTGGGGCCTGGCGATCGAGGCCCCTGCGCCGGAGGAGCTCGAGGAGCGGACCGAGGCGCTCGTCGAGCGCATCGCCCAGATGCCCCTCAACCAGCTCCAGATGATGAAGCTGCTGGTGAACCAGGCCCTGTTCAGCCAGGGCCTGCACGCCACGCAGCTGATCGGCACCGTGTTCGACGGCATCGCACGGCACACCCCCGAGGGCTACGCCTTCCAGCAGCGCGCGGCGAGCGCCGGGTTCCGCGCGGCCGTACGCGAGCGTGACGAGCCCTTCGGCGATCCGGGTTCGTCCACGTTCAAGGGCTGAGCCGGAGACGCGGTCGGTTGCGGCCGGACTCCCGATCGCACACACTGTCGGTTCGGCCCAGTGGAAGCAAACAGCCGGGTGAGGAGGCTGCCGTGACTGCTTCAGCCAAAGTCGTCGCCAACGAGCGAGTCGTACAGGTCAGCGTCGATGTGATCGCGGCGCTTCACGAGGTGCTGGAGCGCCACCGCGTCACCGAGGATGAGTGGCGCGCCGCGCTGGGCTTCCTCACGGACGTCGGCCGGAGCGATGAGTTCGTGCTCCTGTCCGACGTCACGCGCACGTCGGTCCTGATCGACGCGCTGTCCCATCCGGACTCGGACGCGACCGCGAGCGACGTCGAGGGCCCGCTCTACCGCGACGATCCCCCATGGCGTGAGCGGCCGGTCAGGATCTACGACGACTACGAGGGGATGGGCGACGGCGACGTGCTGTTCGTCACCGGCCGCGTGACGTCGATCGACGGCGCGCCCTTGACCGACGCCGTGCTCGACATATGGCAGACCGGTCCGGACGGTGGCTACGACCTGTGGGATCCGCGCCAGCCGCCCTACAACTTCCGCGGCCGCTTCGGCGTCGACGAGTCGGGCGCCTACGAGTTTCAGACGATGCTGCCGCGACCGTACACCGTGCCGACCGACGGTCCGGTGGGGCGTTACCTGGAGATGGTCGGCCAGCACCCGTGGCGCCCCGCCCACATCCACTTCAAGGTCGAGGCGGGCGGACACGAGGCGCTCGTCACCCAGGTCTTCTTCCCCGATGACCCGTACCTCGAGAACGACACCATCGGCGCCGTCAAGGCGTCGCTGGTCCGGCCGGTGACGCGCCACGACGGGGAAGCCGCGATGGCCGAGCGTGGGGTCGAGGAGCCGTTCTACACGTGTCAATTCGACGTCGTGTTGCGGGGGGCTTCGCAGGCCTAGAGCCGTGCTCCGAGCGGCTCGCCCCGCTGAGTCGCGCGCGCTGAGCGGCGTTACTTGTGCTTGGGCTTGGGCTTGGCCAGGTAGCGGTGGCCGGCGTGGACGATGATCGTCTTGCGCCGCGCGAAGTCGAACACACTTACCGTGCCTCGCTGGACCGAGGTGAGGGTCCCGTCGCAACGGTCGGCGGTGGACCACTGCGTGCCGCGGACCGTGCCGGCGCTGTAGCGGCCCCGGGACCGGAACCGCCCGTGATTCTCGCTCGCCCGGAGCGTCTGGAGTACGCGCGCGCTGAGCGCCCCGTGCGCGAGCGGCCCATTGTCGCCCGCCTTGTGCGCACGGCAGCTCGCGTAAGAGGGCGCCCCCGGGAAGGCACCCTCGACCAAGGTCAGCGTCGTCAAGCCCTTCTGGGCGGCGGCGCGTGCCTGGGTGGTCTTGAATACGGCGCCGGACAGCGTGACCGCCTGGGTCTTCCCCCGGCGCTTCGACGTCGCGGTCACCAGCTTCAACGTCCCACGGCGCGCGTCGATCTGCAATCCCGGCCGAACCTGTCGCGCCTCGGTCAGGGGCACGAAGGCACCACCCGGCTTCAGCCTGACCAACACCAACCCCTTGACCGGGGCCAAGTTGATCTTCTGCGCCAGCACCGGTGATGCCGGCGCCTTGTCCTCCGCGGTCTTGAACGTCTGATCCGGGCCGCGCACCGTGCCGGCCGCATTGGTGGCGACGAGCTGCACGTGGTAAATCGCGTTCGGAACCAGCCCCGAGGCCGACAGCGTCACCTGATGGGCAGCGGAGTCGGAGCCGACCGGCACCGTCCCCGTCGACTGGTCGTAAACCACGCCCGACCCGCCCGTCGGGCGATAGCGGGCATCCAGCCCGAACACGAAGTGCGCCGTCGTCGCAGCCCCCCGGGGGTTGACCGACCCGGAGAACCGGGCCGCCGTGCTCGAGAGAACCGCCGGTTTGCCCACGGATGCCACGACGGGCGGCACGTCGTCCGGCATCCACGACGCGGATGCGCTCGTTGAACGTGTCGGCGATGAGATAGTCGCCGCCGGCGTTGATCGCCACGCCGAGCGGCTGATCGAGCTGAGCGTCGGTGGCCAGCCCACCATCGCCCTGGCTGCCTGCGGTCCCCGTGCCGGCGACGGTGGAGATCACCCCTGACGAGACGCGACGGATCCGGTTGTTACGGCGGTCCGCGATCAGGAAGCTCCCGTCGCTCGCCGCGGCCACACGGTCGGGCTCGTTCAGCTCGGCGGACGTTGCCGCTATCCCGTCGCCGTTGTAGCCGGCGGTGCCGTCGCCGGCCACCGTCGTGATGGTGCCGTCGCTCGCAACGCGCCGGACCCGGTTCCCGTCCCCCTCGGCGATGAGCAAGCCGCCACCGGGGATCAGGCTCACCGCGCTGGGGCCGCTGAGCTGGGCCGCGATGGCCGGACCACCGTCGCCACCGCCGCCCGCCGTACCGTTGCCCGCATAGGTCGTGATCGTCCCGGCAGGCGAAACGACGCGCACACGGTTGTTGTCATTGTCGGAGATGTAGTAGGTGCCGTCGCTGGCGACTGCGATGTCGTCGGGGAACGAGAGCATCGCCGACGTCGCGGGGCCGTTGTCGCCGGAGAAGCCCGCTGCGCCATGTGCCGACGACCGTCGTGATCACGCCGTCCGGCGCGACTCGCCGGATCCGGTTGTTGTTGGCGTCGGCGATCAGAACCGAGCCGTCGGGCAACTGCTCCGCGTCGCAGGGCGCATTCAGCTCCGCCTGCGTCGCCGGGCCGCCGTCGCCGGAGAAGCCCGCCGTGCCATTACCGGCGACCGTCGTGATCGTCCCGTCAGGAGCCACGCGCCGGACGCTGCTGTTCCCCTGATCGGTGATCAGGTAGCCGCCGTCCGGGGTCGGCGAGACGCTCAGCGGCGTGTTGAGCTCGCTCGCCGTCGCGGGTCCGCCATCGCCCGAGAAGCCCGCCGTGCCGTTCCCGGCGACGGTTGAGATCACGTTCGTCGCCGCGCTCGCCGACGGGGCAAGGAACGCGAACACCACCACGGCGAAGCCGGCGATTCTGCCCCCGATCACCTACTACAGCATAGAGGTGTATCGCCCGCCCGGGCAACCACGCCGGGCTCAGCGGGCGTCGTGGAACACGATTCCGAGCGTCGTCCGCCGGCCTTCGAGCACGGTGCTGACCCCGTGGCGGATCGCGGAGCGGTAGTAGCCGCGCGTGCCCCGGACGGGCCGGTGGCGCGTCGCGAACATCAGGAACGCGCCCCGGCGCAGAGTGACGACATGCGCCCGGCTCTGCGCCCGGGGGCGCTGCTCGAGCAGCACGAACTCGCCTCCCTGGAAGTCCTCGCCGGCGCGGTCGAGCACGGTGACCGCCTGGAACGGGAACGCGACCTCCCCATAGATGTCTTGGTGAAGCGCGTTCCAGTCTCCTGGGCCGTAGCGCAGGATCAGCGGAGTGGGGCGCGTCTGGCCAGCTTGGCGGCAACGCTCGATGAAGGCCTCGAGCTCGTCGGGATAACGGGTGTCATCACCGAGACGCTCGGCCCATCGATTGGCGGCCGCGGAGAGCGGCGAGTAGAACCCGCTCCGCAGGTCGGCAATCGGCGCCGGGAGCGGATGAGCGAAATATCGGTACTCCCCCTGGCCGAATCGATGGCGGGCCATGGTGATGGTGCTGCGGAAGCTCCCCGTCTCGTAGAGAGCGGACAGCTGCTCGCACTCCTCCGGGTCGAGCACCGGCGGCGTCTGGGCGAAGCCCTGGGTGTCCAGCGTCTCCAGCAGCTCGTGCCACGGCAGTGCGGCGACGCGATCGGCGATCGAAGTCGCACGGGTCGCTGTGATCATGAGGGCCTCCGTTGGTCGTCGATGTGCCGGGGTCTCCCGACCGGGACTCATCGACTTGAACGTGGGCGCCGGCTGAAATGTGAGATCCGGTGGCGCGATGCAGCCTCACGGTGTCGCGACTGGCTCCGGGGCCGAGAGGATCGGGATCAGCGGGCCGTCCACGCCGGTGTGGCGCCCGTCGTCGTAGAGGATGGGTGACGGCCTGAAGCCCTTGACGATCAGGTAGATGCCCAGTGACAGCTCCCACGCGGCCTCCGGCAGGGTCAGGATGAACGAGGGTCCAGAGCTCTGTTTGTAGGCGCCGAACAACACGAGAAGCGCCGTGACCAGGGCGAGGGACCCGCCGGCGACGCCGAACTGGGCCAAGCGCCGCGGCACGAGCCCGGACCGCAGCATCATGTAGCCGAGGATGAGCCCGTTGCCGATGGCCGCGCAGAACGCCGGGCCGAGCAGGAACGTCGCGTCATGGACGGCGACCAGCGATCGGCCGCTGAGGATGAGCGACGCGCTGTTTGGTCCCGGCGGCGCCGGCGAGGTCCCGGCGCAGCGTCACCACCGCGAGCAGGCTGACGATGCCGACCGCGATGAGGCAGGACTCGACGACCCGTACGGTCACGTAGCCCAGCGCGAGGCTTTCGCTCTGTCGCTTGAGGACGGGGTACAGCGTGACGGCCATGCCGATGCCGGCGATGAGAGTGAAGATCTCGAACAACGCTCCCACGTACACGCGCGCGTCGCCGCCGGCGCCGACGACGAAGTTCGTGTGGTGAAGCACCTGGTCATACAGCGGCAACGCCGGGATGGAGAGGAAGGTGATCACCATGAAGATGCCCGCGATCCGCGCGACCCTCCTCGACGGTGGGGCCCCGGATCGATCAAGTGGTGCGCGGAGCGCCTGCTCCGGCGGGGCGGAAATCGTCATTACCGGCTCCTTCGTGTGAGGGCGCGGACCGCTGAGGGTCGACATGCCGAAAGGCCGGCCGGGAGTGGGAGCCGCAAGGGCTACCCCGCCACGGTGAGGCGAGGCTTCAACGGACCGTACACCATGAGACCAGGGCCCGGAGGGGGCGAAGGGTCGCCACTGCACTTCTTCGGGCCCCGCGCTCTTGGGCCTCGGGCTCGGTGTGGTGATTCACTGACCCGATGGTGATCTCGCAGGAGTACGCGAATGTCCCGGTAGGGGATCGAGCAATGCGCACGTTCGTGGCGGCCCCGCGGGCGCCGGGGAGCTACCCGGGTGTCGTGTTCTACTCGGACATCTTCCAGCTCACCGCCTCGACGCTTCGCTGGTGCATGCGACTCGCCGGCTATGGCTTCGTGGTGGCCGCACCGGAGATCTATCACCGCATCGAGCCCGCCGGCACGGTGCTCGCGTTCGATGACGAGGGCAAGCGCCGCGGGCAGGCAGACGCGGACGCGACGCCCGTCGCCGACTTCGACGAGGACGTTCGCGCCGCGCTCGACTGGCTCGAGGCCGAGGACCGTGTAACGGCGGGTGGCCTGTGCGCGGCCGGGCACTGCACCGGTGGTCACCTGGGCTTCCGCGCTGCGTTGGACCCGCGCGTGCGCGCGACCGCGCTCTGGTACCCGACGGGCCTGCACGACGGGAAGCTGGGAAGGGAAGCCGACGCGGGCTCTCTCGGGCGCGCGTCGGAGATCCGCGGCGAGATGCTGCTGATCTTCGGCACCGCCGACCCGCACACGCCGGAAGAGGGCCGTGCCGTCATCAAGCGCGGGTTGGAGGAGGCCGGCATCGACTTCCGCTGGCGCCTGTACGACGCCGAGCACGCCTTCGGGCGCGACGTTGGACCGCGCTATGACCCAGAGGCGACCGATGCGGCGTTCGCCGAGACGGTTGCGGTGCTCAAACCCTGAGGGGCAGTTTCGCTGTCCGGCCCCACGCCCGCGTCCGGCGGTGGAGGGTGAGCAAGCTAGCGGTGAGGGCCTCGCCAGTTGACCCGGCCGGACATATCGTCGCTCATAATCGCCGGGAATGCCGATCGTAGGCAGACGCTTCGAGAGAGGAGTCCCAAGATGGCCATTCACTACTTGGAGATCGTCAGCAACGACGGGGACGCCCTGACTGAGCTCTACCAGCGCGTGCATGGCCTCTCCTTCGGCCCCGCGGATCCCGATCTCGGGCAGGCCCGGGTTGCGACCCAAGCGGACGGAGCCATGGTCGGCATCCGGAAGCCGCTGGCGGCACATGAGCAGCCGATCATGCGGACGTACCTCGCGATCGAAGACATCCAACAAGCAGTGAAGACGGCCGAGGCGTCCGGAGCGACGATTGCCTATCCCCCAACCCGCCAAGGCAACCACGGCACCTTTGCAATCGTGATCCAGGGCGACGTGGAACACGGACTCTGGCAACGCTAGCCCGCCCGGCCTCCCCAAGAACAACAAAACCCCGCTATGCGGGGGCTTTTCGATGGGCCGTGGAGGACTCGAACCTCCAACCTTGGGATTAAGAGTTGCCCATTTGCAGGGCAAAAGCCCGTAGTTACGGGCAACCATTCTAGTTAGCGCAGGTTCCGAGAGGTCAGAATTGCCGAGTTCGGGACACGGTTGGGGACACGCTTTCGGCCGAGCGTCGTACGGCCGGGCTTCGTCCGGCGATCTCGGCACCATCGGTGCGTGCCGCGGATCAGCGCGTTCTACGGGATCGTGATCGAGATGTACTTCGGCGACCACGCACCGCCGCACTTCCACGCTCGCTACTCGGGCGACGAGGCCACGATCGTGATCGCGACCGGCGAGATCCTCGACGGGTCGCTCCCTCCTCGGGCGCTACGCCTGGTGCGAGAATGGCTGAGCGACCATCGCGACGAACTGGCTGAGAACTTCGAGCTCGCAAGCGACATGCAACCCGTCCTACCGGTTGCCCCGCTCCCATGACAGACCTGATCAAGATCAACCACGTCGAGCCCCTCGAGGACCACTGGCTACGCATCGAGTTCTCCGACGGCGCCGTCAAGGACGTCGACCTCGGCGAACTGCTCGCGCGAGGCGGCGTGTTCGCCGAGATCCGCGACGACCGGCATGCGTTCGAGCAGGTGCGGGTCAACGGCGAGTCCCACACGATCGAATGGCCGGGCGGTCTCGACCTCGACCCCGAGGTGCTCTACGGCCGACACGAGCCGGCCGCCGGCACCCGGATCGCCCGCCGCACCGTGAAGCTCCCCCCCGCCGCCTGAGAGCAGCGTCGCGGGGTGGCTTATCGTCCGATGGCAACTAAGCCCATCGGACGTCGGGTCGACCTATTGAGGACCGCTACTCAGCGAGGTTCATACGCATCGGGCTCAGTGAGGGCGGCTCGATATCGAACTCCTCAGGGTGAGCGCTGATAGCGCGGACGAACGCGGCACCGAGGGCGCTGAACTTGAGCGAAGTCGTGAGCTTTCGCTGTATACCGCCGTGCTCCAGTTCGCCGATGGTCGTTCGGCGGCTCTGCCGCTGGGTCTGGACGACTTCGACGAGGACGCGAACGCGGAGAAGGTTGTCAAGGGCGACTCGGAATCGAGCGGGGTCATGGAACGGACCGGAGTGCTGAAGGACGACGTCACTGTAGTTCCGCATCGTGAGCGGCAGCTTCAGCTGAGCGACGTTGCCGCTGATGGCAACGTGGTCGAGGAGTACGGCGTCGTCGTGGGAGAGCTGCTTGAGTATTTCGCTGTAGGCGGGCGGGACCGCATCAAGCTCGGGCTCGGTTGCGTTCGCGAGCAGAGCGGCCCACTTGGCCGCGAGCGTTTCGTCGTCGGTAAGGCTCGCGGATTCGAGCAGTGGGACGAGGTGCTGTCGTCGACCTCACGGGCTTCGCGGGTGCGCTCAGCCAGGATCCGCTTTGCCTCCTCGGCTCGCTTCAGCGCTCGCCTCCACCGGCGGAACCGAACCCAGTCGCCGTGATGGCAGCGAGCTGTCCGACTGCAGTGCCACCGGATGCTCGCGTTAGGTAATCGAGCGTCTCCTGCGATACCTCGCCGGTTTCGAGTTCATGCGCGGTGACGGGCGGGCCGGGTGCCTTCGCGCTGCTTTGTCGAGTGCCTTCCCAGCGTTTATCACTCCGGTGACGAGCGGATCCATCGTTTACCGAGCGTAGCGAGAGGTGCGGCGCCCTCGGAAACGCTGGCTGGCCAGCGCTCCCGCTTGTTCCTTGCCGTACCGCGGCCGCAGCCACGCTCCAGCCTCCGAAGATGGGATGAACGCCCCTGGCGCCGAGCCGCTCAATTCAGGTACGTCGTCGTAGATCGGCTACTGAACAGCGGTCAGCGATACGGGGGGTTCCGCGAATTCGAACGCGTCGCCGTCGTGCCAAGCCTCCAGTTCGGCATGCATCCTCGGGCTCTGGTGATGGTGGACAAGGTCCCAAAGTCCGTCAGGGCAACGGCCGTCCTGGGCAGCCATGCACGTCGGCAGGTCCTCGGGGGCGACAGGTTCGGCGAGAAAGGAAACGGCGACTTAAGGGTCCAGCAACACAAGGTTCTGGGTTCCCGGGAGCGCGGCGCTCGGAACGACGAGCGCGCGGGGCCCGTCGGGATCGTTACGAAACTGTCGAGCCAAGTCGCGACAGGCGGTTTGGTTGTCGGCCACGAGATCATCGGCGCTCAGGCCGTAGGTATCCGCGTTATCGAAGGTGATCTCGGTCGGCAAGTGGTCCACATCAAGCCTCGATGGTCCAGAGCGGAAGGCGAAGTTGCAGCGCGGCGCTGACGGATTGACGCCGCTCGTTGCGAAGCAGCTCAGCCCACGGCGTCATCGGATGCAAGCTCAGGTATTGAGTGGCGCCGTCACCTGTGTCGTTGTACCGGCCAGCGCTGAAGTTGTCGATCGCCCAGAGCGGCGTCTCGTACGCCGCGAGCCGAAAGGCGGTGAACGCGCTCACGCAGCAGAAAACGATCTTGGAGCAACCGCGAGATGAAGCACCTGCTCGGTCGCCGCGGGGTCACCAAGTACGTCCAGCGGTTTGCGATCGTCGAGTTCGTCCATCGGAGTCTCAAACCAGTCCGCCACACCAACCCCGGTCAGGACATGGCGCAGTTGTTCCGTAACCCGGGCAACCACACCGGACTCGGTGCTCCTGTTCGGCCTCGGGAGCGGCCGTCTCGTTTGGGGATATCCAACGTTGGTAGGTGCGCTCCCCGACCCCAAGGAGATCGGCCTTGCGCCGCTGAGGAACGTTCAGCTTGTCGTTAAGCCAGGCGAGGACCTCCTTGATTGGCCGGTCTTCACTCACCGGCTGGCGCTCGGCCAATCGCGCAAACAGAAACCGGATCTGCTCGAGCACGATGCGTACGGCTCGGCGCTGTTCGCGATCGTCATCGATCCCGGCAGCTCTCTGCGCCCGGAGCGCCGCGGCCTGGATCTGGATCCAGAGGGAGGGGTCGATCAGAGAGACCGTGGCGTTGTCGGCCTCGCCGATCGCGTCGGTCAGGTCGTTGATCAGGCCGATGATCGAGGATGGAACATCGCTTTCGCGTGCGAGGCGCTGGTTGGCCTCCCCGACCTCGTGGGCCACGGCTTCAGGCTGGCGGATATCAAAGGCAACGGCTCACATGGCGGGCTCCTGGCGTCATAGTACGACACTACGCGCCAAGATTTAAATTACCACCGTAGGAGGGGACGCATCGAGGAGCCGGCGAACCGCAGAGACTGAGAGAGCACCACTGCACACACCTCGGCTCCGGCGAGAATCATTTTCGATCCCGCTGGCCTTCGACGGAAGGCGTAGTTCGCCGCCCGGGTTGCTGCCAGCGACGATCGCTCTTCGCCGTCCAGTTCTACTGCCTTACGGATCGCATGGCGACAAGTCGCTCACGAACTGGCCGCTTCCGGACTCGCTCTGATGATCGCGTCGTCGTCGCTTCCGTCAAGGTCGCCCCTTCGGGGCTGCCTTCGGCAGGGCCTGACGGCCCTCCCTTGACCTCCGCTCCTCCGACGCGGTTCTGCAGCGAGGTCCGGCATCGCCCCCTCTTCCGACGCTCATGCACCCACAACAGAGACATACACTCCACGCACTAGGTGCTGGAACCCCAAGTCGTCCCAAGTCGTCCCTGGCTGTGGACCGTGTGCGCGCGACATTTCCGGTCCCGATGCCGTCGGGAGATCCCGGATGGACCCGCGGTCGACCAACCAGCGCCGCGACGGTGCCGGCCGTAAGCGAGATGTCCGAAGACGTCCTCGAGATGTCCACGGATCCGGGCGCAAGTCGTCCCCAGACGTCCCTAAGACGTCCCGACATGCCCTGGCGATCCCCGCCGGTCTTCGGCCGGGTCCGCGAGCCGGAAGGCCTCGGCCACGAGCTCGGCGTCCTCGTCGCGGGGTGCGTAATGGAGGTAGCGCATCGTGGTCTGGATGTCGGCGTGGCCCATCCACTCCTGGACGCGGCGGATGTCGGCCTTGGCGATCATCCGGGTGCCGAACGTGTGGCGCAGATCGTGGAAACGCAGTGGTCGCAGACCGGCGGCCGCGAGTGCAGCCTTGTACCGGCGGCGAAGCGCCGAGCCATCGAGATAGAGGCCGGCCTCGCCGGCGAACACCAGGTCGTCGTCGCCGACCCAGTGCTCACGCCGTGCGAGCCGCGCAAGGGCGGCGGCCACGTCCGGCGCCATCGGTACTGCGCGGACCTTGCCGGACTTCGGGGTCGTGAGCTGACCGAGGTAGTAGCTGGCGCGCACGCGGATCGTGCGACCGGCGAAGTCGACGTCGCGCCAGCGCAGCGCGAGCAGCTCCCCCATCCGCAGCCCCGTGAACGCGGCCGTCAGGAACACCGCGCCATCCTGCTCAGAGCAAGCCGCGCGGACGAGCGCCCACACCTCCTCAGGTGAGAACACCTCGATGTCGCCGCTCGAGCGCAGCGGAAACTTCTCGACGTCGGCCGCGCGTTGGCGGGCAGACCCGTAGACCCGGCGTGCCCGGCCGAGGATCCCGTGCAACTGGATCAGCACCTTGTTCCGCGTCCGCGCCGATCCCGTCGAAGCTGGCGACCCACCGCTCGATCGCCTCGGCGCTCACCGACTCGATCGGCAGTTCGCCGAACACCGGCAGCAGATGCACGTCGATGGTCGAGCGGTAGCCGCGAAGCGTCGAAGGCTTGCGACCGCGGTCCTGCTCGATGTAGCGCAGGTATTCGGCCGCCGCGTCGGCGAACGTCGCGCCGGTCCGCACCATCCCCGGCAACGTTCCCCGTCGAGCCTCGTCGAGCACGCCGCGAAGCGCGTCCTCGGCCAGGCGCTTGGTGAAGTAGCCCGCCGGCGGCCGACCCCGCTCCGTCCAGGCCGGCCCGAGCTTCCTCTGGACCTGGCGGCCATCGGGCAGCCGGTACTTCATGTACCAGGCCGGACCGCGCGCTCGCTCGACCCTGAACACGTGTCCCGTCGGCGGCCTGAAAGCCCCGGTCATCGATGCACATCCTACGCCGATCTCGGGACATATTGGGGACATATTCCAAGATCGCGACCGTCCCCAAGAACTAAGAAAGCCCCGCTTCGCGGGGCTTTTCGAATGGGCCGTGGAGGACTCGAACCTCCAACCTTGGGATTAAGAGTCCCCTGCTCTACCAGTTGAGCTAACGGCCCTTGGCGGCGATGTTAGCCCAGGCGCTCAGAGCGGCGGGGTCAGCACTGGGCGGCGATCGTCTGGGCGCTGGACGGGGAGCTCTTGGCCGCCTGGAAGGACTGCTTGAGGCTCGTCTGCTGGGCTTTCGGCACCAGCGTGAGGGCCTTGGCCGAGGCGAGATCGCCGATGCGGGTCTGCTTGGCGGCGTAGGCGGTGATCGCCTCGCACTCGAAGCCGTTGGGAGCGGTCGGGTTGGCGGCGGTCTCGACCTCCCAGGCATTGGACGCGGCGGCGTAGTTGCCGAGCTTGGCGTAGGCGCGGGCGGCGGTGATCGCGAGATCGGGGTCGGGCTTCTTGGTCAGCGCGGTGTAGCGCTGCCAGGCCGACGCCACGCCGTTCAGCTCCTTCTTGCCGGCGGCCGTGAACGCGCCCGTGGTGGCGTTGTAGTCGGGGGCCTGGGTGGCGGTGATCCAGCGGGCCTGGAGCAGGTTGCCCCACGCGGCGGCGTTGCTGGAGTTGGCCTTGACCTGGGCCAGAGCGGTCTTCTCCTGCTGGCTGACGACCTGCTTCTGGTTGTTGCCGCCACCGTTGAAGGCGTTCAGCAGGCCGCCGCCCCCGGTCCCGGTGCCGACGCCGAACAGGACCAGACCGCCCGCCATGAGCACGGCGAGGCTCAGGTATATGCCCTGGACGGTGCGGCGGCGGCCGCGGCTACGAAGGTCGAACAGCATGACTAGGTGGGATCCAGGCTATCGCCCATCTGGGCGAGCTCGGCGGCAGCCCGCGCGGCTGCGCGCCGATCGGCGATCTTGAGCAGGACGATACTGGCCAGGTACAAGACCACGAGGGGCAGGGCCTCGAGGCCGGTCGTGACCGGATCAGGGGCGGGCAAGGCGGCGGCGATGACGGCGATGATCACTGCCGCGTAGCGCCAGTGGCGGGTGAGCGTCTGCGCGTTGATCGCGCCCATTCGCTGAAGCGCGAGGAGGCCGAGCGGCAGCTGGAAGGCCAGGCCGATCGCGAGCATCGTGAAGATCTGGAACGAGTAGTAGGTCTTGGCCTGGACCAGGATGTCGAAGTTGCCGCTGTTGTAGCCCTGGAGGAAGTGGATCGCCGGCGGCAGGACGATCTCGTAGGCAAACCCGACTCCGACGATGAACAGAAGCGGCGCCACGAGCATCAGCGGCACCACCGTGCGTCGCTCCTCCCTGTCCAGGGCCGGGATCACGAAGGCGTACGCCTGGTAGAGAAGCAGAGGCAGCGTGAACAGCAGCGCGAAGTACCCGCACACGGTCAGAGTCGTCACGAACGGCTCGCCCACGCCGATCGTGATCGGCTTCTCCTGCGAGGAGGCGCTGGCTCTGGAGGTGAGCGCGTTGGCGGCCTGCGTGCTCCGCTGCGGCGGCCTGGAGATACGCCTGCCTGGCCTGCGCGGACGTGCCCGGCAAAGACGCCAGCGTCCTGAACGACGACGGCCACCTTGAGCATGTACGTGCGCTGCTTGGCCGACCGCGCTGGGTATGCCGGCGAGGCCGTGCTGGACCTCGGTGGTCGAGGTGTGCGGCAACGCGCGGTTCAGCACCTTGAGCAGCGCTTGGTTCTGCCAGAAGCAGACGCCGAAGGCGACCGCCAGGGCGATCCCGCAGATGATCAACCGCGATCGCAGCTCGTCGAGATGCTCGACGATACTCAGGCGGTCTTCGTGGCCGATCGGCCGTAGGGCCGGCGCCATGGAGGTCCTACTCCTCGCTGGCCGCTAAGCGCGCCGCTCAGGCGCGGTGACCTCGGCCGCCTCGCGCTCGCGCGTCTCGGCGACCGGCGTGGTCGGCGCCGGCGTCCCGCTCGTCTGCGTGATCTCCGCCCGCTCCTCGTCGTCGGAGTCCTTGGACTTGCCGGTGATGCCGTCCTTGAACTCCCGCATGCCGTGACCAAGCTGACGCCCGAGCAAGGGCAGGCGCTTGGGCCCGAAGATCAGGAGCACGACGACGACAAAGATGATCAGGTCGGTGGTGGGGTTGCGGAACATCTTCCTGAGGCCTCCCGAGTGGGGCCTGGAAGGTTAGCGACAGCCAGTCGTCTAGTCACAAAGAAAGGTGCTCAAGGTGGTTTCGCCCTACGCCGATTACCGGATCAGCAACCCCCGGAGCACCAGTCATGAGCGAGAACCGAAACCCACATTCAGTACGGCGCATCGTGTTGCCGAGCGGCAGGACGATCGAGGTCGTGCGGTTCCACGAGGTGGAGAAGGCTCCGGCACGCCCGCTGCACATCTGCCCCTCGTGCGACTCCGAGCTCGTCCAGCCGATCGCGTGGGCCGAGGCCAACGACGGCCGCTGGGAGCTGCTCCTCGCCTGCCCGAACTGCTGGTGGGAGACCGAGGGCGTCTACGACGAGGAGGCGGTCCTCGCGCTCGAGGAGCGCCTGGACGAGGGTCTGGCCGAGATGCTGCGCGACCTCCAGCGCCTGACCCAGGCCAACATGGCCGACCAGCTCGAGCGCTTCACCGCCGCGCTCTGGGCCGACCTGATCCTCCCCGAAGACTTCTAAGCCGCGGTCCGGCCCGAATCAGGCGTAGCGCTCGACGACGCCGTCGGCGACGAGCTCGAGCGCGGATCGCTGACGCTCGGGAAGTGCCGGTAGCGTCGACTTCGCCTCGGCGACGAGCTCGAGCGCTCGCTCCTTGGCGACGCTGAGGGCGCCCGTGACCGTGATGCGCTCGGCCACCTCCGCCGCGTCGCCGGAGGTCCGGACGTCCCGCAGGTCGACGGCGGCCAGATCGGGGTCACGCATCCGCGCCACGATCAGAGGCAGGGTCACCGTGCCGTCGAGCAGGTCGGCGCCCCGCGGCTTGCCCGTGCGCTCCGGTGGCCCCGACACGTCGAGCACGTCGTCGAGGATCTGGAAGGCGAGGCCGATCCGCTCGCCGAAATCCCCCAGGCGCACGCTTCCTCGTACATCCGGCAAGGCGCCGTCGGCGACGCCGGACTCGAGCGCTCCGAGCTCGCAGGCCGCCCGGAACAGAACCGCGGTCTTGAGCCGGCAGCGCTCGAGGTAGCGCTCGATCGTCAGCTCGGCATTCCACGCGTCGGCGCGCTGGATCAGCTCGCCCAGGGCGAGCTCCGAGCTGGCACGGGCGAGCACGCGCACCGCGTCCACCGAGCCACCGCCCGCGAGCTCGGCGAACGCGCGCGAGAACAGCAGATCACCCGTGGCCGTGGCCACGCCGCGTCCGCCCGCGGCCACCACCGTGGGGCGACCCCGGCGCAGCGACGCCCCGTCCAGGACGTCGTCGTGGACGAGCGTGGCGCCGTGGATCAACTCGACCGCCACCGCCGCGCGCGCCAGACCGGCCGTCTCGGGCGGCGGCGCCCCGGCGGCCAGGCACACCAGCAACGGCCGCAGCCGCTTGCCGCCGGCCGCGATCGTGTCCCCGGCATAGCGGGCCAGTAGCGCTCCGTGGCTGCCCGCGAGCTCGGCCATCCGGCGCTCGACGCGGCTCATGATCCGGACGATCTCCTCGCCGCCGGCGTCGACGACCGCTCGCACCGCCGCGGCGCTCATCCGCTCGACCACCCCCACGTGCAGGGCGATGATCCCGCCGGCGGTGAGGATCCAGCGGATGTCACGCAGACCGGCGCCGGACATGACCCCGGCCAGCGCCCGAGGGTCGGGAAAGCGCCTGACCGAGCTCGGCAGGTAGCTGTAGGCCTGGGCGTCTCCGGCCAACCTCCCCAGGGCGGGCACGACACGATCAAACCACACCTGAAAGAAAGACGACAGTGGCGGGCGCGTCGGGGTTGTGATCTCGAGAACGACGACCCGCCCTCCCGGGCGGACGACGCGCGCCATCTCCCCCAACCCTCGCTCCAGATCGGAGAAGTTCCGCGCCCCGAACCCGACCGTACACGCGTCGAATTCGCCGTCCGCGTACGGCAGCGCCAGCGCGTTGGCGAACTCGAACCGGACCCGCGCGTCCATCACCCGGTCGGCCGCCTTCTCCCGGGCGAGCTCGAGCATCCGCTCGGAGAAGTCGGTCCCCACCACCTCGCCCCCCGGTGCCACCTGGCGAGCCAGCTCGAGGGCGAGGTCCCCGGTGCCGCACGCCACGTCGAGGGCACGCCCCCCGGGCGCGACCCCGGCCAGCGACACGGCCCGCCGGCGCCACTGGTGGTGAAGGCCGGCGGTCATGACCGAGTTCATCCGGTCATACAGGCCGGCGATCCGGTCGAACATGGCGCGTACCTGCGCCTCCTCGAGGACGCCCTCAGGGCGAGCGCGGGGCGGCTGGATCGGTGGAAGTTCGGAACCGGCGCCGGCAACCGGGCCTGATCGTCCGGTCATGCCGACAGGGTTACTGCAGCAGGGACAGGAAGCCGACCAGGTTCTGGAACTTCTGCGGCTCCTTGGCCGCGAGGTCCTTGAACGACGGCATCGGCGGCGTCGGGTTGCGCAGTGTCGAGGCGATCGCCTGCGCGGGCAGAAGCGCGCCGACGTGGGTGAGGACCGGCCCGGGGCCGTTGTTGCCGTTGTCGCCGATGACGTGGCAGGCCAGGCACCCCGATTGGCCGACCACCAGCTCGCCGGCCACGAACGTCGACTTCTCCTGGGCGGAGAGGTTGGCCGGCGGCGGCATGCTGACCGTGTTCGGCGAGCCGGTGTTCGCGCCCTCGTAGGTCAGGAAGGCCATGGCGATGATCGTGGCGATGCCCGCCGCGAGCGCGATCGGCCGGCGCTCGATCCGCCGCTCCGGGGTGCGGTCGTAGAACGGCAGCAGGAACAGCAGGATCATGCAGATCGTCGGCACCCCGATCGTCGCCATCGGGGTGAACTTCGGGACGTTCTTCATGACCCGCAGGACCTCGAACAGGAAGAAGAAGTACCAGTCCGGACGCGGGACGTAGGTGGTCGTCGTCGGGTCGGCCTTCGGGGCGAGCTCGGCCCCGAACATCAGCGCCAGGAAGATGATCACGATCATCACGACGACCGACATCAGCGCGTCCTTGGCCACCGCGTAGGGGAAGAACGGCTTCCCCTGGTTCTTCAGGATCGAGTACTCGCGGAGGTACGCCTCCTTTTGCGCCTGGTTCACGCCTGCTCCTCCGCGCTCACACTTCCGCCTCGCGCGGAATCTCCGGGTTCTCCTCGACCTTGAGCCACGGGGGAGCGGAGATGCCGAGCCTGAGAGACGAGCCAGAGGTGGGCGCCGATCAGGGCGGCGATCGCCCCGGGGACGATCATCATGTGGATCGCGTAGAAGCGCGACAGCGTCGTGGCCCCGAACTCGGGTCCGCCACGGAGGAAGTCCGAGAGGAAGGGCCCGACGAAGGGGCCGGTGCCGTTGATGTTCACACCCACGATCGTGGCCCAGTACGCGCGCTGGTCGAACGGCAGCAGATACCCGCTGAAGCCCATGACCAGGGTGAGGATCAGCAGCACGACGCCGATGACCCAGGTCAGCTCACGCGGGTACTTGTAGGCGCCGTAGAAGAACACGCGCGCCATGTGCAGGAAGATCAGGATGATCATCACCGAGGCGCCCCACTTGTGCATGCTGCGCACGAACTGGCCGAGGAAAGCCTGATCGGTGATGTAGCGGATCGAGTCGTAGGCTCCGCCGCTGGCGTCCGGCCGGTAGAACATGGCCAGGAACACCCCGGTCACCGCCTGGGAGAGGAAGGCGAACATGGTCGCCGAGCCGAGCGTGTAGGCCCAGTTGATCCCGCGCGGGACCTTGCGGAAGAGCATCCACCGGATTCCCGGCGAGAGCGACGTGCGCTCGTCGATCCAGTCGACGACGGTCAGACCCGCCTCGATCGGCGGGAACGTGCCGTCGGTCGTCTCGCCCGGGCGCTTTGGCTTGGGCAGGAGGACCTTGGGCAGTGGTGGGGCGGGAAGGCGGGGCATGATCGCTGTTACTGGGGACGGACCGAGGTGTCGAAGCGAGCGGGATAGAGGAACTGGCCGATGCCGTCGAGCGGCTCACCCGGATCGCGTGGAGAGAATCGGCGCAGCTGGGAGTTCACCGAGTACCGCGGCCCGACCTGCAGGTAGTTACCCACCACCCGGGTGTAGAAGCGATCCAAGGGCCGGACCGGCGGCCCGCCCGCGACCATCCCGCGGAAGTCGTACACACCGCCGTGGCACGGGCAGATGAAGCGCTGGGCGGCGGCGACGAACCGAACGGGGCAGCCCAGATGCATGCAGCGCGAGGACAGCGCCACGTACTGGTTGTACTTGTCCTCGGGCTCCTTGTCGACGTCAGGGTTGCGCTTGCGAACGTACGCGGTGGAGTCGCCGGCCTCACCGGTCCCCTGCACGATCTGGATCGTCCGCGTCTGGTAGGTGTTCTCGGTGAAGTCGCTGGTCACGCCGATCGTCTGCCAGGAGAAGGGCACGCGGCTGAAGATCGGGCCGAGCGCGAAGCCGACCGCGGGCAGCGTGAACGCGGCCGCGGCGATACCGCCCGCGCCGTGGGTGACCGCGGTCATGAACCGGCGGCGCGTGACCGTCTCACCGTCGAACGCGCCCGGAAGCTGGCGGTCCTCGGTGTATTTCGACTTGGGCGGTCTACGTCGATTCGGCAAGTGCGCCTCGCAGAGAGATGCGCCCTGGGTGGGCGCCTCGAAAGGGTACCGCCCCTTGCATCAGGAGGTGGTGCTGCCGAGTAGTCGGCGGGCGACCCGCGCGGCGGCCCGTAGCGCCTCGACCGCGCTCGGATCCTGAGCCCGGGCCAGTGTTTTCGCCGTTGCATGCTCGGCGCTCTGGCCCCAGCCGATGGCCACCGCGCCGGCCTCCCACATGGCCTCGGCCAGCGCGCGATCCCCGGTGGCGTGAGCCTGGGACACGATCGAGATCACGTCGGCCAGCTCGGAGATCGCCTCGATGTCGCCGAGCGCGGCGAGGCGGGCGAGACCGAGTGCATACAGCTGGTCGCCGAGAAGGAGGCCGAGATCCGGGTCCTCGGGACAGACGACGACAGGTTCCCGGTAGTGCAGGCGCGCCCCCTCGAGGATCATCTCGAGCAGGAGCTCGTACTCGCTCTCATGCCCGACGGCGCGCGGCCCGCAGGACGCGACCTGTGCCGGCCCGGGACGCTCCGGCGATTCTCCGCCCTCGGGCGCCTCGCGCAGGACCCCGGCGATCGTCCCGCCCTCGGAGAGCAGGGCCCGGCGGAGCTCGAGTGCGCCGTCGCGTGCCGTCCTCACCGCGCCGCCACCTCCGCGAACGCCTCGCGCGCGGCCTCGATCGTCCGCTCGACGTGAGTGTCCTCATGCGCCAGCGACGGGAACCAGGCCTCGAACTGCGAGGCCGGCGGGTAAACGCCGCGTTCGATCAGCGCGCGGCACCACGCGCCGTAGGCCTCGAGGTCGCAGGAGGCGGCCTGGCTGTAGCACTGCACGGGCGCCGCGGTGAAGAACGGCGTGACCAGGCCCGGGACGCTCTGGACGCTGCACCGGCACACCCGCCTCCTCGGCGGCGCGCGCAAGCCCCCGAGCGAGTGCGTGCGTGACCTCCTCCAGCCGTGCATATGCCCGGTCGTCGAGCTGGGCGAGCGTGGCCCGCGCCGCCGCCACCGCCAGCGGATTGCCCGACAGGGTGCCCGCCTGGTACACGTCTCCGGCCGGGGCCACGCGCTCCATGAGCGATCGGGGCCCTCCGTAAGCCGCCGCCGGCAGGCCGCCGCCGACCACCTTGCCGAGAATCGTAAGGTCTGGCGTCACCTCGAAGTACTCCTGCGCGCCCCCGCGGGCGACCCGGAAGCCGGTGATCACCTCGTCGAACACGAGCAGCGCGCCGGTGCGATCGGCGCTGGCGCGGAGCAGCTCGAGGAAACCGGGCGCGGGCGGCACCACGCCCATGTTGGCGGGCACCGGCTCGGCCAGGATCGCCGCCAGCTCATGGCCCTCGCACGCTTCGCGTAGCGCGTCGAAGTCGTTCCAGGGCACGATCACGGTGGCGGCGGCCGCCGCGGCCGTGACGCCCGGGCTCGCCGGGATGCCCTGGGTGGCGAGGCCCGATCCCGCCTCGGCCAGCAGCCCGTCCACGTGCCCGTGGTAGGCGCCCGCGAACTTCAGGATCCGCTCGCGACCGGTGACCGCGCGAGCGAGGCGGATCACGCTCATCGTGGCCTCGGTGCCCGACGAGGTCATGCGGACCATCTCCACCGAGGGAATGCGCGCCGCCACCTCCTCGGCCAGATCCACCTCGCCGGGGGTCGGCGCTCCGAACGTCGTGCCGCGAGCCGCCGCTCGCACCACCGCCTCGACCACCTCAGGGTGAGCATGGCCCAGGATCAGCGGGCCCCAGGAGCCGACCCAGTCGACGTACTCGCGGCCGTCCACGTCGATGATCAGCGGCCCTTCGCCGGAGGCGATGAACAGGGGATCGCGCCCGATCGCCCGCATCGCGCGGACAGGTGAATTCACGCCGCCCGGAAGCAGTGACAGGGCCCGGCTGGTACAGCTCGTCGGAGCGGGAGCTCACACGCCCGCGTACTTGCGTTCCCAGGCCCGGTAATCCTCGGTGAAGTAGAGCAGCCGGATCTTCTTGAACTCGGTCGAGGAGTAGAGCGTGGACCGCTCGTGGATCCCGGTCGAGTCCGCGATCGAGTCGAGGATCGCGTCGCACTCCTCCTTGGAGCGGCCGTGGGCCATGGTGAAGACCGAGTACGGCCAGTCCGCGTAGGTCGGGCGCTGGTAGCAGTGCGAGATGCCACGGAAGGCGGCCATGCGCGGGCCGATCTCCATGATCCGCTCGTCGGGGACCTTCCAGACGCCCATCCCGTTGGCGCTGAAGCCCGCACGGCGGTGGAACAGGATCGCCGCGACGCGACGCAGGAGCCTGCGCTCCTGCATCCCCTTGAGATGCTCGAGCAGACGGTCCTGCGGGACTCCGAGCTCCGCGGCGGCGGGCGCGTAGGGCTCGGGGATCACCGGCATGTCGCCCTGAAGGGCGCGGATGACCGCCATGTCGAACTCGTCATACGGCTGCGCCTCGGTCTCGGCCGGCTCCACCGCCTCGGCGGCGCGGGCCAGGTCGCCCGTTCCGCCCTCCATCTCGAGGTCCATGCGGATCTTGAACAGCTTGAGCGTGGGCAGCTGGCGGATCGACTCCGCGCCGGCCAGCCGTCCCAGCACCTCGAGCGTGTCCTCCAGGCCGAGCGGCGAGCCCGGCTCGGTGGCGATCGTGAACCAGATGTTGAACTCGTGGTTGCGCAGGTAGTTGTGGGAGACGCCCGGGTGCTCGTTGATCACCTGCGCCGAGCGCCACGGGTTCTCCGGATCGACCTTGGCGGCCACCAGCATCGAGGAGTAGCCGAGCGCGCGGGTGTCGAAGATCGGCGTGACCTGGCGGATGATCCGCTCGTCGAGCAAGTGCTGGACGCGGGCCATGACCTCGTCCTCGGTGATCCCGGCCTCGCCCGCGACGCTCTCGTACGGCCGCGGTGCGATCGGGAAGCGGCCCTGCATGAGGTTGAGAAGACGCTTGTCGAGCTCGTCGAGCGGGATCGCGGCGCCGTCCTTGCGCGTGCGCAGCTTGGGCCCGTGACGCGCGCCTGTGTGGCCTACTGCAGCCATCGGGCTGCCTCCTTGGCGTGGTAGGTGATGACGATGTCGGCACCGGCGCGGCGGATCCCGGTGAGCGTCTCGAGCACGGTGGCGCGCTCGTCCAGGTATCCGGCCGCCGCCGCGGCCTTGACCATCGCGTACTCGCCGCTGACGTTGTAGGCGGCCAGCGGCATCGCCGTCTCGTCCTTGATCCGGCGGATCAGGTCCAGGTACGGGAGCGCCGGCTTGACCATCACGATGTCGGCCCCCTCCTCGACGTCGAGACGCGCCTCGCGCACCGCCTCGGCGCCGTTGGCGGGATCCATCTGGTAGCTGCGGCGATCCCCGAAGGCCGGCGCGGAGTCGGCGGCCTCCCGGAACGGGCCGTAGAAGGCGGAGGCGAACTTCGCGGAGTAGGCGAGGATCGGCGTGTCGGTATGTCCGTCCTCGTCGAGGGCGGCGCGGATGGCGCCGACGCGTCCGTCCATCATGTCGCTGGGGGCGATCACGTCCGCCCCGGCGCGGACCTGCGAGGTGGCCGTGCGCGCCAGCAGCTCGAGCGTCGCGTCATTGTCGACCGTACCGTCGGAGCGAACGACGCCGCAGTGGCCATGGCTGGTGTACTCGCACAGGCACAGGTCGGCGATCACGATCAGATCGGGATGGGCCTCCTTGATCGCCCGCGTGGCGAGCTGGACGATGCCCTCGTCGTCCCACGCGCCGGAGCCCTCCTCGTCCTTGCTCGCCGGCAGCCCGAACAGGAGCACGGCGGGAATCCCCAGCTGTGCCGCCTCGCCGGCCTCGTCGACCGCGTGGGCGATCGAGAGCCGATCGATCCCCGGCATGGCCTCGATGGGCTCGCGCCGGTCGATCCCGTGGGCGACGAACATCGGGTAGACGAAGTCGGCCGGATCGAGGCGCGTCTCCCGCACGAGGCCGCGGAGGGCGTGGGTGGCGCGCAGCCGGCGCAGGCGGGTCTGAGGGAACGGCATGCCGAACCCAGAATACCCGTGGTGGGCGGGCGGACCCTCTGGAGCGCGACCGGCGTTATACGAGGTTCCAGGGCTCGATCCGCCACGAGCGGACCAGCCCGGCCTGGACGTAGGGGTCCGCGTCCACGAACTCCTCGATCTGGTCGCGGTCGAGCCCGCGGAACACGATCGCACCGCCCGCCGGCGGGTTGCCGAGCGCGCCGGCCATCGCGATCCGCCCGGCGTCCTTACCCGCCCGGATCCGCTCGAGGTGGCCCTCGCGGTACGGCCCGCGCCGCTCGGCCATGTCCTCGACGTACTCGTACAGAAGAAGATGATGAGAATCCGCGCTCGACACGCGCTCCAGCCTATCGGGACCCGGTACGCTCCATGCGATGGCGAACCTGGAGAAACGCGGGGGCTACACGCCTCGTCGGGCGCGGGAGCGACGCGCCTACCGCCTCGTCGTGACCGGCGGCGTGGCCACCACGGTGGGCGTGGTCGGCACCGTATTGGCGGTCGTGGGAGTGATCAGCGCGACGCTGCCGATCATCGCCTTCATCGTGGCCGCGATCTGCGTGTTCGCGTTCCGGGCCATCGTGAGCAGCCGCTAGCCGCCGTGTCCTTCAATCGGCCGCAGGGTCGCGCGCGGGTCAAGGCCCAGATTCGTCAGGAGCGGATCGCTCAAAGCGTCGAGGCGCGGCGGCAGGTCAGGGAGGCGTACCGCGAAGACGGCGCAGAGCGCCCGTCGCCTCTGCGCCGGCTTCTGGCTCGCGTGCGCAAGTCCATCGGCTAGCAGAGCGGCGCGCCCTCGGGATCGGGGTTCGCCCCGGTATGCCCGCCTCACACGAACCGGCGCATCGCCACCCGCGCCAGCGCCGCGAAGGCCAGCGCCAGCCCGAGCAGGTGCACGAGCGGCCACCCGATCCCGGGCGCGGCGCCGCTGAACGCGTTCCCGGCCGCCTGGAGCGCGGCCTTGAACGGGAACACGAAGGCGATCACCGAGAGCACCGAGGAGAGCGTGCCCGAGATCGCGCTCGCGGGCACGAGCGCGACGAAGGCGATCGGGAGGGAGAGCAGCAGCGCCATCAGCGAGGCGACGCTGACCTCGCGCGCGATCGCGCCGATCACCACGCCGAGCGCTCCGAAGGCCACGCCGCCGAGGGCCAGCGCCACGAGCCAGAGCGGGAACCGCGCCCACTCCAGATGCACGAACAGCGACACGAACGCGGCCATCAGCAGGGTGACCACGGCGGCGCATCCGGCGGACAGCAGCACCTTCTCCGACAGCAGGCGCCCGGTCGAGACCAGGCCGCGGACGAGCCGGGAGTAGGCGTTCTCCGAGCGCTCGATCGCGAGCATGCCGGCGGCGAGCAGGAGGGTGAGGAACATCAGCGAGACCACGATCGCGATCGCCGCCGCGTAGCTGGCGCTGGGCGTGGTCTTGCCGGCGAGCTCCGTCGTCTGCACGGTGAGCGGGTTGCCGATCGACCCCAGCACCGGGCTGGCGAAGCCGAGGCCCTCGCTGGCCAGGTTGGCGAAGTTGAGCACCTGGCCGAGCGCGGTGCGCAGCGGCGAGGCGCGCGGAAGCGTGGCGATCGTCCCCTTGAGGATCGAGCTCGCGTTGCGCAGGCCGAGCAGCGAGACGTTCGGCGCCCAGGATCTCGATCGAGCCCCCGTTCAGGACCAGCCCGAGGTCGGACACGGCGACGTGCAGCACCTGCTTCGAGACCGCCTGCTCGACCTGGCTGACGCGGGTGCTGATCGCCTGGTCGACGAACTCGCGCTCGACCGGATTGCGCGAGTTGAGCACCACCTGCACGGTCGGGTTGCCGACGCCCTGGGTGACCAGGTCCTGGATCTGGGCCACGATGTCCGAGGGCACGATCACCGCGGCCTGCGCCTGGCCGCTGCGGACCTTGGCGATCGCCTCGTCGGGCGAGCTCACCTTGACCGGCTGGATCGACTGGAACAGCTCGTTGGCGTACTTGGAGATGTTGATCTGCTGGCTGCCGAAGCCGACCTTGCCCTTGCCCGGCGCCACGCCGCTGTAGAAGGCGACCTTCGGCTTTCCCGGCGGGCTCGACAGCGCGAACCCGATCATCAGCGCGATCGCGATCGGATACACGATCAGGAACGCCACCAGCAGCGGCGAGCGCTTGAGGATCTGGAGATCCTTGATCAGGAGCCAGCGCACGTCGGACGCCCTAGTGGCCGTGGTCGTGGAGGAAGCGCACGAACGCGGCCTCGAAGTCGCGCGATTCTCCGCCCACGGCGCGCTCGAGCTCGGCCGGAGTGCCCGTGAACAGCAGCACGCCGTCGACCAACACGAGCACGCGCTCGGCGTAGCGCTCGGCCTCGCCGACGTTGTGGCTCGAGAAGACGACGGTCGTCCCCCGATGCGGCCAGCGACGCCGATGAACTCCCACAGCCGTTCGCGCTGGCGCGGGTCGAGCGAGGCCGAGGGCTCGTCCAGGAGCAGCACGGCGGGCTCGGACAGCAGCCCGATGGCGATGTTCACTCGCTGCTGGTTGCCGCCCGAGAGGCGGCCCGACCTCCTCGTCGGCGCGGTCCTCGAGCCCGGTCTGGGCGAGCATCCGCGCCACGGCCGCATCGGGATCGGCGAGCTTCTCCAGACGCGCGAACAGCCGCAGGTTCTCGGCCACGGACAGCTTCGAGTAGAGCGCGGGCTGCTGGGGGACCCAGCCGATCTCCCGCGGGGTGCGCGTGACCTCGCCGCCGGTGGGCCGGAGCACGCCGGCGAGGATCGAGAGCAAGCGTGGTCTTGCCGGCGCCGTTGGGCCCGATCAGCGCCACCAGCTCGCCCGGGTGGAGCTCGAACGGACACATCGTCGAGCGCGCGCCGGCCGCCGTAGTGCTTGCTCAGCGAGCGCGCCGCGAGGTGGCAAGCTCGCCCCCGCGTGGGAACCGCGGTGGACACGCTCGCTGAGGCTAGTGCACCAGCTGCAGCCGTCACCCCGGTCAGTGGGGCGACCGTACCGGCGGCTCGAGCGAGGCGCCGCACGAATGGCAGAAGGCGTCCTCCGGCGCGCTGCGGAGCGCCGCAGTCGGGACATCGACCCGGGGAGATGCGAGCACGTCGAGCCGGGCCGGCGCCGTGGCCCAGCTCTCGAGCACCAGGTGGCGACGCAGGTAGAGCACCGTCTGGCGGATCACCGCGGCGATCGGCAGGGCCAGGAGCGCCCCCGCGATCCCGTACAGCTGGTAGCCGATCAGCAGCCCCAGGATGATCAGGATCGGGTTGATCCGCAGGGAGATGCCGGAACACCTGGGGGGCGACGATGTGGCCCTCGAGCTGCTGGAGGCCGACGAACAGGATCACCACCCACACCGCGCTGATCGGGTCGCTGAACAGCGCGATGAGCACGGCCGGGGCGGGCCCGATGATCGGCCCGATGTACGGGATGAACTCCATCAGCCCGTAGAAGGCGCCGAGGAACAGGGCGTAGCGCTGACCGTCGGGGAAGATGCCGATGACCCCGAAGATCCACAGGCCGAGCGCCGCGCTCGAGCCCATGATCAGGCTGAACAGCAGCTGGCCGCGCACGTAGCCGAACACCGCCTTCTGAACCAGCAGCGGGTAGTCGTCGTCGGCCGTCCCGTCGCCGGGCGGCATCAGCCGCCTGACCAGGTCGCCGATTCCCTCGGCGTACACGAGCAGGTAGATCGACAGCACGAACACCAGCACGAGGTCGAACCCGGTGGTGACGAGCTTGCCCAGCAGATCGCGCGAGAACGAGACGACGTTGCCCGAGCCCTTGAGCACGTTCTTCTCGAGCGTCTGCAGCGCGGTGTGGCCCTGCTGCTGGATCTGGACCTTGATCCCGTGCCGGTTGAGCCACCGCTGGAAGCTCGCGAGATCGCGATTGGCGGTCCTGGTGAAGCTGGGAACGTTGCGCTCGAGGCGGACTGACCTGCGTGCTCACGGGGTTGGCCAGCAGTACGCCGACCCCCCCGAGCGCGGCGAAGAAGCCGAGGTAGATGAGCAGGATCGCGACGCCGTGCGGAACGCGCCGCCGCTGGAGCATCTTGACCAGCGGGTTGAGGATCAGCGCGATCGTGCTCGCCGCGAGCAGGATCAGCAGCACCCTGCCGGCGGCGCGGGCCAGCGCCCACAGTCCGAGCAGCGCGATCGGCAGGAGCACGAGCTGCACCCACCGCGGGACGACCACCGGCGGGAGCGGCGCGCTCAGCGGCGGGTCGCCCTGGAGCGAGGGGTCGGCGGGCAGCTGCGGGCCGTCCGCGAGCTCTTCGGGCGGCGCCGGCGGCGGGACCGGTGATCTACCGAGAGGCCTGAATCGCATGTTGATGGAAGTATGAGTACGCAGAACTCGTGATCAAGCCCGTCAAGATCCTGTTCATCGGCGACGTCGTCGGCGGCATCGGCAAGCGAACGCTGCTGAAGCTGCTGCCGACGCTGCGCGAACGCCACGCCGCGGACTTCGTGGTCGTCAACGGCGAGAACGCGGCCGGCGGGATGGGCATCACTCCGCGTATCGCCCGGGAGCTCTTCGCTGCCGACGTCGACGCGATCACCCTGGGCAACCACACCTACCGCCACCGCGAGATCTATCCGTACCTGGACGAGGAGGAGCGGATCATCCGCCCCGCCAACTTCCTGCGCAGCCAGCCGGGCCACGGCTGGTGCGTGGTCGAGTCGGACGGGGTGCGGCTGGGAGTGGTGTCGCTGTCGGGCAACCTGTTCATGAACGCCGCACGGCCGGCGTTCAGCGAGGCCGACGCCGCGCTCCACGCCCTCAAGGACAAGGTCGACCACCTGCTCGTCGACATGCACGCCGAGGCCACCAGCGAGAAGGTCGGGATGGGCTGGCACCTCGACGGGCGCGTCACGGCGGTGGTCGGCACCCACACCCACATCCCTACCGCGGACGCGCGGGTGCTCCCCGGCGGGACCGCCTACATCACCGACGTCGGCATGACCGGCCCGCGCGGCGGGGTGATCGGGGTCAAGCGCGAGCAGGCGGTGGAGGCGATGGCCACCCGGATGCCGATCCGCTTCGAGACCTCGACCGACGATCCGTGGCTGAACGGCGTGGTGATCAGCACGCGCGAGCCCATGCGCGCGGAGTCGATCGAGCTGATGCTGGAGCCGGCGCCGGGCGTTCAGTAGGGCCGGCAGGATGCCGGCCCGTGGTACTGCCGCGCGAGCGAAGCGGTCTCCCGGACTCCGGAGCGGAGCGAGCGCGGCCAAGCCGGACGCGGTTACACGCCGTGCCAGCGCCGGCTGCTCGCGCCACGACGCTCCTCCGCGTCCAGCGCCCAGCCGAGCCGCGACGGATACGACCCGAACAGCGCCACGATCACCAGCGGGAAGAACCACATGATGTAGGAGTAGAGCCAGTAGTTGGCGACCATCTCCAGACCCATCAGGATGGCCGCGCCCATCGCCGCCACCTCGAGCACGGTCGCGGCGGCGGGGAAGAACGGCGGACGACCAGGCGAGCGCCACGACAGCCCCCTCGGCGAGGTGCTGCACGAGGCGGAGGCCGCCCCACAGGCCCCAGATCGTGAACGGCGAGGTGCGTCCGGCCTGGTAGCTGATCGTGTCGCGCCAGAACGCGTGCAGTTGTGCGTCGAGCACGACCGGAAGCATCGTGACCACGATCGTCGCCGCGTATACGAGCGCGTACACGAGCAGCGAGCGCCGGCGCGGGCGCGGTTCGCCGACCCCGCGTATGAACAGCGGCGCCAGCGCCAGCGGCGCGAACTTGGTCAGCCCGGCGAGCGCGGCCACAAACCGCGGGCCGGCGCCGAGGTGACCACGAGCAGCGCGACCACGACGAGCAGCGCCACCAGCGTGTCGTTGGTGTTGGAGCTGAGCGACCACAGCGTGAACGGGTACGCCGCCCACGCGTAGGCGAGCACGATCCCGAGCGTCGGCCCGCGGATCCGGCGTCCGAGGACGAACAGCCCGAGCAGGGTGAGCAGGTCGAAGGCGATCGCCGCCGCGTGCGCCGCGGGCAGGTTGTCCCACTTCCCGCTCCAGCCGAACGCGGCGAGGAACGGCACGTACGCGTAGTAGTTGACCGGCCCGTACGTGTCACCGCTCGAGTTGTCGCTGGGCCACTGGCCGTAGAGGGGTTCTCCGTGGACGAGCTTGTGGGCGCCGATCACGCCGGCGTAGCCGACATCGATCACGTTCGAGTTGGCGATGTTGAGGCCGATGCGGAAGCCCACGAGGAAGACCACGCCCACGGCCAGCCAGGAGACCGGCACGACGACGCGCAGCGGCTCACGCGGGCGCCCCCGGCCCGCGGCGAGCAGCAGCATCCGCACCAGCAGGTAGAGCATGAAGGGGTAGATCAGCGGGACCGACAGGCCGATGTTGGCGTGGTTGAACAGAGCCAGCGAGATCGAGAAGCCGAGCAGCATCAGCAGGTCGAGGTGCAGCAGCGACGGGCGGCGGCGGAGAAATGGAGCCACGAACAAGACGCACAGCGGGACCCACACGTACCACGAGTTGACGTTGCGCCCGAACGCGCCCGGATAGCCCCGCGCCATCGACCACGCCACCTGGAACCCGGTCCAGGCCTGGGTGACCGAGCCGGTGGCGTCGTCGACGTAGACCTGGAGGAGCTCCTTGGCGCCGCGGCCGGGGGCGAACCAGCTCACCTGCCACTGGCCGGGCCCCCTGGTGTACTCGTACGGGCTGGCGCGCGGATGGCGCCGGAGCTCGGAGCGCGTCACGGGCGAGGACTCGGCGATCCGCCGCACCTGGAGCGCGGTCAGCCGGTAGCCCGGCGGCGGCTTGTTCAGCTCGGTGACGAGAACCGGGGTGTCCGACGCCGCTCGGGCCGGGGCGGCTCCGACGGCCGGAGCGAAGAGGACGAGGACGGCTAGGAGGAGGGCAGGGAGTCGCCGGCGCGCTACTGCCGGAAGCTCCAAAGCTTCTGCCCGAGGAAGTTCAGGGGCATCCCCACGGCGACCGAGATCGCCTGGGACAGATCCTTGTGCATACCGCTGCCGACCAGCATGACCAGCACCACGTAGGAGAAGCCGAACGTAACCAGGGATACCGCGAAGAATCGCAGGCCCTGATGCATGGCGCGCCCGTGCTTCGCCCGGAAGGTCCAGTGACGGTTCCAGAAGAAGTTGTTGGCGACCGAGACGATGTAGGCGAGCACGGCGGAAACGCGGTAGTCGACGCCGAGCAGGTGCAGGCTGGCCGCGAACACCGCCAGGTTGACCAGGTAGCCGCTGACGCCGACGGCGCCGAAGCGCACGAGCTGGAGCCAGTTGTGCGGCTTGCGCACGCCGTGCCGCACCCGATGGTGGAACGGGAGCTGAACGCTGGTCGTGAACTCGTCGGGCATCTCGATGAATGTATCGGCGCGATATTGGCGGGCCGTAAGTCCTCCCCTCTGTTAACGGGGCCCTAACCCGGACTTGCCGATCGTCTCGCCCGCTAACGGTACCCCGAAATGCTCGCGGACCATCGGCGCCACGTCGCGCAGCGACCATTGCTCGCAGGCCTGGCGGGAATCCGGCCCGGTCCCGCACCACAGCAGCGCGCCGAGGGAATCCGAGCGGTGAAGCGAGCCGTGGCTGCCGCCGCCGACGTGGTCTGAGCCTCCCCAATCGACGAACTCGTACCCGGGCGCGGCGGAGAGGAGCAGGTCGCCGGCGGTGGCGCAGGTGAGGGCGGACCAGATTCGGCACAGGGCATCCGGATAGTCAGACGCGGTGATGCGGCCATCCCTCACGCGCGCGCCGAGGGTCGACAGTCTGCCCTCAACGCTCCAGCTGCGCCCGCGCAGGTCCTCGACGTCCCCGCCGGGCGCGAAGCGCAGCTCGCCCCGGCGGGAGCGGACGATCGCCTCCTCGCGGTCCTCGGAGAGCCACAGCATGAGGTCGATCCCGTCCAGCTCGGCCACCGCCTCGACGGCACGGCTGACGATCTCCTCGCGATTGTCCTCGTCGAGCACGTAGACCATCGCCGCCCGCTGGGCTGGGCTGAGCGCCACCTCGGCATTGGCCGACCGCGAGGCGTTGCGGGTGGCCACGTCGAAGTCGGCGAACGCATGATCGAGGCGGATGCGCTCCTCGACCTTGGCCTGGGAGTGGTCGGAGGTCACGATCACCGCGTGGTCCTCGAGGAAGGCATCCGGACCTCCGGCCGCGTGCATCAGGCGCTCGAGCTGGCGGTCGGCGGCGGCAATCGAGGTGACCTGGGCGTGCGGACCGTTCTTGTGCGACCAAGCGTCGTTGTCGGGCAGCGAGAACAGCATGAAGTCGAACAGGTCGTTCTCGACCAGGTAGGCGCCGACGCAGCCCGTGTGCTGGTCGCGAATGCCCGGCATCCCGAGCTGCCCGCGGCAGCCGGTCTTGCGGCTCGCGTAGAGGTCGGCGTAGAACAGCTCGCGCGGGCCGTCGATCGTGCGGCGGAACAGCGTCGAGGTGACGATCCGGGCCAGCGCGGTCTCGTTGGAGACCTCGTGGTGGTGGCGACCGCGGTAGATCAGGTACGTGGTGCCGGCGGTGCGCACTTCGGCGTCGTCGAGCGTCTCGAACACGGTCTGCACGTCGTGGGAGAGGTGCTCCGCGTTCATCCGGTAGACGGTGTCGGTGAGCGAGCGCAGGACGCCGAACTGCCGGCTGGCCGAGAAGCTCGAGCCGTACTCGACGTAGCGGCCCTCCTCGCGGTGGTACCAGTTCATGCTCGGGATGTGGTGCTGGTCGGGACCGACGCCGGTGGTGATCGTGGCAGCGCACACCGGCGTCACCGAGGGGAAGGCGGCGACGCAGTCGTCGACGTACACCCCCTCCTGCCTGATGCGAGCCAGCGCCGGGGCACGACCCGAGGCGATCGCACGCTCCAGCATCGCCGGCTTGAGCGCGTCGATCACGACCAGGACGAGCTTCTTGGCGTCGCCGTTCAACGCAGGATCCGCAGCCCCGCGTACTTCTGACCTTCGCGCCGGCGTGATGCGAGCCACAGCCACCCGAGCGCGAGCAGCCCGATCACGCCGACCGGCGGCGCGACGACGGACAACGCAGCGAGAACCACCGCCGCGGCCTCGGCGTAGAGCGGCACCGCCGCGGCGGCACCGGGATCGAGCCGCGCCCGAACGCGCGCGAACAGCGGCTGCGTCGCGAACAACCCGACCGCCGCACACAGGACACCGCCGATCCAGCCCGGCCACGCGGCGTAGTGCTGCGTGCCCCGCGCCTCCAGCGAGCCGGCGAACAGGAGCGCGCCGAGGGCCAAGGCGGCCAGCGCGAGCGCGAGCGCCTCCGGACTACGGAAGCCCCGGTCCGCGCCGAACCTGCGCTCGACCAGCAGGCCCACGAACGCGAGCGACCACCAGCGCGAGCAGGAATGGCCAGCGTTGCAGGAAAGAGTACGTCGTGCCGTTGAAGTGGATCTCGACGTTGGCGGCCGCCAGGATGCCGACCACGAGCGCGGCGAGGAACGGCCGGATGCCGACGGCCGCGGCCACGCCGATACCGGTGAGAATGTCGAAGACGAGATGCACAGTCGTGTACCGTGAGGGATCGTGACGATAGACGAGAGGGCACCGTGAGCCCGGGGAGGCGCTCGCGGTCAACCGCCCGCGACATCGAACGTTACGCCGCGCTCTTCGCGGAGCGCACAAAGGTGATGAAGTCCTCCGCCATGCGGGATCTGATGGCGCTGACCGAGCGTCCCGACGTGATCTCGCTGGCCGGCGGATTGCCCGACACCTCGACCTTCCCGCCCGAGTCATACGCGTCGCTGATGAACACGGTCGCGGTCGAGTCGTGTGCACGCGCGCTTCAGTATGGGCCGACCGAGGGGCTGGCGCTCGTCAAGGACTGCATCGTGCAGGTCATGCACGCCGAAGGGATGGAGATCGATCCCGACGAGGTGCTCGTCACCACCGGCGGCCAGCAGGTGATCGACCTGGTGTGCAAGACGCTCGTCGACCCCGGCGACGTGGTGGTGACCGAGGCGCCCACGTATCCCGGCGCGGTCCCCACCTTCTCCGCCTACCAGGCCGACGTGGTGCAGATCACGATGGACCGCGACGGGATGCGGACCGACGAGCTCGCGGAGACGCTCGACTCGCTGGAGCGCGCCGGGCGGCGGCCGAAGTTCATCTACACCGTCCCCAACTTCCACAACCCGGCTGGGGTGACGCTGTCGCTCGAGCGCCGGCGCGAGCTCGTGCGCATCGCCACCGAGCGCGAGCTGCTCGTGCTCGAGGACAACCCGTACGGGCTGCTCCGCTACGAGGGCACCCCGCTGCCCACGCTGCGCTCGCTCGACGATGAGTTCGTCATCTACGCGGGCACGTTCTCGAAGATCCTCTCCCCCGGCGTCCGGCTCGGCTGGACCACGGCCCCGGCGCCCGTCCTCCAGAAGATGAACGTGGGCAAGCAGGGCACCGACCTGTGCTCCTCGTCGATCTCCCAGTACTTCGTCAGCGCGTACTTCGCGTCCAACGAGTGGGAGGACTACGTGCGCTCGCTGATCGAGATCTACCGCCGCCGGCGTGACGTGATGCTCGACTCGCTGGCCGAGCACCTGCCGCGCGAGGCGCGGTGGACCCATCCTCAGGGCGGCCTGTTCATCTGGGCCACGCTGCCCGAGTACATCGACACCACCGACCTGCTGGCGCGCGCGCTCGAGGAGCACGTGGCGTTCGTCCCGGGCCGGGCCGCGTTCATGGATGGCCGCGGCGGATCGTCGATGCGACTGAACTTCTCCGGCGTGGACGAGGAGCGGATCCGCGAGGGTATCCGCCGTCTGGGCGAGGTCGTGCGCGAGCAGGTCGAGCTGTACGGCACGCTCACCGGGATCGCGCCGGCGGGCGCCCGGCCCCGGGCGGAGGCGCCGCCGGCGTCGGCCGAGGAGCCGGGAGCCGAGGCGGAGCTCGGCAAGGTTCTTCACCTGCGCTCGCGCGCGCGATGAGCCGGATCGCCGTCCTGAAGGGCGGCCGGTCGCTCGAGCGGCAGGTGTCGCTGAAGTCCGGCGCCCGGGTCGAGGACGCGCTTCAGCGGCTGGGCCACGAGGTCCTCCCGATCGACGTCGGGCCCGACCTCGTCGAGCGGCTCATGGCCGAGCGGCCGGAGCTGGCGTTCGTGGCCCTGCACGGCCGCGACGGCGAGGACGGGACCGTGCAGGAGCTGCTCGAGGTGATGGGCATCCCCTACACCGGCTCGGGGATCTCCGCCTGCATCCGCGCCTCGGACAAGGTCCTGGCCAAGCACGCGATGCTCGACGCCGGCATCCCCACTCCCGACTTCTTCGCGTTCAGCGAGACGGCGTTCCGTGAGCTGGGGGCGGCGCAGGCCCTGCCGGCGATAGAGGAGCGCCTGCAGTTCCCGATCGTGGTCAAGCCCGCCTCGCAGGGATCCGCGCTGGGGATCAAGTTCGCGCGGACGGCGGCGGACGTCCCGGGCGCGCTGGTGGCCGCCTTCTCCTACGACCGCAAGGTGCTGCTCGAGCGCCACATCGCCGGCCGGGACCTCGCGGTCTCGATCCTCGACTCGGTGGCGCTTCCGATCGTCGAGGCCGTGCCCGAGCAGGAGGACTTCTACGACTTCGAGTCGCGCTACGAGATCGGGCGGACCCGGTTCGTGTGCCCGGCGGAGCTGCCCGACGAGGTGGCCGAGCGCGCCGGCGAGATCGCGCTCGACGTGTACCGGCTGCTCGGATGCTCCGGGTTCGCTCGGGTCGACCTGATGCTCGGCGACGGAGGGCTGTTCGTTTTGGAGGTCAACCCGATCCCAGGGCTCACCGAAACGAGCTTGTTGCCCCAGGCCGCCGACGCCGCCGGCATCGGGTTCGACGAGCTGATCCAACGAGTGGTGGTAAGCGCGGTGGATGTAACTCGGACATAGTCCGAGTTTTCTCCCAAGCCCCGCGCTCGCAGCGCGCGGCCCCAACTACTCGTCGCTGCGAAGTCCTCGGGCGTGACGTGGTCGAGGAAGTCCTTGAACTTCTCGACGACCTCTTCGGTGTCCTCGACCTCGTGCTCGAACTCGATCGCGGACTCGGCGATCACGTCGTCGGCGGCGAAGATCGGAGCGCCGGCGCGGACGGCGAGGGCGAGCGCGTCAGAAGGCCGGGAGTCGATCTCGAGATCGCGGCCGTTCGCGCGCAGGCTGATCGACGCGTAGAAGGTGTTCTCCCGCAGCTCGGTGACCGCCACCCGCGTGCACTCGACGTCGAGCTCGCCGAGCACGTCCGAGAGGAGGTCGTGGGTCATCGGGCGCGGGGTCGAAGCGCCCTGGAGCTTCATCAGGATCGCGGCAGCCTCTGGATGTCCGATCCAGATCGGCAGGAACTTATTGCTCTCGACGGTCTTCAGCAGCACGATCGGCTGTTTGCCGACCATGTCGAAGCTCACGCCGTAGATGACCATCTCCTGCACGTGTGCGCTCCTAATTCGGGGTGAGGCAAGTATAGGCAGGCAACCGGGACCCCTGGGCGACTTACAGGGCGCCTTCCTCGTCCAGCACACGGCGGGCGATGGCGAACGCGCTGTTGGCCGCGGGGACCCCCGCATATACCGCCGTATGCAGGAAGATCTCCGCGATCTCGGCGGGCGTGAGACCGTTGCGGAGGGCCGCTCGGACGTGCATGGCGATCTCGTTCTCGGCCCGTAGCGAGACCAGCGCGGTGAGGGTGATGACGCTGCGCGTACGCCGGTCCAGGCCGGGGCGAGACCAGGGTCCGCCCCACGCGTAACGGGTGATGAACTCCTGGAACGGAGCCCCGAAACTACCCGCCGAGGCGGTGGCGCGGTCCACGTGCTCGTCGCCCAGGATCTCGCGCCGGGTCTGCATGCCGGTCTCGTAATCAGCTCACTGCGAAGCTCCTTTCAGGATCAGCTCGGTGGCGCGGTCGGGCTGCTCGACGCTGGCCAGGTGGGCGGCGTCAGGAATCAGCGCGAACTCAGCGCCGGGGATGCCATGGGCGATCGCCTGGCCGTGGTCGGGCGGAGTGGCTGGATCCTCGGCGCCGGCGAGCACCAGGGTGGGGGCCCGGATCGAGCCGAGGTCACCGCGGAGGTCCATGCCGGCGATCGCGTCGCAGCAGCCGGCGTAACCCTCGCGCGGGGTCGCGACGAGCATGGCCCGGAAGCGCCCGACGACCTGCGGATCGCACGCCGGGGTGAACCACCGCTCCAGCACGGCGTCGGCGATCGGCTCGATCCCGCGCTCGCGGACGGTGGCCGCTCGCTCGGCGTACGCGCTCCCCAGATAAGCGGAGGTACAGAACACGATGAGCCGCTCCACGCGGTCGGGCGCGTGGGCGGCAGCCCACATGCTGACCATCCCGCCGATCGAGAGCCCGCACAGCACGGCGCGCTCGATCTCCAGCTCATCCATCAGCGCGAGCAGGTCGCCGCCCGAGATCGGAGAGCGCGTACGGACCCGGCGGCACCTCCGAGGCGCCATGGCCGCGCAGGTCGTAGCGCACGAGCCGGAAGCGCTCTGCGAGCGGAGCGACCTGCGGATCCCACATCGACAGGTCGGTGCCGAGCGATCCGGTGAGGACGAGCGGCGGACCGTCGGGCGGACCATCCAGCCGGCGGTTCAGCATCCCAGCGCCCGGTCGATCAGCCGCTGGGTCATGCCCAGGTAGCGCGCCGGATCGAGCGCGCGGTCGACTCCCTCCGGCCCCAGGGCGTCGGCCACCTCGGACACGTCGAGCAGGGCCTCGCGGAAGGGCCTCCCGTCCTGGGCCGCGCGCTCGACCAGATCCTGCGCGGCACTCCGGCCGAGGGTCGCGGAGAGAGCTGTGACCACGCTCTCGCTCATCAGAAGTCCGCCGGTGATCTCGAGGTCGGCGCGGAGCTTCTCGACGTCGACCTGCAATCCGGTGATCAGCTCGCGCGTCATCGCCGCGGCCGATCCGGTGAGCCGAAGCAGCTCCAGCATTGGCTCCCACTCGGCCTGCCAGGCGCCGGCGGCGCGCTCATGCTCCTGGGTCATGGCGGCATAGATCGTCGCGAGCAGCCCCGGGGCACGGCGCGCGCAGGCGAGCACGCCGATCGAGCCCACCGGGTTGCGCTTGTGGGGCATGGTCGAGGAGCCCCCGCGTCCGGGACCGCCACCCTCCGCCGCCTCGGCCACCTCTGTCTGGGCCAGCAGCACCACGTCGCCGGCGATCTTGCCCATCACCCCGGTGGCGCCGGCGAGCGCGGCGGCCAGGGCCGCGGGGCGAAGGCGGATCGTGTGCCAGGCCAGCGGCGGCTCGAGGAGGCTCAACTGCCCGGCCACGTCCGCCACGATCTCGAGGCCGTGATCGCCGAGAGCCGCGAGCGTCCCCACCGCGCCTCCGAGCTGTAGCGCCAGCACCTCGTCGCGGACGCGGGCGAGCTCGGCGCGCGCGCCCGCCAGGCCGGTGAGCCAGCCCGCGGCCTTCAGGCCCATGGTCACCGGCAGGGCCTGCTGGAGCAGGGTCCGCCCCGGGGCGAGGGTCTCCCGGTGTTCGCGAGCCAGGCCGGCGCAGGCGTCGGCGGCGCCGGCCAGGTCGGAGAGGATCGGCTCCAGGGCGCGGCGGGCGACGAGCATCGCCGCCGTGTCGATCACGTCCTGGCTGGTGGCGCCGGTGTGGAGGTGCGCGGCGGCCTCGTCGCTCAACCGCTCCCGGAGGGCCTTCAACATCGCCGGGACGGGAGTTCCCGCCCGGCCGCTGCCGCGGCCCAGTTCAGCCAGATCGAACGCGGAGGCGTCGGCCACGCCGCGCAGCTCCTCCGCCGCCCCGGACGGGGCCAGACCGGCACGCGACAACGCATTCATGAGGGCGACCTCGAAGTCGAGCATCGCCTGGAGGAACGCCCGATCACTTGCCGCCTGAGCCGCCTCGCCGCGGGCGAACAGGCCCGAGAAGAGGCCGCCCTCGCTGGTCACGGCGCGGACGGTATCGCCGCGCGGCCCGTCAGGCGTCGTCGCTGCCCTGCTCGTACTCCTCGTGGCGCTCCTTCGACCGAGCGATCCTTGGTCTCGCCGCCGGGCGTCTCCTTGTCGTCCAGCTCGTCGGTGATCTTCGGGGCCGGCGCCTCGCCCTGGGGGAGCTGTCCGGCGTAGGAGTTGGACTCGAGGAACTCGTCGTCGGCCAGGCCGATCGCGTAGTAGAGGCGGAGCTTCTCGTCGTCCTCCTCGGAGATCTCGTCGCCCGCGTCGACCTCGGGGGAGTCCTCGACGTGGCCGATGCTGTACGGAACGCTCAGCTCGTCGCCGTCGTCGCGCAGACGGGCCAGGGGTACGACGACGACCTTGTCCTCGGTCTCTTCGCCGATCCTGTCTCCGGCGGCGGTATCGATCGACACCCACATCGGCTCGCTCTCGTCGCCGATGCCGTAGACGTCCTTGATCTCGCCGACGCTTTCGCCTTCCTGATCCAGGACCTTGCGGCCGGGCAAGCTGCTCATGTCCTCGATGCGCAGGGCCATCTGTATCCTCCTTTGCAGGGCGACAGTCCTTCTCTACCCCGCGCGCGGGTTCATTAGAAGCTAAGCGGCCGCAGCATCGGCAATTCGGCCACTTGACGTGATCTGCGCACGGGGAACGGGTACACCGCTCGGAGCAGCACGCACGTGCGTACGGTGCGCCACGCGCAACGCGAACCTAACCGCCGCTGAACATAGCACTTGGGGCGTAGGTTCGATAACCGTCGTACAAGGTGTTATAATTCGGTACATATCGAACCAATACGGAACACGGAGATAGATCTGAAGCAGCTTTGAAACCCGCGATCACGATGGCGCCGCTGGGCGCAGCGATCGCCACAAGTCAACTGAACTTACACGCAAGCGGACGGCGCGCAGGAGCGCCGCGACGAGCGGCAACCGGCGCCAGACCCGCCGGGCCGCCCACGCCGCGACGCGCGCCGAGCACGGAGCCGAGCAGCTCGCGATCGGGACCGCCGATTCGCTGGATCTGTTCCTGCGCCGTGCCCGCGAGCACCCGCTGCTGAACGCCGCGGAGGAGGTCGAGCTAGCCAAGCGGATCGAGCGCGGCGACCTGGCGGCCAAGGAGCGGATGATCAATTCGAACCTGAGGCTGGTCGTCTCGCAGGCCCGCCGCTACCAGGGCCACGGCCTTCCGATGGAGGACCTGGTCCAAGAGGGCATGCTCGGCCTGATCCGGGCCGTCGAGAAGTTCGACTGGCGGCGCGGCTTCAAGTTCTCGACCTACGGGACCCTGTGGATCCGCCAGGCGATTCAGCGTGGCCTGCAGAACCACGGGCGGACGATCCGCGTGCCGGTGCACGTCGCACAGCGACAGGTCAAGGTGCGCAAGGTCGAGAGCGAGCTCAGCACCAAGCTCTCGCGCGAGCCGACGGACGAGGAGATCGCGGCCGCGGCCGGCCTCGAGGTCGAGGAAGTGGCCGAGCTACGCGAGCTGAGCCGCGGCCTTGCGAGTCTCGATCAGCCGGTGGGTGAGGACGGCGAGACCGCCTTCGGCGACCTGCTCGCCTCCGATCGCCCGGAGCCCGACCAGGAGATTGCCGACAGCGACCGCGACCGTCGCGTCAACGACGTGGTCGGCCAGCTGCCCGAGCCGGAGCGGAACGTGATCCGCCTGCGCTTCGGCCTCTCCGGCGAGGAGCCGCGGACGCTGAGGCAGACCGGGAGCGAGCTCGGCATCCCGCTCGATCGGGCGCGTGAGCTCGAGGAGCGTGGGCTCCGGCACCTGGCCCGCAGCGCCGAGCTCGAGCAGCTCCGTCAGGCGGCCTGAGCCAAGAGTTGTGAGCACGCCGGCGGTTGGGGCGCGATTGCCCCGCCGCCGGCGTCTCGCGTTTCAGAGTCGCTGGTAGCGGGCCTCGAAGAACGAGAACAGCGCGAAGATCTCGAGCCCGATCGCGACGAATGCGAGCATCCAGTCGCCGAACGGCTGGCCGTGGACCTGGGCCAGGGTGCCGTCGAGGCCGATGCCGGTCGTCTTGAACTCGATCGCGGTCCGGCACAGGAAGTAGCCGACGAGCGCGAACACCCCCGCCCGCGCCACCAGGCCTATCCCGCCCACGCCCACGAACACCTGATGCTCTCGACGGCCCATCTCGTGGGCCTTGTTGTCGTCGATGAACTGGCCGCAGACTGCCTGGTAGCACTGGTACAGACTGACCGCGACGAGGATCGCCCCGGCCGCGCCGACGATCAACTGGCCTCCGGGCCAGCCGAGGACGCCGAGCGTCTCGCCGTTCTCCCCCGCCTGACGGCCGGCGGTCCCGATCAGGACCTGCAGTGCGACGGCGAAGAAGGCGACGTACGCGCCGCCGGCCGAGAGGGCGGCGATGCGGTCCTTGAACGACTTGCCGCCGCCGCCCTCGGGCCCGCGTCCCATCACGCCGAGCCCGAGCTTCCACAGCGCGTAGGCGAGCAACCCGACGGCGGCGACCGCGATCACCACGCGACCCAGCGGAGCCTGCGCGATCAGGGCCAGCGCCCCCTGCTGGTTAGGGCTCGTACCCGCGCTGCCTGCGCCGAGCGCGAGCGCGGCGGCGAGGCCGCCGATGACGCCGTAGGTGACTCCACGGGTGATGAAGCCGGCGCGCACGGACCAGCAGAACGCGCGCGTGCGCTGGACCGCCATCGCCTGGCGTGTCATGCCTGCGGGCAGGGGCCCGGCCGTGTCGATGTCACACGTTCGTTGCACCGTCTTCTCTCCCTCGGCGGGCCACCCCCGAATAGGTGCCCTGGTGAGGACGGTACCCGAGGGATCGCACTTAGAATCTGCGCTTCGTGTTCCTCCGCCGGATGTGTCCGATCGCGGCGTGCGCGGTGCTCCTGGCGGCGTGCGGAAGCACCACACGGCCCGCGCCGCCGCCGCTTCGCCTGAGCGTCACCAGCCCGGCGGACGGCGGGCGCACGCTCGCGTCGCAGGTGCTGGTCCGGGGGACGGTCGGACCGGGCGCGCCCGACGTGCTCGTGAGCGGAAAGCGCGCCGCGGTGCGGGCCGGGAGCTTCAGCACGTGGGTATCGGTGAGCGCGGGGACGAACGTGATCGACGTGATCGCCGGCGCGCCGCGCGCGGCGGACGCGATGACCGTCGTCCGCGTCTACCGGCAGCTCCCGGTGGCCGTCCCCGACGTGAGCGGGCAGGATCCCGACGCCGCGGCGCGAGAGCTCACCCGGGCCGGACTGCGGCCTCGCCTGCAGGGTGGCGGCGGCTTCTTCCAGTCGCTGCTCCCATTCGTCTCCAAGCAGGTGTGCTCGACCGATCCGGCGGCCGGGAGCTCGCTGCCGCCCGGCAGCGCGGTCACGCTCCAGATCGCTCGGATCTGCTGAGCGCGCCGGCGCGGCTCAGGGACGCGTTGCGATGAGCCCGATCATGGGGCGCCCATCGACGCGCTCGACCCCGAAGGTGACGACGCCGGATCCCGCCGGCTGGCCTCCGCGCAGCAGCGTGTAGTGGGCCACGGCCCGCCCGGCCCACCCGGGCTCGATCCGGACGGCGCCGATGCCGTAGCCGGAAATCGACCCGAACTGGATCTCGTACTGCGAGAGCACCGCCTCACGCCCGCGCACGATGGTGCCCGAGGTGCGGGCGCGTACCACGTCGGGCGCCAGCACGGCCACGAGCGCACGGCCGTCGCGGTTGGAATACGCGGTGGCGAAGGCGTGCACGACCCGGTCGATCTCGCCGGTCGTAAGCGGCCCGGGAGGTCGGCTGCGGCCGGAGCGTGAGGACGAGCGCGGCGGCCGCGATCGCCGCCGCGAGCAGGAGGGCGAGTGCGACGAGTGCCGACGCGGCGGTGGCGCTTCGGCGCCGGAGCGCCGGAGCGCGCGGAGCGGCGGTGGCGGCCGGAGGTCGAGCACGGTGGCCGTGGGCTCGTCGTCCGGTGCGGCGTCGTCGTCACGGGGCGCGGGGATCGGTCGGGCCCGGCGGACCCCGCCGGCAGCCACCCGCGCGGCGCGCCCGAGCTCGCCCGTGGTGGCGTAGCGCTCGTCGGGCCGCTTGGCCAGCGCGCGGCGGATGACCGGATCGAAGCTCGCGGCCACCCCCGCGTGGGACGGCGGCGGCGGCTCATCCTTCAGGTGGGCGAGCATCGTCGCCTCAGCCGTGTCGCGGTGCAGGGGCGGAACGCCGGTGAGTGCGGTGTGCAGCACGCAGCCGAGGGCATAGATGTCGCTGCGCGCATCGGTCGGCTGTCCGCGTAGCTGCTCGGGCGAGCAGAAGTCGACCGTGCCCAGCCACTCGCTGCTGTCGGTCAGCCGCGTGGCGCTCTCGATCGCCCGGCCCAGTCCGAAATCGCTCAGGTACACGTGCTCGCCCTCGAGCAGGACGTTGGCCGGCTTGACGTCCCGGTGGACCAGCCCGACCTCGTGAGCGGCGTCGAGCGCCTGCGCCACCTGGTCGATGATCCGGACCGCGCGCACCGGCTCGAGCCGGCTCTGCGCGCGCAGCAGCGCGGCGAGGTCGGTCCCGTCCACGTAGCGCATGACCAGGAAGAGAGAGCCATCCTCCTCGCCCGCGGCATGGATCGGGAGGACGTTGGGATGGTCGAGCGCGGCCATCATCCGCGCCTCGCGCTCGAAGCGCCGGCGGATGACCGGATCGGTGGCGCGCTCGGCGGAGATCAGCTTGATCGCCACCGGGCGCCCCAGTCGCAGATCGCTGCCGCGGTAAACGACGCCCATGCCGCCGCGGCCGATGAGCGCTTCGATTCGGTAGCCCGCGAGCTCGCACCCAACCGCGACTGTCGACACCTGGCGAGTGTCGCACACAGCAGCGCGACCGCGGCGAGGAAGCCGCGCACGTATGCATGCTGACGCAGCCGCGCCGGCCATCGGTTCATGCGAACCGGTACCGGGTAGCGGAGCGGTATGAGCACGCACGCAGCTCCAGCCTCCCGCGCTCGCGACCGCCCGATGCGGCTGCCCCGCACGACCGGCGCACTGAGCGGGATCATCGTCATGGTCCTCGGCGTCTGGGGCGCGCTGATCCCCCTGATCGGGCCGTGGTTCCACTACGCGTTCGGCAGCTACCAGGCCTGGCACGTCACCGGGAACCGCATCTGGCTCGAGATCGTGCCCGGCGTCGTCGCGTTGGTCGGCGGCTGGCTGCTGCTCACCAGCGCCCACCGCGGCAGCGGCCTGTTCGGCGGCTGGCTGGCCGTGATCGCCGGCGCGTGGTTCGCGGTCGGCCCCACGGTCAGCCTGCTCTGGCACAAGGCCGGGAACCCGATCGGCGTGCCCGCGGGCGGCCACCTCCGCCAGACGATCGAGCTGCTGGGCTACTTCTACGCGCTCGGCGCGCTGATCATCGCGCTCGCCGCGTTCGCGATGGGTCGTTACTTCTCCCGCCCGCGCCTGGTCGAGGAGCCGGCCGTGGCCGTGGCTGCCGCCGCGGGCGCGGTCGAGGAACGGCGCACGCGCCGGCGCGGGTTGTTCCGCCGGCGGCGGAACGTCGAGCCCGCTGCGGATCAGCCCGTCGAGGACTGACAGCGCGCGAGCGCGAGGCCGTGCGTCACGCCTGCGCGCGACGCGGAGCGGTACCACGCCGTCTCGCGCCGCCGGCGTGAGCTCCGCTCGTCCTCGCGGCGCTCGACGCAACCCCGCCTTGGAGAGCTCGCCGACCATCAGGCTGACCGTGGCGAGATTGAGGCTGAGGCGGTGAGCCAGGTCGCCGACCGTCAGCGGCTAAAGTGTTTTGGAGTAAAGGCAATCGGACCCGGGGGCGCGCGCGCTCGGTTGGCTCGCTCGGGGCTGCGCGCAATAACGAGGCGCCCCTGAAAAGGAGCGGCCGTGATCGGGCTCACTCGCTGGTGCATTGCACATCGTCGCTGGGTGGTGATCGGATGGGTCGTGCTGGCGATCGGCACGACGGCGATCGCGTCGGCCGTGGGCCGCAACTACGCCACCGACTTCCAGCTGCCGGGCACCGAGGCCCAGCGCGCGCTGAACCTGCTCACCAGCAAGTTCCCGACGCAGAGCGGCGACCGCGACACGATCGTGTTCCACACCAAGCAGGGCACCGTCTCCTCGCCCGCCGTGCGGCAGGTCATGGAGCCGCTGCTGGCGCGCGCCGCCTCGGCTCCGCACGTGGTGTCGGTGATCAGCCCGTACTCGGCGCGGGGCGCGGCGCAGGTCTCGCGAGATCAGCGGACCGCATTCGCGGTGGTCAACTACGACAAGCGCGCCAACCTGCTCCCGGACAACACCGCCAAGCCCATCCTCGATGCGGTCAACGCGGCCAACCACGGACGGGCTGCAGGTCGCCGCCGGCGGCCAGGTCGTCGAGCAGGCTGAGGGCTTCTCCGTCGGTCCGGCGACGAGCGTCGGCGTCCTCGCCGCTCTGGTGATCCTGCTGATCACGTTCGGTTCGCTGCTGGCCGCCGGAATGCCGCTGATCACCGCCGGCCTCGGACTGATCACCGGGGTGGCGCTGATCGGTCTCGCCACGCACGTCACCAGCATGTCGAACGTCTCGCCCGAGCTCGCGCTGATGATCGGCCTCGGAGTGGGGGTCGACTACGCGCTGTTCATCGTGACGCGCTTCCGGGAGAACCACGAGCGCGTGCGGCGACGTGCAGCAGGCGCTCCTCGAGGCGATGGACACGTCGGGACGGGCGATCCTGCTGGCAGGGACGACGGTCGTGATCGCCCTGCTGGGGATGTTCGCAACCGGCGTGAGCTTCATGTACGGCCTGGCGATCGCGGCCGTGATCGCCGTGCTGTTCACGATGCTCGCCTCGCTCACGGTGCTCCCGGCGATGCTCTCGCGCTTCGGCGCCCGGCTCGTCCGGCCAACCCGCGGGGCGCGGCGCCGCGAGGCGGCGGGTCGACCGCCGCGCGAGTCCCTGTGGCGCCGGTGGAGCCTGATGGTGCAGGCGCATCGGTGGCCGCTCGCCATCGCCTCGCTCGTGTTGATGCTCGCTTTCCTGGCCCCGGTGACCCAGCTCCGCCTCGACAACAGCGACGCGGGCAACGATCCGAGCAACACCAGTACGCGCCACGCCTTCGATCTGCTCTCCCAGGGCTTCGGGCCCGGCTTCAACGGCCCGCTCCAGCTCGTCGCGGTGCTCCCGGGCCAGGGCCAGACCGCGGCCCTGCCCGCGGTCGCGGCTGCCGTCGCGTCGACCCACGATGTCGTGCAGGTCACGCCGCCGCGGCTCAACCCGGGCGGCACGGTGGCGGTGATCCAGGCCTTATCCGGCCTCCGCACCCCAGGCGAGCGCCACTACCGACCTGGTCAACCACCTGCGCAACGACGTCCTGCCTCCGATCGAGCGGCGGACAGGGACCCAGGTCCTAGTGGGCGGTTTCACCGCCGGTTCGATCGACTTCGCCCACGTGCTCGGAGCCAAGCTCCCACTGTTCATCGCGATCGTGGTCGTGCTTTCGGCGCTGCTGCTGTTCGTGATGTTCCGCTCGATCGTGATCCCGATCCAGGCCGCGATCATGAACCTGCTCAGCATCGGCGGTGCGCTCGGCGCCACCGTGGCGGTGTTCCAGCTCGGATGGCTCTCGGGCCTGCTCGGCTTGGACAAGGGCCCGGTCGAGCCGTGGATCCCGGTGCTGATGTTCGCGGTCGTATTCGGACTCTCGATGGACTACGAGGTGTTCCTCGTGTCGCGCGTGCGCGAGGAATGGGTGCTGCGCAGCGACGCCACCCAGGCGGTGGCGGACGGCATCGCGTTCACCGGGCGCGTGATCAGCGCCGCGGCCGCGATCATGGTGTGCGTGTTCCTGTCGTTCATGCTCGGCGACGAACGGGCGATCAAGGAGTTCGGCTTCGGGTTGGCCGCCGCGGTGTTCCTCGACGCGCTGGTCGTGCGCTGTGTGATGCTCCCAGCGGTGCTCGAGATCCTCGGATCGCTCACCTGGAAGCTCCCGGCCTGGATCGACGCGCGTCTGCCCCACGTGAACATCGAGGGCGGGGCGGCGCACGACGCGTACCGCTCGCGCCTGGAGATGCCCGAGTTGCCGCCCGAGCCGGAGCGGACGCCGGTCGGGCGGTCATAGGTGCCGCTGCTCGAGGGGCCGCCCGGGGCGCCCACGCTGCGCGAGCAGCTCGCGGCCGGCGAGACGGTGCTGGCGCCCGGCTGCTACGACGGGCTCGGCGCGCGCCTCATCGAGGAGGCGGGCTTCTCCGCGGCCTACATGACGGGGTTTGGGAGCGCCGCCGCCCGCCTCGGGCAGCCCGACGTCGGGCTGTTGACGCTGTCGGAGATGGTCGACAACGCGCACCGGATCGCGCAGGCGGTTTCGATTCCGGTGATCGCCGACGCCGATACCGGCTACGGAAACGCGCTCAACGTGATCCGAACGGTGCGCGAGTACGAGTCTGCGGGGGTGGCGGCGATCCACATCGAGGACCAGGCGATGCCGAAGAAGTGCGGCCACCTCGACGGCAAGGTGCTGGTCGAAGCGGGCGAGATGGTGGCCAAGGTGTCCGCGGCGGTCGAGGCCCGCCGCTCGGAGGACTTCCTGATCATCGCGCGCACGGACGCGCGGGCCGTCGAAGGGCTCGACGGGGCGCTCGAGCGCGCGGCGCGGTATCGCGATGCCGGCGCCGATGTGCTGTTCATCGAGGCTCCGCAGTCGGTGCAGGAGATCGAGACGATCGCGCGGACCTTCGCCGAGGTCCCACTGCTGTTCAACTACGCCGAGGGCGGCAAGACGCCGGCGATCACGTATGACGTGCTGCGCGAGCTCGGCTTCAACCTCGTCATCTTCCCGCTCAGCATCCTGCTCGCCACCACCGCGGCCGTCCGCGCGGTGCTGGCGAGGATCAAGGCCGACGGAACGCCGATTCAGGCGCTGCCCTCGCTGCCGGCGTTCGACGAGTTCCTCGACCTCATCGGCTTGCCCGAGGTTCGGGAGCTCGAGCAGCGCTTCGCGGACGGCTGACCTCGTCGTCGGGCTCGAGCTCGTCCGTCCGTCCGGTCTCGTTGGCGAGGGGACGCGGCAAGCCGGTAGACGAGGATCAGCATCGCCGCGCCGCACGCCAGGCATAGCACCGTGGCGGTCCGCATCACGAAGGCTGGAAGCGCGACCAAGACGAACCCGTAGAGGAGCGTCGAGACGAGCGTGAGACCCTGCCACAGCGCGACGAAGGCGACCGCGAAGTAGGTGAAGTAGCCCGCCCGCCCGACGGAGCACGCGCTGCATGGCCCACGCCACGAAGGCGAGGATCACCACCAGCTCGACGATCTGCCAGGCGGACACGTCCGGCCTGCCGTGGAGCTGGTGTCCGATCGCCGCCACGGTGATCGCGAGCAGGCCGGTGGTGGCGAGGCCGCCTGCGATGCGCTCCGCGAGCCGCGGCTTGCCCACCCGCCAGGCGGCGAACACGCAGGCCAGCAGCACCACGATCGGCCAGAACCAGACGATCGACGCATCCGGCGCGTGCCACACCGTGCCCGAAAGCGAGGCCGGCGTGCCGTCGATCCGCAGCGGGATGCTCCATCGCCCGACGTAGCTGGTGCCGGGGGAGATCGCGACGCTGGCGAGCGCGTGCAACCTGCCGTCGTGCCAGCTGTACGCGTGCGCGCCGGTCACTCGGTGCCAGCTGGGCGGGGTGCTCGGCGACAGGTTGGTCGGGGGCACGGCCGCCACCGGCGTCTGGTTCAGGTAATACATCGCGGAGTTCTCGTTGACCTCGACGCCGGAGCGCGAGAACCGCAGGTAAGGCGCGCCCCGGTAGTCACGCACGACCACCGTGGCGCTCGGCGGAGCCTCGAGCCACATCCGCAGATCGCCGTCGACCACCTTGGCGTGGAGCCCGGGCGGCACCTGGCCCAGCTTTGCGACGTAGCTGCTGGCCACCGGCGCGACCGGTCCGTGGGCCGAGGCCGGCGCGGCGCTCGCCGCGCCCACGACGGCGACCGCGAGCGCCGCGATCAGCGCACGCCCGGGGCGCCGTATCCTCGCTCGGTGATGGTCCGGTACTGGGCGATGGCCGTGTTGATGGCCGTGGCGGTGGCTGCGATGCCCGCCGCGGCCCGAGCCGACGGGGACCCGGCCAGCGACGTGCTGCTGAGTCAATCGCTCTTCCTTCCGGCCGACGCCGGCGTTCCCGCCGGCCAGGCGGCGGAGCTCGCGGGCGTCCTGCAGGCGGCCGCCCGACAGCGGCTACTCGATCCGCGTCGCGCTCATCTCGGGCCAGGCCGATCTCGGCTCGGTCACGGCGCTCTGGCGCCAGCCCCAGACCTACGCCCACTTCCTCGACGAGGAGCTCGCGCCGAGCTACCGGGGGCGCGTCCTCGTGGTGATGCCGGACGGCGTCGGCCTGTACAGCTCGGGCCGGCTGACGCCCGCCGAGCGCGCCGCGCTCGCCGCGACGCGCCGCCCCGGAGCGGGCGGGGGGCGCCTCGCCGCAACCGGCGCCGACGCGGTGCGGGCGCTGGCGGCGGCCGCGGGTCATCCCTTGCCCGCGGCGCGCGTCGGTCCCGGCGGCGCAGCGACGGGAGGGTCGACCGATCTTGCGGCGTGGATCGTGTTCGTGCTCGGCGGCATCCTGATCGTGGCGGCCTGGACGTGGAGCCTGCGAGCGCGACCGTTGCGGGTACGCGGTCCTCGCTCGGCCGCATAGCTTCACTCTCGGATCGTACGCAGCGCCACGCTCGAGGCCTTTACCGGCGGCTTACCGCCGCGTTGCCGGCCCTCCAGACAATGCCGGCCATGCCTTACGGGATATCACCTCGTGATCAAGAGGAGGCCGCTGATGCCGCACATGGCTGGCTGAGCTCACAACACACGGCGCTCGGCGATCGAAAGGGGGTCGACGTGCCGCACTGCTTCCGCTGATCACCACCAGCTCGCGGCATAAGACGCTCACGCGTCGCCGCGGGGGGCGAACGGGTGGGGCTGCCGACCGGCCCCGCCCGTCGCCCTCGTCGTTCCAGCTCGGACGCCCTCGTCGCACCGGGCTGCCCCGCCTTCTCCCTCCGACCCTCTCGGTTTCGCTCAATGATCGCGCTCCTCCGACAGCCTCGGCTACGCCGCTTCTTCTTCGCTCACGCCCAGTCACAGCTCGGCACCGGCGCCGCCTACGTCGCCCTGCTGCTCGTCGCCTACCAGCGGCTTCACTCGAGCTGGGCCGCCACGCTCGTGCTGCTGTGCGACTTCCTCCCGGCGATCGCGCTCGGTCCTGTGGCTTCGGCGCGCTGGCCGATCGCTGCTCTCGCCGCACGATCGCGGTCGCAGCCGACCTGGCTCCGCGGGATCGCGTTCGCCGCACTGGCGATCGTCAGCTCGTTCGGCGCGACCGTGGCGTTCGCGCTGCTCGCCGGGGCGGCCAGCGCCCTGTTCCGCCCGACGATCAACGCGGCGCTCCCCACGCTCGTGGGCGACGGAGGAGCGCTCGCCGGCGACCGCGATGTACAGCTCGCTGCAGAGCGCCGGCTTCACGCTGGGTCCGGCGCTCTGTGGGCTCGATGCTGCCGTTCGGCTCGGCGAGCACCGTCCTGCTGGCGAACGCGGTGACCTTCCTCATCTCTGCCGTGCTGCTGACGGGCGTCCCGCATGGGAGGCTCGCGCGAGCCCGCCGAACGGCCGTCATCGGCTTGGCGGGACGCGGTCGAGGGCGCGCGCGACGTCGCTCGCGACCGGCGGATCCTCGCCCTGATCGTGCTCGGGGCGGTCACCGTTCTCTGCGGCGCGATCATCAACGTCGCCGAGCCGCTGCTCGCGATCGGGCCGCTTCATGCCGGCGGGTCCGGTTTCTCGATTCTGCCTCGCGGTGTTCGGCGTCGGGATGGTCCTCGGCTCCGCCTTCACCTCGCGGCTGCGGCTCGGATGTCTACGCGCTGCGCGCGTGCTTCCTCGCGGGCATCGCAGTGTGCGCGCGTCGCCACGCTCGGGTGCGCGGTGGCCGGCGGCCTCGCCTCGGCGCTGGGTCCGTTCGCGCTGTTCGGATTCTCGATCTCGCTGATGATCAACCCCGAGAACCGGCTGCTCCAGGAACTGAGCGCGGAGCGCTTCCGGGGGCGCGTGTTCGGCCTGCGTGACAGCGCCGAGAGTGCCTGTTTTGCGCTGGCCTTCGTCGCGGGGGCGGCCTGCTGAGCGTCGCGGGCCCGCGGACGGTGTACCTGCTCAGCGGCGTCCTGCTGCTGGCCACCGTGGCCGGCGGGACTGGCTGCGTTCAAGCTGCCGGCGCGAATCGGTCTCGCACCCGCAGGCCGTTGCGGCTGAGAGCACCGCGTAGAACGTCTCACCGCGCCGCGCTAGCCTGGCCCCGCTCGCCCGACCAACCGACGCCGCGCTCCTCGCGGCACCACGCCGAAATCCGGGGGGTAAGCTCTTGTCAGCAGAGCCATGGAGTTCGGCGTGCTCGGACCACTGCTGGTTCGCGACGCGGACCGCCCCGTCGTCCTCCGCTCAGCGAAGCAACGGGCGCTGCTCGCCGACCCTCCTGCTCGAAAGCTCGCGCGACGTTGTCCCGGCCGAGCGGCTGATCGACGAGCTGTGGGGCGAGGACCCGCCGGCCACCGCCATCAAGGCTCTGCAGGTGCACGTCTCGCAGCTGCGCCGCGCCCTGGGGCCGGCGCAACCGATCATCACCCGGCCGACCGGCTACGCCATCCAGATCGACGCCTGACGCGCTCGACCTCGAGCGCTTCGAGACGCTCTGCGTCGCCGGCGGGCGGCGCCTGCGAGCGGAGGGTGAGCGCGCCGGCAGCGCTCCGGCGCTTCGAGGAAGCGCTGGCGCTGTGGCGCGGGCCGGCGCTCGCCGACGTGATCGCTGCTCGGGCCCGGCGCGGTCGAGGCCAGTCGGCTGGAGGGCCTCGCGCGGTGGTCGCGGAGGAGACGGATCGAGCTCGAGTTGCTCGAGCGCGTTCGGCGGCGCGCGCTCGTGCCGGACGCTCGAGGCGCTGATCGCGGCCGCATCCCTACCGCGAGCGGATGCACGGTCTGCTGATGCTGGCGCTGTACCGGGCGGGCCGCCAAGCGGACGCGCTCGACGCGTTCCGCCGCGCACGCGAGCGCTACTCGTCGAGGACCTCGGGCTCGAGCCGGGTCCCGAGCTGGCCGGACTCGAGGCGGCGATCCTCGCTCAGGATCCGGCGGCTCGAGGTCAGCATATCTCGGCAGCGCAGGGCCGCGAGGGTCACAGCCGGACGTTCAGCCCGCGGTCGCGGCCCCGATGGCTCCCGCGGATCGCCGCGGGCCGCCGCTTCGATCCTCGGACGCGAGCGGAGCTCCACGCAGGCGCTGCGCCTCATCGAGCAGCCGACGTCCGCGTGGTGACGTTGACCGGCCCGGGCGGGATCGGCAAGACGCGTCTGGCGCTCGAGCTCGCGGGCAGCCTCGCGGAGCGCAGCCGCTTCGTCGAGCTGGCGGCCGTTGAGCGACCCCGAGCGCGTACTTCCGGCCATCGGCGCGCGCGGTGGGCGCCGAGGACGGCAGCCAGGCGGCGGTCGCTCGCCGCGCTCGGCGCGGGCGCCCGTCGTGCTGTTCCTCGACAACTTCGAGCAGGTGCTCGGGGCGGCGCCGGCCGTCGCCTCGCTGCTCAGCGCGGTCGCCGCACTGAGCGTCGTTGTGACCAGCCGCGCTCCGCTGCGCATCGCGGGCGAGCACGAGCTCCCCGTGCCGCCGCTGTCGCGAGCGGCCGCAGTCGAGCTGTTCATTCGGGCGCGCCCGCGAGCACGACCCGGCTTCTCGGCCGACCGGGTGAGCTCGACGTGCATCGCGGCACGTCTGCGACCGCATCGATCGGTCTGCCGCTGGCCATCGAGCTCGCGGCGGCACGGACGCGCGTGCTCGCCCGCGGCGAGATCCTCGATCGGATCGGGCGCCGGCTCGACCTCCTGACCGCGGGCCGGCGCGATGCGCCGGAGCGCCACCGTACCCTACGCGCGACGTCGCCTGGAGCCATGACCTGCTCGAGGTCGAGGAGCAGCGGCTGTTCGCGCGGCTGGCGGTGTTCAACGCCGGCTGGTCGCTCGAGGCGGCCGAGGCGATCGCTGGACGAAGACGTCGTGGAGCCGTTGTCGGAGCTCGTCGATCAGGCGCTCGTGATCCGAGACGGGTCGCGGTTCACGATGCTCGAGACGGTGCGCGAGTACGCGGCCGAGCGGCTGGAGGAGTCCGGCGAGGCACAGAGCGTCGCGGCGCGTCACGCGCGGTGGTGCGTCGCCCTGGCCGCGAGTCGCCGAGCGGGAGCTCGAGGGGCCTCAGCAGGTCGAGCGTGGTTCGCGCGCCTCGATCGCGAGCAGGAGAACCTGCGGGCGGCCTGCGGTGTGGGGCGTCGAGCAGGGCGAGCCGGAGATAGCGCTGGCGCATCCACGGAGCCCTTTGGCGGTTCTGGCTCGCGCGCGGCGCGGCCGCCGAGGTCCTGGTCCGTGCTGCGACGCCGCACTCGCTGCCGGGGCGGCGAGGGGCGCTCCGGGCAAAGGCCCTCAACGCGGCCGGCGATCCTCGCCGGCGCGAGCCGACGACTTCGAGTCCGCGCGCAGCGGTCGTTCGAGGAAGCCCTGGAGCTCGTCGACCGCAGCTCGGACGATCGCCGTCAGATGGGCCGGGCACTGGTGAACCTCGGTATGATCGCGTTGTTCACCGAGGACTATGCGGCGGCGCTCGACCGATTCGGCGCGGCCTGGCGATCTGGCGCGAGCTCGGCGACGTGATGGGTCAGAGCATCATGACCCAGAACCTGGCCATCGTCCACGAGGTCAGGGGAGAGCTCCGAGCGCGCGATCCCGCTGCTGGAGGAGAGCATCGAGCTGGCCCGCGCGGCCGAGCGACGGGATGCAGGTTGCGATCACGGTGCTCACGCTCGGCCGGTTCCTGCTGTACCACCGGGTGAGCGATCGCCGCATTCCGGCGCTGCTGCGCGAAGGGCTCGAGCGCTCGATCGCGCTCGGAGGCCGCCATCTGACGGCGAGAGCCTCGAGGTCATCGCGCACCTCGCCGTGTCGAAGTCGCAGCCCGCGTGGCCGCCCACCTCATCGGCGCGGCCGAAGCCGAACGAGAGCGGGCCGGGGCGGCCCGTAAGCCCGACGAGCGCCGGTACTTCGAGACCACGGTCCGCGAGCTCGAGCAGGCGCTCGGTCCGGCGGCCTCGCGCGCGAGCTCGAGCAGGGCCGGCAGGACCCGCTGGACGCGGCTGTGGCGGCCGCCCTGAAGTACACCGAGGACGGGCAGCAGGCCGCCTGATCGCCTGCTGCGCCGCGGCTTTACCGATCCCTTACCGCGGCCTTTCCGGGCCCCGTCAGTCTGCCGTCCGTGTTCTACGGAACTTGTCTTCGGGCCAGGGGCTCATTCGCCCCTGACGTACTTCGCGAAAGGGGGGCTCTCGATGTTGGAGCGCATGCGCTGGTAACCGCCGTGCGGGACGGAGCCGCTGGGAGCGGCTCCGTCCTCTCAAACCCACGAGGACGTCCTGGCCTTGGACCCCGCCGCGCTGGCACCGGGGCACCGCGAGCACCGCCTAGTGGTCTGTAATTGAAATAGGTGGTGGTTGATGGTACGATGAATTATGCGCGCTCCAACCCCTCCCCTGGAGGTGCACCGAGCCGCAACGCGAAGTGCTCGAGGCGTTGTCCCGGTCCCAGACGGCAGCTCACCGCGATGTGCAGCGAGCGAAGGCGCTGTTGATGGCCTCAGACGGTTTCGCGACGACGCGGGTCGCGACGGAGATCGGCGTGTCGCCGGCGACGGTCACGCGGTGGCGTGAGTGCTTTGAGCGGGAGGGCCTGAAGGCGTCGGTGAAGGTCGGGCCCGGGCCGGGGGCGCAAGCCGTCGATCCCGCCGGAGAAGGTCGCAGGAGATCGTTCATGCCACGCTGCACGAGAAGCCGCCCGGCGAGACGCACTGGAGCTGCCGGTCGATGGCCCGCGCGCACGGCGTCTCGCACACCACGGTGCAGAAGATCTGGGCCGCTCGCGGGCTGAAGCCTCACCGGGTCGAGACGTTCAAGCTCTCGACCGATCCGCGGTTTGAGGAGAAGCTCGCTGATGTCGTCGGCCTCTATCTGAACCCGCCCGAGCGCGCGATCGTGTTGAGCATGGACGAGAAGTCCCAGATCCAAGCGTTGGATCGCACGCAGCCGTCGCTGCCGATGAAGCCCGGGCGGGCCGGGACGATGACCCACGACTACAAGCGCAACGGGACCACGACCCTGTTCGCCGCGCTCGATGTCCTGACCGGGTCGGTGATCGGCCAATGCCTCCCCCGCCACCGCCACACCGAGTTCCTGACGTTCCTGCGCACGATCGACCGCCAGGTCCCCAAGGGCCTGCAGATCCATCTGATCCTCGATAACTACGCGACGCACAAGCACCCCAACGTCAAGGCCTGGCTGGCCAAGCACCCCCGCTTCCACCTGCACTTCACGCCGACCAGCCTCAAGCTGGGTGAACATGGTCGAGGGGTTCTTCGCCCAGCTCACCAACAAGGCGATCCGCCGCGGCGCGTTCGCCTCAGTCCCCGACCTGATCGCAGCGATCGACGCCTACCTCGCCGCGAACAACACCAACCCCACACCGTTCACCTGGACCAAGACCGCCGACCAGATCGTGCGAGAAAGTCCAGCGCGGGCGCGTGACACTCAATGCAATCACCAGCATGAACAACGCTGCAACGGCCCCTCAGCTAGATCAACCGTCCACGCCCGGATCGCGCGCGCTCGGTCATCCGCCGAAACCCTTCCTGAATCGTCAATTACGTCCCTATCCTGACGCCGTGTTCACCCTGCTCAAAGAGACGCCCTCGCTGCGACGGTTCTTCGCCGCCTTCTTCCAGTCGCAGGTCGGCACCGGTGCGGCCTACGTCGCGCTGCTGCTCGTGGCCTATCAGCGGTTGCACTCCGGGTGGGCCATCGCGCTCGTTCTCCTGGGCGAGTTTCTCCCCGGCATCGTGCTCGCGCCGGTGTTCGGCTCGCTGGCGGACCGGATGTCGCGTCGGCGGCTGGCGATCTTCGGCGACTTGACCCGCGCCGGCTGTTTCGTCGCGATCGCGCTGATCCCGTCGTTCGCCGCGACCGTGGTGTTCGCGTTGCTCGCCGGAGTGGGGACTGCGCTGTTCCGGCCGGCCATCAACGCGGCGCTGCCGGGCCTCGTCGCGCCCGAGCGCCGTTCGCAGCTGACCGCGGTCTTCTACGCCTGCGTCAACGTCGGAGTGATGATCGGGCCCGCCCTCACCGCGTTGCTGCTGCTGGTGACCCAGGCGCCGGTCGTCCTGCTCGTGAACGCGCTCACCTTCGTCGTCTCCGCGCTGCTCCTGGCCAAGGTCGACCTCGGGCCGCAGCCCGATGAACGGATGCAGGCCGCAACCGGCGGTGGCGGATCACTGCTCGCCCAGACACGGGAGGGCGCGCGCGAGGTCGCCCGCATGCGGGGCGTGTCGGTCCTGATGGCCGTGGGAGCCCTGGTAGTCCTCACCGGCGCGATGTTCAACGTCGTGGCGCCGCTCCTGGCCACGGGGCCGCTCCACGCGCGCGGCTCGGGCTACAGCATCCTGATGGCGCTCTACGGGGCCGGCATGGTGGCCGGCTCCTGGTCCAATGCCCGCGCCGGATCGAACGTGGATGACCTGCGGCGTCGCTGGCTGCTCGGGATCGCGCTGTCGGGCTCGGCCATGGCGCTCGCGGCCGTCGCGCCGAATCTGGGTCTGGCCATGATCGCCTTCACGCTGATCGGCCTCGGTGAGAACCTGCTCGTCGGACCCGAGATGCGCCTGGTCCAGGAGCTGGTGGCGGACCGCCTGCTCGGCCGCGTGTTCGGCTTCAAGGACGTGCTCGAGAACATCGCCTTCGTCACCGCATTCCTGGCCGCCGGCGCGTTGCTCAGCCTGGCCGGCGTCCGCGCCGTCTTCGGGGGCGCCGGGCTGCTCACGCTCGCCGTTGCCGGGGTTGGCGCCTTTGCCTTCCGGCGGCGGGCGGTGGGTCGGCCGGCGCTGGTGCCGGGCGACTGACCCGCCGGACTTCTGACGCTCAGCTCACCACGCTGGCGATGGAGCGTCGCAGGAGCGGAGCTATGCGGGAGAACTCCTGTGGAGGGCTCGCCCCGACCGCGACCACCGTGGCCCGTCTGCCACGGATGATGCACGCGATCTCGATGTACCGCTCGTCCGTCGCGGTCGTGTAGGAGTCCTGTACACACGACTCGGTCAGGGCCCCGACGCGGCGCCCGAGCGTGACTGCCATCGTCGTGTCGTTCTTGTCGCCCTCGTCGCCATTGTGCTCGACGCGGAAGCGCGGCCAGTTGGCCACGCTCTCGACGCCCTGTTGCGGAGTCAGGTTCAGGTAGCCGACGTATCGGTGCGCGGGCCCGAAGAGCGCCACGGTCGCGGTGCCGGCGTCGCCGTGGATGCGAGACCAGCCAGCCGGATAGGCCATGGTGGCGCCCGCGGGGATCCGCACAATCGGCCAGCCAGCCGTCACCGGGCTCGGGTGGAGCCAGGCGAAGGACGCCGTGCTTACGCGGGCGGGCCGGGACTTGGTGGCGGTCGCGGTCCCGGGGCTCGATCGCTGGCCGGCGCAGCCTCCGACAAGAAGGACGGCAGCGGCCAGACCAAGCGCTATTCGACTAGATATTGCCGTCCCCGTCGCTCGGGCCCCCGTGGTTATCGGCGTCAGCGTCGCCGGCGTTCGCTCCCTGCGGGATCCCGGAAGAGCTCGAGGTGGCCGTCGTCGACGAGGACCCGGAGGACGACGAAGCCGCGGGGGGCGAGGAAGACTTGGTGGACGTGGACGAGCCTCCGCCGCACCCGGCGGCGGCCAGCGCCAGGACAACGAGCGCCACACACGGTAGCCCTCGAAACAGCTTGGATCTCGTGTTCATGTCAAAGCCTCCGATCGTTTCTCAGCTCGTCGGCCGCAAAGCGGCCGTCACCAGAGCAGACGCTGACCTCGTGGGGAATCTTCCTCTGCCTCTGAATCGGCCGTCTTGTGCGCTATCGCGGGTGCGGTCAGGTCGAGGGGTGGCGACCAGTATCTTCGACTCGGTGCGCGAGCAACTCCGCATGCGGCCCGTCGTTGTCGCCGCCGTCGCGACGGGAATCGCCGCCATCGCCGTTCTCGTGATCGCTCGCGCCACCGGGGTGGACAAGGTGGGCCGCGTGTTCGACGATCTTCGGCCCGGCTGGATCGCGCTCATCGCCCTCGCTGAAGCGCTGGCATACCCGGCCTACATGGTCGCGTACAGATCGCTGGCCCGGATCCACGGGCACGCTCCGCTCGCGCTGCCCATGGTCGCCCGCGTGGTGATCGCGGGATTTGGACCGTTCACGATCGGCGGCGGGTTCGGCATCGATCGCCAGGCACTTGAGGCCTTGCACGAGGACGAGCACAGTGCTCGCGTGCGGGTGCTGGCGTTGGGGACGCTCGAGTGGGCCGTACTCGCGCCGACCGCCTGCGTCGTCTCGATCGTGTTCTTGATCCAGGGCGCCGACATCCTGCCCTCGCTGCTGTGGCCCTGGGCGCTCTCGGTGCCGCTCGGATTCGGGTTCGGGCTGTGGGCGAGCACGCCGCGGCGCATCGAGCGCGTCGCGAAGTTCTGCCACGGCCGGTTTCCCTGGCTGATCCGAGCGCTCGAGGGGGTCGGCGCGCTCCACACGATGATGCGCAGCCCGCGCACCTACATGGGCGCCTGGCTGGGAACCGCCCTTTACTGGGCGGCCGACATCGCGGCGTTCTACGGCGGTTTGCGCACGTTCGGGATCGCGCCGGGCGTGGGCAAGGTGATCCTGGCCTACGCCACCGGGTACGCCGCCACGCGCCGCTCGCTCCCGCTCGGAGGCGCGGGCATAACCGAGGTCTTGATGACGTACTCGCTCTACTGGGTCGGCTATCCCCTGGCGCCGGCGCTCGCCGCTGTCGTGGCCTACCGCGCCTTCAACTTCCTGCTCGCCGCGACGCCGGCGCTGATCGCCCACCGCCAGCTCGAGCCGATGATCTTCAAGCGCCGGCGGACCGCGGCCGTGCGGGCTGCGTCTGAAGAGGCACGCCGAGGGACGTGAGCTCGGCCCGAACGGCCCGGATCACCCGAGCCTGGCCTCGGCGATCGTGGGCTCGAACAGCTCGATCGGGTTCCCCGCCGGATCCTCGACGAGGATCTGCTTGCCGCCGACCCCGGCGATGATCTCGTTGCGAAACCGCGTCCCGTGCTCGCGCAGCTTGGCCACGGTCGCCTCGAGGTCCTCGACCTCGAGCTGAAAGCGGTTCCAGCCCCCCGGCTGGGGCAGCGTGCCGTCCGCCATCGCCTGCCCGCCACCCGGTCCACCCCCGGGTGCGCTCAGAACGAGCCGCAGGTCGCCCCGCGAGAGCATCGCGAAGCTCGGCGCCGGGTGCATGTCCTCGTGAAACCCGAGCTGCCGGCAGTAGAAGTCGATCGCGGCGTCGACGTCGTCGACGATGTAGCGCACACTGACCTTTGCCATGTCCTCTCCTCAAGCAGGTTACCTTCGGCGTCTACGCGCTCAGCCCCGATCCTCGAACAGCCGGGTCACGAACATCGGATCGACCGGCTCGATCAGCGAGGCATCGATCGACTGCCTGTCCGGCCAGCCGGCGGCGAGAATTCGGTCGCCGGCGCGCCGCGCGTCGTACTGCGTCTGCCGCAGGTCCGGGGCGCCGTCCTGAATCCACAGCCAACGCGCCGCGCCGTCGCCCTCGTAGGGCATGCCGACGCTGCCGGCGTTCACGAAGCGCTTGGTGCCGACCGCACGGTCGTCCTGCTGATGGGTGTGCCCTCCGACGACGAGCGCCGCAGTGGCGCCCGCGAGCGCCCGCTCCCAACGGTCCGGTGGAGAAATCCGCGTGAGCATCTCGTCGTCGCGGCGGGGGCTCGCGTGGCAGAAGAGCACGCCATCCAGCTCCACCGTGAGCGGCAGGTCACCGAGTGCGAGCGCGCGCGGCTCGGCCCAACTCGTCCGCAGAGATCGCGGCGGTCTTGGCGGCGAGGTCGTCATCGCTCGGCGGTGCGTCACGGTGCACGGCCTCCGCGACCTCGCGCTCGCCGTTGCCGCGGATCCAGTGAACCGGCGCTTCGAGCTGGTCCAGGCGGTCGAGGACGGCGCGAGCGAATGCGCCCGGGACCGCATCGCCGCCCACCACCACGGCGTCAGGATCGGCGGCCCGTGGATCCGCGAGCACGGCCTCCAGCGCGTCGATGTTGCCGTGGATGTCGTACAGCGCCAGGACCTTCACCGTCGCCGGAGATTAGCGCAACTGAAAAGTTGCACTACGGCTCGCTGGGCTCTGCGTGTCACGTAAGGTTCCGCGGTGCCCGCCAGCGTCCCGATCTACCGCGCGCCCATGCGTGCGCGGGACCTGGACGTGCCGCCCGGGGCGGGAGCGGAGCTTGGCCTCGGGCGCGGGGTGGTCGGGATCGGACCGGGGCGGGCGATCGGGCGGCCCGGCTTCTGCACCGGTTCGCGCAGGTGCCGGAGGGCGCCTTCGTATGGACCCGCGATCGCGATGGCGCGTACCACCTGGGGCGCATCGTCGGTGAGCTACGGGAGGATCGCTCAGCCGCCGCTCGCGCCGTCGGGATCGTCCACGTGCGCGACACGGAGTGGCTCGACCGGACGTTCCAGGAGGCGGAGGTGCCGGCCGCGGTTGCTCGCACGTTCGCCCGCGGCGGCCGCAACCTTCAGCGCACGCACGACGAGGAGGCCGAGCGCGTGACCGCAGCGATCTGGGGACGCGGGCGTGGCGACCCGCCGTCCGGCGTCAGAGTGCCAGCGTCCGGCTGAGGAGCGCGGACTTGCCGCTCTGGCTGACCACCACGCGGACCGGCAGCTTCCGCCGGCCGGTCACCAGAAGCTGGAGTGCGCGGTTCAGGGAGACGCGGACGCTGCTCGTGTGGCCGACTGCGATCGTGACCGTGCGCGTGATGGTGATTCGCTTTGCGCCGGAATGACGACGCGCGCCCGTGATCGTCACGGCCAGCTTGCAGGTCTGGCCGCTCGACCCGGCGCAACGCACGGTCAGCCTGATTGCGCTTCCTGCCGGCGCGAGCTTCAGCAGCTTGACCTGCGGCGGCACCTGGCCGTCGGCTGGCTGGCCACGGTGGCGACCGGCGTGCTCGTGCTGACGCCGGCACCGGTTGCGCTGCCCGGCTGGCTCGGGCTCACGACGGGGGCGTCCGGCTCACCGGGTCCGGTCTTCGTGTCGCCGCCGACGAACAGCTCGGTCATGGAGGGTCCGTACTGGCCGCTGCCGTAGCCCGCACCCATCGCGATCGGCGCCGAGAAGTGCCACAGGATGTCGTGGCGGTGACCCCAGCAGCCTGACTGGTCGGAGCTCGTGCAGTCGAGGTTGCCCGACCCCAGCCCGTCGTCGTACATCCACTCGAAGTCGGCCTCCAGGGAGGAGGCGTCGCCGCCGGCCCAGTTCGACGTGGCCATGTCGCCGTAGAAGTGGGTGGGCATCGGATCGTCATCCTGAGCGGCCGCGTTCTGCGCGTCCTGATTCAGCGCCGCCGACAGACCGAGGATGGGCGCGAGCCCGCGGTCGACCCGCTCGAGGTTCGCGAGGTTGAGCAACTGCACGGGCACGCTCATGGATGCGAAGTTGTCCGGCAGGACCATCGCCGGCACGCCCTCCGCCGCGCGGGCGGCGTTGATGTCGGCGAGAGCAGAGTTGATGCACGAACTGCTCGACGCGTCGCCCGAGCAATTGATGAGCGTGGAGCGACTGAGCGGCCGGTTCGCCGAAGGATCGGCGGACGCCGCCGAGGCGGCGGCGGGCACCACCAGACCGAGGATCAGGGCAAGGGCGGCGGCTCGCAGGCTGAGGAATCGAGGCACTGACCGTGTTATCGGCCGGTGGCGCCGAAGAGCTGAGGCCCGGTGGCCAGGCCCGACTGGTGTCGGCGATCCGGGGCCGACTCAACTGACCCGCGCAGCGGCCGATTCTCGGGGCATCGTGCTCAACGTCGGACATCTGCGCCTCGTCGTCGCGAGCTTGGTGGTGGCGATCCTCTGCGCGCTACCGGTCAGCGCGTCGGCGCTCGTCCTTTCGCCGGCCATCACCGAGTCGCCGACGGCCGCGTTCACCGTCGGTATCCAGTCGCCGGAGACCGGGCAGGCCGTGTCGTTCGACGGGTCCTCATCCACCGATACCGGGGGAACGATCGTCACCTACTCGTGGCGCTTCGGCGACGGCGCCCGTGCGTCCGGAGCCCGGCCCACGCACACCTACGCGAGTCCGGGTACCTACTCGGCCAGCCTCACCGTGACCGACAGCGGCGGGCACACGAGCACCGTGGCCCACCAAGTGGCCGTCAGCCAGGGTCCGACCGCCGCGTTCGCGCTCTCCTCTGCCCAGCCGGTCGATCGGGCGGCGATCACCTTCGACGCGACCAGCTCGGCTTCGGGCGCTCTCGGGGCCGCAATCCAGACCTACAGCTGGTCGTTCGGCGACGGCGCGACCGCCACCGGCGCCACCGCTGCCCACACCTACACGGCTCTGGGGAAGTACACGGTGACCCTGACCGTGACCGACAGCGCCGGTGCGCGCAGCACGCTATCCCGCAGCATCACCGTCGTCGATGCGCCTCCGGTGCCCGCGTTCGGCGTACCCCAGGGCATCCTGGTCGCGAACCAGTCGATCACCCTCGACGGCGGCGCCTCGGTCGATCCCGACGGATCGATCGCGTCCTACACGTGGAGCTTCGGCGACGGCGCCACCGGCACGGGCAGGAGCGTGACCCACGCCTATGCGAGCCCGGGAGCGTATGCCGTGCAGCTCACCGTGCGTGACAACGACGGTCAGAGTGCGACGAGCACCCACACCCTCACCGTCCATGCGCTTCCGCAGGCGGCCTTCGGCTTCGCCCCGTCGCTGCCCCGAGAGCTCACCGCCACCACCTTCGACGCAAGCTCCTCCTTCACGCCCGATCCCGGGACGACGCTCTCCACGTACGCATGGAGCTTCGGCGACGGAACGAGCGCCTCGGGCAGTCGCTCGACGCACACGTACGCGCGCGCAGGGACCTACACGGTACGGCTCGATGTAACCGACAGCCTCGGTCTCACCGACGCCACGACGGCACAGGTCACGGTCGCCCACGCGGCTCCCACCGCGGCGATCGCGGTTCGGCCCGCGCAGCCCGTGCGTGGTCAGCAGGTCCGCTTCAGCGGCTCCTCGACACACGCTCCCGACGAGCCGGCGGTCACGTACACCTGGCGCTTCGGCGACGGAGGCAGCGCCGCCGGGCGTACTCCCGCCCACGCCTACGCGCGGGCCGGGCGCTATGTCGTGTCGCTGACCGTGAGCGACACGTTCGGCGACAGCACGACCGCGACGACGACCGTCACGGTGACCCGGCACGGCGCCGTCACCGGCATCGACGCTCGGGCAACGCGTGCCGGCGCCACCATGCTCGTCTCCGTCAACAGCGCCGGCACGCTGACGGTGAAACGGCGGACGCTGTCGATCAAGGGCCCGGGCACAGCGGGAGTCCCCATCCACCTCACCGCGTCGCAGCTTCGCTCGCTCAGGCTTCGCCGCCCGCTGAACATTCGCGTCAGCCTGCGCTTCGCCCCGCGCGGGGGCGCGGCGCGCACCACGAGCGTGACGATCTCGCTCCAGCCATCGCCGACGGCGACCGGCTACCTCGCCGCGGTCCGGGGCCGGTAGACGACCCGCCCAAATCGGGCGCGTCAAGACCTGGCCGCTGCGGCCGTTAAAGAGGACATGGGTCTCCGTGATCTGCTCATCCTCTGCGGCCTCGCCCTGGCTGGATGGGGCCATCTCCTACTCGGCGAGCGCCGGATCGCCTCGGCGGTCTGGCGTACTCTGGACGACCTCTTCCCGAGCACTTGGCGGACGCCGGAGTCCGTCGCGGGCGTCGGCCTGCTGGCGATGGGCGCGTTCGGCGTCCTAGCGGCGATGGCCGCCGCCTGAGCGCGGAGAGCCCCCAGCACCGGCGGGCGCTCCGGGTCTCAGAACCCGGGCGCGATCCCCACCGCGCCGGCGCGGGCGTCGTGCCGCGGCGTGACTCGGCAACATGGCGCCATGATCACGCCCGATCTCCTCGCGTTTGTGAGGTCCTCGCTGCCGGAGGCGCCTGCCCGCGTGCTCGAGATCGGAGCGGGCCGTGGCGAGCTCGCGGCCGCCCTCGCCAGTGCCGGGTATGACGTGACCGCGATCGACCCGGCAGCCGAGCCCGACAGTCACGTCCGACGCCAATCACTGCTCGACGCCACCGGGACGTTCGATGCGGCCGTGGCCGTGGTCGCCCTTCACCACGTCGATCCTCTCGAGGAGTCGGTTGCTCACCTCGCGACCCTGATGGCACCGGGAGCGCCGCTCGTGCTCGACGAGATCGACATCGATCGCTACGACGAGCGCGCGGTCCGCTGGTGGCTCGGACAACGCCAGGCTCTCGGCTTATCCAGTCCCGAGCAGGATCCGCCCGGGATCATCGAGCAGCTGCGCCACCACATTCACCCGTTGAACAGGATGCGCGACGCCCTTCAACCCCACTTCGACCTCGGCCACCCGATCCGCGGCCCGTACCTCCATCGCTGGGAGCTCAGGCCGGGCCTTCACCACGTGGAGCTCGAGCTCATCGCCGAGGGGCTGATTCCAGCTGTCGGCTGGCGGCAAGTCGCCACGCGAGCCCGCGCCGGGACTAACCGCGGCAGAGCGTAGGTCGATCAGAGGGCGTGAATCAGAAACGCCACCACGGCAACGACCGGTATGGCGATGAACGCCCCGGTGATCGCGCCGGCGGCCACCAAACCGACCCGGGCACGCCGCGCCCAACGTCCAACCCGGATCCGCGCCAGAAGCAGGCCGCCCGACACCCGCAATCCGACCGGCGCCGTGCGCTGCGCGAGAACCGCTGCGGCTACGCGCTGCTCCCAGCGGATCGTCATGTACTTCGCTTCACGACGAGCGCGCAAGCGGTACCAAGGAAGGCGCCGGCTCCGCTGCTGCCAGTAACCAAGTGAGTGGATGCCGTCGCCAAGGTCCGGGGGCCCGAGCAACTGCCCCAGGAGCTCCTGATCGGCAGAGGGTTCAAAGCGAGTGCGCATGACCTCTATTGTCGCAGGCCGTCGGGGTCTTCATGGGTGCCGAATCGGCGCGTTCGGCGAGCGATAGAGGGCAGGTGAGTTCCGCCGTGACGCTCAGCCGGCGTGCTCACGTGTCCAAGACGGCGGATTTTCGACCGCTGTTCTTGCGTCGACGGACAGTGGGCGGCGTCCCGTCAGCCGACTCCCCTGGCTGGCGAAGCCGCTCGGCGACGTGGCGCTTCGCGAGGCAGCGAGGGCAGTAGTCGACCGTCAACAGAGCCGCGCTCGGGCGGATTGAGAGGCGACAGTGGGGACAAGACAGAAGCCTGGTCATCGTGGTCCTCTCAGCGCCGTCGCTGGATTCGCTCGCTGCGACCACGCCAATAGCCACAGGGCGCTCAGCTCGTCGTCCCCTAACGGCAGCCCATCGATGTAGTCCTCGATCTGGTCGATGGGAACGCCGTCGGCGGCCATCGCTGTCACGTCGCCTTCCGGGTGGCTCGGCGCCATCGGCGCGGGCGTTGCCGGCCCGCTGCGCGGACCAGGTCGCACCGGACGAGGTCTCGGGCGGAAAGCTTGGGACGAGTAGGCCCGCTTGGGCTCGCGAGAGGCGGGGCCGGCGGTGAGCGTGAGCACGCGGAGCACGCCGCGTCGGTAAAGGCCTCCGAGCGCGCGCGTCGCTGACGGCCCGAAGCGGTCAAGCGGCGTACGAATCCGATAACTCGCGCCTCGGCTGGTAAGACGCTCCTGCACGAGATCCGTGAGGTTGGTCATGTATGCACCTCGTGGTCGGGTTGGCCCGACGCCCGCGGCCGGAAATCGATACGCCGTTGTAGGCAGCGGCATTCGCACGTTCCGAGATACGAGCGTGAACTCTCTGCCACGGACCAGGGCCTCGGCCAATCGTGTGACCGCGTGCTAGTTCCGCCCTCTAACCCGCGATCCTCGGCACCGTCGTTGACGGCTATCGAGGACCGCTGCGGGACCGATGGTACCCATGACGGCCGTGTTCGTACCCACGACATCGTTGGCACGCGGACGACGGTTGCCGCGTGGGCCGTCGCCCGCACGCGAACGGCTGACGGTGGCCGGCAACGACCTTGCCGAGATCGCTGGCGAGTGCCGCGGTCAGTCGCCTGCCCAGTACAAGCCTATGCGTGATTAAGCGGTCTAGATCGGGTAGAGTTAGGATCCGACGATCCTCCGCAGCGGCCGCTGGCCGTGCTCGGATTGTCCGCTTCAGCTCGGAGCGAAACTGGCGGATGCACGTCGGCCGCCATCTCCCGGTCCGCCTCAGAACGCACAGGCTTACGACCACCTTGACCGGGACCGCTCATGGGCGACCTCATTTCCGGAATCACAACGCGTACACGCCAGCCGCAGCCGCTCCGCGCGCATGGGGGCGCGCTTTCGGCAGCCGAGCTTGTCGCGGGCGCGCGTGACATCGCTAGGCGGGGGATGCTCACCCCCGCGTGCCCGCGTCCCCGGGCGCCGCGCAATCCGGATATTTGCGGAGCCCATGCGGGACCAAGCCAAGCCGCGACCGCCCCGCTGACGGCTGCCGGCCGCGGACGACTCGGGGAGAGGGGCGCAACCAGCCACCCGCTGGCTGGTGCGAGCCCGCGGCGTCGCGGTCGGGGCGGACCGCGACGCCGCCGCAGCGACGATTCTCAGCCCTTCACCGGGCCGCGGCCACCGAGGTTGGTTCCGCGAGGTCGTGATCGAAACGGCTAACGTGGACACGCCACTGCCCAACACGCGAGCGTCGGACTCGATCCGGGTTCGCCGAGGTGCCGACGCTCCACGCCAAGCTCGAGGCTATGTGCTCGAACGGCTCCGAGGAGCGGTTGACGCGACCACGGCGTCCGATGCCGCGGTGATCGTCAGCGAACTCGTGACCAACAGCGTGATTCACGCTGACGCGGGTCGCGATCAAGGGGTGAACGTTGAGCTCATCTGGCTGGATGATCGCCTCCGCCTCGCCGTCACCGACGCGGGCTCATCGCTCGCGCCTCGCCTGCTCCCGGTTGATCCCACCACCCCACGCGGGTTCGGACTGCGGCTGATCGACGATCTCTGCGGCGCCTGGGGGGTCCTCCGGTACGGGGACGGGATGACGTGCGTGTGGGGCGAGCTGCTGTTCGATCCTGGGCTCCCCTCCTGATCACGCAGTGGCGCGCCGGCGTTGCGCCCGTCTCGACGCCGTGGCTCGATCGCGGGCCCAGCGGTGTCGCGACCGCAGTGGGCGATCCAGGACTCGAACCTGGGACCTCTTCCTTATCAGAGAAGCGCTCTAACCGACTGAGCTAATCGCCCGTTATGGCGAGACCATCTTAGCGGCGGCGAGCGGAGCGCAGGCGACCGTGATCCGGCCCGCGGCTCCCCCGGTGACGACCCAGGATCGGGCCGCGAACTCTGCTACCACAGGGGCGTGGCGGACCATCTCGAGCTGCCGTACGACGATCCCCAGGTGTCGATGCGCCACCTCGTTGGCGAGGACGCCCCGCAGCTGCTCGAGGTGGTCGACGTCGAGCGGGAACGACTGGGGTATTGGCTGCGCTGGCCCCACCGGGTCCCCGACCTGAACGGCGCGCAGTCGCTCATCGACGCGACTCGGCGCGGCGAGGATGGGCGGGCGGCGATGCTCGGCGTGTTCGTCGGCGAGCGCCTGCTCGGCGGCTGCAACCTGATCCGGTGGCGACCCGAACATGCTCGGGTCGAGCTCGGCGTGTGGGTGGTGACCGAGGCCGAAGGTCGCGGACTGATGCGGGCCGCGTGCGCCGCGACGATCCGGTACGCGCGCCGCGGGCTGAAGGTCGAACGCGTGGAATGGAGCGCCGATGTCGCCAACGATCGGTCGCGCGGCCTGGCGCGGCGCCTGGGGTTCGTCGAAGAGGTGGTGGCACGCTCCTACGACGTGCTCGCCGGCCGGCGCTTCGACGTGGTGCGCTGCTCGCTGGTCGGATCGGAACTGGATGCCTTCTGATTGCCGCGAGGCGCGTTACAGTCTGGGCTAGCACGCGGTTGCGCCTAGGGTTCCGGCCGCGCTCGCACCCGCTAAGGGCCTGGACAATGAGAGCGGCGGCGCTGAGACCGAGCGGCGCCAGGCGGCGCTTCGCCGCCCACACCTGACAGGAGAAAAGCCTCGAGGGCTCCGATGACCTGCGTCCGAAAGGAGTCCTCTTGGGTGTAGTCCCCCTCGTCCTCGTCCTGAGCGCCGCCGGCGCGCACGCCGGCTGGAACCTGATCGCCAAGCGCGCCGGTGGCGGCCTGGCCTTCGTGTGGCTGTGCGCGCTCGCCGACGTCGGGTTGTATGCCGTGCCGGCCGCGATCCAGATGGTGATCCGCGCGGGCGATCTGAGCTGGAGCGGCGCCGGCTTCATGGCGGTCAGCGGGCTCCTGCACGTCGGGTACTACAACGCGCTCCAGCGGGGCTACGGCAAGGGAGACCTGTCGCTCGTGTATCCGCTGGCGCGCGGCACGGGACCGCTCCTGTCGGTGATCGCGGCGATCGTGATCCTCGGGGAGCGGGCGTCCGCGCCGGCGCTCGCCGGCGCCGGGCTGATCGTCGCCGCGATCTTCTCGCTCACCCGCGGCGCACGGCGGCAAGGCGCCGGGCCGGCGATCGGACTCGCCATGCTGACCGGCGCTTTCACCGCCGCCTACACGGTCTGGGACGCCCACGCCGTGACGACCCTTCACCAGCCCGTGATCGTCTACTTCTGGGGCGCCGAGGTTGTGCGGACCCTCGTGCTCGCGCCCTTGGCCCTACGGCGGCGGCACGAGCTGCGCGCCACCTGGGCCGAACACAAGCGCGGAATCCTCGGATTCGGGGTGCTCAGTCCCCTCGCCTACATCCTCGTACTGGTTGCGCTGACCAAGGCGTCGGTCATCTTCGTGGCGCCGGCTCGGGAGATCTCGATCGTGTTCGGCGTGCTGCTCGGGGCCAACGTGCTCGGAGAGGGACGCAGTGTCCAGCGGGCGCTCGCAGCCGCGGCGATCCTCGCCGGAATCGTGCTGCTGGCGGTCGGGTGACGGTCAGGCCACCGACCTGACGCGCAGCCGGCGCACCAGATCGAGCGCCTCGTCGAGCGACGCGAAGGTCAGCTCCACGCTGTAGCTCCCGCCCTTGCCGGGCTTGACCTCGAGATCACAGCCGAGCGCGGAGCCGAGCGTGTCGGTGATGCGCTCGATCGCGTCGGCCTGGTCCGGGTGCAGCGACCCCTTCCCGCGCGCGCGGCGCGTTCTCGATGTCCGCTTACCGGCGGTGCCCTCGCGGGCGCGAGACTCGAGTTCGCGCACCGACCAGCGTCCGGAGGCGGCCGCGTGCGCCAGCCGTCGGCGCTCGGCGTGATCCTGGATCGTCAGCAGCGCCCGGCCGTGGCCCTCGCTGAGCTCGCCGCGCTCGAGCAGATCCAGTGCGTCATCCGGCAGGTCGAGCAGGCGAATGAGGTTCGAGACGGCGACGCGGCTTCGGCCGACGCGTAGCCCGACCTCCTCCTGGGTCAGATCGAGCTCCTCGACGAGTGCCGCGCAGGCGCGCGCCTCCTCCACCGGATTGAGGTCCTCGCGGACCATGTTCTCGATCAGCGCGACCTCGAGCGAGGTGGCGTCGTCGTGCTGCCGAACGAGCGCGGGTACCGACTCCAGCTCGGCGAGCTGCGCCGCCCGCCACCGGCGCTCGCCGGCGATCAGCTCGTAGCGGCCGCCGGCGAGTGGCCGCACGAGCACCGGCTGGAGCACGCCGCGGACGCGGATCGAATCGGCCAGCGCCGCCAGTGCGTCCTCGTCGAAGCTCCGGCGGGGCTGGTTCGGGCTCGGCGCGATCAGCTCGACCGGGACCCGGCGCAGCTCGTCGGGCTCGTCCTTCGGCGCCACCGACAGGATCGCCGCCAGTCCCCTTCCCATCCCCTTCTGTCGCTCAGCCACGCGCGGCCACCTCCTTTGCCAACTCGAAGTATGCATCCGCGCCCGCGCAGTGGGGATCGTGGTGGATGACGGGCTTGCCGAAGCTCGGAGCCTCGCCGACGCGGACGTTGCGCGGAATCACCGTATCGAACACCAGTTCGGGGAAGTGGGCGCGGATCTCGCGCTCGACGTCCTGGGCCAGGCGCGTGCGGCTGTCGTGCATCGTCAGGAGCATCCCGGCCACCGTGAGGCGGGGATTCAGCTCGCGTTGGATCAACGAAAGCGTGTCGAGCAGGCCCGCGAGCCCTTCCAGCGCGAAGTACTCCGCCTGCACCGGGACGATCACCCGGTCGGCCGCGACGAGCGCGTTGACCGTGAGCGGGCCGAGCGAAGGCGGGCAGTCGAGCAGGGTGAACGCGTAGCGCTCGCGCGTGCCCGTGAGGGTGTCCCGGAGCCGGGTCTCCGAGCCGGCGATCCGGGGCAGCTCCACCGTGGCGCCGGCGAGATCGGGGCCCGCGGGAGCGATTGAGAGGTGCTCGATCGACGTCGGCAGGACGACATCCTCGAGGGGCACGTCGCCCACGAGCACGTCGTACACGGTTCGCGCCGAGTCCTTGGGGAACCCGAGGCCGATCGTGGCGTTGGCCTGGGGGTCGATGTCGACGAGCAGGGCCTCGTAGCCCGCCTCGGCGACGCAGGCCGCGAGGTTGACCGCGGTGGTGGTCTTGCCCACCCCGCCCTTCTGGTTCGCGATCGCGTAGACGGTCCCCATATGCGGCAGCAAGCTAGCGGCGAGGGCGGTCAGATCATGCACGCCGCCGGTCAGCGGCGAGCCCCGAGGGGACGCTTCGCCGCCACTCCCGGTCGCCGCGGAAATCGCGCCGGCGTCTCCAGTGACCTTCGACATGAGGTGGAGGTGCCGATGCTGCGCTGCCGGATATGGCTGCACAGGGACGATTTGGCCGATTTCGAGTCCAAGCTCCGCGCTCGCGAGCGCAGCGCCAGCCTCATCCTCGGCATCACGTCGACCCCGCCATACCACCACCGTTCCGCCCAACCGCAGCAGGGGCGCCGCGTATTCGGCGACGACCGCCAGTGGCGCCAGGGCCCGTGCCAGCACCGCATCGAAGCGGCCCACGCCCTCTGGCCAAGCCTCGGCGCGGACGTTGGCCGCGCGGGCGTTGGCGATCCCGCACTCCGCGGCCGCCCTCTCGATGAACTCGCACTTCCGCCGCGCGCTCTCCACGAGCTCGAACTGGGCGTCGGGCAGGGCGATCGCCAGCGGAAGCCCGGGAAGGCCGGCTCCCGAGCCGAGGTCGGCGACCCACCCGGCTCCCTGAAGAACGCCGAGATCGAGCGCGACGAGGGAGTCCGCGATGTGGTCGTCGACCGCTCGGCCGAGCTCGCGGATCGAGGTCGGAGAGAGCGGATCATCGACGAGCATCCGCACCAGAGCGCGGAGCTTCTCCGCCGCCGGCCCCGGCAGCGCGTACCGGTCGCCGAGGCGCTCCAAGGCGTCAGCCACGCTGACGGCTCTGCTCGCGTTCGATGAAGGCCGCGTAGCGCGAGCGCATCTGCTCGAAGCGCTGGGCGGCGTGGCCGTCGAGGCCCGCGTGGAGCTCGGACTCGAGCAGGGGCAGCAGATCCCGGACCAGCGCCGGACCCCGCGCCATCCACTGGTAGTAGGAACGGCCGCCATGGTGGTAGGGCCCGTACAGCCGCGTCTCCGGGAAGCGCTCCATCAGCCACCGGAACAGCGCCTCGTGGCGTACGTGCATGCGCAGGGTCACCTGAGGCTGCTTGCCGTCGCCGCCGAACGATCCCTCCCCGACCAACAGCCCCACGACCACGCCCCGGTCGAAATCGGATAGCTCGGTCACCCGAGCATTGTTTCACCGGGGAGAAAAACGTGAAACGGACGCGGCACCGGCGGCCGCGGCCCCACAACCGGCTAGTCCACGAGCGGGGCGACGACCAGGCGCCGCGACGGCTCCTCGCCCTCGCTGTAGGTCTCGACGTCGTGGCGGCCCTTGAGGTGCTCGTGGACGACCTTGCGTTCGAGCGCGGTCATCGCCTCGAGCGCCACCGGGCGCCGGTCATGGATGGCCGCCTCGGCCGCCTGATCGCCGGCCGCGCGCAGCGCGACGGCACGGCGCTCCCGGTAGCCCGCGGCGTCGACGACGACCCGCTTGCGCGTGGTGGCGCCGCGGAAGGCGATCCGGTAGGCCAGGTGCTGGATCGCGTCGATCGTCTGCCCGTGGTGCCCGATCACGAGCCCGAGGTCCTCGCCGACGAACTCGCCGGTGATCGCCTCCGGATCCTCGTCGACGCGGATGTCGGCGTCGATCCCGATGTCGGAGACGAGGCGTTCGAGCAGTTCGCGGACGCGCGAGGCGGCCTCGGTGTTGCCGGCACTCATCGGCTACCTCCGGCGCCCCGAGCGTTTCTTCTTCTTGCGCGGAGACGGAGGCGGCGGCGCGCTCCGGCGGGTGCGTGACGGAGAACCCACGGTGGCGGGCTCCGCCGTCTTGGTCCGGCCGCGCAGCGCGCCCACAAGGCCGCCGCCGGAACCGTTGCCGTCCGACGATGAGGCCTCAGAACGCCTGCCACCACCACCGCCCCGCGGTGGCGCGGGGCCACCACCGCCACCGTCGTCACCACCAGGGCCAGGGGGCGGAGTGACGGGACCGATCCGGCGCCGCACGACGTACTGCTGGAGGATCGTCCACCCGTTCGTGGTGATCCAGTAGACGATCACGCCCGCGGGGAAGCTGATGATGAAGATCACGAAGAACAGCGGCATGGCCATCATCAGCTGGCGCTGGGTCTTGTCCATCGTGGGGGCGGACATGAGCAGCGACGAGCCGAGCTGCGTGCCCACGTAGAGGAGGATCAGCACGACCAACGTGAGGCCGTGGGCGGCGTTGGTCAGGTCGCTGATGAAGAGGAAGCTTGCGCCGTGGCCGGGCGCCGCAGGGCGTGGTCTTGCCGGCGGCGACGGTGGCGGAGACGTGGTGGAGCGCCGCGTACTTGGCCTGGTAGGCCTGCTGAATCGACGGGCAGATGTTCTTCCGCAGGTCCTGCCGGAGCATGTAGAAGAGCGAGATGAAGACCGGCAGCTGGGCGGCCAGCGGGAGACACGACCCGAACGGGTTGACGTTGTTCTCCTTGTAGAACTTCATCATCTCCTGCTGCTGGCGCTGCTTGTCCTCCTTGTACTTCTGCTGAAGCGCCTTCATCTGCGGCTGCACGCGCTGGAGGCGCTGCATCGAGTGGAACTGCTTGACGAACAGCGGCGTCATCAGGGCGCGGATGACGACGGTGAGGAGGACGATCGACCAGCCCCAGGAAACGCCCAGGCTGTTGTGGAAGAACTTCAGGACCGCTTCGAATACGTCGATCAGCGGCTGGAAGATGTTCGCGTAGAGCAACAACATGGTCAGGCGCTCCCGACCGGAGCGTGAGCCTTGAATAGCCGCTGGTCTTCGACGGGGTCGAATCCGCCGCGACTCCAGGGGTTGCAGCGGAGCAACCGCCAACCGGCCAGGACGAGTCCGCGGAGTATGCCGAATCGCTCAATCGCCTGCGCGGCATATTCCGAGCACGAGGGGTAGTACTTGCACCGCGCGCCGAGCGCCGGCGACATCAGGCGCTGATAGAGCCTGAGCGGGAGCAGCACGATCATCCGCGGCCAGGCCGTCACGGACCGCCGCCTTCGGTGGCGCCCGCCGGCTCGCCGGCGATTCCCGCCGGCGCGGGCTCGGTCCCGCCCGCCGCCTTGCCGATCAATTCGCCGAGAACCCGGCGGATCCCGGCCAAACCCTCACGCTCAGCGAGAGCCTTGGCATCGTGGCGCGCGACGACGACGGCGTCCGTCCCCTCCGGGAGCCGCTCGTGCTCGAGCGCGAACGCCTCCCTCAGGAGACGCTTGATCCGGTTGCGATCGACCGCGCCACCGACCTTGCGCGATACCGACAGGCCGAGCCGCGGCGGGCCGTCCTCGGCGCGCGGGAAGACGTGCAGCACGAATTCACGGCCGGCGTGCGAGCGCCCGCTCCGGAACACGCGATCGAAGTCTGCGCTGCGCGACAGCCTTCCCCGCCCCGCGTGCGGTCGGACGCCGCGCGACCGGCGCATCACACCGTGAGGCGCTTGCGGCCCTTTGCGCGGCGGCGCTTGAGCGTCAGACGCCCGGCGCGCGTACGCATCCGGGTGCGGAAACCGTGAGTACGAGCGCGCTTGCGCTTCTTGGGCTGATACGTGCGTTTCATTGCTCACAGGCCCTTAGGGGAGGGACTGCGGCCAGTATACGCAGCGCCTTCACGCGCCCTCGAGATTTGCCCGCCGGGGAGGCCGGAGACCCTCGATCGCAGCCACCCGAGCTTTTTCCCGCGCTTTGCGTCAAGGGTGCCAGAACGTCCGTTCCGGGCCCCGGACCGCTGGTATATTCGCCGCCCCGAGCCTTCTCCGGTTCGGCCTCGCCAATGTTCGCCGACTCGCTCCGGGAGGAGCCGCTTGGAGCTGCCCGCGCATCTCGAGCCATCGCCTGTCTGGCGCGAGATCCGCGCCGAGATCCGGCGCGTGGTCGGCGAGTCCACCTATGAGATCTGGATCGCGCCGCTCGAGGTCGAGTCCCTGCAGGAGGGCCTGCTGCTGCTCCGGGCGCCGGCGGCCACTCGCGCTTGGGTTGCCAAGCGCTTCGGACGGCTGCTCGAGTCGACCGCCCGGTCGGTCCTCCGCAGCGACATCCGGGTCGTCGTCACAGGGAGCGACGTTCCCTCGGCCGGCGCTTCGAGCGGCGCGAACGACGAGGAGGCGGTGCACGGCGCCAGCGGCGAGCTCAACCCGCGCTATCGCTTCGACCAGTTCATCATCGGCGACGGCAACCGCCTCGCCCACGCCGCTGCCCTGGCCGTCGCCGAGCTCCCCGGCCAGGCCTACAACCCCCTGTTCCTGCACGCTCCTCCCGGCCTCGGCAAGACCCACCTGCTACAGGCCATCGGCAATTACGTGGCCTCCTTCGGCGGTGGCGCCACCGTCCGCTACGCCACCGTCGAGGCCTTCACCAACGAGTTCATAAGCGCGCTCGGCTCGCGCTCCCTGCCTCGCTTCAAGCGCGCCTACCGGGACGCCGACGTCGTGCTCATCGACGACGTCCAGTTCCTGGCCAGCAAGGCCAAGACCGAGGAGGAGTTCTTCCACACCTTCAACGCGCTGTACGAGAACGGGCGCCAGCTCGTCGTTACATGCGATCGCCTGCCGCGTCAGCTCGTGGCCGTCGAAGAACGCCTGCGCGAGCGATTCGAGGCCGGTCTCGTCGCCGAGCTCGAGCCACCCGATCGGAGCACCCGCATCGCGATCCTGCGCAAGCGCGCTCAGCTCGATCGGATCGAGCTCCCCGACGAATCCATCCTCGACCTGATCGCGGACCGCGTCTGCGACAACGTCCGCCAGCTCGAGGGAGCTTTGATCCGCGTCATCGCATACCACTCCCTCACCCGCCGGCGGCTGGATCACGACCTCGCACGCACGGTGCTGGACGCCATGTATCCGGACTCGCGCGCTCGGTCGCTGTCGATCGACGACGTCCAAGCCACCGTGGCCGCTCGCTACGGGATCACGGTCGAGGAGCTCACATCCGCCAGTCGGGCAGCGCGGATCGCCTGGCCCCGGCACATCGCGCTGCACCTGGCGCGTGAGCTCACCCCAGCCTCGCTCCAGGAGATCGGCCGCGCCTTCGGTGGGCGCAACCACGCCACCGTGCTCCATGCGTGCAAACGCGTTGCCAAGGCACTCGCGACCGACCAACATGCCCACGACGAGATCACCGAACTCGGTCGAAAGCTCCAGAGCCACGAAGGCGACCGCGGTTGTTGACAGACTTGCCTGTCGCTCTCCGCCGGCAACTTTCCCGCTCGCTGCGGAGAAAGACGGACTTCTCCACAGCTTTTGTTCTCCCTATGACTTCTATTCCCTTCCTGAGGTATTCATCGTGAAGATCTCTGTTGAGCGCGAAGCTCTTTTAGGACAGCTCCAGACGGTCAGCCGCGTTGCCTCCACACGCAGTGCCATCCAGGCCCTCTCCGGTGTCCAGCTCGCCGCTTCGAACGACGGTTGCGAGCTCCGCGCCACCGACATGGACGTCGGCCTGCGCGTCCCCCTTCGCTCCGAGGTGAGCCGCGAAGGCGTCGTCGTCCTTCCTGCGCGCCTGCTCCTCGATGTCGTGCGCTCGCTGCCGGCACCCGAGGTCTCGATCGAGCTTCGCTCGGCCGAGCAGGACGTGGAGCTCGTGTCCGGCAATGCCGTCTTCCACATCCGCACGCTCCGGGCCGAGGACTTCCCGCCCTTCCCCGAGCCGGATCAGGACTCGGCCGTGTCGCTCCCCGTCCAGGCCTTCGTCTCGACGGCGCTCAAGGTGGCCGGCTCGGCCTCACGCGACGAGACGCGCCCCGTGCTCACCGGCATCCTCGTTTCGGCCAGCGAGCGCGAACTGCGGATGGTGGCCACCGACTCCTACCGGCTGAGCGTCAAGGAGACGGTGCTGGAGGCGCCGCTGCGCTCGGCCTTCGAGGTCAACGTCCCGGCCCGGGCGCTCCAGGAGCTGGCCCGCGTCGCCGCCCACGTGGAGGACGAGCAGCTCCAGATCGGCGTGCGTCAGAACCAGGTGCTGTTCGTGCTCGGAGGCATCGTCCTGTCCTCGCGCTTGATCGACGGGCAGTTCCCGAACTACCGCCAGCTGCTGCCCGAGAGCTTCGAGCACGAGCTGCGGATCTCGAGCGCTGAGCTCACCGAGGTGGTCCGGCGGATCAGCCTGCTCGCCCAGAAGAACGCCCCGCTGCGCCTGGCCTTCACCGAAGGCGAGCTCACGGTGTCGGCCCAGACCCCGGACATCGGCGAGGCGCGCGAGTCGCTCCCCGTCGCCTTCCAGGGTGAGCCGCTCGAGATCGGCTTCAACCCGGAGTTCCTGCGGGCCGGGCTCGAAGCGATCGACGAGGGCGACGTCCTCGTCAAGCTGATCAGCCCGCTGCGCCCGGGCCTGATCGAGGCCGCCGACGAGAGCCGGTTCCAGTACCTGATCATGCCCATTCGCCTGAACGTGTAGATGGCGCGCCGGCGATGCTGGTCGCTGATCTCAGGCTGCGCGACTTTCGGGGCTACGACGACGCACACGTCAGCCTCGGCGACGGGCTGACGGTCGTCCACGGGCCCAACGGCGCCGGCAAGACGAACCTGCTCGAGGCGCTGTACTTCGGCTGCACGGGGCGATCGTGCCGGACGGCAAACGAGCGCGAGGTTATTCGCTTCGGCGCGCAGGCCGCCCGCGTCACGGTGGCGTGTGAGAGCGACGATGGGCCACACGAGCTGGCGGTGGGCTTCGCTCCGGGACAGCCCAAGCGGATGCGCTTCGACGGCGCACCCGTGGAGCGGCTGCTCGACGTGCCGGACCGGCCCCTCGTCAGTGTCTTCCTTCCCGACCGCCTCGAGTTGATCAAGGGCGCTCCCACACTGCGCCGCGCTCATCTCGACCAGGTCGTGGCCGCCCTGTGGCCGATGCGGGTCGCGACAAGGCGCGCATATGCACAGACGCTCGGCCAGCGCAACGCTCTGCTCGGTCGGATTCGTGGCCGGCTGGCGGCGCCGGACTCGCTCGCCACCTGGGATCTCCAGCTCGCGCGCCAGGGAATCGCCTTGATGGACGACCGCCGGCGCGCAGTCGAGTCGCTGATCGAGCCGTTCGGCAGGCTCTGCGCAGTGCTCGGTCTGGACGGCGCGCCGACGCTCTCCTACCGACCGCGGTCACGCGCACGGGACGCCGAGGAGCTCGCGCGCGAGCTCGCCGAGCGCCGCACCGGCGATCTGGAGCGTGGCTTCACCGGCCACGGGCCGCATCGCGACGACATCGTGCTCCTGCGCGAGGGTCGCGATCTCCGCTCCTACGGATCACAGGGTCAGCAGCGGTTGGCGCTGCTCGCGCTGCTGCTGGCCGAGCGGGAGGCGATCGGAGCGGCTCGCTCCACTGCGCCGCTGATGCTTCTCGACGACGTCATGAGCGAACTCGATCGAGGCCGCCGGGAGGCGCTCGTGGACCTGCTGCGCGCCGGCAGCACCCAGTCGGTCATCACCACGACCGACCTCGAGCACGTCCCCGGCGGCGACGACGATGGGGTGACCCGGCTGCGCGTCGAATCGCACCACGCCGTCGTCGAGGCCGCGGTATAAGCGGATGGTGTACCGCCGCGGGTTGAGACCATTGGCACCGGCGCTCGAGCGTATGCGCGAGGAGCTGGCCCCACAGACCCTCCTCGCCGCGGTGCAGCGGGTGTGGCCGGAGGCGGTCGGACCCGTGATCGCGAGCGAAGCGCGGCCCACCGCCGAGCGAGGGGGCGTGCTCACGATCTCGTGCTCGGCCGCCGTGTGGGCGCAGGAGCTGGACCTGATGGCGCCGACGATCCTGCAGCAACTGAACGCGCTCCTGCGCGGCGCGCAGGTATCGCGGCTGCGGTGCGTCGCCGTGCCGCCCCTCAGTGAGGGTTGAAGGACCGGCGGCGGATTGCGCCACCGCCGGTCCTCAGTGGGCTTCTCAGCCGAGGGGCTGGAGCGTCGACCAGGAGGCGAAGCTCCACGTGCCGAAGGTCGGCCTGACGGCTTCCGTGCCGTCGCCGTTGCACGACGCGCAGCTCCAGCTGGCGAAGGCGAACGGCGCCTTGAGCGTTCCTTGCGCGGTGCTCCAGCTGGCCCAGGCGTAATCGACGTTGCCGTCTGAGCCGAGCAGGTGGTTGGGCGTGAGGCCCTGGTCGGCCGGCTGCGGGTTGACGTCGAGCGCGGCCTTGACGGCGCTGGGCTCCTGGAGCGCCCGGCAGCGAGCGCACGAGCGGATCGGTGAGCGCGCCCTTGACCTGGTCCGGCGTGAGCTCGGGGTGCGCCTGAGAGCACGTCGGCGACGAGTCCGGAGATCATCGGGGCCGCCATCGAGGTGCCGCTGGTGCGGATGTACTGCCCGCCGATGACGCAGCTCGGGCATTCCTGCGCGAACTGGCTGTTCGGGGCCAGGACCGAGACGATGTGCGCGCCGGGGGCGTACACGTCGGGCTTTGCGATCCCGTCCTGGGTGATCCCGCGGCTCGACCAGGCAGCGATCGTGTCGTCCGAGCGGGTTGGCGCTCCCGTTCTCGTCGGTCGCGCCGACGGTGATCACGTACGGGTCGTTGGCCGGCGCGAACTGGACCGCGTTCGCGTCCGCATCCCGCGGTTACCCGCGGCGGCGACCACGACGATCCCGTGCGCCCAGGCCGCCTCAACGGCGGCGTCGAGCGGATCGACCTTGTAGGACTGCGGAGTCGCCGCATCCAGGGAGAGATTGAGGACGCGGATGTTGTAGTCGCGCTGATGAGCGATCGCGAACTCGATCCCGTAGATCACATCGAGCACGCTGGCGTTGCCCTGATCGTCGGAGGCCTTGATCGCGACCAGGTTCGCGTCCGGCGCAACGCCGACGTACTGACCGTCGAGCGGATCGGACGCGGCGCGGTTCCCGCCGTCGCCGGCGATGATGCCGGCCACGTCGGTGCCGTGCCCGTAGGTGTCGAACACGGTCTTCGCAGCGGGGTTGGTCACCGCGGTGGCGACCACGCGCGAGGAGCCGCGAGTCGGAGCTTGAAGTCGGGCAGGTTGCCGTCGACGCCGGTGTCGATCACCGCCACACCGACGCCCGCCCCGGTGTCGCCTCCGCGCCACAGCAGTGGTGTACCGAGCGTCGTGTTGTAAGTCGTCGCCAGCTGACCGAGCGGGTCCTCCAGGATCGGCAGGTGCTCCGGCCGGCCGAGCTTCGGTCCCCCCTGCGCACTCACCTGGGCATTGAGTGACACGGCGTGCACGTCAGGGTTACCAGCGAGGTTACGGGCCGCGACGGGTGTCATGGTGACTGCCAGGCCGTGCACGATCGCAACCCGGGCGAATACGTCTCCTCTGACCTGCGCGACATCGGCCTGCGCGCGCCCGTCGGGGACATTACCGTTGAACTGAACGATCGCCTGGACGAGGCCCGCCGGATGGTGAGCCACGAGGTTGGCGATGCGCGGGTCGAGCGCTGCGGAGGAGCCCGCGGCCGTGGCGCGGCGACGGGAGTCGCCAATCGGCACGTGTTCCCCGGTCATGACGGTGACGGCTGCGAACAGACCCACGATCGCCGCCATCGCGGCGCCGCACATCCAGCGCATGCGATCGACGATTCCGATCGAGTTCGTCATTTCAGGGCAACCTCCGTGTCGCTGACAAGTTCACTGGCTAACGTGAACTGGCAGCTGGGCTGTCTCACGTTGCATGGTGAGACCCCTGGCTTTGCGTCCCCGCCTCGCGACGAGTTTGCCCTGAGCAGATCTTCCTAACCGATGTTCGTGCACGTAGTGCATCACGGTTACGGGGTTAACTCCAGCGATCTGGACAGATGTTCGGACCCGGTCGGGGGTGTCCGGACCGAGCGAACCCGGGTAGCGTGATCCCGCGCGGCGGGGGGCGGTGCTAAGCGGCCGCGGTCAGCTGCGGCGGCTGGCGCACCGGCGAGGGACGGCCCAGATGGAAGCCCTGACCGTACTCGCACTGGAGCGCAGCGAGCGCCTTGGCCTGGTCGGCCGTCTCGATTCCCTCGGCGATGACCGACATACCGAGGGTGCGCGCGAGCTCGATGATCATGCGCACGAACGATGCCTCGCGGCCGCCGCGGCCCAGACCATCCACGAACGACTTGGCGACCTTCAGCATGTCGAGCGGGAGGGTGTGCAGATAGCTGAGCGACGAGTACCCGGTGCCGAAGTCGTCGAGCGCGAACCTGACGCCGAGGTCGCGCAGCTCGGCGAACGTGCCGCGGACGCTGTCGGCGTCGTCGAGCAGGAGGGTCTCGGTGATCTCGAACACGAGCCGGCGAGGATCGAGGCCGGTGCGCTCGAGCGTGGCGCGCACGCGGTCGGTGAGCCCGCGGTCCCGCAGCTCGACTGCCGACAGGTTGACGTGTACGGCGATCTCCGGAGCGTGATCATCCTCCCAGGCGCGTGCCTGCTGACAGGCTTCCTCGAGCACCCACTGGCCGAGCGAGAGGATCAGGCCGGTCTCCTCGGCCAGCGGAACGAACTCGGAGGGCGCGACGAGCCCGCGACGCGGGTGCTCCCAGCGGACCAGCGCCTCGGTGGCGACGGTGACGCCGGTGTCGAGCGCGACGATCGGCTGGAAGTAGAGGGTCAGCTCCTCGCGCTCGATCGCGAGGCGCAGCTCCTCCTTGAGACCATGCCGCTCGAGCACCGCGGTGCCCATGCTGGGATGGAAGACGGAGAACCGCCCCTTCCCGCTGGCCTTGGCCACGTACATCGCGACGTCGGCGTTGCGAATCAGCTCCTCGGCGCTCAGCTCACCGGCGTGGCTGACCGAGATCCCCGCGCTCACGTACACCGAGACGCTCTCGGTGCCGACTGCCACGGGCTCGCGGAAGGCGTCCATGACCCGGCGCGCCAGCCGCACGGCGGCCTCCTCGGTCTCGCCCGGCTCCTTGACCAGCACCGCGAACTCATCCCCGCCCAGGCGTGCTGTGACGTCCTCCGGGCGCAGGCATCCCTGAAGCCGCCCCGCCACCGCCATCAGCAGCTCGTCGCCGGCCGAGTGGCCGAGGCTGTCATTGACCGTCTTGAAGTCGTCGAGGTCGATGAACATGACCGCGATGTCCTCTTCCTTGGCCAGCGCCTCCCTGATCTTGTCGGTGAACAGAGCACGGTTGGCCAGGCTGGTGAGCGGGTCGTGGTAGGCCTGGTGGTGGAGCTGCTCCTGGAGGACGCTGAGCTGGAGAACGGCCTGCTCGAGGCGGTCGTACTGAAGCGCCACGCTGGCGTTGGTCGCGAGCGTCTCCAGCAGCTTCAGGTCGTCCTCGTTGAATGAGCGCACGACGCCGAAGCGGTTGGCGAGCATGATCGTGCCGATGATCCGCTCCTCGCCGGGAAGCGGGGCGATCATCGCGTGGGTCACGCCGCGACCCTCGAGGTAGCGCTGGAGGCGGTCGTTGCCGAACGGGAGGTCGAGCGTGGCGGCGCCGCGTCCCGAGCTCTCCACCAGCGCGTGCATCTCGTCGGCGATCTCCGAGTCGACGGGCTCCATCAGCTCGCGGTAGGTCCCGGGGCCGAGCAGCGTTCGCAGCGAGGGGTTCTCGGCCGAGCCGAACAGGATGATCTCCGCCATCTCGGCGCGGAAGGCCACGAGCGACCGAGCCAGCAGGCCCTCGAGGGCCGGCGCGATCTCGCGGGAGCGGGCGAGGGTCCGGTTCGCCTCGTAGAGGAACTCGAGCCGGCGATGGCGCTCGCGCTCGGACAGATACGCGCGGTAGGCGGCGAACAGCGTGGCCGAGGGGACGAGCAGCAGCGGCAGCGCCCGCGCGTCGGCCGCGGTGAGCACGGCGCCGCACAGCCCGAGCATGGTGTTGCTCATCGTGATCACGCCGTCCATGCACAGCATGTGGAACACGGTGCGGAGCTTGACCACGCCCTCGGAGAGGGAGATCGCCGAGGTGATGAGGACGACGGTCACGAGGCCCGAGGCCTGCATCGCCAGAAGCGCGGCGAGCCAGGTCCGCGGGCCGACGCCGCTCTCCGGGCCGATGGCGTGGAACACCAGCACCGCGATGCAGGCGTGCAGCGCGAACTGGGCGATGTTGAAGGCGAACTTGATCGGCGCGGGCCGGCGGTCGAGCAGGAGCATCAGCCCGCTGCCGAGCAGGCAGCCGATCACGACGCCGTAGGCGTTGCAGAAGATCAGGCCGAAGATGAGGGGGATGTCGCCGAGCGAGAAGGAATGCGCCCCGCGGCGGAAGTGCACGTGCACGACGCACCGCTCGGCGACGGCGAAGGCGATTGCGATCGCCCACCACGGAACGTGCGGGTGGGCGACGGGCGCGGTGCGGTCGAGCGTGACGTAGAGCGCCACCGCGATCGCCAGGACGGCCGCGTTCAACCCCCAGACAGGATGGATCTTGGGCAGCCGCCGGAGCGCGCCCGCGCGGGAGAGCGTGGACTGGGATTGGGTGGGGGTGACCGTTTCGGCTTCCATCGCGAATGGACCGACGGCGCGCCTGCGCGGTGCCGCCCACGTCAACATCGGCCGTGGGGGCGAAAAGCTGTAGGCCTGGGGCCCGATTCGGGTGCAAAACGGCCCGCGGTCGCCGTCCCAGGGAGGCGGCTTTCGGGTGGCACAAGTGGCATCGGTCACTTGCCGCGAGCGGGGCTTGGACGAGGCTTGCCGAGGGCGGGGGGGCGGGGTCGGCTGAGCGGCTCCTGCGAACCCGTTACAAGCGGTTCTTTTTTTGCCGTTTTGCAGGAGAAACGGGCGGCCGCAGAAGCCTGAGTACGCCGGTCGCTGTGCTATCCTGAGTACAGAAAGTAGCCACGCCCCGGAGCGCCGCGCGCGGCGCGATTCCGGGGCGTCTCAATGTCATCGGAGGATCGTTGGCGGACGACAACGGCGCTCGCGAGCGCGCGACGAATCAGACAAGTTATGACGCCCAGGACATCACCGTCCTCGAGGGACTCGAGGCGGTGCGCAAGCGTCCGGGCATGTACATCGGCTCGACCGGCATCAACGGGCTGCACCACCTCGTGTACGAGGTCGTGGACAACTCGGTTGACGAGGCGCTGGCCGGACACTGCGACAGCGTCTGGGTCACGATCCATCCCGACAACTCGGTCACCGTGCGCGACAACGGGCGTGGCATCCCGGTCGCGGTGATGGCCAAGGAGAAGCGCCCCGCCGTCGAGGTCGTGCTCACGGTCCTGCACGCCGGCGGGAAGTTCGGCCAGGGAGGCGGCTACAAGGTCTCCGGCGGCCTGCACGGCGTCGGGGTGTCGGTGGTCAACGCGCTGTCCGAGCGGCTCGACATCGACATTCGACGCGACGGCCACGTGTGGACCCAGACGTACGAGCGGGGCAAGCCGCTCGGAGATCTGAAGCGCGGCGAGCCGACCAAGGAGACCGGCACCATCATCACCTTCCTGCCCGACGCCGACATCTTCGAGACGCTCGAGGTCGACTTCAACACGCTCGAGACGCGGATGCGCGACACCGCGTTCCTCACCCGGGGTCTGCGGATCGTGCTGTGCGACGAGCGCGGCAGCGGTCACCGCGCCGAGTTCAAGTACGACGGCGGGATCAAGGATTTCGTCGCGCACCTGAACGGGAACAAGGACCCGATCCAGAAGAAGATCATCTACTTCGAGGGCGAGAGCGATGAGGGCGCCGACGGCGCCGTCGAGGTGGCGATGCAGTGGAACAGCTCCTACCAGGAGTCGGTGTTCTCCTACGCCAACAACATCAACACGATCGACGGCGGCACCCATCTGTCCGGGTTCCGCTCCGCGCTCACCAGCGCGCTCAACAAGTACGCCCGCGAGAAGGGCGAGCTCAGGGAGAAGGACGACAACCTCAGCGGCGAGGACGTCCGCGAGGGTCTGACCGCGGTCATCTCGGCCAAGCTCGCCGATCCGCAGTTCGAGGGCCAGACCAAGGGCAAGCTCGGCAACCCCGGGATGCAGAGCTTCGTGCAGTCGGTCGTGTACGCGCGGCTGACCGAGTTCCTCGAGGAGAACCCGCAGGATGCCCGAGCCGTGATTCGCAAGGCGGTCTCGGCGGCCCAGGCGCGGGCCGCGGCGCGCAAGGCGCGCGACCTGACCCGGCGCAAGTCCGCGCTCGAGAACTCGACCCTGCCGGGCAAGCTCGCCGACTGCTCGGTCAAGGACCCGTCGCTCGCCGAGCTCTTCATCGTCGAGGGTGACTCCGCCGGCGGCTCGGCGGTGAGCGCGCGCGACCGCAGCACTCAGGCGATCCTGCCGCTGCGGGGAAAGATCCTCAACGTCGAGAAGAGCCGGATCGACAAGGTCCTGGCCAACACAGAGGTCCAGGCCCTGATCACGGCCATCGGCACCGGCGTGCGCGACGAGTTCGACCTCACCAAGGCGCGCTACCACAAGATCGTGCTGCTCACCGACGCCGACGTCGACGGCGCTCACATCCGCACGCTGGCGCTGACCCTGCTCTTCCGTGAGATGCAGCCCCTCGTCGAGGCCGGCTACGTGTACATCGCCAAGCCGCCGCTCTATCGGCTCACCCGCGGGCAGAAGCACCGCTACCTCGAGCGAGAGTCCGATCTCGAGGATGTCCTGCTGGGCGACAAGTTCGAGAAGCTCACGGTCACCGACAGCGAGGGGAAGCAGTTCAGGCTGACCGAGACCCGCTGGAAGCGCTTCACCCGCTTGCTCAAGCAGTACGAGGGCTGGGCGGCCGCGCTGCGCGGCGTCCACGGGCATGGGGTGGTCACGTTCATTCAGCAGGCACGGCTGCTCGAACTGCAGGTCCACGACATCGAGGCGTTGCGCACGGTTCTCAGCCGCGACGGTGAGGACGGCGCGGCGTACAAGACGCAGCTGGTGGAGGAGACCGACGAGCACGTAGTCGTGCGCACGATCGAGGCCAAGACCGGGCTTGCCACCACCCACCGGGTGCGGCGAGTGGCCCTGGATGCCAACGAGTACCACCGCCTCGCCGACGTGCACGGCGAGCTGGACGCGCTCGCGGGCACGCCGCCGTTCACCATTGGCTTGGGCGAGAACACGCGTGACGCGGCCAGCTTCGAGGAGCTGCGCGACGGCATCCTCGCGGTCGCCCAGAAGGGCATCGAGTACTACCGCTTCAAGGGCCTGGGCGAGATGGACGCCGAGGAGCTGCGCGACACGACGATGGACCCGAGCACGCGAACCCTCGTGCAGGTCACGATGGAGGACGCGGCGTCGGCCGATCTGGTGTTCTCGATGCTGATGGGCGACCAGGTGGAGCCACGACGCGCCTTCATCGAGGACAACGCCCTGGCAGCCAACCTCGACGTCTAAGGACTGACCGCGATGTCGACAATCGACACCATCGGCGGCGGCAACATCGAGCCGCGCGGGCTCGAGGAGGAGATGCGCTCGGCGTATCTCGACTACGCCATGTCGGTGATCGTGGGGCGCGCGCTGCCCGACGTGCGCGACGGCCTCAAGCCCGTGCACCGGCGCGTGCTGCACGTGATGAATGAGCTCGGGCTGCAGCCGACGCGCAAGCACGTCAAGTGCGCGCAGATCGTCGGCGAGGTCATGGGCAAGTACCACCCGCACGGCGACACGGCCATCTACGACACGCTCGTGCGCCTGGCGCAGGACTTCTCGATGCGCTACCCGCTCGTCGACGGCCACGGGAACTTCGGCAACATCGACGGCTACTCCGCGGCGGCCATGCGCTACACGGAGGCGCGGCTGGACCGGCTCGCCACGGAGATGCTCCGCGACATCGATGCGGAGACGGTCGACTTCGCGCCGACCTACGACGGGACCCGGCAGGAGCCCGTCGTGCTGCCGGCGCGCTTCCCCAACCTGCTCGTCAACGGCGGCTCCGGAATCGCGGTCGGCATGGCGACGAACATCCCGCCGCACAACCTGCGCGAGGTGATCGCCGCGACGATCGCCTACATCGACAACCCGAGCATCGACGTCGAGGGCCTGATGAAGTACATCAAGGGCCCGGACTTCCCGACCGCCGGGATCATCCTCGGGCGCGAGGGCATCCGCGACGCCTACGAGACCGGTCGCGGCCGGGTCCGCGTTCAGGGGAAGGCGCACATCGAGCCGATCGGGCAGGGCAAGGAAGCGATCATCATCACCGAGCTCCCCTTCCAGGTGCGCCGGGACGGCGAGGGCGGCCTGATCCTGAAGATCAAGGAGCTGCACGAGCAGAAGAAGCTGTCCGAGATCAGCGACCTGCGCAACGAGTCCGACCGCCACGGCATGCGGATCGTCGTCGAGCTCAAGCGCGACGCGATCCCCAAGGTGGCGCTCAACAAGCTCCACAAGCACACCCCACTGCAGACCACGTTCGGCGTGAACATGGTGGCGCTCGTCGACAACGTCCCGAAGACGCTGTCGCTGCGCGAGGCGATCGGCCACTACGTCGACCACCAGCGCGAGGTCATCGTTCGCCGGACCAAGTACGAGCTGCGGCGCGCCGAGGAACGCGCGCACGTCCTCGAGGGCTACCTGGTGGCGATGGACAACCTCGACGAGGTGATCGCGCTGATCCGCGCCTCGCGCGACACCGAGGCCGCCCGCATCGGTCTGGTCGAGCGCTTCGAGCTCTCGGTGGTGCAGGCGCAGGCCATCCTCCAGCTGACCCTGAGCCGCCTGACCGCGATGGAGGCGGACAAGATCAAGCTCGAGTACAAGGACCTGGTCGAGCGGATCAAGGAGCTGCGCGAGATCCTCGGCGACGAGTCGCGTGTCAACGACCTGATCAAGGAGGAGCTCCAGGAGATCGCAGACCGCTACGGCGACGACCGGCGGACCGAGATCATGCACGCCGAGGGCGAGATCGACATCGAGGACCTGATCGCCGATCAGCAGATGGTGATCTCGATCACCCACTCGGGCTACATCAAGTCCCTGCCTCTCTCCACCTATCGCCAGCAGCGCCGCGGGGGCGTCGGCGTGACCGGGATGGAGATGAAGGACGACGACTACATCGAGCACCTGTTCGTCTCCTCCACGCACGACTACCTGCTGTTCTTCACCAACCGCGGGAAGGTGTACCGGCTCAAGGTGTACGAGCTGCCTGAGGCGTCGCGCACCGCGCGCGGCCGGGCGCTCGTCAACCTGCTGCCGTTGCGCGAGGGCGAGCGCGTCCAGTCGGTGCTGGCGACGCGCGACTTCAACGAGGGCAAGTACCTCGTGTTCGCCACCCGCAACGGGATGATCAAGAAGACCGAGTTCGGCGCCTACAACACGCCGATCAAGGCCGACGGGATCATCGCGATCAACATCCGCGACGATGACGAGCTGATCGCCGTGCGGCGGACGAGCGGGCACGACGACGTCATCATGGTCTCGCGCTCGGGCCAGGCCGCGCGCTTCAGCGAGAGTCCAGGTGCGCTCGATGGGTCGCGACACCAGCGGCGTGCGCGGTATGAACGTCGCCCAGCGCAGCAACTCGGTGCTTGGCCATGGACGTGGCCCGCGACGATCAGGAGCTGCTCGTGGTCACCGAGAACGGCTACGGCAAGCGCACCCCGATCCCCGACTATCCCGTCAAGGGCCGCGGGACGATGGGTGTGAAGACGATCACGCTGACCGAGAACAAGGGCCAGCTCGCCGGCGCGCTCGTCGTCCGCGAGCACCAGGAGCTCGTGTTCATCTCCCAGAACGGGATGGTCCAGCGCACGTCGGTGCGCGGCATCAACCGTTACGGCCGCGCCTCGCAGGGCGTGCGGGTGATGAACATTCGCGACGACGACCAGGTGAGCGCGGTGGCGCTCGTGGTCGAGTCAGAGGCGGCGACCGCGGCTCCTGTCGCCGAAGAGGAGTAGGGGCGGTGGCGGGACCTCTGCCCGCGTCCCGTGCGCCTGTCTGCGTAACGGCTCGGTTCTCCGCGTTTGCGCGAGGGACGCGGGCGAGAGGCCCCGCGCCCCGCCCACGGCCTCTCCGCCCTGGGCCGCCGGTCGGCTTGCGTTGGCGTTTTGTTGGCGGGGGCCGATGAGGTTCGGGGCGCTGTCGGGCGTCTTAGGTGCATGACCGCACTTGAGAGAGGAGGCCCCAATGCTTACCACCGAATTCCGCGAGCTGGACCATCGCAACCACCGACGGGATCGACGTGCGCCTGCTCTGGCACGCGCCAGCAACCACGTCTCGATCGCTCTGCTGGACGAGCGCTCTGGAGACTCGCTGGCGTTCGAGTCGACCCGGACGACGCGCTGGACGCCTTCCAGCACCCCTTCGTCTACGCCCCCATCACCCGCTCCCGCTCATGCGCGCTCGCGTGAGCCAACCCGCACGGAGACACACCATGACTCACATCGCATACCAACTGGCCTGGACTCGCCGCAGTGAGTTGCTGCGCGAAGCCGCCGACCGCCGGCGCGCCCGCGAGGCCTCTGATCCACCGCGGCCGACCGCCTCCAGGACGCGCGCGCTGCGCCGCCTCTCCCGGGTCGCGGTCCCCGGCTGGCTCACTGAAGTTCCACGTCCCTGGCGTGCCGAATCCGCCCGCGCCGGTGGAGGCGCGACTAAACGCCCCTCCACCCGCTAGACTTCCGGCTACCAGAGAAAGGAGGTGGTCCGCCTGTCTGAATAGTTCTTGTGGGACCCTGGAGGTGTCCGGCCGCTAGGTCGGAGGCTGGCCCCGCTTAGCGGAGTCCCAACCGAGACACCGGTCGTGGGGGGAGCCGGGAGTAGTCCCACCGGCCTCGATCAACCAACCACGGTCCAGGGCAGCCGAAGTTCAGCGAAGGGCGCCGGCGTCGAACGGCGCCCTTCGTGCTTTCTGGGGTGGGGGGCCGGCCTTCGCGGTCCGGCTCACGGGCGCTCGCGGGAGCGAGCCCGCCCCTGCGATCCTCGGCGCCGGCCTACGCCGCCAGGTACTGCATCCACGCCGCCGGGATCGTCGGGCTGGCGACGTGGATGAACACGGTGGGGCTGGGCGTCCGAGGCGGCCGGAGCAGCTGCATGCCGGCGTGGTGGAGCAGGGCGTTGCCCTTGCGCCGGTTGCACGGCGCGCACGAGGCGACGATGTTGTCCCAGCTCGAGGAGCCGCCCTTCGAGCGGGGGATCACGTGGTCGACGGTCAGGTTCGACCGGGCGCCGCAGTACTGGCAGGTCCAGTCGTCGCGAGCGAACACGGCGCGGCGGGTGATCTTGCGCCGGTGGGTGTCGCGGGGAATCCGCACGTAGGACTCAGGCGGATGACCATCGGCCGCGCCATTGTGCTCGTCGCCGAATGGAGCTCCCAGTCCGAGCGCTCGATCATCTCGGCCTTCTCCTTGAGCAGCAGCACGACGGCACGCCGAACCGTGCACACGTTGATCGGCTCGTAGGTCGCGTTGAGGACGAGCACCCGGCCAACCTCACGTCCGCGTCGCTGGTGCTCATGAAGCGACGCGGACCCCAGTGGGGCTGTTACTGAGGAGGCCATCCCAGTTCGGAGTGTACCGCTGGCCGGATGCGCGATTCGCTGCCGGCCCGGCGCGCTCCAGCCGGTATTCGGCGCCGGTGATGCCCGCCCCCCGCCGGTCGTGGTTACAGGCCGGTCACAACTGCGCTCGCGACGGTCACGGGGGAAGCTCGCCCGGCGCACCCGGCTGGAGCGCGACCCCGAGGCGCCCGCGTCTCAGGCCGCCGGGAACGAGCCGAGCACGCGGAGGCCTCGACCCGCCGGCGCACGCACCTCCGAGCGCCTCCGCCACGTGCGGATCGCCGTCGCGGCCCTCGAGGTCGAGGAAGAACATGTACCGCCCGAGCCCCTGCTTGCGCGGCCGCGACTCGATCCGGGTCAGGTTGACCGGCCGCGTCGCGAACTCCGACAGGCAGTTGACGAGCCATCCCGGCGCCTCGGCGCCCACGCCCCAGAACACGATCGCGGTCTTCCACGGGCCGAGCGGACGCGGATCGCCGAACGCCCCCGGTGGCGCGCCGACGGGGGCCAGCCACACGAACCGCGTCTCGTTGTCGGCGACGTCCTCGACCCCCGAGCGCAGGACCTGGCAGCCGTAGCGCTCGGCGGCGAGCCGGTTGCCCAGCGCCGCCCACGCCCCGTCGTGCTCGGCGACCATCCGCACCGCCTCGGCGGTCGAGCTGCCGGCGAGGACGCTGGGCTTGCGGCAGGCGCGAGCGGATGAACCGGGCGCACTGGGCGTTGGCCTGCGGGTGCGAGACGACCGCCTCGATCTCCTCCAGCTCTAGCGCTGTCCGGGCGATCAGGCAGTGGCGGATCGGGTGGATGACCTCGCCGACGATCGCCACGTCCTCGGTCTCCATCGCCAGCGCGTCGAGCGTCGCGTTGACCGATCCCTCGAGCGAGTTCTCGATCGGGACGAGCGCCCGCTCCACCGCGCCGGCGTGGACCGCCATCACGGTGTCGTAGATCGTCGGCAGCGGGACCGGCTCGAGCTCGCGGCTGCCCGCGGACCCGATCAGCGCCTCGTGCGTGAAGGTGCCCTCGGGCCCGAAGTAGCCGACGCGCATGGGGGTCACCCGCCGGTCAGGCCGGCGTGCGGCGTCGCGCGTCGCCCTCCAGAGCCAGGCGGATCGCCTCGTCCTCCTCGGGTGAGAGCTCGAGCTCGGACCGCGGCCCTCGTGGACCTGCTTGCGTACAGGCGGGCCTGGTCGCGATGGTGGATCGAGGAGAGCACGATGCCCGAGCGGGTGGCGTCCAGAAGCGCGATCGAGGTCGACTGCCGGCCCGACATCTCGCCGTAGGCGTCGTAGCGGATGAGCGCGCGGTAGGCCACGGCGCCATCCAGCCGCTCCTCGGTGCCGGTCATCCGGGCGTTGAGCCGACCGGCCTCGTCCTCGACGTAGTCGTGCAGCGCCTCGAACTGGCGCTGAAGCGTCGCCGCGTGGGCGACCAGGTCCTCGCGCCGGTCCCCGAGGACGAGGCGCTGGTCGCGCTGGAGCCGGCGCAGTTTCACCAGCAGCACGATTCCGAACAGGAGCGCCACCACGGCCACCGCCGCGGCGGCGATGGCGACGATCCCCGCCGTGCTGGTCAGGTTGTGCACGCGCGACAGCATAAGCCTCCGGCGGCCGGCGCCACCGCCAGGAGCGAGCGGCCGGCGGCACCCCGTCTACTGGAAGCTCACCGGGAACGTCTTGGTGTTGTGGGTGAAGGTCGTCTCGCCAGGAACGTGCCAGATGCTGGCCTGCAGCGTGTAGCTGCCGGCCGGCGGCGAGCTCGAGAGCGTGATGTGGGCGGTGAAGTTGTTGCCCGGCGTCGTCTGGGGGATGACCGCCTGGCCGCTGATCGAGGTCCCGGCGAATCGAGACCTTGACGGTCACGTTCGTCTCCTTGTTCTGGCCGTCGTTGGTGATCGTGCAGTCGAAGGTCGGTGGCGGCGAGGCGGGGATCGTGTTGGTCGAGCTCGTGCTGAGCGAGGTCCCGCTCACCGTGCACCCGTCCATGGCGTGCCCGTGACTACCCGGCGCCGCCTTGCCGTTCGACTGGGTGGGAAGCCGCGACGTGGAGCTCGCTGGCCACGAACGCCGGTGTGAGCCAGCTGGATGTCCGGCACGAACTGGCCACCGGCGATCGTCTCGCCGTTCGGCGGCCCGACCGCGATCCCGTTGCTGTGGAGGGCGGCCGCGATCTCGGGCGCGGCGTAGTCCTTGTACACCGCGTCGGAGGCGTACAGGCGCGCCATCTCGAGGGCGATCGAGTTGATCGCGTCCTTGCTGGCCGAGGTGGCGAGGGCGGGCTGGATCTGCTGGGCGATGTTGGCGATCCCGTCGCGGCGCATCTGGAAGGCCAGGACGACGTGCTGCTGAGCGTCGCTCATCGCGCCCGGTACGGATAGGCCGCGGGCGCGGGCGACCTGGCTCTGGGCGCTGATCCGCGCCTCGTTGAGCTGGTTCTGGATCGTCCCGACGTTGCCCGACGGCTGGGCGCCGGTGAGCACGCCGAAGAACTGGCTCGAGACCTGATCTGAGCTCTGGATCAGCGACGAGACGTTGTTCGTGTAGTCCTTGAGCGAGTTGATCCGGGCGCTGTTCTGACAGCTCGACACCCCGAGGACGATGAGGATCACGAACACGACCGCGACCGCGAGCGCGACGACCTGACGGCGGCGGATCGTCTGACGGTCGGGAGGCCGGCGTCCACCCGACCGGGGACGCCCGCTACGAGGCGCCGTGCGTGGCGCTGTGCGGGGCTCGTCCGACTCGTCGAAGAACGACAAGCTTCTCGCTCCTTGCGGGCATTGGAGAACGCCAGTATGAACGGCGTATCGGCGGGAGGAATTCAGACGTCGGCGCGCGCCCGCGAAAGGGACCGGGGCCGCGACGTGGAAAACGGCCCCATGCGCGCGAGGGAGCTCCCGTCGCCGGATCCGTCCGAGGAGATCTCCGGGTCGCGCCCAGCGCGGGACGGGGACTGCGACGGTGGCGCGGGGAGAGGCCGCGACCGCGGCCCGGCTCGTCCGACGAGGACAGCGGCGACCCGAGCGCGCCGAGTGGGAGCACGGCGCCCGCCACCGCCCGGGCGCAGCCGGACGCCACCGCCGACGCCACCGACACCGGCCCGCTGATCCTCGACCGCTACCGCCTAAAGCGCCGGCTCGGCGCCGGCGCCTTCGGCACCGTCTGGCAGGCCCGCGACGAGCACCTGCACCGCGAGGTGGCGGTCAAGCTGCTGCCCCGTGAGCGGATCGCCGGCGGGCGCTTCGAGCGCGAGGCCCGCGCCGCGGCGCGGCTGGCTCACCCCGGGATCGTGACCCTGTACGAGGCGGCGGTCGACGACGAGGGCGCCTACCTCGTCTCAGAGCTGGTGCGGGGTCCCACGCTCGACCGGCTGCTCGCCGACGGCGAGCTTTCCGACCGGGGGATCGTCCGGATCGGGATGGCGCTGTGCGATGCGCTCGCCCACGCGCACGCCGAGGGCGTGGTCCATCGCGACGTCAAGCCGTCGAACGTCCTCGTCCCCCGCCGCCCCAGCACGCCGGCCGCCGTGGCCAAGCTCACCGACTTCGGGGTGGCGCGCGTGATCGGCGGCAATCCGCTGACCCGCACCGGCGACGTGATCGGCACCGCCGCCTACATGGCGCCCGAGCAGGCCGAGGGTCGCCCGGCCGAAGCCGCAGCCGACCTCTACTCGCTCGCGCTCGTGCTCTACGAGTCGCTGACGGGCGTCAACCCGCTGGCCAACACTCCCCGGACGCGGCGCCTCGGGACGTACCTGCCTCCCCTCCGCCGTCAGAGGCGAGATCTCCCGCGGGCGCTCGGCCAGGCGGTCGATCAGGCGCTCCGCCCCCGCCCGCGCGAACGCGGGACGATCGAGGAGCTGCGGCGCGCCCTCGAGCGGGCGATCGGTCGAGGTCGGGGACCGCGCCGGGACCGTCGACGCGCCGCGGGTGTGGCGTCCCCTGACCCGGGACCACGAGGCGCCAAGCCAGAAGGACAGGCCCGACGCCGCGCCGCGTCGATGAGGCGCCGGCGCAGCGCCCCGCCCTGCCGCCGCCCTCTGGGCCGGACGCGCGCTGGCGGGCGCCACCGCAGCCGGCCTCGCCGTATGGCTGACCACCCGGGTCTTCGCGCACCAGCCGTTCACTCCGGCGGCCACAGCGCTCGCTGCGGCGCTCCTCGTGGCGATGCTCCCACGGCTCGGATGGCTCACCGTGGGCGCCGCCCTCACCGCCGGCCTGGCCCTCCAGCACCGGCCCGGCGCGGCCCTCGTCGTCCTCCTCGCGATCCTGCCGGCGACCCTCCTCCTGCCGCGAGCCCCCACCGCGTGGCCGCTGCCGGCACTGGCGCCCGCGCTGGGCGTGATCGGTCTGGCCGGCGCGTGGCCGGCGCTGGCGGCCAGAGCGCGGACCGCGCCCCGCCGGGCCGTTCTCGCCGCCGCCGGCTGGTTGGCCATCCCGCTGGCCGGCGCCCTCGCTCACAAATCGCTCTATACCAAGACCGCGATCCCCCGGCCCGACCGATGGGTGCAGTCCACCTCGGCCGCCGCGCAGCATGTGCTTTCGCCGGTACTGACGGCGAGCACGCTCACGGCTGCGGTCATCTGGGCGGCGGCCGCCGCCGTGCTGCCGTTCGTGCGCGCCCACCGTCACTCCACCCCGGGCCTCCTCGCCCTCGTCGTCTGGGCGATCGTCACCGCTCTGGCCACCACGATCGCCGCCCCGACGATCCTCCCCGGCATGGCCGCCCTCGGGGCGATCGCTTGCATCGTCTTCACGCTTGCGCCAGATGTCACGAATCGCCTTCGCCGACCGCCGCGAAGCGAGGACTTCCGTAGCATGGAACCTCGTTAAGGGCCCGTAGGAAAGACCCTGCCCCAGCCGAGATTCGGGTAGGACCCACCCCGCAGAAGGCATGAGCGTTCTCCGAAACCTCGAAAGCAAGATCGCCGGACTCGTCGAAGGCACGTTCAGTCGCGCCTTCCGCTCCGAGGTGCGCCCGGTCGAGATCGCACGCAAGCTCGCCCGCGAGATGGAGGAGCACAAGTCGCTCTCGGTCTCGCGCACCTACGTGCCCAACGAGTACCGCGTGTTCCTCTCCCCGCGCGACCGCGAGCGCTTCGCCGAGTACGAGCAGGCGCTGGTGGACGAGCTCGCGGGCTACCTGCTCGAGCACGCACGGCGAGAGCGGCTCGCTCTGCTCTCCCGCCCGATCGTCGAGTTCGAGACCGACGAGCGGCTGGGCCTCGGCGAGTTCGGGATCCAGACGCGCGTCTCTCGCCCCGACGACGACGAGCAGGACTACGACGTGCCGGCCGAGCACGGGCGGACGATGGTCTACAGCGCGGCCGGACGGGTGGCCGAGCCGCTCGAGGAGCGAGCCCGCGTCAGAGCCCGGACGGCGCTCCTCATCAACGACGGGCGCCGGATGGTGATCGGCGCCGGCGGCGCCACGATCGGCCGCAGCCGCCAATGCGAGGTCGTCGTCGACGACTCGAACGTCTCGCGCCAGCACGCGGAGATCCGGCCCCGCGGTGGCTCCTGGGTGCTCACCGACCTCGGCTCGACCAACGGCTCCTCGCTGAACGGCCGCCGCGTGATGGGGCCGGAGGTGCTCAAGCCGGGCGACGAGATCGAAGTCGGGACCTCAGCGCTGACGTTCGAGCTGGAGTAGGCGAGCGACCATGCTCCAACCCGTCTCGGTAGCGCTCAAGTTCGGCTTTCTCGCGGTCCTCTACGTGTTCCTCCTGTGGGTGGCATGGAGCGCGCTGCGCGACCTGCGCCGCGGTACGGGCGGCGTGGTCGAGAGCGACCGGGCTCCGATGCCGGACGCGACCGGCATGTATCCCGCGGCCGCTGGACTCGCCGACGGCGGCCAGCTCAACGGCGGCGAGCCGAGGCTGCTCGTGGAGCGGGCGGTCGGCCACGATGCAGGCATTGCCTACGATCTCACCGGGGGCGCTACTCTCGGCCGCGGTGACGTAGAGATCAGGCTGGAGGACCCGTTCGCGTCCTCACGCCACGCCCGCATCTCACGCCAGGGCCACGTCTTCGTCATAGAGGACCTGGGATCTACGAACGGCACATACTTGAACGACGAGCCGCTCAACGGGCCGCAGCCGCTTCACCCCGGCGATCGCATACGTATCGGCGACAGCGAGTTCTCCTACCTCCAATGAGCGGGAGTGGCACTAGTGCTGCGCGCAGCCGAAACCACCTGCAAGACCGACACCGGCCGCCAGCGCCGCGGCAACGAGGACAACGCGTACGCGCGCGCCCCGGTGTTCGTGGTGGCCGACGGCATGGGCGGCGCGCAGGCGGGCGAGGTGGCCTCGAAGATGGCGATCGACGCCTTCGAGCAGGAGCTCCCGGACGAGGGCGCCCCCGAGGAGCGGCTCGCCACTCGCGTCCGTGAGGCCAACCGCCAGATCTACGAGCGCTCGCACTCCGACCGGGAGAGCGCGGGCATGGGCACGACGCTCACCGCCGCCTACCTCGACGAGACGAGCGTCGCGATCGCCCACGTCGGCGACAGCCGGGCCTACATGTTCCGGGACGGGACCCTCCAGCGCCTGACCCGCGACCACTCCCTCGTCGACGAGCTCGTGCGTCACGGCAAGCTCACCGAGGCTCAGGCCGCCGAGCATCCTCAGCGGTCGATCATCACGCGCGCACTCGGGCCCGAGCCCGACGTCGAGGTCGATACCTGGACCTATCCGGTACGTGCCGGCGATGTTCTGCTGCTGTGCAGCGACGGCCTCACCTCGATGATCCCCGAGAGCCGCGTGAGCGAGGTTCTGGCCGCGAACAGCGCGCTCGACGAGGCGGGCGATGCGCTGATCAAGGCGGCCAACGAGGCGGGTGGCCGGGACAACATCACGGTCGTGCTGTTCCGGGTCGAGGACACCGGCGGCGACGGTGCCGCGGACCAGGCGACGATGGTGGGATCGGCCGCGCCGCCGGCCCAGGACACGGCGCCGCAGTCCGCCGACGCGGAGCCGCAGGCGACGCGCTCGAGCACATCGACGCTCGAGGCCGCCCGACCTTCCGGCCCGGCCGTGGCCGTGGTGCCGCCGCCAACAGCGACCGGCCTCGCGCGCCAAGCCCGCGCCGTTCGCGCGGACGCAGGGCCGGCCCGGGCCGTCCGCGTCGAACCCGCGCCGGCGTCGGCACGCCAAGCCGCTCGCCGCCCTGATCGCCGTCGCCGCGGTGCTGTTCCTGGTCGGCGGCGGGGGGTATCTGGCGACCCGCCAGCTCTTCTTCATCGGGACCAACCAGCAGGGACTCGTCACCGTGTATCGCGGCCTTCCTTACGACCTGCCGCTTGGCGTTCGCATGTACCAGACGTTCTACGTCTCCGGCGTGCCCTCCTCACTCGTGCCGGCTGATCGCCGCAGCGCGCTGTTCAACAACCAGTTGCGCTCGCAGGCGAGCGCGGACGACCTGGTGCGCGCGCTCGAGCTCGGGCAGCTCAGCGGATGAGCGCGCGCAACCGCGAGCTGCTCGGGCTGATCCCAGCCTCTCTGTTGGTGACGGCCGGATTCGCCGGCGTGTTCATCCAGCGCTCGAGCACGCTGTCCACCGTCTCGTTCAGCTACGGCGCGTCGCTCACCTACGGTGCGATCTTCCTGGGCCTGTGCGTCGCCGCGCACGTGTTCATCCGGATCACGCTCCCGAACGCCGATCCATACCTGTTCCCGCTGGCGGCCCTGATCGCGAGCTTCGGGTTGGTCGAGATCTACCGGATCGACACCACGCTGGCACGCCAGCAGGCGCAGTGGTTCGTGCTCGGGCTGGTTCTGTTCGGCGCGACGATCCTGTTCGCGCGCGACTACCGCAAGCTCGAGCGCTACCGCTACACGATCGTCGCCACCTCGCTGTTCCTGCTCATGCTCCCGCGCGTTCCGGGGATCGGCTACCAGGCCAACGGCGCCTACCTCGGTATCCACATCCCCGGGCTGTTCGTGTTCCAGCCGTCGGAGTTCGCGAAGATCGGGCTGGTCATCTTCCTGGCCAGCTACCTGCGCGACACCCGTCAGGTTCTGGTCATGGGAGCGCGACGGATCCTCGGCGTCACGATCCCGCCGATCAAGCACTTCGGGCCGGTGCTGGTGATCTGGGGCGTGGCCATGCTGATCCTCATCGTCCTGCACGACATCGGCTCCTCGCTGATGTTCTACGGCGGCCTGATCGCGGTCCTGTACGTGGCCACGAACCGCCTGTCGTTCGTCGTCGTCGGCCTGCTGGCGTTCGCGCTCGGCGCGTGGTACATCGGCGGCCACGTCTCCCACGTCCACGCCCGCGTCGAGACGTGGCTTCACCCGTTCAACCCGCGCCTGTACAACGCGCCGCTCGGCAGCTACCAGATCGCCAACGCGATGTTCGCGCAGGCGGCGGGCGGCATGTTCGGCCAGGGATTCGGCCAGGCCGCGCTGACGCTGCCCTCGGGCGGGCCGCTCCTGCCGGCGGCGCAGACGGACATGATCTACGCCGTCATCACGGACGAGCTCGGGTTGTTCGGGGCGTGCGCAGTCCTGATCGGGTACCTGATCTTCGTCGCGCGCGGGTTCAAGACGGCGGTGCTGGCGAAGGACTCGTTCTCGACGCTGCTGGCCGTGGGGCTGAGCGCGGTGTTCGCGCTCCAGGTGTTCGTGATCGTGGGCGGCGTCACGCGGGTGATCCCCCTCACCGGCGTCACCCTGCCGTTCATCTCCTACGGGGGATCGTCGATCGTGGCGAACTTCGTGCTGCTCGCGCTGCTGCTGCTCGTCTCCGACCGCTCGCGGAGGCCGGAGTGAACACGCCGATCGCACGCCTGTTCGGCTTGATCGTGCTGTTGTTCCTCGTCCTGATCGTGTGGACCTCACGCTGGACGGTATTCGAGTCCTCGTCGCTCAAGAACAACCCGCTCAACGTGAGGACGCTGCTCGACGAGCTCAAGATCAAGCGCGGCCGGATCCTGGCCGCCGATGGCACCGTGCTGGCGCGATCGCTGCCCGCTGCCGGCCACACCTGGAGCCGCACCTATCCCACCGCATCGCTGTTCGCCCAGGCCGTGGGGTACTCGATCCCGGCCCAGGGGCGCTCGGCCGGGCTGGAGCTCTCCCGGGGCCAGGACCTGCGAGGCCTCCAGACGGGGATCAGCTCGGTGTTCGGGCCGCTCGGGGGCACGCCGCCGATCGGCGATGACGTCTACACGACGCTCGACCCCAAGGCCCAGCGCGCCGCCGAGCAGGCGCTCGCCGGCCAGCATGGCGCCGTGGTGGCGCTCGACCCCCGCACCGGCGCGGTCAAGGTCATGTACGCCAACCCCAGCTACGACGACAACGACGTCAACGCCAAGGGCTCGAACGTGTCGACGTTCAACCGCGCCACCCAGGGCTCCTACGCCCCCGGCTCGACGTTCAAGATCGTCACGGCGATCGCCGGCATCGACAGCGGCCTGTACTCGCCGGACTCGACGATCAACGGCAGCTCGCCGATCACCGTCTCGGGCGTACCGCTGGCCAACGACGGCGGCCAGTCATTCGGTCCCGGTTTCCTTCACCACCGCGATGACCCTGTCGATCAACACCGTCTTCGCCCAGGTGGCCGAGCACGTCGGGCGCGCGACAATGACGGAGTACATGCAGCGCCTCGGCTTCTACGCAAAACCCCCGCTCGACTACCCCCAGAACGAGCTCAACGTCAGCCAGCCGTTCTCGCCGCGCGGCAAGCCCTATCCGCCCGCCAGCCCGGCCGAGGACATCGGGCGGATCGGCATCGGCCAGGGCGGGTTGCTCGTCACGCCGCTCCAGATGGCGATGGTCGCCGCGGCCGTGGCCAACCACGGGGCGCTGATGACCCCCCATCTGGCGAGCCGGGTGGTCAACGCGCAGGGCCAGACGGTGCAGACGGTCAGCCCGACGGTGCAGAGCCAGGTGATGAAGGCCTCGACCGCCACCGGCGTCACCCAGATGATGGAGAAGGTGGTCGAAGAGGGGACGGGAACGCCGGTCCAGATCCCCGGCATCTCGATCGCCGGTAAGACGGGCACGGCGCAGATCGGCGCGAACGGCTCGAACCTGACCCAGCCCGCGTTCGTAGCCTTCGCGCCCGCGCAGAACCCGAAGGTGGCGATCGCGGTCATGGTGGACGAGTCGCAGGGAGGCTTCGGCGCCACCGTGGCCGCCCCGATCGCCCGCGCGGTGCTCCAGGTCCTCCTCTCGGAGGGGCAGTGAGCCATGGCTGAGATCGGCGCCGGGACGATCATCGACAGCCGCTACAAGGTCCTCTCGCGGCTGGGCAGCGGCGGGATGGCCGACGTCTTCCTGGCCGAGGACGCGCAGCTCGGCCGCAAGGTCGCGCTCAAGCTGCTGCTACCGGCGCTTCGCGCAGGACCCCGACTTCGTCGAGCGCTTCCGCCGCGAAGCGCAGGCCGCGGCCGGGCTCCAGCACCCGAACGTGGTCGGCGTCTACGACCGCGGGTCGTTCGACGACACCTACTACATCGCGATGGAGTACCTGCCGGGTCGCTCGCTCAAGCAGATGATCCGCCAGGAGGCGCCGATCGACCCCGTCCGGGCCATCGACATCACCATCCAGATCCTCAAAGCCGCGCGCTTCGCCCATCGCCGCGGCGTCATCCACCGCGACCTCAAGCCCCACAACGTGATCATCGACGACTCCGACCACGCGAAGGTGACGGACTTCGGGATCGCGCGCGCCGGCGCCTCGGACATGACCGAGACCGGCTCGATCATGGGCACCGCCCAGTACCTGTCGCCCGAGCAGGCCCAGGGCCATGCCGTCAGCGCGAGCTCGGACCTGTACTCGATCGGCGTGGTCCTGTACGAGCTGCTCACCGCGCGCGTGCCGTTCGACGCCGATTCCGCGGTGACGATCGCGCTCAAGCACGTATCGCAGACGCCCACCGCCCCCACTCAGGTCAACGCGCAGGTGCCGCCCGAGCTCGAGCAGGTCGTGATGTGGGTGCTCAACAAGAACCCGGCCGACCGTCCGCAGGACGCCGACCAGTTCATAACCGCGCTCGAGCAGGCCAAGGCCTCGATTCTGGCCGGGCAGCGCGGGCAGCGAACGGCCTCGATAGCGGCGCTCGCCGGCGTGGGCGCGTACGCCGCCACCGCGGCGACCGCGCCGGCGGCCGCGGCTGCGGTGCCCCCGCCCGACCTCGCGCCCGGTTACGACGACGGCGTGCTCGAGGAAGAGCCCCCGCCACCCGAGGACCATGATCGGGCGGCGTGGCCGTGGCTGGTGCTGCTGCTCGTACTGCTCGTCGCCGGGGGCGGCGTGACCGCGTACATCCTCACCCGCCACAAGACCGACGCCGTCCCGACCGTCACCGGTGAGCAGCTGAGCGTGGCGAGCACCCAGCTCCAGAATGCCGGCTTCGCGGTGAGCACGATCAACGTGACCAGCAACCATCCCGGCGGATTCGTGATCCGGCAGGACCCGGTGGGCGGGACCAAGGCCAAGGAGGGCTCGACCGTCTCACTCGTGGTCTCCTCCGGCCCCGGGAACGCCACGGTGCCGTCGGTCGTCGGTCTTCCCTTGAACCAGGCCAAGCAGATGATCACCAAGGCCAAGCTCAAGGTCGGCCGCGTCCAGCGCCAGAGCAACGCGTCGGTGCCCAAGAACGACGTGATCAGCACCGATCCGGCATCCGGCCAGTCGCCGCCGGTCGGGACGGCGGTGACGCTGTTCGTGTCCTCGGGACCCGCCCAGGTGACCGTTCCCGATGTCACTGGAGCCACTGAGGGCTCGGCCAAGTCCCAGCTCCAGAACGCTGGGTTCCAGGTCAGAACGACCAACCAGACGACGAGCTCGGCCACCGCCGGCACGGTGGTCAGCCAGGATCCGGCCGGTGGCAAGCCGGCCGCTCCGGGTTCGACGGTGACCCTCGTGATCGCGCAGGCGCCGGCCACGGCAAAGGTGCCGAACGTCGTCGGCAAGACGGCATCCGACGCCTCGAGCGCGCTCACCGCCGCGGGCTTCACTGTCACCCAGCAGACGCAGTCGACGACCAAGAAGAAGAAGGACGGCGTCGTCCTCTCGGAGAGCCCGGGCGCGAACTCCACCGCCAACAAGGGATCGGCGGTGACGATCGTGGTCGGCCATTACACCGCCCCGACGAACACGACCACCACGTCGAAGACTCCGACGACTCCGACGACTCCGACGACGCCCACCACCCCCACGACCCCCGGCGGGTGACCGGTCTCCGCGTAGCGGTGCTGGGAGGCGGGCGCTCCTCCGAGCACGAGGTATCGCTGGCCTCGGCCGGCTCGATCAGGGAGGGCCTGCGGACGGCGGGGCATCTCCCGGTCGAGGTCGAGGTCGGGCGCGACGGCGTGTGGCGGTGCGACGGCGAGGTGCTCGAGCTCACGCCCGGAGGCGGGCTGAACGGCGTGGACGTCGTCTTCCCCGCCCTGCACGGGCCTTTCGGCGAGGATGGAACCGTGCAGGGGCTGCTCGAGTGCCTGGACGTCGCCTACGTCGGCGCCGGCGTGCTCGCCTCGGCGCTGTGCATGGACAAGGTCATGTTCAAGGACCTGATGGCGCTCGCCGGGGTGCCTCAGGTCGCCTACCGGTCGCTGACCCGCGATCGGTTTGCCGCCGAGCCGCAGGAGTCCCTGGCCGCGCTCGAGCCGCTCGGCCTGCCCGTGTTCGTCAAGCCGGCGCGCCTCGGCTCCTCGGTGGGCATCGCCCGCGCGCAGAGCCGCGAGGAGCTCGCGCCGGCGCTGCGGACGGCGTTCGAACACGACTCCCTGGCGATCGTCGAGGCAGCCGCGCGGGGGCTCGAGGTGGAGTGCTCGGTGCTCGGCAACGACGAGCCGGTCGCCTCTGAGCCGGGCGAGATCCTGCTCGCCGCCGGCGAGGAGGGGTGGTACGACTACGAGGCCAAGTACACGCCCGGTGGCATGGAGCTGATCGTCCCGGCGCGCGTTCCCGGCGCACGTGCGCGAGCGTGTACGCGAACTCGCGATCAGCACGTTCAAGCGCGCCGGCTGTTGCGGGCTGGCCCGGGTCGACTTCTTCGTGTGCGGAGAGGACGTGCTCGTCAACGAGCTGAACACGATGCCCGGGTTCACCGCCACCAGCGTGTTCGCGGCGCTGTTCGACGCCAGCGGGCTTGGCTATCCACAGCTACTGGAGCGGCTGCTCGAGCTGGCGCTGAGCGGCACGCCGCCGAGCGCCAGCCACGGCTCTGGGCCGCAGCTGCTCCAGAGACCGGACGTCCCGCTACCTGTACAGCGTCAGCTCGTCCAGCTTGCACGCTGTGGTTCGACCCCAGCTTGGTGATCCACACCAACCAGTAGCGGTAGCGCCGGTTCGCGGTCGAGAGCCTGATGTTCTGCTGGCGGGACGCCACCGTGCTCGCCGTCGACACCGCGGTCCAGGCCGAGCTGGGCCAGCTGTCGGCCGGCGTCGTATTGCTGGCGTACACCGTGGCGGTGAAGCCCGGTGTGCTGGTCACGACGCGAAGGACGCGGGCGGTGGTGCCGGGGTTGGCGGCCAGATAGATGCCGGTGCCCGCCTTGTCGAGCTTGCCGTCGTAGTAGGTCTGGGTGTTCCAGGACGTGTCGAGCTGGTTGTCGATCGCCAGAGGCGCGCGCGGGCTCTCGTCCCTGGGGGTGCCCAGCGGGTTGTAGCCGTGGGCGCAGGTCTGGCACAGCGTCACCTGCGAGAGGGGATGCCTGACCGCGGTGGCGGGCGGCTTCACGTCCAGCTTGCCGGTCCCGTGGTGGGTGCGGGTGATCACCCAGGCCGCGACGGCGGCCACCACGGCGACCACGATCACCGCGAGCACCCACGCCACCGAGCGGTGGCGCAGGCGGTACGGGACGCGGCGCTGCTTCGGGGCGGGGAGCGTGCGCAGCACGCTCGTCACCTCGCCGCTGGCGCTGCCGGCGCGCGCGGTCTCGATCGCCAGGACGTCCTCCAGGTCGGCGATCAGCTCGGCGTCGTCGGCGTAGCGATCCTCGAGCCGCTTGGCCGTGGCCGTCTCGACCACCGCCGCCAGCGTGGCCGAGACCTCCGGGCGTCCCCGCTGGACGTCGGGAATCTGCGAGCGGACGTGCTTCATCGCCACCGCGACCTGGTTCTCGCCCCGGAACGGAACCTCGCCGGTGAGCATCTCGTACAGGACGACGCCGAGCGAGTACAGGTCGGACTGGCCGGTGACCGGTTGCCCCAGGGCCTGCTCGGGCGAGACGTAGTCGGTGGTGCCGAGGACGCGCCCGTCGGCGGTCAGCCCCTCCTCGTCGAGCGTCCGCGCGATCCCGAAGTCGGTCACCTTCGCCTGACCCTCGTCGTCCAGGAGGACGTTCTGGGGCTTGACGTCGCGGTGGACGATGTGGCGGGCGTGGGCCGCTCCCAGCGCGCGCGCGATCTCGATCGCGTAGGCCACCGCCTCGGCGATCGGCAGCCGCCCCATCCGGCGGATGCGCTCCTTGAGCGTCTCACCCTCGACGTACTCGAACACGATGTACGGACGGCCTTCGTCCTCACCGGCGTCGATCACCCCGACGATGTTCGGATGCGAGAGCTGAGCCACGGCTCGGGCCTCGCGACGGAAGCGCTCGAGCTGGTCGGACTCGGTGGCCACCTCGCGGTTCATGAGCTTGATCGCCACGCGCCGCTGGAGCGTCTCGTCGAGGGCCCGGTACACGGTCGACATGCCCCCGGTACCGATCCTGGCCTCGAGCCGATAGCGGCCGCTGAGCGTGGTGCCAAGCAGGGTGCTCATCCTGTGCCCCGTATTTTGCGTCACCTGGCCTTTGTGTGGGCACGCTTTGTCAGCACCGCGGCCGCCAGCGCGACGCGGTAGAGCGCGAACGGGAGCAGAGGACCGCTGCGCGCGGACTTCGGGACCAGCCACGCCGAGCGCGAAGGCCGCGCCTGCCCCGGCCGCGAACGAGACGCGGGCGCCGCCCAGGCGGCCGCGGATCCGGGCCGCCTCGAGGAGGGTTGCGCCGGCGATGGGAGCGAGCGCCATCCGCCCGGAGAGGCTGACCGCGCCGCTGCGCGTGAACTGGCGCGCTCGCGCGGCGGCCAGCGTGGCGCCGCTCCGAGACACGCCGGGGAGGAGCGCGCACGCCTGCGCGACCCCGAGCCACAGCGCGTCGAGGTAGGCGGCCTCCGACTCGCGGCGCCGTTCGGGAGCACGGTCGGCGAGCGCCATCGCGACGGCGCCGGCGACCAGTCCGGCGGCGACCGTCGGCGGCGTGCCCAGGTGGCGCTTGATCGGGCCCTCGAATGCGTAGCCGACGAGGGCGGCGGGGGCTACGGACAGCGCGATCCGCGGGTCCACGACGGCCGGGAGCTCGTCGCGCAGCGCGATCACGAGCGCCAGCGCGGTCCCGGCGTGGAGCGCCACCTCGAAGGCCTTGCGCAGGTCCTCGTCGAGCTCGGCGTAGTCCCAGCCGAGCAGCCACGGGACCACCGTCACGTGGCCGGAGGAGGAGATGGGCAGGAGCTCGGCCGGGCCGTGGAGGAGCCCGAGCGCGATCGCCTGGGCGACGGGCAGGCGACTACTTCGAGACCGCATCCGCGGCCGGCTCGCTCTCCCGGCTGCGGATCCGGCGGATGATGAAGTAGGCGATCAGCGCCACCAGCACGACCAGCGCGACGTAGTCGACGTAGTCCAGGTTGTGCCTCCAGCTCTGCCAGCTGCTTCCGACCGCGCGGCCGAGCAGGGCGAGTCCGAGGATCCACAGAATCGTGCCGAGCGCCGCGAAGGGGAGAAAGCGGCTGTAGGGCATCTGTGAGACCCCGGCCGCATACGGGAACACGGCGCGCAGCCCGGGGATGAAGCGCGAGATGAAGATCACCGGCGAGCCCCAGCGATCGAACCAGCCACGGGCGATCTCGAGGCGCCGCGGGCTGATGTGGAGCTTGTTGCCGTGGCGCTCGATCAGCTCGATGCGACCGTAATAGCCGATGGCGTAGGCGATCGACGCTCCCACCAGATCGCCGAGCACGCCGAACGCGACGATCCCGAGCAAGCGTCAGGTGGTGCTGATACACGTTGAACCCGGCGAACAGCATCGTGGGCTCGGTGCCGGGAACCCCGATGACGCCGGTGGTCATGCACAGCAGCGCAACGCCGCCGAGGCCCAGGTGATGGATTACGTGCGTGGCGAACGTAGCCAGCGCATCGGTGACAGACCCGGCCGGGAACACGCCCGCTAGCGTAGCGGCCGCGCCCGGATCGCCCGCGCCTGCACCTAATTAGGGTTTGCTCACAAATCATGCCGATCGACCTGTTCCAAACCGATGTGTCCGCCCTCAGGCCGCGCATTCGCGAGCGCGTGGGCGCGGTGATCGAGAGCGGCCGGTTCGTGCTCGGCCCCGAGGTCGCCGCGTTCGAGGCCGAGTTCGCCGGCTACCTCGGCGTGGAGCACGTCATCGGGGTGGCCAATGGCACGGACGCGATCACGATCGGGCTGCGCGCGCTGGGGATCGGCCCGGGGACGAGGTGATCGTCCCGGCGTTCACGTTCTACGCCACTGCCGAGGCGGCCGTCAACGCGGGAGCGATCCCGGTGTTCTGCGACATCGACGTGGACACGCGCAACGTCACGGTGGAGACGGTCCGGGCCGTACTGACCCCCCAGACCAAGGCGATCGTGGCCGTCGACCTGTTCGGCTGCCCGGCGCCGGTGCCGGAGCTGCGCGAGCTGGGCCTGCCCGTGCTCGAAGACGCGGCCCAGGCCGCCGGCGCGAGCCTGAACGGGCGTATGGCCGGCGCGCTCGGCGACGTCGCCACGTTCTCGTTCTATCCCTCGAAGAACCTTGGCTGCTTCGGCGACGGGGGGGCGATCGCCACCGACGACGAGCGCGTCGCCGAGCTGGCGCGCACCCTGCGCTTCCACGGATCGGCGGACAAGGAGACGTTCACCTACGTCGGCTACAACTCGCGCCTCGACGAGGTCCAGGCCGCGATCCTCCGCGTGCTCCTACCCGAGCTCGACGGCTGGTGCGACGGCCGCCGCGCCGTCGCGCAGGCCTATGACCAGGCGGGCCTCGGCCGGCACGTCTCGCTGTCGGCGACTCCGGAGGGGGCACACCCCGCGTGGCACCTCTACGTCGTGACGCATCCGCGCGCCGACGCCTTGCTCGGCGCCCTCGCGGAGCGGGGCATCGGCGCGCGCGGCTACTACCGCACGCCGCTGCACCGTCAGCCGGCGATGGCTCCGTACGGAACCCGCGTCCCGTTGCCCGGCGCGGAGCGGATCGCCGCGGAGAACGTGGCGCTACCCATGGGTCCGGCCCTCGCCTCGGAGCGTGCGCTGGATGTCGTGGCGGCGGTCGCCGACGCCGTCACAGCGCTCTGACGACGCGGACGAGGGGCGCCGAAACAATGGAACAGGGGCCGTGTTACGGTCGGATAAGAGAATGCGGCGAGACTCAAGATCACATACCAGACTGTTCGCGGCCGCCTGCGGCCTGATCGGGATTCTGCTCCTCGGTAGCGCCGCCGTGGCGGTGGCGGCCATCGGCAGCTTCACCACGCGGGGCGCCTGGAGCTACGCCTCCGCGCCCAGGCTCCATCCCCCCAAGCTGCGGACGATCGCGCCGACGGCCAAGAGCGGGCTGGCGCGCGGCGACTTCCTGGTCACGAACCAGTCCGGCAATCCTCGGTTGAAGTTGGTCGGCGGCGGCGGCCCGTTGATCCTCGACAGTCACCTCCAGCCGGTCTGGGCGCTGCCGCCGCTCAGCGGGAACCTGACCGCAGGCAACCTCAAGGAGCAGACCTACAACGGCAAGCCGGCGCTCAGCTGGTGGCAGGGCGTCGTCAGCCGGCAGGGCGTCACCACCAGTGGCGAGGACATCGTCGTCGACAACACCTACCGGCAGGTCGCGACGCTGAAGGGCCAGGATGGCTGGGTCCTCAGCGAGCACGACACGGTGATCAAGGGCCACGACGCCTGGGTGACGGCGTACAAGAGCGTTCCCGATGAATCTCACGAAATACCATGGGCCGGCCAAGGGGACCGTGTTGGACGTGGCTGTGCAGGAATACGACCTGACGAAGCCGGGCAGCGCGCCGCTCTACACGTGGGACGCCCTCCAGCACATCCCGCTGTCTGACTCCTACCAGGTTCCGCCGAAGTCCGGCCCCTGGGACGCCTACCACGAGAACTCGATACAGCTCATCAGCGACAACCGCTTCCTGGTCTCGATGCGTCAGGAGTGGGCTGCGTATCTGGTGTCGGCCACCACCAGCGGGATCGAGTGGACGCTGGGCGGCAAGCATTCGAGCTTCAAGTTCGGCAAGGGCGCGCAGTTCCAGTGGCAGCACGACGTGGAGCTGCACAAGAACCAGGTGAGCATTTTCGACGACCACTGCTGCGGGTTCACCTCGTCCGGCACGATCATCGTCCCGAACGGCCCGTCGCGGGCGCTCGTGCTGACGCTGAACACGGGGAAGCACACCGCCAGCGAGACCCGATCGATCACCAGGAACTCCGGCTTCCATGCCGAGTTCCTGGGCAACACCGAGCTGCTGCCGAACGGCAACTTCGTGGTCAGCTGGGGCTCGACCCCGTACTTCTCCGAGTACAGCAAGACGGGCAAGCTGCTCATGGACGTGAGCTGGCCCGGCAACGCCAGCCAGATCTCCAACGAGAGCTACCGAGCCTATGTGGCCAGCTGGAACGCGACGCCGTTCTATCCGCCGAGCGGCGCGGTGCGCGCCGAGCAAGGGCAAGGCGACCATCTACGCCAGCTGGAACGGCGCCACCGGCGTCTCGGCCTGGCGGGTGCTGGCCGGCTCGAGCTCGTCGCACCTCGCGACCGTGGCTGGCAAGACGAACCGGACCGGGTTCGAGACGGCGATCAAGCTCTCCAAGACGTACGCGGCGTACGAGGTCGAGGCGCTGAACAGCAAGGGCAAGGTCATCGGTACCTCGAAGCCGTTCCGCGTCGAAGTCGCGGTGGCGGCGGCGGGTCAGTTCTACCCCTAGGTCGGGCTCCGATCCGGCGGTGAGCCGCGGCGCGTTAGCGGAGCGTTCGCGATCGCATCGCACCGCCGCCGTTCTCCGGAGTTCGCCTCTAGAATCACCCCCGCATGCGCCGGCGGATCCTTTCCGCGGCCTTTCCCGTCCACCGGCATTCCCTCCCGCAGCTAGTGGTGGACGGTGTCCTGGTCGCGCTCGCTTACTTCCTCGCGTTCAGGCTGAGGTTCGAATTTGTCGTTCCCGGCCGCTACGAGGACCTGTTCGAGGCCACGATCTGGTGGGTGGTCCCGCTCACGCGTGCTCGTGCTCGCCGGTTTCGGCCAGTACGAGCGGCTGTGGTCGTTCGTGGGCCAGCGCGACTACGAGGCGGTGGTCAAGGCGGTCGCCGTGGCGACGCTGCTCGTGGTCGGGGCGATCACGCTGCTGCACCCGGTCAACTTCGTGTTCCCGGGCCGCTCGAGCCCGGTCCCGCTCCCCGGCAGCGTCATCGGCTACTTCGTGCTGTTGATGCTCGCGCTCCTGATCGGCGCGCGGTTCGCCGTGCATCTGTTCAGCGAGGGTCGCGTCCACACGTTCCGCGCCGCCAAGGGCGCGCGTGACGTGCTGATCGTCGGTGGCGGCCAGGGCGGCCGTCTGGTCGCCCGCGAGCTGGTTCGCAACCCACAGCTGCGCCTGCGGCCCGTCGGCTTCGTCGACGACGACCCCCGGAAGCTCGGGATGAAGGACGAGCACGGCCTCAAGGTCATCGGCACCACTTCGCGCGGAGGACTTCGCCCGCGTCGTCGACGAGGTCGAGCCCGACGAGGTGATCATCGCCATCCCCTCGGCGCCCGGCACGCTGCGCGCCCGCGTGGTCGCCGCCTGCCGCGAAGCGGGGGATCCCGGTGCGGACCACTCCGACCGTGTTCGAGCTGCTCCAGGACGGCACCGGGCAGCTGCGCGTCGCCCGTCAGCTGCGCGAGGTCCGGGTCGAGGACATGCTCGGCCGCGAGCCCGGTGCGGATGGAGCTCGAGCGTGTCGGCGCCTATCTGGAGGGCCAGGTCGTGCTGGTCACCGGCGCCGGCGGCTCGATCGGCGGCGAGCTGTGCCGCCAGATCGCCCGGGTGGGCCCGCGCCGGCTCGTCCTGGTCGACCACGCCGAGGACAACCTGTTCGAGATCCTGCGCGAGCTCGAGGAGGATCGCCACGTCCGCACCGCGGTCCCGGTCCTGGCCGACTGCAAGGAGGAGGAGCGGATGCGCGAGGTGCTCACCGAGCACCGGCCGGACATCATCTTCCACGCCGCGGCCTACAAGCACGTCACGATGATGGAGCTGAACCCGATCGAGGCGGTGCGCAACAACGCCCTGGCCACGCGGCTCATGGCGCGGATCGCCGGCGAGGTCGGCGTCGGGCACGTTCGTGCTCGTCTCGACGGACAAGGCCGTGAAGCCGGCGACGGTCATGGGCGCCTCCAAGGCGCTCGCCGAATGGGCGGTCGAGGCCGCCGCCGTGCGCTACCCGGCGACGAAGTACGCCACCGTGCGCTTCGGCAACGTCCTCGGCTCCTCCGGCTCGGTGGTGCCGATCTTCCGCCGCCAGATCGCGGCCGGCGGCCCGGTGACCGTCACCGACCCGCGCATGACCCGGTACTTCATGACCGTTCCCGAGGCGGTCCAGCTGATCATCCGGGCCGGGTCGCTGAGCGAGGGCAGCGGCGAGGTGTTCGTGCTCGAGATGGGCGAGCCGATCCGGATCATGGAGCTGGCCGAGACGATGATCAGGCTGTCCGGACTCGAGCCCGAGCGCGACATCGCGATCCAGATCGTCGGCGCCCGTCCCGGCGAGAAGTTCCACGAGGACCTGTTCAACCCGTACGAGCGGCCGCAGCCCACGCCGGCGCAGCGGATCGTCCGCGCCGACCGCGATCCGCTCGATCCCGGCCTGGGTCGAGCAGACGTTCGCCGAGATCAATCTGCTCGCGCTGGAGGGGGATGCCGCAGGGCTGGCGGAACACGTGTCGAAGCTGTCTGCGACCCGGCTCCCGACGGATCCTTCCGGCGCCCGGATCGCCACGTAGACTGGCGCCGCCATGGGATCGATCTCGTTCGCCATCTCGATCCACAAGTTCGTCTCCTCCACGGGGGCCGACGCCGGGTTCGCCGCGATCATCGGGCTGGCGATCCTGATCCTCCTGTACTTCGCGCAGGCTCGCGAGACCGCCACGCTGCGCGAGCAGGCGGCCGAGGCCGCCGGCCGGGTGGGCGCAGCTGGAGGACCGGATCGCCGAGCTCGCGCGCCAGGCGCGCGAGGCCGCCGCGCCGCGGCGCCGCGGCGCCCGCGCCCCGCGGCGATGCGGGCCGCGGCAACCGGCGGTGGTCGCCGAGAGGGCGGTGCGCGTCCCCGCGTCCACATCGGGCCTCCCGCCGGGGTCGCGGCGCCGGCGCTGGCGGCGGCCACCCGGCTGATCCCGTTGCCGACCGACAACGGCGTGCGGCGAGGCCGTCGAGTGGGCCGGCGAGCCGATCAAGGTGCATCGCGCCGCGACCGCCAGGCGCCGCCGAGTCCGGCGGCGGGCGGCAACGGCCACGGGCGGTTGCCCCGGTGCCGCCGCGCCACAGGCGGCGGCTCGAGCCCGCTCCGGGCGGCGCGGGGAGCGCGACCGGGCGCCGCTCCGCGTCGGCCGCTGCTGCCCCCGGAGCCGCCACCGCGCCGCCGCTCGCGCGGGCGTGAAGGTGCTGTTCGGGCTGCTCGCCCTGCTCGTCGCCGGCGCCGCCGTGGCAGCGGTGCTGATCGTGACCTCGAACAAGAACTCGACCAAGCCGACCACCGCCGCCTCGCGCACCACGAGGCGTCCCGCGGAGCGCGCCAGCGTGTGTCGTTCAACCCGCGCAGCGTGACCGTGTCCGTGCTGAACGGCACCGGAACCACCGGGCTCGCGCACCGCACGGCATTGCGGCTGACCGGCGCGGGCTTCCGGCAGGGCACCGTCGCCACCGCGACCGACCAGACGCTGACGGCGACCCAGGTCGCGCTCCTGCCTGGATTCAAGCGCGACGCGAGCCGGGTGGCGGCCGCGCTCAAGCTGCCCTCCGGCGCGGTGCAGCCGATCGACCCGGGCACGCGAGCGGTCGCGTGTCCGCCTCCGACGGCGTGCACGGCCGAACGTGGTCGTGACCGTGGGCTCCGATCTCGCGACGTCGGGTTGAGCTTCATCGAGCTGCCGAGGCGGAGCGCCAAGCCGCGCGAGCAGGGCCTCACGCACGTGCTCGACAAGGGCCTCTCGCTCGCCGAGGTCGACGGGCTGATCGAGGTGGCCGGGGACTCCGTCGACATCGTCAAGCTCGGCTGGGGGACGGCGCTGGCCACCGGCGAACCTCGAGCCCAAGCTCGCCCGCTACGCGCGAGCACGGGATTCCCGGTCGTGCTCGGCGGCACGCTGACCGAGCTGGCGATCGCGCAGGACCGGCTCGAGGAGCTGATCGACTGGGTCGGCGAGCTCGGCCTGCGTCACTTCGAGATCTCCGACGGCACGATCGCGCTCGACCACGGCGCGCAAGCTCGAGCTGATCGCGCGGCTGGCCGAGAGCTTCACGGTCCTCTCCGAGGTCGGCTCCAAGGACGACACGGGCGCGATCACGCCGCCCTACCGGTGGGTCGAGATGATGGGCGAGGAGCTCGAGGCCGGCGCCTGGAAGGTGATCGCCGAGGGACGGGAGGCGGGCACGGCCGGGATCTTCCGCCCCACCGGAGAGGTCCGCGAGGGCCTGATCGACGAGATCGTCCACGGCATCGACTCGGCGCGGATCATGTTCGACGCGCCGCGCAAGCACCAGCAGGTGTGGTTCGTGCGCCGCTTCGGGCCCGACGTCAACCTCGGCAACATCGCGCCCGACGACGTCCTGCCGCTGGAGACGCTGCGTCTGGGCCTGCGCTCGGACACGCTCGGCATCGGCCACGTGGCTGAGACGGACGCGCTCGCCGGGCGTGCTGGCTGGCGCGCCACGGGGAGACCGACGACAACCGCGAGCCGATCCGCGTCCAGGGCTTCACGGACACGCCGCTCGAACGACACCGGCCGCCGTCAGGCGGAGGAGCTGGCCGAGCGGGTGGCCGGGATGGGGATCGCTCGCTGTGGGCGTCGGACCTGTCCCGGGCGCGGGAGACGGCCGAGATCGTGGGCCGCGCGGATCGGGCTGCGAGCCGCGGCTCGATCCCGCGCCTGCGGGAGGCCAACCGCGGCCGCTGGGAGGGGCACCTGTTCGATCGACATCGCGCGTGAGGAGCCGGAGCTGTACGCGGCCTGGCGGCGCGGCAGGCGCCGAGTGGCGGTTTCCCGGCGGCGAGTCGCTGCTCGAGCAGCAGCAGCGGGTCCTCGCCTGCGCTCGAGGACATCCATGCGCGTGGCGAGCTCCCCGCGCTGGTCGTCTGCCACGGCGGCTCGATCCGGGTGATGCTGTGCCTGCGCGACCCGCGCGGACTGGACGCCTTCCACTCCTTCGAGGTCCCCAACGTGGCTGTGGTGCCGCTGTGAGCCGGCTGCCCGCGGTCGTGCTCGCGCGTGCTCGTGGCGGCGACCGTGGCGGCGTTCTTCGTCACCCAGCACCTCAAGGTGACCACGCCGCTGCTGGCCGGGCTTTCCCGCGCCCGACCCGAACGTGATCAATCCGCGTGGCGGGCGGGACGCTGCGGCGGCGTCCAGCACCGCGTCGCCGCGGGTGTCGTTCTACCTCCTGCACCGCTCCGACGACGTCGACGTGTACGTGATCGACCAGAGCGGGAACGTCGTCGACACGGTGGCCTCCGGCCGCCACATGCGGCGCGGGGTGCGCAACCCCGACGGGGATTTCGCGTGGGACGGGCGGCTGAGCGACGGGCAGGTGGCGCCCGACGGCACCTACTACTTCCGCGTCTCGCTCATCCACCAGGGACGCACCGTGGTGATCTCGAATGCGTCCGGCCCCGAGCCGATCACGGTCGAGTCGGCGCCGCCGCGGCCGCGGGTGACGCGCGTCTCGCCGGGCCTGATCCCGCGCTCCGGCGGGCGCCTCGACGCGCGATCTCGCTGACCGGCGACGACAGCCGGGGCGGTTTCGTCAACCTGTACCGGACCGACGTGGCCGGGAGGCCCCGGCTGGTGAAGTCGTTCGGGCTGCCGGGGGGCAGCGCACCGCGTGGTCTGGGACGGCACCATCTCCGGCCGCCCGGCGCCGGCCGGCACCTATCTGGTCGGCCTCACCATGACCGACGCGGCCTGCGTCACCGCGCACTTCCCGCCCGCCTGCCGCCTGTGCCGGGATCGACCGCCGCACGCCGGCGTGACGGTCCGCTACCTGGCCGCCGCACCGCCGCTCGATCCGGTGCCCGGCGGGCTCGCGCGCGGTCGTGCAGGTCGATTCCGCGGTCGGGCCCGTACGGCTGGTCGCTGCGCCGGGTCGGGGCTCGCGCCGACCGCGTGGCACCGTGAGCGGCTCCGGCGGGCGGCTTCTCGTTCCGCTGCCCGCGGGACGGGCAGGTCTCTACGAGCTGGCGCTGCGCTCAGGGGCGTACGCCACGACCGTGCCGCTCGTGGCCAGCGGCCAGCCGGCCCGAGCCGGTCTGGTCGTGCTGCCCGGCGCTGAGCTGGCAGGGCACTGAACCCGGTTGACGACGACGGCGACGGCCTCCCTGACACGCTCGCGGGCGGCCGCCCGATCAGCCTCGGGCGACCGCTGGCCGGAGGCCTCCCGGCGGGCTTCGCCGACGAGGCGGGGCTGCTCGCGTATCTCGACCGGAGCCACCGGGCCTATGACGCTGACGACCGACCTCGGGCTGATCGACGGCGTCGGGCCGGCGCTGCGCGGCCATCGCGCTGGTGGTGCTGGCCGGGAACCGAGCGAGTGGCTGCCGGCGTCGGTCGCGCGCGGCCCTGCGTGCATACGTCTCGGCGGCGGGCGCGTGCTCTCGCTCGGGGTCGGCTCGCTGCTGCGGGGCGTCACGGTCCGCGGCGGGCGGGCGCTCGATCCGACGGCGCCGGCGCGCGACGGACGCGCTGGGCGCGGTCCCGGGCGCCGTCGTCAGCGGGCGGCGCTGCGCCGCTTGACCGGTGCTGCGGCGACGACCTCGGGATCTTCGCCGGGACGTTGCCGGCGTGCCGGGTCATTCGAGCCGCTGTCGGTGGCGCCGCGCGACGCTGCTGGCCGCTGCCGGAACCGGCGTCCGGCCGGTACGGGATCGTGGCCTACCGGCTGGGCCGCGGCACCGTGGTGGACATCGGCCTGGTCGGGCTCGCGGTCGAGCTGGCGCGCGACCGCGGCGCGCCGGGCCTCGTCGACTCGGTCTGGAAGCGTCCTGACCGGTTGACGCCGGCGGACCGGGGCGCTCCTGCCGCGGGGCGCCCGCGGCGAGCCGTACCGTTTGGCGCGTGAGCGCGTACCTCAAGCGCCTGGTCAGCGCGCTGGCCGCCTACCAGGTGGCCGACGTCGTCTCGAAGTTCATGGCCGTCCTGCTGCTGCCGGTGTACACGCGCTACGTGCACCCGGCGGGCTACGGCGTGGTCGAGCTGCTCGGCAACGGCGTGATCTTCATCAGCATCATCGTCCGCTTCGGGATGATCGAGGCGTTCCTGCGCTTCTACTTCACCGACGCGGACGAGGCGCGGCGAGCCGCGCTGGCCCGGCGCGCGGTCGGCTTCATGCTGATCGTGACCACCGTGGTCGCCGGCGGCGCTGGCCGCGGCGGCCGGTCCGCTGTCGCGCCTGGTCCTCGGCTACCGCGACGCGACGACGTTCCTGATCGCGGTGCTCGGGCTGTGGACGTTCACCAACCTCGAGCTGGCCTACGGGCTGCTGCGGGTGGAGGAGCGGATCCGCGCCTATGCCGTGGCGTCGGTGAGCAACGTGCTGCTGACGATCGCCGCCTCGGTGGTGCTGGTGGTCGGGCTGGGCGACGGCGCGCGCGGCCTCCTGCTCGGCAACTACGGCGCCGCCGACGGTGGTGCTCGTCGTGCTGTGGTGGACGATGCGCGGGCGACTGCTTCGGCGCGCGCTGCGCCCGTCGAGGGGTGGGGAGCGCTGCTGCGGTTCGGGCTGCCCACGGTGCCGGCCGAGGCGTCGGTGTACGCGCTCAGCATCGTCGACCGCTACTACATCTACCACCACCGCAGCCCGGCGCTGGCCGGGCTCTACTCGATCGCGGTCAAGCTCGCCGGCGCCGTGGCCTTCATCGTGCGCGCCTTCCAGTACGCGTGGCCGCCGCTCGCCTATTCGGTCAGCGACGACCGCGAGGCCTCGCGGCTGTACGGCCTGGTCACCACCTACTACGTGATGATCAGCGGCTGGGTGGTCGCCGGGCTGGCGCTCGAGGGGCGTTGGGTCCTGCGCCTGCTGGCCGCGCACGCCTACTTCGGCGCCTACCGGGCGCTGCCGTGGGTGGCGCTGGGCTGGGCGCTGTACGGGCTGTGGGTGGTGTTCCTGGTCATCGCGGGCCGCGCCAAGGTGACCACGCGCAACTTCCCGGCGTCGCTGGCCGGACTGGTCGCGAACGTCGTGCTGATCGTGCTCCTCGTGCCGCCGCTCGGGATCGCCGGCGCCGGCATCGCGCTGTGCGGCGCCTACGTGGTCATGCTCACCGTCGATGCACCTGCTGACGCGCCGGGCGTTCGCGGTGGCGTTCGAGTGGCTGCGGCTGGCGGAGCTCGCGCTGGTGATGGGCGGGATCGCCGTCGCCGGGGAGCTGCTGCTCCCCACGCACGGGGCCGTGGGCTTCCTGTCGCGCGCGGTGGCCTTCCTGGCGATCCCGGTCGCGCTCTACCTGATCGGCTTCGTCCACCCCCAGGAGCTCGCCGGCGTCCGCGCGCTGGTCCTGCGGATCCGGCGAGGAGGGACCGCTGGTGAGCCGGCCTGAGGTCAGCGTGGTGATGCCGTTCGCCGGCGACGCCGCGGCCGCCGCGGCCGCTCTCGATGCCCTGCTCGCGCTGCAGCGGCGGGCTGGGGACGAGCTGATCCTGGCCGACAACTCCGGCACCGCGCCGGCGGCGGAGGGAGTGCGGGTGGTCCGCGCCGCGGGCGAGCGCTCGCCCGCGCATGCCCGCAACGTCGGCGCGTCCCATGCGACGCGCGCAGTGGATCCTGTTCCTCGACGCGGACTGCCGCGGGTCGGCCGACCTGCTCGACGCGTACTTCGCCGAGCCGGTCGATCCCGGGGTGGGCGCGCTCGCCGGCGAGGTCGTGGCCGCCGCCTCCGGGGACAGCCTGGTGGCGCGCTACGGCGCGGCGCGGAGCTTCCTGAGCCAGCAGGCGCACATGGAGCATCCGTTCCGCCCGCGCGCGGTGGCGGCCAACCTGCTCGTCCGGCGGGATGCGTTCGAGCAGGTCGGCGGCTTCTACGAGGGCGTGCGGGCGGCCGAGGACACGGACTTCAGCTGGCGCCTGCAGGCGGCGGGCTGGCGCCTCGAGCTTCGGCCGGACGCGTTCGTCGTCCATCGCTACCGGGCGAGCCTGTCGCGAGCTGCGCCGGCAGTGGCGAGGGTACGCCGCCGGCAGGGCCTGGCTGGCGCGGCGCTACGAGGGGTTCGAGCCCGAGCCGGCGGTGGCACGGGCGCTCCGGCGGGCGGTCCGCGGGCGTGCCCCGCGGGACCACGGGCGGGGCCACGGGCGGGGCGGGCGACCGGTGGCGGAGGCGCGGCGCGGCCGCGGCGCCTGGACCGCGGCGCCTACCTCGCCATCGATGCGCTGCTCTCGGTCGAGGAGCTGGCCGGATTCGCGCTCTCGAACCGGCCCGCCGGCGGGGACGATCACCCGGGCGCCGGGGTCGTGCTCGTGGCCGACCGCTTCCCGGCGCTGGGCGATCCCCTGGTCGACCTCGCTCGAACGCTCGCGCAGGGCGCGCGCGTCGAGGCGGCGGCGCGTCCCGAGCGCGTCGCGATCGAGGTCGAGCGGGCGCTCCCGATCGACTACCGCGAGGACGACGGCGTCGCGGCGCGCGTACGGGCACTGGTCTGGATCCTCGCCCGCCACCCGCTCCGCTGCGCGCTCGACCTCACGGCCGGCGGCCCAGGGAGCCGAAGCTGAGCGCGCTCGCCCCGGCCGCCCGCCGGCTCTCGAACGATCCCGCGGCGCGCGTGCTCCCGCTGGGGAGCGAGGACGTCCACGCGACGGCCGCGCGGCTGGCGCGCCTGGCCGGCCGCCGCTTCGAGCGCCCACCTGCCGCGTGATGCGCGTCCACGTCGTCGATCCCTCGGCCTTCACGCCGCCCTACGACCACGCGCTGTGCTCGGCGCTGGCGCGGCGCCGGCGCGGACGTGGAGCTGGTGACGAGCCGATTCGCCTACGGACAGGCGCCCGCGCCCGAGGGCTACGTCCGGCGCGAGCTGTTCTACCGCTGGACGCCCGGTACGGCGGGGTCGCGGCTTCGGCGCGTGGCCAAGCTGGCCGAGCACGTACCGGACATGGTGCGCTACCGCGCGGTGGCGCGATCGTCGGCCGACGTCGTCCACTTCCAGTGGCTCGACGTGCAGTGGCTCGACTCGTGGCTGCTGCCGGCGCGGCCGATCGTGCTCACCGCCCACGACCTCCTGCCCCGCGAGCCGCGGTCCGGGCCAGAGCGCCGCTCAGCGGCGCCTGTACGAGGCGGTCGACGCGGTCGTGGTGCACTCCGAGTACGGCCGCCGCCGGCTCGTCGAGGACCTGGGCGTGGCGGGCGAGCGGGTGCACGTCATCCCGCACGGGGCGTTCACGCATCTCGCCGAGCGCCGCGACGAGCTGCCGCTGCCGGCGGAGCTGGGCGACGTCGAAGGGCCGGTGGTCATGTTCTTCGGCCTGCTGCGCCCGTACAAGGGCCTCGAGGTGCTGCTCGACGCGTGGCGCGGCATCTCAGGGGCGGAGCTGTGGATCGTCGGGCGCCCCTTCGGGGTGTCGCTCGAGCGACTGCGGGCGCGCTCCGGGGCTTCGGTGCGCTTCGTGCCGCGCTTCGTCTCCGACGCCGAGCTGCCCGGCCTTCTTCCGCCGGGCCGACGTGATCGTGCTGCCGTACGAGCGGACCGAGCGCTTCGACCAGTCGGGCGTGCTCGCCACCGCGCTCGCCTTCGGCAAGCCGGTCGTGGTGAGCGACATCGGCGGGTTCGGCGAGGTCGCGGCGGCGGGTGCGGCGCGGCTGGTGGCGCCGGGTGACGCCGGCGCGCTGCGCGCGGCGCTGCGCGGAGCTCTCGGGGACGCGGCGGCGCGGGAGGCGCTGGCGGCGGCCGCGCGCCGCGCGGCGGCCGGGCCGTTCTCGTGGGACGAGGCGGCGCGGCGGACGGTGGCGCTGTACCAGTGCGCTGCTCGAGCGCTGAACCGGCGCCTGGGCACCGCTTTCGGGAGTACTCGTTGCGCGCCCGGTCCATCAGGCAGGAGGTGGTGCAGGATGCGGTTCTGGGCTTCGTTCGTGGCGGCGGTGGCTGCGATGCTCGCGCTGGCCGCCGGCGCCGCGGCGGCGACCAAGTACTTCACGACGCCGGTCAAGCTGACCGGTCCCGACGGGCGGCGAGCCGAGCATCGCCACCGACCCGCTCGGCGACGTGTTCGTCGCCGGCCCGCAGGGGATCCCGGCGGGCGCCAACGACGAGGCCGGCACCGGGCTTCTGGGTCTCCCGCAACGACGGGACGACGCTTCGGCCCCGGGCGCGACCTCGGCTCCGTTCCTCGGCGGCGGTGACGACGACGTCATCTACTCCAAGGGCGACGTCGTACATCGACGACCTCGAGGCGATCGCCGCCGAGGTGTGCAAGAGCACCGACCGCGGCGACCACGTTCGAGTCGATCGGGCCGGTGCCCGATCCCGACCACTGCAGCCACGTCGGCATCGGCCAGGTCGGCCCCTCCGATGACCGCCCGTGGCTGACGGCCGCTCCCGACGGGACCCTGTATCTCACCTACCACGAGTTCGTCACCGCCCAGCCGCTCGGCGTTCCGCAGCGACAACGGCGGCAACGGACCTGTTCGCCAACGCCTGCGGCTCGATCGTCACCGACCCGACGATCGAGGCCAACGTCGCCCACCGACGTCACCGGCGGGACGCTGGTGGCGCGTCCGGTCACCGATAAGGCGGGCAACCTGTACGTCCTGTTCGTCACCTCGACGCAGGCGGAGAACGCGGCCGGCGCGCGACGCCGGACAGCCGAGCGGCACGTTCAGCCAGGTGTACCTCGCCGTCTCCACGACAAGTGCAAGTCGTTCACGGACTACACGGTGTTCGACGGCTCGAAGCGTCGGCGACCAACACGGTCCAGTTCGGCGACATCTTCAACGACATCGCGATCGACGGCGCCGGCAACCTGTACGTGGTCGGCAGCCGGGTACGTCGGCACAAGCACGTTCGCCACCACCGCGAAGCGTCTACCTGTTCAAGTCGACCGACCCAGGGCACGACGTGGACGCGCGCCGCCAGCTGATCGGGAGCACGGGCGCGGCGCACATGCTCCCGGCCGCGGTCGGCGGCCCGCAGCGCCGGCCAGCTCGCGATCGGCTTCTTCCGCACGATCAACGGCGTGACCAACCCGAACGACACCTCGGGTCAAGTGGACGTACGCGACCGCCGAGACGCACCAACGCCACCGCCGCGTGCGCGCCAGCTTCATCTACCGCGACGTCAATCCCGGCTTCGTCTACCACGACGGCCAGATCTGCAACGCGGGGATCCTCTGCGGCGCGCCCGGCGAGCCGAGCGACCGGTCGCTGCTCGACTTCACCTCCGCTGCGCTCGATTCCCACGGCTGCCCGCTGTTCACGTTCGCCGGCAACCCCGGTGGCGATGACTCCAACTGGCGACCTCGAACTACGTCGACCCGCCAGCTGCACCGGCTGCTTCAGCACCGGCCGCGGCGAAGAAGCCGGCGCCCAGAAGAAGAAGACGAAGCCCAAGCACCACAAGCACGGCGCAAGCGGCGCCCGGCGCCCTCGCCGCCCGCAGCCGGCAGGCCGGAGCGGTCGCGGGCGCAGCCGAGGTCTTCCGCGGGCTGGATGCCGCCGCAACCGCCCCGAGTGCGGCCCGCGCCGCGCGGCGCCGCACATCGCAAACCCGCCACAATCGCCACCGCCCATGACCGCCCTCGCGATCGTCTTCTGGATCTCGGTCGGCCTGCTCGTGTACGCCCACGCCGGCTACGGGCTGCTGCTGGCCGGGCTGGCCCGGCTGCGCCGGCGCCCGGCGCGCGCCGCCAGCGCCGCCGACCCCCGATCCCCCGAGCGTCTCGGTGATCGTCGCCGCCTACGCCGAGGAGGCGGTGATCACGGACCGGATGGCCAACCTCAGGGCGCTCGACTACCCGCCCGAGCGCCTCGAGGTGATCGTGGCCTGCGACGGCTCGCCCGACGCCACCGCCGCGCGAGCCCGCGCCGCCGGCGCCGACCTCGTGCTCGAGCTCCCGCGGGGCGGCAAGATCCGGGCCCAGGACGCGGCGGTCGAGCGCATCCCGCGGCGAGATCGTCGCCTTCTCCGACGCCAACGTGACCTGGGAGCCCGACGCGCTCCGCGCGCTGGTGGCGCCGTTCGCCGATCCGCGCGTCGGCTACGTCTGCGGCCACGACACGCTCCTCGGCGAGCACGGGGGCAATCAGGAGGGCGTGTATTGGCGCTACGAGATGGCCCTGCGCGCGCTCGAGTCTCGGATGCGCTCGGTCACCGGCGGCAACGGCGCGATCTACGCCACCCGCCGCGAGGCCTACCTGGTCGTCGACCCGATCATGGGCCACGACCTGTCGTTCCCGTTCAACATGGTCAAGCGGGGCTGGCTCGCCGTGTACGCCCCCGACGCCCGGGCGAGCGAGAAGATGGTCCCGACGATCGAGGGCGAGTTCGCGCGCAAGCGGCGGATGATGAGCCACACGTGGCCGATCGTCGTGCGGGGCGGGATGCTCTCGCCGCGCGGCTACGACCCGCTGTACGCGCTGATGATCCTGTCCCATCGCGTGCTCCGCTACGTGACCCCGTTCCTGCACGTGATCGCGCTGGGGACGAGCATCGCTCTGATCACCCAGGGCTGGGTCTACGCGGTGGCGGTGGCGCTCCAGGTGGCCCTGCTGCTCGCCGCCGGCGCGGCGGGGGCGCTGCCGGCCAAGCCGCTCCTGATCGCGCGCTACTACGTGCTCACGACCGCCTCGCTGGCCGCCGGTCTGTGGGACTGGCTGACGCGCGGCACGCCGGCGGGCTGGGAGCCGGCCGAGGGCACGCGGTGAAGCGCGCGCTCGACCTGCTGATCGCCGGCGCCGGCGCGATCCTCAGCGCGCCGCTCGTCGCCCTGCTGGCGCTGGCCATCCGGATCGAGTCGCCGGGCCATCCGATCTACCGCCAGACGAGGGTGGGCAAGGACGGGAAGCTGTTCGAGATCTACAAGCTGCGGACGATGGTGCGCGGCGCCGAGTTCACCGGCGCCGGACTCGCCATCCAGGAGGGCGATGACCGGATCACCCGGCTGGGCAACTTCCTGCGCCGCTACTCGCTCGACGAGCTGCCGAACCTGTGGAACGTGCTGCGGGGTGAGATGTCGATCGTCGGTCCGCGGCCGACGCTCGAGGTGCAGGTGCTCCAGTACACCGAGCACCAGCGCCGGCGCCTGGAGGTCAAGCCCGGGATCACCGGCTGGGCCCAGATCAACGGCCGAGCCTCGCTTCCGTGGAGCGAGCGGATCGAGCTCGACATCTGGTACGTCGAGCACCGGTCGCTGCGGCTGGATCTGAGGATCCTCGTCCCGCACGTGGCGGCTGGTCACCGGCGGCCAGGGCCTCTACAAGGGAGAGCGAGGCGGATGGCACCCGCCCAGCGCGACATAGGCGTCCTGCTCACCGGGGTGGGCAAGCGCTACGACATCGTCTCCGCGTTCGCCCAGCACGCCACCGTGGTGGCGGCCGATCCGAATCCGCTGGCGCCGGCGCAGTACGCCGCCCACCACCGGATCGCGGTCCCGCGGATCGAGGACCCGGCCTACGTGCCCGCGCTCCAGGCGCTGTGCGAAGAGCACAACGTCGGGGCGGTCGTGCCCGCTCACCGACCTCGACATCGAGGTCCTGGCCCACGCCCGAGCGGCCGGCCAGCTTCCCGCCTTCGTCCCCGACCCGGAGATCGCCCGCGCGACCTTCGACAAGTACGAGGCCCACCTGCTGCTGACCCGCCTGGGCCTGCCCTCGCCGCCGACGGTGCTCCCGGGCGAGCCGGTCGAGAGCTACCCGGTGATGGTCAAGCCGCGCCGGGGCTCCGGCGCGCGCTCGATCCACCGGGCCGACGACCCGCGCGCGGCCGAGTTCTTCGTCGACTACGTCCCCGAGCCGACCATGGTGCAGAAGTTCATGGACGGGCCCGAGCTGTCGATCGACTGCCTGTCCGACCTCGACGGCCGGTGCCTGAACGCCATTCCGCGCACGATGCTCGAGTCGCGCGGCGGCGAGTCGATCAAGGGCAGCCCGATCGCCGATCGGGAGCTGATCGATCTCGGGCGGCGGGTGGTCGAGGCGCTCGGGGTCCGCGGGCCGTGCACGGTCCAGGTCTTCCGCGACAAGGACATCGGCCTCGGCATCACCGACGTCAACACCCGCTTCGGGGGCGCCTTCCCGGCCCCCATGTATGCGGCGCGCCCGGGGCACACCTACCCGGAGCTGATCGTGCGGATGGCGAGCGGCGAGCGAATCGAGCCGCACGTCGGCGAGTTCCGCACCGGGATGACCTTCACCCGCTACTACTGGCAGCTCGAGCTCGACGAGCAGCTGCGGCCCACCGGCCGGGACCTCGTCGAGCCTCCCGGGCCGCCGCGGCCGCGATGATCGCCTTCGTCCTCGCCGGCGGCGCCAGCCTCGGCGCAATCGAAGCGGGCATGGTCAAGGCGCTCTACGAGCGCGAGATCGCCCCCGAGCTGATCGTCGGCACCTCGGCCGGCGCGGTCAACGGCGCGTACATCGCCTCCAGGCCGCCCACGGAGCAGACGGCCGATGAGCTCGCCCGCCTCTGGCGCGGAATCTCGACTTTCGACGTGTTCCCGCCCAACCCCCTCACCGCCGCCGCCGGCCTGCTCGGCACGCGCGATTACCTCGTCTCCAACCGGGGCGTGAAGAAGCTGCTGCGCCAGAACGCGCAGTTCAAGCGGATGGAGGACGCCGCCATCCCCTTTCACGTGATCGCCACCGACGTGCTCACCGGGCACGCGCGGCGGCTGTCGCGGGGAGACGCCCAGTCCGCCGTCCTGGCGAGCGCGGCGATTCCGGGCGTGTTCCCGTCGATCGAGCGCGAGGGGCGGGAGCTCGTGGACGGTGGCGTGGCCGACAACACGCCGATCTCGCAGGCCGTCGAGCTCGGCGCCGACACCGTCTACGTCCTACCCACGGGCGCCCCGTGCGCACTGCACAAGGCGCCGCGCGGCGCCATCCAGATGCTCGTGCACGCGGTCTCCCTCCTGATCAACGAGCGCCTGGCGCGGGATATCGACCGCTACTCCGGCCGGGTCGAGCTGATCGTCCTGCCGCCGCCGTGTCCTCAGACGGTCTTCCCGTCGGACTTCAGCCACGCGTCGCAGCTGATCGACGAGGGCTACGAGCTGGCGCGCAAGGCGCTGGACGATCCGGCCCACTGGACGCCGCGTGCCGTCGAACGACTCGAGCCGCACGAGCACGACGACTGAAACGGCTAGGCCGTCGCCGCCTCGGGCTCGGTCTCGAACTCGCCGCCGCGGCCGGCCCAGCAGGCGTCGACGAAGTCGGCGATCTGCGCGGTCAACCGCTCCGGGCGCGCGCGGAGCTCGATGATCGACTCGGCGTGCAGGAGGCGCCCGTTGGGCAGCTCGCGCGCCAGCATGTCGGCGTCGGAGAACGGGTGCACCGGGTCCCGCGGGTGGCCGATGACGAGCGCCGGCGCCTCGAAGGTCTGGCGGAGCCGGTGCTCGGGGGCGGTGCGGCCGAACAGGATGCCCTGGAGCACCGCGCCGCTCGGCCCGGGGTCCTGCGAGAACATGTCCATGGCGAGCTCGAGCAGCGTGGGGATGCCGGCGCGCGGGACCAGCCGGACACCCCGCGCGATCACATCCATCACCGGCCGGCCGAACGTCAGTGCGAACAGCAGCGGCGTGAACGCGGCGGCGCAGGCCGGGATCGCGTTGTCGAGGACGGGCATCTCGACGATCATCCCCCGCAGTCGCTCGGGGGCGATCGAGGCCATCTCCAGCGTGATGTTGGCCCCGAGCGACGTGCCGCCCACGATCGCCTCGTCGATCTCGAGATGGTCGAGCAGCGCCACCGCCTGTTGCGCGAACGCGTTCATCGAGTAGCGCCACATCTGCGGTGGCCGGTCCGAGGCCCCGTGCCCCAGGGGATCGAAGGTGATCACGCGGTTGCCGTGCTTGGAGAGGGCGCGGGCGAGCGGCACCTGCATCTTCTGGGAGAGCAGCAGGCCGGGCATGAGCACGGTGGTCCTGGACCCCTGCCCATAGATCGTGTACGCGAGCCGCTGCCCGTCGTGGCGGAAGGACGCCATCCCGGGCGAGAATATCGAGTTGGCCAGCCAGCCAGTCGCGGTGCACGGGGGCGGGCGGCGCGGTACCGTCTGCGCCGCGGCGCCAGGCGCACCGTTTCCGCCGCGGCGCCATGCGGCAGGCCGGGCGCCGGGACATCACGAGAAGGAGGAAAGCAATGGCGAAGGCTCCACGATCGCTCGCCGGCCAGGTTGTGGCCATCACCGGTGCCGCGCGCGGAATCGGCCGGGCCACGGCGGCGGCGCTGATCGCCCAGGGGGCGCGGGTGGCGATCGGCGACATCGACGGGCCCCTGGCGGAGCGGACCGCCGCAGAGCTGGGCGGCAGGATGCATCGGCGTGCCGGTCGACGTCACCGACCGGGCCAGCTTCGCCACCTTCCTGGACGAGGCCGAGACGCGGCTGGGCCCGCTCGACGTGCTCATCAACAACGCCGGGATCATGCCGATCGGGGCGTTCGTCGAGGAGACCGACGCGACCGCCCGGCGGATGGTCGACATCAACCTCCACGGCGTGATCTTCGGCTCCAAGCTGGCGCTCGAGCGCTTCGCGCCGCGCCGCCGCGGCCACCTGGTGAACATTGCGTCGGCCGCCGGCAAGGTCGGCGTGCCCCACGACGCCACCTATTGCGCGACGAAGTTCGCCGTGGTGGGCCTGACCGAGTCGCTCAAGGCCGAGTATCAGGGCACCGGGATCCAGTTCAGCGTGGTCATGCCGGTCGGCGTCAACACCGAGCTCTACTCGGGGCTGCCCAAGCTGCCGGGCATGCCGATCCCCGAGCCGGAGGACGTCGCGAACGCGATCGTCGAGGCCCTCCAGAAGGGGATCTTCGACGTCTACGTGCCCAAGCGGCTGGCCGGGACGGTGCGGCTGAGCGCGCTGCTGCCGCGGCGCGGCCAGGAGCTGCTGGGGCGCGCGTTCAAGAGCAACAAGGCGCTGATCAACCCCGATCACACCGCTCGCGCCGCGTATGAGGCGCGCATGAACGCCACGATCTACGGGACCCAGCCCGAGGTGCCGGCCTCGGCGGAGGTGCAGCCGGCCGAGGCTCCCGTGCGAGAGGCGGTCTAGGGCACTACTAGCCGAGCCAGTCGGCGATCAGGGCGCCGATCTGCGGGCCGGCGTCCTCCTGGAGGAAATGGCCGGCGTCGGCGATCACGTGGTCGATCCGGCTCCCGATCGCGGCGGCGAAGCGCTCGCCGGTCTCGAGCGGGAGCACCGGGTCGGAGTCCGCCCACAGCACGAGCTTCGGGCGCTGGTCGCCGCGCATGGCCTCGAGCACGCGCTGGCCCTCCGGGCCACCCGGCATGTCGGGCTCGGTCGGGAGTATCAACGGGAAGGCCCGCGCGCCGGCCTTGGACGCGGCGTTCGGAAACGGGGCGTCATAGGCGGCCGCGATCTCGTCTCCCGGATCGCTGTGACAACCGCGGCGGACGAGCAGGCTGACCGGTAGGTCGTCGACACGCGCCACGAAGTCGCGGAAGCGCAGCCACCCCTCGCTCATCCGCTGGTGGCCGGTGAACAGCCCCGTGTCCATGATCACGATCCGCGCGACCCGGTCCGGGTGCTCCGCGGCCACGCGCAGGCCGATCGGCCCGCCCCAGTCGTGAACCACGACGGTCGCGCCGGCCAGCCCCAGGTCCTCGAACAGCCGGGCGACCGTGTCCACGTGGCGGTCGTAGCTGTACCAGTCCATGTCGATCGGCTTGTCCGAGCGCCCGAAGCCGAGCAGGTCGGGAGCGATACAGCGGTACCCGGCGTCCCGCACCGGCGGGATCACCTTGCGCCACAGGAACGACCAGGTCGGCTCGCCGTGGAGGAACACGACCGGCTCACCCGAGCCCTCGTCGAGGTAGGCCATGCGCAGCCCGTCGTAGGTCACGTGGGCGGAGCGGAACGGGAAATCGGGGAGGCCCTCGAGCAGCTCATCGGGAGTGCGGACGGCGTCGGTCACGGGACGAACTCTACGGCCCGCCGACGATCGCGGCCGAGGCGTCGGAGGCCACCGTGACCTCGATCGCGGCCGGGAAGCGCTGCCAGGAGATCAGGTTCAGCGCCTGCAGCCGGTCGAGCATGGCCTGGAGCGCACCCGCCTGAGCCCGGTTCGCGTAGCGCCGCAGCAGCGTGAACGACCACCCGGCCTCGGCTGGCGGGTCCTCGACTCCCAGCAGGCGGTCGTAGCTGGCGTCGACCACGGTGCTCGCGACCACGAGCGGCTGGTGCGCTCCGGAGAGAGCGCGCACCCGCGCCGCGAGCTCGACGAGCAGGTCGAGCGCCGGCACCCGCAGTCCGCGGTAGAGCGCCGGAACCGCCCCCACCTGCCGCGCCAGTGACCCCATCCCCGGGTCGTAGGCCAGCCCGAGCGCCGATGCGTTGGCCGGCATCCGCAGGACGGCGCGCCGGGAATAGGCGCGATACAGCGCGGCCGCGTCGGCGAAGCCCGGCGTGCGATCCGGTGGGTGGAGCACCTCGGCGGCCGAGTCGGTGCTCGTCTGCAGCTCGTTCAGCCTGACCAGTGCGGCGCGATCGGTCCGGTACAGCCGCATGACCTGCACCGCCCCCAGCACTCGCCAGTAATAGAGCGAGGAGTCATCGCCGAGGCTCGAGAGGCGGGTGTAGGCGACGGAGTGGCGGTCGGGCGCGGTGTCGAAGTAGAGCTGGGCGTAGGGCACGGCGCGGCCGCCGTCGTAGGCATCCAGGATCCGCTGGAGGTTGCCGATCCCCATGTGATAGGCGACGATCGCCAGGTCGGCGCGGCCGAGCTGCGCCCTGCGCGATCTGGAGATACCGAACGGCCGCGGCCAGCGCCCGGCGCGGATCGAAGCGGGGGTCGATGGCCGCGCGCCGGCGCTCGAGCTTCGCCACCTGCGCGCTCTGGCCGAGCGTGGAGGCGAGGGCGATCGAGGCGCTCAAGCGGCGGCTTGACGCCAGGTCGATGCGCATGCCGAGCAGCGACTGCCCGGTCCCGGGGAGGATCTGCGTCAGTCCGGCCGCATTCGCCGGATCGCCGCCGACCAGCGCATCCGGTCGCCCGGCGCTCTCCACGAACACGAGCCCTTCGAGCAGGTTCGGGTCGATGCCCGTGCCCGCGGTGGCGCGATCGATCAGGCCGCGCAGCGCGGCCACCCGAGCCGCGGTGGCGAGCACGCCGCCCGGGCTCTTGGTGAACAGGACGTGGGCCGAGCCGGCGGTGGCGCGGGCGATGAAGTCGGACTCACGCGAGGCTCGGTAGGGGAACGGGTCGCCCGGGGGCGCGGGTCGCCCGATGCCCGGCAGGGGCAGCGGGGGCGGACCGGAGCCGCTCAGCGCCAGGACCAGCGCGACGACCGCCGCCCCGAGCACGACCGCCCCCAACGCGAACGCGCGGCCGCCGGCGGGCGCGGCGCCGGGGCTCGCCCCTCATCCCGCTCGGCTGCAGGACCGAGGACACGACTCCGCGCTCAGAAGCGGAAGACCCGGGAGCCGAGGCCCTGGCAATGCGCGGCCTCCGAGCCCGGGCTGGACGTGGCTGGTGAACTCCCTCCAGCCGCCCGCGGTCGGGTAGATGTTCACCAGGGGATGGGGGTGCTCGGCCACGTGCTTCTGATCCACGTAGAGCGACCCGACCTTCACGTCCAGGTTCCAGGCGAGGACGCTCTGGTACTCGATCGGGACGTTCGGCTGTCCGCAGGCCAGGATCCGGGCACCGCCGATCCGGCGTACCACGGCGGTGAGCTGGTTGAACAGCACCGTGCGGGCATGCTCGTGCCGCAGGTCGGTGCGCTCCAGCCGGAGCTGGGAGTGCGCCGTGGGCAGCATCGAGACCGCGAACACGAGCGAGCACGAGCGCGGCCGCCCACGCGCCGAGCCGCGCGGGCGCCGGGGCCCGCGCCACGCGAGCCACGAAGGGCGGCAGCTCGTGCACGACCCACCCCGCGAACACGCCGCCGAGCACGGCCACGACCGCGCCCGCCTCGAACAGGTAGCGCGGCACGGCCGGGAAGCCGTGGAGTGCGAACGCGACCTCGATCAGCACCCAGAGCACAGCCCCGGCGGTCAGGAGCAGGATCCCTCGCCGGCGACGCCACGCGGCCATCGCCACCGTCGCCGCGGCGGCGATCCAGACGGCCGCCGGCTCGAGCTGGAAGAACCGATGGATCGTGCCCGTGACCTTGTTGCCGTGGATCGCGCGCGGGGAGTTCTCGGCGATGTTGCCCGCCGTGAGCAGGCTCTTCGACGTGATGCCCGGGGATCCCGAACCAGAGGACGACCAGCAGCACCGACCGAGGCGATCAACCACCGCCGGTATCCCGGGCGCTGCGCGCCACAGCCACAGCACCCGCGAGCACCCAGAACGGCCACACCTCGGGGCGGCCGAGGGCGCCCAGCCACCACAGCCAGAACGCCCACGCGGTGGCGGCCGGAGAGGTGGAAGTCGACCGCGGCCAGGCAGATGGCCACGATCATCGTGTCGGACTCGGCGCTGAGGATGTAGTGCGTGTAGGTGTAGCCGAGCGGATCCTGCAGGGCGAGCACGAGCCCCGCCGCGAACAGCCCGGCCACGTAGGCGGCGTAGCGCCGCGCCGGGTCGGCGGCCGTGAGCCTGAACGCGATCCGCCAGGCGAAGATCAGCCCGCTCAGCGAGATCGCCACCGAGGTGACCATCCACAGCCACAGCGCGTAGTGGCCGGCGAGCGCGTAGGGCAGCGTGAACAGGTACGGGAGCGGCTTCCACGACGGCGCGCCGTTGGTGTCGAGCTTCCAGTGGATCGTCAGCTTGCCCCAGACGAGCCATCCGTAGGGGTCATAGCCGGGACGCGCGCGGGCGGCCACGACGATGATCAGCGAGATGACGAGCAGGGCGCCCGCGACGAGGACCCAGCGCCACCGGTAGGCCAGCTCGCCCAGCCGCGCCGCGGTGCGCGCCGGGTGCGCCCGGACCGCCCCGCAGGAACCTCGACGCGGGGTGCTTCTAGGGTCTGCTCGGACACTGGCAGGCGGCGAACGGGGAGGTCGCGGTGGGCCGCAAACGGTCGCCGCCGAGGTGCTCGAGCGGCCGGCGGGCGACCCCCGGACGGTATCAGCGCGCGGGGCACGGGCGCCGATCTGCCGAAGGATCGCGTAAATTTCGTCCTTAGGTAGGGCCAGGCTGAGATAGCGGTGGGCTATCCTCGTCCACTCGCAGGGTTGCGCTCATCCCGCCCTGGCCCGGTCGATTTATCGCGCCGCATTTGGGCCCGGAGCAGTGAAGAGCTGAAGTCGATTGAACGCACTGGAGCGTCTGTATGCAAATTCTGGTTCTAGGTGGTGATGGCTACCTCGGGTGGCCGACCGCGCTGCATCTGTCCGCGGCCGGGTCATGAGGTAGCCGTCTGCGACAACTTCGCGCGGCGCGGCTACGACGAGGAGATGGGCGTCGAGAGCCTGGTCCCGATCGCCACGCTCGAGGAGCGGGTCGCGGCCTGGCAGGATGTGTCGAGCAAGGCGATCAAGACCTATGTCGGCGACCTGTGCGACGCCGCGTTCGTGCACGACATGGTGCGCGACTTCCATCCCGAGACGATCGTCCACTACGCCGAGCAGCGCGCCGCTCCGTACTCGATGATCGACCAGGCCCACTGCGTCTACACCCAGACCAACAACGTCGTGGGCAACGCTCAACGTCATGTACGCGATCGCCGACTTCGACCGCGACATCCACCTGGTCAAGCTGGGCACGATGGGCGAGTACGGCACCCCGAACATCGACATCGAGGAGGGGTGGATCGATATCGAGCACAACGGGCGCTCCGACCGGATGCTGTATCCGAAGCGGCCCGGCTCCTTCTACCACCTCTCCAAGGTCCACGACAGCCACAACATCGAGTTCGGCTGCCGCATCTGGGGCCTGCGCGCCACCGACCTCAACCAGGGCGTCGTGTACGGCGCCGACACCGATCACACGAAGCTCGATCCGCGTCTGGCACCCGCTTCGACTACGACGGCGTGTTCGGCACCGTGCTCAACCGCATGACGATCCAGGCCGTCCTCGGCCACCCGCTCACCGTCTACGGCAACGGCTCGCAGACGCGCGGCCTGATCAACCTCGTCGACACCGTCGAATGTATTCGGCTCGCCTCGGAGAATCCGGCGGACCGAGGCGAGTTCCGGGTGTTCAACCAGTTCACCGAGTCGCTCTCGATCCTGCAGATCGCCGAGACGATCGCCCGCGAGTTCCCGGGCGAGGCCACCGATCGAGCACGTCGAGAATCCGCGCGTCGAGCTCGAGGACCACTACTACAACGCCAAGCACACCGCGCTCGTCGACCTGGGTCTCAAGCCGACGCTGCTGTCGACCACGCTGATCGACCATCTGTTCGAGGTGGTCGAGCGCCATAAGGACCGCGTCGACCTGAGCGCGATCATGCCGACGGTCCGCTGGCGCGAGACGACGAGCGAGCTGCCCCGCCCGGCGGGAGAGCTGGCCTCAGCGTGAGCCCCGCCGAGCTCGGCGGATCTGAGCGGCCGCCGGGTTCTCGTCACCGGCGGCTCGGGCTTCATCGGCCGGCACGTCGTCGGCGAGCTCAGAGCGGCGGGCGCGCGAGCGTGCGCGTCGTCGATCTGAAGCCGCACCCAGACCCCGAGGTGGACATCGTCCAGGGTGACCTGGCCGATCCGGCGGTCGTCGAGGCCTCGCTCGAGGGCGGCATCGACTCGGTCGTCCACCTCGCCGCGGTCACCTCGGTGCTGCGCTCGGTGGAGCAGCCCGAGCTGACCTTCCGCACCAACGTGGCCGCCACCCACCTGCTGCTCGAGGCCGCGCGCGAGGCCGGCGTCGGCGCGCTCGTGTTCGCCTCCACCGGGGGCGCGGTCACCGGGCCGATGGAGGCGCCGGTGATCTCGGAGGCGGCGCAGCTGCGCCCGCTCACGCCCGTACGGCGCGACCAAGGCGGCCGCCGAGATGCTGATGTCGGCCTACACCGCCTCCTACGGCGTGCGCTGCACCTGCCTGCGCTTCACCAACGTCTACGGCCCCGGCATGCAGGCCAAGGACAGCATCGTCGCCCGCCTGATGCGCGCCATCCGCCTCGGCGGCACCTTCGAGGTCTACGGAGACGGCACCCAGGTGCGCGACTACGTCCACGTCAGCGACGTGTTCGCGGCCGTCCGCCTCGGCCTGGTCGAACGAGGACTGGCAGGGTCCGGTGATCATCGGCACCGGCTCCTCGCTGTCGGTCCTCCAGGTGCTCGACGCCGTTCGCCGGGTCACCGGCGCCGAGCTGTCGGTCACCCATGGTCCAGCCCGACCGCGGCGAGGTGCCGGCGGTGATCGTCGACCCGAGCCACGCCAGTGGCCTCGGCTGGGCGCCGCGCTACGGCTTCGAGGAGGGCCTGGCCGGCGTGTGGGAGGAGTGGTCGGCGCTGGATCTCGACGCGGTCAGCAGCGGCGCGGGCGCCCTGGGCGCCGTCGGAGCTCCCGTGAGCAGCACCGATGACCCATCGATCTCCGGCGACGTGCGCCATCCGAGCCCCGGCGTTCGACCTCGAGCCGCGCTGGTCCGAGCTCGAGCCCGGACGAGCGCGGAGCCGGCGCGGCCTTCCTGCGCCGCCCACGCGCCCGGCGCGGGGGCACCGGTGGCGATCGTGATCCCGGCCTACAACGAGGAGCCCACCGTCGCGGAGGTGGTGGCGGAGATTCCCGAACCGCCGGCCGGCCTCGCCGCCGAGGTGATCGTGGTCGTCGACGGCGCCAGGGACGCGACGGCGACGCGAGGCGGCGGGCGCGGGCGCGCTCGTGTGCGATGTCCCGGTCAACCGCGGACAGGGCGCGGCGCTGAGGCTCGGCTACTGGCTGGCCCGGGCCCGCGGGGCGCAGGTGATCGTCACGATCGACGCCGACGGCCAGTACGAGCCGGAGGAGATCGACCGCGTCATCGAGCCGATCCTCGCGGGCCGTGCCGACTTCGTGTCGGGCTCGCGCCGACTCGGGCAGCGAGCTGACCACCGACCGCATCCGCCACCTGGGCGTGATCGTGTTCGGCGCCCTGATCAGCGTGCTCGTCCGCCACCGGATCACCGATCCGGCCTGCGGGCTGCGCGCCATGCGCGCCGAGCTCACCGCCGCGGTGACGCTCGAGCAGCCCCAGTACCAGGCCTCGGAGCTGATGATCAGCGCCGCGCTGAACGGCTTCCGCCTGGCCGAGGTGCCGACGACGATGCGCGACCGCGAGAGCCACGCCACCTCGACCAAGAAGGGCGGGAACTTCGGCTACGGCGTGCGGTTCGCCCGCGCCGCGCTCCACACCTGGAGGCGCGACCGCAGGGCCGCCCGGACGCGGCTGCGGCCCGCGAAGATCCAGCGCTCGTAGATCACGAACCGCGCCGCGAACAGGACCGCGAACACCGCCAGATAGGAGCCGGTGACGAGCGCGGCCCGGAAGCCGTGGTGGGCGGGGATGCTCTGCACGTGGCGCTGGGTCCACGCCGTCGACTCCGTGGTCAGGAACAGCGTGATCGCCGAGACCACGATGTAGGCGAGGATCTCGCGCCCGAAGGCGATCCGGCCCTGGACCTGCCAGGCCCACCGCCGGTTGAGGACCCAGTTCGGGATCGCGCCGGCGACGAACGCCGCCACCGAGCAGGCCGTCGTGGACGCGCCCATCACGTACAGCAGCGCGAACACGATCGCGCTGGTAGCCGGCGGCGACGACAGAGCCGAGCGTGTAGCGGGTGATGCGTGCGCCGAGCGGGGAGTGGCGCAACGTGCAGAACGCTCTTAGAGAGCACAGGATCGATGGTAACGGCTCATGCGTCAAGTCGGTGTCACGTAGAACGCCGGAGGCTGCGCATTAGTTGCGCCGCCGGGCTTCTCGCTAGCTTCCCGCTTCCGTGCGCATCCAGTCCGCCGACCAGGAGATCGCGCTCGACGACGACCTGGTGATCGCCGGCGACAACGCTCCCGGTACTGGAGCGGCTGCCTGAGGGTGAGTTCGACCTCGCCTACCTGGATCCTCCGTTCAACACCGGGCGCTCGCAGGCGCGCCGGACGCTGTCCGTCGCCGCCGACGAGACCGGAGAACGGGTGGGCTTCGGGGGCCGGCGCTACCGCTCGCAGCTGCTGCGCTCGCTCAGCTACGACGACGCGTTCGACGACTACCTCGCCTTCCTGGAGCCCCGGCTCGCGCGGACCCGCGAGCTGCTGGCGCCGCACGGGACGCTGTACTTCCACATCGACTACCGCGAGGCGCACTACTGCAAGCTCCTGCTCGACGAGGTGTTCGGGCGCGAGGCCTTCCTCAACGAGCTGATCTGGAGCTACGACTACGGGGCCAAGCCGCGCCGGCGATGGCCGGCCAAGCACGACACGATCCTCGTCTACGTGCGCACGCCCGGAGCCCACTGGTTCGACGCCGACGCGGTGGAGCGCGAGCCGTACATGGCCCCCGGACTGGTGAGCGCCGAGAAGGCGGCTCGGGGCAAGCGACCCACCGACGTCTGGTTTCACACGATCGTCCCCACCAACGGACGCGAGAAGACCGGCTACCCGACGCAGAAGCCCGAGGGGGTGCTGCGCCGGATCGTGGCCGCGTCCTCGCGGCCGGGCGGATGGTGCCTGGACCCGTTCGCCGGGTCGGGCACGCTCGGCGCGGTGTGCCGGCAGCTCGGCCGCCGGTTCGTGCTGGTCGACGAGAGCCCGGTGGCGATCGAGGTGATGCGCTCGCGGCTGTCCGAGCCGCGTCGCCGCGGCCGCTCACGGCGGCTCGTAGGCCGGTCGCGGACCAGCGGCACGAAGCGGACCGGCTCGAGCCGCCGGCGCTCGATGCCGCGCTCGCTCCGGCTGCGAGACGGATCAGGTGCTGGCGTCGCTTCCCCAGCGGCCCGACCAGCCGGCCGCCGAGCGCCAGCTGCTCCTCGAGCGCGCGCAGCACCGGCGCGCTCGTCGCGGCGGCGACGTTGATCGCGTCGAACGGCGCCTGCTCGGGGAGGCCATTGGCGCCGTCGCCGACGATGAACGTGACGTTCTCGAACCCGAGCTCCCGGATCGTCCGCTCCGCCTCCGCGCTCAGCTCGCGCGTGGCGCTCGATCGTCCAGACGTGTCCCGCGAGCATCCCGAGCAGCGCGGCGTGATAGCCCGAGCCGGTGCCGATGTCGAGCACGCGGTCCTCGAGGCGCAGCGCCAGCGCCTCGAGCATCCGGGCCACCACCAGCGGCTGGGAGATCGTCTGGCCGCAATCGATCGGAAGGGCGACGTTCTCGTAGGCTCGGTCGCGCAGCCCGGGGGGCACGAACCGCTCCCGCGGCACCGAGGCCACCGCTGCGAGCACGCGCTCGTCCGCCACCGCCTCGCGCAGCTGCTGCGCCAGCGCCAGCGCCTCCATCGGGCTCATGGCCCCTCGAGCGACGCCTTGACCGCGCGCAGGAACTCGGCCGCCCGCGCCCCGTAGAGGATCCGGTGATCGCAGGCCAGGGTGATCGTCATCGTGCGGCCGGGGACCAGGGCGCCGTCGCGCACGAGCGGCACGTCGCGCACCGCGCCGGCCACCAGCGCGGCGGCCTGCCCGGGGCCCACCGCGATGCCGGCGCGATCGAGCCCGAGCTCGCCGGCGTCCCAGAGCGTGAACGTGGCCCCGGCGAGGGCCGGTGCGGGCAGCGCACCGTCGCCCGCCCGCGCGAGGAGCGCGGCGAGCTCGTCGCCCAGCTCCGTCGAGCGTCTTCGTGTCGGCGTCGAACACGGTGGGGATCACGTGGCCGTCCTCGCGGGCGAGCACCACACCGACGTTGACGCGCTCGTACAGCTCGAAGCGGCCGTCGCGATAGGCGCCGTTCGCTCGTGGCACCTCGCGCAGCGCGCGCGCGCAGGCGTCGGATCAGCCGGGGCGTCGAGACGGTGGCGTCCGACACGTCGACCTCGACGCTGAGCTCGAGGTCCGGGATCGTCGCCCGCGCCTCGGCCACGCGGCGGGCGAGCGCGCGCTCGCCGGCGGTGGGCTCCTCGGTCCGGGTCTCGCCTCGGGCGCTCACGGCGCGACGTGGTCGCTCCAACGCACGATGAACTCGTCGGCATCGAGGCCGGCCAGGTCCGTCCGCAGGGCCTTGGCGCAGCTTCGCCGCCGGCTTGGCCGGGAGGTCCCAGAACAGGACGACCTCGCCGTCGTCGACCGACACCACCTCGATCCGGTCCTGGCGCTCGGGGCCGGCCATGAAGGCGGGCTGGAGCCGCTCGCGCGAGACGATCAGGTGAAACGCGCGGTTGGCTCTCATCGCGCGCGCTCCCAGCGCCCGCGCGGCCTGCTCGATCAGATCCTCGCCCTCGAGCACGGCCTCCCCGACCTGGATGGCCGGAAGCGACGCCACCCCGGCGGCGCGCGCCCGCGCGCCCGCCTGCGCCAGTGCGTCCTGGACGGACTGAAGGCCGATGCCCTTGAGCAGCGCCGCCGGGTGCATCTCGGCGGCGGCGGCCGCGATCAGCACCGTGTGCTCGTCGCCGAGGTCGCGGCCGCCGGCGAACGCCTGCCGGAACGCGGCGAGCGAGAACGCGACCGCCCGCCCGATGCGCTTGGCGTAGGTGGCGGCGAGCATCGCCTGGCGCGTGTCCGGCGGCAGGTGCGGCGGCCAGCGCAGCGGCTGGAGCCCGAGGGCGCCGGCGACGCGCTCGATCTCGCCCCGGTCCAGTCCGGCCCCGTGGGGCACCACCTCGGCCGCGAGGACCGGCTCCCACTCGGGGACCACGGGCAGGCTCGACATCACCTGTTCGGCGACCACGTAGCACCACGGGTTGCCGAGGTCGTAGAAGAAGACGGGCTGCGCCGGCGCCGTCGACACCGCGGCCTCAGCCGTGGATCAGCCAGCCGTCGGCGGCCCGGGCGGCTTCCATCACCGCCTCGGACAGCGTCGGGTGGCCGTGGATGATGCGCGCCACCTCGGGATAGCCGCCCTCGAGCGCTCGCGCGTTGACGAGCTCCTGGATCATCTCCGTGGCCTTGGCCCCGACGATGTGGCCGCCGAGCAGCTCGCCGTACTTGGTCTCCCCGACGATCTTGACCAGGCCCGTCCGGTCGCCGTACACGGTGCCGGCTCCCACGGCGCCGTACTGCACCTTGCCCACGACGACGTCGTGGCCCTGCTCGCGAGCCTGCTCCTCGGTCAGCCCGAAGCTCGCGACGTTCGGTGTGCAGAACGTCGCCCGCGGGATGTCGATGTACTCGATCGGATGGGTCTGGAGGCCGGCCGCGTCCTCGACCGCGATCACGCCCTCGTCGGAGGCCTTGTGCGCCAGCGCCGGACCGGGGACCAGATCACCGATCGCGTACACGCCCTGGGCGCTCGTGCGCAGCGCGCCGTCCACCTCGATCAGCCCGTTGGGGAGCTGCTTGACCCCGAGGTTGTCCAAGCCCAGCCCCTCGACGTCGGCTCCGCGCCCGGCCGCGATCACGAGCCACTCGGCCTCACCGGACTCCTCGCCGAAAGTGAACGTCACGCCGGTGTCCGAGGACTGCACGTTCTGGACGAGCGTCCCGGTGTGGATCGTCATCCCCTGGCGCTTCAGCCCGCGCTCGACCAGGCGCGAGATGTCGGCGTCCTCGGTGGGCAGCACCCGCTCGAGCGCCTCGAACAGCCGCACCTCGACGCCGAGCCGCGCGTACGCCGAGGCGATCTCGGCCCCCGACGCGCCGGCGCCCACCACGGCCATCGTCCGCGGGAGCTCGGGGAGCGCCCACGCCTCCTCGGTTCCGATCACCCGTCCGCCGAACTGCGTGCCGGGGATCGGCCGCTTCACCGAGCCGGTGGCCAGCACGATCGTCTTGGCGCGTGTAGGTCTCGCCGCCGACGCTGACCTGGCCGCTCCCGGCGAGCGAGCCGGCGCCCTCGATCAGATCGATCTTGTTCTTCTTGAACAGCCCGGAGACGCCGCCGGTCAGCGTCTTGACCACGCGCTCGCGCCGCGCCATCACGGCGGCGAAGTCGACCTCGGGCTCGCTCGACCTTGATGCCGAAGTCGTCCGCCTCGCGGATCTCCGAGAGCACGTCGGCCACGCGCAGCACCGCCTTGGCCGGGATGCACGCGTAGTTCAGGCAGCGCCCGCCGACGCGATCCTTCTCGACCACCGCCGTCTTCATCCCGAGCTGGGCGGCGCGGATCGCTGTCACGTAGCCGCCCGGACCGGAGCCGATGACGATGCAGTCGTAAGCGGAGTCGGCCATCGCGCGCGGAGCCTATACGGTGGGGCTCGCTATCGCCCGCCGCCGGATCGCGACCCCGGGGGCGTCGGCATCTGGATCCGGCTGAGCACCCGGACGAGCTTGAAGAACAGATAGCCCGGCCCGAACACACCGACGGCGCCGACCACGAAGCCGAGGGCGTTGCTGGCGCGGACGAGCAGCAGGGCAAAGAACAGGACGGCCAGCGCGAGCAGGGCCTGGAAGCCGAGCACGGCCCAGTAGCGCTTCTGCCACATGCCCACGGCGCAGGCCGCCATCAGCACCGCGAAGATCAGCGGGCCGACCGGCGTGATGTGCTGCTTGCCGAATTCGACCTTGCCCCCGACCACCACCTGGACGACGTTGCTGACCGCGATCGCCAGCGCGAGCAGCGCGCCGATCCGGATCGGCCACGGCCGCTCGTCGGGCCCGAGTGGACTGAGCGTGGCCCGGACCGCGGCGTTGCGCTCCTCCGAGCGGCCTCGCGCGGGCGGCGCGGTGGCCGCAGGTGGCTTGGTGGGCGCCGGGGGTGCGGCGGCCGCTCGGGCGCTCGCCGGCTTCGTCCGGCGTCCGCGCTTACGGCTCCGCCCGTGGCTAGAGCCGGCCAACGATCGACCTCGCTCTGTAGGAGCTGCGCCGCTGCCTTCTCCGGATCGTCGGCGTCGGTCAGCGCGCGCACCACGGCTACGCGCTCCGCGCCCGCCGCTCGCACCGCCTCGACGTTCTCCTGGGAGATGCCGCCGATGGCGAAGAACGGCACCGGCGCGTGCCGCGCCGCGTAGCGGACCAGGTCGAGGCCCACGGCGGGGCGGCCCGGTTTGGTCGGAGTGGCGTGCACGGGACCGACGCCGATGTAGTCGACGCCGGCATCGGCCGCGGCATCGATCTGCGCCGGCGAGTGGGTGGACAGGCCGACGAGACGATCCTCGCCGACGGCCCGGCGGGCCTTCGCCACCGGGGCGTCGTCCTGGCCCACATGGACCCCGTCGGCGTTCGCGGCGGCCGCGAGGTCCGGACGGTCGTTGAGCACGAACAGCGCGCCGTGGCGCGCGCACGCGGCGGCAAACCGATGAGCTGCGCTGAGGATGTCCTCCGTCGCGGGCGTCCTTCATCCGCAGCTGCACGATGTCGACGCCGCCCCGCAGCGCCCGCTCCAGGAACCGGTCCGGGCGCTCGTCGCAGATCATGTACAGGCGGGCCCGCATCAGGCGCTCTCGTCGGTCGTTCACACCCCAAGTCTGGCAGGAGCCCCGCGCTACGATTGACCGACGGGAGCCCCACCCTGGGCTGAGAGGGCGACTGGGGCCGCCGACCGTCTGAACCTGACCCGGTTAATGCCGGCGTAGGGACATACCTTGACCAAGCACACCAGCTCATTTGACGTCGCCGTCGTCGGCGGCGGGGTTATCGGTCTCGCCGTCGCCTGGCGCGCGGTGCAGCGGGGGTTGAGCGTGGTGGTGCTCGAGCGGGAGGACGCTCCCGCCCGCGGCACGTCGCACGTGGCCGCAGGGATGCTGGCTCCGATCAGCGAGGCGCTGGTCAGCGAGCAGCCCCTGCTCCGCCTGGGCCTGGCCGGCGCGGCGCTCTACCCGGAGTTCGTGGCCGGCCTCGAGGAAGCCACCGGGCGCGATCCCGGCTACCTGCGCTGCGGCACGCTGCGGGCCGCCCGCGACCGCGACGAGGTGGAGGAGCTGGAGCGTGAGCTCTCGGTGCGGAGGAGTCTCGGGCTGCCGGTGACGCGGCTGCGGGCCAGCGAGGCGCGAGCGCTCGAGCCCGGGCTGGCGCCGGCGCTCCGCCTGGCTCTCGACATCCCCGACGATCACGCCGTCGACCCGCGGAAGCTCAGCGGGGCGCTGGTGGCGGCGCTGGAGCACGCCGGCGCGGTGGTCCGGACCGGAGCCGAGGTGAGCGCGCTCGCGCTCGCCGGCGAGCGTGTGGCGGGTGTCGTCGTGGCCGGGCGCGAGCCTGTGTTCGCCGAGCAGGTCGTGATCGCGGCCGGGCCGTGGGCGGCCGGGCTCTCGGGCATCCCCGAGCCGGCGCGCGTGCCGATCCACCCCGTCAAGGGCCAGATCCTGCGCCTGCACGATCCCGCCGGCCCCGGGCTGCTCCAGCGCGTGCTCCGGATGCGCACCGGCTACATCGTCCCCCGCGGCGACGGGCGCTACGTGCTCGGCGCCACCATGGAGGAGCGAGGCTTCGACACCACGGTCACGGCCGGGGCGGTGTTCGAGCTGCTGCGGGATGCGAGCGAGCTCGTGCCCGGGCTGGCCGAGCTGGTCATCGACGAGCTCTCGGCAGGGTTGCGCCCGGCCACCCCCGACAACGCTCCCGCGATCGGGCCAAGCTTCATCGACGGGCTCCATTGGGCGGTGGGGCACTACCGGCACGGCGTCCTGCTCGCGCCGGTGACGGCGGAGATGGTGCTCGCCGGGCTCCTCGGCGAGGAGCCGTCCCGATCCCGAGCTGTCCGCCGTCTTCGCACCAGGTCGCTTCGCCGAGGTGCCCGCGTGGTCGTGAGCGTCAACGGAGAGCGCCGGGAGCTGCCCGCCGGCGCCACCGTGGCGAGCGTGGTCGAAGAGCTGTCCGGCGCGCCCGGAGGGCGAGGCGTCGCCGTGGCGATCGAGGGCGAGGTGGTTCCTCGGGGCGCCTGGCCCGGAACCGAGCTCCGTGAGGGTGCGCATTTAGAGGTCGTGGGAGCGGTGCAGGGTGGATGAGGCGCTCGTGATCGCCGGTCGGGAGTTCCGCTCGCGGCTGATCCTCGGCACTGGCGGCTTCACGAGTCACGAGCTGCTGAGCTCGGCGCTCGCCGAGTCCGGGGCCGAGATGTGCACGGTGGCACTACGCCGGCTCGATCCGGCCGCGCGGGGCTCGATCCTCGACGTGCTCGACGCCGCCGGCGTCGAGGTGCTCCCCAACACCGCCGGATGCTTCACCGCGCGCGACGCGATCATCACCGCGCAGCTGGCCCGCGAGGCGTTCGCCACCGACTGGATCAAGCTCGAGGTGATCGGTGATGACCGGACGCTGCTTCCGGACGCCGTGGAGCTCTTGGCGGCGGCCGAGGCGCTCGTGGATGACGGCTTCGTGGTGCTGCCGTACACGACCGACGACCCAGTCCTGGCGCGCCGGCTCGAGGACGTCGGCTGCGCCGCCGTGATGCCGCTCGGTTCGCCGATCGGCAGCGGCATGGGCATCCGCAACCCCTACAACATCTCGATCATGGTCGAGCGCGCGGGCGTCCCGGTCGTGCTGGACGCCGGCGTCGGCACCGCCTCCGACGCGGCGGTGGCGATGGAGCTCGGATGCGATGCCGTGCTGTGCGCGAGCGCGATCTCGCGTGCGCACGATCCGGTGGCGATGGCGCGGGCGATCCGGCTGTCGGTCGAGGCCGGCGTGCTCGCCCGTGGCGCCGGGCGAATCCCGCGCCGCCTCCACGCGGAGGCCTCGACGCCGGAGACGGGCCTCCCGGTGTTCGAATGACGGTCAACGAGCTGATGGACGGGTGGGAGGCCGCGTGGTCGGGCAAGGACGCCGACGCCTTCGGTGAGATCTGCCTGCCCGAGGTCCACTACGAGGACCCCGTCACGCCGGAGCCGTTCGAGGGCCTCGAGGCGCTGGTTCGCCACGCCGAGCGGCTGTGGGCGGCCTTCCCCGACGCTCGTCTTCAGAGCACCGGCGAGCGCCTGACCAGCCGGCGCTTCGTGGCGGCGCCGAGCAAGCTCCTCGGCACCCACCGGGGGCCGCTCGAGGGCCTGCCCGCCACCAACCGCTTCGTCGTCGTGCATTGCATCTTCTACTGCGAGATGAAGCGCGGCATGCTGCTGCGGGTGCGCGGGTTCTACGACCTGTACGACGCCGCCACCCAGCTCGGGATCCTCCCCGCCCGAGGCACGCTCGGCGAGAAGGCTCTGCTCATGCTGCGTGGCTTCGGTCTCCGTAGCGGCCGCGGCGAGCGCGGCTGACGTCGATCGCCACCGGGGCGTGGTCGGAGAGGCGGCCGCGCTCGAGCACGTGAACCTCTCCGGCGGCCCGGAACCCTCGAAGGAAGACCAGGTCGACGTCGTGCCCGCCGGCGTACTCGAACCCGTCGAGCGCCAGCCGGCGGACGTTGAAATCGCCGCCGAGGATCACGGGCTCGCCGGCCGCCCAGCCGAGCACGGTCGCCGCGGCGAGCGCGCCGTCGCGCCGCGCGGCGCCGTCGTCGTGCACGGTGGCGTGGAGGTTGCCGATCCACGCACCGTCATCGAGGCGGACGGCGTGAACCTGCCGGCGCTCCGGCATCCAGCACAGACGGCGCGTGCGGTGCTCGTGAATCCGGGCGGGCGCCCGCACGAGGATCGCGTTGGCGCCACCGCCGTTGGACTTGATCACGTCGGGCCGGCGCACCGCCACGGCCCGCCGCAGCGGGAGCAGCGCGTTGCGTGAGGTCAGCACGCGTCGCGCGTCGGCGTCAACCCGTGCGGCCAACGCATCCGGCCACCACGGCGGCACCTCCTGGAGCAGCGCCACCTCCCAGCGCCAGCCGGCCCAGCGCCGCCGCGAACTCCTCGAACAGGTCGTGGCCCGCCGGCGGCACCGCACGGCCGTGCATCAGGTTCCAGCTCAGCACGCGCAGGGGCATCGCCGCCAACGTACACTCACCCGCTTGCCGACCCACTTTCTCACCGGAGAGGAGCTGGGCCCCGCGGAGCTGCTCGCCCTGCTCGACCGTGCGGCCGAGCTCAAGCAGGCCCCGCTCAGCTCGAGCGCGCTCGAGCGGCGGGCGGTGGCGCTCATCTTCGAGGCGCCCTCGACCCGGACGCGGGTCTCGTTCGAGGCCGGGATCGCGGAGCTCGGCGGCCACGGCATGGTGCTGCGCTCCGATGAGCTCCAGCTGAGCCGAGGCGAGTCGCTGCGGGACACCGCGTACGTCCTCTCCCGTCACGTGGCGGCCATCGGCATCCGGACGGGTCCGCATCAGACGGCGGTCGAGCTCGCCGCCCACGCCACGGTCCCGGTAGTCAACATGCTGACCGCGGAGCACCATCCGTGCCAGGCGCTCGCCGACCTGATGACGCTCCGGGAGTCGTTCGGCCGGTTGGATGGGTTGGCGCTCGCCTACGTCGGCGACGGCAACAACGTCGCGCGTTCCCTCGCCCTGCTCGGCGCGCGCGCGGGCGTCGAGGTCAGGATCGCCTCTCCGGACGGATACGCGCTCCAGGACGTGGCCGGTGCCGTCGTGACCGAAGATCCGCACGGCGCCGTCCGTGGGGCCGACGCCGTGTACACGGACGTGTGGGTGAGCATGAGCGACGATCAGCAGACGGCGCAGGACCGTCGCCGCGCCCTGGCTCCGTATCGCCTGGACGACCGGCTGCTGGACGAGGCCGCCCCCCACGCGATCGCGCTGCACTGCCTGCCTGCGCATCCGGGCGAGGAGATCACCTCCGAGGTGCTCTACGGATCGCGCCAGCGCATCTGGGACCAGGCCGAGAATCGCCGCCACGCCCAGAAGGCGCTGCTCGAGCTCCTCGTCGCCTGAGCTCCTGATGCTTCCTAAGAACGCCTTTTGGGTACGCTCGGCGCAGCGTTCGGACCGAGAGGAGCGCATGTCAAATGGCCGCGTCGAAGTCGTCATCCGGTGGGTCCCGAAAGCCCGCAGGGGCTAGATCCGCCGGAACGCGGACGAGATCGGGCGCGTCCCGACGCTCCAGCGGCACTTCGCGCTCTGCGGCCGCCACGGGCGCGCAGGACGAGGCCGCACCAGGCCCCGAGTCGGGTCGAGGCAGCGCCGAGGGGTTCACGGGCTTCGTCGAGCAGCTCGTGAACTACGTGATCAACCCGCTCGGCCTGGTCCTGCTCACCCGGGAGCGGATCCAGGAGACGCTGGACGAGGCCGCGGCTCGCGGCCACCTCACCCGCAGCGACGCCACCGAGCTCGCCGCCGAGCTCGTCCGGCGCGGCCGGCTTCAGACGGAGGAGTTGCTGAGCGATACCGAGCGCCTGATCGTGCGAGGCCGTGAGCAATTCGAGTCCGCAGGCGTCCGCTCACGCTTCAGCGGTGGCGTCGATCGAATCGTGCGCACCGCCGACCGCGCCCGGCGCACCGTCGCATCGGGACCGTCATTCCCGATCCTCGGCTACGACGATCTGACCGCGGCGCAGGTCAATTCCCGTCTGAAGGGCGTGAGCGGGGCCGATCTGCGCCGAGTGCGGGAGTACGAGCGCCGCCACGCCAACCGCAAGTCCGTGCTCGAGGCGATCGAGCGGGACCGGCTGGCGTCCTAACCTCGCGCGGCGGAGCCGGTCCTGAGCTGCCTGCCGGCCGATCCGCTCAGCGGACGACACTAGAATCGCCCGTCTCGCATGGCTCCGAAGATCCAACCAGGCGAGGTGCCACGCGTCGGGGCAGGACAGGTCGTGCTCTCGCCGAGCGGGGGGGTGCCTCTCCCTGCCTCGCAGATGCGCAACCTGTACCGGTTCAGCGATCCGGCGCTGTCCGAGCTCGCTCTGGAGGACCTCCTCAGAGAGCTTCTGCAACGCGTCCAGGACGTCCTGCGGGTCGACACCGTGGCGATCCTGCTGCACGACGACGAGCGCAACGAGCTGGTCGCCCGTGCGGCCAAGGGGATCGAGGAGGAGGTCGAGGCCGGGGTGCGGATCCCGATCGGCGGAGGGCTTCGCCGGCCGGATCGCCGCCGGGCGAGTGCCGATCTTCATGGCCGACGTCGACCACGCCGACATCCTCAACCCGATCCTGCGCGAAAAGGGGATTCGCTCGATGCTGGGCGTGCCGCTGGTGGTCGAAGGCGCGCTGGTCGGCGTGCTCCACGTCGGGTCGCTGACGCCCCGGATGTTCGACCCGCGCGACGTCACGATCCTCGAGCTGGCGGCGGCGCGGGCGGCGCCGGCGATCGAACGGGCGCGGCTGTACGAGGCGCTGGAGCGCGAGCACCGGGTGGCGATGGTCCTCCAGCGCAGCCTGCTGCCCAAGCGCATCGTGGACGTCGCCGGCGCGGCGGTGGCGGCACGCTACCTGCCTGCGCGCGACGAGGTGGGCGGAGACTGGTACGACGTGATCGAGCTACCCGGCGGCAAGCTCGGCGTCGTCATCGGCGACGTCGTCGGCCACGGCCTCAAGGCTGCATCGCTGATGGGGCAGCTTCGCGCGGCGCTGCATGCGTACGCGCTCGAGGGGTACGGCCCGGGTCGCACACTCGAGCTGGTCGATCGCTTCGTGCAGAACCTCGGCGAGGCGGTGATGGCCACCGCCGGCCTATGCGGTGTTCGATACCGACACCGGGAACGTCTGCTACGCCACCGCGGGACACCTGCCCCCGGTGCTGATCGCACCGCAGGGCCCGCGGCTGCTCGACTTCCCGCCCGCCGCCCCGCTCGGCGCCTTCCCGTACACCACCTGCCCGGAGCACGAGTTCACGCTCGCCAGCGGCGAGACGCTGATGCTCTACACGGACGGACTGGTGGAACGGCGTGGCATCCCCCTGACCGACGGGATGAACGAGCTGATGGACGCGGTGGCGGACGTCGCGACTGCCGACGAAGCCTGTTGGCGCGCGCTCGAGCGGATGGTCCCCGAGCACGGCCTGAGCGACGACGTCGCGATCGTGGCGGTTCAAGGCACCCCGGTGCCCGCCGAGCTCGAGTTGAGGCTCCCGGCGGAGCCGCGGGTGCTCTCAGAGGTCAGGCGCACGCTCCGGCGGTGGCTGTACGAGCAGGGCGCTACGTCGCAGGATCTCTCGGAGGTGACGATCGCGGTCAACGAGGCGTGCACGAATGCGATCGAGCATGCCTACTCGCCGGCGCCGGCGACGTTCGAGCTCGAGGCGCGAAAGAGCGCAGACGAGCTGACCGTGGTCGTGCGCGACACCGGGACCTGGCGGAGCCCCCGGGGGGAGCACCGCGGCCGCGGGCTCAAGATCATCGAGACCGCGATGGACGAGGTCGAGCTGAATCGCTCCGCGCAGGGAACCGAGCTCGTGATGCGCCGGCGGCTCAAGTCGTCGTGACGCGCCTTGGCGACGTCACCTTCGAGCGCGCGAACCGGGTTCTCGTCGCCCGGCTCACGGGCGAGCTCGACATGTCCAACGCCGAGGACATCGGCTCCGCGGTGCTGGAGGCGACCTCCAATGACGCCGTGGGCGTGGTTCTCGACCTGAGCGCGGTGGAGTACCTCGACAGTGCCGGCATCTACGTCGTGTTCGGGATGCGCAGCCGCCTGCGTGCCCGCGGCCAGATCCTGAGACTCAACGTTCCCGCCGGCTCACCGGTGGACGACGCGCTGCGCCTGGCCGGCGTGCAACGCCATGTCGAGGTGGTGGACACGGTCGAGCGCGGCATCGAGGAGATGCAGGCGACCCAGAGCACCGACGCGGGGTCAAGTCACTAGTCCGAGGTCCGCGAGCAGGACCCCGAAGTCGAGCGTCGCCCCCGTCAGCTCCCCCAGCAGCTCGCCGGCGCGCAGGCGCTGGCCTTCACGCCACAGGCCCCTGAGCAGCTCACCCGCCTCCGGCGAGTCGAACCAGTCCGGGCCGAAGCGCTCTCGCAGGTGCGCGCGCAGATACGTCTCGAGCGCCCACGCCTGGAGGTAGCACACGCAGTAGAAGCCGGCGTCGACGTCCTGGAGGAACAGCTCCTGTGGCCACGCCACGCCGACGGCCCGGCCGAGCAAATCCGCGTAGCGCGGGGCGAGCGACGGGAGCGGCTGATCGCCGGCGTGCAGCTCGAGCTCGTAGGCGAGCTTGGCCGCGTACCGGCGAAGGTAGACCAGGCGCACGGCGCGCGCGTGGGCGACGAGCGGATCGGGATCCGCCGCGCCAAGATGCCGCCGCAGCCACTCCGGGGTGGCCACCAGGTGGTCGAACAGGAACGCGAACGCCTCGGTGACCGAGTTGTCCCCCAGGTAGCGGTACTCGAACGGAAGGTCGGGGCGGACGTTCACGTAGTGCTCGGTGTGGCCGCCTTCATGAAACAGCGTCGAGTAATCCTCGCGACCGCCGACCGGCGTGAGGACCAGATACACCTCATGCGGCGGGCGGACCGGCGCGCAGAACGCGCGCTGTGACTTGTTGGGGCGTGGCTCGACATCGAACACCACCCCGGGCTGCTCGCCGACCTCGATGCCCAGCCCTCGCATGGTCCGCTCGAAGCTCGCCACGACCCCGTCGCCCGGGAAGGCTCGGTCATCGTCCGGCGCCCGGAAGAACCGCGGCAGGTCGCCACGGCGGAACCGGTCGAGGCCGAAACCGAGCGTCCGCCGCAGCTCCGGCTCGAGCACCTCGGCGTAGCGCGGCTCGCTGGCGCGGGTGAACTCGCTGCACTGAGCTTGGAGCGCGTCGAGGTCGAGCAGCTTGCACTCGGCGCACATCGCGCGGTAGCTGTCCCAGCCCAGCTCGCGCGCGCACGCGTGCTGGCGCTCGATCACCTCGCGATACAGCTCGCCGAGCTCCCCGCTGACCGCTTCCAGCCGGGCGCGCTCGATCATCTCCCGCCGGCCCGGGTCCGGCTCGTTGGCCTGGACCGCACTCGACTCGCGATAGCCGATGCGCCGGTCGTCGAGCTCGAGCGTCGTCCTCGCCTCTCGGAGCGCGAGCTCCGACTCCGTCTGCTTGCCGGCCTCGCCGACGTAGCCCTCGACGGCAAAGTCCACGAGCATCGTCAGCCGCCTGTGCTCATCGCTTCCGGCCGGGGCGCGCGCGGCGTGCTCGCGGAGGCCGTCCACGGCCTGGCGCGTGAACAGCTCGCCATGCCGGGCGTAGATCGGCTCGATCGCGTACTGCTCCTTGAGCCCGGCGTAATGGCGGTAGTACTCGCCCGTCAGCTCCGAGAGGAAGGCTTCGGCCGAGAGTCGGTAGGCGTCGAGGTCCATCGGGCTGCCATCCTAGGTTCCGTGGAAGCGGGAAGTCACACAGCGCGCCGGCCGGCCCGCGGCGCCGAGCTCGAGCTGCGGATCGAATCGCTGGCCTTCGGTGGCGCGGGCGTCGCCCGGCTCGACGGATACGTGGTGTTCGTGCAGGGCGGTGTCCCGGGCGATCTCGTGCGGGCGGTGGTGGGCAAGTCCAAGCGCTCCTACGCCGAGGCGCGGGCGGTCGAGATCCTCGAGCCGGGCGCCGATCGGCGTGGAGCCGCTGGCGCACCACCCGGGCGCCCCGTGGCAGGTGCTGCCCTACGAGCGCCAGCTCCAGGTCAAGCAGGATCAGGTGGACGACGCGCTGCGCCGCATCGGGCGCCTCGACGGATACGAGCTCGAGCCGATCGTCCCCGCGGTCGAGCAGTGGCGTTACCGCAACAAGCTCGAGTACTCGTTCGGCACCGATCCGGTCGGCGGGCGCCTGGTGTGCGGGTTCCACGCGCCCGGACGGTGGGAGGAGATCGTCGAGATCGAGGACTGCCTGCTGGCCTCCGAGGCGGCCAACGCGGCGCGCGAGCGCGTGGTGCGCTGGTGCCGCTCCGCCGGGCTGCCCGCCTACGACCGCCGGAGCGGCGAGGGCTTCCTGCGCAACCTGGTCGTCCGGGAGGGCCGGCGCACCGGTCAACTGCAGGTCCGGCTCGTCACCAGCCCCGGCTCGCTTGACGCCGACGCGCTCGCGGCGGCGGCCGCTCCGGTTGAGGGGCTGCTCTGGACCCAGGTGGACAGCGTCGCCGAGACGACCCAGGGCGGTGAGACCGAGCTCATCGCCGGCGTCGAGCGCCTGGAGGAGGAGCTCGGCGGCCTGCGCCTGCGCATCTCACCGCAGGCGTTCTTCCAGACCAACACCGAGATGGCCGAGCGCCTGTACGGGCTCGCGATCGACTACGCCGGGCTGACCGGGTTCGAGCGCGTCTACGACCTGTATTGCGGGATCGGGACGATCGCCCTGTCGCTCGCGCCGCGCGTGGCCGAGGTGTGGGGGCTGGAGCTGATCGAGGAGGCGATCGCCGACGCGATCGCCGGAGCGCGGGCGAACGAGGTCGACAACGCCCGGTTCTTCGCCGGCGACGTGCGGCTGGCCCTGCGCGAGTTGGTGGCGCAGGCGGGGCGTCCGGACGTCGTCGTCGTCGACCCACCGCGCGCCGGCCTCTCGCAGAAGGTGGTGCGGCGGATCATCGAAGCCTCGCCGGCGCGGATCGTGTACGTCTCGTGCAACCCGACGACGCTCGCTCCCAACGCCGCGCAGCTCGTCGAGGCCGGCTATCGCCTGCGCCGCGTGCGCCCGGTGGACATGTTCCCGCAGACGCCGCACATCGAGTGCGTGGCGCTGCTCGAGCGCTGAGTGAGCCGGAGCGGGGGCCCCGCGCTCCAGGCCGGGGGCGTGTGGGAGATAACTTCAGCATGGGACCAGTTTTCTCCCAAGCCCTGCCCCGATAGGCTGCCCGCCATGCTCGCCGTCACCATCCGCGACAAGCAGCTGAGCGTCGAGGAGCATCCGGATCCGGAGCCCGGGGCCGGCGAGGTACTCGTCCGGGTTCGAGCCGCCGGGCTCAACGGCGCCGACATGATGCAGCGGCGCGGCCTGTATCCCGCGCCACCGGGCGCGCCGCAGGACATCCCGGGCCTCGAGCTGGCCGGAGAGGTCGTCGGAGGTGGAGTGGGCGCGAACCGCTTCGGCGAGGGCGACCGGGTCATGGGGATCGTGGCCGGAGGCGGGCAGGCCGAGCTGTGCGTGGTCCACGAGCGGATCCTGATGCCGGTGCCCGACTCGCTCGACTGGCCTGCCGCCGGAGGTACGCCCGAGGTGTTCACCACCGCCCACGACGCGATCTTCACCCAGGCCGGCCTGCGCTCGGGTGAGCGCTTGCTCGTGCACGGTGGCGCGGGTGGAGTGGGCACGGCGGCGATCCAGCTGGGACGCGCGGCCGGCGCGCGCGTCACCGCCACCGTGCGCAACCCCGATCACCACCAGGCCGTGGGCGAGTTCGGGGCGGAGGTGATCGAGCCCGAGGGGTTCGCCGAGCACGGCCCGTTCGATGTGATCCTCGAGCTCGTGGGCGCGCCCAACCTCGACGCCAACCTCGACGCCCTGAACATGCTGGGGCGGATCACCGTGATCGGGATCGGCGCCGGTGCCAAGGGCGAGCTCGACCTACGCAAGCTGATGGGCAAGCGCGGGCGGATCCACGCCTCGATGCTCCGCGCCCGCCCGCTCGAGGAGAAGGCGCTGACGGCGCGCGCGATGGAGCGCTCGGTCCTGCCGCTCCTGGCCTCGTGGCGCGGTCCGGGTCCCGGTGGCCGAGACCTACCCGCTGGAGCGCGCCGAGGACGCCTACGAGCACTTCGCCGGCGGCGGCAAGCTCGGCAAGATCGTGCTCACCACCGGCGGCTGAGCGCTCCCGGCCCCCGGAGGGAGGGCCGGGACGCGAGCCATTACGAGCCTACGGCTTGACCTTGTAGACGAGGCCCGGGCCCGGCCTCGCCGACGTAGAGGAAGCCGTTGTGCTGCCCGAGGCCGACGGTCGGAGCGACGAATCCCTTCACGACCGGCGTCACCGCGCCGCCCTTGAGCGGCATCGAGAACACCTCACCGGCCTTGCCGGTGGTGCCCAGGAACGAGGTCATGTAGAGCTTCGAGCCGATGATCGCCAGCCCCATGATGTCCGTGTGGGGCTTGAAGAACTTGAACGGCTTCGTGAAGCCCTTGCACTTGCTCTTCGGCTTCCAGTTGCACTGCGGGAAGCCGTAGTTGTCGCCCTGGTGGGCCTTCAACACGAAGTCCGGCGGGTTCAGGTTGCCCGGCTTGTCCTGACCGAGGGCGGACACGAACGGGGCGCTTGGATCCCTTGGCGAACGCGAACTGCCACGGCTGGCGGATGCCGGACGCGAACACCTTGAGGTGCTTGCCGTGCGTGTCCATCGACAGGATGTCGTACAGGTACGGCGACTTGTTCGAGGGCCCGTGGTCGTTGCCGTTGAGCAGTCCGACGTCGGCCCCGACGTAGAGTCGCCCGTCCGGACCGATCGCGATCCCGTTGAACCCCTGGAACTTCTTGGGCGCGGTGAAGATCGCCTTCTTCTTGGTGAAGTTGGTCCCGTTCCAGCCGCTCCAGGCGAGGATCTGGAACTTCCCCGACGTCGGCGAGGTGAGCGTGGCGCCGCTCACGTACAGGGTGCCCTTGGACCAGGCCAAGCCGGCGACGAACTGGGGCGCTGGGGCGAGCTTGGTCGCCGTGCCGTTCTTGAGCAGGAACACGCCGCCATTGGGCGGCCCGCGACTCGGTGCCCCCATCGCCCTCGAACGCGTTGCCGCCGCCGAAGGCGAACGACGTCGGCGTCGAGAGGCCGGAAGCGAACAGTTGCACCTTCGCCCCATGAACGCCCGTGGGCGCCGGGGGCCCGGCTGCGGCGGAAGCGGTCGCCGCCACCGCGCCGGTCGATACGACGGACGCGGCGATGAGCGCCGCGGTACGTCCACGCATAAGTCGTCTCCTTGGTTAGTACCCCACTGATGACGAGCGCCTGTTGGCCCCGGCCGACGCTCAGCCCGCCGAGCCTAACATAAGCTCCGCGTCAAGACGCGTTCTGCGACGCGCCGGCAACGAGGCTTGCTTCGCCTACGCCTCGTCGGCGAAGCCGGCTTCCTCGGCCGCCAGCCCTGGTTCGTCCTCGGCGGCATGGATCGCGCACAGCGCCGGTCCGCCGGACTCCATCACCGCCTGCAACTCGGCGGGCGTCAGCTTGGCGCCGCACTCCTCGCAGCGATCGCCGGTGCGATCAAGTGATCTCTCTTCCAGGTCCATGACGCGCGAGTGTACGTGACCGCGTCCGGCTTCTGGCCGGCCTGCGCTCCGCTCCAGGAGTCCACGAGACCGCTTCGCTTGGCCGGCGGCTTCCACGGGCCGGCATCCGGCCGGCCCTCAGTACGGCGGCAAGTCCGCCCACCACTGGCCGAGCACGCGGAACGCCGCCCAGAACTCGCGCTTGGCGCCATCCTCGTCGAGCGACTCGTCGATGTTGGGGACGTACAACGCGTCGATCGAGGGCGTGAGGCGCTGGATATCCCCATACGACGGCCGGAGCGGCTCGGCCAGGGGAATCCCCAGGTCGTTGACCACGCTGAGCGCGTCGGGCCCCATCACGACGAGGATCCGGGGCGAGACGATCGCCAGCTCCTCGGTCAGCCGGGCCACGCACCCGGGATCGGCCATCTCGGGATCGAGCACCGGGCACTTCACGCACAGGGTCCCGTACACGGCGAGCGGATCGATCGACAGCCGCTTGAGCGACTTCATCAGTGCGTTGCCGGCGCGCCCGTAGAACGCCACCCCCTCCTCCACCTCCGAGGGACGGGCCGCGTGCTTGATCAGGAAGATGTCGGCCTGGGGATGGCCCGAGCCGAGCACGGGCATGAGCTGGCCGCGCGGGCACTCCCGGCAGGCCTGGACCTCCCGCGCGAACGAGTTCAGCTCGCGGATCGCCCGCTCGAGGTACTTCTCCCGGATCTCGTCGTCGGTCGCGGGCATCTCCCCCGGATTGGACGGAGGGCGAGCATGTCCTTGCGGGTGCATCAGGAGTTGCGCGGGCCTTGCACGCCCGCGCCGCGGCCGGTCGCCCGGCGTACGCGGCGCTCGCGCGAGGCGCGCCGTGCGGACTCGGGAAGAGCCTTGGTTTGCAGGAACTTCAGCGCCTGGACGTACAGAAGGCTGGCCGGATTGCGGACGATGTCGGCGTCTCTCAGCGACTCCAGGAACTCCTCGGGACCGTCGAATTCACGCATCCTGATCCGGACCGAGCCGAGTCCCTGGGGAACGTGCGCATCCGATCCTGCACCGGCCGGGATCCGGTACTTGGCCGCGAACCGGACCGCCTCGTCGTTGAATTCGCTGATGGCAACGCGGGGGTTGAACACCTCGATCGCGTCGACCGAGTCGAGCACGTCGAGCAGGTGCTCGTAATCGGGGACCGAGTGCAGGCGGTCGAACGGGTGCGGCACGTACACCAGGCCGCCCTGGCGCTTGATCTCCGCGATCGTCTCCTGCAAGGACAGCCCGCGCGGGATCTTCTCCTCGATGAACAGCCCGATGACCTCGCCCTGGTCGGCCGTCTTGACCTCCTCGCCGACGATCACCCGCACCCCGTCGGCTTTCGCGCGGGCGTCGAGAGCGCCGGAAACCTCGTTGTGGTCGGTGATCGCGATCGCGCCGAGACCGCGGGCGCGCGCCTCGGCGAGCAGGACCTCGACCGGCGTGGCGCAGTCGTAGGAGTGGTCGGTGTGCATGTGGAGGTCGACGTCGACCATCCGGCGCCCGGACAGCTTGCCCCGCAGCTTCGGGTTGGCGCGCGTGTCGTGCCGGCGGGAGACCAGCTTCAGATACACCTGCTCGAGCTCATCGGCGACCCGCGGCCACGCGAACGTCTCCCGTAGCCGCTCGGCCTGCCCCCGGGCCCGGTCCCGCGCGCCCGGGTCCGAGACGAGCCGGGTCAGATGGCTGGCCAGCGTCTCGGCGTCTCCGGGCTCGAACTCGAACCCGTACTCGCCCTCGCCGAGGAGCTCCTCGTAGACCGGTAGGCGCGAGGCGACCGGGACCGCGCCGGCGGCGAGCGCGCGCACCAGCGTCCCCGGCGTCGGACGAATGCCCTCGGAGGCGAGCACCACCACGTCGGCCAGGAGCAGCGCCTCGGCCTCCGTCATCCCCTCCCCGTCCACGAACTGCACGCGGTCGCGGACGCGTCGGCCGATCGTCGCGGGCGCCGCGAGCGGCCGCTCGGACCACACGGTGGCGTGCCAGGGGACGTCGTCGGGAAGCGCGCGGAGCGCGCGCAGGAACAGCCTGAGCGCCGCCCGCTCCTCCGTCGCGCTCAGGAACAGCTCGAGCCGGTCGTCCGCACCCCCGCGCGCCTCCCCCACGTCGGCCCCCGGGAGGACCACCGTGTACTCGCCCGGGAAGTAGCGCTGGATCAGGTCGCGCGTGGCGCGGTAGCTCGCGATGCGAGCGTCGAGGCGTCCGAAGAACAGGCGCGAGAGCGGGCGCGTCAGCTGCGTGGTCAGGACCCGCTCGGTGGGCGCGTGAAAGCTGCCGACGTTGAGCGCGCGCGAATGGCGCAGCGCGATGCTCGCCGCGCTCGGCGCGAACGGTTCGTGGACGTGGACCACGTCGAGCGGCAGCGCGGTGAGCGCCTCCTCGACCGTCCGGGCCACGTCGATCGGCAGCGACGCCGCCCGGCGGCGTGTGGGGGAGAACGGCAGCACCTCTCCCACCCCGAGCACCAGCGGCGCCTCACCGGCGCGTTCGAGCAGCGAGGAGTTCTCGCTGCGCAGCACCCGCCGGCTGTCCCGGACCAGCTCGCCGGAATGGGACGGCGCCACGATCAGCACGCGATGGCCGCGGGTGCAGAGCTCCTCCGACACGCGCCGCACGTGCTCGTTTACCTCGTTTGCCACCTCCCAGGCGAACGGGGTGACCTGCGCGATCGCGAGGCGCTGCACCCTCGCGATTCTATGCGTGGCTACGTGGCTTCGGCCTCGGCCTTCGCCTTCTTGGCCTTGGCCGCCCCGGCGGCGGTCCGCGAGTACTTGGCGATGAACTCCTCAGTCAGCTCCCGCGCCTCGGAATCGGGCCGCTGGTTCATCGGCGACTTCATCAGGTACGAGCTCGGCCCGTCGAGCTGCCCGGCCACCCCGTTGTTGAGCGCCAGCTTGCAGCAGCGCACGGCGTCGATCACGATGCCGGCCGAGTTGGGCGAGTCCCACACCTCGAGCTTGAGCTCGGCCGTTGAGCGGCACGTCGCCGAAGGCTTGGCCCTCGAGCCGGATGTGCGCCCACTTGCGGTCGGTCAGCCACGGGACGTAGTCGGAGGGCCCGACGTGGACGTCGTCCGCGGGGAGGACGTGGCCCATGATCGAGGTGACGGCGTTGGTCTTGGACTCCTTCTTGGACTCCAGCCGCTCGCGCTCGAGCATGTTGTAGAAGTCCATGTTGCCGCCGACGTTCAGCTGCGAGGTGCGCATCAGCTTGACCCCGCGGTCGTGGAACAGCCGGGCGAGCGCCCGGTGGACGATCGTGGCGCCGACCTGCGACTTGATGTCGTCGCCGACGATCGGCAGCCCGGCCTTCTCGAAGCGGCCGTTCCAGTACTGCTCGCGGCCGATGAACACCGGGATGCAGTTGACGAAGCCGCACCCGGCCTCGAGCACCTGCTCCACGTACCACTTGGTGGCCTGCTCGGAGCCGACGGGAAGGTAGGAGACGACCACGTCGGTGTGGGTGTCCTTGAGGATCCCGACGATGTCCGAGGTCGGGCCCGGGCGCCTTCGTGATCTTCTCCTTGAGGTACTTGCCGAGGCCGTCGTGGGTCATCCCGCGGTGCACCTCGATCCCCAGCTTCGGGACCTCGTCGGCGAACTTCAGCGTGTTGTTCTGGCCGGCGAAGATCGCCTCGGACAGGTCCTTGCCGACCTTGTCCGCGTCGATGTCGAACGCGGCGGAAAACTCGATGTCACGGACGTGGTAGCCCCCGAGGTCGACGTGCATGAGGCCGGGCACGGACTCGCGGGGGTCGGCGTCGCGGTAGTACTGGACGCCCTGCACGAACGAGCTCGCGCAGTTGCCGACTCCGATGATCGCGACGCGCACCTTGTCGGACTGGTAGCGGCGCGGAGCCGTTCGTCGAAGCGTCGCGGTTCGCTGAACCGTTCTTGGTGGTCACTGAGGCGTTCCCTTCTTGATCTACGGCCGGCGCGACCGTCGCAACACGGCTCGCAAGAGATATCCCCGGATCGATGGTTGGTTACACCGAGCGCCCGCCGGCGACCCGCGGCAGGACCGCGATAGACGACGCGCCTCGGCCTAGGCTTGCGTGGCGCGGAGCTGGCCGCGCACGTGGACGATCCGCTGCACCGTGGTCAGCACGGTGAGACCGGCGAGGACGTAGACGGCCGGGGCCAGGAGCTCGAAATGGCCGAGTGAGGCTCCCTTGGCGAACACGAGCCCGGCCGACAGGATCACGACCCGCACCGGACGCGTGGCGAGCCCGACCTTGCAGGCCACGCCGAGCGCCTCGGCGCGCGCACGGGTGTAGGAGACCATCAGGCTGAACAGCACCGCCGCCACCACCGCCGCCACCGCGACCTGGTTGTGGCGCGAGGCGAAGTAGGCGCCGACCGCGGTCAGCACGATGCCTTCCTCGAGCCGGTCGAGCGTCGAGTCCAGGAACGCGCCGAACGGCGTCCCCTTGCCCGACATCCGCGAGTAGCGCCCGTCGAGCGTGTCCATCACCGAGCCGACGATGAACGCGACGCCGGCGAGGAAGAACAGCCGCTCGACTACGAGCGCGGCCGCGGCCAGGTTGAGCGCGAAGCCGGTGAGCGAGATCGCGTTCGGAGTCAGGCGCGACTCGATCAGCCGCTCGCGCATCAACTCCGGCGTCGTGGGCCCTTCCCGCCGCGGGCGGGCCCTGCGGGGCGGGCGCGTGCGCAGGGGCGGAGTGTGCTGCTCGGCCATCGACTATGCGGGCGCGTGGCTGAAGGCCCACACGTCCGGCCGCGCCCGCGCCAGAAGCTGGGCGGCGAGCACCATGGAGACGGCAGCGGTCAATGCACCGAGAAACACGTCAGTGAAGTAATGGTTACCCGTCGCGACGACCACAAACGTGATCCAGAACGGATAGATGCCCCAAGCCAGCCTGGCGGGCCAGCTGCGAACGAGGCGGACCATCGGCCAGCCGACCATCACGGCGAAGCACACGTGCATCGACGGGACCGCCGCGTACAGATTGATGAGGGCGCTCGATGCTCCGTGCTCCACCGTGATCCCGGTGAACTGCTGGATCGGGTCGGTGAAGCCCCACTCGGGCATCAGCCGCGGCGGCGCCGTGGGAAACACCGAGTAGCCGATGAGCGCGAGCCCCATCGCGATCATGAACGTGTTGCGGACCGAGTAGAAGGACTCGTTGCGACGCAGGTAGATGTAGATCAGCGCGCTGAGCGTCACCACGTAGTGCGCGTTCAGGTACGTCCAGTCGGCGAAGTCGATCAGCCAGTGCTTGTTCACCGCCCAGTTCTGGATGCTCGGCTCGATGAACACGTGCAGCACGCGTTCGAGTTGGATGATCTTCGTCGCGTCGCCGAACGGCTTGTAGCCGGGGTTGTAGGCGCTGCCGTACACGAGCACCCGGACCAGGGCATAGATCGCGTAGGCGCCGACGAACAGCCCGAGCTGGCGGATGGCGTCGGCCCAACCGTGGGGGAGGGCGCGCACGCCGGTATGACGAAGTCGACCCCGCATCGCAGCCGGGCATCCTAGCGGTGGCGCCTGTTGACTCTTGGTTAGGGACCGCAGCGAGCAGAGCGCGAACCGACCCGTGAGAGCGAGAAGCGGATCGACAGTTTTGTGGTGCCTGGACGGCGGAGCGTGAGCTTCGTGAAGCCGCCGGCGGGCTCCACGCACCCGTCGCTCAAGGACCAGTACGGCGTGAAGCGGACCCTGACGAATGCCGTGCCGGCACGCGTGGCCCGGAGCCGGACCCAGTTCGGACCGAGCGCGGTTGCGGTGGCGGCTCCCTGCGCGAGCGGCGTGGCGTCCGCGACCGCGTACACCCGCCAGTGCCGGGTGCGCAGGACGAGCTTCAGGTACGGGAGCCCCCGATCGATCAGCGCCTTCTCGCGGCGCGCCGAGTAGTCGAGGCTGGCGTCGGACACCGCCACGAAGCGCACGCCGAGGCCGCGCAGCCACGTGTGGTAGCTCGACGCGTTCAAGCGTCCCGTTGTAGAACAGGGCGTTGTCCTTTATGTCGAGCTGGCGCTCCCACCCGCGCGCGAGCGCGAATCGCGGCGCCACCTCGTACGCCTCGTAGTGGAAGCCGGTGAACGGGACCTCGACGCGGAACGGCGGGCCGCCCTGGCGCTCCAGAAACGAGAGGAGCGGTCGCCAGTAGCTCGTGGACCCCGACGGATCTCCCGCCGCGGTGGAGACGTCGCGAATCGGTGCCTGCCACTGGATGTAGAGGAGCGGGAGGGCGAGCACGAGCAAGAGCAGCTTGCGTCGCGGCCACAGCACGAGCGCCAGCACGGGGCCCGCGATGAGCGGCGCGAGCCGAGCCGCGTTGCTGCCCACGGGGGTCGTGACGCTGTAGGCGAGGATGCATGCGAGTGCGTACAGGACCGCTCCCGCGCGGAGCGTCAGGTCGCGGCGCTGCGTGACCGCGACGACGCAGGCCGCGATCAGGAGGATTGGCCACAGCGTGCTGAACGCGAACGGCTCGGTTCCACCTTCCGGGAAGGCGATCGCCAGGAGCGCGACCGGGACGAGCGCGCCGGCGGCCGTGGCGAGGCCGGAGACGGCGGCGGACGGTTTGCGCTCGGAGGCGACGCGGCCGACGGCGCAGGCCACGCCGGCCAACGCCGCGAACAGCGCCGCCACCGGACTGGCCAGTGCCGTCACGACGGCGAGCGCGACGGCCAGAGCGGTGCGGCGGCGCTGGAGGGCCAGCGCGCAGCCCACCGCGGGCAGCAACCCGAACGCGAACGTGAGGCGTCCGGTGAACAGGTCGATTCCCGTGGCCAGGCCGAACCACAGCGCTCCGAGCCACGCGTCGCGCCCGTACCGACGCCAGACCAGCGGCTCGAACAGCGCCGCGGTGGCCGTGGAGGCGAGCGCCGCCGCGAGCTGCGGAGTGATGGCCGCGGCGAGCGGTGGGAACAGGACGCTGTACCCGGGGACGTCGTGGCCGCCGTACCACCAGTTGTTCCAGATGCCGAACCCCTCGGCCTTGAACAGCTTCGCGCGGAGCAGGTGGGCGGCGAGGTCGAGGCTGGGCGGCGAGACGATCACGTAGATCGCGGCGAGCACGCCGGCAGCGAGCGTCGGCGCGACGCGGCGGAGGTCGACGCGTGCCGGTACGGCCCGGCGGGCGCGGACCGCGCGCTCGTCCAGGACCGCGCTCATCCGAGGAACCTGGTCGATCGTGTCCGGCCGGTCCAGCCACGGCCAGTGGCCGGCGTCGGGGATGCGCTCGAGCCGCGCTCCGGGGTGAAGCGCCGCGTAGGCGTCGGCGAGGCGAACCGGGAACCACGGGTCCAACTCGCCCCAGAGGATCTGAGCGGGCGCGTCCAGGGCCACCGCGGCCTCGCGCGCGCCGGCGTCCACGCTGCGGTGCAGGCGGAGGATCGCGCGCTGAGTTCCCTGGTCGAACTGGTTCCAGACCGCGGCGACGCGCTCGTCCGGCCAGGCCTGCGGGTTCGCGCTGGCGCCGCGCAGCGCGCGGGCGAGCATCCACCGCTGGGTGGAGCCCATGGCCAGCTCGCCGGCCACGCGGACGCGCCACGCGCGTGCGATCGCGGGCCACCTGAAGCCCTCGACGAGCGGCAGCGGGTTGATCAGGAGGAGCCGTTCGATCTGCTCCGGCCGGCGGCGCGCGAGCTCGAGCGCGACCGCGGCGCTCCAGCCGTGGCCGACCACGACTGCGCGCTCAAGCCCGAGCTCCGCGAGGAGGTCCCCGACGAAGTCGGCCAGCCCGGACACCGAGTAGTCGAGCTCCTCGCCCTTGCCCGAGCGGCCGAACCCGATCAGGTCGGGCGCGATCCCGCCCGTTCGCTCGAGCGCCGCGACCCAGTCGTCCGAGCTTGTCGGGACGTCGTGCAGGTAAACCGGCGGTGTGCCGGTGGCCGTGGCACTGCGGTAGTAGACGGGCACGGAGCCGAGCTCGATCGTATGCTCGTCGACGCTCACCCGGCGCCGAGGATAACGTCCGCGCCCGTGCGCACGTTGTGCCTGGGCGACGCTCTGGTCGATCTCGTTTGCGAACGTCCGCTCGCGGACGTGACGGAAGCCGATGCGTTCGTTCCGCGGTTCGGTGGCGTCGGCGGCGAACATCGCTGCGGTCGCCGCCCGCTGCGGCGCGCGGGTTGCCCTGGTGGGAGGTGCGGGCGACGACTCCTGGGGCCGCTGGCTTCGGAGCCGGCTCGCGCGCGAGGGCGTCGACGTGTCCCTGTTCGCGCTCGTTCCCGAGGCACGCACGCCGCTGGCGCTGGTGACGATCGGCCCCGCCGGCGAACCGACGTACGACCTGTACGGGGAGTTTCCGGCGACGCTCGGGATGGCGCTCGGGGACCGGGTCGACGAGATCGTCCAGGGCTCCGGCGGCGGTGTTCCTCACCTCGAACCCGCTCGTGCACCGAGACGAACGAGCGATCGCGATGCGCGCTCGCGAGGTGGCGCTCGAGTCGGAGCTGCCGGTCGTGTTCGATCCCAACCTCCGGCTGCACCGGTGGCGCTCGCGCGCCGACGCCGCCGCCAGCGCGAACGCGTGCGTCCCGGGCGCCCTGCTCGTGCGCGCCACCCAGTCCGAAGCCGCGATCATGACCGGCGAGGACGACCCGGAACGCGCGGCGCAGGCGCTGATCAAGGCGGGCGCGCGGATGGTCGTCCTCTCGCTCGGCGACGAGGGCGCGATCCTGCGCGGCGAGCTCCGCGCCGACGTGGAGGCCGTGCCGGCGGAGGTGGTGAGCATGATGGGCGCCGGCGACGTCCTCACCGGAGTCCTGCTGGCGCGCCTGGCGGTGAGCGACTTCTACCCCTCGGTGGTGGCGGCTGCGCTTCCCGAGGCGGTGGCCGAGGCCGCCCGCGCATGCGAGCGCTGGGGATCGCTTGACTGACCGGGCGAGCTGGCGCCGGCCGCCGGCGCGCCGTGTGCGCGCAATCCGCGATCGCCTCCGTCTCGTCTACGGGATCCCGCTCGCCGAACCCCACGGCCACCCGATCGCCGAGCTGATCCTGACCGTCCTGTCGCAGTCGACCAACGACCGCAACCGCGACGTCGCCTACCTCGCCATGCGCGAGCGCTTCCCGACCTGGGAGGAGGTCCGCGACGCGCCCGTCGACGAGCTCGAGGAGGCGATCCGGCCCGGCGGGATCTCCAAGGTCAAGTCGGCTCGGATCAAGTCGATCCTCCGCGCGATCAGCGAGACGGCGCCCGGCGGCGATCACCCTCTCTCCCTGGACTGGCTGGCCAGCCAGCCAGTGCCGGAGGCGCAGGCGTATCTGACGTCGCTGCCGGGCGTGGGGCGCAAGACGGCCGCGTGCGTGCTCCTGTTCGCGCTCGGGATGCGCGACGTGCCGGTGGACACGCACGTCTCGCGCGTCGGGAACGCGGCTCGGCGCTGTTCCGCGCCGGCGCGCCCTTCGAGGAGCTCCACGACACGATGCTGAAGATCACCCCGGAGGGCCAGGAGCTCGAGTTCCACATCAACCTGCTCCGCCACGGCCGGCGCACCTGCCACGCCCGCCGGCCCAACTGCCGCGAGTGCGCCCTGCGCCGCATGTGCCCCAGCGCCGACACGTTCGCCTGAGTCGAGCGGGAACAACGTTCCTTTCGCGACGGCGATCTCGCCGAGACCGAGGATAGTTCCCGCTCGGCGGGAAGAAAGTCGGCTTCGAGCGAAACCGGTGCACCGAAGGAACAAATTCCCGCGGGTGGCGCGACGGTGGCGGGTAGCCCGGGGCGTCGGCACGGCGACCCACCGAAGCGCCTCGGCGGTTCGAAGCCGCGCCTACAGCAACGGCCCAGACGCAGCAGACGGCAGATCTGCTACGCTGAGGCTCAGATTTTTACGAACCTAGAGGAGCAAAAGGCAAGATGGGAAAGACGATAGGAATCGACCTCGGAACGACGAACTCGTGCATGGCAGTGCTCGAGGGCGGCGAGCCGACGGTCATCGAGAACGCCGAGGGTGGCCGGACCACCCCGTCGGTCGTCGCCTTCACGCAGTCTGGCGAGCGCCTCGTCGGCACGGTGGCGAAGCGCCAGGCCGTAACCAACCCGCAGAACACGATCTTCTCGATCAAGCGCTTCATGGGCCGCAAGGAGGGCGAGGTCCGCGAGGAGGAGTCGATCGTGCCGTACAAGGTCGTATCCGGGCCGAACGGCGACGCGCGCGTTGAGGCCGGCGGCAAGCAGTACAGCCCGCCGGAGATCTCCGCGATGATCCTGGGCAAGCTGAAGGCGGACGCCGAGGCGTACCTGGGCGAGTCCGTGGACAGCGCCGTGATCACCGTTCCGGCGTACTTCAACGACGACCAGCGCCAGGCGACCAAGGACGCCGGGAAGGTCGCGGGACTCGACGTCAAGCGGATCATCAACGAGCCGACCGCGGCCTCGCTGGCCTACGGCCTGGACAAGGAGAACGACCAGACGATCCTGATCTTCGACCTCGGTGGCGGCACGTTCGACGTGTCGGTGCTCGAGATCGGCGATGGCGTGTTCGAGGTCAAGGCGACCGCCGGTGACAACCACCTCGGTGGCGACAACTTCGACAAGGCCCTGGTCGACTGGCTCGTGGCCGAGTTCAAGCGCTCGCAGGGCATCGACCTGGCCGCCGATCCGATGGCGCTCCAGCGGCTCTACGAGGCGGCCGAGAAGGCCAAGATCGAGCTCTCCACCACCCAGGAGACGCAGATCAACCTGCCCTTCATCACCGCGGACGCGAGCGGTCCGAAGCACCTCGACACGCGCCTGACCCGCGCTCGGATGAACGAGCTCACCTCCGACCTGCTCGACCGCACGGTCGCGCCGGTCCGCCAGGCGATGGACGACGCCAAGGACAAGGGCGTCGCGGCGATCGACCACGTCGTGCTGGTCGGCGGTATGACGCGCATGCCGGCGGTCCAGGAGAAGGTCAAGGAGCTGACCGGCAAGGAGCCGCACCGGGGCGTGAACCCGGACGAGGTCGTGGCCGTGGGCGCCGCCATCCAGGCGGGCGTGCTGGCCGGCGACGTCAAGGACGTGCTCCTGCTCGACGTCACCCCGCTGACCCTGGGCATCGAGACCAAGGGCGGCGTCATGACCAAGCTGATCGAGCGCAACACGACGATCCCGACCCGCAAGGGCGAGACGTTCTCGACCGCGGAGGACAACCAGCCGAGCGTGGAGATCCACGTGCTCCAGGGCGAGCGCGAGATGGCGATGTACAACAAGTCGCTGGGCAAGTTCCAGCTGACCGGCATCCCACCCGCGCCGCGCGGCATCCCGCAGATCGAGGTCGCGTTCGACATCGACGCCAACGGCATCCTCAACGTGTCGGCCAAGGACCTGGGCACGGGCAAGGAGCAGAAGATCGAGATCCGCTCCGGCTCCGGCCTCTCCGACGACGAGATCAAGCGGATGGTCCAGGACGCCGAGTCCCACGCCGAGGACGACCGCCGCCTGCGCGAGCTGGCGGAGGCCCGCAACAACGGCGAGAACGCCGCCTACCAGGCCGAGCGCCAGCTCAAGGACCTGGGCGAGGCCGTGGACTCGAGCTCGAAGGAGGAGATCGAGGCCGCGATCAAGGCCGTCCGCGAGTCGCTGACCACCGAGGACGCGGCCGACATCCGCTCCAAGACCGACGCGCTCCAGGCCTCGTTCCACAAGGTCTCCGAGGCGATGTACCAGCGCGCCCAGGAGCAGCAGGCCGCGAGCGGCGACGCCGGCCCCGATGGCGACGGCGCGTCGCCCAACGGCGCGGGTGCCGAGGACGTCGTCGACGCCGAGGTCGTAGACGAGGGCCGCTAATGAGCTCCGAACAGTCGAACGGCGGGGGCGCTCCCACTCAGGAGAGCGCCCCGGCGCCGGCCGTCGAGGAGACCCCCGTCGATGGGGTGGCCGAGACGCCGGCGCCGCCCACCGCTGAGGAGCCGGAGGCGGCGGCGCCCGAGAACGAGGAGCACGAGAAGCTCCAGCGCGACCTCGAGGAGCTGACCGCCAAGGCGTCCAAGGCCGACGAGTACCTCGAGCTGGCGCAGCGGACCAAGGCCGACTTCGAGAACTACCGAAGGCGTGCGTCCCGGGAGGCCGCGGCGGCGCAGGAGCGCGGCGTGGCCAAGCTGGCCCGCGAGCTGCTGCCGGCGGTCGACAACCTGGACCGGGCGCTCGAGGCCGCTGAGGCGGCCGGCAACAACGACGGCTCCGACACGCTGGCGTCCGGCATCAAGCTCGTGCACGCGGACGTGATCGCGGCCCTGGCCCGGGCCGGGATCGAGCGCTACTCCCCGGAGGGCGAGGTGTTTGATCCTCAGCACCATGAGGCCGTGGCGCAGCAGCCGGTGGACGGCGCCCAGCCGGGCACGATCGTGGAGGTCTATCAGCGCGGTTACCGGCTCGGTGACGCGGTGATCAGGCCTGCGCGAGTCCTCGTGGCGGGATGAGCCATGGCCGAGAGAACGGATTACTACAAGACCCTCGGGGTCGGCAAGAACGCCTCCGATGCGGAGATCAAGAAGGCGTACCGCAAGCTCGCTCGCCAGTACCACCCGGACCGCAACCCGGGTGACAAGAGCGCCGAGGAGCGCTTCAAGCAGATCTCGCAGGCCTACGACGTCCTGTCCGATGCGGACAAGCGCAAGGCCTACGACCGTGGCCAGGGTCCGCTCGGTGGCTTCGGCGTGCCCGGAGGGTTCGACCCGGGCTCGTTCAGCGGCAACTTCTCGGACATCCTGTCCAACATCTTCGGTGGGGCCGGCGGTGGCGCGCGGGGCCGGACCGGCACCGGCCCCGGACGGCCGGGCGGCCGGACCGGCGTGCAGCGCGGGCGCGACCTCGAGTCCGAGGTCTCGCTCACCTTCGACCAGGCGGTCAACGGCTCCCAGGTGCCGCTGGCGGTGCAGACCTCGCAGCCGTGTCCGACGTGCAACGGGACCGGCGCGAAGCCGGGAACCAGCCCAAAGGTGTGCCCGGTCTGCAACGGTAGGGGCGTCGAAGCCCAGAGCCAGGGGATCTTCTCGATCTCCCAGCCGTGCTCGAACTGCCAAGGCACCGGCACCGTGATCGAAGACCCCTGCCCCACCTGCCATGGCACCGGCGCTCAGCGTGGGGTCAGGCGACTGCGCGTGAACATCCCCGCCGGCGTGCGCGACGGAAGCCGCATCCGCCTGGCCGGCAAGGGCGAGGCCGGTCCCCGCGGCGGCGAGCCCGGAGACCTCTATGTGATCACTCGCGTGTCCGATTCGCCGGTGTTCAAGTGGAGCGGCGAGAACCTCGAGGTCGAGGTTCCGCTCACGATCCCGGAGGCGATCCGGGGCGCGGTGATCGAGGTGCCGACGCTGAGCGCCCCCAAGCGACTGCGCGTCCCGGCCGGCACCAAGCACGGCACGATCCAGCGCCTGCGCGGCGAGGGCCCGCAGCGGCTCGGTGGCAAGGGCCGGGGCGATATCCACTACCGGTTCGTGATCGACGTGCCGGCCTCGCTCTCGCCCGAGCAGGACGAGGCGGTCGACCGGCTGTCCCGGGTGATGAACGGCAATCCGCGCGCGAAGCTGTTCGCCTCCGCCGGCGGAGGGCCAAGCTGATGGCCGCCCCGGGCGAGCGCGACCCGGGCGAGGACGTCCGGTCCGTGACCACGCGCATCCGCAGCACCTCGACCACGATCCAGTCGGACGGCCGGACCGAGACGCGTTCCACCACCCGGGTCGAGGTGGCCTCCGACCGCGGCGTGTTCATGATCTCGGTGGCGGCCGAGCTGGCCGAGATGCATCCCCAGACCCTGCGGATGTACGAGGCGCGCGGCCTGATCGAACCGAAGCGCTCGCCCAAGGGCACGCGGCTCTACTCCCACAAGGACGTGCAGCGCCTGCGCCGCATCCAGGAGATGACGGCGGAGCTGGGCATGAACCTGGCCGGGGTGGAGCGCGTGTTCGAGCTCGAGCAGGAGCTCGAATCGATGTCGCGCAAGGTCCGGGGGCTCGAGAAGCGCGCGGCTCAGCTGAAGGCGGAGGTGGAGCGGCTCGAGGAGATGCGGCGCGAGCTGCGCGCGGAGATCGTCCCCTACACCAAGGGGGGCGAGCTCGTGCGGGCGGCCGATCTGAAGCGATTCAAGATCCCCGTGAAGCGGCCGCGCGCGTGAGAAGCCTCCGCCGAGCGGTGGTGGGGGCGCTGGTGGCCGCCTGCGCGCTTGCCGCGCTGTTCGCGCCGGCGGCGAGCGCGGCGAGCTCCTCGCAGCAGATCCAGCTCGTGCTGCCCCTGAACGCGAACCTGGCCGGACTCGCGCAGTTCGCCAACGCCGTGAGCACGCCGGGATCCCCTGAGCTACCGCCAGTTCCAGCCGATCCCTGCGCTGGAGCGGCGCTTCGGCGCGCCCACCGCGACGCGCCGGCGGGTGGCCGCGTACCTGCGCCGCGCCGGCGCCACCGAGGTCCGGATCGACTCGAGCGGCCTGTTCGTGGTGGCGACGATGCGGCCTGGCCTGGCCGAGCGGCTGTTCGGGACGAACCTGAAGACGGTGCGCGCGGCATCGGGCAGCCGCTACCTGGCTCCGGCCGGCGCGACGAGCGTGCCCACCGCTCTGCGCGGCGTCGTGACCGGCGTGGTCGGGCTCGATACTCAGCCGCTCCGATCGCCCGTGGCGCGTCGTGCCCGCAACGCCCAGGCCGATGGCCAGCCGACCTCGGCCTACGGCTCCGTCAGCGGATCGCCCGCCGGGTGCGCACAGGGAAGGGCGTCCGGCGGGTTCACGCCCGAACCAGTACCTGACCGCCTACGGCCTGACCCAGCTCCACAACGAGGGGCTCAGGGGAGCCGGCGAGCGCGTCGCGCTGATCGAGGTCGACGGGTTCAGGACCTCCGACCTCCAGACGTTCGCGCGATGCTTCGGCGTCGGGATTCCGCCCCTGCATGCCTTCGGCGTCGGCGTGAACCACCCGCTGGCGCCCGGCCCCGAGGCCACGCTCGACCTCGAGGTGCTGACCGCCGCCGCGCCCCGTCTGGCCGGCATCGACGTGTACGAGACCACCGCCGACGCGGCCGGCTCGCTGCAGGCGTTCGTCGCGCCGCTGGAGAACGCCGGGTTCAAGCCGCAGGTGATCTCCGCGTCGCTCGGCCTGTGCGAGCGGGACGATCCGGAGCGCACTGGGGCAGTCCGGCATCAACACCGCCGAGGCCGAGTTCCAGCTCGCCGCGGCCGGCGGGCATCAGCGTGCTGGCCGCGAGCGGCGACTCCGGGCTCGGCCGACTGCACCGAGAACGACGGCACGCCCGATGGACTTCCTGAACGTCAACTTCCCCGCCTCCTCGCCGTGGGTGACGGCCGTCGGCGGGACGAACCTACACCTCACCGCGCAGAACGCGATCGCCAGCGAGGTCGTCTGGAACGACACCGACCTCTCGCCGGGCTCGGCCGGCGGCGGAGGCGCGAGCGATCCTGTTCGACGCGCCCCTCCTACCAGACCGGCACCGTCACCGCGCCCAAGCGCGCCGCTCCCCGACGTGGCGATGCTCGCGGACGTCGCGCCCGGCTACGCGGTGTTCTGCACCGCCAGCGACTGCGTCAACGGCGCGCCCTCGCCCTGGCAGAGCGTGGGCGGGACGAGCGCCGCGACGCCGCTGCTCGCGGGCGGCGTGGCGCTGGTCGACCAGTTGATGCGCCAGCACGAGCGCGCGGACATCGGCCAGCTCAACCCGCTCCTCTACCGCATCGGGCGCTCCTCGCTCGTGAGCAGGGCCTTCCACGACGTCACCCAGTACGGCAACGACGTCGGCCCGTACATCCCGGGCAACGGCCAGCCGCTCGGCTGCTGCACCGCGGCGCCGGCTTCGACGCAGGCCTCGGGCTGGGGCAGCGTCAACCTCAGCGCGCTGGCGTCGCGCCGCGCTGCTGCTGCAGCCGCGGGCGGCCAACGTGAAGCTGTCGCTGCCGCGCCACCAGAAGCCGGTCGCCCGCCACCAGATCCTCGCCACGGTCTCGTGCTCGGAGCAGTGCGCGCTCGCCGCCTTCGCCGAGATCTCGATCAACCACGGCACGCCGTTCAGCGTCGAGTCGAAGGTCTCCCAGCTGAAGTCGGCGGGCCGCAGGACGGTCGCGGTGAAGTTCTCGGCCTCGCAGCTCGGCAAGCTGCGCAAGGCGCTGGCGCACCACCGAGCTGATCAAGGCCTTCCTCTACGGGGTGACCGTCAGTCCGCAGCACAACATCCTGCGCGAGACGAGCGGGACGCTGCTGACGATCCGTTCCTGAGGACGCTGAGGCGGCCGGGACCGGAGAACTCCCTTCAGACCCGGCGGAAACGTGTCATAATCTAAGTCACAGAGACTTAGATTTAGAGGAACCGCCTATGAACCCAGACCGCTTCACGATCAAATCTCAGGAGGCCATGCAGGCCGCCCAGCGGCTGGCCGACGAGCGCCGCAATCCCCAGACGACGCCGGAGCACCTGCTCGCCGTTCTGCTCGAGCAGGACGGCGGGATCGTCGTGCCCGTGCTGCGCAAGCTGGGCGTCGACCCGGCGGCCGTGCGCCAGACGCTCGGGCCGGCGCTCGACGCGCTGCCCAAGCTGAGCTCCGCCGCGCCTGAGCCGGCCGGCGGCTCCACCGAGCTCACCCAGATCCTGCGCACGGCCGAGACCGAGATGCGCGAGCTCAAGGACGAGTACATCTCCACCGAGCACCTGATGCTCGCGATCGCCGCCCATCCCGGCGAGGCCGGCCGCGTCATGCGCAGCGTCGGCGCCACGCGCGAAAAGCTGCTCAAGGCGCTGGCCGAGGTGCGCGGCAGCCACCGCGTCACCGACGACAATCCCGAGGACAAGTTCCAGGCGCTCGAGCGGTTCGGGCGTGATCTGACCGACGCCGCCGCGCAGGGCAAGCTCGACCCGGTGATCGGGCGCGACGACGAGATCCGCCGCGTCGTCCAGGTCCTCTCGCGCCGGACCAAGAACAACCCGGTGCTGATCGGCGAGCCGGGCGTGGGCAAGACCGCGATCGTCGAGGGCCTGGCCCAGCGGATCGTGGCCGGCGACGTGCCCGAGGGCCTGCGCGACCGCAAGCTCGTGTCGCTCGATATCGGCGCGATGGTCGCCGGCTCCAAGTACCGCGGCGAGTTCGAGGACCGCATGAAGGCGGTGCTCAAGGAGATCGCCGACGCCGAGGGCCAGGTCGTGGTGTTCATCGACGAGCTGCACACGATCGTCGGCGCCGGCGCCTCCGAGGGCTCCGTGGACGCCGGCAACATGCTCAAGCCGATGCTGGCGCGCGGCGAGCTGCGCGCGGTCGGCGCGACCACCCTCGACGAGTACCGCAAGCACATCGAGAAGGACCCGGCGCTCGAGCGCCGCTTCCAGCCCGTGCTCGTCGGCGAGCCGACGGTCCAGGACACGATCGCGATCCTGCGCGGGCTCAAGGAGCGCTACCAGGTCCACCACGGGGTCCGGATCCAGGACTCCGCGCTGGTGGCCGCGGCGACGCTCAGCCAGCGCTACATCGCCGACCGCTTCCTGCCCGACAAGGCGATCGACCTGGTCGACGAGGCCGCCTCGCGGATCCGGATGGAGATCGACTCGAAGCCGACCGAGATCGACGAGGTCGACCGGCACATCATGCAGCTCGAGATCGAGCTCCAGTCGCTGGGCGAGGACGACGACCCCGGCACGGCGGCGCGGCGCGAGCAGCTGGAGCGCACCCTGGCCGAGGAGCGCGAGCGCTCAGACGCCATGCACGCCGAGTGGCAGCGAGAGAAGGAGACCGTCGGCGCCGTGGCCACGCTTCAGGAGAAGCTCGACCAGGCCAGGACCGACCTCGAGCGCGCCCAGCGGGCGGCCGACCTGGGCCGGGCAGCGGAGCTCCAGTACGGGACGATCCCCGAGCTCGAGAAGCAGCTCCGGACCGCGGCCGAAGCCGAGAACGACGGCAGCGAGCACGAGGCCACGTTCCTCAAGGACGTGGTCGATGCCGAGGACGTCGCCGAGGTGGTGGCCAAGTGGACCGGCATCCCGGTCAGCCGCCTGATGGAGGGCGAGATCGAGAAGCTCGTGCACATGGAGGAGCGCCTGCACCAGCGGGTCATCGGACAGGACGAGGCGGTCGAGGCGGTATCGGCGGCGCTGCGGCGCTCCCGCGCCGGCCTCCAGGACCCGGACCGGCCGATCGGCACGTTCCTGTTCCTCGGGCCCACGGGAGTCGGCAAGACCGAGCTGGCCCGCGCCCTGGCCGAGTTCATGTTCGACTCCCAGGACGCGATGGTTCGCCTCGACATGTCCGAGTACATGGAGAAGCACACCGTCTCGCGGCTCGTCGGTGCACCGCCCGGCTACGTCGGCTACGACGAGGGCGGCCAGCTCACCGAGGCGGTCCGCCGGCGCCCCTACAGCGTGGTCCTGCTCGACGAGATCGAGAAGGCCCACCCCGACGTGTTCAACGCGCTGCTCCAGGTGATGGACGACGGGCGCCTGACCGACGGCCAGGGCCGCACCGTGTCCTTCCGGAACGCCGTGCTGATCATGACCTCGAACATTCCGGGCGGCCGGGCCGGAGTCGAGGCCCAGTTCAAGCCCGAGTTCATCAACCGGCTGGACGACATCGTCGAGTTCCACCCGCTGACGCGGGAGCAGATCGGCGAGATCGTCGACCTCCAGGTGGCCCGGCTGATCCAGCGGGTGCGCGAGCGCGGCATCGAGGTCGAGCTGACCGACGGCGCCCGCACGCTGCTCGGCAACCTCGGCTACGACCCCACCTATGGCGCGCGGCCGCTCAAGCGGGTGATCCAGAAGCGGCTGGTCGACCAGCTGGCCCTGGCCATCCTCGAGGGGCGGTTCGTCGAGGGCGACACGGTCAAGGTCGACACGGCCGACGGCGAGCTCGTGCTCGAGCGCGTGGCGGCGGCCGACGGCGGCGGCTTAAGCCGCGGCCGTCAAGAGCCGGGCGATCGCCTGCCGGCGGAAGGCGAAGATCCGCTCGAGGTCGCGCCTGACGAACACGCGGTGGGCGAGCGCTCCGGCGAGGCCGAACGGGAGCGAGTAGCGAATCCGGTCGCGCACGATCGTCTCCTCGCCGTCGGCAGCGAACTCGTGCCGGTGGTGCCACAGCCGGTACGGCCCCCTCGTCTGCCGGTCGACGAACGCTCGCCCGGGCTCGAACTCCTCGATCACCGAGACCCAGCGCAACGGAAGCCCGTGGAGGCGCAGGCGGTAGGAGATGACCGACCCGGCGCGGACCGACTCCGGCTCCTCGAGGATCTGAAAGCGCAGCCACGGCGGGGTTATCCGCTCGAGGTTGCCCGCGCGCGCGAAGAAGTCGAACACTTCAGGAAGCGGCCGAGCGATCCGCTGCTCGCGCTCGAAAAGATAAATCCTATACATGTGTGTAGATAAATCTACACACTTTGGTTCAAGCCGCGACTGGCCGATGAGAGAGACCATGGCGACGATCGCGCTCTCCGGGGTCATCGGCGCGCTGTCCTACGCGCTCGACATCACCGAGGGCCAGCCGGCGGGCCACGCGGTGCGCACGTGCCTGATCGGGATGCGGCTCGCCGCCGAGCTCGAGCTCCCGGCCTCGGATCGCTCCGACCTCTTCTACGCGCTGCTGCTCAAGGACGCCGGCTGTTCGGCCAACTCGGGCCGCATGGCCACGCTGTTCGCCAGCGACGACCGCGCCGCCAAGGCGACCTCCAAGCTGATCGACTGGAGCGACCCGCGGGCCGCGTTCATGTGGTCGCTGCGCACCGTGGCGCCGGGAGCCGGCCTGCGCCGGCGCATCCAGGTCCTGCGCGGGATCCGCGACGAAGGCGACGTCACGCGCAAGTTCATGGAGGCCAGGTGCGATCGCGGCGCGGAGATCGCGCGCATGCTGTTCCTGTCCGAGCAGACCGCCGGCGCGATCCGCAGCCTCGACGAGCATTGGGACGGCCGCGGCCTGCCCGACGGGCTGCGCGGCGAGGCGATCCCGCTGGCCGCACGGATCCTGTGCCTGGCCCAGACGGTCGAGGTGTTCCACGCGAGCGGGGGCGTCAAGGCCGCCCGCGCCGTGGCCAAGCATCGGCGGGGGCGCTGGTTCGATCCGGCGCTCGTCGACGCGTTCCTGGGCTTCTGCGGCGACCGCGACTTCTGGGCCGCGCTGGAGTCGCCCGACGTCTCCGAGTGGGAGCCGCCGGAGTTCGCGCTCGCGGGCGACGAGGACCGGCTCGACCGGATCGCCGAGGCGTTCGCGCGCGTGATCGACGCCAAGTCGCCGTTCACGGCGAGCCACTCGCAGCGCGTGGCCGAGATCGCCGACGGGATCGCCGTCGTGCTCGGCTTCGACGTCGCCGGACGGCGCATCCTCCGTCGAGCCGGGCTGCTCCACGACATCGGCAAGCTCGCGGTCTCGAACCTGATCCTCGACAAGCCGGGCAAGCTGACCGACGAGGAGTTCATCGCCGTCAAGACCCATCCGGTGCACACGCTGCGCATCCTCGAGCGCGCGCCGTGCTTCGCCGAGCTCGCCGATCTCGCCGCCAACCACCACGAGAAGCTCGACGGCAGCGGCTACCCGCGCTCGCTCACGGCGGCGCACCTGGACCTGCCGATGCGGGTGCTGGCCGTGGCCGACGTCTACGAGGCGCTGACCGCCGAGCGGCCCTACCGCGGCCCGCTCCCGCCCGAGGAGGCGCTCGCGATCATCGACCGCGACGTCCCCCACAAGTTGGACGGCGAGGTCCGCGACGCGCTCGAGGCCCACGTCTCGTCGGCATCGGGCGCGGCAGGGATGCCGCGGGCGGATGCGGTCGGGAAGGCGGGGCCGGCACGACGCCCATAAAGTGCCGTGCATGCCTACCTACATCATGCTTTCGCGGCTCTCCCCGGAGGGCGTGCAGACGATCAAGAACAATCCGTCGCGGATCAAGGAAGTCAATCGCGAGGTGGAGCAACTCGGAGCGTCGGTCAAGGCGCAGTGGGCCACGCTCGGGCAGTTCGACTTCGTGAACGTGGTCGAGGCGCCGGACGAGAAGACGATGTCACGCGTGTCGCTCGAGCTCGGCTCGCGCGGGACGGCCAAGTACGAGACGCTGGTGGCGATCCCGATCGACGACTTCATTGGCCTCATCTGAGCGGGTCCTGGTCGTCGGCTCCGGGGCACGCGAGCACGCCATCGTCCAGGCGCTGAGGGCGCCCGAGATCCTGTGCGCACCCGGCAACGCCGGCATCGCGCAGGACGCGCGGGTACTCGACGTCGGCGTCGACGATCTCGACGGGCTGGTGGCGCTGGCGCGCGACGAGGCGGTCGATCTGGTTGTCGTCGGACCCGAGGCGCCACTGGTGGACGGCCTGGTCGACGCGCTGGACGACGCCGGCGTGCGCACCTTCGGCCCGCGCCGGGAGGCGGCGCGGCTGGAGGGCTCCAAGGCGTTCTGCAAGGAGGTGATGGCGGCCGCCGGCGTTCCCACGGCTGAGCACACCGTGGTCACCGAGGCAGAGGAAGGTCTCCGGGCGATCACCCGCTATCCGACGGTGATCAAGGCCGACGGGCTGGCCGCCGGCAAGGGCGTGGTGATCGCCACCGACGAGGCGCAGGCGCGGGAGGCACTGCAGGACCTCCTGGTGGAGCGTCGTTTCGGCACCGAGCGGGTGGTGGTCGAGGAGCACCTGGAGGGCGAGGAGCTCTCGCTGCTCGCGGTGTGCGACGGCGAGCGGGCGGTGCCGCTCGCGAGCGCCCAGGACTACAAGCGCATCTTCGACGGCGACCGGGGGCCGAACACGGGCGGCATGGGCTCCTACTCACCGGTGCCGGCGATCGACGGCGCTCGGGCGGCCGAGATCTGCGCCGGCGTCCACCAGCCCGTGCTGGACGAGCTCGCGCGGCGCGGCATCCCGTTCCACGGCTGCCTCTACGCGGGCCTGATGATGACCCCGGACGGCCCGAAGGTGCTCGAGTTCAACGTCCGCTTCGGCGATCCCGAGACGCAGGCGGTCCTGCCCCGGCTGCGCTCGGACCTGCTCGCCCTGTTCGAGGCCGCGTGCGAGCCGGGCGGGCTTGCGGGATTCCCGCCGCTGGAGTGGGACGAGCGGACGGCGGTGACGATCGCGCTGGCCAGCCGCGGCTATCCCGCCGGCGCCTCGCGCGGGGACGTGATCACCGGCCTCGAGGACGTCCCGGAGGACGTGTACGTGACGCACGCGGGGACGGCGCGCCGGGAGGACGGGGCGATCGTCACCGCCGGCGGACGGGTGCTGGGCGTCACGGCGCTCGGGGAGGACGCAGCGTCCGCCCGCCTCGCCGCCTATGCTGCCGCGGACATGATCGAGTTCGACGGTAAGCAGCTGCGCCGGGACATCGCGCTGCGCGCGGCGGCATGAGCGCGGCCGAGCAGCCCGCACCGGCCCCGCCGACCCTGCCCGATCCGGAGACCGAGTTCGATGAGCTCGACGTCGACGCGCCGCGCGTCGGCATCGTGATGGGGTCCAAGAGCGACATGGCGGCGATGGAAGCGGCCGAGAAGGAGCTGACCGAGCGCGGGATCCGCTCCGAGACGCGCGTGATGTCGGCTCACCGCCAGCCCGACGAGGTCGCCGACTACGCCAAGAACGCCCGTCTGCGCGGGCTCAAGGTCATCATCGCCGGCGCCGGCCTGTCGGCCGCGCTTCCCGGCGTGGTGGCCGCGCACTCCGATCTGCCGGTGATCGGCGTGCCGCTGACGAGCCGGACCTCGGTGGCGGGCGGACTCGACGCGCTGCTCTCGATCGCCCAGATGCCGCCGGGGGTGCCCGTCGGCTGCGTGGGCGTCGACAACGCACGGAACGCGGCCGTGCTGGCGGCGCGGATCCTGAGTATTTGACGCGCCCGCGCCCGCGCCGGCGCTAGATTGTGCGGGCGGGTACTCATGCCCGAGCAGATCGTTCATCTCTCTTCGCTGGCCGGGAGCCCCCTGCTCGACTCCGCCGGCGAGCGGCTGGGTCGCGTCGATGATCTCGTAGCCCGTCTGGACCACGGCGACGGGCTCCCCCCGGTGATCGGGTTGAAGGCGCGGATCGGGGGGCGCGAGGCGTTCGTGCCCATCGAGAGGGTCGACCAGCTCGGGCCCTTCGAGGTGCGGACCGGGACGACCAAGCTCGACCTGGCGCAGTTCGAGCGGCGCCCCGGCGAGGTCCTGCTGCGCGGTGACGTGCTCGACCACAGCCTGATCAACGTGGAGACCGCCCGTCTGGTCAGCGCGCACGAGGTCGACCTCGTGTGCGAGGACGGCCGGTGGCGGGTGGCGGGGATCGACGCGAGCCTGCGCCCGCGCCTGTGGCGACTCCTCCCCCGGCGCTTCCGCGGCCACGATTCCGAGCACACGGCGTTCGTGCCCTGGGACAAGGTGGAGCCGTTCGTCCGGCACGTCCCCAGCTCGCGGCTGAAGCTCGCCTCCCGGCGGCTGGCCCGCCTTCACCCCGCGCAGATCGCCGACCTGGTGGAGGCGGCCTCGCACGAGGAGGGCGAGGAGATCCTCGAGGCGGTGGGCCAGGACAAGGAGCTCGAGGCGGACGTGTTCGAGGAGCTCGACGACGAGCATCAGGTCGAGTTCCTGCGAGAGCGCTCGGATGCCGAGGCGGCGGCGGTGCTGGCGCGCATGGCCTCCGACGACGCCGCCGACCTGCTGTTCGAGCTCGAGCAGGAGCGGCGGTTGCCCATCCTCAACCTGCTGCCGGCGGCCAAGCAGCGCAAGATCCGCGCGCTGCTCGGACACAACCCGGAGACGGCCGGAGGGATGATGAACCCGGACTTCGTCTCGGCGGGGACACAGGCCACGGTCGAGCAGGCGCTGGCCGGCGTGCGCGCGAGCGAGCTGGGAGCCCAGCCCGCGTCGATCGTGTGCGTCACCGCGGACGACGGAACGCTGGCCGGGGCGCTGTCGCTGGCCGACCTGGTTCGCGCCGAGCCGAGCGAGCCGGTGTGCAACCTGATCGACGAGTCGCCGATCCCGACCGTGGGCGCCGAGGCCGACCTGCCGGAGGTCGCGCGGGTGATGACCGACTTCAACCTGATCGCCATCCCGGTGCTCGACGGCGAGGGCAAACCGGTGGGCATCATCGCGGTCGACGACGTGCTCGAGCGGCTGCTGCCGGAGGAGTGGCGCCGGCGCGCCGGCGTGGCGCGCGATTAGGCGGCGCGGGCGGGTTCGATTGCCCGTGCCTTTGCGCGGAGCCCCAGCCTCGGCTGGTAGCCTCGGGGACAGATGGCTCACGACGACTTACATCCAGACAACGACGAGCGGCCGCGAAGTAGCCGCTTCGCGGCTGGCGTCGTGAGCGTCGTCTCGCTCCGGAGCTGATCCGAGCACGCGAGGGACCTCCGAGGCCGGCCGCGACGGTCGTGCCGGCGAAGTGAAAGGAGGTCGAGCAGATGGCGAACGATGCACCCTCCGGCGCGCGCGCGTCCGCGGCGCCTGCGCCCCCGCCGCTCTCCTCCGGCCTCGCCGACGCCGAGATCCAGGGCGCGTTCGGGACCATTCGCGTCCAGGACGAGGGACACCGCGGGCTGCGCTCCCGCGCGATGGCGCTGCTCGCGATCATCGGCCCCGGGCTGATCGTGATGGTCGGCGACAACGACGCCGGCGGCGTCTCGACGTACGCGCAGGCGGGCCAGGACTACAAGGTCAGCCTGTTGTGGGTGCTGCTGCTCCTGGTCCCGGTCCTGATCGTCAACCAGGAGATGGTCGTGCGCCTCGGCGCGGTGACCGGCGTGGGCCACGCGCGGCTGATCATCGAGCGCCTGGGCCGCGGGTGGGGATGGTTCGAGGCGAGCTACCTGCTGCTCCAGAACTTCCTCATCATCGTCACCGAGTTCATCGGCGTGAGCCTCGCCCTCGGCTACCTCGGGGTCACGCAGTACCTGTCGGTTCCGCTGGCCGCGGTGGCGCTGATCGCGGTGACGGCGAGCGGCAGCTTCCGGGCCTGGGAGCGGTCGATGTTCGCGTTCGTGTTCGCGAACCTGCTCGTGATCCCGCTGTTCTTCATTTCGCATCCGCACTTCGGTCAGATTGCGCACCATCTGTTCGTGCCCGGGATCCAGGGCGGCGCGAGCTCCAACGCCGTGCTGCTCCTGATCGCCATCGTCGGGACCACGGTGGCCCCGTGGCAGCTGTTCTTCCAGCAGTCGAACATCGTCGACAAGCGGATCACGCCGCGTTGGATCAACTACGAGCGCGTCGACACGATGCTCGGCGCCGTCGTGGTGGTTCTCGGCGCCGGCGCGCTGATCTGCGCCGCGGGGTTCGCGCTCTCGGGGACTCCGTACTTCGGGCACTTCACCGACGCCGGCGGGGTGGCGCGCGCGCTTGACCACACGGTGGGCTCGGCCGCCGGGGCGTTCTTCGCGATCGTGCTCCTGAACGCATCGCTGATCGGGGCCGGCGCGGTCACGCTGGCCACGAGCTACGTGATCGGCGACGTGTTCGGGACGAAGGGCTCGCTGCATCGCAGCTTCAACGAGGCGCGCGGCTTCTACTCCGTGTTCATCGTGCTGATCCTGGCCGCCGCGGGGATCGTCCTGATCCCCAGTGCCCCGCTCGGCGTGATCACCGAGGCGGTGCAGGCGCTGTGCGGCATCCTGTTGCCGATGACGACGCTGTTCCTGCTGATGCTCTGCAACGACCGCGACGTGCTCGGGCCGTGGGCCAACGGCCCGTGGCTGAAGGCCTTCGCCAGCCTGATCGTCGGCGCGCTCGTCCTGCTGTCGGTGGTGCTGACGATCACGACGCTGTTCCCGAGCGTCGACGTCACCACGCTGTTCCTGGTCGGGGCGTGCGTCGTCGTCGTGGCCCTCGTGATGCTCGGCGCGACGACGTGGTGGCGCGAGCGGGGCGGTGCCGGCGTCACCGTGCTCGACACGGCGGCGCCGGTGGCCAAGGAGCTGTGGACCATGCCGCCGGCGACGCTGCTCACGCGGCCGAGCCTCTCGCTCGGGCGGCGCGCGGCGATGCTGGGCCTCGGTGGCTATATGGTCGTCGCGCTCGTGATGCTGATCATCAAGTCAGTCGAGCTCGCCGGCGGATGATCGCCCGGTACACGCGCCGCGAGCTCGGCGAGATCTGGTCTGACCGCGCGCGCTTCGAGGCGATGCGCCAGGTCGAGGTGGCGGCGTGCGAGGAGATGGAGGGCGTGTCGGCTTCCGAGCTGGACGCCATCCGGAGCGCGACCTTCACGGTGGAGGCGATCGCCGAGCGCGAGAAGGTGACCGACCACGACGTGGCCGCGTTCGTGGACGTGCTGTCCGCGTCGGCCGGACCGGCGGGACGCTGGATCCACCACGGGCTGACCTCGAGTGACGTGCTCGACACGGGGCTGGCGCTCCAGCTGCGCTCCGTGGCTTCGCTCGTGCTGCCCGACTCCCGGCGTCTGGTGGACGTGCTGGCCCGGCGCGCTCGTGAGCACGCGTCGACGCTGTGCGCGGGCCGGACGCACGGGATCCACGCGGAGCCGACGACGTTCGGGATCAAGCTGGCGGGGTTCGCGTTCGAGGCGTGGCGGAACGCGGAGCGGCTGGAGCGCGCGTTCGATCAGACGTGCGTGGGCGCGGTCTCGGGCGCGGTCGGAACGTACTCGGCGACCTCGCCGTCGTTCGAGGAGCGGGTGCTGGCGCGGCTGGGGCTCGAGCGCGAGCCGGTGTCGACGCAGGTGGTGGCGCGCGACCGCCACGCCTCGCTCCTTTCCGCGATCGCGGTGGCGGGAGCGGGACTCGAGCGGTTGGCGGTGGAGATCCGGCACCTGGCGCGCACGGAGGTGTCCGAGGCGCGCGAGCCGTTCGCGACCGGGCAGCAGAAGGGTTCGAGCGCCATGCCCCACAAGCGCAACCCGATCAAGTCCGAGCAGGTCACCGGCCTGGCCCGCGTGCTGCGGGGCAACGCGATGGCCGCGATCGAGGACGTGGCGCTGTGGCACGAGCGCGACATCTCGCACTCGTCGGTCGAGCGGGTGATCCTGCCCGATTCGACGATCCTGCTCGACCACATGCAGCGGCGAACGATCTCGCTCGTGGAGGGGCTGGTCGTGGATGCGGAGCGCATGCGCGCGAACCTCGATTTGACCTGCGGCGCGCTGTTCTCCCAGCGAGTGCTGCTGGCCCTGGTCGACCGCGGGATGACGCGCGACGACGCGTATCGCGTGGTTCAGCGACTCGCCCAGCACGCGCTGGATCAGCGGGTGCCGTTGCGAGCGCTGCTGGCCGGCGACCCGGCGGGGGAGGGCCTCGATCTGGATGCGATCTTCGACTTCGCGTCGTTCGTCCGCTACGCGCCCGAGATCGTGGGGCGGCTGGACGAGATCGCTCCGCGCGAATCGTGACCCGTCTCGGGGACAACCGCGGCGCGTCAGCCGACAGTCGCTTCTACGGGCCGATACCGCGGGCCTGGATCATCGGCACCCTGAAGTGAGTCAGCCCTTCGGACGGGCGGTCCAGCTTGGACGCGAGCTCCTCGAGGCCCTCGATCAGGTCCGTCACGCGCCGGGCCACGGGATGCTCCTGCGCGTGCCTGAGCCGGTTTGAGAGCTCCTCGCGCGCGTCGCTGATGATGCTCGTGAAATTGTCCTCGGTGCTGTAGTACCCGAGCTCCTCGTCCGTGGGGCGCCTGCGGTCACTGCTCCTGGCCGCGCGCGCGGCTTCCCGGGTGGCTTTGTGGGCGGCGCGCTGAGCGCGTTCCCGCGCGGCCTTGACCTGGCGCTCGAGGTCCTGCAGGCGCTTGTCGAGCTCCGGTCCGGCCGGCGCGTCGGCCCGCGGAGGAGGCGGGGGCGGCCCGGCCTTGCGCTCGCGCAGCACCTGCGCGTAGGCCTCCTGCACCTCCTCGAACCGGCGGGCCGACTCGGGCGAGCCGGCGTTGTGGTCGGGGTGGTGGAGCTGGACGAGCCGGCGGTAGGCGCTGCGGAGCTCGCCATCGGTGGCGGTCGGGGGCACGCCCAGGACTTGGTAGGGGCTTTTGATGGGCATCCTGCGTGACGGAGATTAGGGCGCGCCGACCCTCGTCAGGGCGCGGGCGCCGCACTGCGCGCCGAGAACCGCGGCCTCGTCCGGCGGCTGTCCCTGCGCGAGCGCGAAGGTGAACCCGGCCGCGAATGAGTCGCCGCACCCGTACGCGTCCTTCGGCTCGCCCGGGAGCTCGGTCGCCTGCCACCGTCCCTCGGACGCACCCCACCACCGGCCGCCGGCCTCGCCCTCGGTGGCGACGAGCAGGCGCGCTCGGCCCTGGGCGCGCTCGGCCCATGCGGTCTCGTCGCTGTCGTGGGCGCTGAAGATGATCGCGTCGAGTTGTCCCTCGGTGAGGACCTCGCGCGCGCGAGGCGACGCCGTGAGGATCTGCGCGCGTCGGGCGCGCGCAAGGGCGCCGGGATCGCCGGCCGTGAAGTACACCCCGGCGGTGTCCGCCAGGCGCGACCAGTCGAGGTCGTCGTCGCCTCGGGGGGCGAGGCGATCGCCGATCGTGATGATCGTGCGCTCGCCGGCGTCCTGCAGCAAGGTCAGCGCGCGTCGCGTCGGCTCGCTGCGCCAGGCCACGTGCAGGTTGACGCCGCGCTCTCGTAGCTCGTTCGCCGCGGCCTCGCCATGGGGGTCACGCCCGAGCGCGGTGAAGAAGTCAACCTCGGCTCCGAGCTCGGCGAGTGCGGCCGCCGCCACGCTGCCGCCGCCACCAGCGCGCGAGAACGCCTCGATCGCGTGCGAGACCTCGCCCTGGCGAGGGAACCGATCCAGCGAGACGAAGTCCACCCACTCGACGTGGCCGACCACGGCCAGGCGCATGCGTTAGTCGATCGGGAGCGTGCGGGCGAGGAACTCCCGCGTGATCTCCCACGCCCGCGCGGCGGCGTCCGGGTTGTGGAACATCGGCGAGGGGTTGTCGAAGGCGTGGCCGGCGTCCTCCTGGATGTGGCACTCGAAGTTCGGCCGCGTGTCGGCGAACTGCGCCACACTGTCGACGCGCTCGCGCGGGATGAACTGGTCGGCGCCACCGAAGTGCAGCAGGAGTGGGCAGGTGATCGCGTCCGCCTCGCCGAGCATGTCCGGGACCCCGGAGCCGTAGTAGGACACGGCCGTGTCCGGATCGCCGTGGGCGGCCACCCCGAAGGCGAGCGTCCCGCCCAGGCAGAAGCCGAGCACGCCGGCCTTGCGATTCATGACCTCGGAGCGCTCGCGGAGCGTGTTCAGGGCGGCGATCGCGTCCTGGACCGCCTTGGCGGGATCGAGCTGCTGGGCGAACTGCATCGCCTCGTCGAGGTCCTCGGGGGTGGCGTGGCGGCTCGATCCGCCAGTAGAGGTCGGGCGCGAAGGCGACGTAGCCGAGCCCGGCCAGCCGGTCGGCGGCGCCCTTGATGTAGTCGCCGACGCCGAAGATCTCCTGGAGGACGATCATCCCGGGGCCGGTGCCGGAGGCCGGGAGGGCCAGGTAGCCGTCGAAGGTGCCGTCCGGCGTGGGGATCTCGAGCGTGTCGCCATGCGATCGCTCCGGGACTCTAATGCGTGCTCGATTTTCCGCGCTATCCGCGGCATATCGAGCACGGCCCCGTCGGGATCGGCCGCTACGATCGAACCGTGAGCGCTCTAGCCGACCTGCCCCTGCTCTCCTCGGGAAAGGTCCGCGAGATCTACGACCTCGGCGACGAGTTGCTGATGGTCGCCTCGGACCGCATCTCCACCTACGACGTCGTCCATCCCACGCCGATCCCGGACAAGGGCGCGGTCCTCACCGGCCTGTCCGCGTTCTGGTTCGAGCGGACCGCCGGGATCGTCCCGAACCACCTGATAAGCGTGACCGATGGGGTCCCGGACGAGGCCCGGGGTCGCGCGATGGTCGTGCGCAAGCTCGACATGCTCCCGGTCGAGTGCATCGTCCGCGGCTACATCACGGGCTCGGGCTGGAAGGACTACCAGCGCACCGGCACCGTCTCCGGGCTGTCGCTGCCCTCCGGGCTGCGCGAGTCGGACCGGCTGCCCGAGCCGCTCTACACGCCCTCGACCAAGGCCGAGGTCGGCCACGACGAGGCGATCGACTTCGAGCGCACGGTCGAGTTGATCGGGGACCGGGGGGTGGCCGAACGGCTCCGTGACCTCGCGATCGCCGTGTACAGCGCGGCCGCGGATCACGCGCGCGAGCGCGGGATCATCCTCGCCGACACCAAGTTCGAGTTCGGCCTCGACTCGAGCGGGCAGCTCGTGCTCGCCGACGAGGTGTGCACGCCGGACTCCTCGCGCTTCTGGCCCGCCGACCAGTACGAGCCGGGCCGGGGCCAGCCGAGCTTCGACAAGCAGTACGTGCGCGACTGGGCCTCGGGCACCGGCTGGGACCGCAACCCGCCGGCGCCGGCGATTCCCGACGACGTCGTCCAGCGCACGCGCGAGAAGTACGTCGAGGCCTACGAGCGGATCACCGGCGAGCCGTTCGACGCCTGGCGGTCCCGGACCGCCGCCTGATGCGGGCGCGGGTCCTCGTACGCCCCAAGGCAGGCATCCTCGATCCGCAGGGGCAAGCCGTGGAGCGTGCGCTGCCCGCACTCGGCTTCATCGGGGTCAGCAATGTGCACATCGGGCGCCTGATCGAGCTCGATGTCGAGGATCCTGCGCGCCTGCCCGAGATGTGTGAGCGGCTGCTGGCCAACCCGCTGATCGAGGACTACGAGATCGTCTCGTGAAGTTCGGCGTGGTTCGTTTCCCCGGGTCGTGCGATGACGTCGACGCGCTCCAGGCGGCGTTGCGTGTGGCCGATGCCGAGCTGCTCTGGCACGCCGACCGTTCGCTGCAGGGGGTCGACGCGGTGATCGTCCCCGGCGGGTTCTCCTACGGGGACTACCTGCGCGCCGGCGCGATCGCGCGCTTCGCGCCCGTGATGGAGTCGGTGGCTTCGTTTGCCCGCGACGGGCGGGCTCGTCCTCGGGATCTGCAACGGCTTCCAGGTCCTGTGCGAGGCCGGCCTGCTTCCCGGCGCGCTGCTCCCCAACGTCTCGCTGCGCTTTTTGTTCCGGCAGGTGGCGTTGGTGGTCGAGGGCGTCGACTCTCCGTTCACGCGCGCGTGCTCGCCGGGCGAGCGGCTGTCGATCCCGGTCAAGCACACCACCGGCCGGTTCTACGCGCCCGACGAGGAGCTCGACGCGATGGAGGCCGGCGGACAGGTGCTGCTCCGCTACGCCGCCGGCGAGAACCCGAACGGATCGCTGCGCGACATCGCGGGCGTCTGCAACGAGCGGGGCAACGTCTTCGGGCTGATGCCCCATCCCGAGCACGCGGTCGATGCGCTGACCGGCTCGGTCGACGGCCTCCGGATCTTCGAGTCGATGCGAGCGCACGTCGATGACCGCGTCCTCGCCGCTTAGCCCTCACCGCGCCCTCGGGCTCACCGACGACGAATACGAGCTGATCCTCGAGAAGCTCGGCCGCGAGCCGAACGGCGTCGAGCTGGCGATGCTCTCGCTGATGTGGTCCGAGCACTGCGCCTACAAGCACTCGCGGAAACTGTTGCGGCGATTGCCGACGCAGGGACCCGCGGTCCTGATGGGCCCGGGCGAGAACGCCGGCGCGGTCGACGTCGGCGGCGGGCTGGCCGTGGCCTTCAAGGTCGAGTCGCACAACCACCCGAGCGCGGTGGAGCCGTTCCAGGGCGCGGCCACCGGAGTGGGGGGGATCCTCCGCGACGTGTTCGCGGTCGGCGCGCGGCCGATCGCCGTGCTCGACTCGCTGCGCTTCGGCGAGATCGCCGGATCCGCAGCGCTCGCGCTACCTGCTCGCGAACGCCGTCGCCGGCATCGGCCACTACGGCAACTCGATCGGCGTCCCCACCGTCGGCGGCGAGATCTACTTCGAGCCGAGCTACGAGCAGAACTGCCTGATCAACGCCATGTGCCTGGGCCTCGCGCCGCACGAGCGCCTGACCCGGAGCGCGGCGGCCGGGCCGGGCAACGTGCTCATCCTGCTGGGCGCGCTGACCGGACGCGACGGGATCGGCGGCGCCTCGGTGCTCGCCTCGGCCGAGCTGGGGGAGGCCGACGAAGCGAAGCGCCCCTCGGTCCAGATCGGCGACCCGTTCGCGGAGAAGAAGCTCCTCGAGTGCTGCCTCGATCTGCTCGACCGCGAGCTGCTGGTGTCGCTGCAGGACCTGGGCGCGGCCGGCCTGACCTCGTCGAGCTCGGAGATGGCGAGCAAGGGCGGCGTCGGGCTCGACATCGACGTGGCGCGGGTGCCCCTGCGCGAGCCGGGGATGGAGCCGTTCGAGATCATGGTCTCGGAGTCGCAGGAGCGGATGCTGTGCGTGGTCGAGCCCTCGCGGGTCGACGAGGTGCTGGCGGTCTGCGCGCATTGGGAGACGCTGGCCACGGCGATCGGATCGGTCACCGACGGCGACCGCCTGCGCGTCCTGTCCGACGGCGCCGTGGTGGGCGAGCTGCCCGTGCGGCGTGCTCGTCGACGAGTGCCCTTTGTACGACCTTTCGCCGCGAGCCTCCGGGAGACGGCCTCTACCTCGGCGCTCCCGCCGTGCTCGCCGCCGGCGCCTCGCCGGCCGAGATCCTGCTGACGCTGATCGGCTCGTCGAACCTGGCCTCGCGCCGGCCGGTGTTCGAGCAGTACGACCCGGTCGTGCAGTCCCGGACGGTCCGGCGCCCCGACGAGGCCGACGCCGCGGTCCTGATGCTCGCGGACGGCTCGGCGATCGCCGTGGCGATCGACGGCAACGGCCGGCGCGTGGCCTGCGACCCGCGCGCGGGTGCCGCCGAGGCCGTGTTCGAGTGCGCCGCCAACCTGGCCTGCGTCGGGGCCGAGCCGCTGGGGCTGACCAACTGCCTGAACTTCGGCAATCCCGAGAAGCCCCACGTGGCGTGGCAGCTCGTCTCCGCCGTGGAGGGCCTGGCCTCTGCGTGCGAGGCGCTCGGTGTGCCGGTCGTGGGCGGGAACGTCTCTCTGTACAACGAGGGACCCGCGGGCCCGATCTATCCGACCCCGGTGGTGGGGATGGTGGGCAAGCTGCCCTCCGCGGAGCGGTCCGGGCGCTGCGGCTTCGTTGTCGACGGCGACGCGATCGCCTTGGTGGGACCGTTCGAGGGCTCGCTGGCGGGCTCGGAGCTGGCGAAGCTGCGGGGGGAGGCGCCTATTGGCCCACTCCCCGGGCTGGACCCGGGGGCCGCGCACGCGGCGCACGTCCTGGTCCGCGACGCGGTGCGCGACGGACGCGTGGCGAGCGCCCACGACATCGCCGAGGGCGGCCTGGCGGTGGCGCTCGCCGAGTGCTGCCTGGCCGGCGGGATCGGCGCCCGCGTGTCGGTGGCCGGAGGCCTCGAGGAGCTGTTCGGCGAGGCCCCGGGCCAGGGCTTCGTGGTCTCGGGGGCCGAGGCCGATCTGGCCGGGATCGGGGTCGTGATCGGCCGCGTCGGCGGCGACCGGCTCGAGATCTCCGGACAGCTCGAGGTGGGGCTGGACGAGCTGCGCGTGGCCCGCGAGCGGGGAATCGCCCAGTACCTCTGAGCTCCGCTGCTAGCCTTGAAAAGGTCCGGCCGACGGCTGCGGCATGCTTCTGTCTGCGCCATGCCTCCTGTGATCGATCATCGCGACGGGCCACGCGACGAATGCGGTGTGTTCGGCATATATGCGCCGGGCCACGACGTCGCGCGCGTCGCCTATTTTGCCCTGTTCGCCCTCCAGCACCGCGGACAGGAATCGGCCGGGATCGCCACCGCGTTCCAGCGTGGGAACATCATGGCCATCCGCGACCAGGGACTGGTCGCCCAGGTGTTCGACGAGCACAAGCTCCGTTCGCTGATCGGCGACATGGCCATCGGCCACGTCCGCTACTCCACCACCGGCTCCTCGGAATGGGAGAACACCCAGCCGATCGTCCGCGACGATCGCCGGACGCTGGCCCTCGCCCACAACGGCAACCTGATCAACGCGGTTGAGCTGCACTCCGAGCTGCGCGGTCGCGATGTCCCCTTCAGCTCGACCTCCGACTCCGAGATCATCGCCGCCCTGCTCGCCACCCACCCGGCCGAGCGGATCGAGGACGCGGTGGCCGACGTGCTGCCGCGCCTGAAGGGCGCCTTCTCGACCGTCGTCATGACCGAGGAGGCCGTCGTCGCCTTCCGCGATCCCCACGGGTTGCGGCCGCTCGCGCTCGGCATGATCGAGGACGAGCAGAACCCCGCCGCCACCGCCTACTGCGTGGCCAGCGAGTCCTGCGCCTTCGACCTGATCGGCGCCCGCTACCTGCGCGAGGTCCAGCCCGGCGAGGTGATCACGCTGACCGAGCGCGGGGTCAAGACCCGCATCGTCGCCTCGGAGCGGCCCGCCTTCTGCGTGTTCGAGCACATCTACTTCGCCCGGCCCGACTCCCGCATGGCGGGGAACGTGCTCCAGGTCGCGCGCGGGCGGATGGGCGAGAACCTGTGGCACGAGGCGCCGGTCGACGCCGACCTCGTGATCCCGGTGCCGGACTCGGGCAACGCCGCGGCCCGGGGCCTGGCGCGCGCCGCCGGCCTGCCCCAGGACGACGGCTTCATCAAGAACCGCTACGTCGCGCGCACGTTCATCCAGCCGGGCCAGGAGCTCCGCCGGCATGGCCTGCGCCTCAAGTTCAACCCGCTGCCCGAGGTGGTCGCCGGCCAGCGCCTGATCGTGGTCGATGACTCGATCGTGCGCGGCAACACCACGCGCCAGATCGTCCAGATGCTGCGCGACGCCGGCGCCGCCGAGGTCCACCTGCGCATCTCAGCGCCCCCGATCAAGCACCCGTGCCACTACGGGATCGACATGTCCACGCGCGAGGAGATGATCGCCCACGGCCGCACGGTCGAGGAGGTGGCCGCGGAGCTCGGCGCGGACTCGTTGCATTACCTGTCGCTCCGAGGCGTCTACGACGCGATCGGCAGCTCGCGCGACACGCACTGCGACGCCTGCTTCACCGGCGACTATCCGCTCGAGGGCACCGAGACCGCAGGCGGCAAGGACTCGCTCGAGCTGCCCCTCGTCAAGGTGTAGGGGCCGGGCCTGCGGCCGGGCGTCCCTGGGGCCGGTTGCGCCCGGCCTCCGTGCCGGGCGCCCGCGGGCCGCCGCGCCTAGCGGAGGCCGCGCGGGAAGTGGATCGACGCGCGCGGGTCGTGCGAGAGCGAGCTCTTGCGCCACGCCCCCGGGCTGTCGCCGTAGGGGTTCATGTACGGATGCTGGTTGATCCCGCTACCGCGCCTGGTGTAGGTGGCTGTAGATGAAGACCAGCAGCGCGAACACGATGAACACTCCGAAGATGAGGGCTCCGCCGGTGAACGCCATCGTCTCCTCCTTTGTTGGCTGTGCCAACAGGATGCGCCCGCGGGCGTGAGACGGTTGTGACGTAAGGCACTTAACCCGTTGTGACATGCCGCACACGGTTGGTGCGGCATGCGCCGCGGGCTAGCGTCGCGTCTGCGCGCGAGCGCCGGGTGCGTCGTCGTATGGGTTCCCGTACGGGTGGTGGCTGACGCTGCGGGTGCGCTGGGCCCGACGAGCGAGACCGATCAGCGCGGCCGAGCCGAATACGGCTATTGCGATAGGAAGCATGGTTCCACTATTGCCTCGATCGGCCTCGTGGGCCGTGACTGTGCGCACAGTGCACCCATAAGGCACCCGCTTGTCGGATCTGAGGCACCTGACGCCGCAAAGACTGGGCTCGGGCCCGATGCGCGCACCGGGGGCTTAGATCCATGCTTCAGGCATGGTCGTTGCGTACACCGAATCGGTTAGGAGGCACCGATGCAGGGGTTGATCTCGTCTTTTGCCGGGCGTAGGCGCGTCTGGCTGCCGTTCCTCGTGGCGCTGGGATGCCTGGGCGGCGGAGCGGCGCCGGCGCTTGCCGGCACCTACACCGTGACCAACACGGACAGCACCGGGGCGGGTTCGCTCGCGGCGGCCATCAGCGCGGCCGACGCCGACGCCGGCCCTCCCACCGTCGTCGAATTCGCCCCGGGCGTGAGCGGGAGGATCAACCTGACGGCCGGGACGCTCATGGTGACGCAGGAGCATGACCATCGAGGGTCCCGGCGCGACCGTGCTGGACGTCGACGGGAACAACAACCAGATCATGAGCGTCGACCCCTCGGCCACGGTGTCGATCTCGGGCCTCGAGTTCTCAGCGGGCAATGCTTCGGACAGCGGCGGAGCGATCGCTGACAACGGGTCGCTCACGCTCAGAGACACTCTCTTCGATCACAACCGCGCCGGCGGTCAGGGCGGCTCGGGTGTCGACAGCGGCTCGGGACAGGGTGGAGCGATCTTCGTCAACGGCGGCTCGTTGACGGTGCAGAACAGCACGTTCACCGCCAACGCGGTGGGCGGAGCCGGTGGATCTGGTTCCTACAGCGGGCAGGGCTCCGGCGGCGCGATCTCCGCCAGCGGTTCCGTCATCGTCACCGGGAGCACGTTCAGCGCGAACACGGCCGGGGGGCCGGCCGGGAGTGGCCTCGACAGCGGAACGGGGCTCGGCGGGGCGATCTTCATCGAGGGCGGCTCGCTGGCGCTGACCAACAGCACCTTGACCGGCAACAACGCCACGGGACCGAGCGCGGCCGGCGGCGCTCTGTGGACCGAAACCTCGAGCGCCACGCTCACCGGCGACACGATCGCCGGAAACTCGATCGCTTCCGCCGGCGACCCAGGCGGCGCCGGGATCTACAACACCGGCACGCTCACGGTGGTGAGCACGATCGTCGCGGCCAATACCGGCGACGCGAACTGCTACGACGTACCGAACGCCGGCACGACCACCGCGCGCGACAGCCTCGAAGGGCCGGCCGGACAGACCAGCTGCGGCTTCGATCTGTCTTCCGCCGATCCCCGGCTCGGAGCGCTTCAGGACAACGGCGGCCCCACCGATACCCAGGCCCTGGGTCAGGGCAGCCCGGCGATCGGCAAGGGAGGCCAGGGCAACTGCCCGGCCACCGATCAGCGCGGCGCGGCGCGGCCCGCGAGCGCCTGTGACATCGGCGCCTACCAGCTGAGTCCGCCCGTCGTCGGCGGGGAGAGCGCCTCGGGCGTTGCAACCACGAGCGCAACCCTGAGCGCCACCGCCTCGAATCCGGACGTGCAGGCCGGAACGGCCTGGTTCCAGTACGGGACCTCGACCGCGTACGGCGCGAGCACGGTCTCCCAGGGGCTGCCCGCCGGCGCCTCGGGCTCGTCGTACGGCACGTCGCTGAGCGGTCTGTCGCCGGGCACCGTCTACCACTTCCGGGCTGTCGCCCAGGATCCGGATGGGACGATCTATGGGCCGGATCAGCAGTTCACGACGGCGTCAGCACCCTCTCCGCCTTCCTCGCCATCTCCGCCGTCGTCGCCCTCCTCGCACGCGCAGTCACCGCCGCCACCTAACAGCTTCACGTTCGGCAAGGCCAAGGTGGCCGGCAACGGAACGATCTCGCTTCCCGTGAGCGCGCCGGACGCCGGTCGTTTCACCTCGACGGCGACGTTCACGGTGCGCCGGACCGTGATCAAGCGAGTTCACGGCAAGCGGGTCGTCAAGCACGTGACGACGACCTACACATACGCAGTCGCCGGGGCCACCGCTCACTCAAAGGGCACGGTTCAGCTCGTCCTGCGACTCGGTGGTGCCGCGCGGGCGGAGCTGACGAAGCTCGGCCGCGCGCAGGTGACGGTCGCGGTGACGTTCACGCCGACCGGCGGGAAGGCCAACCGCGCGACCAAGACGCTGGCGATCAAGCGCAGCCGGAAGGGCAGGTACAGCTGACATCGGGCGTCCGGCGGTTCCTCCGGGGGCCGCCGGGCGCGCCGCTACAGTCGGGCGCCCGATGGACCCCCGTGAAGCGCTCCGGCGCGCGTTCGGCTTCGAGGACTTCCGCCCCGGCCAGGCCGAGGCGGTCTCAGCCGCGCTCGCCGATCGCGACGCGCTGGTGGTGATGCCGACCGGCTCGGGCAAGTCGCTCTGCTACCAGCTCCCAGCGCTGATGCGCAGCGACCTGACGCTGGTCGTCTCGCCGCTCGTGTCGCTGATGCAGGACCAGGTGCAGGCGCTCCAGCGCGGTGGCGCCCGGACGCGTCGAGCTGGTCAACGCGCAACGTGCCGGGGCGGCCAACGCCGACGCGGTCGCCCGAGCGGTCGCCGGGGACGTGCGGCTCCTGTACGTCTCACCCGAGCGGTTCGGCTCCCCACGCTTCGCCGAGGCGATCGCCCGGGCCAGGGTCGGGCTGTTCGTGGTCGACGAGGCGCACTGCATCTCGCAGTGGGGTCACGACTTCCGCCCCGACTACTTCTTCCTCGCCGACGTCGCACGCCGGCTCGGCGCCCGCGCGACGATCGGGCTCACCGCGACGGCCACGCCGGAGGTGGCGGACGACATCGCTCGCCGGCTGGCCATGCGCGACCCGGTGCGGATCACCACGGGCTTTGACCGGCCGAACCTCTCCTTCGCCGTCGCCCGGTGCGGCACGACCGTCGACAAGCGACGGCGTCTCGCCGCCGCCCTGAAACAGCCGGAAGCGCTACCGGCGATCGTCTACGCCGGTACGCGCAACGCCACCGAGCAGTTGGCCGGCTTCCTCGCGCGTGCGCTCGGCGAAGAGGTGCTGGCCTACCACGCCGGGCTCGAGCGCGGCGTGCGAACGCGGACGCAGGAGCGCTTCATGTCCGGCGAGGCCCGCGTGATCGTCGCCACCAACGCGTTCGGGATGGGCATCGACAAGGCGAACGTACGGACCGTGTGTCACGCGACCGTGCCGGGCTCGCTCGAGGCCTACTACCAGGAGGCCGGCCGCGCCGGGCGGGACGGCGCCCCGGCCCGCTGCCTGCTGTTCGCCGAGCAGCGAGACAAGGGCCTGCACGTGTTCTTCATCCAGCGCTCACGGCTCGACGCCGGCGCGTTCGAACGGGTGGCGGAGCGGCTGCGCTGGGCGGGGCTCGACGGGCGCTACGACGTTGCACTCGCCGAGCTTGCCTCGGTGACGGGCCCGCGCGCCGACGAGGAGTCGGTCCGCGCGATCATCGGCCATCTCACGCGGGCCGGCCTGATCGTGCCCCAGCCCTCGCCGCCCGATCGCGCGGCGGGTCAGATCGTCGAGGCCTGGGGGCGGCGGGCGCTGGCGCTGTGCCTGAGCTCGGCCCGCGACGCCGAGCGCGTCCGCTGGCGCCAATACCGCGCCGTGTGGCAGTACGTCGAGGGGGCGGCGTGCCGGCGGACGGCGGTGCTCGCAGTATTTCGGCGATCGGGCCGCCGCGGCGCCGTCGGTCGATTGCTGCGACGTGTGCGCGCCGGCGGCGAGGATCGCCGGCGAACCGGCTTCGCCGGCTCCGGCGCGCCCGGTGGCGGCGCGTCCGGTGGCGGTGCGCGATGCGCCTCCGCGGTCCGCGGGCGATCTCGACGCCGCCATCCTCCAGGTCGTCGGCTCCGCCTCTCCTCCCGTGGGCCGCACCCGCGCGGTCGAGATCCTCCGCGGCGGCCGCTCCAAGGTGGTCGCCCAGTACGCCTACGACCGGCTCGGCGCCTACGGCGCCTACGGCCACCTTCGCTCCGCCGAGGTGCTGACGCGGGTCGACCAGCTGCTCGAGGCCGGGATCCTCCGCTCCACGGGAGGGCGGTTCCCGAAGCTCCAGCCGGTATGAACGTCGCGGTTCTTGCCTCCGGAGAAGGCACGAACCTCCAGGCACTGCTCGATCGGGTGCACGGCCGCGACGGCGTGAGGATCGTCGCCGTCGCCTCGGACAAGCCGGGTGCTCGTGCGCTCGAGCGAGCGCGCCAGGCGGCGGTGGCCACGGCCGCGTTCGAGATCGGCGAAGGCGGCCGGGCCCAGCGCGACCGCGCGATGGCCGGATGGCTGGTCGATCAGGGGGCCGAGCTGGTCGTCCTGGCCGGCTACATGCAGCTCCTGGACCCGGAGTTCCTGCGCCGGTTCCCGAACGGGGTGATCAATGTGCACCCCGCTCTGCTGCCGGCCTTCCCCGGATTGCACGCGGTCGAGCAGGCGATCGCCTACGGCGTCAAGGTGTTCGGGGTCACCGTGCACTACGTGGACGAGGGCGTGGACAGCGGGCCCGTGATCCTCCAGCGCGCGGTCGAGCTGCCGGACGCTCGGACGGCGTCCGAGGTGATGGCGCGCCTTCAGCCGATCGAGCACGAGCTGCTGCCGGAGGCGGTGCGCCTGATCGCCCGCGACGCCGTGCGCTTCGACGAGGCTAACCCGCGCCGCGTGGCGATCGATCGATAGAGTCGCGCCTATGGAGCAGGGCACCCAGTCCGTGCCTCGGTTCGCCCCGGTCGCGCCCGGCGAGGTCCGAGTTGGGCGAGCCCTCCTGTCCGTGTCTGACAAGACGGGGATCCTCGAGTTCGCGCGCGGCCTCGTGGAGCTCGGGGTCGAGATCATCTCCACCGGCGGGACGGCGCGTGAGCTCGCGGCCGGCGGCGTCCCGGTGCGGGAGGTGTCGGACCTCACCGGATTCCCGGAGATCATGGACGGCCGGGTCAAGACCCTGCACCCCAAGCTCTACGCCGGCATGCTCGCGGTCCGTAGCGATCGCGGCCACATGCGCGCCGCCGAGGAGCTGGACGTCGAGTTCATCGACCTGGTGTGCGTGAACCTCTATCCGTTCGAGCGCACCGCCGCCACGCGAGGCGTGACCGACGACGAGGTGGTCGAGAACATCGACATCGGCGGCCCGACGATGATCCGCGCCGCGGCGAAGAACGCCGCGTTCGTGGCGTCGGTGGTCTCGCCGGAGAGCTACGACGCGGTGCTCGCCGAGCTGCGCGAGTCGGATCGGATGCTCTCGCTGCAGACGCGGGAGAGCCTCGCCGCCGAGGCCTTCGCCTACACCGCGCGCTACGACACGGCGATCGCCCGCTGGTTCCAGGAGAAGCGCGAGGACTTCCCGCCGCTCATGGTTCGCGCCTTCGAGAAGGTGCTGGAGCTTCCGTACGGCGAGAACCCGCACCAGCGCGCCGCCTACTACGCCCAGGTGGGCGCGCGGACGCACGTCCTGTCGATGGTCGCCCAGCTCGGCGGCAAGCAGCTCTCGTTCAACAACCTGCTCGATCTGGACGCCGCCCGTCTGCTGATGGCCGAGTTCCAGATCCCGGCCTGCGTGATCGTCAAGCACAACAACCCGTGCGGCGTGGCCGTCGGGCGCGACGGCCTCGAGGCGTATCAGCGCGCCTTCGCCTGCGACCCGATGTCGGCCTACGGCGGGGTCATCTGCCTCAACCGCCGCGTCGACCGGCCGCTCGCCGAGGCCCTGCTCGGGCAGTTCATCGAGGTCCTGTTCGCCCGCGGCTACGACGACGACGCGCTCGAGCTCCTGTCGGCCAAGCCCAACATGCGCATCCTCGACGACCGCGAGCGGCGCATTCCCAACATGATCGATCCCAACCTGCGCCAGGTGGTCGGCGGCATGCTCGTCCAGGACCGCGACTTCGACCTCGAGGAACGGGCGGAGATGCAGGTGGTGACCGAGCGCCATCCGACCGAGGCGCAGTGGGGCGAGCTGATGTTCGCCTGGAAGGTGAGCAAGCACGTGCGCTCCAACGCGATCGTGCTCACCAAGGGCCTCGCCACCGTCGGCATCGGGGCGGGTCAGATGAGCCGCGTGGATTCCGTCCGGCTGGCCCTCGAGAAGTCGCGTTCGAACCTGACGGGCGCCGTGATGGCGTCCGACGCCTTCTTCCCGTTCGCCGACGGGCCGCAGCTCGCGATCGAGGCCGGGGTCGAGGCGATCATCCAGCCCGGCGGCTCGGTCCGTGATCCCGACGTCGTGGCCGCCGTCGACAACGCCGGCGCGACCATGGTCTTCACCACCCGGCGCCACTTCAGGCATTGACCCGCCGAGAAGCCTTCGAACGCGTCACCCGCCTCGGTGGCGATCCTCCCTCGCCCTTCGAGGAGCCGTTCGGCTTCAGCCGGGTGGTCAGAGCCGACGAGCTCGTGCTCGTGGGCGGCACGACCTCGATCGAGCCCAGCGGCGCGGTCATCGGCGAGACGCCCTACGAGCAGTCGGTGACCATCCTGCGCAAGATCGGCCACGAGCTCTCCCGCGCCGGCGCCTCGCTGCGCGACGTGGTCCAGACCCGCATCTACACCACCGACATCAGCCGCGCCGAGGAGATCGGCCGCGCCCACCACGAGGCCTTCTCCACCTCGCGACCGATTACGACCATGGTCGAGGTCAGCGCGCTTGATCGATCCCCGGATGCTGGTCGAGATCGAGGCCGTGGCGCTCGTGCCGGAGCCCGGCCCGGTCGCCTGAGCGACGCTAGGTCAGCGCCGCGCGCTCGCCGTCGGTGAGCTCGCGCTTGCCCCGCGCGGCCGGGTCCCACGCCACGAGCACGGTCTTCCCCGACGCCGCCAGCTGACCATCCGGCAGGTTGATCTCATGGTCGAGCTCGATGCTCGACCGGCCCACCCGCGCCACCCGCACCACGATCTCCACCTCGGCATGGTCCTTGCGCACCTCACGGTGGTAGTCGAGGTCGACGTGGGCGAGCACGAACCCGCCGTGCTGGTGCTCGCCGGCGGTCCGCCGCGCGAGATCCATCATCAGCGCCCCCCGGCCCTCCTCCAGAAGCTCGTGGTACACCGACTGGTTGAGGTGGCCGAGCATGTCCATGTCCCGCCACCGCAGCTGCACCCGCACGGTGTGTTCGAGAGGGGCGGTCACGAGGCCGGGGAGTCTACGGTCCGCCCGCCCAACCGACCCGCCGGTGCGCCATGATGACGCGACGCCGCCGTAGCTCAGCTGGCAGAGCAGCGGACTTTTAATCCGAAGGTCGTGGGTTCGATCCCCACCGGCGGCATCGGGAGCTCGTGGTCGCGCGATCGCTCGGAGGACCGGAGTTTCCGCGGAGAATGGTCTCGGCCTAAGCAACGGCGACTGAACGGGCTGGCCCTGAACGAGAGCTTGGCTTGAAGAGGACACTCTCGTCATGAGGCGCTGCAGCATCGCTGCATGATGTCGGCCCGCGCAGGGTATTAAGGCCTCGTCGAGGGGGTATCGGGGCCTCGTCGGGGACGCCTTCGACGCGCACGGCAATGGAGACAGGAGGTCATCGTGGGGGTCGGTAAAGGTCCTGCATTCGCGTCAGGGTCTGCATGACGGTCGGCCACCCATGGGTCGTGTTCCTGGCAGTGCGGAACGGCTGCCGGATGCCAGGAGCGAGCGGGCGCAATCGTGCGTGGCAGCTACGTCGCTTTCACGGCGTAAGCCGAATCGCTGTTCTCATTGGGGCGATGGTCGTCCTTGCTGCCTCCGAGGGTTTGATCGCGGCGCAGCCTGCGGTTGCGGCCCAGTGGGCGCTGCAGCCAGCCGTGGCGCCCGTCGTCTCCAACGGCGAGCTCGCCTCGGTTTCCTGCGCATCACCGGACGCCTGCGAGGCCGTCGGATACCGCGAGGACCACGCCGACGTAAAGTACCCGCTCGCTGAGCGCTGGGACGGGAGCGCGTGGAAGACCGAGGACGTTCCCTTGCCGGGCACTCCACCGCAAGCGGATGCGAATGGTTTCGCGACTCTGACCGGCGTGTCCTGCTCCGCGCCCGACTCATGCGTAGCGGTTGGCGATGTGACGCCCAGTCAGGCGGTATTCGCGGAGACGTGGGACGGGACGAGGTGGACGGCACAGAATCTCCCTCTTCCGCCGGGTGTGAACGGAGGCACGCTGAACGGCATCTCGTGCTCATCGACCCGTGCGTGCACCGCGGTTGGCACCTACATCGTCTCGGGTGAGTTTCGAGGCACGCTGGCTGAGCAGTGGGACGGACGTCAGTGGGCTGCGCAGGACACCGAGGCTGGCGCCTACGCAAAGCTAGAGGCCGTGTCGTGCCCCGAGCCCTCGGCATGCGTAGCGGTGGGATACGAGGCCACCAGTGCCGCAACGCGGACGCTGGTGCAGACGTGGAACGGATCTAGCTGGAACGTGATGCCCAGCCCGAACGTGGCCGGCACCTACGACAACGAGCTGAATGGCATCTCGTGCACGTCCTTCGCGGAATGCACGGCCGTCGGAAGCACCTCCGCTCAGCCGGGACCGCCCAGTACGGGAGTCCTCGTTGAGCGACTGGAGAGCGGCGCTTGGTCGATTCAGCAGGCAGCCCAGCCCGGCGGCCGCGACGACGCCGGCGATCCACCGGAACTGCTGAGCGTGAAGTGCACATCTGCCACGGACTGCACGGCGGTTGGCTATTACGAGGACTCGCAGGGACAACGTCTGAGCCTGGCCGAGGGTTGGAGCGGAAGTGAGTGGACGATCCAGAGCACGCCGGCGGATGCGTCTGCGCTTCTGGGCGTGGACTGCGCGAAAGCGAACTGCTTCGCCGTGGGCTGGGGGGTTCCCGGAACGCTCACGCTTGCGTTCGACGGGACCGGCTGGGAGCAACAACCTAAGCCGGGGACGCTCCAAAGCGACGCCTCGCTCGACGGGGTCTCGTGTCCCGGCGAGGCTCTGTGCTTCGCCGTCGGCAAATCGTATGACTACGGCGCGATGATCGAACAGTGGGACGGCACCATCTGGAGTGAGCAGCCCGTCCCTGGTGCCTCGGTAGGCGGCCCCCAGCTGAGAGCGGTGTCTTGCCCATCAACGACGTTCTGTATGGCCGTCGGCGATTCGGATGGTTCGGATGGACCGATCGCGTTCGCATGGGATGGATTGCAATGGACAGCGCGCCCAACACCTCCACTTGTCTACCAGGGCTCCGGACTCACCGGCATCTCGTGCATCAGTGCTTCGTTCTGCCTCGCAGTGGGATACATGACTGAGTACTCCGGCGACACGGTCGCATTCGCCGAGACCTGGAACGGGAGCGGCTGGACGGCTTGGAATTCTGCACCGGCGACGATGCCGAATGATCGATTCAACGCCGTCTCGTGCACATCACCAACCGCGTGCCTGGCGGTTGGCGAGGTCGACAACAGGTATTACAGTGGCGGAGGCGGCTTCTTTTTTGTGTCTCCCAATGGGCCACTCGCGCAAAGCTGGGATGGCGCCGGCTTTACGGATCAGAGCCCATCCGCTCCCGCCTCAGGTGACGGTCGGTTGATGTCGGTGGAGTGTGTGTCCACCAGCCAGTGCATCACGGCTGGTGACGAGGCGGCTGCGGAATGGACGGACGGTGCTTGGGCATGGCAAACCCTACCGCCACCCGACGGGGCGTCCTCCTTCAAGGCCACAGGTGTGGCATGTGACTCGGCAACGAACTGCACGCTGAGCGGGTACGGTGCGGACTCCACCGATCAGGCGACGGGGCCCGCAGCCGCGACCTGGGACGGATCCGGCTGGACCGAGGACGTACCCGTCACCGCCGACAACACGATTCATGACCAACTGGATGCCATCGCCTGCCCGCTCACCAGGTACTGCGTCGCTGTAGGTGCCGCGGTCGCGCCCCCTTCCGAGGGAACTCAGTACGGCACATTCGATATGCCGCTGGCCGAAAGCGCCGCCGGACCCGGCGTCCCAACCTCCACGAGCCCTCCGATGGTCACGGGCACGCCACGACAAGGGGAGGCACTAACCGTGCACAACGGCACCTGGACCGGCACTCCTACCACGTACAGTCACCATTGGGAGGACTGCGATAGCGCTGGTACGAACTGCATGACGATCGCGGGCGCCACCGGAGCGACCTACCAATTGACCAGCGCCGACGTCGGTTCGAGGATTGAGGTGGTTGAGGCCGTGAGTAGCGCAGACGGACAGAGCACGCCCGCGGTCTCCGGACCGACGGACGCCGTTTCGGCCCGCCCGACGACGGATCCGACGTCCGATCCGGCTTCCGGCCCCACATCGGACGGGCTTTCGCCCTCCGGTGTCAGCGGAAACGCCGACCCGGGAAATGCTGCACCAGTGAGTCTGGCTGGTGCCACTCGACCGGTGGAGACCACCAAGAATGGCGCCGGTCGCCCCGGCATGAGTTCGGTTCGCTGGCAGCAGCAGAGAGTGACCGCAGTCGTCAGTTGCAGGGGCGCGCTCGGCCAGACCTGTGCGGTGACGCTCCGCCTACTCGTCGTCGAGCGCGTCCGACGCGGCAAGATCGTTGCCATCAACCTGACGCCACACGCAAGGCGCACCGCGAGCACACAGATCAGGACTGTCACGATAGGTAGCGCCTCGTATCGCTTGGGCGCCTCCCAGCGGGCGAAGATCCGGGTCGGCCTCACCCGGATCGGCGAGCATCTTCTGGCCCGCTACAGGACCCTCAGGGCGGAGCTGCTGCTGACCGACTCGGGCCGAGTGGATGCGCATTGGATCGTCATGGTAAGCCTGGTGCGGCCGAAAGGCTCACGATCGCTGCGACCCCGCAGCATCGGCTAGGCCAACCGCGACGCCGCCCCGGAGTCGTGCAGTCAGCTGCAGAACCTCGGCGCGCACGTTCGAATTTGAGCCGCTGCGCCAGAATGTCCGGGACGCGAGTGATCGCAGTGACCACCGCCGGCCGCGCCGCGAAGTCGTTCGCGATTCGCGTGGAGGGTCAGGCTTACGCGCTGAGCACGCGGGAGTGATCAGGGCGCTGATCTCGACGAGCTTCGCTCCGGTTGGCGCAGCTGATCGTCCTCGACGCAAGCGTCGGGATCGCGGCACTCTCCGCCGCCGACGCGCATCATCGGTCTGCGGTGACAGCTCTCGCGTCGGCGACGGATGCCGACCTCGTTCTCGCTGCCATCTCACGGGCGGAGATCCTAGTCGCCCGCGCCGCCGGCCGGACGGTCCAACTCGCGGCGTAACTTCTCGACCAGACCCTCGAACAGCGGGTAGGCCCCCGGGCCGTGCGCGTGGCGAATCGCGGGCCTCCACATTTCCCACCGCTCGACCAGGGTGCGCCCCAGCAACAGCTTGATCAGCTTCAGGTCGAAGGCACCCCAGCGCTCGAGCGCGGCCAGCTGCTCAAAGTAGTCGAGCTCGCGGTAGAGCACCCACGCTTCCGGGGCACCCTCGGCAACGTACGCAGCGAAGGCATCCCGCAACTCGTCGGCGGACTTGAACCGCGCGACCAACCGCCGCGTCTCGACGAGCGCGTCCTCGTTCCAACGCCGGAAGAACTCGGCCGCCATCTGCGCCTCGCGGCTCCTGCGCGTCTCCCGCGCCTGTTGCGCTGCAAACACCGCTGCGGCAAATCCTCCGAGGAGTCCGACGGCCAGAATGGACGTGGCGATCGCCGTTACCGCGGCCCAGTTCACGGCCGCGATCAGCAACGCTCATCTCCCATCTGTCGCCCGCGACCAGCCTCCGCCATTGGGCGATCACGATACGTGGTCGGGCGGGGCACGGCGAGCCAGGTCCCATGGCTCTGGAGGATTTCCTGAATTCAGAAAGAGGTAGACGACCTACGGGACGCTGAAGCTGATTCGACGGTGGCGCGATGCGGTACAGGTCCCGTTCCCCCCGCCATCGAATCGCATCCTGCATCGGTACCCGTCGACGCGAATGCTTCGGTCGAAGCTCCCGCTTGTAATCCTGCTCGTGGCGTCCTTATAGACACGTCTGGCTGTCTTGCAACTTACGTTCCGCGTGGCCCAGAGGCCCCAGCCAGAGCTGGAGTGGTAGAAGCAGGTGCGTTCCTTCGTCGCGCCCTCCGCAGGAACGGCGATCGCAGTGAGCAGCGCTAGCGCGATCGCTACTGCTGGCCCTACCCGTCTTCGGATCAGTGACAAGACGTTCCCCTTAACCCTAGATACGCCATCACCGTACCACCGCGAGTACCCATCGCACCCCGGGGCGCGAACACCAGGCTGACGCGGACATCGAGGTGGTTCGCGATGCGTTGCGTGGCTATTTGTGGCGGGAGCAGTGGTCGCAGGCCACACGCGAGGCGCGGGCTCGCGCTGAGCGGGCCGGCGTCGGGCCGGAGGACGTCGAAGGCGTGATCGACGAACTCAGGCAGGCTGACTGGAGCTCGCTGTCGCCTGAGCACTCGAACCTACGCGCCGGGCTGGGATGGGGGTCTAGAATTCGGCGTGATGGGAGGTGCCTACCGGTCGGCAGGGGAGGAGGGCACGGACGGGATTTCCCGTCGTCGCTTCCTGGGCTACGTGCTCGCCGCGCCGATCCTGGTCACCGCCGCGGACATGACCGCTCCGCCGCGAGCAAATGCAGCGGTGCCCACCGCACAGCCGGTCGACTTCTACGACCTCACCGATCTGCTCACAGACTCAACGCGGCCGACGGCCAATCTGATCACCGTGGCCGTCAATCACGACGGCACCGTCTCATTCGCGCTGCCGCGTGCGGAGGTCGGGCAGGGCATCACCACTGCGGTGGCGATGGTGATCGCCGACGAGATGGACATCTCGGTGCAGAAGGTCAAGGTCACGCTTGCCGATGCCCGGCCGGAGCTGTTGTTCAACCAGCAGACACAGGGCTCTGACTCGATGAACTCGCTGTACGCCCCGCTGCGGGTGGCGGCGGCGGTCGCGCGGGGACGGCTGACGAGTTCGGCGGCAAAGGCGCTGCAGGTGCCGCTGCCCAGGCTGACGGTGCGAGACGGTCACGTCTACGCCCCGGACGGGCGCAGCGCGTCATACGGCTCACTCACCCGCGCTGCCGCGAGTGAGCGCACCGCGCGGGTCGTGGCCCATCTGAAGCCTCGGTCAACGGTGGTGGGCACACCCCAGCGCCGGACCGATGCGCTGGAGGCGGTCACCGGCCGCAAGGTGTTCGCCATGGACCTGGACGTGCCGAACGCGTTGCCGACGATGCTGTGCCGGGCCCCGACGATCAACGGATCCGCTCGGGCCGTGCGAAATCTGGCGCAGGTCAAGTCGATGCCCGGAATCACCCACGTCGTCGTGATCCCTCATACGCAGTACATCGCGGGCGGCGTCGCCGTACGCGGCAAGACGTTCGGTCAATGCATCGACGCGGTGCGGGCGCTGCGGGTCGACTGGGGACCGGGCCCGGTGGACGGTGTCTCCGAGTCCGATGTCCTCCGCGAGCTTCAGGCGAGCGAGCTGCCCATGGCGCCCGCGGTTGGCCAGACGCCGCCCACGCTTGGCCAGACGCTGCCCGCGCTCAGCCAGACGCTGGATCAGCGGTTCACCTTCTACTTCCGCCCGGGGGATCCGCTGGAACCGAACTGCGCGGTCGCGGATGTCCGCCCCGACCGAGCGGAGATCTGGTCGAGCCTGAAGACGCCGATCTGGACCAAGCAGACGATCGCGAATCTGATCGGGCTGCCGCAGGAGAAGGTGACGGTGCACGTGACCCAGGGCGGCGGCTCGTTCGGCCGTCATCTGTTCGCCGACGCCGCGTTCGAGGCGGCGGTGGTCTCCAAGGCGATCGGCAAGCCCGTGAAGCTGATGTGGCATCGCACCGACAGCTTCCGTCAGGGGCGGGTGCACCCGATGGCGATCTCACGTGTGCGGGTCACTTATGCCGGACAGAACGTGCTGGCGCTCGATCAGCGCCACACCGGCGTCGTGACCGACATCGGCGAGGGGTTCGGCGACGTGTTCTCCTCGATGATCGGCCACACGGAGCCCGGGGCGCTGGGCTTCTCGCAGGGCTACTTCAACCTCACGGCCAACGTCCCCTACAACTTCGGGCCGGTCACCCAGGAGCTGAATGAGATCTACGAGCTGGGGGCGTTCAACACCTCCAGCGTACGCAGCGTGTACGGCTCCGACTACAGCACCGCGCTGGAGCTGATGGTCGACCAGACGGCCAACGTGATGGGGCAGGATCCCTACCGCTTCCGTCGCGCGTTCGCGCGCGACGCTCGGATGGGGGCCGTGCTGGACCGGGTGGCGAGCGCGGCGAGCTGGGGGCGGGCGATGCCACCCGGCACCGCCCAAGGGATCGCCGTCCACCGGGAGTACAAGGGCTTTGCCGCGTGCGTGGCCGAGATCGATTGTCGCCCGCCCACCGTGAATCGAAAGATCGAGGACGCCTACACGGGACCCCGCGTCACCCGGGTGGTGTTCGTGATCGATGTGGGACTGCCGATCAACCCGCTCGGATTGGAGGCGCAGATGATGGGCGGGATCATGGACGGGATCGGCCAGGCGCTGAGCTACAGCCTCCACCTGCAGGACGGCCATTTCCTGGAGGGCAGCTGGGACAACGCCCACTACACCCGGCAGTGGAACACGCCGCCGGAGGTCCAGGTGATCGTGATGCCGCCCACCACTGACACGCCGGGCGGGGCGGGCGAGTTCGCCGTCCCGACGTCGATGGCCGCCGTCGCCTGTGCCTATGCGCGAGCCACCGGCAAGCTCCCCACCTACTTCCCGATCAACCACTTCGACGTTGACTTCAAGGTCCTGCCGACGGTTCCCCCGATCCCGCAGTCCCCCACCGACGGGCTGACCCGCAGCGGCCCGACGGTAAAGGGCGCGGGCTGACCCCCGACGAGCTGATGGCCACGCGCGCACACCCCAAGCCCAAGCGCAAGCAGACGCCGACGCACACGTTCATCCTCAACGGCAAGCAGGTCCACGTGACCTGTCCCGCGGATGTGCGGTTGCTGTGGGTGCTGCGAGATCTGCTGCACGTCAACGGCCCCAAGTACGGCTGCGGGCTGATGGTGTGCAAAGCCTGCACCTGCCTGATCAACGGCCACGCTCGCCAGGTGTGCGGAGTTCCGGTCGGCCAGCTGAACGACTGCGATCACGTCGTGACGATCGAAGGCCTCGCCCGAAGCGTCGGCAAGGCGCTCCATCCGATGCAGCAGGCTTGGCTCGAGTACGACGTGGCCCAATGCGGCTACTGTCAACCAGGCCAGATCATGGACGCGGTCGGGCTGGTCAACGACGTCCACTCCGAGGGTCGGCAGGTGACCGAAGCGGACCTCGACAGGTTCCGCAACGTATGTCGCTGCGGGACCTACCCGCGGATCCGCGCTGCGATCCTGAAGGCCGCCGGCGAGATGCATTCCTCGGCAGAGCACGGATGCGCCCCTCCCCCGAAGGCGAAACCGAAGCGCAAGCCGCCGACCTTTACCGGCTGAGGGCCCGAGGATGGGCGAGATGCGCCCCCCATGCCGCCGATCGTCAGCTGCCAGTGTGGGGTGCCGCGGGTAGGTGCACCGTGACGCAGAGCCCGCCAGCGGCCCGGGGGGCGAGGGTCAGGGCGCCGTCGTGTGCATGGATGATGCTCTTGACGATCGTCAGGCCGAGTCCGACGCCTGCCTGGTCGGTCCGTATTCGCTTGCTGCCGCGCTGAAATGGCTCGTCCAGGGTGGAAACCAACTGTGGGGCGAGCTTCTCGCCGGTGTTCTCCACCGTGAACACCACGCTCTCTGGCCGAACACTGGTCATGATGCACACGGCGCCCTGTTCAGGCAGGTTGTGGACGATCGCGTTGTGCATCAGGTTCGTAGCCATCTGCTGCAGGAGCGCGGGTGATCCGATCGTGGGAGTCATTTCGCCTGAGGTCTCGATGGTGACGCCGCGCTGTTCGGCGAGCGGAAGAAGCGTTTCAGTGGCTTCTTCCGCGATGAGAGACAGGTCGACGTGTTCTCGGACGAAGGACCGCTGGTCCGCGCGGGTGAGCAGGAGCAATGCTTCGGTGAGGTCGATGGCTCGGGCATTGACGAAGTGGAGGCGGTCGACAAGTTCGCTGTTGTTGCGGTTCGGATCGTTGCGGGCGACCTCGAGAAGTGTCTGCGTGACCGCTAGCGGAGTGCGTAGTTCGTGGGAGGCGTTGGCGGCGAAGCGCTGTTGCTCGGCGACCTGCGCCTCGAGCCGCGCGAGCATGGTGTCGAAGGCGTCGGCGAGTTCACGGAACTCGTCTGTACGACCCGGTAGCCGGATTCGGTGTGACAGCGACCCGTTTGCGGCGATGCGGGTGGCGTCGGTGATGCGGTCCAGGGGCGCGAGCATCCTTCCGGCGAGTAACCACCCTCCCACGAGTCCGAACACGAGCAGGAACGCCATCACGACGGCTGCGATCGTCCCGAACTGGCGCAGCACGGCGTTCTCGTAGCTCGGCTGGAGGATGAGCCCGACGTGATGCCCACGCTCGAGGTACACCCCCAGGGCGGCGAGCAGCAGTGCCCCCGCGATCATCAGGAAGCCGGCATAGCTCAGCGTCAGCTTGAGGCGGGCGCTGAGACCCGGAGTCCTATCCACGGTCCCCTCCTTCGGGCGCGACGTCAGCTTCTGGATCGATGCGGTAGCCGACGCCAGCCACGGTGGCGATGATCCAGGGTTCGCCGAGGCGTTTGCGCAGTGCCGAGACGGTGATGCGGACAGCGTTGGTGAACGGGTCTGCGTTCCCGTCCCAGGCTCGCTCTAAGAGCTCTTCGGCGCTGACTACGCCGCCTTCGGCAGCGACGAGGACTTCGAGCACTGCGAATTGCTTGCGGGTGAGCGCGATGTAGTTGCCGTCGCGGTAGACCTCGCGGCGGAACGGGTCCAGCCGCAGCCCGGCGATCTCTCGAACTGGTGGCCGGTTGTGGGCGCGTCTGCGATCGAGCGCCCTGAGGCGGAGAACGAGTTCTCGGAGTTCGAACGGTTTGGTGAGATAGTCGTCGGCGCCGAGCTCGAACCCGGAGGCCTTGTCGTCGAGCCGGTCGGCGGCGGTGAGCATGAGGATCGGCGTGCCGCTGCCCGAGGCGACGATGCGTTTGGCGATCTCGTCACCGGAGGGCCCGGGGATGTCGCGGTCGAGGACGGCGATGTCGTAGGCGCTGACGCCGAGCAGTTCCAGGGCGCGGTCGCCGTCACCGGCGATGTCGGCCGCGATCGCTTCCAGCCGCAGCCCATCGCGGATGGCCTCTGCCATGTAGGGCTCGTCCTCGACGATCAGCACGCGCATGCCCTTGATGCTGCCAGCCGGAACATATCGTCGGCGTATCGAAAAACCGATACGTGCCGGCAACGCCACGCTGCCTTGAATGGCGGCGTGAGCTCCAGGCGACAACGACGACGGACTGCGGCACGCCGTTCCCGATCGACCGTGTGCGGCCGGCGCTGCCGCGGGGCGCTACTTGGCGCGGCGCTCGTCCTTCTCCTCGCGCACGCGGCGTTCGCTGGCAGCTCACGATCGCGCCCGGCGGCGGCCCGCCACGTGCGGGGCGACAAGTACGGCGCCGACCTGTCGTCGGTCACGTGGCCGCCGCGCGGACAGGCGGCGTTGGTGCTGAGCAACGGCCTGCCGACGGCGAGCCCGGACGAGCAGCCGGCCCCGATCGCCAGCCTGGCGAAGGTGATGACGGCCTACCTGACCCTCAAGCAGTACCCGCTGAGCGGCGCGCAGGACGGGTTCACGATCACCGTCGCCGAGGACCAGTCGCAGGCAGATGCCCAGGGCCAGTCGGTCGTGGCGGTGCGGGCCGGCGAGCAGCTGAGCGAGCGCCAGCTGCTCGAGGCGCTGCTTATCCCGTCCGGCAACAACATCGCCCGGATGCTCGCCACCCGGGTGGCGGGGAGCGAGGCGCGCTTCATCGCCGAGATGAACGCTGAGGCCCGCGCGCTCGGGATGGACCACACGATCTACACCGACCCCAGCGGGTTTGATCCCAGCACGGTCTCGACCGCCGCCGACCAGCTGCGCCTCTTCCGGCAGGCGATGCGCTTCCCCGTCTTCCGCCAGATCGTCTCGATGCCCAGCGTGACGCTGCCGGTCGCCGGCACGCTCACCAACTACAACCCCCTGGTCGCTGCGGGCTACGCCGGCAAGACCGGGTCGGACTCTGCGGCCGGGGGGTGCCTCGCCTTCTTCACCCACGTGACGGTCGGCGGGCGCGACCTGACCGCGGTCGGCGTGGTGCTGGGGCAGGGACAGGGCAGCGACACGTCGGTGATCCTCGCCGCCGCCGGCGAGACCGCCAGACAGCTGGTCGAGTCCGTCGTTGCGGCGAGAAAGCATGAGTAGAGAGCGACGGCCTACGGGGCCACATCTGGGTCCCGGTCAGCGGGCCGCGGTTGCGACCCTGAGTATGCGCACGGGCAGCGATTCCGGCACTTGTTTCCAGAACCGCCGGTCCTCGTAGGACCACGCGTAGATGGGGCTGCCGTCACGGACGAGTCCACGGAGACCGGGAAGGCCGAGCTCTCCCGCCGACCACTCATAAAGCGCCTGGAGCCGCGGCCCGATCACGCCGAAGTCCAGCGTTCGCCCAAGACCGTGCTCGCCGGCGAGGTAGACCTCCAGATCGTTCCGGAGCGGATAGTCGTTCGGAAGCACACGGCCCAGCGACAGGAACGCCCCGGCCATTCCGAGCCGCGGATCTCCGAGCACTCGGCCCAGAGGCGCGAATCGACCCAACGCCAGACGCGGCGCAGCGCTCAACGCGTGCGCGTAGAGAACCCGGAGCAGCGCGACGTTGAGAAAAAACCGCTCGGGCTCCGACTCCAACTCAGCGAAATCGCGGTTCTCGAGATACGCGGACACGATGCTGGCGTTGTGCGCGCGGTACCAGCTGCGACCCGTCGGCCTCGTGATGAATGACATCCAAAGCTCGATCGTCCGCGACGAGCGCTCGCCCAACCGGCCGCCCGACCGCGCCATGGCCTCACAGCTATCTAAGAGGAGGCGATCGTTGACCGCTCGCCACCACGGACTCCCCGGGGGGTTCCCATCGAGCGGGCGGAGAACCCCTCGCTCGATCTGCCATCTCATGAACGACATCGCCGCTCGTCTGAATCGCAGATGCCTGGGCGCCCGGCCGAGCGGTCCGCGATACGTGCGGGCCAGGAGCGCTATACGCGCCGCAGGATCGTTCCGCACGCGTGCAACCTGATCCGCCGCCCAATCAGCGGCTGTGTCCTCGCGCATCATGCACGACAGGCATACCAATTCCGCGGCCGCGCGGCCGTCTTCTCGGCGCGGCGTGACCGTCGCATTTTGAGCAGTCGCTTTGAGCGAGTGCTAAAATACTGGCGTGGAGCGGCGCGCAAACGAAGCGGACGAAGTAGACCCGCCGGGTGGTGCGGCCGGACTGAGCGGAACGAAGCTGCAGATCGCCGAAGCGGCGCTTGAGACGCTCAAGGCGAATGGGTTTGCCGGGGCGAGCGCGCGGGCGATCGCTCACATGGGCGGCTTCAACCAGGCGCTGATCTTCTACCACTTCGGCAGTGTCCAGAACGCGCTGCTCGCGGCGCTTGACCTGATCAGCGAGCGGCGGTTGGCGGATTACGGGCCGGCGTTCGAGCCGGCCCGGACGGCGTCGGAGCTCGGGCGGCTCGCCCGGGCCATCTATGACGAGGACCTGGAGCGCGGGTACATCACGGCGCTCGGAGAGATGGTCAGCGGCGGGGTCTCCGATCCGCTCCTCGGCGCAGAGGTGGCGGCGCGGATCGAGCCGTGGATCGTGATGGTCGAGCGCAAACTCGAGGAGCTGCTCGCCGGCTCACCGCTGCGGCGCCCTGGCGTCTCCCGCCGATCTGGCGTTCGGGATCGTCTCGCTCTACTTCGGTGTCGACATGCTCAGCCACATGCAGCGTGACCGCGCCCGCGCCGAGTCCCTGCTCGACCTCGCGACCCGCCTCGCGGCGCTCGTCGAAACCTTCCTGCCCCCGATCCAGGAGGACTCGCCATGAGCCAGAACCACACCCACCGATCTCGTGACCGGAGCGTTCAGCTACTCCGGAGCGCAGATCGCCGAGCGGCTGCTCGATTCCGGACGCGCGGTGCGGACGCTGACCTACCACCCCGACCGTCCACACCCGTTGCAAGCCAGCGTCGATGCACGTCGAGTACCGGTTCGACGACCCGGCGGCGCTCGCTCGCAGCCTGGAGGGGGTGACCACGCTCTACAACACCTTCTGGGTCCGCTTCGATCACGGGAAGACGAGCTTCGCGAACGCGATCGAGCGCTCCCGGATGCTGTTCTTCGCCGCCAAACGTGCCGGAGTCCAGCGGATCGTGCACCTCAGCATCACCAACCCGTCGCTGGAATCCCCGCTTCCCTACTTCCGCGGCAAGGCGCTCGTCGAATACGCGCTCGCCCAGTCCGGCGTGCCGTACTCGATCGTGAGGCCAACCTGGATCTTCGGCGGTGAGCGCGACGTGCTCGCCAACAACATCGCTTGGATCCTGCGTCGAATGCCGGCGTTCGCGCTGCCCGGCGACGGCGCCTACCCCGTCCAGCCGGTGCACGTCCAGGATCTCGCCCGGATCTGCACCGATGCCGGCAACGCGACGGGCGACATCGTGATCGACGCAGCCGGACCCGAGACGATGCCGTTCCGCGACCTCGTTGCGCTCGTCCGCGCCGCCGTCGACGCGAACTCGCCGATCCTGCGCATACCGCCGCCCGTGATGGCGGCCGCGGCCCGCGCCCTCGGTCTCCTCGTTCGTGACGTCGTACTCACGGGCGACGAGATCCGCGGCCTGATGGCCGGCCTCCTGGTATCCCACGAGCCGCCGCTCGGGCGCAAATACATTCGCGGCGTTTTTACGGGGCGCTATAAGCCGTTCCCGACCTACGAGCCGGATGGACATGATGGGGTTTATCCGCTCCGCTCCGCGAGAGGCAGTGATCCGATCCGTATCTCGATTGCCGGAGACTGGGGAACCGGTACAGAAGAATCAGCGCGCATCGCCGAGAATATTTCCACCTTTCATCCGGACTACCCGATCCATCTTGGCGACGTCTACTACATAGGCGACCAGGTCGAGGTTGACGAAAACTTTCTGGGCATCCAGCGCACAGGACAGACGCCGGTGCAGTTTCCGCGGGGCGCGCAGGGCACGCTTACGATGCCGGGCAATCACGAACTCTATGGCGGAGGACGTCCCTACTACACAGCATCCTGCCCTTCGGCAGCCCGGCGCCGGGTCAGCGGCAGCGCGCGAGTTTCTTTTGTCTCGAGTCGGACCATTGGCGCGTCATCGGGCTCGACACCGGTTATAACTCTGCCGGTGTTCCGATCCTCGGCTCAGTGCCGGGATTACGCTCGATCAAGGCCATCGGCGGGGATGGCAGGCTCGAGCCCGCAGAGCTGGAGTGGCTGCGCGTCAATGTTCGGCCGCACGATCGCCGCAAGGCAACAATCCTGCTATCGCATCACCAGTACTACTGCGCGTTTCCGGACGAAATGTTTCCGCGGCCGGCGGAACAGCTTGCGGAGTTCTTTCGCGGCCAGGACATCGTCTGGCTATGGGGACACGAGCACCGGCTGGCGGTTTACGACCTCTATTCGTCCGACGGCAATATTCGCTGCTTTGGCCGCTGCGTGGGGCACGGCGGAATGCCTGTTGAAACGACCAAGCCCATCCACAACGATGTTCCCCTGCGGTTTCACGACGCGCGCACGGATTACCCGATTGGCCACGGCGACACGGCCGGATGGAACGGCTTTGCCAACCTCACGTTCTCCGGCACGAAGCTCACCATTGACTACCGCGACATCAAGAACGACAGCCTGTATACCGAGACGTTCACGGCGACACCCGACGGTTCAGTTCAGCTTGCAGCACGCTAACGGGAGCACTGCTCATCCGCAATCGAAAGATGCCTATCGAGAGCCGCAATGCCCTCTTCGAGCTGCTCACGCGTCACGATCAGCGGCGGCGCGATGACGAAGTGGCTCACCCAGGCCTGAATCATGACGCCATCGGCAGCATCTTTGCCGCAATCTGGTCGACCAGCAGTGGCTTGCCGCTGACCTTGTCCGCGTAGGTGTTGAACGGCTCCTTGGTCTCGCGGTCCTTCACCAGGTCGACAGCCCAGAACAGCCCCTTGCCGCGCACATCACCGACGCTCGGATGCTTCGCTTTCAGCGCCTCGAGCTTCTGCTCGACAAACGGCTCCAGCTCCTTCGCCCGCTCCACCAGCTTCAGCCGCTTCATCTCGTTGATGGTCGCTACCGCCGGCAGCAGCGTCATCGGATGCGCCTCATACGTATGACCGTGCGCGAAGTAGTGGTCCTGGAAGTAATCGCCGATCTTCTCGCTGGTCGCACACAGCCCCAGCGGAACATACGCTGACGTTATCCCCTTCGCGGTCGTCAGGATGTCCGGCGTCACGCCCCATAGGTCCATGGCAAACCACGCGCCCGCACGCCCCCATCCGCTCATCACCTCATCCGCAATCAGCAGCACGCCGTTCTCGTCGCAGATGCGGCGCAGCTTGGGCATGTACTCCTGCGGCGGAACGATCACGCCATTCGTGCCGACGATCGGCTCGACGAGCACCGCCGCGACATCGCTCTCATTGCGGATCATGTGCTCGATGTAATCCGCGCACGCGATGCCGCAGCCCGGATACGTATGCCGGATCGGGCACTTGTAGCAGTGCACCTCAGGCCCGAAGATTACCCCCTGCCCCTTGCCGCGCGGCTCCATCGCCCAGCGCCGCGGATCGCCGGTCGCCGCAATGCTGGACGCTGTAGAACCGTGGTAGGAGCGGTAGCGCGCAATGATCTTTGTCTTGCCCGTATACATGCGAGCGATCTTGAACGCCGCTTCATTCGCGTCCGTTCCGCTCGTCGTGAAGAAGAACTTGTTCAGCCCTTTGGCAGCACTTCGAGCAGCAGCTTCGAGAGCTCGGCACGCGCGGTCGTCGCATATCCCGGCATCGCATAGGCGAGATCTTCGGCTTGCTTCTTGATCGCGTCGATCACCGCCTGGTTCTTGTGACCGAGGTTCATGCACATCAGCTGCGAGCTGAAGTCCAGATAGCGCTTGCCGTTCGCGTCGGTGATGTAGCAGCCTTCAGCATCGACGATGTGCAGCGGGTTCCACCCCTTCTGGAAACGCCACGTGCCATAGTTCGTCTCGCGCGTAATCTGCACGACCTCTTCGGAGGTCAGCGAATTCAGCGTGGAGGTTCCGAGGATCAGTGATCGTTTTAGTGCTCATGACTGCCTTTCGTTCGTGCGGAAGCGGAGCTCGAGGCCGCGGCTGATGTCCGAGCATCAGCAGATAGTAAATTCCGCCGGAAGAAGAACCCGACGAACCATGCGTATCCGTAAAAGAAACTGCAAGCGGCGGCACGAACCGGCCGACCAGCGCAGCCACCACACCGCAGACCGAGCGCGATCATTGCGCAGCGGATTGAAGCCATTGCGGTACTCATAGATTCCGCCGCGCCGATAGAGCGAATACGTGTCAAGCTGTCTCCGGCGCATGAGAAAGTAATCCGCGACCATGATGCCCGCGACAGGGCCGAGCAGACCGGAGTAACCGACCAGCCAGCCGAAGAGTAGTTGCCGAAGCGTCGACAGCCAGTACCACGGCATCATCAGCAGGCCGAGCAAGCCGGTGATCAGGCCGCCCATGCGGAAGCTGATGTAACGCGGCGCGAGATTGGAGAAGTCATTCGACGGGCCGACGACGTTCGCTCCGATGTTGACGTTCAGCGTTGCGACGAGCAGCGCGATCAGGCCAAGGAACGCGAGCAGCGGCTGATGGAATCGGCCGAGCAGCTCCACGGGATTCCAGATCGGTTTGCCGAACACGACCGTCGACGCTGACGTGACCGCGATGCCGAGGAACGAGTACAGCACCATCGCCACCGGCAGACCAAAGCGCCTGGCCGACAAGCTGCGAGTCCTGGTTCTTCGCGTAGCGCGTGAAGTCGGGGATGTTCAGCGAGAGCGTTGCCCAGTAGCCGACCATCGCGGTGAGTGACGGGAAGAAGAACTGCCAGAACTCGTGCGTGTGGCGAAGTGATCCGGCGCGGAGAGCATCGGGCCGAAGCCGCCGGCCTTGTGCAGCATGAAGCCCAGCAGCAGCGCCGACATCACGATCATGAACGGCACGGAGTAGCTCTGCAGGAAGCGGATCGACTCCACGCCGCGCCACACCACGAGCATGTTCAGCAGCCAGAAGCCGAGGAAGCAGACCCACAGCACGACCAGGCTTGCCCGTTGTCTGCGGGCGCAGAGCACGTTGATCATCTGCGCGATCGCCTGTGCCGCCGATCCACGACTGAATGCCGAACCATCCGCACGCGACGATCGCGCGCAGGATCGCCGGAATCTTCGCTCCGAGCGGGCCGAACGGTGCACGCACGAAGACCGGGAATGGAATGCCGTACTTCGCTCCGGCATGCGCGTTGAGCAGCATCGGGATGAGCACGATGAGATTGCCGAGCAGGATCGTGAGCACCGCCTGCTTCCAGTTCATGCCGCCGGCGATGAGCGACGGCGGCGAGCATGTAGGTCGTCACCTCCATCGACATCGAAAACCACAGCGCGATGTAGTTGTAGGTCGACCACGTGCGGCGGACGGGTTCCGTGGGCGCGAGGTCTGCGTTGTAGAGCCGCGGATCGGGCGCAAGATGCTGCGCGCCGCGATGTGGCGAGCCGGGATCGAGCCGAGTTGGCAGGCGTCGAGATCAGGCGAGCCCTCCAGCATTCGCCTCACGCTTCACGAAGCGGCCGCGTCCGGTCTTGCCGAGGAATTTGCCGGGCTGCGTGGTGTTGTCGACCACGAGCTCGCCGCGCGAGAAGACCTTCGCGGCGTTGCCCTTCACCTTCCAGCCCTCGAACATGTTGTAGTCGGTCGCCATGCACTGCGTCGCGGCGGTGATGGTGTAGTCGGCGTTCGGATCCCAGAGCATGATGTCGGCGTCGAGCCCGGGCGCGATGCTTCCCTTCTGATTGCCCATGCCGAAGATCTTTGCGGGATTGGTGCAGCAGAGCTCGACGAACTTCTCCGGCGTGATGCGGCCCTGGTTCACGCCGAAGTGCCAGAGAATCTGCAGGCGGTTTTCAACGCCGGGACCGCCGTTGGGGATTTTGGTGAAGTCGTTGCGGCCGAGTTCCTTCTGGTCCTTGAAGCGGAACGGGCAGTGATCGGTGGAGACGACGGAGAGCGAGCCGTCGTTGAGCGCATTCCAGAGCGGCGCCTGGTGGCGCTTCTCGCGCAGCGGAGGCGTGAAGACGAACTTCGCTTCGTCCCAGCTCTTGCCGGGCATCTGGTCTTCGATGGAGAGCACGAGATATTGCGTGCAGGTTTCGGCGAGTGCGCGCGCGCCGCGCTGCTGCATGAACTTGAGATCGTCGAGCGCGTACTCGTTCGAGAGATGCACGATGTAGACGGCGGCTCCAGCCATGTCGGCGAGCGCGATGCTGCGATGCGTGGCTTCGGCTTCGGCCTTCGGGCTGCGCGAGAGCGCGTGGAAGTGCGGCGCGGTCTTGCCTTCGGCGAGCGTCTGCGCGACGACGACATCGATCGCGCTGCCGTTCTCCGCATGAATCAGGCAGAGCCCGTTGAGCTTCGCGGCCTTCTGCATCACGCGGAACATGAGCTCATCGTTGATCATGAGCACGTTCGGATAGGCCATGAAGAGCTTGAAGCTGGTGATGCCGAACTTCACCATCTCTTCCATCTCGTGCGAGCGTCTCTTCGCCGTTCTTGCCGTGCAGATTGGTGACGGCCATGTGGAGCGAGAAGTCGACGCAGGCCTTGTTGTCGGATTTCTTGAGCCAGGTTTCGAGCGCGTTCTGCAGTGTGCTCTGCTGGTTCTGCAGAGCGAAGTCGATGACCGTTGTTGTGCCGCCGACGGCTGCGGCCTGCGTGCCGGTGGTGTAGTCGTCGGCGGAGGTCGTGCCGCCGAAGGGCATGTCGAGATGCGTGTGCACGTCGATGCCGCCGGGCATGACGAGGAGGTTCGCTGCGTCGACGATCTGATGACTGTCTTCGCTGATGTTCGCGCGCGACCTGCGCGATCTTCTCGCCTTCGATGAGGACATCGGCGCGCTCGGAGCCGGTGGCGTTGACGACTGTTCCGTTCTTGATCAGGGTTCCCATAGTTCGTCTCTCGTGAGAGTTATGCGTTCGGGTTCGGCAGTGCGTGTTCCACGCCCTGCGGAACAGTACCGGCAGCGACGCGCTCTTCCCATGTCTGCGGCGGCAGGCCGTTCTCGACGCGCTCCATGGTGATGCAGTCGGGTACCGGGCAGACGAGCGAGCAGAGATTGCAGCCGACGCACTCGTGCTCGTCGACGCGCGGGATGCGAGCGAGTGGCGTGCGGTAGGGGCCGTCCGCGCCGGGGCCGTTGAGGTCGAGCTTGGGGATGGGCGTCGTGGTGATGCGGCGCGGCGCTTCGGCGGCGATGCCCTGCGGTGTGCGCGTGGTGTCGGGATGCGGGAGCGCGCGGTCGAGATGGATGCACTGGTGCGCGCCGTCCCAGCAGGCGGTGTAGCAGAGCTCGCAGCCGATGCAGAGGTCTTCGTGGATGTGCGCGACGATTTTGTAATTCAGGTTGAGGTGCTTCCACTCGGTGACGTTGGGCAGCGAGCGGCCGCGGAAGTCGTCGAGGGTGGCGAAGCCTTTGCGGCGCATCCAGGTGAGCAGGCCGTCGACCATGTCCTCGACGATGCGGTAGCCGTAGTGCATGGCGGCGGTGCAGACCTGCACGGTGCCGGCGCCGAGGAGGATGAACTCGGCGGCGTCCTCCCAGGTGCCGATGCCGCCGATGCCGGACATCGGAAGCGCGGCGGCGGGATCGGACATGACCTGCTGGACCATGTTGAGCGCGATGGGTTTGACCGCCGGGCCGCAGTAGCCGCCGTGCGAGGATTTGCCGTCGACGTTGGGGCGCGGCTCGAAGGTGTCGAGGTCGATGCCAGTGATGGAGTTGATGGTGTTGATGGCGGAGAGCGCGTCGGCGCCGGCGCGCTTGGCGGCGCGGGCGGGCATGCGGATGTCGGAGATGTTGGGCGTGAGCTTGACGATCACCGGAGTGCGCGCGGCTTCCTTCACCCACTCGGTGATCTGCTGGCAGTATTCCGGCACCTGGCCAACGGCAGAGCCCATGCCGCGCTCGCTCATGCCGTGCGGGCAGCCGAAGTTCAGCTCGAGGCCGTCGGCGCCGGCGTCTTCTGCGCGCTTGACGATGTCGTGCCAGGTCTCGCGTTTGGATTCGACCATGAGCGAGGCGATGACGACGTGCTTCGGGTAGCGGCTCTTTACTTCGGCGATTTCGCGGAGATTGATTTCGATGGGGCGGTCGCTGATGAGCTCGATGTTGTTGAAGCCCATCATCTTTGGCCGTTGTAGTCGATGGAGGAGTAGCGCGAGCTGACGTTGGTGATGGGCTCGCCGATGGTCTTCCAGACGGCGCCGCCCCAGCCGGCGTCGAAGGCGCGCATGATCTGCTCGCCGCAGTTGGTGGGCGGAGCGGAGGCGAGCCAGAAGGGATTCAGGCACTTGATGCCGGCGAAGTTGGTCTCGAGCGTGGGCTAGGCATTGGCCTCCGTCCGGTCGCCGTGAACTCGTTCGCTGCGGGCTGCGAGGAGCCATGCGGCCATCGCGATGCCGGCGCGCTTGCCATCGGCGACGGCGTCGACCACTTCGCGGCCGCCGTTGGTGCAATCGCCGCCGGCGAAATATTTCGGGTTGGAGGTCTGGCCGGTGGCGCGGTCGATGATGATGCGGCCGCGCTCGAGCTTGAGCTTCGCGGGTTGGCGTCGACGCCGGCGAGGAAGTCGGTGTGGGTGGACTGGCCGATGGCGAGGATGATGTGGTCGACGGGGAGATCGAATGCGGAGTCCGGGATCGGGAACGAGCGAGCCGTCGGCTGGTGGCTTCGAGGCGTTCGAGTTCGAAGCGCTTCAATCTTGTCCTGCGCCCATGAGGCCGACGGGCTGCACCTGCCAGAGGAACTGAACGCCTTCCTGCTTGGCGTGCTCGTATTCGAAGTCGAAGGCGGACATCTGCTCGGGGCCGCGGCGATAGATCATCGTGACGCTCTCGCGCGCCGAGGCGGACGGCGGCGTTGGCGGCGTCGATGGCGGTGTTGCCCGCACCGATGACGGCGACGCGGCCGGAGAGTTGCGGTGAGCGCGCCGCGCTTGTAGTCGGCGATGAACGCGAGCGCATTGGTGACGCCGGCGAGCTCTTCGCCGGCGATGCCGAGGCGATGGATCGCGCCGAGACCGACGCCGAGGAAGACAGCGTCGTGCTCGGCTTCGAGGCGGTCGAGCATGGCGGCGTCGACGATGGTGTTGAAGTGGAACTCGACGCCGAGTCTGCGCGATGCGGTCGATCTCGCGGAGGCTGGCGGAGAGCGTGAGCTTGTACTCGGCGATGCCGTAGGTGTTGAGGCCGCCGGGCAGCGGGCGCGCGTCGTAGAGGACGGCGCGAATGCCGCGGCGGCGGAGCTCGGCGGCGCAGGCGAGCGAGGCGGGGCCAGCGCCGATGAGCGCGACGGAGCGGCCGGTGTCGGGCGCGGGCGTGAATGGCAGCGACGTTGCCGCTGTGCGTGCAATCGACTCCATGGCGAAGCGCTGCAGGCGGCCGATCGCGATGGGCTGCTTGTTGTAGCGATGCAGCACGCAGGCGCCTTCGCAGAGGACATCGACGGGGCAGGCGCGGGAGCAGCTCTCGCCGAGAATGTTGGCTTCGAGGATGGTGCGCGCGGAGCCTTCGAGGTTGTCGCTGGCGATCTTCTTGATGAAGCGCGGGACGTCGATGTGGGTGGGGCAGGCGGTGGTGCAGGGCGCATCGAAGCAGTAGAGGCAGCGGTTGGCTTCCGCAACGGCGCGGTGCGATCGAACGGCGGATGCAGGTCCGGAAAGCGCGCAGCGATCTCCGGCGATTGCGGAGACTGCTCGAAGAACGTCAGCGGCTTGCTCAAAGCGTCGTGCACTCCTGTTCCCGCAGTGCGACCGGGAAGATGCCATGCGGCCGCAGCGCTGCCGGTCTCAGCTTCGCAATCTTCTCCGCATCACCGCGGATTGGAAGTCACGATTATGCACCATTTGCGGGCAGTTGGTGAATCGCTGCGCCCGTAACTCTTTAGTGGCGCAGGATCCAGTCCATCGTCGATTCGGCAAGGCGGCCCATGGCCAGGACGGCCTGCTCCAGGTGCTCGCGTTCGGTGTCCTCGGCGCGGTTGTGGCTGAGGCCGTTGAGCGACTGCACGAACATCATGACGGTGGGGATGCCGAGGCGCGCGACCTCGGCGGCGTCGTGCAGCGGGCCGGAGGGAAGCTGCTCGCTGTGCCGGCGGTCTCGAGGATGGCTTCTCGCAGAGCGCGATGAGCTCGGGGTGGAACGGGATCGGCTCGATGGACCAGATCTTCGACCACTCCACGGTGCAGCGCTCTTCGGCGGCGAAGCGCTCGCTGGCCTCGCGGGCGTCGCGCAGCATGCTGGCGAGCACCCCGGCGTCGAGGTCGCGCATGTCGAGCGTGGCCTCGCAGCGGCCGACGACGGAGGTGACGATGCCGGGGAAGGTTTTCACGCTGCCCATGGTGGCGACGGAGTTGCGGATGCTTGCGGGCGATGGGGCGGATTTCGAGCGCGAGCTTCGCGCAGGCGGCGAGCGCGTCGCGGCGAACCTCCATGGGCGTGGAGCCGGAGTGCGCCTCCTGGCCGTGGAAGGTGATGGCCCAGCGCTCGACACCTTTGGTGCCCAGCACGACGCCGAGCGGCTTGCCTGAGCGCTCGAGGATGGGCCCCTGCTCGATGTGGAGTTCGAGATAGGCGGCGAGATTCTTGCGCTCGGCGGCGGCGTCGCCGACGCGGTCGACCGTCGATGCCGCAGGTCGCGAGTGCGGCTTCGAGTGTGGTGCCGTCGCGGTCGGTGCGGCTGGCGATCGGCTTCGATGGTGTGCGTGCCCGCGAATGCCGAGGAGCCGAACAGGCTGCGCCCGAAGCGCGCGCCTTCTTCGTCGGCCCAGTCGACGAGCTTGATGGTGCAGGGCGGACGACCGTTGTACTTGGCGCGAGAAGCTTAAGGATTTCGAGGCCGGTGAGCACGCCGAGGCAGCCGTCAAGCCAGCCGCCGTTCGGCACGGAATCCAGATGGCTGCCGAGCACGAGTGCGCGCTCGGATTCGCCGGGAGCGTGACCCAGTGATTGCCGGCGGCGTCGTAGTGATGCTCGACAGGAAGGCCCGCAAGCTTCTCTTCAAACCAGCGCGCGCCTGCAGCCAGACGGGCGACCAGGCGACTCGTTGCGCCCCTGTTCGTTGCCGGTCAGGGAACGAAGCTCTTCGAGATTGGCGAGAACGTCAGCCGGTTTGATCATGGCAAATCAGAGTACCAGCACGGCGAAAGTAGCTTTTCGCACCGGCGAGATCTTTGTCGTATGTGCGACGTAAGAAACCACTGATGGGGACAAGTCAAAGAAAAGACGCAGCCTCTTCATCGAATGCAACGTACAAAGGCAACCCGACCCATCTACAAAGCTTCTACACGCTAGAGCACCCGGGTGAGGTGGTAGCAGTCGATACTGCTTCCTGCACGCCTCGCCGGGACGATTCGAGCCGGAG
>CAVPZV010000011.1:0-46451 GCA_963710305.1 uncultured Solirubrobacterales bacterium | reverse complement strand
GCGAGGGCGTGATTCGCGCGCACGGGAAGTGCACAGAGACCGGGTCGGCAGCGTGATCGCAGGCGGTGGTTTGCTCGCCGCGCTGCTGCTCGTGGCCGCCGAGTTCACGACCCTGTTCACGATCCGCCAGCCCGGCGGTTCAGCCGCCATACGGTCGGTGGCGACCGGCTCGCACCACGACTTCGCGCTGATCCCGATCGCCCTGCTGGCCGCGGTGATGGCGGTCTCGGTCCGGCGTGGCGGCGGCCGGCCGGCGCTGCTGGCGCTCGCCGCGCTCGCGGTCGTCACGCTCGTGATCGCGCTCCTGGTCGACCTCCCCGACGCCCACCGGACCGGCCTGATCACGGTGGCCGGCCGCCTCCGAGTCGGCCGCGCCACCCCGGGCGTCGGCTTCTACCTGGAGACGCTCGGCGCCGCCCTGCTGCTGATCGTCAGCGGACTGGGGATCCTGTCCGGCGCCGGCGACGTGGCGGTTCCGCCGGCGCGCCCCGGCGGCGGCGACGCGGGAGGCCGGCCGGCGCGCCCCGGCGCCGGCGACGCGGGAGCCCCGCCGGCGCGTCCCGCCGCGGCGCCTCGACGCGGCCCGATGTCCGACTCCTGACATTCTTCAAACAGGGCGCACAGACGCCGGTTCGTGAAGCTACGCTTCCGAAGCGCGAGGGTCGTTTCGCTGCAGCCCCCGGTCCCGTGTGGTGGGCGGCCCTCGCATCTTTTTCTCTGCCGCGGGGTCGCGCGGGAAGAACGTCCCACTCGCGACGCCGCGCGCGCCGAAGCCGAGGAAGTTCCCGCTCAGCGGGATTAATCTCGGTCTCGGCGAATCGCCGGCGCCGAAAGGAACCAAGTTCCCGCCACGGCGCGCTGAGCCCGCCGCGAGGCCCCGCCACGCAGCGCCGGACCGCCCGCGGCACACCCCCGCCACCGCCCGCGGCACACCCCCGCCACCGCCCGGCCCGCCACCACCCCGCGCCTATAGTTCCCACGAGGATGATGGGGGCTGTGTCAGGGAGGGTGACCGACTACTGCAGCCTGGCGCTCGACTACCTGAGCCTGGCCTACGACCCCGACCAGGCGCTGTTCTCCTACTCCTCGCGCCTGGACGCCGCCGGCCGGATCGCCAACGACTTCCGCCGGCCGGAGTCGCTGCGCTACACGATCAACACCTACCTCGGCCTGGCCGAGGCACAGCGGCACGGGGCCACTCCGGCCTGGCTGGGCGGCCCGGTCGAGGACCGCGTCCGCGCCTTCCTCACCCTCCACGAGGAGGAGCTGACCAGTCCCGCCGACCACGGCCTCCTGCTCGTGCTCCTCGCCGCGTGGACCCCTCCCACCCGGCGGTGGACCGCTCGCTGCGCACGATCGCCGCCGCGCTCGGCGGCCCGAAGCGGCTCACGCTCGACATGCAGGACCTCGCGTGGATGCTGTGGGGCGCCGCCTCCCACGCCGGCGAGGCCGCCGCCCGCGAGGTCGCCGATCACGCCTTCGAGTTCATCCGGGTCCTCTACACGACCCCCTCGGGCCTCCCCCGGCACCGCCTGGCCCGGTATCGCAGCCACATCGTCTCGTTCGGCAGCCTCGCCTACTACCTCCGCGCGCTCGACGAGTACGCCACCGCCACCGGCTCAGCCCAGGCGCGCGAGCTGTTCGTGGCCGGGGTCCAGCGCACCCTCGCGCTCCAGGACCCCGACGGCGCCTGGCCGTGGATGATCGACGTCCGCAGCGGCCTCCCGTTCGACCGCTACCCGATCTTCACCGTCCACCAGGACAGCATGGCGATGCTGTTCCTGTTCCCGGCCACCGACGCACAGATCGCCCCCGCCCCCGCCGCCGGCCCCGCCGCCCCGCCGGCGCCGGCGCCGCAGAGGCGATCGAGCGCAGCCTGCGCTGGAACCTGGGCGCCAACGAGCTCGGCGCCCGCATGATCCTGACCGAGCCGTATCCCTGGATCTACCGCTCGATCGAGCGGGTCGAGCGCGCGCCACGCATCCGGCGCTACCTGCGCGGCCTCGGCTCGCCCCCGACCACCGATCCTCCGCGCGCGAGCGGCCGACGGCTGCGCATCAACCGGGAGTGCCGCTCCTACCACCTGGGCTGGGTCCTCTACGCCTGGTCGGAGCCGGCCCGCCGCGCCCGGCTCGAGGCGATCCTCGCAGCATGACCCCGACCGTCTGGATCGACATCGAGAACCCGCCGCAGGTCCAGTACCTGCTCCCGTTCCGCGACGCCCTCGCCGAAGCCGGCCTCGCCACCGTGATCACCACGCGTGACCACGACGCCACGCTCCAGATGCTCGAGGACGCCGGCGCCACCGCGCACCCCTTCGGCTCCGTCGCGCCCCGCGCGAAGCTGCGCAAACTCGCCGCCACAGCCAGCCGAGCCCACGACCTCACCCGCTTCTTCAAGCAAACAGGCCGTCCCGCCGCCCAGCTCGGCGCCTCGCGCGCCGCCGTGATCGCAGCGTGGCGCCTCAACGTCCCCAGCTTCGTGATCATCGACTACGAGCACGTGTTCCTCCGGCTCTACCGCCTCACGGGCTCGAAGATCCTGTTCCCGGACGTGATCGACGCCGCGCACTTCCGCCGCCAGGGCATCAAGCCCGGCCAGCTCGTCCCGTTCAAGGGCCTCAAGGAGGACCTCACGTTCGCCGGCGTCGACCTCGAGGCGGTCCCCCCGCTCGAAGGCCTCGGCCACAAGCCCGCCGGCGCCGCCAGGGTCCTGTGCCGCCCCCCGTCGGAGACGAGCCACTACTACCGCGAGGGATCGAAGACGCTCCTCACCGCCGTGCTGGCCCGCCTGGCGCAGCTCGACGCCCAGGTCGTGATGGCACCGCGCTCCCCAGGCCAGACCTCCCTCCTCAACAGCCACACGTGGAAGCACGAGCCGATCGTCCTCAGCCGCCCCGTCCCGTTCGTCTCGCTGCTGAAATCCGTCGACGCGGTCGTCTGCTCGGGCGGGACGATGCTGCGCGAGGCCGCCTACCTCGGGATCCCCGCCTACAGCGTGCTCGAGAATCCGCCCGGCGCGGTGGATCGCTGGCTCGAGCGGATCGGCCGCGCCAAGCTCCTCACGAGCCCGGACGAAATCGACCCCAAGCCGCGCGGGCCGCTCGAGCGCCTGGACAGCAACCCGGGGCTCCTCAGCGAGCTCGCCGCCACCATCGCCGCGGAGGCGGGCGCGCCGGCGTCCCGGCTCACCGAAGCGGCGCCGGGACGCTCGTAGCCAGGGGCGGCGCCCCCGCGAGGTCCCGCAGCAACTCGTCGGCCACCCGCCCCGCGGCCCGCCCGTCCCAGCCCGCGGGCGGATCCGCCGAGCCGGCCGGCTCCCCCAGCCACCGCGGGATCTCCGCGATCGCCTCCGGCCGCAGTCCCAGCAGCCGATTCGTCCCCTGGCTCACCGTAATCGGGCGCTCGGTGTTCTCGCGCAGCGTGAAGCACGGAACGCCCAGGAACGTCGTCTCCTCCTGGACCCCGCCCGAATCGGTGAGCACCCCCGCCGCCGAGGCCTGCAGGGCCAGGAAGTCCAGGTAGCCGACCGGCTCGATCAGCGCGACTCCCGGCGCCGAGAAGCCCCCGGAGGCCAGCCGCGCCCGCGTCCGCGGATGCACGGGGAACACGACCGGGAGACCGGAGCTCGCCACCGAGGCCAGCGCCGCCATCGCCGGCTCCAGCAACTCACCGTCCACCAGCGCCGGCCGGTGCAGCGTGACCAGCAGGTAGCCCCGCCGCCGGCAGGCCCAGATGAGACAGGACCGAGGACTTCCCGATCCGCGGCCGCAGCGCCACCAGCGTGTCGATCATCGTGTTGCCGACGAATCGGATCCGGTGCTCCTCGATCCCCTCCCGCGCCAGGTTCACCGAGGCCTCGGGGCTGTGGATGAAGCACCAGGCGGAGATCTGGTCGACCAGGACGCGGTTGATCTCCTCCGGCATCGTGCGGTCGAAGCTCCGCAGCCCCGCCTCCAGATGCGCGACCGGCACCCCGAGCTTGGCCGCCGCCAGCGCGGCCGCGAGCGTCGAGTTGACGTCCCCGGGCACGACCACGCACGCCGGCGCCAGCTCAAAAAGCACCTCCTCCACCCGCTCGAGCGCCCGCGCCGTCTGCTCCCCGTGCGTCCCCGACCCGACGCCGAGCAGAAACTCCGGCTCGCCCAGCCCGAACTCCTCGAAGAACACGTCGGAGAGCTGCCGGTCGTAGTGCTGCCCGGTGTGCACGACGACGTGCCGCAGATCCGGAGCGCGCGAGCGCATCTCCCGGACCACCGGGGCCATCTTCACGATGTTCGGCCGCGCCCCGACGACGTAGACGATCGTTTGCGCGGGCAAGCGTGAGGCGGGACGGCTACCAGCGATAGTGGGCGAACGCCTTGTTCGCCTGCGCCATCCGGTAGATGTCGTCCTTGCGCTTGTACGCGCCACCCTGCTGCTGCGCTGCGTCGAGCAGCTCGTGGGCGAGGCGCTGCGCCATCGTCTTCTCGCGGCGCGCGCGGGCGTACTGGACGAGCCAGCGGACGGCGAGGGTGCGCGCGCGGGGCGCGGGAACCTCGACCGGAACCTGGTAGGTGGCGCCACCGACGCGCCGCGAGCGGACCTCGAGCACCGGCGTCAAGGCCTTGACCCCCGCCTCGAGCTGCTCGACCGGGTTCTTGCCCGTCCGCTCGGCGATGATCGCCATCGCGTCGTAGACGATCTTCTCCGACGTCGACTTCTTGCCGTCGAGCATCACCTTGTTGATGACCTGCTGGACGAGCCGGTTGCGGTGGACCGGATCCGGCTCGACCGGGCGTTTCTGTGCGGCCGCGCGGCGGGGCACTACTTGGCCTTGACGCCGTACTGCGAGCGGGCCTTCTTGCGGTCGCTCACGCCGGCGGCGTCGAGCGTGCCGCGGATCACCTTGTAGCGGAACCCCGGCAGGTCCTTGACCCGGCCGCCGCGCACGAGCACGACCGAGTGCTCCTGGAGGTTGTGGCCCTCACCCGGGATGTACGCGCCGACCTCCATGCCGTTGGTCAGCCGCACGCGCGCGACCTTGCGCAGCGCGGAGTTCGGCTTCTTCGGCGTGGTGGTGTACACGCGCGTGCACACGCCCCGCCGCTGCGGCGCCGCGACCTTCTTCTTGCGGCCCTTGCCGGACTTGAGGCCCGGAGTGGCGAGCTTCTTCTTCGGCGGCGTGCGGCCCTTGCGGATCAGCTGACTGGTGGTAGGCATGCGCGAGGCAACGTAGCAGGGGATGGGCCTCGCTTCGCTCGGCGTCCGTGGGGCCGGGAGGGCCCGTCCGGACGCACCCAGTTGACCGCCGGGGCCCCATGCCCATAGAGTCCCAACCGACCCACCGGAATCCTGTGCGCAAGTCACTGCTCGTGCTCGCACTCCTGCCGGCGCTCGTCCTGGCAGGGGCCCCCGCCGCATCCGCGGCCGCGCTGTCGTGGGGGCAGCCGCAGTCCTACTACAACGCGCCGCCGCCGGACAGTCCCGGGCGGCGAGGCGTCTCGTGCCTGTCGAAGAGCCTGTGCGCGGTGGTGGGGCGCGACGGCTTCTACAACGAGCTTCCCTATGCGGAGACGACCACCGACCCCACGGCCACCCTCCGACCTGGAACAGACGGGACGTTCCCGTCGGGCAGTACGTCGAGCGACTCCGTGAGCTGCGCCTCGAGCACCCTGTGCGTCGCCGTCGGGAACCAGGCGTCGATCACCACGGACCCCACCGACGGCGCGCCCACCTGGAACGCCGCCACGATCGACGGCTCGCGCGACGACACCAAGGCGGTGTCGTGCCCGGCGAACAACCTGTGCGTCGCCGTCGACAGCTCCGGCTACGCCATCGCCAGCTCCAACCCCACCGGCGGCAGCGGGGCCTGGACCGCGACCCAGATCGACACCCAGTCGAGCGCCCCCGCCAGCACGCTCGTCGGCATCTCCTGCACGGCGGGCGGCCTGTGCGTCGCCATCGACGGAGCCGGCGACGCCTACTCGAGCACGAATCCCACCGCCGCCACTCCCACCTGGTCGATGGTCACGATCGACCCCGGACGCAACCTCACCGCGCATCGACTGCCCGATCTCCGCGTTCTGCGTCGCCGTCGATCAGCAGGGCTACGTGATCAGCACCAGCGATCCCACCGGCCCCGCCGGCGACTGGAGCGCGGCGCAGATCGACCTGGCGTCCCAGCTCACCGGCGTCTCGTGCATCTTGACCTCGCCGTGCGTGGCCGTCGACAGCAGCGGCAGCGCGTTCGTCAGCTCGACCCCTTACAACGGGGCCTCCTGGACCTCGCAGGTCATCGACCCGAGCACGCGCCTGGCCGGCGTCTCGTGCACCACCGACGGGATGTGCATGGCCATCGACACCTCGAACGCCATCGTCGGCGTCATCCCCTCGAGCACCCCGCCACCGACGACTTCGCCGATCTCATCGGCTTCGGTCCAGCAGGTCGTGTTCGTGCACGGCATCAACGCGAGCTGCGCCAACGCGGGCAACCAGCATCCCGGCGCCGGCGCCAACCACGATTATTCGAACCTCTACCAGCAGCTGACCGCGGCGAACATGCAGGTTTACACGTTCTGCTACGACCACGACATCGCCTTCGGCGATCATCGCAGCTGGAACCCCAACCGGTGCTTCTCCGACACGAGTGTCGGGACCTCGAGCGTGATCTCCGGCGCCACCGCGGCACGGGAGAACCAGACCGCCCCGCACCACATCGGACCGCTGTACGTCAGCGCGAACAAGCCGGGCGCGTCCGACACCGACGATGGCGACGACGCCCTCGCCTACGAGGCGGCCAAGCTCGATGACTGCCTCAAATACATCGTCAACTACGACGTGGCCACCTACGGCCATCCGCTGCCGATCGCGGTGATCGGCAACTCGATGGGCGGCGCGGTCACGCGCGGCTGGCTCGAGCTGGCGAAGAGCCGGTCGAGCCTCGCGCTCCAGGCGGTCACGACCACGCTGTTCCTCGAGCCGGCGACTGAGGGGTCCTGGATCGCCCATCTGGGCGAGGACACCGACGCCGCGCTGAGCACCGGCTCGCTCACGGATGAGGCGGTGCGGATCCTGGCCGATTACGGCGCCGCCAAGGGCCATCTCGATCCGCGGCGCGCGGGCGTGCAGGATCTCGACCCGGCTTCGCCCTGGTACCGCTCGGTGGTGGCGGCCGGCCCGCCCCCGCGGCTGCACTACTACACGTTCTCGGTCGACATCACCGTCCGGATCGGGACGCACGTGCTGTTCTACACCACGAGCTACGACACCGACTTCATCGGCGACGGCGTGCTCCAAGCCGGATCGACCGCGTGGAATGCGCTCCCCGCGTGGGGCGGCAGCCAGTTCCTTCCCTTCGGCTCAGGCTCCGATCAGCACGAGTACCTGATCCGGCGAACCGTCGACGAGTCCCTCTCCCTGCACGTCGGGTTCCCACCCTCGGGGAGCCTGTCCGGCGCGAACCCCTACGCCGATCCCTACAACCACTTCAACTTCGGGACCAACATGGGCAAGGCGAACGGCGGCGGGCTCGTGGTCCCGTCGTGCCAGGCCGGGCGAGGGACGCTGTCCATCCCAGCTGAGGTCAGCCGGGACCTGCTCGACCCGGCGGGCGCGTGCGCCAACCCGATCCCGCTCGCCACCGACAGCGCGGCGCCCGCGTCCTCGGCGGCGCCTTTCCAACCGACTGCCGCCGCTGCCTCGATCCGCGCTGCGGCGCAGCCGGTGATCTTCCGCAGCGGGCGCGGCGGGGCCGCTCTTGCCCTGTACACGGCTCGCGGACCGCATCAGGGTCAGTTCGCCCTGCGGAGCGGGAGCAGGGTATTCGAGGGAACGCTGCCGCGGCGCGCGCTGGGCCACAAGGTCATCCGCTTGAACGTGACGCTGACGGCGGTCCGCGGAAACGGACACACGCTCCGGCTGCTTCTCAAGGGAAGCCTCGTTCCCGCGACCCATTGGGCGCGCCTGACGGTCCGCGGTCGCCACCCTTCGGTGGCGATCAGGCTCACGCCGCTCGTCGCGGACGTGGCAGCCGCCGCATCGACGACCAATCGCGTCCGCGGCTTGCTCGACGGCGGCAACGTGGTCGGCCTCGCCCGGACGCTCTCACCGGGCGCCCGTGGCGGCGAGAGCGCATCCATGGTTGCTGCGCAGCTGCGGGCCTCACGCGTCCGGCACCAGCGCCTCGAGCTGCGCGGAGCCGGTCGGCTGCTGTGGCTGCCGGACGGAGATCCCGCCTGGGCTCAGCCGGTGACCGCCACGGCCACCGGGCACCGGCCGCTCCGAACCGACCTGCTGTTCGAGCAGTCCGGCGGTCGGTGGTGGCTGCTCGGCTCGACCTCGTAGGGGCTACGCGCCGGCCGTGACCCCGGCCAGGGCGTCGTCGACCGGCACGTGCGGGAGGCCGACCGCCTCGGCCACGGGCGCGTAGGTGACCTGGCCGCCGGCGATGTTGACCCCCAGCTTGAGCCCGGGATTGGCCGCCACCGCCCCGTGCACGCCCCGGGCCGCGAGCTCCAGCACGAAGGGGATCGTGGCGTTGGTCAGCGCGTAGGTCGAGGTGATCGGCACCGCCCCGGGCATGTTGGTCACGCAGTAGTGGGTGATCCCGTCGACCTCGTAGGTGGGGTCGGAGTGGGTGGTGGGCCGGGACGTCTCGAAGCAGCCCCCCTGGTCGATCGAGACGTCGACGAGCACGGCGTGGCGCTTCATCAGCGAGAGCTGGGCCCGGGTGACCACCCGCGGGGCCCGCGCGCCGTGCACCAGGACGGCGCCGATCACCAGGTCCATGTCGGGCAGGCGCTCCTCGATCGACAGCGTCGACGCGAAGATCGTGTCGGCCCGTCCCCCCATCGCGACGTCGAGCTCGCGCAGGCGGTCGATGTTGCGGTCGTAGACGTACACCGTCGCCTCCATCCCGAGCGCGATGAACGCGGCGTTCATGCCCACGACGCCGCCCCCGATGATCATCACGTTGGCCGCCGCCACACCCGGGACACCGCCGAGCAGGATCCCCCGCCCCCCCAGCGGCTTCTCGAGGATGAACGCGCCCGCCTGGGTGGCGATCTTGCCCGCCACCTCCGACATGGGCGCCAGCAGCGGCAGCCGCCCGCGGGCGTCCTCGACCGTCTCGTAGGCGATGCACGTTGCCCCGGACTCCATCAGTCCCTTGGTCAACGAGGCGTCCGCGGCCAGGTGCAGGTAGGTGAACAGCGTGTGGCGCGCCTGGAGCCGCTCCACCTCGGGCGGCTGCGGCTCCTTGACCTTGACGATCAGCGACGCCTCCTCGAACAGGGCATCCGCGTCGGGCACGATCGCCGCCCCCTGGGCCGCGTAGGCCTCGTCCGACATCGAGGACCCCTCGCCGGCGCCGCTCTGGACCACCACCTCGTGGCCGGCGTCGACCAGCTCGCGCACCCCGGCCGGCGTCAGCGCCACCCGGTACTCGTCCGGCTTGACTTCGGTGGGAACTCCGACCCGCACTTTCAATCCACCCCTTTCAAGACACCAGTTCGCGCCCGCGCAGGGCCAGCCAGAACTCGATCCGGTCACGCGCGGTCGACAGGTCGCGCCCGGTCAGCTCCTCCACCCGCCGGATCCGGTAGCGGAGCGTGTGCCGATGGCAGTAGAGCCGGCGCGCGGCGCGCTCCCATTGCCCGTTCTCCTCGATGAACGCCTCCAGCGAGCGCATCAGCTCACCGCCGTAGTGGCCCTCGCTGGCCTCGATCGCCCCGAGGATCGAGTCGCAGAACAACCTGAGCGCCTCGTCGTCCTGCAACGAGAGCAGGAGCTGGAACGAGCCCAGATCCTTGTAGGTGCCGAGCCGGGAGTGGGGACGCTCGGGTGGCGCGGAGGAGCCGTTCGTGCCCGTGGGGGCGCTCATCGCCAGCGCCTCGAGCGCGCAGCGCGCCTCGTGGAAGCTTCGCCGCGCGTCACCCCCGGCCACGGCGCGCCCCACCCCGGCCTCGAGGCCGGCGCCGAGCTCGTCGGCGGCTCGCGCGGTGACTCGCTCGGCCAGCGCGACCAATTCCTCGTCGGCCATTCCGGGAACGAGCGCGCATGTCATCCCCGCGGTGGAGGCGACCAGACCCGGGGCGGCCTCGTCGCGCAGCGCGCCGGACAGGACGTCCTCGAGCGGGCCCGACGAGCCGCGCTCGCCCGCGGCGCGCTTGACCACCAGCGCCGCCACGCGGTCGGCGAGCCCGAACGGCCCGAGCCGGCGCGCCAGGTCCTGCCCGGCGAGCTCGCCCCGCACCATCGCCGCGAGCACATCACCGGCGAGCCGGCGCTCGGTGTCGCCGGCCACCCGTGAGCGCAGCAGCTCGAGCGCGACGATCGTCACCGCCTGGTGGAGGGTGAGGCGGTCGAAGTCCGACAGCGGTCCGGCGTCCTTGATCGCCACCAACCAGGCTTCGGGCAGCCGCGCCACCGGGCCGCCGTTCTGCGGCACGCCGTCGGAGGCGACCGGCAGCGCGAGCCCCTGGTCGCCCTCCTGCACCGACGGCACGAACGCCCGCGCCTCACGGCGCCGCGCCCGCTCTCGCACCTCGGCGCGCAGCGACTCGACGATGTCAGGATCGATCTCGCGCCGGAACGCGTGCTCCATCAGCGGTTCGCCGCGGGAGTCGAACACCAGCACCGCCGCCCCCAGCAGCGTGGCCAGCGCGCCGACCAGCGGCTCGAGCCCGCGCTGCGAGAGGACGATCCGCTCCAGCCGCTCGAGCGCGGCCAGCGCGCGGCGCAGGACCGCGTACTGCTCGTTGACCAGCCGCGTGAACGCGGCCTCGGTGACGGCGATGAACGGGAGCTCGTAGGGCACCTCGAACACCGGGAAGTCGCGCTCGGCGGCGGCCTCGATCAGCGCCGCCGGCACCGCGTCGTGCCTGAAGCCGGTCCCGAACCCGAGGCCGGCCAAGTGGTGGTCCGACAGCCGCGCGACGAACTCGCGCGCCTGCTCGGCGCCCTCGAGCTGCATCCCGGTGGTCAAGAGCAGCTCACCGCCGGACAGCCAGGGCGTCGGGTCGAGCAGCTCGGAGATGTGCACCCATCGGACCGGAATTCGATCCCTCGGTCGCCGGCGAGCAGCCGGACGTCCAGGTCGCGGAGCAGCTCGCGGACGCTGAGCATCAGCCTCGCGCCGGCGTACAGTCCCGCGTGGTGGACATGCATCCGCTCTCCCGCCTCGGTCAGCACGGAGCGCAGGATCGACTCGATCTCCTCGAACTGCTCGGGCCCGGCGATCAGCGGCGGCGAGAGCTGGATCACCGGATCGCCGCGGTCGTCGGCCCGGCAGATCAGGCCGCGGCGGTAGAGCTCGCCGGAGAGGAAGCCGCGCAGCAGCGTCTCGGACTCCTCGTGGCTGAAGGACTCCTTGGTCTCCTTGTCCTTGACCAGCTCGATCGCCTGGAAGATAGCCGGCCCCGCGGACGTCGCCGACGATCGGCAGGTCGCGCAGCGACTCGAGCATGTCGCGCAGGCGGCCCTCGTTGCTCCCGCACGTTGTCGAGCACGCCCTCGCGCTCGAACGCGTCGATGTTCGCCATCGCCACCGCGGCGCAGACCGGGTGGCCGGCGAACGTGAAGCCGTGCGTGAAGCTGTGGAGGCCCTGCATGAACGGCTCGGCGACCCGGTCGGACGCGATCAGCGCGCCCATCGGCGCGTACGCGCTCGTCAGGCCCTTGGCCGTGGTGATGATGTCGGGCTGGTAGCCGTAGCGCTGGGCCCCGAACCACTCGCCCAGCCGGCCCCAGGAGCAGATCACCTCGTCGGAGATCAGCAGCACGTCGTACTCGTCGCAGATCTCGCGGACGCGCTGGAAGTAGCCCTCGGGTGGGGTGAAGCAGCCGCCGGCGTTCTGGACCGGCTCCATGATCACCGCGGCGACCGTGTCCGGCCCCTCGAACTCGATCCGCTCGGCCACCGTCTCGGCCAGGTCGGCCTCGAGCATGTGGTTCGGGAGCCGGTAGATGTTGGTGTTGGGGACGTGGCAGCCTCCCGGGGTGAGCGGCTCGAAGGGCTGGCGCAGGGCCGTGATCCCGGTGGCCGACAGCGCGCCCAGGCTGGTGCCGTGGTAGGCGATCTCCCGCGCGATCACCTTGGTCTTGTTCGGCTTGCCGGTGAGCTTGTGGTACTGGCGGACCAGCTTGAGCGCCGACTCGACCGCCTCCGAGCCGCCGCTGGTGAAGAACACGCGGTTGAGATCGCCGGGAGCCAGCGAGGCGATCCGCGCCGCGAGCTCGATCGCCCGCGGATGGGCGTAGGACCAGTTGGTGAAGAACCCGAGCTCCTTGGCCTGGTCGGCGCCGGCCTGGGCGATATCCGCGCGCCCGTGGCCGATGTTCACGCAGAACAGCGCCGAGAGCCCGTCGAGATAGCGCTTGCCGTGCTCGTCGTAGACGTAGCATCCTTCTCCGCGGACGATGATCGGGACCTCGTGATCCTCGTACGCCGACATCCGCGTGAAGTGCATCCACAGATGACGTTTCGCCAGCTCCTGAAGCGTGCTGCTGCCTGTTCGGCTTGCCGTCTCGGTACTAGCCATGGGTCTCCTCGGATCCTCTGTGCCGGTTTGTACAACCGTACCGCAGGTCTGGCGGAGTCACGATTGTCCAACCTGGCGATATGAATCTACTCCCATTGTCCAGCCCGCCACTCAATTACCACCGCGCCGGCTCCGGGCCCCCGCTCGTTCTGATTCACGGCATCGGCAGCCACTGGCAGGTCTGGAAGCCGGTGCTCGACCGGCTCACGCCCGAGCGCGACGTGATCGCGCTCGACCTCCCCGGCTTCGGCGCCTCGCCGCCCCCGGCCCCCGGCACGCCTCCGGGAATCGAATCGCTCGTCCGCCTCGTGAGCGAGTTCCTCGACGAGCTGGGCCTCGAGCGCCCGCACGTGGCCGGCAACTCGCTCGGTGGCTGGCTCGCGCTCGAGCTGGCGCGGCGCGGACGGGTCCGCTCGGCGACCGCGCTCTCGCCCGGCGGCTTCGCCAAGGGGCTCGACGCGCGCTTCCTGCGGATCTCGCTGCGCTTGACCCTGGACATGACGCGCCGGCTCGCGCCGCGGGCCCGGGGGATCGTCCGCTACCCCCTCCTGCGCCAGCTCGCATTGGGCCAGATGGTGGCCCACCCCCGGCGCGTTCCCGCCGACGACGCGGCGGAGACGATACGGGCGGCGGCGGCAGCCCCCTGGTTCGAGGCGACGCTGCCGGCGGTCGTCGCCGACAACTTCAAGCCCGGTCCGCCGCCACCGGTTCCGGTGACGGTGGCGTGGGGAGCGTCGGATCACCTGCTGCCCCTCTGGCAGGCCCGGCGCGCCCGGCGCGCGTTGCCCGGCGCGCGCATGGTCATGCTCCGCGGCTGCGGCCACCTCTCCCCCTACGACGATCCCGAGCAGGTGGCGCGCGTGCTGATCGAGGGCAGCTCCGCGCCTTGACCGATCGGGCCCGCCTGCGGTTCGGGCTGGCCATCGCCGGCGCGAACCTCGCCGGCGCTCTCGTCGTGTTCGTGTTCCTGTTCTGGGTGCTGCCGACCCCGGTGGGGATCCGGCACCAGGGGACGGTCAAGCTGCTCAACGGCATCGTGTTCGCGGCGTTTGGCCTGATCAGCTTCCCCGGCGTCTGGAAGTGGTCGGCCCGGCGGTGGCGTATCGCCGCCGGCTGGGCTCAGGGCGGCCGCTCACCCACGGAGAGCGAGCGCCGGATGATGCTGCGCCTCCCGCTGAGCCAGCAGCGCGGCCCGGCGCGTGGTCTGGACCGCCGCCGCGATCGTGTTCGCCGCCCTCAACGCCCCCTTCTCCGGACAGGTCGCCGTCAACGTCGCGATCACCGTGATCCTGGGCGGGGAGGTCACCTGCTCGCTCGGCTACCTGCTCGCCGAGCGCCTCCTGCGTCCGCTCACCGCCCAGGCGCTGGCCGACGGCGTGCCAACCCGTCCGCAACTTCCGGGCGTCCAGACGCGCACGCTCCTGTCCTGGTCGCTGGGAACGGGGGCGGTCCTGCTCGGCATCGCGCTCGTGGCCATCGGCGGCCTGCGGGGCAACGGCTTCACGCTCGAGTCGCTGTCGGTCGCCGTGCTCGTGCTCAGCGTGATCGGGCTGCTGGTCGGGCTGGCCGCGATGGTCGGCCTGGCCCGGTCGCTGGCCGACCGGATCGAGGGGCTCCGGGAAGCCGTGGCGGAGGTCGAGCAGGGCCGGCTCGACCACACGGTCGAGGTCGACGACGGCAGCGAGGTCGGCCTGCTCCAGGCGGGCTTCAACCGGATGCTGGCCGGCCTTCAGGAGCGCGAGCGATTGCGGGACCTGTTCGGCCGCCAGGTCGGCGAGGACGTGGTGCGGCTGGCCCTCGAGCGGGGCGTCGAGCTGGGCGGCGAGGCGCGCAACGCCGCGGTCCTGTTCGTCGACCTCGAAGGATCCACGACCCTGGCCGAGCGTCGCGATCCGGCCGAGGTGGTGGAGCTGCTGAACCGCTTCTTCGCGGTCGTGGTCGAGGTGGTGGGGGCTCACGAAGGCTGGGTGAACAAGTTCGAGGGGGACGCGGCGCTGTGCGTGTTCGGGGCGCCGCTGCCCGACGAGAGCGCGTCGGCACGCGCCCTGGCCGCAGCGCGCGAGCTGTGCGAGCGCCTGCACGAGGAGCTGCCCGAGATCCGCGCCGGCATCGGCGTCTCGGCGGGCCGAGTGGTCGCCGGCAACATCGGCGCGGCCAAGCGGTTCGAGTACACGGTGATCGGCGATCCGGTCAACCAGGCGGCCCGGCTCACCGAGCTGGCCAAGGAGCGGCCCGAACGGGCGCTGGCCTCCGAGGAGGCGCTGGCCGGCGCCGGCGAGGGGGAGGCGGAGCGCTGGCGGGTGTGCGATGAGCTGACGCTGCGCGGCCGCTCGCGTCCCACCCGGGTCGCTGTGCCGCGGGGCTAGCCGCTCACCCCGGCCCACCGCCGGCGCGTCCAGAGCTGCCAGCGCTCGAGCACCTCGTAGCCGAGCGAGCGGTAGAAGGGCTCGGCGGTCACCGGCGCGTACAGAAGGGATGGCCGGTCCGCGAGGGCGGCGAGCATGACCCGGGTGGCGTGGCCACGGCGCCGATGATCCTCCGCCGTCGCCAGCGACCAGATCGCCACGTGGCCGCCCACCTGGACCGAGATCACGCACGCGGCAAGCCGCCCATCGGCGTCGGACGTCCCCCAGACCGCCTGGGTCGGCCGCCGCTCGATGTCCGCCGGCAGCGCCACGAGCGCCAGCCGCTCGTGCAGGCCGAACACGTCGGCGATCAGCGCCCGGGCGTCCGCGATCTCCTCACCGGTCAGACGGTTCGCGCCCGCCGCCTCAGCCGGCGCGCTCTCCCGCGCCATGAACGGCATCTCGCCGAGCGCCACCCAGTCGCCCATGTCGAGGCCGAGCACCTCCTCGCGGGCCGCGCCCGCGACCATGACGATCGCCGGCACGCCGGCCGCGGCGACCTCGTCCAAGCTCGGCTCGAGCACACCGGTTCCGTGGCAGAGCACCAGGTTGTACCGAGGCGAAAGAGCGCCGCTGAACGCGCGCCAGCGGCCGTCTTCGACCTGGACATCGCTCGCCCAGAGCGCAGTGCTCTCTCCCAGCCGCGAACGCAATGCCGGGAGGTCCGCGGTCACGCGCGGATGCTACTGAGGGGCGCTCAGGCGACGGCGGGTGCGAGGACGGCGCGGGGGGCCGAGCCGGAGCGGACCGGGCCGGGCATCATCCAGGCGGCGACCAGAACGAGCGTGAAGGCCAGGCACTGGACGACGAGCGCCCCCGGATCGGCGGGAAGGGGATCGCCGAAGACGATGATCCCGCCGAGGATCCCGCCGACGTTGGCGGCGGTGCCGGTGATGGCGATCACGGGAACCGCGTCGCCGCGCTGAAGGCCCTTGGCTGACGCGAAGAATGCGGCGACGGAGGCGGCGACCGTGATCGGCGTCCAGGGCGAGATGAGCGCTAGGACCCCGTGGGCGCCGATCAGCCCCGACATCGCCTTGATCGACACGTCGGAGGCGCCGAACAGGATTCCCGCGGCGGCGCCGAGCATGAAGCCGTGATGCTCCTCGGGCGCGCCGAGCCGCGGACCGGCGATCAGGAGCGCGCTCGCCCCCAGCAGCAGACCCTCGAACCCGACCGCTGCCGGAATCGAGAAGCTCGAGTGAGCGCCGTGCACGGCGGGGAGGGTCATCCCCAGCGCCAGGAGCCCGATCGCGGTGGCGCCGATGCCCACCCATTGCCGACGCTCGAGCGAGGCGCCCAGCATCCGCTCGGCCATGACTGCAAGCAGCACCATCCCTCCGGCGAGGACCGCCTGGACCAGCGAAAGCGGTGCGACCGCCATCGCGGCGACGTGGAAGGCCCACGCCCCCGAGGCGATCAGCATCCCGATCGCGAACAGCTTGGATCCGAACAGGAGCTTGGCCGATCGCACCGGGCGGCGCATGTCCACGGGCGGCACCGAGCACGCGCCGCGGTGCTTGTACAGGAAGCCGACGTTCGTCGACAGCGCGCAGCCGATTGCGAGAAGGATGCCAAGTAGAGTCGTCATGCGTAGGGCCCGGAGCGCAGTTCGGTGCGCCGCCTCACGATCTATCTCGGCGGCGCGGGCTTGCGGCTTGAATCCGGCCCAGGCACTACAGCAGATTTCCGCTATGCGCCAGTTAAAAACCCCCCAGCCCCTGCTGCTGCTCGACGTCGACGGCGTGATCTCGCTCTTCGGCTTCGAGCCGAGCGCTCCGCCGGCCGGGAGCTTCGCGCTCGTCGACGGGATCGCCCACTTCCTCTCGGCCAGCGCCGGGGAGCATCTGCGGGCGCTGGCGTCCGACTACGAGCTCGCCTGGTGCACCGGCTGGGAGGAGAAGGCCAACGAGTACCTGCCGCTGGCGCTCGGGCTGGCCGGGCCGCTGCCCCACCTGGCGTTGGGGGACCGGGCGATGGACGGCCTCCGGCACTGGAAGCTCGAGGCGATCGACCGGTTCGCCGGCCCGGCGAGGCCGCTCGCCTGGGTGGACGACGCCCACGACGACTCGTGCGCGGTCTGGGCCTCGAACCGTCCCGGTCCCACCCTGCTGCTGACCACAGAGCCCGCGGTCGGGCTGACCGACGCGCACGTTGCCGAGCTGCGCGCCTGGGCGGCGCGCCTGAGTCGCGCCTAGCCGCCGTCGGCGGCGCGGGTGCCGTTGCCGGTCAGCGCAGCCCGATCCTCGACGCCGAGCTTGCGCACGAGCTGGGAGATGTGCCGGCGCACGGTGACCGGGGCGATGGCGAGCCGGTCGGCGATCTCGGCGGTGCTGCGCCGGCGCCGGAGCATCCCGAGCACCTGCGACTCGCGTACGGTGAGCGACCCGGGGCCCAGGCCCACTCCGCGGAGCTCGAGGAGCAGCTCGAGCACCATCGAGCGCGGAACCACCGCCTCATCCGCCGCCACCGCGCGCACGATCCTCCGGATCCCGTCTGCCTCGAGCGGCCCGTGCACGTAGCCGACCGCCCCCGCCCGGACCGCGTCGAGCAGATATTCCACGTCCGCGTGCTCGGCGACGACGACGACGGACGCGTTCGGGGCCGCGCGCGAGATCCCGCGCACCGCGGCGATCCGGTCCCCCGCGATGCCGTCTCCGACCAGGCCGAGGTCAGGCTGCTCGCGCTTGGCGGCGCGGATCGCGTGCTCGACGTCGTCGGCCTCGGCACAGATCTCGGCTTGGCCGCCAAGCGCCGTGCGCATCGCATCCCGCGCCAGTCTGCGGTCGGCTATGAGCAGCCTGAGCGCCCGGCTCACGCCGGCTGGAATGCTTTGCCGAGACAATCCATACCGAACTAACGAAGACGCCCCAGAAAATTTGCAACGACAAGCATTTCTCGCGGACCTGATCGAGCGCGGGCTTCTGATCGAGTCGGGGGCCCCCGGAATCTTCGGCCACGGCGCCGCGTTCGAGGACGTGCGCACGCGCCTGGCCGGCGTGCTCAGCCGCGCAGCCACGGGGGACGGAGCCGAGTCGCTGCGCTTTCCCCCGCTGCTGCCGCGCCACACGCTCGAACGGGCCGGCTACCTCGGCTCGTTTCCCCATCTCGCGGGCACCGTGTACGCCTTCGAGGGCGACGAGGAGCAGGCCCGCCTCCAGGCTGAGCGCGCTCAGCGGCATGAGGATTGGGGCGAGTTCCAGACGATGACCGAGCTGGCCCTCGTCCCCGCCGCGTGTTATCCGATCTATCCGGCGATCGCCGCGCGATCCCCGCTCGCCGCCGGCGGCGTGTTCATCGATGCGGGTGGGGCCTGGGTGTTCCGTCGCGAACCCTCGCTGGACCCGGCCCGACGCCAGATGTTCCACCAGCACGAGCTCGTCCGCCTCGGCGAGCCCGACGCGGTGCGCGGCTGGCGCGAGGACTGGGCCGAGCGCGGTCTCGATCTGCTCCGGCGGCTCGGACTCGATGCCCGGCTCGAGATCGCGAGCGACCCGTTCTTCGGCCGGCGCGGGCGCATGCTCGCGGCCACCCAGCGCCAGCAGACGATGAAGCTGGAACTGCTCGTTGACATCGCCGGGGCGTCGCCGACGGCTCTGGCCTCGTTCAACTATCACCGCGACCACTTCGGCCTCGCCTTCGGAATCCACACGACCGACGGCTCGATCGCCCATAGCGCGTGCGCCGGCTTCGGCCACGAACGGATCGTCCTGGCGTTGCTCAGCACCCACGGTTCCGACTTGACGGCCTGGCCCGCTGAGGTGTGCAACGCGTTAGGGCGCTCAGCGCCTACGCCTGTCGTATACCGCGCGGATCTCGGTGCGGAGGAACTCGTCGACGGCGGCCACCCCGCGATGGTCGGCGGCCTTGCCCACGACCGCGAACAGATAGGTGCGCGTCCCGTGCCGCGCGTCGAGCTCGGTCCCCGGCGGGTGGTGCAGATACACGCTTTCGACGCCCGGAAGAAGCCGCAGGCGGTCGAGGCCGTCGATCGAGACGATCCGCCGGGCGCTCTGAGGCGGCTGGTAGAAGAAGCGGTAGCCGACGCCGTCGGTCTCCGGCAGGTCATCCACGCCGGCGGGCCGCCCCAGGGCGGCGCGGATCGTCGCCTGGACGAGGTCGACGCCCGCGACCAGCCGGAGCATCTCGGGGACGCCCCCGCCGATGCGACCGTTCACCTCGATCACGCGCGGTCCCTCCGGCGTCAGCTTGACCTCGGTGTGCGCCGTGCCCACGGCGAACCCGAGCGCACGGAGCGCCTGCCCGGCGAGGTCGAGGACTTCCGGTATCTGCTCGCGCGGGAGCGTCGCGGGGATGAAGAACCCCGTCTCGCGAAACGGCGGCGCCGGCGGGAACCGCCCCGTGACGGCGAGGTGGGTCATGCGCCCGAGCTCGACCACCGTCTCGACCGACACGTAATCCGCCTCGAACCCGCCGGGCTGGACCGGGCCATCGGGCAGGTACTGCTCGAGCAGCATGTCCTCGCGTCCTTCCTGCGCGAGCTCCTCCCAGAGCTCTCCGAGCGCGCGCGCATCGGCGCACGGGAAACGTGTGCCAGCTACCCGATGCCCGCCGCGGCTTCAGCACGGCCGGGTAGCCGACCGCGTCGGCGAGCCGCTCCACCTCGGCCGGCTCCGCGGAGGCGGGAATCGCCGCGTAGCGCGGGCCGGGCAGGCCGGCGGCGCTGAAGGCCTCGCGCTGGTGAAGCTTGTCCTCCAGCCGGCGCGCCGCCTCCGGCGCGTGGAACGGAAGCTCGAGCTCCCGCGCGATCTGCGCCACGTGCTCCATCCCGGTGTCGTAGAACGTGGCGATCCCGTCCGGCGCGTGGGGGCGGAGCGCGGCGGCGGCTTCGGCCGGAGACCTGCCCAGCGCGTCGACCACGGTCCCGAAGCGGCCGAGCATCGGCCGCATCTTCATCGCCGTGGGATCCGCGGCATCGGTGAGCCAGATCAGATCGCACCAGTCACGCGCGCCCGCGCGTATCTGCAGCGCGTCGAGGGACCGATGCCCGTAGACCACCGCGAGGCGCGGCCGGGCCTTTGCCGGAGAGGTAGGATCCATGGCGGGATTAAGAGTCAGGTACGCGGGGCAGCTGAGCATGAGGGTCGCGCTCGTCAACAACATGCCGGACTCGGCCTTCGTCGACACCGAGGAGCAGTTCCGGCACGCCTCCACGTGCGCGCCCGACGGCACCGACGTGACCCTCGAGCTGTACACGATCACCGAGATCCCCCGCTCGGAGGCGATCGCGGCGCTGATCCACGCACGCTACGCCGGTCTCGAGGAGCTGTGGGGGCGCCCCCCGGACGCCTTGATCGTCACCGGAACCGAGCCGGCGCAGGTGCAGCTTCGCTACGAGCCCTACTGGCCATACCTGGCGCGCCTGCTCGAATGGGCCGCGGCGTCGGTGCCCACGACGCTCCTCTCGTGCCTGGCCGCCCACGCCTCGGCGCTCCTGTTCGACGGGATCGAACGGGTGCCGCGCGCCGTCAAGTGCAGCGGGGTGTTCCCGGGCGCGGTCGAGGATCCTCGGGACCCGCTCTCGCACGGCCTGCCGAAGGCGGTGATGGTCCCCCACTCTCGGGTCAACGACGTGCCTGAGGACGCCATCGTCGCCGCCGGATACCGGATCGTGATCGGCTCGGGTGCCTCGGGCGCCGGCTGGGCGGTCGCGGCGCGCGAGCATGGCGAGAGCGTCTTCGTCCTGTGCCAGGGCCATCCCGAGTACGGCACGCTGAGCCTGCTTCGGGAGTACCGGCGCGATGTCCGGCGCTGCCTGTTCGGGCGCGGCGCCGTGCCCTACCCGCCCATGCCCGAGGGCTACCTCACGCCGGACGCCGCGGCGAGGCTGAGCGAGTTCGAGGACGCGCGCCGGCGCGCACGAGGATCCCATCCAGCTGTGGGCGGAGTTCCCCTATGCCGAGGTCGCGGCGACGGTCGAGAATTCGTGGGCGCCCGCCTCGGCGACGCTCTATGCCAACTGGCTTCGGTTGGCCGACGCCGCGGTGCCCGCGCGGGCCTGACGCTGCACGATGCACGACGAGACGATCGCCATCCATGGCGGCTACACGCCGGACGGCACGCGCGCCGTGGCCGTCCCGATCTACCAGACGGTGGCGCACGACTTCATCGACGCCGACCACGCCGGCGCGATCATGGACCTCGAGACGCCGGGGTTCCACTACAACCGGATCAACAACCCGACCGTCGACGTGCTCGAGCGCCGGCTCACGATGCTCGAGGGCGGCGCCGGCGCACTGGCGGTCAGCTCGGGCGCGGCGGCCGTGAGCATGTCGGTCCTGAACCTGCTCGAGGCGGGTGACAACTTCGTCTCGGTCCCGCAGCTCTACGGGGCGACGTACACGTACTTCGCGCACGTGATGCCTCGTCTGGGGATCGAGTGCCGCTTCGCTCCCGACGACCGCGCCGAGTCGATCGGCGCGTTGATCGACGAGCGCACGCGGGCCGTGTTCTGCGAGACGGTGGGCAACCCGGCCGGCAACGTGCTCGACCTCGCCGCGGTCGCTTCGGTCGCGCACGAGCGCGGCGTGCCGGTAATCGCCGATAACACCGTGCCCACGCCCCTGCTGCTCAAGCCCTTCGAGCACGGCGCCGACGTCGTGATCCACTCGCTGACCAAGTTCGTGGGCGGCCACGGCACGACGATCGGCGGGATCATCATCGACGGCGGCACGTTCCCGTGGGCGGAGCACGCGGAGCGGTTTCGCTGCCTGATCGAACCCGAGCCCGCCTTCCACGGGGTCCGCTACGCGAGCGACTTCTCCGATGCGCCCTACATCACGCGCTGCCGGACGGTCGGCCTGCGCAACACGGGCGCGGCGCTCTCGCCGTTCAACGCGTTCCTGCATCTGCAGGGGCTCGAGACGCTGGCGGTGCGCTTAGGGCGCCACGAGGCCAACGCCCGGACCGTGGCGGCGTGGCTCGTTCAGCACCCGTCCGTACTGTGGGTCAGCTTCCTGGGGCTGCCGGACGATCCGTACTACGAGCTCGGGCAGCGCTACCTGGGCGGCCACGTGCCCTCGATCATGACCTTCGCCGTGCGCGGCGGACGCGACGCGGGCATCGGCGTGTTCAACCGCGTCAAGCTGTTCAAGCGCCTGTTGAACATGGGCGACGCCAAGTCGCTGATCACCCATCCCGCCTCCACCACCCACCGCCAGCTCGGCGCCGCCGAGCTCGAGCAGGTCGGGATCACCCCGGAGATGGTGCGGCTGTCGATCGGGCTCGAGCACCCCGACGACCTGATCGAGGATCTCGACCAGGCGCTCGCCGGAATCTGATTCTGCGATTGATCAGAGGTCTTCGAGCATTGTCGGTCACGGCAGCCAACGGACCTGGTTCGCGAGCGCGCGAGATCCCTCGTTCGCGTCCATGATCACTCGCAGGGTCCGCACGTAGAGGCCGATCGTGCCCTTATGGCGAGGCATGCTGTCGTCGGACGTCGAGAAGAAGACCGCAGTGGTCCCTTCCGGATCTCGCCCACCGACCGATCAGTGGTAGGAAGTGGCGTGCGTTGTTCGTAAGCAGCGCCCGGTCCTCGAACGATGCAAGCTCAAGCAGGGGCTCATCGTCGATGCCTTTGACCTGACGCTCCGAGACGGTAATCGCGTCATGGCCAGCCGCACGCAATTCGGTGGCGATCTGGTTGCTGTAGTGCTCGTCCAGCAGGAGCTTCACCCGAGCACCCGCTGCGAGCGCTCCCAGCGCTCGCGTTCGCGACGCTCGAACTCGCGCTCCTCAGCGCGATCTTCGTCGACCTCGTCCTTGAAGTCGGCGTAGTAGTCGACCGCTGCCTGGACATGGTGCTCCGGCAGCGAGAGGTAGTCGGCGGCCTCACGCACCGAGTTACCACTTCCACGCAGGGTTTCGATGATCTGCCAGACGTAGAGCCTCGTTCCGACGAGCGCGGGGTGTCGTCGGCCGGCACCTCCGGTGCGAAAGACGATGAGCGGATGGTGCTCTGTGTGCAGCCCCTCGCCTAGAAGGCGCTCCGCCAGGCTGTTGCGTGACTCTGAGAGTTCGCGCGCACGATCGTCCAGCAGCTTCATGGTCCGCTCAGACAAACGAAACGAGCGTTGTAGCGAAGCGCCGGCTCGGGCTGCCTTCCCGCGTTCCTCAGCCATTTGTGACCCACTGTATCACACAGGGTTGCAGTACGCTGGGCGTACCACTGGCGCGGCAACCGTGGCGCATTGGGCTTGTCTAGCCCAGGATCTCGTTGACGCAGGCGCCGAGGTCCTCGAAGGCCCGGATCCGGCTCCGCGGCGAGGGGATGTAGTGCGTGAAGTGGCGCACGCCCTCGGTGAGGACGCCGAACATCCAGATTCGCCGCTGCGGACGGCCCTCGATGTCGATCGGATGGGAGTCCGGGGTGAGATCGACGCTCCCCACGTTGACGGCGCCGTAGCGGAACTGGCTCACCCGGCCGCGGCCGTAGAGCTGGGTCAGGAGCTGCGAGGCCGAGCCGTCGATGCGCGGCTCGTCGAGGTGGCCGCGGATGACGACGTCGACGTCGTCCGCGTGCGCGCGCGTGAACGCGGTGGAGGAGATCCGCGTCCGCGCCCGGCGCGGATCGGCCCCGTCCATCTGCGGCCCGATCGCCGGCGCCGGCCCGAACGGGATCCGCAGCACGCCGGCATCCATCAGCGCCAGGAGCTGCCGGGAGCGAAGCGCGGGCGGCCCGGCGACGAGCCGGTGGATGCGACTCCGCATGTCGGCGTTGAAGTCGAGATAGGACTCGAGTGAGAGGCCGCCCTGCTCGACCACCGAGCGCATCGGGTCTCTGAAGATGCGGAAGACCTCGGCCGCCGACTTGACCGGGCTCGCGCCCTCGGGCACCTCGGCCTCGCGCAGGTCATCGGCCAGAGACCCGTACACGAACGCCTCGTAGTCCTCACTCGATCCGTACTGGGGTTGGTGGCCGAAGAACAGGCCCGGAGCGTCGAAGCTGCCGAAGCGCTCCGCCAGATGCCCCACCTCGGCGTCGAACCGCCCTTCGGCCCAGGCCGCGCGCAGACGCTCGCGCACCGCGGCGCCGGCGGCGAGCGATCCCTCGCGGTAGGCCACCTGGGCGTAGTAGCGGGCGTACATCTCGGCGAACAGGAGCGGGAGCAGCTCGGTGCGGACGTCCACGGGCCGCCGGCGACCATTCGAGCGCCCGCTCAGGTCATCGAGCGCCTGCGGGGTGCAGATGATCGGCTTGTAGACGCCGGCGCGGTCGATGCCGGTGACCGACTTGGCGGTGAAGGGCAGGCCGCTGCGCGAGTACAGCGAGACCGCCAGCTCACGCCCGCTCCGCTCATAGCGGAGCCCGCGCCCGTCCTCGACGAAGCGCCCGCCGCGGCCGATGGTGAGCGCGATCACGACGTCGAGCGCCACCAGGCCCATGCCCGCCACCGCCACGCTCGCGCCCGCGGGAAGCCCCTCGACGTAGGGAGCGACGGGGTACGGGCTCAGCTGCGACGGGTGCGAGCCGCCCTCCCCGGCCTCCTGATTGGCGGTATGCCCGGAGGTGACGATCACGTGGTCCACGATCACGCTGTCGGCGCCGGCGAGGCACACCTCCTCGCTTCCGTCCGGGCGGGCCCGCAGGTCCACGGCGGCCGCGGGGTGATGGACGATCCGTACCTTGCGCGGGGCGCCGGCCATCAGGGCGCGGTAGAACCACTGGAGGTACTCGCCCATGAGGCGACGGGGCAGGAAGTGGTGGGGCTCGATCGCCCGGCCGGAGGGGTCGATGGCGCACCGGTCCCCGACCCACCGATATCCCGTGCCCACCGCCCAGTCGTAGAGGCCGACGCTGTAGGGAGGCCGGTCGGTCTCGCTCGCGTACGGATACAGCGACAGCTGGCCGCACGGGTTGTTGAGCACGAGGTAGTCGGGCTGGCTGACGTCGTAGACGCCGGAGCCCGGGGTACCCGGCTCGATCACGTGGACCTCGACCTCGGGTCCGGCCGCGGCTCCCTGGCGAGCCGTGCTCACCACCCGCTCGAGCGCGCACACCCCCCATGGCCCCAACCCGACGATCGCGATCCTGACCAAGCCCGCGGCCACTGGCACCTACCCCGAATGTTCGTCCGTGCGCGGTCGAGATGACGGCCGCACCATGCGAGTGTACGCGACCCCGGGGCGAGATTCCCTGTCGGCGTCGGTGGGCTATCGTGCGTCCATGGGCCGCGGGACGACAGACCGGCGCGGCATCCGTCCGAGAGCAATCGGCCGTTTGGTTGCCTGTGTGGCGGTCATCGGCGCCGTCGTGAGCGCGATCGCCCTGGCCCGTCCCGGGCCGCCGGCGACCGTCGTGGTCTTCCCCAGCCCGGGAACGAAGTTCAATCAGCCCCGCGCGCAAATCGCTTTCCGGGGCACGCCGGCGAGCAAGCTCGGTCGGGTGTCGGTCGTCGGCTCGCGGAGCGGAGTGCACGCCGGAGCGATCGAGGGGACCTCTGACGGTAACGGCGGGAGCTTCCTTCCACGTAAGCCGTTCACTCCCGGTGAGACGGTGACAGTCACTACGCGCCTGAACGTCGTCGGCGGCCGAAAAGGCGTGTTCGAGTTCAAGATCGGCCGTCCGGCCCCGGAGCCAGGCGTGCTCGTGAAGGTAGCGCCGTTGGCACCGGGCGGCGTCCAGAGTTTTCACAGCGCCCCTGATCTGCATCCACCCACCGTCGTGGTGACGGATGACAAGACGCGGTCGCCGCGGGGAGACGTCTTTGTCGCGCCTCAGTACGGGCCTGTGCAGGACGGCCCGATGATCTTCGATTCCCGGGGGCAGCTGGTGTGGTTCATGCCCTTTGCAACTGCGCAGAAGACGGTCGTGACGAACTTCCGCGTTCAGCGGCTGTACGGCCAGCCTGTGCTGACCTGGTGGCAGGGCCAAGACCACTACGGCAACGGCGCGGGCGTTGGGATGATCTACGACCGCCGGTACCAGTTGGTCGCGCAGGTCAAGGCGGCGAATGGGCTCGACATGGATTTCCACGAGTTCCTGCTCACGAACGGAGGCGATGCGTATCTCACGGCGTCGTGGCCGGTTTGGGTCCCCGGTTACCGCGTGCCGGTGATGGACTCCACGGTGCAGGAGATCGACATCAAGACCGGCCTGGTCCTGTTTCAATGGGACGCCCTGAACCACGTCTCGCTGCGCCAGTCGTACACCGGGGCCCCCACCACCGGGATCTATGACCCGTTTCACGTAAACGCCATCTCGGTCGAGCGGAACGGCAATCTCGTGCTATCGATGCGCAGTACGTCGGGCGTCTACGAGGTGAGCCGACGTACCGGCAAGGTCATCTGGACGTTCGGAGGCAACGCGTCGAGCTTTCCCCTCGACGATTCCACCGAGACCTCGGGGCAGCATGACGTGCGCGCGCGCCCCGGGAAGGAGTTGAGCCTGTTCGACAACGGCGGCGGCCCGCCCCGGGCCAGGGACTACTCCCGCGGGCTTCTCGTCCGGCTCGACCCCCGCCGCAAGACGGTCAAGATCCTCAGGGAGTACCAACACCAGCCGCCGCTCACGAGCAACTTCGAGGGATCCGTCCAGAACCTCGCCGGTGGAGACGTGTTCATCGGCTGGGGCGAGCAGCCGTATTTCTCGCAGTACGACGCCGCGGGCCGGCAGGTCTTCGACGCGCATTTCCCGGAGGCCACAGCGAGCTACCGCGCGTTCCTCGAGTCGTGGCACGCGACGCCTCCGTTGAGCGAGCTCAGGAGCGTGATCTCCCGTTCCGCGGCCGGTACCTACAGTCTGTACGCCAGCTGGAACGGCGCGACCGACATCACGGGATGGCGCCTTCTCGGAGGCCAGAGTCCCACCGCGCTGGCCCCGATCTCAACGGTTCGGTCGACCGGCTTCGAGACGGCCATCGGGATCGATCCCCACGTGCCCTACTACGCGGTGCAGGCGTTGAACGCATCCGGCCACGTCCTGGGTACCTCGCAGACGCTCGCGACGCCGTCGGGATAGCCTCGCCTCGCGATGCTCGGGTAGGGGACCCGCGCGCGCCTACCCGTCGCGGTCAGACCAAGCGGCGGATGCCCGTACCGACCACGCCCCGCTGTTGTTCGCCGAGAACTCGCCATAGACCAGATTGCGGGCACCGTCGACCTGCAGCGCGTGTCGGACGCCGTGCGAGAGGCCGGAGGAGAAGCGCGGATCCCAGAACTCGTTGTCAGTGGCCCCGGCAGATCACCTCGCCGAGGATGGTCTGATTTCGGAAGACGTTGTGATTGCCCTGCACGACCATGTGAGAACCCCGCTGCTGTCACGCAGCGGATGAACTCGCTGCGATCGCCCACCACGGTATGCACGCTGTTGGCGGAGCTCTCATCCCAGTCGCAGGCGATGAACGTCGAGGCACCGTTGCCATCGCTGTCACGGCCGATGCGGATCGTCTCCACCGGCTTCGCGTGCGGCCCCTGGCCATAGTGGCCGGCGTTCACGAACTTGCTGTTGATGAACGTGTGGCCGCCGGACGAGACGTCGTAGCTGAGGATCTTGAAGTTGCGCGACCCGCGCAGCTGCGTGAAGAGGTGGTTCGCGCCGCCGATCAGCATCGCCTGCTGGGTGTGCTCGATGCGCAGGTTGTCGAACGCGCACCCCTCGCCGCCGTGCGTCCAGAGCCCGAGGCCGCCGTGCCCGGTGTTGCGGATCTCGACGCGATCAGGCACCTGGATCGTCACATCGCGGACCGCCACCTGGGTGCCGACGACCTCCAGGTGGACGCCTCTGAACGGCACTCGACCGCCGTGGTTCCCGTCGATGGACAGTTCGACAGCTCGACGCCGTCACCGAGCCTGACCGTAGATCGCGCGCGTGCTCTGGCTCACCAGCACGGTGGCGCTCCGATCGCTGCCCTGGATCGTAGATCCACTCGGCCTCGAAGTCCGCCTGGAAGTAGCCGCCGCCGAGCATGATCGTGCCGGCCTTCATCGCTTTGACCGCATGGGGGATGGTTCGGAACGCTGTCCCCCACGTCCGCCCATCGCTGCGGTTGCTGCCCTTCGGGCTCACGTAACAGAGTGCGCCGTCAGCAGGCGGCGAAGCTGCGAGCGCCTCGCCTGGCGTGGTCAGTACGGCTCCCGCCACCCCCGCCGCGGCTGCGGCGGCTGAGTGCTTGACGAATCGACGACGATCGACGTTGGGTCGAGCCTGCACGCGTCGTGAACCTCCTGGTGGAAATGCTGGGGCGGCTCCCGCTCCGCTGCGGAGCGGGCCGCGCCGACGACACTCGGTCGACGGACATCGTGCGCTTCGACGATCCACAGCTACCCACATCCAGTTCGGTGCAGGCCGTGCTGGCGATTAGATGAAGGATATGCGGGGCTTGTCTATGCGAACACGCCAGGCGGCGGGCGCGTGCGATTTCAGCTGCGGTCGGCGCTCTCCGGCGCCAGCGTGCGCACCACTCGAGCCGGATTGCCCACGACCAGGGCATGAGGCGGCACGTCCCTGGTGACCACGGCCCCGGCGCCCACGAACGCGCCCTCACCCACGGTCAGTCCCGGCAGCACCACCGCACCGGCGCCGATCGTGGCGCCGCGGGCGAGCCTCGTGACCTGGACCTCGAAGGGCTGCTTGCTGCGCGGGAACGGATCGTTGGTGAAGGTCGCCTGGGGCCCGATGAACACGTCGTCTTCGACCCGCAGGCCGTCCCACAGGAACACGCCGGACTTGATCGTCACGCGATCGCCGACGACCACGTCGCCTTCGATATAGGTGTGATCGCACACGTTGCAGTCGCGGCCGATGCGGGCGCCGGGCATGACGTGAGCGAAGGCCCAGATGCGGGTGCCCGCGCCGATCGCGTCGCTCTCCACGAGCGCGCGCTCATGGATGAAAGGAGCCGGCTCCAAGGCGGCGATCATACGGCGAGCTGGGCGCTGCGCTTGCGGGCTTAAGTCGGAATAAAGCACTACCGCGCGAGCAACGGGCGGATGTTGCCGTTGTATTTCCATGCCTTGTAAGGGAGTGGTCGTGGTCCCGCCAGGGAATCCCTCCTGCCCGACGGACGGAGGCGCGTCGGGCACGCAGCGCGTGGCCAACCGTCCGATCGTTTGCCACGCCCTCGAGGCGCTCACTGCCGCCGGCATCAGCGACGTCGCGGTCGTCGTAGCCGACGCCGCTCTGCCCGAGGTGCGCAAGTGCATCGCGGACGACGGCGCGATGTCCGAGCGAGCTCACCTTCCTCACCTACAGCCGGCCCGACCTGATCGGCGCGCTGGAGGCAGCGTGCCCGTTCGTCGGCGATGACCCCTCGGTGGTTCATTTGGCCGACGGCCTCATCGGGCAGGAGCTGGAGCCCTTCATCGAGCTCGTCGAGACCGACCCGCCCGACGTCCTGCTGCTCCTGCACCGTTCGCCCGCGCTTCAGGCCCAGCTGGGCCCCGCGACGCAGCGGCTGCTCGGAATCACCGAATTGAACGGCCACAAGAGCCGGCTCGAGCTCGCCGGAGTGTGCCTGTTTGGGCCGGGCGTGCTGGCCAGGGCCTGCGCAGCGGACGAGATCCCCGACGACGAGCTCGACCTGAGCGCGATCGCCGAGAGCCTGGCCGGCGAAGGCCGAGCCCTCCAGGCCGGCTTCGTCCGGACGTGGCGGCGGTATCGCGGCGATCCGCTGGACCTGCTCGAGCTCAACCGCATCGTGCTCGACCACCAGGTTCCCGAGGGCGGCCTGTTCCACGGCGAGGACAACCGGATCGAAGGCCGCGTGATCATCCATCCCACCGCCGAGGTGCGCTCGAGCGTGATCCTCGGGCCCGACGATCATCGGCCCGGACGCCCGCATCTCCAGCTCGTACATCGGCCCCTACACGTCGATCGGCGCCGGCGCGGAGATCGAGAGCGCGGAGATCGAGCGCTCGATCATCGCCGACGGCGCGCGGATCATGCACGTCGCCGGCCGGATCGAAGCCAGCACGGTCGGGCCGCAGGGCAAGCATCTTCCGCGACTTCGGCCTTCCCCGGGCGATGCGCCTGCACGTGGGCGAAGGCGTTGAGCTCGCGCTCAACTGATCAGCGCCGCACAGCTAACGCGACGGCTTGGCGCTCGTGACGAGCGCGGGCACAGACAAAGCGGCCGCCCGGCGCTCGTGACGAGCACACGGACGGCCGGTGGAACCGGGGACCCGGGGTTAGCTCTAGGCGGCCGACGCGCGGCGGTCGGCGCGCACTCGACCTCGGCCAGCTTGCGGCGCATCGCGCCCCGCGCACGGTGGTGCAGGCCGTGGATCGACGCCTCGGTGCGGCCCATCCGCTCGGCGATCTCGCCGGGCGACAGCCCCACCAGGTGCCGCAGGACGACGACGCCGCGCTGGTCCTCGGGCAGCTCCTCGAGCGCCTGCTCGATCCCCCAGCGGCGATCGCGACCGGAGTCGTCGGCCTGCTGCGACGGCTCGTAGACCTCTTCGACCGGGAGCGGCCGGCGCTGACGCAGATGATCGACCGCGACGTTGCGGGCCACACGCAGCATCCACGAGGTGAACGGCACCTCACGGGGCTGGTACTTGTGGATCACCGACATCAGCTTGAGGAACACGTGCTGGGTGACGTCCTCGGCCTCGTGCTGATCGCGCAGGATGCTGAGAACGTAGCCGTAGACGTTGTCCTTGTAACGGATGTACAGGAACCGGATCGCGTCCATGTCACCGGCCTGAGCCCGGCGACGGCCCGGCGATCGCCGGATCGCGGTCGTTCTGCTCCAGCGACGTGCTTGCGCGAAAGCCGTTCGAAGGCCTACTCTCCCGCACCGCAAGTGGCCTCGTATGAGCTGCTGTATGATCGCATAAGCCGGCTAGCGGGCATCCGCGCGCAGCGCGAGATGACCGCCGTGCCTTACCCCCTTTTGGGTCTAGACGTTTCCGTTCGTCAGGTGTTGCTGCCCCGCCAGTACATCCGTCCAAGGAGCAACTGGCTCGCTAAACCTAGCTACGACTGTCCATTGCTCGCACCAGGGACCCCCCCCTAGTTTTTGGCCAGACGGCGTTTTGCAGGCGAAAGACGAGGGAAGCGGACGCCGCCCGCCGACCCCCAGGCCCCCTGAGTCGGCCCGGACCAAGGGAGCGGACGTGATCGCAGCGCGTCACTAGTCCTTTTTTGCGCCAGTGGGCCCCCCCTAGTAATATCTCGGGGTGCGACCGCGGAGGCGGCTGCCGGGGCGAGGCGGTCGACGTGAGCCGGATTTCGGCCCGCGGACGAACGCGAGAATGGACCTGTCGACCGAATCTGCCAAAGCGCGCCGGCGCGCCCGGAACGGCGACGACGGACAGCTGCTCGAGCGCGACGCTGAGCTCAGCGTCCTGGCGGAGAGGCTCGCCGCGGCGCGAGAGGGCGAGGGCGGCGCGACGTTCATCGAGGCCCCGGGCGGGTGCCGGCAAGTCACGGCTCCTCCTGAGCGCCGCCGCGATCGCGCAGGAGGCGGGGATGCGCGTGCTGCACGCGCGCGGCGACCAGCTCGAGCGCGACTTCCCGTTCGGCGTGGCGGTCCAGCTGTTCGACGCCGAGCTGCGCGACGCCGGAAGCGGCGCGCGCCCGCATCTGCTCGATGGCCCCGCCCATCTCACCTCTGAGCTGATGACGACGGTGGCCACGGACGCGCAGTCGCTGCCACGCGAACGTGGCTACGCCCTGATCCACGCTCTGTTCTGGCTCACGCGCAACCTCGCGCTGACGCCGGATGGCGAGGCCGAGCCCCGCGCCGTGGCGATGCTCGTCGACGACGTCCACTGGGCGGATTGGCCCTCGCTGCGCTTCCTCGTGTACCTCGCCGAGCGGCTGTCCGAGCTGCCGATCGCCCTGATCGTCACCGCGCGAGCGGGCGAGCCGAGCGTCGACGGCGCGGCCCTGGATGCGCTTCGAAAGAAGACCGACCACGAGGATCTGCCTCAGGCCCGCTCCGCTGAGCGACGAGGGCGTCGAGACGCTCGCGCGCGCGGCCTTTCCCGCGGCAGCACCTGCCTTCGTCGAGGCGTGCATTCACCTGACCGCGGGCAACCCGCTCCTCCTCGTCGAGCTGCTCGGAGAGGTCCGGCGCCGCGGCGTCGCGCCCGACGCGCTCACGCGCGGACCGGCTCGCGGAGCTCACGCCGCGCGTCGTGCTCGACCGCGTGGCCTCGCGGCTCACGGCTATGGGCCCCGAAGCCAACGCGCTCGCCGGCGCGGTTGCGGTCCTCGGCGGCGACGCTCCGCTGCGCCAAGCCGCGCTGGTCGCCTATCTCGACGTCGACACGACACTGCGCGCCGCCGACGCGCTAGCCGCCGTGCACCTGTTCCATCCCGGGACGCCGCTCGGCTTCGTGCATCCCGTGGTCGGCGCCGCTGTTCATGCCTCGATGTCGGACCTGCGGCGCGGCGAGCTGCACCGGCGGGCGGCCGCGGTTCTGGCGCGGGAAGCCGCGCCCGTGGAGCAGGTTGCCGAGCACCTGCTCGCCGCCCCGCCCGTGGGCGATGCGGGCACCGTCGACGTCCTGCGGGCCGCGGCCGACAAAGCGCTGGCGAGCGACGCGCCGGCGCTCGCCGCGCGGATGCTCGGCGCGCGCGCTGGCCGAGGGTCCGGTTCGGTCTCCCGACCCGGAGCTGCTGGCGGCGCTCGGCCAGGCCGAGCTCGCCGCGGGGCTGCCGACGGCCGTCGAGCGCCTGGAGGAGGCGATCAAGACTCGCGACCGATCCCGCACGCCGCAGCGGAGCTGGCGCTCGTACTCGGACGCGCGCTGCACGGCGCGCGCCGCTACGAGGAGGCCGCCGACATACTCGCTGCCGCGCTGGCCGAGCTCGACGCAACCGGATTCGCCATCCGCCGCCGAGCTGGAGGCGGCCTACATCGCGGCGGCGACGTTCGTGCCGGCCCTGCGACAGCGCGCGCGCGCGCGTGGCGAAGCCATGCTCGGACGCGTCGGAGCGGACCCCACCTCCGTCCAGCGTGTGGCGATCGCGCACCTGGCGATCCAAAGCGCGCTTCGCAACGAGAATCGTGCCGAGGTCGCGCGGATCGCCGAGCTTGCCTGGGGCGACGGGGAGTTGCTGGCCGCCGAGGGCGGTGAAGGCATGATCTGGCCGCTCGTGGCGGGCGCGCTGCTGTTCGTCGACGAGCTGGAGCGCAGCCTCGAGATCTGCGACGCCGCGGTGCAGTCAGAGTCGCCAAGCACCAGCGCGCCGCGGGTGTCGGCGGCGGCGAGCTATTGCCGCGCCTGGAGCCTCTATCACCGCGCCCACATCACCGATGCGCTGGCGGAGGCGCAGGCGTCGGTCGCCGCCGGATCGGAGGGCTGGTATGACGGCGGGCTGAGCGCCTACGGAGCGATTGCCGCGTGCCAGCTGCAGCGCGGCGAGCTCGATCAGGCCGAGCGCACGCTTGTCGATCCTCGATCAGCCGGCGGTTGTCGAAGACGTCGAGCTTCCGGTCCTGCTCGACGTACGCGCGCAGCTACGGCTCGCGCAGATCCGGCCGCACGATGCACTCGCCGACGCGATCGAGGCCGGCCGCCGCTGCCTGCTCGGCCGCGGCGACGTCGGCCCTGGCGTGCTCGCCTGGCGCTCGACGGCGGCGCTCGCCCACCTCGCGCTCGGCGAGCCCGCCGCCGCGACGCGGCTGGCAGCGTCAGGAGCTGGAGCTCGCTCGTCGCAGCGGCGTGACGCGGGTCGTCATCCGGGACCTGCGCATCCTCGGGTTGGCCGAGCGAGGAAGAGAAGGCCTCGAGCTGCTGGAGCGAGGCGGTCAGCGCAGGCGACGACTACCCATCTCGGCTCGAGCACATCCACGCGCTCGTGGATCTGGGCGCCGCGCTGAGGCGAGATAACCGTCGCTCGGATGCGCGCGAGCCGCTTCGCCGCGCCCTCGAGCTGGCTCATCGCGGTGGCTGTCGCCTGCTCGCCGAGCTCACGAGGCGCGAGCTCAACGCGACGGGAGCGCGTCCGAGGCGGGCGGTGCTGAGCGGACCCGAGGCGCTGACGCCGAGCGAGCGACGCGTCGCCGACCTGGCGATCCGCGGCTTGACCACGCGACAGATCTCCGAGGCGCTGTACGTGAGCCCGAAGACGATCGAGTTCCACCTGCGCCAGATCTACCGCAAGCTCGAGGTGTCCTCGTCGCGCAAGGAGCTGATCCGCGCGCTAGGACCCGAACGGGTCGAACATCCGTCGAACCCGTCGTAGCCGCCTCTCCTGATAGCCTCTAAACAGGGGTAGGGCGGAGCAATCCTGGCAAGACTTACTGATGTCGCACAACACTTCACAACCTAGCCGTACATGCCCGATCCGGTGACGAACGCGATCATCGATGCAACCGCAGGCTCCGCCGTGGAGCCGTCCGCCGTAAGCGCGACGTCCCGGTACGCGACACCGATCGCGAACCTGCCGCTCATCTGCCACGTGTTCGACGATCTGGCCGGCGCCGGCATCGGGCAGGCCCGGGTGATCGTCACCGCTGACATTCGGAGTGAGCTCGAACGCGTCCTCGATGGCGGTCGCTCGTGGGGGATATCGGTGTCCTACATCGACGCCGACCCCGCGGACGGAGCCGGCGCAGTTCTCGACGCGAGATCGACGATGCGCTCGCCCAGGGCTCGGTACTCGTCCATCCCGGTGATTGCCTGTTCCCGGGACAGGTGGCCAGGATGTGCGAACGCTTCCAGGCCGGCAACGTCGACCTCGTGCTGCTTGGCGCCGAGGCACGCGCACCCCGCCGCAGCGCGAGCCGTGACCCGCGCGACCCCGACCGCGTGTGCGAGACGGCGTTCCTGCTCGGACCCTCGACGCGGCCGGTCCTGCACGAGCTGCTCGCGCCGAGGCAGCCCCCGCGCGACCTGGTCGACTCTCTGCTGGAGAGCGACATCCGCACGGCGGTCTGCGACCTGGCCGAGCACTGGTTCTACGGCGACTCCAACGAGTCCCTGCTGGCGGCGAACCGAATGCTGCTCGACGCGCTGCCCGTCCCCGCGGTCGAAGGTGAATTCGGCGAAGGCAACCGGGTGCACGGCCGCGTCGCGATCAGCCCGGAGGCGCGTATCTCGGGCTGCACGCTGCACGGTCCGATCGTCATCGACGACGGCGCGGTGGTCGAGGACTCGTTCATCGGGCCGTACACCGCGATCGGCATCGGCGCGCTCGTGAGCGGCGCCGACATCGACAACAGCATGGTGCTCGCGCGCGCCGAGGTCCGCCACCCGGGCTTGCGCATCGAGGCGAGCATCATCGGCGAGCGGGCATCGGTGACCCGGAGCTTCGAGCTGCCCAAGGGCCTGCACCTGCGCCTCGGGCCCGATTCGCAGGTGACGCTGAGCTGACGCGTGGCTTTTCCCGCGTTCGGTCTCACCGTCACGGCGGGGTTTCCGGTTGAGGGCGTCGACGGCGCCGCGTATACACCGAGCCGAGAGACGCTCGTCGAGCGGATCGACGCCGCGGAGCTTACGAGCATCTGGAAAGGTCGTTCGCTCGCCACGGGATCCGGGCACCGCGTGCTTCACCACGACGACGAGCTCGGACACCTGCTCGAGCTGCCCGATGCCGGGCACTTCTCGATCTCCGCCGATGGGCGACTCGTCGCGCTGCGCACCGACGGATCTCGCGTCGTGGCGGTGGCAGCGCGGGCTGTTCGCTGCGGCGCTGCCGTTCGCGGCGCTTCTCCAGGGGATCGAGGTGTTCCATGCCGGCGCGGTCGTCGTCGAGGGGAGGCTGGCGGCGGTCACCGCGCAGAGCGGCGGCGGGAAGAGCACGCTGGCCGCGTTCCTGCGCTTGGCCGGGGCGTGCTTCTTCACCGACGACGTGCTCGCACTCGAGCGGTGCGAAAACGACGTGGTGGCTCATCCCGGCCCACCGCTCCTGAACCTACGGCACTCGACCGCTGAGCTCCTGACGCCCGAGGAGCGGCCGGTGCTTGGCTCGATCCTCGGCACCGACCCGACCGAGGCACGCGTGCGCACGGAGCCGTTCGAAACGCCGCTGCCGGTCTCCGCCCTGTACTTCCTGGACCGCCGTAACGATGTCGCCGCCGTGAGCTTCGAACCGGTTACGGAGCCGTCGCGGTGGTTGCTCGCGTCGAGTTACAACTTCGTCATCCGGACGCCCGATCGGCTGCTCGGTCAGCTCGACCTGTGCTCACGATCTGGCCGCCACCGCGCGGCTGACGCGCGTCGCCGCGCCTGCGGATATAAACCCGCGGAGCCTCGCCGCGGCCGTGCTCGAGCACGCCGCGAGCGGCTGAACGAGCGCGACGCAAGGGTTACGCCGTCGCCAGGGATGGGTCGATCACCTCGAGCGTGCGGCCGGGGAAGCCGCATCGCTCGACGAGCGTGCGCGGGGCAAACGGGTCGTCCTGGAGGTTCAGCCACAGTTCGGCCGTGACCAGCCGCCATACGCAGAGTTGCCCACGCCTGGCCGCCGAGAGCGAACTGCCGGCCAGGGCGCTCCAAGATCTCGCGCTTGACCACCTCCGGCGCGACGTACTCGCGCATCGGCAGTCTCGATCTCCGAGCAGCGCAGCGATCGCCGGGAGCTCGCGCATCAGGCTCTGCTGAAACGGCGCATCGAACGAGCTCTTCGTGGGGCGCATCCGGATCGAATCAGGCAGCGCGCCGGCCATCGCCTCGCGCAGCAGCGGGCGGTCGTGACGAGGTTCGAACGAGAGTGCCGGATCGACGGTCAGCATGAACTCGGCAAGATCCGCGTCGAGCAGCGGATGGTCGGCCTCGACCCCCGCCATGGCCGCACGCTGGCGCACGTCGTCGCGAGCGAGCTGCGGTCCGCCGGTGCTGTCGCGCACCGCGTGCAGCAACCAGGCGCGCCATCTCGGTCCGCCGCCGTCCATCCACGCGTCCGGATCGACCGTCGCTCGGTGAAGCGCTCCGGCCTCCGTGCTCAGCCACGGCGGAGCATACGGACGCTCCCATCCTGCTTGCGCTGCCAAGCGGCGCACCTGGCTCGGGAGCGCGCCGCGCAGCGCGAACTCGGCCGCCACGCGAAGGACCCGCTGTCGACTGGGTGCTGCCTCCGCGCCAGGAAGCCGAGTAATCAGCCGATAGGCGGCGAGCGCGCGGCCACGGCGAAGCCGGTCGGCCGGGAGGTAGCGCGGCGCGCCGAACAGCTCGTCGCCTCCTCGCCGTCGAGCATCACCCGGATCCCGTCCGAAGCCGCCTGCCGCAGCAGCGGCTGCCAGAAGAACAGGTTGGGCGAAACCGGAGGGAGCTGGGTGTGCTCGAGAAATTCGATCGACCCGGCGACGGAGCTGCCTCCGCGCACGGCCAGGCGGTGGGACTCCAAGCCGAGCCGCTCGGAGAGCTCGGTGATGAGCGCCGTCTCGTCGGCCGAGGGAGCGCCGGGGAAGGTGGCGGAATACGCTCGGAGCCTCGCCCGCCCGGCACCGAGCCGCGCCAACGACGCCACTGTGGCCGAGTCGAGACCTCCGCTGAGCATCACGCCCGAGTTCCCGTCCGCACTCCGGACCGAGCGATCGACCGCCTGCCCGAGGCGAGCGCGGAGCTCCGCGACCGTGTCCTCGCGTGTCCGCACCACGGTCGCCCCGCGGCGAGCAGGCCAGTAGCACGCCGGCGCGCATGCCCGACCACCGTCCAGGCGAATCAGGTGGCCGCCCGGTAGGCGGTGAACACCTGCGTACAGAGTTCCGCCCCCCGGCGGATCGGTGAAGGACAACCAGTGCGCCAGATGGACCGCGTCCGGCTCCGGGCGCCGGTCGAGCAGGTCGATCAGATCCGAGACCTCGCTTGCGAACAACAGGGTGTCGCCTTCGCTTCGATAGAACAGCGAGCGCGTCCCGAGATGGTCGACCGCGATCATCCCGCGCTGCCACGGTGCGTCCCACACCGCGAGGACGAAGGAACCGCGCAGACGATCGAGCATCGCCTCGCCCCAGCGCATCCACGCGTGGATGAGGATCAGTCCGGGATCGGCGCGCCGAAGGTCAAGCGCGAAGGCGAGCTCGCTGAGGTTGTGGATGCGGCCGGCGGATGCGCACTCCACGCCTTCGGCGGAAACCGCTTCCGGTGCCACCAGTTGCGGCAGCCGTGGCCCGCACGCCGGCGTTCGTCCCGCGCGTTGTCTCAGCCGCGCGTGAACGGGGCCGGGCGCTGGAGCGTAGGCGCCGACGAGCATCGTCAGCGACCGGCGGCTACTGAATCAACGCCTGGGTTAGGATGCAGCCTGGGCGTCCAACTCGCCCGACAGTGATGTTACGACGGCGCCGAGCAGAAATCTTGCGAGTCGCCGAAGAACGGCGCGGAGTTGACGAACGGGTTGCCGTTGGCCTTCGAGCCGCCATCCTCGCCCCCGAGGCCAAAGCACGCCTGCGTGATCTCGACGAGATCGCCGTAGTCAGAGATGCGCGGCGACTCATAGCGATCAGCCTCAGTATCCGGATTGAACATCGTTCCTCCTCGTCTTCGCGCTCACTACGCCGACATGCGCGCGACTGTGGTTTGCGATCAGAGCCCCCTGATCGCCGCGGTGTATGTTTGCTGACAGCGGATCGCTGGTCAAGGACGAGAAACGGCCGAGTCGTTTAGCTCTACGAGCCCGCGCTCCGCGAGCTCGTCGCAGAACTGCCGTATCTCCTGCCGGACGCGGTCCAGCGGAACCTCGAACTCCTTCGCCACGGCGCTGGCTGCGGCGTCGAGAGTCGGGGTGCTCTGGAGAACCTCCAGCATCCTGCCCGCCGTGGGATTCAGCCCGTGGTATCGCCCGGTGGCGAGATTCAGTGCCACCGTTTCCGATCCGAATCCGCGATACACGACGTGGTCCGGGATACGGACGTGCGTGACCGGGTTCTCTGTAGACAAGTGATTGCTCCTCTAAACGGTGACTGACATTCAGTACTCGGTGATCGTGCCTCGGCGACGGCCGAGCTGAACGGCCGCGGCCAGGAGCATCGCCGAAGCCGGCACGAGGACGAGCGCGAACCCGGCGAGCTTGGCCACCTCGAGCCAGGCCGGCGCGGGCAGCCGTGAGCCCAGCAGCAGATGGCGGATCAGGTCCACGCTCGGCGTGAACGGCTGCACCTTCGACGTCCACTGGATCCAGCCCGGGAGCAGCGACACGGGAAAGTAGAAGCCGGCGAACAGCCCAATCGCCGCGATCACGTACGTGGTCGCGATCTGCGCTTGCTTGAGCGCCAGCGTGGCGGCCGCTATGGCAATGCCGAAAGGCATGAACGACAACGCGCCGAGAACGGCAGCGGGGAGCGCGAGCGGCACCGTGGCCAGTGCAGCGGCAGGCCGAATCCGATGACGGCGATCGTCAGCGTGAGCGTCGCCGTGCCGAGCGTGAGAGCAGCGGGAACAGCATCATCGACATGCATGCTCATCACCGGCCCCGAACGGCGACAGCACGAGTCGCTCGAACGTTCCGGCCACGAGCTCTTGCCTGACCGAGCCCGGCGGCGTCGTGAGGGTCGAGGTCAGGACCTGGAGTGTGACGATGCCCGACGACCGCGAAGCCGAAGTAAGTCCTCGCTGGTGCGAAACATCGAGACGTGCACCAGGCGCGAGGTGAAGCGAAACATGAAGATCATCGACACCGAGGACAGGAGATGGCTGATCAGCCGCGTGCGGTAGCTCGTGAACACGGTCCAGTCGCGCCGGAACACGGCCGACAGCGCGCGGAGATTGCTCACGCAGACCGCGGTCATGCCAGCCTCAGCTGCCCGCGCTCGAGCACGTAGCGTTCGGTGAACTCGATCTCCGCGGCCTCCCCGTTGGGCGAGCACCAGATCACCGCTCCACCGCGTCGCCTGACCTCGCCGGTCCACTCGGCGAGCAGCTCGATTCCGTCGTCGTCGAGGCTGTTGCGCGGCTCGTCGAGGAGCACCACCGTCGGCTCGTGGAGGAAGAACCCGGCGAGGCGCACTCGCTGGCGCTGTCCCATCGAGATGCGATCGACGCGCCGATCCGCCGAGCTCGCTAGACCGAACCTGACGATCGCCCGCTCGATCATCTCGTGCTCACCCGAGCGGGGCACGAAGTTGAGCCGCGACCAGAACTTCAGGTGATCGCGCGCCGTCATGCGCGCGTACAGCGCGCGGTCGCCGGCGGCCAGGAACCCGATTCGCTCGCTGATAGCGCCGGCGATTGAGTCGGGGTGAGAGCCCCCCGGAGGCCACGATGCCGGCACGCGGGCTTGATCAGCCCCACCGCGATCCGCAGGAGGGTGGTCTTGCCCGTCCCGTTCCGGCCCGCGATGTGCACGGCGGCCCCGGGCGCACGACGAGGTCGACGTGGTCGAGAACCGTGCCCGCCCCTCGCCAGCTCTTGACGATGTCGTACAGCGCGAGGCTCGGGCACCTCGGCGTCCTCGACCACGGCGAGCGACGTTGTCTGTTCCGCCAGCCTGAGCGCCGGGACGCTCATGCCGCCGCCGCCAGTGCCGACATGACGAACTCGCGCTCGACGAGATCGGCGAGGACGCTCGGCGAGCCGCGGCACCGGCGATGAGCCGAAGGCACCGGAACTTCTGCGACGAAGTCACCTAGTAGCTCGAAGCGGTGGCTTAGGCGCTCGCGCGCGCCTGGGAACGCGAGCGCATGGGGCAGCACGGCCAGCGGGCCGCGCGGGTGGCGCTCGAGCCTGGTGGGGGCCCCGGCGTCGCGCTCTAGAAGACAGATCGCCGTCGAGGCGCCGCGGTCCGGGCGCGCGGGCGAGCACCCGGACCCAGGCCTCGTCACCGAGCCGGGCGATCGCGGTACCCGGGGCGGCCGGAAGCGACGCGAGCGGGAGGTTCATTAGCGGCGGAGCCGGATGTGCCCAACGACCTCGCCGTTATCGGAGTGGCTCAGCGCCAGGATGTCGTCCGACAGCAGTCGCTCGCCCCGGCGCAGCACTCCGCAACCAGACTCGTCTTACCGACGCCGGACTCGGCGACGATCGCCACCGTCTCCTCGCCGAGGCAGACGGCTCCCGCATGCAGAAGCTCGTAGCCGCGCAGGAGGCTGATCGACCAGAGGACCGTGTCGCACAGCAGACGCCTCGCCGCGCATCTCCCGTCGGAGAAGCCGCAGGTGAGCACTCGAGAGGTCCGCATTCAAATGAAAGACGGCACGGTCGCCCCAGACAAAGCGATGGTCTCCTGCGGATGCCGCGACACATCGCGTAGGGCATCCGTCGATCACCGTCCCCCACACCGGCACCGGGATTCGCCAGTGAACAACGCGGCCACCGCACCTGGCGCGGCGCGGGTCGATCGCTACGCCGCGACCACCGCTCGGGGGCAGCGTCGCCCTCCTCCCAGAGAGGAAAGTCGGACTCGAGCCTGAGCCCGAAGGCAGAATGCTCCACCGGCCCATACAAGGATGAACGCGGCCTTCGAGACGCTCTTGCGAACTCAGAGCTCGGCGAGCCGCGTGAAGACGGTGTCGTAGGTCGGGAGCAGGGCGGTCCGCCGTGCTCGACCCAGGCGTGCGCCGCGAACTCCGACCCGGATGAAACGCCGAGCACGAGTGACGACGGCAGAGCCCCGCCGTGCCAGCAGCCGCATCAGGACGAGCGACCGCATCAAGCACGCGGACTCGGTCGGCAACGTGCGCAGAACCCGGCTCACCGCGAACCCGAGCCTCAACCCGCGAGCTGTTCGTTCCCCGAGCGGATCGCTCGGCCGACAAATCGCCCTCGTACGTCTTTGTCCCGGACCTGCCAGCGGACGACGCAATACGCGGTGAGAATCTCCAACGCGAGGACGGCGCGCTGAGCGAAACCCAGCGGGACATCGCCAGCGGCATGACCGGAGTGCGGAGCATCCCGAAGGAGCAACGTATCGGCCGGGCCGTTCTCGCGGGAAAGGAAAGGAAGCGGCCGGCCCGGCAGGCCGTTAATGAGTCGTGCCTGCCGTGACACCCGCGCTCGTCGGCAATGCGTGGACCCTGTTCGTCGACCACGTCACCGCGTCGGTCACGACCGAGCTCGAAGCGCCCGCGGGTCTTCTCGATCCTCCTCAAGGGAGCCGCGTTCGCGCAGCTCCTCTACGACGATGCCCGGGAGCGCCCGTATACGGACGCGGACCTGCTCGTACGCACTGACGTGCTGGACGGGTGGAGCGACGCTGCGGGAGCTCGGGCTCGTGCGCATCGACCGGGATGAGGACTGGTTCGAGCCCGAGCCGAAGTACGCGCACACGTTCTATCGGAGGGCCGACCGCGCGTACGTCGACGTGCACTGGCGCCTGTCGGGTGCCGCGGCGGAGGCGACGGCGCAATGGGACCTAATGAGCCGGCACACGATCGCGCTCGGCGTCGGTGGGCGATCCGTCGTCGCGCTCGACGCAGCGGCCACAGCGGTGCTGTGGCGCTCCACGCCAACCACCACGGCGCTGAGAAGTCGACTGCGCTGACAGACATCGACCGAGCGGTCGCTCGCTTCGAGCTTGGCACTGGATCGAGGCCCGCCGTCTCGCTGACCAGCTCGGCGCGCGCGCGGCCTTCGCCGCCGGCCTGAGGCTACTCTGGCCGGTGACGGCCTCGCCGACCGTCTCGAGCTCGAGCGGCCGAACTCGGTGGAGCTCTGGCTGAAGGCCAACCCGCGTCATTACGGCGCCTGGGTGCTCGATCGCTTCACGCAGGCGAAGACGCTCCGAGCACGGCTTCGCATCTGCCTACGCGTGTTGGTTCCTCCGGCCGCCGGCCTGCGCATGCACTCATCCTTGGCGCGACGTGGCCGCACGGGCCTGGCACTCGCTTACACGCTCAGGCCGTTCCGCCTCCTCATCCAGGCGCCGCGTCCGATCCGTGACTGGGTTCGAGCGAGGCGTGCGGTGCGCGCGCGGCGGGCCTAGGGAGACGTAGGGGCGGGCCGTCCGTAGGCCGCCGTTGCCGTGTTGCTCGAGGAGCTGATAGTCCGCGTCGACCATCATCCGGATCAAGCCCTCGAAGCTCACCTTCGGCTCCCATCCGAGCTCCTCCTTGGCCTTCGAGCGATCGCCGATCAGGTGATCGACCTCGGCCGGCCGTCTGAGCGACTCGTCGATGACGATGTGGTCCTCGATCTCGATCCCGGCTTGGTCGAAGGCGATCTCGACGCACTCACGCACCGAGTGCGCCACGCCGGTGGCGATCACGTAGTCGGATGCCTCGTCGCGCTGCAGCATCAGCCACATCGCCTCCACGTAATCCCCGGCGAATCCCCAGTCGCGCTCGGCATCGAGGTTGCCGAGCTGAACCTTGTCGACCAGTCCCAGCTTGATCGCCGCGGCGTGCCAGCTGATCTTGCGCGTCACGAACTCGAGGCCCCGCCGCGGGCTCTCGTGATTGAAAAGTATGCCGCTCGTGGCGTGGAGGTCGTAGGACTCCCGATAATTGACCGTGATGAAGTGCCCGTAGGCCTTGGCGACACCGTAGGGGGAGCGGGGATAGAAGGGTGTCGACTCGGTCTGCGGCACCTCTCTCACCTTGCCGAACATCTCGCTCGAGGACGCCTGGTAGAACCGCGCCTCCGGGCAGGTCTCGCGCATCGCCTCGAGCATCCTCGTCACGCCGACGCCGGTGAACTCGGCGGTCAGCGTGGGCTGGATCCACGACACCGCCACGAACGACATCGCCGCGAGGTTGTAGATCTCCGACGGCTTCGCGGCCCGCATTGCGTCGACCAGGGAGCGGTGATCGAGCAGGTCGGCCTGGTGGAGCGTGATCCGATCACGCAGATGCTCGATGCGGTCGAACTTCTCGGTCGACGAGCGCCGGACGAGCCCGTGCACTTCATATCCACGATCGAGCAAGAGCTCAGCGAGGTAGGAGCCGTCCTGCCCGGTGATTCCGGTGATCAAGGCGTGAGGTGAGGACATGCTCATGGAGCCTACACACGAGCCATTTCCCATACCGGCCAGCCCGGCCGAGGCAGCTACGATGCCGCGATGAACGCGGGCGCACACCGGCAGACGCTCCCGGACGCTGAGGCCGAGCCTTGCGAGTTTGCCTGCGGCGGACAGACGTGCCGCGGCTACTTCTATCGACCGCCGGGCGAGCCTCCGTTCCCGTGCGTGGTGATGGCACACGGTTTCGGTGCCTCACCGGACGGGCCGCTCGGCGAGATGGGGCGCCGGCTCGCACAAGCCGGGATCGCCGGCTTCCCCTTCGACTACCGCCATTTCGGTACCAGCGACGGCGATCCGCGCCTGGTGCTCGACATGAAGCGCGCGCTCGCCGATTGGGCGTCGGCAATCGCGTACGTCCGCGGGCGGGAGGAGGTCGATCCGGCTCGGGTGGGAGTGTGGGGATCGTCCATGAGCGGCGGGCAGGTCCTGGCCATCGCCGCGGGCGACCCCACGATCGCGGCCGCCGTGGCGCAGGTTCCGTACGTCGATGGCCTCGCCCTGGCGCGTGCCGCCGGCCCGCGCAGGCTGATGCGAATGCTTCCTGCCCTGGGGCGCGACCTTATGCGTGCGCTCATGCGCCGGCCGCCGTACTTGGTCGAGGGTCTCGGCGGCCCCGGCCACCCGGCGATGGTGAGCGTGCCGCCCGGCCTCTACGAGACTCTCGCCGACCGGGCGCCAGGGTGGCGCAACCAGATCGCCGCCCGGTCGCTGTTGCAGGTCTACCTGTTCCGTCCGATCCGGCTCGCGTCGGCGATTCGCTGTCCACTCCTCGTGGTCCTCACCTACAAGGACGGCGTCGCACCGTCGAACGTCGCGTTGCGCGCGGCTGAGGAACTCCCGTACATAGAGCTCGCCATGTTCCAGGCCGACCACTTCGACCTGTACGCAGGAGACGCCTACGATCGCGCGGTGCGGACCGAGATCCGCTTCTTCGCGCACCACTTCGAGCGCGCGCGACAGGACGCAGAAGTACCGCTAACGCCGCGGGTTACTCAAACGGACGGAGCCGGCGCTTGGTCCGGTGATCCGGCGCCTCGTCACCGTCCATCGTCTGCCCCTTGAAGTAGTCCTTCTGCCACGCATCGCGGGTCACGCCCTCGACTTGGCCGAACTGGCTGACGAACTTCAGCACGGCCAGCTCATGGCGGCGCCGTCCCCATTGGGAGTGAGCCGCCAGCAGCTCCGGATTCTCCTCGAGCTGGCGACTCCGCGGCACGACGCGCTCCAGATCCGTGCGGCGCTGTGGCACCAGCATGCAGAACGGATCACCGGCCTCGAAGCGGGTGGAGGCGCCGACACGTGTGAACTTCCAGTTCATCGTGAACGTCGCCGGCGACCAGTCGGATTCGATCAGGCCTTCGAGCGGGGCGATGCCGTCACGTGGCAGGTTGGCGGGCCCGCGCGCGAGGAGGTCCCATCCGGCGTCCGTACTGATGATGTACGGAATTCCGAAGGTGAGGATCCCGTAGCCGAAGTCGCTGTTGGCCAGGCGCTCGCTCGCCGGCACGTCCTCGTCATATTCGATCGAGATCGCGCCCTGCCCGTCGCCGCCGTGCCAGGTGGCGGTGAACGCGTGCCGATTGAGGATCCACCAGCCGCTCATGTTGGCCATCAGCAACGGCAGACAGCGGTTGGCCCAGCGATGCTCGGTCTGGTCCATCCACTCGCGCCACCGGCCCGCGGGCACGATCTCGAGGCGAGGCCGCCCGGCGCAGTGGTGCGCTACCAGCGACGGCGACCCCATTGCGTCCTCTGCGACGACCGCCTCCGGCTTCTCGACCATCGGCATGCCTATGCCGCTACGAGCAGCCGCTCGTCAGCCGCCTCGCGGACGCCAACCGCCCGGTCGACCTCGTTCCGCATCCGCGCCTTGAATGCGCGGAGCGAGAACCGCGCCGCGTTGCCTTGAATGGCCAGCGGGTCGAACCGGTCGAAGTCCGTGTAGCGAAGCGCCTCGGCAAATCCGTCCACGTCGTCCTCGGCCACGAGCACTCCAGTCTTGCCCGCAATCACCGTCTCGAGCGCTCCTCCGGCGGCGGCCGCCACCACCGGCCGGCCCGCCGCCTGCGCCTCGACGGCCGCGATCCCGAACTCCTCGACATTCGTCATGAGGAACACGCGGGCGTCGGCGTAGAGCCGATCGAGCTGATCGTCGGGGACGCGGCCGAGGAACTCGGCGCTGTCGCCGAACTCCGCATGAGCACGCCGAGGTCCGGCCCGGTCCCACGACCTTGATCCGCTGACCCGCCCGCCGGGCGGCCTCGAGCGCGACCTCGATGCGCTTGTGGCGCACGATCTCGGTCACCATCAGCGCGTAGTCCTCCGGCTCACCGATACGGAATCGATCGACGTCGACGGGCGGATGGATAACGACACTGTCGCGGGCGTAGAAGTCCTGGATACGCTGGCGCGTGGTCTGCGAGTTCGCGATGTAATGCGTCACTCGTCTGGCCGCGGCACAATCCCAATCCCGGACGCGATCGAGCATGTGCCCGAGCACCGGCCGCAGGGGCGGCGGCATCTCCGAGCGAGCGCGCGCACGCTCGTGCCACGCGTACCGGAACGGCGAGTGGCAGTAACAGACGTGGATCGCGCCCGGAGCGCTTCGCACCCCGTGGGCGAACGCGCTCGAACTCGACACAACGAGATCGTGCTCCTGTACGGGAAGGCTCTCGACCGCTCGTGGGAACAGCGGGAGGCCACGCTGGCCCCC
>CAVPZV010000010.1:0-111897 GCA_963710305.1 uncultured Solirubrobacterales bacterium | reverse complement strand
GTTCGTACCAGTCGGCCATGAAGCGGTAGGTTTCGGCGCCGAGGCGGGCGACGGTGTGCGGGTGGCGGTATCCGCGGTTCTCGATCGTTTGAGCGGTGGGGATGACTTCGGTCTCCATCCAGTGCTGTGCTTCGCGAGCTTGGTCGCGGATGCGTCGCACGAGCATGAGTTGCTGCTCTGGTGGCAGGGCGTCAGCGAAGAACAGGCGCATCAAGATCTGTCACGGAATAGGGTCGGTCCGGGCCGTGCTGCGGATCTAAGCCATGCGCGCAGCGCATCCTCGCCTTCCTCGGTGATCGTGTAGGCGAGGCGCGAGCGTCCGCCGTGCGGGTCGTCGTGGCGGGTGGTGAAGCCGGCTGACTGCAGGCGAGCGAGTTCGGGATACACCTGCGCCAGGGAGGTGGAGAAGAAGACGCGGGTTGAGATGTCGGTCGCCTTCTTGATTGCGTAGCCGGACCGTGCGCCGAGGCGGACCATGCCGAGGACGAGATACGAGGAAGGTCGAAGCTTCACGAACGGGATGAGCGGCGGCGGAACGGTCTTTCGGGACCCATTGCGCTGTGAGTATCGGTTCGATTCGATGTATCCATCATGTCATATCGCCTTGCCCGAGAGCTCCCGCGTAGTCACCGCTTTGCGGGTTGGAGCGCGCTGGCCACAACGGTGCTGTTTGGGATTGCGAATGCTCTGTGGGTGTTCGACCAGCCGCGGTTTGAGGCGTCGGGAAGCAGCTCGTGCGCTTCTATCGGGAGGCGTCGGGCGGATCGTGACCGGCGGGCTGCTGAGTCTTGTCTCGTTCGCATGGTTCTTGGTGTTCGCGAGCGCGTTTCGCGCCGTGCTGGTCGAACTCGAGGGGGACGAGCTTCACGCGAATATGGCGTTCGCGGGCGTGCTCATGGTGGTCGCTGCAGGGTTCGGCGCCGAGGGGATCAACATGGCCGCCGCACTCAGGGCCGCCGATGGCCACCTCAGCGCAGACACTCGCGCAGGCCTTGTTTGAGACGTCCTATGTGTTCGGCTACAACGCAGCCGGGATCGGCCTCGGCGTGCTCGGTATCGCGGTGGGAGCAGCGGCGTTACGAGCGAGGGCATTGCTGCCACGCTGGCTCGCCGCCATCGCGGTTGTGCTTGGCGTTCTCTTGCTCACTCCGTTGTCTCGCTACCTGCTGGCCGCGGGATTCCTCCTCGTCGGGGTCCTTGGGTATCGGCTCTTGCAAGGCGCCGCAGCGCATCGCGATACCCGCGCTGCGGTGAGGCGCGAATCCCCCCCTTGCACAGGTTCGCTATGCACTCGAGCGGGCCCGGGGCGTGAGGTCTGCCGAGCAGACAGAATCCGGGCATGCGCGCTGAGCGCACCGTGGATGTCGCGGTCCTCGGCGCTGGGCTAGCCGGGCTCGTCGCGGCGCGCGAGCTGCAGCGCCGCGGTGTTGACGTGCTCGTGCTCGAGGCGCGCGATCGGGTCGGCGGGCGCACGCTCAACCAGTCTCTTGGCGGTGAGAAGGTTGTCGAGGTCGGCGGCCAGTGGGTCGGCCCCGGCCAGACCAGGATTCTCGCTTTGGTCCAGGAGCTTGGTCTCGAGACGTTCCCGACGCACAACGAGGGGCGACACATCTTCGAGCATCGCGGGCGCCTTTACCGACACCGCGGCCGGACTCCGTTTGTTCCATCACCGGGCCTCGGCGCTGGCTATCTCGCCCTTCTGGCCCTTGAGCGGCGCGCCCGGTCGGTGCCGGCCTCCGCGCCGTGGACGGCGCCAGGCTCGGCGAAGTGGGATAGCCAAACGGTGGAGAGCTGGGCGCGGAGGCACATTCGTTCCCGGGCCGGGTGCCAGGTGATCGCTTTGGTTTGTGAGGCGGTGTGGGCGGCCGATCCGGCCGACGTCTCGCTGCTTCACCTCCTGGCCTACGCCAATGCCGCGGGAGGGATCAACCGGCTGATCGAGACCGCGGGCGGGGCGCAGGAGTCCCGCATCGTCGGCGGCTCCCAGCGGATCGCCCTCACGCTCGCGGCGAAGCTCCCGGAACGGGTGCTCCTCACCCAGCCAGTCCGACAGATCGAACATGGCGACGACGGAGTTGTGCTGCACTGCCCGCAGCTGACAGTCCACGCCCGCCGGGCGATCGTCGCGCTGAGCCCAGCACTTGCGGGACGGATCACCTACTCACCCTGCCTGAGCGCCGACCGCGACCAGCTCACCCAGCGGACCCCCAACGGATCGGTGATCAAATGCATCGCGATCTACGACGAGCCGTTCTGGCGCCACGCGGGGCTCTCAGGACAAGTCACGAGCACGACCGGACCGGTCAAGGTCGTGTTCGACAACTCGCCGCCTGACAGCAATCCCGGTGTCCTGCTCGCCTTTCTCGAAGGCCGCCACGCCCGCACCCTCGGTCGAAAGACGGCGTCCGACCGTCAGGGAACCGTGCTGGGCTGCCTCGCGAAGTTCTTCGGCGCGCCCGCCGCGAAACCGCGGGACTATCTCGAGAAGAACTGGTCTGACGAGGAATGGACGCGCGGCTGCTACGGAGCGTTCTTCCCACCCAACACCTGGACAAGCTACGGCCACGCGCTCCGCGCGCCCGTCGGGCCAATTCACTGGGCCGGTGCGGAAACCGCGACCGTCTGGATGGGCTACATGGAAGGCGCCATCCGCTCAGGCGAGCGCGCCGCGCTCGAAGTACTCGAAAACCTCGCCCTCGAACCGGCATGACAAGCGACCGAAACAAGCCGGCAAATCCGGGCCACGACGAGCAGCGCGTACATGACGACATCCAGGCAGCTGTCGAGCTCAGGATCGCCCCATGGAAAACCCAGCTAAGCACCGACCATCGCGCCTACACCCACCACATCATGAGGGTCGTGCTGCTGTGCGACCGCCTACATCAGCAGGCCAACCCAGCATCCAACGATCCGCCGAGCCGCCGAGCCGCGATCGGAGTACCTCACTGCGGCAGCCTTTCACGATCTCGGCATCTGGACGGCCGGCACCTTTGACTACCTCGCCCCCTCGGTCGAGCTCGCACGCGCCTGGCTCATCAACGAGAACGCGCACGACCTTGAGCCCCTCGTCAGCGAGATGATCGAACAACACCACAAGATCCGTCACGCTGACGGCCCAACCTCACCCGTAGAGATCTTCGGCCGCGCCGACACCATCGATCTCACCCTCGGCCTCCGCAGATTCGGCGTGCCGCTCCACGCATACCGAAGCATCGCTCGCCACTACCCCGACGCAGGCTTTCACCGCCGCATCATCACCCTCGCCGCCAAGCGCCTATACACCCACCCGACCTCGCCAATGCCGATGGTCAAGTGGTGACCAGAACCTCCAGTCCTGCTTCGCGTGCGCAGGGCACATGTCGCCGGAACGTAAGAAACCTGCATCGCGCGGAAAGCTCGCATCCGCGGACGAGTGCTTTCGTACTTCAGCGGCTCCAGCGCTGGCTTATGCTTCGGCGACGTAGGGCATGTAGGCGTCTCCGCGGAGACGCGCCGGCCGGACGATCGCTTCGCTACTCCGGCATCGCCGGCGCGGGCGATTCCCTTGCCACGCACGCAATCGTCCGCCGGGGCGCGGGCGGGCCACAGTGGGATGGCGACAGGCGGCAGGGCGTTAGCGCCAGCACGCGAAGCGCTCTCCGCTTCGCCGCCGCTGACTCCGGCGCGGATACCCCGCCGGAGCCATCGCGTCGTGGGCTTGAGTCGTCGCTTGGATGAGCCGATTTAGCATGCGTGAGCACCAAAACTGTTGAGGGTCGCGCCGGAGGTTTCGCCTGGGGTCGCTTCGCGACTCGTAGGCGTATATGGCGACGACGGTCCTGGTGGGCGTTCCTCACGGTCTTCGTCGTGCCGATCGCGATCGAACTCCCAATTGCGCTGCTGACTCACGCGCCGCACAGTGGGTTCTGGACTGGGATCGCGCTCGGCGCGGGCGCTGGAGCCGCGCTCGCATTGTTCGACACGCCTCCCGCTCATGTCGAACGGTGGCGCACCGGATCTGACGGCGAGAAGGCGACGGCCCGTCGGCTGCGACCACTGCTGAAGCGGGGATGGGTGCTCTATAACGACATCGAGACTGAGCGCGGGAATATCGATCACATCCTCATTGGACCGGCTGGGGTCTTCATGCTCGAATCAAAACGCCTGGCCGGCGCGGTCAAGGTCGAGGCCGGCAAACTCGCCGTCCGCTGGTTCGAGGATCCGGACGACGGCTACGAGAACGACAGCATTGCCGGCCGAACGAGAGCTGCGGCGTATGCGTTGCACTCGCGCCTCGAGGCAGCAGGCATCGACGTATGGGTCCAGGGAGTCGTTGTCCTTTGGGCCCACTTCGACCAGCGCTCGATCGAACGTGACAAGGTCGCCTGGGTCCGCGGAGACGCGCTTGCGGGGGTCCTAGCCGCACGGCCGGTGAAGTATTCGGACGAAGCCGTCGAACAGTTGGCCTTAGCCGCGCGATCCGTTGTTACGACCGGGCAGTCCGGCTCGTTCAGCCGCTTGACCCAGTCGTAGGTGTAACACGCAACGAACCGTCGGAGCGACTAGTACGCGCGCGCCGTCGCAGGACCGGAGACCGAATGTGGCGGCGTCTGAGGCGTCGACAGCGTAGAGACCGATTCCATCGGCGATGCGTCAGCCCGCCGCGTTCCGCGCCTCCATGCTGATCATCCTCTTCGGTTCAGGACCCGAACGGCCGACTGACTGAGACGATGCTCACCGCAGCCCGAGGCACAACCCGCGTAACGCATGTCCAGAGCAGCGAGGACACATCCGCCGGACGCCCGCCGTGCTCCCGGAACACAGAAACCCGGTGGTAGCGGCTTCGGGACCAGGACGGCTTCCGGGGCATGGGGAACACGGCTGCGGAACACATTGAACCATTCGGCCGACCATGCCGCCCCCGAACGGTCGAAATAGCAGGTCTTTCTTGAGTGGGCGGTACTGGGCTCGAACCAGTGACCTCCTGCTTGTAAGGCAGGCGCTCTGACCAGCTGAGCTAACCGCCCTGGACGGCCTTGATGGTAGTGGGGCGATGACGGCCTCACTCGCGGCGGCGCACGCGCCCGTCGCCATCGAGCGCGAAGCCGGCCAGGCCGAAGCGCTCTGCCAGCAGCTCCGGCACCGCGTCGCGTGGCGGCTCGGAGATCTCCCTGCCTGCGGGCGACTCGGTGATCAACTCGAGCCGGCCGCCCCAGTCGTGCATGAGCTCGCGCCGGCCGTCGGCGTGGTGGACGGCGGCGATCAGGCCGAACACGAACGGCGAATGGGGATGGGTGCACGTCCACCAGTTGCTCGTCTCGATGTCGATCCGCGGCACGGGCTCCGGCGCGAAGGCGTACTGATCGGCCCACGCACCATCGACGAGGCTCTGCAGCACGAGCTCCGCTCCTTCCTCGACGACCCGGAACGTCCAGCCGCTCTGCTCGAACGCGCCGGCCGGACCGAAGGGGATCGGATCGAGAAGCGTCCCGCGGCCGAAGCCGACGTCGGCGTGCCAGACGCCCTCGCGGTCGCGGACACGAAGCACGAGGTGGCTGCGGGGCCGGATCGCTCCCGGTCGCGTGCCGGCGCGGACGCGGGCGAGCATCGGCTCCACCTTCAGCCCGAGATGCGAAAGCGCCGCGCCGAGCAGCAGGTTGTGCTCGAAGCAATAGCCACCGCGCCGCTCGTGCACCAGCTTGCGCTCGAGGTCCCGCTGGGCGAGCGACACGGGAATCCCTCGGTGTGGGTCGAGGTTCTCGAACGGGATCGTGGTGGCGTGCGCGCGGTGCACCTCGCGCAGCGTCGGATCGCTTGTCCCACCCAGACCGATCCGCTCGAGGTATGCGTCGAAGTCGAGCATTCGGTGGCGACCCTAGCCAGGATCGCCGGAGCGCGCACAGATCCCGCAGAACCGCTGAAACCGCGGAACTCACCCCGGGTATCTCGGACGAGATGTTCGTGCAGTTGGGCTCCAAGCGCGTCGTGGCTCCCGACGGGGTCGAGTGGCGAGTCGGGCGAAGATGGATGACGGAGCGCGGTGTCGCGCTTGCGCGCGCACCGGCGCAGTAACGGCTCCTCGTGGGACTACAGCCTCGGCGCCGGCATGCCGGACTTCGGCGATTTCGATGCCGGGGACGGCCTGCTGCTCACGCTCGTCGCGCTGGCCGTCATCGTGATCCTCATCCCGATCCTGTTCTTCGGCGCCGAGCTGATCGTCGTGGGTGTGGTTCTGGCCGCGGGCGTGCTCACCCGGGTGTTCGGATTCCAGCCGTGGTTGGTCGAGGCCAGAGTGGTCGCGCCACCTGCGTCCACGCGTCGTGTCGAATGGAAGGTCCGCGGCTGGCGGAAGTCCCGCAGGCTCATCAGCGAGGTATCCACCGACCTGGCCAAGGGACGCGAGCCGTCTGATCGACCGCCCCCTGAATAGACGAGTCGCTGACCTAGCCTCCGGTTAGCGCGGCATGCACCTGGCCGGCGCAACCGGCTTCGCCCTGCTCGACCTGCGCCACCGACGGCGGGTCGGTGGCGAACAGCTCCGGGATGCTGACCGAGCGGAGGTGACGGCGGCGCAGCTCCGGCAGGAGCGTGGTCAGGGCGCGGATCGTCTGGCCGCGGTTCTCGTGCATGAGGATGATCGCGCCCGGATGGAGCCCGGCCTCGACGTTGTGCACGATGCCGAGCCAGTCGGCGCCGAGCGAGTCTCCGGAATCGACCGACCACATGATCTCGAGCAGCCCGAGCCGGCGCGCGACCCCGTCCACGAGCTGGCTGCGGGCGCCGTAGGGCGGCCGGAACAGATAGACGGGCTGTCTGATCGCGCTCTCGATCTTCTGCTTCGTGCGCTCGATCTGCGAGGTGATCGCTCCCGCACCGAGCTCAGTGAGTACCGGGTGGGTGTACGTGTGGTCTCCGATCGCGCCGAGCTTGACCTCCTTGGGCAACCAGCCCGGCCATCCGTCGATGCTCCGGCCGACCACGAAGAAGGTGGCGCGCTCATGGGCCGCGGTCAGCTTCTTGACCGCGTAGTGCGTGTACACCCCCGGGCCGTCGTCGAACGTGAACGCCACCTCGTTGCCGCGCGGGCCTCCGCAGTAGATCGGCAGTCCGAGCGCCGTCAGCCAGCGGATGTTCGCGTCGCCGAGCGCGTCGAGAGCGGAAGCACCGCCCCTCGACGGCGCAGCAAATCGGGGCACCCGCGCGGCCACCAGCCGCCTCCGGTGCCTCGGCTTCACCCCACCTTGCGCGACGGCCACCACGGCGACGATCCCGGTCAGCGACAGCGCCAGCGTGACGACGGCGCCGATGAAGCGACGGCGGCGGAGACGCGCCTGCCTGGCCGCCCGGCGCGAGACCAACGATTCGGGCTCGAGCACGCCGCGCAGTCTACGAACCGGCCCACACGTGAAGGCGCGGTCCGGCGCAGCGACAGCGCCGGAGCCCAGCCGGTCGCGCGTGTAACGTGACTGGCGAGATGAACCTCTCGAAGCTGCCGGTCACGCGTCCGCACGCTCGGCCCACCGAAGCCTCCGGACGTCTGGCCAACCTGACGGCACGCGCGGTGAGAAGCGCCTCGCCGACCGCCCTCACGCACCTTCTCCGCTCGCCTGCGCGCAGGGCCCTGCTCGACGCCATCTTCTGGCACGCGGCCCGACAGCTCGCCCAAAGCCGGCCGGCGGAGCTGGACTCGACCGTCCGCTGCTATGTGACGCCCTCAACCGGCGGCGATCCCGACGTCTACGAGCTGCGGTTCAAGGCGCGCGGCTGCCGAATGGCCCGCGGCCCCGGCGACACCAAGCCGGGCCTGACACTGGCGCTCGACGACGCAGAGCTGGTCAGGCTGATCACCGGACAGTCCACCGCCGCACAGGGCGTGTTCAACGGCCGGATCATGGTCCGTGGGGACGTCGGGCGGATGGCCGCCACCCTGGCCGCGGCGTTCGCGTCGCGTCCGTACGGCCGGCGCCCCACGTAGCACCGGCGCGTCCGACCAAGCTGGAGATAGGACGCGACATCGGCGGGGTATCGTGTCGCGGACCGTGCCCTTCTTCGGACACAAGACGCGTCGGGAGCGAGAGTGGGATGAGGTGCGCACCTCAGCTCAGGACGATCTGGTGGCGCTGGGCGATGACATCCGCTCGCTCGACGTCGACATTCAAATGCCCGGCGTGTCAGCCGAGGCGAAGCAACGCTATGAGCAGGCGCTTCAGGCCTACCAGCGCGCGAGCGAGATCTTCGACCGCGCGAAGCACCCGGAGGATCTGGCGCCGGTGAGCGAGACGCTCGAGGAAGGGCGCTTCGCGATGGCGTACGCGAAGGCGGTGCTCGAGGGACGACCGCCCCCCGAGCGCCGTCCACCCTGCTTCTTCGATCCGCGCCATGGCCCCTCCACCGAAGACATCGAGTGGGCGCCTCCAGGCGGTACGCCTCGTCCGGTGCCCGCTTGCGCCGCCGACGTCGTGCGCATCAAGGAGGGTTTTCAGCCGCACGGCCGCCAGGTGGTGGTCGACGGCCGGCCCATCGACTACTGGAACGCTCCCCGCCACTACGGACCGTGGGCGGGCGGTTACTTCAACGGCTTCGGCGGCGGTCTGATGTCGACGCTGCTGATGGGGTCGGCCCTGGGCGCCGGACTCGGGCTCGGGGAGGAGCTCGTCGGTGGCCTGTTCGGCGACGGTGATGGCGGCGACTGGGGCGGTGGAGGCGACGGCGGGGACGGCGGGGACGGCGGCTGGGGAGGCGGCGACGGAGGCGACGGAGGCGACTGGGGTGGCGATGGTGGCGACGGTGGCGGGGACTTCGGAGGCGACTTCTAACCCTCGCCGCTCGCAGACGGCACGCCCGTGACACCTTCGCGCCGCCGGGCAGCGGCGTTGTTCGCCCAGTAGCGCCCGAGTTGGCGGGCGTACGTGAAGGCGTAGCGATGAAGTCCCTCCAGTAGCCGCACCTCGGTCGCTGTCAACGCCGGATGCCACAGGTCGGCGATCAACACGATCCGGTCCTCGTCCGTGTGGTTCCAGGCCTCGTGCTCGAAGTAATCGTCGAACACGAGGCACCGGCCCTCGCTCCACCGGCGCGTCTCGTCGCCAACCCGGATCGCGCAGTCGCCCGGAGGCACCGTTATCCCCAGATGACACCTGAGCCTGAGGTTCGTCGGACCACGGTGCGCATGTACGTGGGTGCCCGCCCGCATCCGCGACACATAGATCATGCCCGCCGCCGTGCGCATCGTGTCGTGCAAGTCGATGCCGCGGGCTGTTACTGGGCACGCCTCGCATACGTCGTCATGACGGCGGCCGCGCTCGTATAGGAACAGGACGTCCCAATCACCCGAGCGCCGGATCCGTTCACTCTCCCGATGGAACCTCTCGGGATCCAGCGCCAGGATCTCGTCCCGGATCTGCGTGAAGTGCGATTCGAGGTAACGCACCAACGGAAACTCCGACGGCTCGTACCATGGCTTACTGTCGAGGTCGGGGTAGACGCCGAGCGGCGCCGAAGTTCCCGCGCCACCGAGCCAGTACATGTATCGCCGGAAGCGCTTCTCGCCGTCCGCGTCCGCGTCGCGTCGCACCGGATCGGCCCGGCGCGTCGACACCGCCTCAAGGAGTGCCCGAGGATCCGACACCAGCGGAAGGTCAGATGCGTCCGGAGCTTCGAGTAGCCGCGCCAGCTCGAGCCATTGCTCGTAAGCCAGCCGTTTGTCCCACGCCACCCCGAACGCATGGAGTCGCCGCTGAGCTTGACGTGCCCAGGTCGTTGCCGTCGAACCGTCGCCGGCTCGGTGGGCCAGGTACGCCTGCCAGACGCACGGCTCGGCTACGACCGGGCAAACCGCCGCGGCGAGGGCAAGCTGGTCAGCGGTCCCCTCGGCGGCGGTGAGCTCGGCCAGGCCCGCGGCGTAAGCGCGCTGTAGCAGCGCTTCGTCCCCGTCGGTGAACTCCGCCAGCTGCGCGACGAACGCCGGGAGCCTGATCGACTCGCTGTCGATCAGCAACTCGGCGAGCCTGCGAAGCCGGACGAGCCAGGCGTCGCCCGCCGCCTTCTGCTCGGCCAGGTTGGCCATGTGCAGGAGCACGAGGGCATCGAGCTCGTCGCGTCCGGGAGGTGGATCATCGCCACCGTTGGCGCGAGCGGGGAGCTCACGCGCCCACAGGTGCGTCCCCGCGAACAGCACGTCGCGCGGTGTCACCGAAAACAGATAGGCAAGCCGCTCGGCTCGCTCACCGGCAAGTTCGATCAGCTCCCGCCGTCGGGACAGGGGCAACAACGGCCGCTCGTAGACGTCGGTGCCATAGACGCTGTGTACGAGTGCCGCGTACTGGAGCTCGCGCGGCTGGTTCCATCGCCGCACGATCTCGTGGGTGCCGAGCAGGTGGCCGAGCAGAGTGCGGCTCCGGGCATGCCCACGCCGGTCGGCACCCTCGGCGATGAGGAAAGCTCTCAGACGTTCCTCCGAGACCACGCCTCCGAGGCTACAGCGCCCGGTGCGGCCTCCTGCCCGCCACTCCCACAGTTACCCTTCGGCCCCATGAGAGACGTGTATCTCCTGTGGCACGTCGACGACCGCGGGGACAAGGCCGACCACAAGCTCCTCGGCGTCTTCTCCTCGAAGGAGAGAGCGCAGGCTTGGCAGGCGGAGGCGAGCGTCCTACCCGGGTTCCGCGACGCGCCGGAGCGGTTTCTCCTGGACCGCCAGCGGCTCGACGAGCCTCTTTGGGAGGAAGGCTTCGTCGCGTCGCCCGACGGACCGACGGGCCCGTGAACTGACGCGAGCCCCGGCTACAGCCGCCCGAGGCGCCAATGCGGCGTGCCGGCCGACTCCAGCAGCCGACCGGTGATCGCCAGCTGCAACCCGATCCCCTCGAGCGAGACGACCAGCTCGGAGCCCGGAGCCTCGCCATGGCTGCTGAAGAGCTGGAGCATGCCGAGCAGATGGGCGCCGTCGCTGATCGGGACGAGCACGCTCGAGTTCATGCCCTCGGCCGCCGCTGACTTCAGCAGGGCGTCCGCGGCGCCGTCGAGCGGCGCCACGACGTCATATCCACTGGTCCCGCTGTCCGCCGGAAGCTTCTGCCGGTGCTGCCAGACGCGAGTCTCGAACGTGGTCGCGCTGAGAGCATCGCCGCTCCACATGGCAGCGCACTTCATGTACGTGCGTCGCTGCTCGGGAGACCACACCACAACGGCGTCCCAATTCCCCTCGACCCCGACGAGCTTCACGGCCTGCTTGAGTACGCCGCGCCAGTCGGTGATCGAGGCGAGCCCGGCCGAGAAGGTGCGCTGAGCGGCGAGGCTCCAGGTTGGAGTTCCCGGCGCGGCCTCCACGGCGGGCGGGATCCCCGTCGGGCGCTCGTCCACCGGTTCGGCCTCGTCCGCGGGGTCGGCCTCGTCGGCAGCCTTGCTCTGCCATTGGGCGAGCTCGGCCTGCGCGGCCGTCAATTCTGTCCGCAGCGCTTGCGACGGTCTCCCGCTCCGCCGCAACCACCGCAGCGGCCGCCGCGGCCTTCTTCTTCGCCTTCTCAGCGGAGGTGAGAGCCTGCTCCGCCGCCTTCCGCTGCTCGTCGAGCTCGGCTTCCGCCTGCTCGGCTCGCGCGAGCGCGCTCGTGCGAGCTGATCGGCTGAATCGGCGTCGCCGCCGGCTGACTCGGCCGCGGCGCGCTTGGCCTGGCCCAGCTCCGTACGCAGCGCGGAGAGCTCGTCGCGCAGTCTCTTGACCGTCCGCTGCTCCGCAGCTCAGGGCGCCCGAGGACTCGGCCGCCTCAACCGCGGCCTGCTCCAGCTCGGCAATCCGCTCAACGAGCTCCGACGCCTCGCGCCGTGCCTGCTCAGCAGCCGCCTCCGCCTGCGCCACGCGGGACCGCTCGTGCTCGAGCTGCTCGGCGTCCGGGCGCTCCGAGAGCACCTCGCGCGCGCGCTCGAGCTCGGCCCGGCGCTCCGCGAGCTCGGCGCGGAGCGAGACCACCGACTGCTTCTCCGCGTGCAACGCGTTGGCCGTCTCGGCGGCCTCTTCGTGCGCGCGCCGAAGCTCCGCCCGGGCCTGGGCCAGCGCAGACTTCGCCTCGGCCTCGGCCAACTCGGCGTGAGCGCGCGCGGAGGCGAGGCTCGCGGTGGCCCGGTCGGCGCGCCGGCGCTCCTGCTCCAGCTCGTCGTGGGTCGGCGCCTGTGCCACCGCCTCGGAGGCCGCACGGCGGGCTCGCCCCACCTCTTCCTCGGCCATGCGCAGCTCGGCGCGGAGCGTCTCGACCGTACGACGCTCCTTCGCCAGCGCAGCGGTGACAGACGCAACCTCCGCCTGAGCCTGTTCGGCGGCCAGCTTGGCTTCGTGCGCCTGAGCCCGCTCGGCCTCGAGCTGCTCGGGCGCCGGTGACTCGGCCGCCGCGCGCGTGCAGCCGCTCGATCTCCTGCTCGAGGGCGGCCTGCGCGCGCTCCAGCTCGGCCACGCGCGCCTCCGCGCTCGCGATCGACTCCTCGAGCGCAGCGGTCCGCGCCCGTTCGGCGGTGACGGTCCGGAACATGTCCTGAGCGCGGCGGGCGGACAGTACGGATGCCTCGCGCAGCACCATCACCTGACGACGCTCCTCGGCCAGCTCCTGGTCGAGCCGGGCCGAGGTCTCGAGCGCGGCGTCGAGCTCGGCGGCCATGGCCACGAACTGATCGGCGTCGCCGCCGTCACCGGCCTGCGGCTCGGGCTTCGCGCGACCGGGGCAGGCGGCTCGAGCGCGGACTCGTCGGACGGGGTCAAACCCCACTCCGCGATGAGCTCGGCGCGGATCGCCTGCTCGTCGCTCTGGCTCCAGCCGGCAAACCTCATCAGCCGCGCGCATTCGGCGCGCGCCACGTGCGCCCGCGGTAACGGAGCCGCGATCCCACAGACGGCCGTTGGCTTGGCCTCGGCATCCCGCAGCGCGAAACGCAGCACCGCGAACGGTGGCCGGTCGTCACCCGCGTCCACGGTGTACTCGAACTCCAGCGGCTCCCTCTTCGGGTCGTGCCCGTCGCGCAGCCGCAGCCCCTCGATCGACTGACCCGGTGCGAGCTCGTCGTCGACCTTGCCGCACACCTGCTCGGCGGGCGTCTTCAGCTCCGCGACGTACTTGCCGTTGACCCGCAGGTACCGCCGGCTCATGTCCTTCAGCCACACGATCGCCGGGCTGCTGTCGATCGCGTCGCCCAGGAGGCGCGTCGGCGGCGTCGTCGCGCGGACGGACGATCGTCAGGAGCGCGTTGCGCTCGCCGTCCGAATCCAGGACCGCCGCGATCTCGAGCGTCGTCCGATCGAGCCGCACGGTCGACTCCTCGGCGGACCCTCCGATCACCGACTCCAGCTCGGCCTCGTAGTGGGCGAGGAACGTATCCGCCGAGCCACAGCAATCGAGGAACAGCGCGGTGGCGCGCCGCAGCGTTCCGTCGTCACCGATCACCGCGACGGCGGCAAGCGGTTGTTCAGAGATCGCGGGGGTCGGCGCGGCCCCGCTCAATGAAAGCGTGCCCACATGAAAGCGATTCGACGCCGACCGCCACAGAGGCGTCACCGGGAGCGACTTCTTGGACGGATTGGCAGCGGAGCGCGCCTACGGCAGCGGCAGCTCGCGGCCGAGCCGGCGAGACCGGCGGCCGCAACGAGAAGCGCTAAGCGCGCTCAGGTGCGCTCTGCGCGGGAACGTCGGCCTCCGAGCGCCGTCCGAACAGCCGCAGGCACTTCTTGAAGAACCGCACGAGAGTCCCGCGACGCGGGGGCAGCAGGCCGGGATCGACGACCGGCACCGGCTGCGCCCCGGGAGGCGCCAGCGAGACCGGAGGCGGCGTGCTCTCAGCCGGCGCCGCGGAGCGGGCGCTGCGGCGCCCGTCGGCGTGGACCGCTGCGGCACCGGCCTTTGCGGCGCCACCGTCGGTCTGTCCGAACAGAGACTCGGAGGCGCCGTTGGCCCAGATCAACGACTCGAAGTACAGATCGCCGGCGTTGTCGATCAGCGTGGACGCCTTCTCGTCGTCGCCGGCCTCGAGCGAGGTCACCGAATCGAGCAACTGACCCTTCGGCCCCCGGCGCAGCACGAGCGCCTCGCGCATGTCGTCCGCCAGCGGTAGCGAGGCGGCCACATCGTGCATAGGGGCGTCCATCATGCCGTCGATCACGGAGAAAAGGCCGAGCGTAAACGCCTCGGAGGGGCTGATGAAGCCGAGGTGCTCGGCCGCCAACTCGCAGAAGCGCGCCCGGATCAGCGCGGTCAGGGTGAGCTCGGTGGGCTTGTTGTCGACGCTGGCCAGGACGCTGAGAGTCGTCCAGCGCCTGACGTTCTCAACGCCGAGCAGGGCGAGTGCCTGTCCGATCGACCGGACCTCACCGCGCAGCCCGAAGAAGGCGGAGTTGACGTAGCGGAGCAGACGGAAGCTGAGCGCGACGTCGCGGACGATCAACTGCTCGATGTCCTCGAGCTCGACCGTGGGGTCGTTGAGCGCAGCGACCACTTGGAGAAGGGCGAGCCGGTTGGCGTCGATCCCCCGCGTGCCCATCACCGCGGGCCGGCAGAAGAAGTAGCCCTGGAAGAGATCACACCCAGCCTCGAGGCAGAACTCGTGCTCGGCACGCGTGCCGAGCTTGTCGGCCACGACCAATCCCGGATAGGGCCGCAGTCGCTCGACCTGCTCGGTGAGCTGGTCCCGGCTCAACTCGAGCGTGTTGAGCTTCACCACGTCGAACAGCTCGAGCGCCGGCTCGGACTCGGGGCGGGAGCGGTAGTCGTCGAGGGCCAGCTTGTGGCCGTGGCGCTTGAGCTCCTGAAGCGCCGCCAGGAGATCCTCGCCGAACACCTTGTCCTCGGGGATCTCAAACCCGACGACGCCGGCCGGAATGGCCAGTGCGAGTCCGCCGAGCACGAACTCCCGTGAGACGTTGATCCACGCGGTTCGCTTGCCGACGATCCGCTTCAGGTCAAGCTCGGTGACCGCATTGAGCAGCACGGTCGCCGTGGCCTGCTCGGGATCGTCGATCAGGGCGTCGGCGGCATACCCGCGCCCGCGGAAGAGCAGCTCATAGCCGACCGCCTTGAGGTTGTGGTCGAGAATCGGCTGTCGAGCGATGAAGGCGGCGGACATTTGGGGACCTGCGAAGGGTCGTCTTCCGTGTATTCGACCGCTCCTCCAGACTCTCAAGCCGAGAAGGCGTTCTCTCGGCCATTGCCCGATGCCGGCACCGAGCCGGGGCGGGCCAAACCGCCGGGTCAGGTGCGGCGTGATCGCCGCCACTCTTCGACGATGCGCTCGACATCGAGCGGGACCAGCTTGACCTCGGGGCCGCGGATCCCACTCCGGATCGCGTCGCGGATCTTCTCGTTGATGGCGCCGATGCGCTCACGTACCTCGGCCTCGCTGCGGGCGCGCGTCGCTCCCTCCACGGCGTCGTGGGCTTCCTTGCGGAGCGCCAGCGACGGAGGCAGATAGGACAGGCCCTCCCGGCGGAGCTTGCCCTTGACCCACCACATCTCGTCGTAGGGCTTGCCGAGGCCCGGCAGCGGGGCGCCGACCCGGGCAGATTCTCGAACTCACCGCGTTCGGCGGCCTCGCGGATCTGGCGCTCGATCCAGGTCTCGAAGCGGACGCCGGCTGGCTTGCGCGGAGTCATCGCTCCCATTGTGGCGACGTCGCGGGTCACGCCGGGAAGGGAGCCCGGAGGGATCGTCAGAATCGCTCCGGCACCAACAATCGAAGGAGAACGAGAAATGCCTGTCGGCAAGGCAAGAGCGACGACGGCGGACGGCGCTAGCGAGGGCTTTCGCTTCGTCGTGCCGTGCTTCACCGGGATCGACGAAGCGACGATCCGGGACCACTTCAAACGGGATCACTTCTTCTGGCTCGACCTGACGGCTCCCGGGCCGGACGAGTTGGCGAAGCTCCACGAGCTGTTCGGCTTCCACCCCTTGGCTCTCGAGGACACCGAGCACTTCAACCAACGCCCCAAGCTCGACAGCTACGGCGACTACGTGTTCATGGTCTTCTACGGCGCGTGGCGCCACAACGAAGCGGACATGGAACCGCTGCGCGAGGTCCACCTGTTCGTCTCGGGCCAGTACCTGGTGACGATCCACGACGATCCGCTGCCACCGCTCGACAATCAGCGCCACCAGCTCGACGGGCGCGTCCTGCACAGCGAGCAGTTCCTGCTCTACCGCGTCCTCGACGCCCTCACCGACAGCTTCTTCCCGATCCTCAGCGGCATCGACGACGAGATCGACGACCTCGAAGCGGCGGTGCTGGCGAACCCGACGGACGAGGTGATCGAGCGCCTGTTCACGCTCAAGCGCCAGCTCGTCGCGATGCGGAAGGTCGTCTCGCCCCAGCGCGACATATTCGCCCGCTCGGTCGACCAGGTGGCCGAGCTGCCCGGCCTCGAGCTCGACGAGCGCGACTACTTCCGCGACATATACGACCACCTGATCCGCATCAGCGACCTGATCGACTCATACCGCGATCTGCTCTCGGGAGCTACCGACCTCTACCTCTCGACGGTGAGCAACCGCCAGAACGAGGTGATGAAGCAACTGACGATCATCGCCACGATCTTCCTGCCGCTCGGGTTCATCACCGGCTTCTTCGGCCAGAACTTTGGCTTCATGGTCAGCCACTTGATCACGCCCGAGTGGACCTTCTGGGTGATCGGCGTCGGAAGCATCCTGGCGACGGTGGCCGGGTTGCTGGTCTTCTTCCGCCGGAAGCGGTGGGTGTAACCGCCGGCTCGTGGGCTGGCCGGCGGGGACGCGACGGCGCGGAATGGGCGGCGGCCCCAGGGCAAAGCCGCCGCCCGTGTCCCGCGTGTGGCTCGGAGCGCGGCCCCTGCCACGCCGCGCTCCGGCCGCGGGCCGCTTAGGAGTCGTCGTTGTCGTTGTCGTTGTTGTTGTCGCCCGTCTGCGACGTGACGAGCTCGACCTTGTCCCAGGTCGCTCCGGCACCCGAAACCTTCAGCTCGGCCTCACGAACGACCGTGCCCGGCTGGAGATCGGCGGTGGAGCAGTTGTGCTCGTGCTCGGCGTTGTCGTTGTCGTTGTCATCGCCGTTGTCGTTGCCGTTGTCGTCCCCTCGGTCACCGTTGTCGCGGCCGTGGTCGTCGCGCTGCATGGTGTTGCTCGTGGCCGACGCCTTGCACTCGATCTCGGTGTCGGGCGTCACCTTTCCGCTGACCGTCGACCCGTCGTTGAGGGTGATCGTCAGGGTGCCGTTCTGGAACGACGTGACCATTCCGGCGTTGTGCGCGTTCCCCTGACTCGCACTCCCCGTCGGAGCGGTGGAGCGCCCGAAGCGCTCGAACCGCACGCGCGAGTGGTGGCGGGCATGGTGACCGTGGTGGTGATGCTTGGCCGCCAGCGCGGTGGCCGGGCCAAAGGCGAGCAGAGCACCACCCAGGACGAGCGCAACCAGTAACCGTTTCATCGAAACCTCCTTGCGTCGCAACTACTTCGACGCCTCCGTTAACCGTTCGGATAGGAAGAGTCACCTTCTCCCCAAAGGTCACGCGGAAATTTGAGGTTCGGGTCTACTTCCCGCTTGATCCGTCGGACCCGGAGGCTTCCGTCGTAGGCGAGCCGCCGCCACCCGACCCGCCGGACCTCGACGAGCCTTCACCGCTCGAGCCGCTGGAGGGCACGTCGCTGGATGAGTCTCGACCGGGTCCGCTGCCGGAGCTACCCGAGCCCGAGTCGGCGCCCGAAGCGCTCTGAGCATCGTTCTCCACTCCGGATCCGCCACCGTCGACGCCGGTAGCACCGCCGCCGCTCTCGGGCCCGGAACCGCCGTCACCTCTCGATCCCCCACTCCCTGACGACGAGCCGCCATCGACGCTGGACGGGTTCCCGCCCTTGCCACCGTCACTGCCGATGCTCGAGCCGCCGTCGCCGGGCGAAGAGCGCCCCGCGCCGGCTCCGCCGTCTCCTCCGGAAGTCCCATGATGCTCACCGTCCGAGGGGCGATCGCGACCGGACCCGCCGCGGCCACGTCCTCGGTCGCGTGTCGAGGAGGCGCCCGCCACGCCGAGCACAGGCGCGAGCGTCCCGGCGCTCGTAAGGCCCTCGCCGTGGCGTCCGGCCCCGCTCGCGGCGCCAGGGGCTGAGCCCAGCCTGCCCACCCCCGCCCCACCGGACGAGACCACGGACGCGGACTGCTTCGCGGTACTCACCGACCGCTTCGCCTGTACGTGAGCGGCGGTCGGGTGCACTGACCGCGGCGCCAGCTGCGATCCGACGATGCCCGTGGCGACGGCGCCCGAGGCAAGGATCGCTCCCAGCTTCAGTGCCACGCCGGCGGCCGAGCCGGTGCCGAGGGCGATCTCCGGTCCCTGCGCGCTCGCGGGACCGTCGCGGAGTGCCGACACCCAGTTGACGAGCGGCACCGGCGTGATTGCCGCCGCCGCCGCGCGCAGAGTCGCGCGAGCGCGGTGCATGAGTTGCCGGACCGCACCCTCGGACAGCCCCATCGAGTCGGCCACCGCGGCTCGGCTCTCGCCGTTGAGGGCACTCGCGACGAGGACGTCGCGCTGCCGGTCTGGGAGCGCGGCAATCGACGAAAGCGCATCGAAGGCGAGCATTCGCCGCTGCGAGGCTTCCTCCAGCGGCTCGCTCGCCACCGACGCGGGATCCAGCTCGACCTCGACGATCGGCCGCCTCGACGTTCGAATCACTTCGTTGCGGAGGATGCGATACAGCCACCCGCGCAGATGCTTCACCTCCGTCCCGGCCCGCAGCGCCGTGAATGCGCTGAGGAAAGTCTGCTGGACGAGGTCATCCGCGCGGCCGTGGGAACGCATACGACCGGCCAGGACGTGAAGCTCGCGGCGATACCGCTCCACGATCACCGCGAACGCCTGCTCGTTGCCTTCGCGCGCCAACCGGGCCAGGTGCTCGTCGGATTGCAGGCTCAGCAACACTTGCGGCCGCGGCGGTGTCATACCACCCGGACGCAGTGCGCTACGTCCACCTTCCTTCTTTCGCCAAAGAGGTGCGCTTGGTGGAGCTACCGGCGCGTGAGATTGTTCAGTCACAACGCCCTGTGATCGACGCCGCGCCGACTACAGCTCGAGTTGGCGCGCCAGACGCTGCCTGGCACGGTGCAGGCGCGTGGTCACGGTGGCTTCGCGGACGCCGAGCGACTCGCCGGCCTCTCGGTATGACAGGCCCAGCACGTCGACCGCGACGAGGACGTCACGGAACATCTCAGGCAGGGCGGCGACCGCCTGGTAGACCTCCACGAGCTCGAGCCTCGTGTCCGGTCTGGCCACCGATTCGTCCTCCAGCCAATCGTGCGTCTCGGGCAGGTGAACCGTTTGCGGACGTCGAGCCGATTCGCGCCGGCGGGTCAAGTGCGTGTTACGCAGTACGCGCAGCAGGTAGCCGAGATCGTCGTCCGAGTGGAGCATGCGCGGTTTGAGCAGGACCCTGGCAAAGGTGTCCTGAACGAGGTCCTCTGCCTCCTCGGACGAGCCGCACAGGAACCACGCCGCGCGATAAAGCCGATCGATGTGCCGTCCCAGGGTCTGTGGATCGAGTTGGCGCCGAGGCCGCGCCGGCATGGTTTCGTCGCGCCGGGGGAGCGCTCTGGCTGATGCGGCGTGGGCGTAGGTCATGACTCGGCTGCGCCGCTGCCGCTCAGGGGTTGATCGCTGCGGTGTCGGGCCACGTGTCAAAGGTGCTGCACATGGGGTCGGGAACGCAATAGGACATTGGTCTTATGACCGCTGTGGCCCGCTCGAAGCCATGGGCCGCGGAAAGCGCGCTCAGGCTGGTCAATAGTCCGCTTGAGCAGGCTTTTTCCGCCAACCGGCATCCCCGGGGAGTCTTAAGACCTCCGACCGACCCCCAGCCCGGCGGGCATCGGCATTGCGGCGAGCCCGGCCGGATGGAAGGAAAGGCCGGCGCGGGCGTCTTTGGCAGGTGTCTCAACCACCGGCTTGTGGAACAGCCCGATGCGGAAGACGTTGGCCATGCCTCTGATCGTGCGCACGAAGGAGCACTCTTGTCGCGTCGACCGACTTAGACAGCTTGACGCGGCCCGGCGCTCGCCCCAGCGCCCCGCCCCCCTGCCGCGTCGTCGGTTCGGCGGCCCGCCTTCCCTGCGGGCCGCCGACCGGTCTTGCCCGACGGCAGGACGAACGATGCACGCCGCCGCTCCAACCGAGTCCCAATGTCACGAGTAGCCTCGCCCAGCGCCGCGGCCGATCGTGCGCCCGCGCCGGCCGTGCGCGAACCCGAGCCGGCGATCACCGTCCTCGTGGTCGACGACCACCCCCGCGTTCGCCGGGCGTTGGAAGCGGCGCTGCGCCGCGCCCCCGGCCTGGTGCTCGTGGGCTCAGCACCGAGCGGGGAGGAAGCAATCCGGCTCGCGACCGAGCTCCAGCCGCGCGTCGTCGTGATGGACCTCGCGATGCCCGGCGTGACGGGCGTTGAGGCGACGCGTCGCCTCATGACCCAGAGCCGGCCTCCGGCCGTCGTGGCACTGTCCGGGTCCCGGGAGCTGATGCGCGCCGCGGTCGCAGCAGGCGCCTGCTCGACCGTCCTGAAGGACGCGGACTTATCCGAGCTGCTGGCCACGATCAGGCGCGCAGCTACCCGGTAGCCTGAAAGCCGGTGTCTCGGCTTCAGCGCATGCGGCGCCGACGCGAGCCCTCGGTCATCGGGGCGGTCGCACGATTCGCACTCACGGGGCTCGCCGGCCTCGGCTTGCTGACCTTCATCGCGATCCAGATATTCAGCAACCGCGGGACCACCGAGGCGATCCGCGATGCCAAGCAGCTGACCCGGCTCGCCGGAAACGGCATCGTCGCGCCGTATCTCACGCCGCAGCTTCTGGCGTTTCGGCCCTCGGCGATCGCCGCGATCAATCGCAACGTCCGACCGCGGCTGCTCGTGGATCCGGTCGTCCGCGTGAAGATCTGGGACAGCGCCGGCCGGATCATCTACTCCGACGAGCCTCAGCTGATCGGCGCGCGGTATCAACTCGGAGACGAAGAGTCCGCGGCGCTCCGGCACGGCGGGGTGGACGCCGAGGTCTCGAATCTGTCGCGTCCGGAGAACCGCTTCGAGCGCAGGTACCACAAGCTCCTCGAGGTCTACTACGGGATGCGTGCGTCGAACGGCGCGCCCGTACTGTTCGAGCTCTACCAGCGCTTCAGCTCGATCGCGGCGAGCGGCAACCGGCTCGTCCGGCCGTTCCTGCTTCCGATGATCGCCACGATGATTCTCCTCGAGCTGGCGCAGATCCCGCTCGCGCTCTCCCTCGCCCGCAAGCTGAGGCGTGGCCAGCAAGAGCGCGAGGGACTTCTGCACAGGGCAATCCAGGCCTCCGAGGTGGAGCGGCGCCGGATCGCGCGGGATCTTCACGATGGTCCGGTGCAGGACCTCGCCGGCGTCTCCTACACGTTGAGCGCCGCGAGCGACGAGCTCGAGCCGGTGGACGCCGAGATGGCCTCGACGCTCGAGCAGACCTCGCGGCAGACGCGGGAGAGCATTCGCGCCCTACGCACGTTGCTCGTGGACATCTATCCGCCGCGCCTGCACAGCGAGGGCCTCATCGCCGCCGTCTCGGACCTCCTCTCCGGTCTGTCGGCCGCGGGCATCGAAGTGAAGCTCGATGCCGATCCACATCTTCGTCTCGCGCCGAAGGTCGAACGCGTCCTGTTCCGAGCGATTCAGGAGTCGCTTGCGAAACGTGCTGGAGCACTCCGGGGCGGCGAGCGTCAACGTCGGGGTCCGAGAGCTGACCGGTCGGATCGTGGTCGAGGTCGAAGATGACGGTCGAGGTTTCGACCGAGGCTCGAACAGTGACGACGAGCACTTCGGACTGCGCATGCTCGAGGATCTGGCGCGTGACAACGGCGGCGGGCTGGTCATAGACTCGGTGGTCGGCCGGGGCACCACCATGCGGCTCGAGGTGCCCGCACAATGATCCGACTCCTCCTGGCAGAAGACCACGGCGTCGTTCGCGATGGCCTCATCCGGCTCCTGAGCAGTCTGCCCGACATCGAGGTCGTCGGCGCCGCCGCCGACGGCGTCGAGGCGATCCGGATGGCGGACGAGTACCGGCCCGACGTGATCTTGATGGATCTGCGGATGCCGGGCATGGACGGCTCTGAGGCAACGCGCCGGCTCCTGGAGAACGATCCGGACGCTCAGGTCGTGATCCTCACGTCGTTCTCTGAGCGCGATGAGATCCTCAACGCACTCGACGCCGGCGCGATCGGCTACCTCCTCAAGGATGCCGAACCGGACGAGCTGATCCGGGGCGTGCGCGCGGCCGCCCGCGGCGATTCGCCGCTCGCACCGAAGGCAGCGCGGACGCTGATCACCTCCCGCGCCTCGTCAGCTTCGGGCGACCCGCTGACGGCGCGCGAGCGTCAGGTCCTTTCGCTGGTGGCAAACGGCCTGCCCAACAAGCTGATCGCACGCGAGCTCGGGATCGCAGAGAAGACCGTGAAAGCTCATCTGACGACGGTGTTCCAGCGGATCGGGGTCACCGACCGTGTCCAGGCGACGATCTGGGCTCGCGATCACAACATCACCTAGTCCCCGCCACGGGAACGCGGGACGCCCGCGCCTTCTCGCTTCGGGAAGACGGACGGCGCGCCGCCTTGCCGATGGCCACCGGCAGGAGGAAAAGGATTGTCAGGGCCTCCGTGACGATGGCGATCACGATCGGCGTCCGGTACCCGGACTCGGAGAAGCCGAACAGGCTCCCGCTCTCGCTGATGAAGAGCGCGGCGAGCGAACCCACGGCGATCAGGACGCCCGCTGCCGCCAACAGGCCAACCGCGAGCTCGGCGCGCCGACCCGCCATAACGCGGCCGACCGGTGCAAGAAGGCCGAGTGCGACGATCCCGGCGCCGATCGCGTTGAGCAGGAAGAGAGGTCCGATCGTCGGAACCGTGCGGTAGTCGGCGCCAATGTATTGCTGCAGGTGTACGGCACCAACGGCTACGAGAGCCAGGGCGCCAAGGATGCGCATCGCACGCAGAAACATCGGAACCTCCTGAGTTCGCACTAACGGAGCTTCCCTTACCGACGCGTCGCGGCCACGATCCTTCCCGACCGGGTTACTGGTAGCTGATGTACTCCGGCCGCGGGTGCAACGACAGAACCTCGTGCGGGGTGAGTAGAACCGGATCGTCTGTGGGCCGCAGGAAGAGCTTGAAGCCCGGATTGAATCCCAAGGCTCCGCGCATCACCTGGCGATAGGCGTCGAGCTTCGTCGCCACCGGACCCAGCCCGTCCATCTGAAGGACGGTGGCGAGCCCTGTCCGGAAGAGGATGTGCTCACGGTCCGGTAGCTCGCTCGTGCGGAACTCATGGACGACGAACAGCTTCTGGGGCAAGCGGTAGGCGGTGACCAGTTGCGAGAGATAGCTCGACACCGCGTTGATCGACGCGGCCGACGATGATCCGATGACCTGGTCGGGGACCTCGTCTTGCGTCAGCTTCCATTCTGGGTCGAGGGCCACGCCCACGGCTGGATCGAGCAGGAAGCGGCGGTACAGGCGGACACCGGGGAGGAACTCACCCCGACCCGGCTGGAAGTCGAGAATCAGCAGCAGCTTGTGACGGTGCGCGGCACGAAGGTACCGGGCAACCGTGGCGGCGGCGATCGGCGAGCTGTAGGTGCCGGCGCCTCCCGGACTGGGCGTGGCGATCGTGGTGACGAGCTCGAACGCCGGCTGCACCGGCTGGTGAACGAGATGGACGTACAAGTGGGCCCGCCGCTCCACACCGGCGGCGTCGGCCTCGGGATCACGCGTCTGGCCGAGGATGTTCGACGTGCCGACGATGCCGTAGTAGGCCACGACCAGGTGACCGGGGAGCACCGTGCGCCCGCCGCGCGGGAGGAGCTTGGGTGGGGCGGGCTTCGATGCTTGCCGGCGTGCCGCGTGCTCGAGCGCGGGCGTGAGGTGCTGTGACGTTCCCCCTCCGCCGCCCGCCGTGAGCAGGACGGCCGCCAGCGCGACGAACGCGATCGCGCCGGCGAGCGCACCCAGGCGCCGATTGCGCAGGCGTCTGCGGGCTCGCCGCCGCCGCTCGACGCGGTCCTCCCACGTCAGCGGGACGGTGCGCGCGCTGCGCGCAGTATCTGGCCTCCTCCGCGGCCCCACCCACGCAACGTTATTGACCTAGGATGCGCCTCGCCTGCCCGGCTCCCGCGTCCGCCGGTCCGCCCGCCCATGAGCGATGATCCCGCCTCCGATCCGCTGTCGCTCCTCGACTGGAGGCGCACCGTCGGCGAGCTGTATGCGGAGATCCGCGCGGACCCCGACAAAGGGCGCGCCTGGAGGCGCTGGCAGGAGGTGCGCGCGCGTCTCTTCCGCCAGCATCCGCAATCCCCCATCCCCGCCGGGCAGCGCGGCGCCTACCGCGGACCGCACCTGTACGACTACGACCCCGCTTGGAGGATCGCGGGGTCTGTAGAGCCGGCACCGGCCGCCCGGCTCGAGCTGGTGACGAGCAGCGGGGGTCCGATGGCCTTCCACCGCTTCGGCCTCGCCCGGTTCACCCACGCCGAGGCCGAGATGAGCCTCGAGCTGTACTGGCTCGAGGGCTACGGCGGCGGGCTGTTCCTGCCGTTCGCCGACGCCACCAGCGGACAGGAGACCTACGGCGCCGGGCGCTACCTGCTGGACACGGTGAAAGGCGCGGATCTCGGTCGAGAGGGGGATCGGCTCGTGATGGACTTCAACTTCGCCTATCAACCCTCCTGCGCCTACGACCCGCGCTGGATGTGTCCGCTCACGCCACCGGCGAATCGACTTTCGGTCCCGGTTCGAGCGGGCGAGCGCGTCGCCTAGCCTTCTCCGCCACGAACGCCAGCTTGCGGACCCGCCCTTCCCCCAGCCAGTCGCTCCAGAGCCGATGGGCGGCGAGCAGCTCGTCGAGGGCCCGCCGTCCGATCTGTGCGGCGATGGCCGTGGCATCGGCGGCGAACGCGTCGATCAACGAATCCGCCACGGCCCGGTGGGACCGACTGCGGTCATCCTGCCAGCGGACGGCGAGTCCCGCCGCCTCCAGGTCCTCGAGCATCGCCGGCAGCGGGGTCAGCCATACGGTGTCGGCATCGGGCATGCTCTCCCGCTCTTCCGCGGTGAGCGGCGGGCCCTCTTCCAGCGTGAACGCGAACCGGCCGCCGGTTGGGAGCGCCCGGGCCACGTCCTCGAGCAGCGCCTGCTTATCGGGGAAGGCGAGCATGGTCTCGAACAGCAGCACGACGTCGAACGAGCCGGGGGGAAGGGGTGGGATCTGCGCGACCTCGAACCGACAGGGAAGGTCACCGGCGCGCTCACGAGCGATGTCGAGGGCACTCGGACTGAGGTCGACCCCAAAGTAGCTGCATCCCAGCTCCCGGGTGATGAAGCGTCCTGGCCCGGCGATCCCGCAGCACAGGTCCAGCACCGAGACCCCCGGCGCGATGCCCGCCCGTCGCGCGAGGGCCAGGATCTCTGCAGCGAGCATGAAGCTCTCCTGCTCGATGAACTCGCCGGGAGGCGTAAGCCGATACCCTGGCTCGCCGCAGGGCCCGGACGAACGGAGCGCGCTCGTCCTGCTTCACGGACGGTCCACGCCCGCGTCGTCGTCGATTGCGGGCGATGCGCGAGCCACGCCGCGCAGGATGCCAGCTGACGGAGGGGAATACTTATCGTGACGGCGGCGTCATGGTTGGCATGAGGCCAAGCACGCAGCAGCCAATGCGCGCGGTGGTGGGCGCGCAGGGCGACATCGCCGTCGAGGCTGGGAAGCCGACGATCGAGTCGATCAGCATCGCCTGGTTCGGCGGCCGCACGATGCGAGCGGTTGACGTCAGCCCCGCCACCTGGGTGACGCTCGCTCGAGCGACGCTCGCCGTCGGTGTCGCGGTTCTGGTCGCGGGCTCGTTCGGCCGGCCGGCACCGGTGACGCTGCTGGTGTCGATCGCGGCCGTCGCGCTCGCGCTGGACGCGGTCGACGGCTGGGTCGCGCGACGCACGCGAACGACGGCGATCGGCGCCCACCTGGATGCTGAGGTCGACGCGTTCCTGATCCTGGTCCTCAGCGTGTACGTCGCACGGTCGACGGGCGCGTGGGTGCTCGCGATCGGCGCCGCGCGCTACGCGTTCCTCGCAGCCGGTTGGCCGCTGCCGTGGATGCTCGCGCCGCTGCCGCCGCGCTATTGGCGCAAGGTCGTTGCCGCTACGCAGGGGGTTGTGCTGACCGTCGCAGCAGCGAAAGTCCTTCCAGTGGATCTGACCCGCGTCGCCCTGTTCGGGGCGCTGGCCATGCTTTCCGAGTCGTTCGGCCGCGACGTCTGGTGGCTGTGGCGTAATCACGGTGCCACGCGCACCCAGATGACAGCGATCACGGAGGCGCCCCCCAAGCGCCCTCCCGCACCGCCCTCTGACCGGAGGGTCGCGACACCCGACGGCCCGAGGCGGGGACGTGTGCGAACGACCGTCGTCACGGTGCTCACGACCCTCGGAGCCCTACTGGTGTGGATAGCCCTCGTTGCGCCGGACCAGCCGAGGTACCTGTCGGCGAGCGCGTTCGTGAGAATCCCTCTCGAGGGCCTGGTCCTGATCGCCTTGGCCGCCGTCCTGCCCCGCACCCCTCGACGCATCCTGGCTGTGACCTGCGGACTGGTCCTCACGATGGTGGTCGTCCTGAAGGTCATCAACTACGAGATGTTCACGCTGTACGACCGGCCGTATGACCCGCTTGGAGACACGAGTCAGCTCGGGAACGGGATCGAGACGTTGCGCTCCCTGGTCGGTGGTACGGAGACGAAGCTGATCGAGGTCGGTGCGGTGGTCGGGACCGTCGTTCTGGCTGTCCTTCTGACGATGGCGCTGCTGCGGATGACCCGGGTTGCGGCCGACAACCGCGGCCGGACGCTGCGGGCGGTCACGGGGCTCGCCGCTATCTCGGCACTCTGCTGGGTCCTCGGCGCTCAGCTCATCTCGCACACGCCGATCGGCTCGACGCTTTCCGCCGGTCTGGCCGTTGACGAGGTCAATGCGGTTCGGGCGGAGATCCATGACAAGAGCGTGTTCGCCGCCGAGATCAAGCATGACCCCATCGCCGGCACTCCCACCAACCGGCTGCTGAGCGCACTGCGCGGCAAGGACGTCGTGCTCGTGTTCGTGGAGGCCTACGGCCAGCTCGCGGTACAGGGCGCGTCCTTCTCGCCCGAGGTCGACGCCGCGCTCACCCAGGGGGACACGCGGCTACAGAAGGCCGGCTTCTCCGCGCGCAGCGGCTTTCTCACCTCGGCGACGTACGGCGGGATCAGCTGGCTCGCGCACTCGAGCCTGCAGGCAGGACTGTGGGTCAATAACCAGGACCGCTACAACCAGCTGATATCGGACAAGCGCTTCACGCTCGCCGACGCGTTCAAGCGGGCCGGGTGGCGGACCGTCGACGACGATCCTTCGAACGACCGCCCGTGGCCTCAGGGGAAGGCGTTCTACCACTGGGACCAGATCTACAACCGCAACCAGGTCGGCTATCACGGCCCCACGTTCACCTATGCGTCGATGCCCGACCAGTACATCTTCTCGGCGCTGAACCGCCTCGAGCTCGCGAAACCTCATAGGCAACCACTGTTCGCCGAGGTCGACACGGTGTCGAGCCACATGCCGTGGAACCGCATCCCAGAGGAGATCGGCTGGAACCAGGTCGGCAACGGCTCGATCTACAACCGGATCCCGATGATCCACGAGACGGGGGCGTTCTGGAGCAACCCAACGCGCGTACAGGCCGCATACGGCGAGTCGGTCGTGTACTCGTTGAACACGCTGACGTCGTTCGTGCAGCACTACGGCAACAAGAACCTCGTGATGATCGTCCTGGGCGACCACCAGCCGTTGCCGATCGTCAGCGGGATCAAGTCCAACCACGACGTGCCGATCTCGATCATCTCCCACGACCCGTCGGTGCTGAAGCAGATCGGAGGCTGGGGGTGGAATGCCGGCCTGCAGCCCAAGCCGAACGCGCCGGTCTGGCCGATGAACGCGTTCCGCAACCGCTTCCTCGACGCCTTCGACTCCCAACCTGCGGCTCGGTAGCTCGCCGTGAGCGCCACCGTCGCTCACCGGTGCACCCGAAGGTCCGCACAACCCCGCAGGTCTCACTTCGATGCCTGACGCCACCGCTCCTCGACGGCAACGCCTGGCCGGACTCGACGGCGTCCGGGGATTGGCCGCCGTGTTCGTCGTGGTGAATCATGTCTTCCTGCGCGCGTTCCCCGGCTACCCGGTGGACCACGCGCCGTTCTGGGCCGGCTGGTTCATCTACGGGCGATTCGCCGTCGTGGTGTTCATCGTGCTGTCCGGCTTCTCGCTGGCCCTGTCGCCCGCTCGCCACGGCTGGCGGTTGGATGGGGTTTCGCGATTCGCGCAGCGCCGGGCGTGGCGCATCCTGCCGGCGTACTGGGCCGCGCTCGCGTTCAGCCTGGCCGTGGCGTGGCTGCTCGTCGCGCAGCCCGGGCGGGGCGTGCCCGACCCGAAATCGGTCGTGGTCAACGGGCTGCTGGCGCAGAACCTCGTCGGTGCGCGAAGCCCGAATGCAGCGTTCTGGTCGATGGCCGTCGAGGCTCAGCTGTACATCGTGTTCCCTGTGTTGCTGCTGATGGTGCGCCGCTGGGGGGCGGTCGTGATGGTCGCCACCGTGACGCTCGTCGTCGCGGCGGTTGGGGTCTTCGGTCCGCACACGTTCGTGATTCAGTCTCCGCCGGACCTCGCCGCACTGTTTGCGCTCGGCGTTCTGAGCGCCGGGATCGTGCGCGCGAGCCGAGCTCGCCAGTCGTGGCCGTGGGCGTGGCTCGCGCTCGCTGCCGTAGCGCCGGTGCTCGTGACGATCTGGTGGCAGGGGTCGGTGTGGACGCTCGACCACCTGTTCTGGGTCGACCTCGCGCTGGGTCCGGCCATCGCGTGCCTGCTGGCCGCTCTTGCCACCGGCCGACCTTCCCCGCTTATGCGACTGCTCGAGACGCGGCCGCTCCGCAGCCTTGGCTCGTGTTCCTACAGTCTCTACCTGACGCACGCCCCGATCGTGGTCGTCGTCTACGAAAAGATCGTCGCCGGTCGGGTGGGCCAGGGCGTTCCGGCCTTCCTCGTCTCACTCGCCCTCGTGCTGCCGCTGACGATCGTGTTCGCGCGGCTGTTCGCGGCCGTCTTCGAGACGCCCTTCCGTCAGCAACGCCGCTGGTCGTGGCCTGCGCGACGCTCGCACGCTCGAGTGCAAGGAGTCCTGGGGTGAGCCGCGTGTGGGCTTGGGGTCGCTTCGCGGGTCCGGCGGTGACGTTCACCGTTCTGATCTGGCGACTCGGCACCCACCCCTTCCTCGCCGGCGTCCGCGCCGTCGACACGGGGACGCTGGCGGCAGCGAGCGGGCTGGCGGTCCTGACCACTGTGTGCTGTGCCTGGCGCTGGAAGATCGTGGCCGGGGGTCTCGGCGTCGAGTTGTCGCTTCCGGCCGCCGTGGCGGCGTACTACCGCTCGGTGTTCCTCAACGTCACGCTGCCCGGCGGGATCGTCGGCGACGTCCACCGTGGGCTCAGCCACGGCCGCGACGTGAGCGACGTCAGCCGCGCGCTGCGGTCCGTGGCCTGGGAACGCTCGGCCGGCCAGGTCGTGCAAGTGATCCTGACCACGGTCGTTCTCCTCGCGCTGCCCTCACCCGTGCAGTCGGTCATGCCCCTGGTGGCGATCGCCGTCGTCCTGGCCGTGGTCGGTCTCGTGCTCGTGTCTCGGTCCCGGCCCAGCACTCGGTCGAGGTGGACGCGGATCCGCGGTGCGGTCGCCGCGGACATCCGGGACGGACTGTTCGGCCGGAGGCGATGGATGGGGATCACCTTCTTGTCTGCGATCGTCGTCGCGGGTCACGCGGCCACCTTCGTGATCGCCGCGCGGGCCGCCGGCACGACCGCCTCGCTGTCGGGGATGCTGCCGATCGCGTTGATCGTGATGGTGGCGATGGTGCTGCCCAGCATCGGCGGCTGGGGGCCACGTGAGGGCGTGGCGGCGTGGGCCTTCGCCGCAGCCGGACTCGGTGCTGGGCGAGGCGTCGCCACCGCCGTGGTCTACGGCGTCATGGTGTTCGTGGCGAGCCTTCCCGGCGCCGCCGTCCTCCTCGTGGCATGGTTCCGTCGTATCCGGCTGCCGGAGCGGGCCGAGGCGCCGCTTCGCGAGGGAGCTGCACATGCCTGACCGCCCGTACACCCTGTTGAGCTGCAGCATGTCGATCGACGGCTACCTTGGCGGCGCTACGACACGGCGCCTCGAACTGTCCAACGACGCCGACTTCGACCGGGTCGACGCCGTGCGCGCCACGTCCGACGCGATCCTGGTGGGCGCCGCGACGGTGCGGAACGACAACCCGCGGCTGCTGGTGCGCTCGCAGACCCGCCGCGACGAGCGGCTGGCTCGCGGGCTCGGTCCGTCGCCGATCAAGGTCACCGTGACCGAGCGGCTGGAGTTGGATCCGTGCGCCGACTTCTTCACCACCGGCGACACCGAGAAGCTCGTCTACTGTGCAAGCCCCCGCTTGGTCGATGCTCGCTCGCGTCTCGGGTCGGTCGCCACCGTGGTTGACGGAGGTCAGCCCGTCGCGATGCGCACGATCAGCGAGGACCTCGGCGCCCGCGGCGTTCAGCGGCTGATGGTCGAGGGCGGCGGAAAGGTCCACACCCAGTTCCTGACCGACAATCTCGCCGACGAACTGCAGCTGGTCGTCGCCCCATTCTTCGTCGGCGACTCCCGGGCTCCGCGTTTCGTGAGCAACGGCCGGTTCCCCTGGAACCCGGGCCGGCGTGCGACCCTCGCCGACGTTCGCCAGATCGGCGATGTCGTACTGCTGCGCTACGCGCTCTCGCCCCGGTTCGAGATCGACTGACCGATGAGACTGACGCCGCTGCCACCGCCGACCGCGACGATTCGCACGCAGGTGTCGGTTCCGCTCCGCTTTGCCGACGGATACGCCACGGTCGCGCGCGTGTACAGCTTCGACGGGCTCGTCGACGGCCGCGAGCACCTCGCCTTCGGTCTGGGAGACCGGGCCGCCGCCGACACCTCCGGGGTCGATGGACGAGTGCCGCTCGTCCGGCCGCACAGCGAATGTCTCACCGGAGACGTGTTCGGCAGTCAACGATGCGACTGCGGCGCGCAGCTGCGCGAGGCCGTCGAGCGCATCGCCGACTCCGGCGGCTTCGTGTTGTACCTGCGCCAGGAGGGGCGTGGCATCGGCCTGTACGCCAAGCTCGACGCCTACACCCTGCAGGACGCCGGACTGGACACCTACGAGGCGAACGTCGCGCTCGGCCACCGCGAGGACGAACGGAGCTATCTCGTCGCGGCGCAGATGCTGCGGGCGTTGGGAGCGCCGCGGGTCGCCCTGCTCAGCAACAACCCGGACAAGGCCAGACAGCTCCGTCGCTCCGGGGTGACGGTCACGTCGCTCGTACCGACGGGCGTTCACCTCTCGGCCGCCAACGCTCGCTACCTCGCGACGAAGGCGCAGCGGGGCGCGCACACGCTCGATGTGCCGCTGTCAGCGGGGTGAGCTCCTCTCCTGCCCCCGGTGATCGCCGGAGACGACCCCGCTCGGAAGAGCCAGCAGGTCGGCGTGATCCACCGTGACGGTGAGCTCCCCGGCGCTTAGCCGCGCCAGCCGCCGGGACTTGTAAGCGTCGATCTCGGGCACCAGCTCGGGCTGCTGCGCGCACGCAGCCGCCACCCATCCGGTGAACCACTCCACCGCCAGGTCGGCCTGCGAGGTTCCAAGTTGCCATGGGCTCGAGCGGGCGACGACCTCGCTCCCCAATCGGCCGAACATCTCGGCGGCACGCGCGGCGGCGTCAGGGCCGAGCAGCCGGCCCCGGTCCGTCGCCCGGCGCTGGTGGGCGTTGAATGCGGCGGCCACCCGGTGGTCCAGTGGATCAGGCGGCGTCAGCTCGACGCGACCGACCACGGTCAGGGTCAGAAGAGTTGGGCAGCCCGCGCGGGCGCAGGCCGTGACCACCCCCGTCAGCTCGTCCTCGGACAGCATGTCCAGCAGCGCCGAGGCGGTGATGAGCGTCGCATCGGCCAGATCGCCCGGATGCAACCGCGTGATGTCGGACTGATTGGCCTCGACGCTGACCGCGGCCTCGTCGGCCGCCGGCCCGGGCGCCTCGGCGACCGCGACCTCGAGCAGGTCTGCGTCGCGGTCGTGGAGGACCCAGTGCTGCGGCCCGTCCAGCAGGGGTGCGAGCCACCGCCCCATCGCCCCCGTACCGCACCCGAGATCATGGATGACTTGGCGGCCGGCCGGCAGGTGTCGACCGAGCCGGACCGCGAGCTCGCGTGAGCGGGCCGCGGCGTCCGCCGGCTCCCGCAGGGCAAGCCATCGCGTGCTGACTCGAACGTTCCCGACGCTCATCGTCCCGCCTCGCTCAGGACGGTGGCGACGATGGCCGTGGTCGTGGACCATGCCGGCAGCGAGTCGCGCCGCTCGCGGGCGGCGCGGCGCAGGCGCCCTCTCAGCTCGGTGCTGCCGAGCCACTCGCGGAGCGCGGCGGCGAACGTCGCTGGGTTCTCGGGTGGGACCAGCAGGCCCGGTCGGAGTCCATCGGCGCCGTGACCGAGGGCCTCCGTTACCCCACCGACATCGGTGGCGAGGACAGGGACCCCGCGGGCCAGAGCCTCGGTGACCACCATCCCGTAGGTCTCCGAGCGCGATGCCAGCACCATCAGGTCCGCCGCGGCGTAGCTGCGATCCAGATCGGCCCCGGTCCGCGTCCCCGCGAACTCGACGCGCTCGCCCAGCCCGCGCTGTGCTATGCGGCGACGGAGGCTCTCCACGAACGTGGGGTCGCGATCCAGGCTGCCCACGCACACGCAGCGCCACGCCGGCTCTGCGGTCGCCGTCAGCGCGTCGAGCAGCACGTCGTGTCCCTTGTCGCGGGTCACCGCTGCGACGCAGAGCAGCGCGCCGCCGTCCGGCGACCCAGGCGTCAGGGCGGCCCGATCGACACCGGGCTCGGCGACGCTCAGCCGGTCGGCGGGCAACGCGTACAGCTCCAGCAGCCGGCGCCGGCTCCAGGCGCTGGTGGTCACGACGTTGGTGGCGGCCTCGAGGACCGCCCGTTCACGCTGCCTGGTTTTTCGTCGTCCGCACCGTCGCCGGGCGGGCGGTGCCCGAGCGGCATGTGCACGAGCACGACCAGACGCAGCCGCCGCGCCTGCGCCACCAGCACGTCGGGCGCCGTCGAGGCGACCAGTCCGTCGAGCAGCACTACGGCGTCGTCAGGGATCCGTTGGACGACGCCGGCGAGCCCCGCCAACGCCGCGGCGTCGGGTCGCGGCCAGGAGCCAGGTACCGCGTGCTCGTGTACCGACCAGCCGAGCGAGTCGAGTCCGCGACGGACGTGGCGGTCATAGGTGTTGCCTCCGCTCGGCCGGGCCGGGTCGTCGATGCCGTCGGGTACGACAAAGTGCACTGCCCTCACAGCGGCCGTTCGTAGCTGGCCCACGCGACGTGCGACTCGTGCAGCGTCACGACCAGCCCGTCGAGCTCCCGGGCACCGTCGCCCAGGGCGCCGGCGTGCACGCGCTCTGCCAGTCGGTCCGCGATCACCTGGGCGAGGGCCTCGGTGGAGGTGTTCGTCCCCGCGAAGGCCGGCTCGTCATCGAGGTTGCGATACGTGAGCTCGGACAGCACCGCGCGCAGCTCCACGGCCGCGCGCCCGATGTCGACCACGAGGTTGTCCGCGTCGAGAGCCGCGCGCCGGAACGTTGCGTCGACGACGTACGTCGCGCCGTGTAGGCGCTGCGCGGGCCCGAACACATCGCCGCGGAAGCTGTGGGCGATCATCATGTGATCGCGGACGGTCACGCTGAACACGATTGGTGCTCCCTCCGGGAACTGGCTTGGTAGAGCACTACTCCCCGTCGTAGGTGATGGTGTGACAGAGAGCCGGCAGGTTCCCTGTGGCAAGCCGGGCCATCACGTCGGGCAACTCGCAGAAGTCAGACTGACCGGTGAGGAGCGCGTCAAAGGCGGGATCGCGCAGTAGGTCGAGCGCGAGCGCCAGCCGATCTGCCGTCGTGCGACGCCCGCCGCGAGCAGGCGACACCGTCCCGACCTGGCTCGCGCGGATCCCGAGGCGGCGGGAGTGGAATGCGCCGCCCAGGGAGAGGCGGACCTCGCTGTCGCCGTACCAGCTGAGGTCGATGACCGTGCCCTCGGGCACGAGCAGCTCGAGCGATCGTTGGAGCCCGGCGGACGTCGCGCTGGCGTGCACGACCAGGTCGCGACCGTCCGTGGCGTCGGCCGGAAGCGCGAACTCGACCTCGAGCGCCGCCGCGACCTCGGCCCGGCCGGGATCGACGTCCACGAGCGTGACCTGAACCGCGGGAAATCGTGTCAGCAGGCGTGCGACGCAGCAGCCGACCATGCCGCCGCCGACCACGGTGACCCGATCACCGAGCAGCGGGCCGGCGTCCCACAGCGCGTTGACGGCGGTCTCGACCGTGCCCGCCAGCACGGCACGCGCGGGCGGCACGTCCTCGGGAACGATGGTCACGGCGCGGGCCGGCACCACGTAGGCGGTCTGATGCGGGTACAGGCAGAAGACCGTGCGGCCGCGCAGCTCAGCCGGACCCTGCTCCACCGCGCCGACGTTGAGGTAGCCGTACTTGACCGGGGCCGGGAAGTCCCCCTCCTGAAACGGCGCGCGCATGGCGGAGTATTGGGCCGGCGGCACGCCGCCGCGGAACACCAACGTCTCGGTGCCCCGGCTCACGCCGGACCGCAGGGTGCGCACCATCACCTCGTCCCGCCCCGGCTCGGGCAGCGTGACAGGCCGGATCTCCCCGGAACCGGGCGCGCGCAGCCAGAACGCGTGCGCGTCGGACGTCACCTTGCGCGGCCTCGAGGTGGACGGGACAGGGCCACCAACGTCAAGACCCTCTCGGCGAGCCCGACATTCCCGTACATGCTATTTGGGATCCCCGGTCAGGGGCCGATCGGCGAGGCCGAACGCGTCCGTCAGCTCGGATGTACGGTCGCCGACTGTCCGAGTACCTGCCCGTGGCTGTCGAGCGCCTGCACCGCGACGTACTGCTCGGCACTACTCGTCGTGATCTCGGTTTCGAAGCCGCGCTTCGCCGCACTCACGACTGGCGCCAGCGCACTTGGGCTGCTGCCGGCGAGCACGCGCCACGACGCGACGTCGGTGGCTCCGTTCCAGCTGACATAGACAGCGGTATGGCTCCCGCGCGTCGACGCGGCGACAGCGGGCGGCTGCTTCGGCGTCCCGCTCCACGGGAAGCGGTAGGTGCGGTAGCTCTCGTTCTGATCCACGAACCGGCCCGTGAAGATCTGCTGGCCCGTGGCTGTGTACTCGCTGAAGTAGGGCGCCGATCCCCATCCGAGGAACGTGTGCATGTCGGGCAACTGCTGATAGCTGCCCTCGACGTAGGTCTGCTGCGGGGGAGAGATCATGTACTGGCTGACCTTCCAGGCCCGCCTGTGAGTCGTGTCGAGGAACAGCTTCAACCCCCGGGAGCGGTGTACGAGGGGAGGTCCCGAGCCGTTGTCGAAGATCGTCAGGAACCAGTCGTGATTCGATACGGCGCGCACATCGTGCTGGTAGGCGAACGTGGCGCCAGAGGCGAGCTTGAAGCTCGACTGCTTGCCGCCGAGGGTCCAGATCGTCGCTCCGGTCTGATGGTTGACCTTGTACACCGCGCGAGTGTTGCGGGCGGAGATGAGCAGGTTGCCGTCCCGGTCGAGATCCACCGAGTTGACATGGAAGTAGTCGAACGGGTTACTGTTGCTCCGGGACGGAAGCTTCTCGTATGAATTGGTCACCGGCACATGATCGAGACTGTTCCACTCGAACAGCACCAGGCCCGTCTTGATGTCGACCTCCTGCACGACCGCGTCGGTCACGATCTGACGACTGAGGCCGTGTATTGACGAGGCGTTCCAGTACACGGGATAGCACGCGGTGAGCAGTGCCGTGTTCGACGGCGTGATCTCGAACTCGTGCAGATCCGCCTGCTGCCCATTGCCGGCGCCCACCTCGGCGATCTGCTGGTAGCTCGAGTTGTAGATCACGTTGTCGCCGCGTCCGCAGCCGCCGTTGACGTTTCCGTGCCACCACGTGAGCACGTTCTGGCCCTCGTAGGTCTGCACCTCGAAGTTGGTCACCTCGTCGTTGCGCGGGGCCGGCTGCGTCCACACGAGATTCCCGTTCGGGTCGACGATCTCCGGCCCGTACTGGATCGGCCCAGACTGCGGCGCGAGGAAGATGTCGCCCGGGGCGGTTGACCCGGTGGGCTTGCCCACCCTGACCGCGGTCGGCTCGAGTCCCGGTTCCGAGTGGAACTGCCAGACATCGCCGGAGACCCTGGCCGCGTGCGCCAGTCCGCCGTACGGGATCGAGCCCGCCGGATTCGCCACCGTGAACTGGTAGCTCCCGTGCCTGGCGCCCTGGATGTTCAGCGAGCTCGTGACCGTGACGAGCTCGCCTCCGGCGAATGGCTCGGACGGCAGGAAGCTGCCCCCGCGTCCATCTGAGTCCGCCACCAGCCTGCCCGCGTGCCGACCGGTCTTCGAGCCCGTGACGGTGACCTTTCCCGCCCGGAGTTGCGAGAAGGACAGGCCGCGGAGCGCGATCTGGGTCTGCGTGGACGCCACCCGGTCGCCCGGCAACGGATACGCCGCGATGGCGGCCCGCGCAGCCGCCGGCATGGCGCCGGCCGCCGTCAGGGCGATTGAGAACAGCGCGAGAGCCGCCCGACGCGTGGCGGTGATCCGCGTCTCGCTTTCAGACTCGTGCTTCAGGATGGCTCGTGCTCTCCTCGACCTCTTCATAAGAAAGCCATTAGTTCAACCACAGAGCCCCGACGGAGTTGCGGAGTACGGCGAGGAAGCCGGTCGATTGGTCAGCGTGGCGACAATGCGGCCATGCGTCGGGGAGCGGCGGTCGGCGAGGGCTGGGCGCTATCCGTCCATGCGCGGCCCGCCGGCGGCCTATCCAGCCAGGCGGTAGACGGGCCCGGCGAGCGAGACGAGGTAGATCCGTCCCGAGGTGTCCTGCCCGAACGAGGACAGAGCGTTCACCGACAAGCCGGTGGCGCGGTTGCCGCCGGCGTGTCCCTGGCTGAGCTTGACCGAGCTGATCTGGCTCTTGCAGTTGTCGCCGTAGAGGTAGCGGCCGTACAGCCCGCCCAGGGCGTGGTCCCGGACCACGTAGCCGCCGATGATCGCGCAGTAACCCTGGCTGTGCCGCGCGACGAGCACCGGGAAGATCGCTCGCGGGGCGGAGCCGGCCTTCTCGCGCCGGTCTCCCTCGAAGATGCTCCAGCCGTAGTTGGCTCCGGCTCCGGTCCCGCGGCGCGCGAAGTCGATCTCCTCCTGCTGATCCTGCCCCACGTCGCCGATGATCAGGGCACCGGTCTGGCGGTCGAAGGAGAAGCGCCACGGATTGCGCAGCCCGTAGGCCCAGATCTCAGCGCGGCGTCCCTTGCGCCCGGCGAACGGATTGCCCGTGGGGATCGCGTAGCCGCCGGTCGGCTGAGGAGCGATGCGCAGGACCTTGCCGAGCAGCGTGTCCGTGTTCTGGCCCTCGTTGAAGGGGTCGCCTTCGCTGCCCCCATCGCCGACGCCGATGTAGAGATCGCCATCGGGGCCGAACTGGAGCTGGCCACCGTTGTGGTTGCTGAAGCGGTGGTGGTCGATGCGGATGACGGTCCTGGCGCTGCCCGCGGAGGCCAGGTCGGGATTGGTCCCGGACCGCCGGTACTGGACGACGTTCACGTTGTTGTTGCGGTCGGTGTAGTCGACGTAGAAGCGCCCGCTCGCCTGGTAGTCGGGCGCGAACACGATCGACAGCAGGCCCTGCTCGTTGCCGCTCGATTTGACCCGCCCGGAGATGTTCAGAAACGGCCGTGCCCGCTTGTGACCATTCACCACCACGACGACCACCCCCGACTTCTCGACGACGAACACTCGCTGCACGTCGCCCGGCGCCGCCGCGATGTTGGTCGGAGAGTCGAACGTGCCGATCCGGACCAGATGGAGATGAACGCGGCCCGCGGCTTTCCGCGCCGTGGCCGGCGTCGTGCGCGTGGGAGCGCTCACGGATTTGGCCACGGGCGCAGTCGCCGTCACCGTCGGCCCTGAGCTTCCGCAGCCGGCAATCGACAGCAGCACGGCGATCGCCGCGACGGGCCCTACCCCGATTCGAGCCGCGATCGCGGGCACGCCTGAGACCGTACCGAGCGGCAGGCAGCCGGGACGCAGTTGAGGCAAACGCCCAGGAGCTCGCGCCGCGCTAGTGCTCCCAACCTGCGGTAGAGGGTTCCCTGTCGGGGTGTGACCGGACGGCGGCCGGAATTGGTCATGAGCGGCCGGTGCTCCGGTCCCGCTTGACCAGCGGCGAGCGGACGTAACGAGCGCCGAGGCGGCTGTGGCGGGTCGATGTCTCTCGATGGTAGGCCGAGGCCTGATTGGGTAGTTCGGGCGAACCCGCGACGAGGAGCCCTGTCTTGAACCGTTCTGTACGCGTCCACGTGGTGCCCAAGCTGATTGCCGTGCTATTGGCCCTGACCCTGGCCGTCGGCATGGCCGCGTGCGGTTCGAGCTCCGGCTCCTCGAACGCCAACGGCCAGCCACCGGCCGCCCAGACGAGCAGCACGCCGAGCACCCACCTCGCCAAGACGAAGTTCGTTCTGCACGCAGGCCTCGCCTTCGGCGCATTCCACCGCTACATCTACAAGCCATACAAGGAGGGCAAGTTCTCCGGCGGGCTGTTCCACCACAAGCTGGTCACGCTCAAGGCCGCGCTGGCGGCCGGCTTTGCCTATCACGAAGTCCGGCTGGCGCTCAACGACGCGCGCTCGAGCAAGGTTCTCTCGACGCTGCTGAGCCCACTGCTGGCCCTGCAGACAAAGCTGAGCACGCTACGAGGTGAGCTCAAGGGCGGCTCCGCCAACCCGGGTGACATCACTTCGGCCAACAGCGACGCCGGCACCATCAGCGCCCAGAGTGCGAGCCGTGGACAGCCGATCCAGGATCAGCCCACCCCGTCGCTCGGTGGCTAGTGTGCTGTCCGGTGATTGGGGTGCATGGAGCGCGAGGCCCGGGGGCCGGCAGGCAAGGACGGGCACCGCCGGCCGCAGGCCGTGGTCCCGTGGCGCAGCAGCGCTGCGCGAGGTTCCGAGGACGCAGCGTGTCGGTCATCCGGGGCCGCGATACACGTGCCTTAATTGCCGGACAGTGCACTAGTGCTCTAGCGGGGCCGCGTCGCACGACATCCACGGGACCGGGTGCGCCGGCCTGAGGTCGAGCAGTCGTGCAGGACCGGGCCGTCGCGCGATGTCCGGGTGCATTTTGCGCTTGACGCTGCCCGGCGTGAGCGCTAACAATGCTTGCGCGGCCCTCTGTCAATCCAGGGACGAGGGCGCGATTCAGCCCGGGCTAGGACTGCGTGGTCAGTCCCGGGCTCGCACGCATAAGGAGGACACGATGACGGTCAGGTTTGCGCGAGCAACCACGGCTGGCACGAGCGCACGCGTCCGCGCGGTTCGGTTCGCGCTCATGGGCGTGCTACTCATCACCGCCGTATGGGCTGTGGGGACCGGCTCGGCGGCGGCGCGCTCTCGTCAGACGGCCGGTACTCGCCACACGGTGGCCTACGACCACTACTCGTTCATCATTGACGGGCACCGCACCTACCTGTGGTCAGGCGAGTTTCACTACTTCCGCCTGCCCAGCCCCGGCCTGTGGCTCGACATCTTCCAGAAGATGAAGGCAGCGGGGTTCAACGCCGTCTCGCTCTATTTCGACTGGGGCTATCACTCGCCGCGGCCCGGGGTTTACGACTTCACGGGCGTCCGAGACGTCGACAAGCTCTTGGACTTGGCCCAGCAGGCGGGTCTGTACGTGATCGTGCGCCCGGCGCCGTACATCAACGCCGAGGTAGACAGCGGCGGCCTACCCGGATGGCTGACCACTAAGGCTGAGAACAACCGCTCGGACGATCCCCGCTTCCTGCAGTATGCGTATCAGTGGATGAGCCAGATCGACGCGCATATTGCCCGCCACCAGCTCACCAACGGGACTGGCTCGGTCATCGCCTACCAGATCGAAAACGAGTACTACAACGGGTCGGCGGCCGGTCGCCAGTACATGTCCGACCTCGAGCGGAAGGCGCGCGCCGACGGGATCACCGTTCCGCTCACCGGCAACAACAACGGCACGTTCAACTCGGGTGTCGGGGCACTCGACGTCGACGGGCCCGATTCCTACCCGCAGGGCTTTAACTGCTCCAATCCCACGGTCTGGAGCCCCGTCCCGAACCTCTCCTACGACCACCCCGCGGGCAAGCCGCTCTACGCCCCCGAGTTCCAGGGCGGCGCGTTCGATCCCTGGGGCGGCCCGGGCTACGACAAGTGCGCCCAGCTCATCAACGAGCAGTTCGCCGACGTCTTCTACAAGAACAACATCGCTGACGGGGCGACTGCCCAGAGCTTCTACATGACCTACGGCGGCACCAACTGGGGCTGGCTGGGGATCCCTGAGAACTACACCTCCTACGACTATGGCGCCGCAATCCGCGAGACGCGGCAGCTTGACCCGAAGTTCTACGAAGACAAGCTGATCGGCTACTTCACCCACGCCGTGACGCCGATCACCCGCACCGATCCGATCTTCGCCACCCCGCCCGATAACCCCGCGGTGACCGACACGGCCCGCATCAACACTGAAACGGGCACGCAATTCCACGTGCTGCGGCACACGGACTCGACCTCAACATCGACCGACCAGACACACATTGCGCTGGACTTCAACGCCAAGCCGGTGCCCGAGGGGACCTACACCTACGACGACGCCGACCCCGCCCTGCAGTACTCGGGGAGCTGGTCGCACGTGGCCAACCAGAGCTACACCGGCGGGGACTACAAGAACACGGAGTCGTTCTCGAACGTGGCCGGTGACTCGATGAGTGTCACCTTCACCGGCACGGCGATCCAGTGGATCGGCTCCCAGACCGGCAACCACGGCTACGCAGACGTTTACGTCGACGGCATCAAGCAGGGCACCGTCGACTGCTCGGGCAACGCCGACCAGGTGGTGCTGTTCCAGAAGACCGGGCTGAGCGCCGGCAGCCACACGCTCAAGATCGTCGTTGACGGTCGTCACAGTCCGAACTCGAGCGACGACTACGTCTCGATCGACGCGATCAACGTGCCCAGCACTTCGACGGCGCCACCGACCTATCCCGTCGTGCCTCAGCAGCCGGGAACGGCAATCACCCTTGACGGCCGCGACTCGCACATCATCGTCGCCAACTGGCACCTCGGCGAGACGCCTTTGCGGTACTCGACCTCGGAGATCATGACCGTGGCGCGGATCGGCGGGCGCGATGTCGCCGTGCTCTACGGCGATCCGGGCAGCGACGGCGAGACCGTGTTGCGCTACTCCGCCCGCCCGCACGTGACCGTCAGCGGCGGCAAGGTCGCCACGACCTGGGAAGGCGACACCGGCGACCTGCGCCTCGACTACAAGCACAGCGGGCTCATCCGGGTGCAGATCACCCAGCGCGGCCATCGTTCGCTCTTGCTACTCCTCGCCGATAAGCCGACGGCGGAGACGTTCTGGCGCCAGGACACCGCGAACGGTCCGGTGCTCGTGCGCGGCACCCACGTGGTCCGCACCGCGGCGGTGCAGCGACGGCGGTCGGACCATCCAGCTCACCGGCGACAACGGCACCGATCCGCACATCGAGGTGTTCACCGGGGCGCGCCGGGTGGTGTGGAACGGACGCCCGGCGCAGACCACCCCCACGGCGAGCGGCAGCCTGCGCGGACGTATCCCGGTCGCCGTGCCGGTCCACCTACCGGCGCTCACACATTGGGTGCATCGACAGGAGGCACCCGAGGCCCAGCCGGGCTTCAATGACGCGAGCTGGCAGGTGGCCGATAAGACCACCACCAACAGCATCACCCCGGTGCAGCAGGTCCCGATCCTCTACGCCGACGACTACGGCTTCCACACGGGCAACGTGTGGTATCGCGCCCACTTCACCGCGAGCGGATCAGAGACCGGCATCCATCTCGTCTCGGACTCGGGCGGCAGCTCGGACGCCAGCGGCGGGGCACGCGCCTTCTCAGCCTGGCTCAATGGCGTGTTCCTGGGCAGCTCGACGACCGGCAGCGCGGACTTCACGTTCCCAGCGGGAGCCCTGCGCCGGGGCGCCGACAACGTCGTCTCGGTGCTCACGGTCAACATGGGCCACGAGGAGGACTACAACTCCACCAACGCCAACAAGACCGCCCGCGGTCTCACCGCTGCGTCGCTGCTCGGCGCCAACACGCCCGTGACTTGGCGCATCCAGGGCAACCTCGGCGGCGAGAACATCCAGGACCCGGTGCGCGGCCCGCTCGCCTACGGCGGCCTCTACGGCGAGCGAGAAGGCTGGGATCTGCCCGGCTTCCCGACCGCCGGCTGGACGCCGGTGACGCTACCGACCACCGACACCACACCGGGCATCTCGTGGTACCGGACCGAAGTCACCCTGCTCTGCCACGAGGACAGGACACCTCGGTGGGACTGACCTTTTCCGACGACCCCAGCCGTCACTACCGCGTGCTCATCTTCGTCAACGGATGGCAGTTCGGTAACTACATCAACTACCTCGGCCCCCAGCACACGTTCCCCATCCCCAACGGAATCCTCAACCCAAACGGGAGGAACACGATCGCCCTGGCGGTATGGAACCTGGACGGGAGCACCGGTGGGTTGGGCCGCGTGTCACTCACCAACTACGGCAGCTGGGCCTCTTCGCTAAAGGTCGGCATGGTCGACAGCCCCGGATACCACTCTCGGCGCGGCTGAGCGCCGCGGCAACACGTTCTGATCTCCCTCGCCGCCGGGTTACGCTGGCGGCGAGGTCTTCGCGCCACCAGCGATCCGCGCCAGAGCGCTTGGCGCGCGGTCGTCGGCCGCCTGACGCCGATGTCCGCTATGGCATTGCCGGGACGGCGACCAGGGCGTGGGGAACACGGCTGGGGAACACGGGACCGATATTGGCTGGCCGCGTCACCTAAAAAGGTGGCACTTGCAGGCACTAAACCAAGTACCCCCAACCGGATTCGAACCGGTGATCTCCTGCGTGAAAGGCAGGCGTCCTAACCGCTAGACCATGGGGGCGGGCCGGATGCTGATTGTATGCCCGCCCGGCACGTCGCGCCGGAAAGCCCGGGGAATCGCCGGCAACGTCCTGACGGGGCGCCTTGGAAAGACGCCCCGTCGGGAGGGAGAGGAGAGGGGGAGAGGGTCCCTCTTATCCACCAGCTCGGAGGGAGCCGGCAGGTTGCCGAAGGCCGGCGTTCAGCCGGCTCGGGAAAGACGGGGGCGCCACCGCCGCGTCGCCGTGCGCGATCGGGCTGATAACGATCGTTTGGCCATGACCTCGGTCAGACAAGCGAGCGATGGATGAGGACACGGTGGGCATTGCACTGCGCGACCGGCATCTAGCAGGCTCGCGGCTTCACCGCAGGTCCCAGCATTCCCGGTCGGCGGGCAACCTACCCGCGAGTAGGCGCGGTCAAACTCCGCAATACCCGTAGAAGGGCGTTTGCGGGGGCAGGCGGTTGGAAAGGCCATTCTTGTGGCCGAGGAGACCCCGGACCCCTCGTCTGTACATCTCGAACTCGACAGCCAGGCTGAGGGCGTCGCGCTCGTGCGCGCGATGCTGGCCGGAGTGGCGGAGCTCCTGGACTTCGAGGGTGAGCTGCTCGACGAGCTCAACACCACCGTCAGCGAGGCCTGCAACAACGTGGTCAAGCACGCCTACGAGGGCGGGGTCGGCCCGATGATCGTCGACCTCGCGGCCAACGCGGATTGCGTCAAGGTGACCGTCCGCGACCAGGGGGTCGGCATCGAGGCCCCGGGGACGGCCGACGAGAACAGCGGTGTGGGCATCCCGCTGATCGGCGCTCTCGCCCACCGCTCCGAGTTCCTCGACCACCCCGAGGGCGGAACGGAGGTCCGGATCGCGTTCAGCCGGGGTCGCAGCGACCCCCGCGCCGACCCCCGTGAGGGCTGGCGCGATGCACCCGACATCGGAACCGCGCCGCTACTCGATATCCCCGGCGACGTGGTGGGCACGCTCGCGCCCGTGAACCTGCTCGGCGGCGTTCTCGGCCGGATGGGCCGGCTGCTGGCCGCCCGCTCCCGCTTCTCGCTCGAGCGTTTCTCCGACCTGTACCTGCTGTTCGACCAGCTCTCCTATCACGCCTCCCGCCGCGCCCGCACGCCCGCCATGACGTTCTCGCTGTCCGCCGAGACGCGGCGCCTCGAGCTCGAGCTGGGACCGATCACCGCCACGAGGAACAGCGCTGGGCGCTCCGAATGGGAGGACCCGCCGGCGAACCTGCGCGTGCTCGCGGACGAGCTCACCGTCGAACCCGTCGACGACGGCGTCGTGTTGCGCGTCGTGGTCGGCAGCGTCGCCTCGCCCTCGGACAGCTGATCTCAGCGCGCGACGCGGCGCGCTCGAACGCCTCGAATCACCGCGCCTGCTCGCGCAGCACCACGCACCCGCCACCGCGTGCCTTGGCCTCGTACGCCGCCGCGTCGGCGGCGGCCATCAGCGCGTCGGGATCATGCTCGCCGATCGCCACCCCGACGCTGGTGCGCAGGCAGTGCTCGGCGCCCTCGACCAGGAGCGGGACCTCGATCGAGGCGAGCAATCGCCGGCCGAGCGCCATCACCGTCTCCCGATCGACGTCCTCGCACACGACCACGAACTCGTCGCCGCCGAGCCGCGCCACCGTGTCCGCCGGCCGCACGGTCGCGCACAGACGATGGGCCACCTCGACCAGCACCGCGTCGCCGGCGGCGTGCCCGTGCTCGTCGTTGACGCGCTTGAAGTTGTCGAGGTCGACGAACAGGAGCCCGGCCGAGCCGGCGCCGCGCTTGGCCAGCGCATGATCGAGCCGGTCGCGCAGGAGCGTGCGGTTGGGCAGTCCGGTGAGCGGATCGTGCACCGCCTGATGGCGCATGCGCTCCTCGTTGCGGATCCGCCCCATCGCGGTGGCGAGCGTGTGGGCGATCGCCCGGACGAGGCTCATCTCCTCGTCGCCGAGCTCGCGCTCGGGCACGACGAGCAACCTGTCGCCCCGGCCAAGGTGCAGCTCGACGGCGCCGGCCGAGGCGCCGTAGGAGGCCATCGCGGTGCCGTCGGCGAGCCGCACCTCCGCGCCGGCGATCGGCAGCGTGGTCCGCATCAACTCGACCGCCTCGGCCGCGAGGTCGACCGGATCCGCACCCGCCAGGGCCCGCTCGCCCATCGCCGCCGCCGCGCGCAGACGCGCCTCCTTGGCTCGCCTCTGGGTGGTGTCGCGGCCGATGGCGAGCAGCAGCGGGCCGCTCGACGACTCCACGATCCCCCAGCTCATCTCGCCGACGAACTCCGAGCCGTCGCGGCGAAGACCCCACGCCTCGGTCGAGAAGCGCAGCGGGTGCTCGGTGGCGAAGTACAGCTGCATGTTGAGCTTGTAGCGCTCGCGCACACGCTCGGGCCAAATCGTCTGCACCGGCGCGCCGACCAGTTCGTTGCGGTGATAGCCGAACAACTCCTCGGCCAGCGCGTTGACGAACACGATCCGTCCGTCACGCCGCGCCGCCACGACCGCATCCGGTAGCCCCTCGAGCACTGCGAGCAGCACATCATCGGTCGCCGGTTCACCCTGGCGAGCCCCACCTCCCGGGTTCCCTCCTACATCCATGTTCCCCTTCCTCCTGTGCTCAGGGTACAACCAAAAGAGGGTGCGACGCGCCTGTTGCTCCGCACCCCGACAAGCTGAGCCTCGAGCGGGCTACACGCCCGGCGGCGGGGCGGTCTTACCCAGGTGAGGAGGTACTCCTGAACGCGCCGCTCGCGACGAAGAAGGTCAGCATCACCGCGCGCTCGCCGACTCGCTGCTTTGACTCATCCCGGAGCGCGCGGTACTCCTCGAGCAGCAGATCGATCTGCCGCCCGACGTTCTCCCGCTCGCAATCGTGTGGCCGGCGGCGCCCGTCATCGTGCCGTTCAGTTCTGCCCGCGCCGCAAATCCCCTGTTGACTACCGGTGCCCGGTGACCGCGACCGCCTGGTAGAAGGTGCCCCGGTTGTCGAACGGCTGGGGCGGGATGTTGATCGCGCCCGCCGCCGTGGGGATGATCTGGTCACAGCTCGGCGGCGAGGTGACCGCGCAGGTCACGGGCAGGACCCACTTCGTCATCGACGATCCGTACCGGGCGCGCAGTTGCGCCGCCGCCTGCAGCAGCGTCCGCACGACCAGCGCCCGGCAGCGCTTCAGCTTCCCCCCACCGCAGTACGTGCGCGAGAAGCGGCCGGCGACGCGCTGGTGCAGCACCTGGCGCAGATCCTGCTGGACGTCCATCTCCCAGCCCTCGAAGAACCCGTTGCCGGTCTCGTCGCGGATCCCGTCGGGCTGGATCGAGTTGAACTGCTGATTGATCAGGTCCATCAGCGGCTTGCCGACCGCCGGCTGGAACTCGGCGCGGACGAGCAGCGGCCACCACGTGTCCATCAGAAGCACGGCCGGGCTGTCGGCGACGACGTTCGAGCCGCCGGCGGCGCGCCGCTGCGACCCGCCCGCCGCCCAGCCGTTCAAGAGCGCGACGAGCTGGCGCACCTGCCCGTTGCGACTGCGCCCGATGACCCGGCGCAGCCACGGCCACACCGCCATCCCGCGCAGGTCGGCGGTCAGCGACGGTGCCGTCACCGCGCCGGTGAGACCCGCGAGATCCAAACGCGCCCGCGGCGCAGGGCAGCCGACAGCAGGTCTTGGAGGATCGTCGCGCGCACCACCGGCGCCGTTCGACCAGTCGCCGGCCGCGACGCGCCAGCCGTGGGCGATCGCGTTGTTCCAGTTGACCAGGTAGCCCTGCTTGGGATTGATCGTGGTCGGGTTGGCGCTGGCGGGCAGGCGCGAGTAGCCGTTGCTGCTGGGCTGGAAGCCCCGCCAATCCCACTTGCCCGTCCCCCAGATCGGCAGGTCGGGGTCGGTGCCTCGGGCGTGCCGCGGGAACCAGCCGGACTGGAGCACGGCGATGTTGCTGGTGATCGACGTAGAACCAGTTCTCGCTCCCGGTATACGGCGCGCATCGCGGCGACGAAGCTCTGCGGCGAGGTAGGCACGTTCTCGGCCAGGCGCATGAACGCGACGTAGCTCTGGGCCTCGTGCTCGTGCGTGGCCGCGGCGATGGCCAGCGCCACCGGCGCCCCGTGGACGCGCGCATAGCTGCCGACCGGGCCGTGGACCGAGTCGAGCGTGTGCAGGGTGATCGTCTGCGGCGCGCTCGGGCGCGTCGGCGCGACCGGTGTCTGCTCGACGATCGTGCGCGAGCTGAACGCGATGCAGCGTCCCGCGGTACAGGTAGTGCGTCGAGGCGAACGAGGGCCGCGAGCGGTTCGGGTTGCACAGCCGCTCCGCGAACACGTCCTCGTTGGCCGAGAAGGCCGAGGTGCCCGTCCACGCGAAGTCGATTCCGTGGCCGATCAGCGGATACGGGCTCGCGCCGGGGAACGACACGCCGCTGACGTCGATGCCGGGGGCGTGCATCTCGTACTCGAGGAACACCTCGGGCGTGTAGTAGCCCACCTGCGGGCCCATCACCGCGAGCGCCTGCCCGGTGCCGCTGCGCTGGGCGTCGACGAGCACCGCGTTCGACTCCAGGTGGGGCAGGTTCAGCCCCTGCGTGGCCAGCCGCGCAGCCCACGCCGGCAGCCGCCTCCCGGACGGTCCGGCGGCGCCGGCGTCCCGCGCCGCGCCACCGCTCACCGCGTCACGCGCCGCGACCGAACCGGGGTCGAGCAGCGCCACCGAGCGCGAATTCACCGGCCCCGTGGCATCCGAGTGGAAGCTGCGCGGGATCGTCACCACCGCGCCCGGATCCGCCGCCAGACGGAGGTCGCGGTATAGGGCGGCGCCGCGCCGCTTGCCGAGTCGCCGCTCGGCCATGGCCAGCGCCTCGGCCTGCTGGGGCTGCTGGCCGCCGAACACGGTGAACTGGCCGATCAGGTAGACCCCGACGGCGGCCGAATCGGCCAGGGTCCACGGCTGTGGGGTGATCCCGAGCGCCGGGATACTCCGCGGGGAGCCGGGCCGGATCAGTGCGGGCCAGATTGATGAACGCGTTGATGCCGGCGACGTACTGGTCGATGTCGCTCAGCGCCTGCGCCCCCTCGGCGCCCATCGTCTTGGGCAGCGAGTTCATCTGGTCCGTCAGCTGCTGCGGCGAGTCGTCCTGGATGCCGAGCTCCTTGCTGTCGGCGGCGGCGGCGCTCGGTCCCAGCAGGTCGGCCGTGGTGCCCTCGGCCGTGTGGCGGAGCACGTCCATCAGGAACAGGCGATCCTCGGCCGTGACGTAGCCCGCGGCCCACATCGCCTCCGCCCGCGTGTCGGCGTAGATGCGGGGGACCTGGGTGCTCTGGTCGCGTACCACCGTGACGCCCTGCTCGGGCGTCTCGACCCCCGGCGGCGAACCGCTCGCGCCCGATCCGAGGAGCCCGGTCAGACCGCCCAGGCCGGGAAGACCGGAGCCGGGAAGACCGGGAAGCCCGCTCACCGGGCTGGGTGCGGGCGCGGCCTGGAAGTCCGAGTTCTTGTAGTACTTGGGCAGCTCGGACGCGGTGAATCCCGGCCACGCCTGCTCGAGCCCCTCGTACTGCTGGTCCTGGTCGATGTCGGCGGCCGGGACGGTGCCGTTCGCCTCGAAGGCGGCGAGGTCCTGGGCGGAGGTGCTCTCGCCCTCGCCGAACGCGAGCACCGAGTTGAAGCCGCCGAAGATCGGCTCGGCCTGGCCGGCGGCCGGCAGGACCATGGCCAGGGCCAGCACACACACGAATGGCAGGACGCGACGCACCATCTCGGCTCGAAGCCTATGTCGCCAACGACCCCCGCGGCGCCACTCAGCGACCTACCCTTTACGCACGACGCCGACCGAGCATCCCACCGAGCATTCGAGCTACTTCCGCCCGCCGGGCCTGCGCGGGATCGAGGCGCTGCATGCGCGCTTCGTCCACCACGCCTACCGCCCCCACTCGCACCCGACGTGGACCGTCGCGGTGGTGGAGCGCGGCGCCGCCCGGTTCGAGCTCGACGCCACCCAGCAGCGAGCCGGCCAGGGGGAGCTGTTCGTGCTCGAGCCCGACGCGGTTCACACCGGGATGGCCGCGGTGCCCGAGGGGTGGGCCTACAAGGTGCTGTATCTCGACCCCGCGCTCCTGCACGAGTGGGCCGAGCGGGACGGGCCACCTCCCCGCGCCGCTCGCTGGGTCGTGTTCCGTGACCGCGCGCTCCACGCCGCGCTGCTCGCGGCCCACACGGCACTGGCCGGCGAGCCCCCGGGCCTGGCGGTCGACGAACCGGTCCTGCGCGCGGTGGCGGCACTCCGCCCCCACCTGCGCCCCGGACCGCCCGACCGGACGCCCACGAGGCCGGAGCACGCCGCGGTCCGCCGCGCGCGCGAGCATCTGCGTGAGCGCTGGGACCAGCCGGTGAGCCTGAGCGAGCTGTCGGCGGCGGCCGGGCTCAGCCGGTTCGAGCTCGTGCGGCGCTTCCGCGCCCAGATCGGCGTCACGCCGCACGCGTTCCAGAGCAACCTGCGGATCGACCACGCCCGCGGCCTGCTCGCCGGCGGGACGCCACCGGCGGCGGTGGCCGCGGCGTGCGGCTTTGCCGACCAGCCGCATCTGACGCGGGTGTTCAAGCGCGCGGTGGGCGTGACGCCGGCGCGCTACGCGCGCGCCGGATAACCAAGCGCAAGATCGTTCAAGACGAGAACACCACCCGGCCGGCGAGGATCCGACGATGGGCGTAGCTGAGTTCGACACGAAGGTCGCCATCGTGGTACGAGACGACCTGGCCGCCTGGCAGCGGCTCAACGTGACCGCGTTCCTGGTCAGCGGGATCACGGCGCAGGCCGGGCCGGAGGCGATCGGGGAGGACTACCGCGACGCGGACGGCCAGAGCTACCTGCCGCTCCTCATCCAGCCCGTGCTCGTGTTCGAAGCCGCCGCGGCCAAGCTCAAGACCGTGCTCGAGCGATCGCATCGGCGCGGACTCCCCATCGCCGTCTACACGCGCGAGATGTTCGCCACCGGCAACGACGCCGACAACCGCGCCGCCGTGCGCGCGGTCCCCACGGCCGAGCTCGACCTCGTCGGGCTCGGGCCTGCGCGCCCCTCATCGTGACGCCGACGCCGTCCTCCGCGGCCTCACGAGACATCCCTGACCCGGTTTGACAGCGCGCGCCGACTTCGTCAGCCTGCCCGGATCCCCGAATCGACCGCCTACGATCAGGCCAACCGCCTCCAGAAGGTGATCCGTCGCTTCGCGGCGAGCGGCCCCGGCTCCTGGGTCTTCGCGCGCGCCGCGCACCACATCGACCGCCCCGTCCACCGCCTCACGCGCGGGCGCTACACCTTCGCCAGCCTGATCTCCGGCCTGCCCGTGGTGATGCTGACGACCACGGGCGCGAAGAGCGGCCGAGCAGCGCACCGTGCCCGTGCTGGGCCTTCCGACCGACGACGGCATCGCCATCATCGCCTCGAACTTCGGCCAGTTCCGCCATCCCGGCTGGTACCACAACCTCCGCGCGAACCCCGACGCAGAGGTGACGGTCAAGGGCTCCCGCCGGCGAGTACGCGCGGTCGAGGCCGAGGAACCGCGCCGCGAGCGGATATGGCAGGCCGGGCTGCACGTCTACCCCGGCTTCGGCCAGTACGCGCAGCGAGCGTCGCACCGCCGGATCTCGGTGTTCGTGCTCGAGCCGCGCTAGCCGCGCTTGCTGATCCGGCCGACCACGAACCCGGCCGCGAACGCCCCCACGGCAATCAGCGGGACGGGGTTCTCGCGCGCCTTCTGCGACGCCTGTGCGGCCGCGTCGGTGGCGCTGTCGGGTGAGGCCTCGCGCGCCTTGTGCAGCAGCTCGTCCTTCTTCTCGGCGACCGACGCCTTCGTCTCCTCGATCCGCTCCTTGGCCTGTGCCTTGACGTCCGTCTTGTGGGCCAGGGCCTCGATCGTCTCGCCGAGCTCCTCGCGCGTCTGCTCGATCTCGCTCTGAATCTCCTCCGGGCCGCGTGCGGCGCTCATGATCGACCCGCCTTTGCGTGCTCCTTGGCCACCTGCACGTCCTCCTTCACGCTCTCGGTCGCCTGCTCGGGCATGGGTGGGACCGCCTGCTGCACCTCGCGCTTGCCGCTCAGAGCCAGCACGCCCGCGATCGCTCCCAGCGCCGCGGCGACGATCAGCGCCGCAAGCCATCCCGTCACCGCCTTGGACAACCCGAGAATCGCGGCCGCCGTCAGCGCGCCCACCGCGTATAGAGCGAACACGCCGGCGCCGCCGAACATGCCGACGCCGAGCCCGGCGCGCTTGCCCTTGGCCTGAAGCTCTGCCTTGGCCAGCTCGACCTCCTGGCGCGCCAGCCGGCTGGTCTGCTCCGAGAGCTGTTTGACCAGCTCGGCCATCGACGCCTGCGACGTCTGCGCGTCGCGCGACGTGTCTCTGGTGCCCGCCCCGCTCCCAGCCATGTTTTCTCCTCCCACGCTCATCCGATGGCTCCGGGATTCCCGGTGCTCGGGGACGTAAACGCCCCGGCTGATCTTTCCCGTGCAGGCGGTGCCGCCAGAGCATCCGCGCGGTACCCTGGCGAGTGACGTAGACAGGGCGCACGGTGCATTAAGGAGACACGCAGGTCCGTTGCCGAATGCCGCCACGGGGGCGCGACGCAGGCACCGGAAGAAACGTTATGAGCGGACACGGCGAAGAGTGGGCAACGCCCTCGAGCGAGGCCCTGCGCGCGCGGCGCGCGGAGCGTCGCCGCCGGTACCGGCGCCGGCGCATCGGCGCCGTGATCGTCCTAACCGCGCTCGTGGCCGCCGCCGCGATCGGCGTGGTGCTGGTCAGCCACTCCGGCGCCAGCAATGCGCGGTCGATCCGAGTGGCGCAGCACGGGCACCACCTGGGCCTCACCCACCCGCGTCCGACCGCGGCGCAGCTCGCGGCGCTGAACGGGCTGCGCGAGAACGCGGCGATCGATCGCCTGCTCACACGCCAGCCGTTCATCCGCTCCGGCGGCCCCGAGCGCCGGGAGATCGCGCTCACCTTCGACGACGGCCCGGGGCCCTACACGCCGCGGCTCCTGGCCGCGCTCGGCCACGCTGCACGCGCCCGCGACCTTCTTCGAGGTCGGCTTCATGTTCCGCTGGTTCCGGGCCGCCTCCACGGAGGCGCTGCGCATGGGAGACGTGATCGGCGACCACACCGAGACGCACCCGCGGATGGCTCTGCTCCCGTCCGCGGGTCAGCGCGCGCAGATCCTCGACCAGACCCAGTGGCTGCAGAAGGCGGGCGGTCCGTTCCCGCGCCTGTGGCGTCCGCCGTACGGCTCCTACGACGCCACCACCCTGTCCGTCCTGCACCAGTTGCACATGCTGATGGTGTTGTGGACCGTCGACACCGAGGACTACCTGCGCCCGGGCGTGCGCGTGATCGTGCACCGGGCGCTGGCGGGCGCTCGCCCCGGCGCGATCATCCTCCTGCACGACGGCGGCGGGGACCGCAGCCAGACGATCAAAGCGCTGCCGCTGATCGTCACGGCGCTGCGCAAGCGCGGCTACAAGCTCGTCACCGTGCCGCAGCTGATCCTCGAGGACCCGCCGCTGGCGCGCCAGGCGCTCCCGGCTCACATGTCGGGGCGACTGAGCCTCGAGCTCCGCCACCAGCGGCGAGTGGTCGGACAGCCCGGCCCGCCGCCACTCGTGCTCGTAGCCGCACGCGCTCACGCGCACGCGCGAGGAGACGATCAGGTGATCGAGGCGGTAGCCCCCGCCCCACTTCGGCCACTCCCAGCTCGGCTCGCGCTCGGAGTAGCCGTGCAGCGCGCGGAACGCATCGCGGAATCCGTACGGCTCGAGCCCCCGGATCAGCGCCAGCTCGGCGTTGTCCCAGCGCTCGCCGCGCTCCTCGCGCAGCCGGCCGTAGCGGTCCCGCGCGAACGTCCACACCGTTCCGTCCGGATGCTCCCGGCGCGGCGTGTTGAGGTCTCCGCAGAGCGCGCACGCCATCTCGGCGCGCGTGGCCAGGTAGGCGTGCACCGCCTCGTGCGTCTGGACCTTGACCAGTCCCGGGGTCTGGCTGATCGGCGAGTGGACGTTGACCAGCTCGAGCCCGTTCTCGAACCGGACCACGAGCGCTCGCTCGGGCCACGGCACGCCGTCGACACCCGCCACCCCGGCGACGGGGTCGCGCGTCGCGGTCAAGACCGCCAGCCGGCGCCCGCGCGGCTCGGCAGCGGGGTCGGGCGCCGGGGGATGACACACGTGCTCGAGGCCGAGCGAGCGCAGCGCGTGCTCCCACAGCGCCGCCGCGCCCGCCGTCACCTCCTGGAGGCACACCACGTCGGGACGCAGGCGGGCGACGCGCGCCGCCTGCTCGGGCATGCGCCGCACCTTGCCGGCGACGTTCCAGCTCAGCAGGACCACCCCCTCAGGGTGGCAGCACCTACGTTTGAGCGCCGAGCTCGTCCGGCGAGGGGATCTCGATCGGCCCCTCGGCCGGCTGGGTGATGCGAATCGGATTGCCGAACGGATCGCGCAGCGCGCAGTCGATCCCGTAGAAGCGGTCGGTCGGCTCCTCGGTGAACTCCACGCCGGCCTCGCGCAGCCGCTCGTAGGTGGCGCGGCAATCGTCGGTCTGGAAGATCAGGCCCGCACTGGCGCCCTTGGTCACGATCTCGCGGATCTGCGCCGCGGTGGCATCGTCGTAGGCCGGCGGCCCGGGCACCATCAACGCGAGCTCGAGCTCGGGTTGCTCGGGGAACGTGACGGTGAGCCAGCGCATGACGCCGAGATCGGCGTCGGTGTTCACGACCATCCCGAGCTTGCCGACGTAGAAGTCGAGCGCCTCGTCCTGGTCGAGCACGTGGATGAAGGTGTGAGAGATTCGCTTGAGCATGCCGGGGACGCTAGATCCCGGACAGCCTCGACGCTTCTCCAAACCTGCTCTTTCAGCCGGCCGGGCGCATCCATCGCATCGCCCAGCAGGCCGGGACGCGCAGCGCCGCGCCCGGACCGGCGAAGCGGGCGCGGTAGGCCGAGGGTGGCTCGCCGACGATCTCGCCAAACGTGCGGCTGAACGAGCCTAGGCTGCCCCAGCCCACGTCGAAGCAGATCTCGGTGACGGAGCGGTCGGTCTCCCGCAGCAGCTCCATCGCCCGCTCGACTCGCCGGCGCTGGAGGTAGCGGTGCGGGGTCTCGCCGAACGTCTGTCGGAACTGGCGGCTGAAGTGCGCCGGCGAGACGTGGGCGACGCGCGCCAGGGCCGGGACGTCGAGCGGCTGGGCGAAGGCACGGTCCATCGTGTCGCGGGCGCGCAGCATGCGTCGGTTGCGATCCTCGATGGCCAGCGACATCGCGCCCCGCGAGTCTACGGCCGAGCGCACGGAACACAGCTGCGGCGCGTTCTAGTCCGCTTCGCCGCGCGCGGCGCGAATCGTCTCGCGCAGCGTGTCGAGGCCGCTGTGCTGCGGCGTCCAGCCGAGCTCGCGCTTGGCCTTGGTCGTGTCCATGATCGACGGGTGGCTGATCGCCTCGACCCATTCGGCCGACGGTGGCGCGAACGGCGGGAGCGCCTTGGCCGCGGCCCGGGCCACGCCGTGAACCAGGCCGCCGGGGATCGGGAGCGGAGTGAAGCCCAGCTCGCGCGCCACGTCGGCGCCCGAGAGCACGCCGTCGCCCGCGATGTTGTAGGCGCCCGGCGGCCCTTCCGCGAGCACGCACGCGACCAGCGCGCTGCCCACGTCGTCTTCGTGGATGAACTGAAGCTGCACACCGGGCGCGAGCACGGGGACCGGGATGGGCAGGCGGCCGACGACGCCCAGCACCTGGCGGCCGGCCCGGGCGAGCGGCTCGGGCAGCGCGTCCTTGCCCCCGACCGCGTGCGGGCCGAGCACGATCGGCGGGCGGACCATGTACAGCGCCGGTAGCTCCCCGCGCTCGGCCTCGTCGTTCAACAGCCCCTCGACCTCGGCCTTCTCGCGCGCGTAGAACAACCGATCCGCCGGGCGGGTCGGCCAGTCCTCGGTCATGCCCACCGGGTTGTCGCGGTGGAAGCCGTAGGCGGCGACGGACGAGGCGTACACGAAGCGCTCCGCCCCGGCCGCCCGGGCCGCCCGGAACGCGTTCAGCGTGCCGTCGATGTTGATCTCGCGGATCGTCCGGGCGTCCGCCGTCCCGGTGATCATGAACGCCAGGTGGACGACCACGTCGGCGTCCGCGAAGGCCTCCTTCAGGGCGGCCGGATCGCGCACGTCGCCCCGGCGGTACTCCATCTTCGTCCAGCCGTACTCACCCGGGTCGAACTCTCGCCGGGCGATGCCCACGATCCGGCCCACGCGGCGGGCGGACTGGAGCAGCGGCATCAATCCGAACCCGAACGTCCCGGTGGGACCGGTCACGGCGACCACGAGCTTGCGGTTCTTGGCGGGCGGCACTGTCGCGGACGGTACCCGGTGCTGGTTGATTCCTACCTACTCGCGGGTAGATAACGCGGCGGGCAACCGGACCGAAAGGACTTTTCATGGAAGCAGCGTCTGCCGAGCAGCAGCCGGAGCAGGCGACGAACGGCGACAGCGACAAGCCGCCGTTCTCACTCGAGCTGAGCCAGGACCAGAAGGACATCCGCGACTGGGTGCACGGTTTCGCCGAGCAGACGGTGAGACCGGCGGCATCCGAGTGGGACGAGCGCGAGGAGACCCCCTGGCCGATCATCCAGGAGGCGGCCAAGATCGGCCTGTACAGCCTCGAGGGCATCGCCCAGTTCTGGTTCGACCAGAGCGGGATCATGTTCCCGATCGTCAACGAGGAGCTGTTCTGGGGCGACGCCGGGATCGGCATGTCGATCATGGGCACGACGCTCGCGGTGGCGGCGATCCAGGCCAACGGCGCGCCCGAGCAGTGGGGCGAATGGATCCCCCAGTGCTTCGGCACCGAGTCAGAGCCCCAGGTGGCCGCGTTCTGCGTGTCCGAGCCCGACGCCGGGTCCGACGTCTCGAGCCTGCGCACGCGCGCCAAGTTCGACGAGGCGTCCGGGGACTGGATCCTCAATGGACAGAAGGCGTGGGCGACCAACGGCGGCATCGCCAACGTGCACGTCGTCGTGGCCCAGGTCGACCCGGAGCTCAAGGCCCGTGGTCACGCCTCGTTCGTGATCCCGCCGGAGACCAAGGGCCTCGAGATGGGGACCAAGGTCAAGAAGCACGGCCTGCGCGCCTCGCACACCGCCGACGTCTTCCTCGACGACGTGCGCATCCCGGGCTCCTGCCTGCTCGGCGGCAAGGAGAAGCTCGACGCGCGGCTCGCCCGGGCCCGGGAAGGGCAGAGCTCACGCGGCCAGGCGGCGATGCGCACGTTCGAGGTCTCGCGGCCGACCGTGGGCGCCCAGGCCCTGGGCATCGCCCGCGCCGCCTACGAGTACGCCCTCGACTACGCCAAGAACCGCTCGCAGTTCGGGCGCGCGATCATCGAGAACCAGGCCATCGCCTTCACCCTGGCCGACATGAAGATGGAGATCGACGCGGCCCGCCTGCTCGTGTGGCGCGCCGCCTGGATGGGCCGCAACGGCCACGACTTCAACAACGCCGAGGGCTCGATGAGCAAGCTCAAGGCAGGCGAGGTCGCCGTGTGGGCGACCGAGCGCGCGATCCAGATCCTCGGCGGCAACGGCTATACGCGGGAATTCCCCGTCGAGCGCATGCACCGCGACGCCAAGATCTACACGATCTTCGAGGGGACCTCCGAGATCCAGCGCCTCGTCATCTCCCGGGCGATCTCGGGCATGCAGATCCGCTGAACCGGGCGTGTTGTGCTCGATATGTCGCGCATACCGCGACATATCGAGCACGCCCCGGTAGCGTCCAGCGCCATGCACCGCGTCGTGGTGGTCGGTGGCGGCTTCGGCGGCATCCAAGCCGTGCACAAGCTGCGAAGGGCCCCGGTCGAGATCACCCTGATCGACCGGCGCAACTTCCATCTGTTCCAGCCCCTCACCTACCAGGTCGCCACCGGCGCCCTGTCGCCCGGCGAGATCGCCTATCCCCTGCGCACGATCTTCAAGCGCCACGAGAACGTACGGGTGATGATGGCCGAGGTGGTCGGCGTCGACCTCGGCGCTCACCAGGTCCGCCTGAAGCCAGTCGACCAGGTGCCGGCGCCGCCCACGATCGAATACGACACCTTGATCGTGGCCGGTGGGTCGCGCTACTCGTACTTCGGCCACGACGAGTGGAGTGAGTTCGCCGCCGAGGTCAAGTCGCTCGAGAGCGCGCTGATGGTCCGCAGCCAGATACTCGAGGCGTTCGAGGCGGCGGAGTCGGAGACCCGCTCGGAGGAGCGCGAGGCGTGGATGACCTTCGCGGTGGTGGGCGGAGGCCCCACCGGAGTCGAGATCGCCGGCCAGCTCGGCGAGCTCGCGCGCGACACGCTCAAGCGCGACTTCCGCACGATCGACCCGCGCGCGGGCCGAATCCTCCTGATCGAGACGGCAGACCGCGTGCTCACTTCGTTTCCGGAGTCGCTGTCCAAGCGGGCCGCGCACTCCCTGCACCGCAAGGGCGTGACGCACCCTGTTCGGCTCGACCGTGATCGGGATCGACGCGGAGTCGGTGACCGTCCAGCACGCGAGCGGCGAGACCGAGCGGATCCGGGCCCGAACCGTCATCTGGGCCGCGGGCGTCACCGCCTCGCCCACGGCCGCGATGCTCGCCGAAGGATCGGGGGCCGAGCTCGACCGCGCGGGCCGACTCACTGTCGAGGCCGACCTCACGCTCCCCGGCCACCCCGACGTGTTCGCGCTCGGCGACATGGTCCGGATGCGCGGGCGCGACGGGACGGTGACCACGTTCCCGGGCGTGGCGCCGGTGGCGATGCAGCAGGGCCGCTACGCCGCCAAGGCGATCCAGACTCGGCTGCGCTCGCAACGACCCCACGACTTCCGCTACCACGACAAGGGCAACCTGGCCACGATCGGCCGCGGCGCGGCCGTCGCCGACGTCAAGGGCCTTCACCTGTCCGGGTTCCTGGCCTGGCTGACCTGGCTGTTCGTCCACCTCTGGTACCTGGTCGGGTTCCAGAACCGGCTGCTCGTGTTCATCCGCTGGTCGGTCAGCTTCTTCACCCACGGCCGGGGCGCACGCCTGATCACCGCCCCGTCGACCGACCCGCACGCCGGCGGCTAGTCGACCCAGGCGCCGCCGATCATCGTCCGGATCACCCGAAGCTCCTCGTCGAGCAGCACGAGGTCGGCGTCCGAGCCGGCGGCGATCGACCCCTTGCGACGCTCCAGTCCCAGCAGCCGCGCCGGCGCCGCGGAGGCCATCGCCACCGCCACCTCCACATCGATTCCGAGAAAGCGCACCGCCCCCCGCACCGCGGCGTCCATGGTCAGCGTGCTCCCGGCGATCGTGTCCGTCCCGGCGAGCACCGCCCGCCCGCCCGCGACGCTCACCGCGGCGGCGCCCAGCCGGTAGGCGCCGTCGGGCAGCCCGGCCGCCTCGATCGCGTCCGTCACCAGCCGAACCCCCGCCACACCCTTGGCCCGCATGGCCACCCGCAGCGCGGCGGGGTCGACGTGCACCCCGTCGCAGATCAGCTCGCAGCTGAGCTCGCGCAGGTCGAGCGCCGCCCCGGCCATCCCCGGCTCGCGGTGGTCGAGCGGACGCATCGCGTTGAACAGGTGCGTGACCGACCGCGCGCCCGCGTCCACCGCCGCGCGCGCCTGCGCGTACGTGGCGTCGGTGTGGCCGAGCGAGGCCACCACCCCGGCCCGCGCCAGCGTCTCGATCATCGCCGGCGCGCCCGGAAGCTCGGGCGCCACCGTCATCATCCGCACGCCCCCGGCCGAGAGCAGACGTTCCAGCACCACCGGATCGGGCTCGAGGAACGTCTCCGGATCCATCGCCCCGGGCCGCGCGCGAGAGACGAATGGCCCCTCCACGTGAGCGCCCAGCACGCCGCCTCCGGCGCGCCCGATCGCCCGGAGGGCCGCGGCCAGCTCCTCCACCGGCGCCGCCACCGTGGTGGCGAGCAGCGCCGTCGTCCCGTGGCGGGCGTGAAACGCCGCCACCGCGGCGATCTCCTCGGGATCCGACGTGTTGCACTGCGCGCCACCGCCGCCGTGCACGTGGACGTCGATGTATCCCGGGACGATCCACGCCGCGTCCGCCGGCCCACCACCGCCACCCCGCACCGCGGCGACCCGTCCCTCCTCGACCACGACCTCGCCGCCGACCGTCCCCGCCGGCGTGACGATCCGCTCGCTGCGCAGTCGCACGTCGGATGATCGTAACCCTCGCTCCGGCGCCGGCCGCGAACCCCGCCTGTTAGCTTGATGGCCATGCGAATGCGCCGCGTCCGGGCATCGTTCGCCGCCGTCCTTCTCGCCATCCTCGTCCTCGCTGGCTGCGGCACGAGCAGGACCGGTCGCGCTGCCGATCCCAAGTCGCAAGGTGTCCCGACCGGCCCGGTGGGTCAGGCCCCGCAGCCGCGACCCCAGGTGCTCGAGCCGGCGGCCGGCGTGCAGGCGGCGGCGCAGGGCGACACGTCGACCGACCCGGTGGGCGACGTCAACGCCCACGCGCCGCCGCTGTCGCAGATCCAGGCCGAGCTCAAGCAGGAGATCGTCGCGGTCAAGGTCTCGGACGCCTCCTACATCGACCCGCTCCAGTACGTCAACCACTGGGAGCGGACCGACCAGGGGGTGGACGCGACCATGCCGGTGGGATCGCCGATCCTCGCCCCCACCCAGGTCAAGATCCTGGCCATCGAGCCCGGCTGGTATGCGGGCCAGCCGCTGGTCTACTGGGAGCTGCTCGCCGGCGCCGACGCCGGGAAGGTGCAGTACGTCTCCGAGGAGATCACGGACATCGCGCGGCCCGGCAGCATCCTCCAGCAGGGCCAGGTGATCGCCCGCTACGCGCCCACCGGCACCGCGATCGAGTTCGGGTGGTCGACGCCGAGCGGGATCACGCTGGCCGTGGCCACCACGGGCTACGAGGAGGGGGAGATCACCCCCGCCGGCCGGAGCATGCGCAACTGGCTGAACAGCCTGGGCGCGAACGCAGGTCCTAGCTTCTGATCTGGGGCCGCGCGGCTGCGCCGCGCGGCATCCGTGGGGCCGGTTCCGCCGGCATCCGTGCCGGCGGGCGCCCCGTCACACCACGCGCACCGGGGCGCCCAGCGCCAGGTGCCGCGCCAGCCAGGCGTCGTCGGAGACCCTGAGCCGGATGCACCCGTGCGAGATGTGCCCCGGGATCCCCTGGGGGTCGTAGTAGGGGCCGTGGATCCCGACCACGCCGCCGCCCGGCCAGTCGGTGAGCGTCGAGTAGTCGGTGGTGCCGAACGCGTAGGGGTAGTAGCCCGAGCTGGGATCCGCGATCTTGAAGCGCTCGTTGATCCAGAAGTGGCCGGACGGCGTTGGGCTGCTCGGCTTGCCCACGCCCACCGGTGCGCTCCAGATCCGGCGCCCGTCGCGGTACAGGTACATCCGCAGGCGCGCGCGGTTCACGACCACGAGCAGGTGCGTGAGGTGAAACGAGCCGAGCGCGCCGCGCGGAACCCAGCCCGTGCGGCCGTTGGGACGCCCTGGGATACGGAGCTTGACCCACTCCTGGCCGTGGCCGTCCCAGTGCGTGCGCAGGACGAGGTAGACCGATGAGAACCCGTCCTCCGTGTACGAGGTCAGCCGCGTGACGCGCCGGGCCGAAGCCCGCGGCGCTCGGCGGATCCAGACGATCCGGCCGACGTAGGCCCAGCGCGTGACCGTGCGCTCGTTGGACAGGACCTGGTCGCGGTGCGCCGCGGGGCCGGCGCTCGCGCGCGGCGCGGCCGCGGGACCCGGGTCGAGCGACCGGATGTGCGTGGCGCCCCACGCCCGCGCCGGGCCGTAGGTCGCTGGTCCGGCCGGCCCGGCCGCCGATGCGCCGCCCGCAAAGGCCAAGCCCAGCAACACCGCCAGCCCCAACACACGCCTCTCCCGCATGCCCCCAAAGATACGCCGCCGCGTCGATTGAGACGTCACCAGCCCCCTGTCTCAGTGAACCGGCGCACGCGAGGCACGCCGGGTTGTATCTTCGCGCGCCATGAGGCGGGTCCTGGGTGCAGCGGTGGCGGTCGTGGCGACCCTCTGCCTCCAGGCGGGCACCGCCGCCGCGAGCGTTCCCGCCGACATGCCCAGCGACGTCCCCGCCGCCGCCAGCGCCACGCCGCCCACGCTGCCCGAGCCGTCCAGCACGGCCTGGCCGTTCCCGAACACGTTCCCGCAGACCTCGGGCACGGGCCGGCTCGCCGGTGGCGCCTCGCTGTGGAGCGACTTCATCTACGACGACTACGGCGCCTCGAACCTGGAGGGCCTGCCCACCTCGAGCTACGACCAGAGCTCGGGCCTGGCCGGCCGCCAGGGCGAGTACGTGTATCCGTCGGGTCCCGCCGACAACAACGGCGCCGACATCTTCCGCGCCGGCCTCGGGGTGAGCGGCGCCTTCAGCTACTGGCGCGTCGACTGGCTGACGCTGGCCGACCCGAGCGTCCCGATCGCCGAGTGGACATTCGACACCGACAACAATCCGGCGACCGGCGTCTCGCAGTGGCCGGCCTCCGCCGGGGTGAGCTCGGCCGGCATCGACCAGGCCCTGGTCGTCTCCAGCCGGGGCGCCTGGCTCGTCAATCCGCTCACCGGGCTGCGCACCGACGTGCTGGCGAACGGCGGCAAGCTCACCGTCGACAGGACCGCGAAGTCGTTCATCGTCGCCATTCCCGCGCTCGCTGCTCCCGGTGGCCGGCACGTGGCGAGTCCGGCTGGCCGCCGGGCTGGCCGACGGGACCGGGCAGAACTTCGCTCCGCCGGACGTGGGCAATGCGAGCGCGCCGCCCTCGACGACGGCCGAGCGCGTCTACAACATCACCTTCCGCACGGTGGCTCAGGAGCCGCCGGTGTTCACCACCGGCACGACCGACGCGCAGATCGCCGCCGCCCAGGCGCTGCTCGCGGCGACCCCGCTGGGGACGGTCCTCGGGCTGGACGGCTTGGCTCGCTCGATCACCGGCAACTACTGGATGGAGGACGACCAGGCGGACACGCTGGCCACCGGCGACGTGTCGAGCTTCTCGCAGCTGGTCGACTGGTCGCAGCTGGCCGCGAAGACGGGCACGCCCGAGCCGCAGCCCACCGGCTACAGCGCGCGGTGGTACGTCTCGCGGCTCAGCCCCGGCGCGGGACAGGTCGTCAACGACGGGTCGGAGGGCAACTTCCAGCCCACGCTGCTCGAGCGCGTGCAGCCCTATGCGGTGTACGTGCCCACCGGCTACAAGCCCGGCCACGCCACCCCGCTCACCTGGATCCTGCACTCGCTCGAGGTCAACTACAACCAGTACGGGGCGCTCGACCCACAGCTGATCCAGCAGCTCTGCCAGTCCCGCGGCTCGATCTGCGCGACCACCGAGGGGTTCGGCCCGGCCGGCGTGGTACTACAACGGCGCCGATACCGACTTCTGGCAGGTGTGGCGCGCACTCGCCCAGGCGTACACGCTCGACCCGGCGCGCACCGTCAGCACCGGATACTCGATGGGCGGCTGGGCCTCGTACAAGCTCGTGTTCGAGCATCCGGACGACTTCGCCGGCGCGCTGTCGCTCGACGGCCCGGTGATCTGCGGCGTCCAGGCCTTCCCGGGCGCCAACGCGCCCGCCTTCCAGGATCCCGCCTGCGCCAAGGACGGCCAGAGCCAGCCGCTGATCGCCAACGCGCGCTGGATCCCCTACGTGATCGACCAGACCTTCGGTGACGAGCTGGTTCCCACGACCGGCGTGATCGCGCAAGCGCAGACGTTCGACCGGCTCGGCCAGCGCTACGACCTGTTCATCCACACGGGCGCCGATCACCTCGTGTTCGCCACCGAGGACCGCTTCGGCGACGCGGTCGCCGCCCTCGGCTCGCCGGTGCGCAAGACCAACCCCGGCACGTTCACCTACAGCTGGTATCCGAGCCTGGACAGCTCGCTGTACGGCACCGGCGCCACCGGCGACTACTGGCTGCACGACCTGCGCGCCGCGAACAACGCCTTCGGCGTGATCGCCACCGTGCAGGCGCACGACGCGGCCCTGCCCGATCCCGCGGTCACCGATCAGCGATTCGGGCCCTCGCTCGTGACCCAGCCGCTCCCCGGGACCGAGACGGGGCTTCGCTGGCTGCTCGGCAAGCGGGCCAAGGCGCGCAAGGCCATGACCCTGACCCTGACCGACGTCGCGGGACTCAGCCTCGACGCGGCCGCGGCGAAGCTGAAGACGGGCACGATCACGATCCACACCGACCGTGCCTCGCGGATCACGATCACGCACCTGGCGCGCGGGACCCAGGTGCTCGAGCACGGTCGCAAGGTGGCCACGGCAGGCCGCGGCGGCACGGCGGCCGTGACCGTGCCGTCGGGGACGACGGTCCTCACCCTGGTACGCCCGAGAGCCGTGCACCGGACACCCTCTCGCCGAACGCCGGCCCGTGCCCCGGCCCCGTCTTTCACGGGTTAGTCGCGTCGCCGGGCGGGCGGGAGCGCTCGCCGTGGCCTGCTCGCTCCTCCTCGCCGGTTGCTCGTCCGCGGCCGACCAGTTCGCGTGGCGGAACGTCTCGCTCGGGTCCCGCACCCGTGCCTGCCCGTCGCGTTCACGCTCGGCGCCCAGGAGCGCGGCCTGATGGGGGTCAAGCACGTGGCCCGTCCGATGATCTTCGCCTACTCGCCGCCGTCGTCGCCGTCGTTCTGGATGAAGGACACCCCGGCGCCGCTGACCGGCGTGTGGGTCGGAGCCAAGGGGCGGGTGATCGGCTACTGGCACGGCGTCCCCGAGTCGACGACGCTCCATCCGGCGCCCGCGCCGGTGTCGGCCGTGATCGAGTACGGGGCGGGGGCTCCAGTCCCCGCCGTCGGCACCCATCTCGCCATCCACGCGAGGTGCCCGCGCCCGCCCGGAGCTCTCTGAGCTACGCTAGGGCCCGCGCCCGGGGTGAGCGGCCAGGCCCCCGGGAGCTGTAGCCGAAGGGCTCATCAGGTTGGGGATCGATCGTCGCATGAGCAAAACCTGTCGCCGACTGGCCGTCCTGGCGCAGCCCTGGCTGATCGCCGGGATCCTGGCGCTGGCTCTCGGCGGGGGCGCCGCCCAAGCCAGCGGGCGAACCGATCGCGTGCCGGTTCCGCGCGTCACGGGCGACGTGATCTCCGTCTACAACCGCCTGCACCGGCTGGGCTTCCGGGTGAGCATCACCAAGGCCCTGGTGTTCGACTCGGCGCGTCCGCCGGAGGTCTCCGGCACGTTGCCGCGCGCCGGCCGGCGCGTCCGCCGCGGCTCGGTGGTCACGCTGCTCCTCTCGCACCCCGCAGCCGTGGCCGTGGCTGCGAAGGGCCGCCTTCCCTCCTACCGGGTCCCGCAACTGGTCGGCGGCGGCGTCGACACCGCCTACGCCTGGGTCAGGCACAAGCGCCTCGTCTTCTGGGCTTGGCTTCGCCCTCTGAAGGGGGGTAACGCCCCCGGCTTCCTCGCGAACTGGCACGTCAGCGCGCAGCACCCGCCCCCGAGCTCCCGCCTCGCCCTGGGCCAGCGCCGGAAGGTCCCGCGGAGCCGCAGGAGGATCAAGTTCCGCCTCACGCCGCTCAGCGTCTGGGCGGCGCCGCGGCCCCCGGTCATCAGCGCGGGATCGCCGCGCTCGCTCACTCAGACGGCGGCGGCGCTGACCGGGAAGGTGAACCCCCAGGGCCAGGCCACGACGTATTACTTCGCCTACGGGACGAGCACCGCGTATGGCCGCACGACGCCGACGCAGCAGGCCGGCTTCGGCAACGGCGCGCTCGCGGTCACGGCGGCGCTCAGCGGCCTCGCCCCCGCCACGACCTACCACTACCGGCTCGTCGCCAACAGCACCGCCGGCACGGTGGCGAGCCCCGACGCCACCTTCACCACGGCGGGCTACTACCAGAACCCCATCTTCGGGCCCGCGCCGATGCCCGACCCGTTCGTCCTCGACAACGGCGGGACCCACTCCGACTACTGGGCCTACGGCACCGGCGACCGCTTCCCGATGCTGCACTCGGACGATCTCGTGCACTGGACCGCCGAGGGCACGGCGATGATCGACGCGCCCGAGCTGGGTGGCGAGCGCGACCGACTGGAATCCGTGGGCACCGAGCGTGCTGCCCCTCAACCAGCCGTGTCCCGGCACCACCTCGAACCTCTGCTACGTCATGTACTACGTCGGCCTGAGCGCGCAGCTGAACGTCCACTGCATCGGCGTGGCCCTCTCGCCGACTCCGGCGGGGCCGTTCGTCGACCAGGGTCCGCTCGACCTTCCCTCCCAAGACGCCACGCCCGGACTGCCGCTCGGCTGCGGGGACGCCACCGGCCGCGGGAACATCGACCCCTCTCCGTTCGTGGACCGCTCCGGGCAGATCTACCTGTACGTGTCGACGGACGACACCTGCCCCAGCGCGGGATCGTGCTCGCTGCGGCCGACGATCTCCGTCATCCCGCTGACGCCCGACGGCCTCCAGGCCGCAGGATCGCGAGTTCCGCTGTTCTCAGGCGATCCCGGCACCTGGGAGTCGGTGGGGGTGGCGGCGCCGACCGTGGAGGGACCCGCGATGGTGCTCCACAACGGGACGTACTACCTGTTCTACTCGGGGGGCAGCTGGCGCGCCGCCTACGGGATGGGCTACGCCACCTCGAGCAGCCCCACCGGGCCGTTCGCCAAGTCGCCCTCGAACCCGATCCTCGCCCAGAACGCCGCGGTCACCGGACCGGGCGGCGGCGACCGGCCGGTGACCGGGCCTCACGGCGGGCAGTGGCTCGTCTACCACGGGCGCGGCATGCCCGACATGACACCGCGCACGTTGCGCCTGGACCCGCTCACCTGGACGGCGAGCCCGGGAGGGCCCGACGCGCCGGTGATCGGCGGACCCACCTCGACGCCACAGCCGCTGCAGCCGTAGGGGCTTACCGCAGCTGGATGCCGCGCTGCTCGTAGAGCCTGCGGTCCGCGGTCGCCACGAGCTCTTCGAAGGTGGCGCCGTCGGCCGGGAACGAGGCCGTGCCGATGGTCACACCCCACTCCGTGCCGAGCCCCAGCTCGGCCCGGCAGGCGGGGATGCGAGACTGGATCCGCTCGATCACGGCATCGGCGCCCGTCGCCGACTGGCCGGTCAGCAGCAGCGCGAGCTCGTCGCCGCCGAGCCGCCCGGCGGCGTCCTCGGCGCGGACCGAATCGCTCAGGAGTCGCGCGACCTGCTTGATCACCGCGTCGCCGGCGAGGTGGCCCTCGGAGTCGTTGACCGCCTTGAGGCCGCGCACGTCGACGTAGGCGAGCACGAACGGCGTCCGGTAACGGCGGGCGCGAGCGAGCTCACGATCCGCCACGTCGCCGAACCCGCGACGGTTGAGGACGCCGGTCAGGGGGTCGGTGAGCGCGACGGCCGCCACCGCGGCGTACTCGCCGGCCTGACGGCGCGCCCGGCGACCGGAGCGCAAGGCGGCCGCGCCGCCGATGCCGGCCATGGCCAGAGCCGACGCCAGCGCGATCCAGAGCGGCTCGGGAACCCGGTTCACGAAGTGCTCGAGCGGGGCGGGCACGCCCAGCGGGAGGAGGAAGGTGGTGCCCGACGAGCCCTTGTGCGAGCGGGCGGGGGCCGGCTTGTGCTTGGTCTGAGTGTGGGCGGGCGTGCGGGCGACGCTCGAGCCGGACGCGCGGGCCGGCGCGGTGGCACCGGTCGCCACCGCTCGCACCTGGTTGGCGAGGGCGTTCACCTGGGGCGACCCGGAGGTGCTCGAGGCGGGGGCGGCGCTCGTCGCAGCGGGCGACGCCGTCGTGAGCGCGCCCGATCCCGGCCGGGCGATGTCGATCAGCGACCCGGGTAGCGACTCGCCGCCGACCGCGGTGGTCGCGGGCGTCAGCCTGGCCACGAAGCTCCGCATGGTCAGGCGGTGGCCGTTCTTGGTCTTGGCCTTGTGGTGGCGATGACGGCGCTTGGCCGCCTGCTGACGGGCGCGGGCGGCATGCGCTGCGCGGCGGGCATGCGCGCGCTTGGCACGCGCCACCATCCGGCGGATGTGCCGCCGGCCGGCGCGCTTGTGCGCGGCGTGGGCCCGATGCGCCCGGTGGGCCCGCACCGAGCGGACGGCCGTGCGCAGTCGACGAGGATGCGCGGCGCGATGGCTTGCCGTCGCGTGGCCACGGACGTGGGCGACGCGGACGACGCGGGCGGCCTGAGCCGGACGCGCCGCGTCGGGCTGCCCGAGCGCCCCGCCGACGCCGAAGATGACGCCGCAGAGCGCGACCAGGCAGGCGATGGCGCCTAGGCGCCGGCTACGGATCGTGAGCCGGCGGCTCCCGCGCCGGGCCCGAGACCGAGCCGGGGCGCTGGCATTGGATTTTTGCTGCCGAGAACGTGAAGACATGATCTGACCCGAACCCCCTAGTTCGGAGCCTTTCTGGACATCTGTTGCATCGGCATTCCAATCGCTCAACTTCAATCGGATTGCCTCGCCGGCGCCGTCCGGGGTTCAAAACCACGCAGAATGCGTACGAAATCTCCATCGGCGGGCCCCCTGAACGCCCGGATTTCGCGCCCTGAGCAGCGCGCGCGGGAGCCGGATCCGGCCTCAGCGGGGCTCGAGCGCGTTCTTGGTCACCAGTACGGTGTCTGGGCCCGGGCGCGATGATGACCACGAGCGAGACGCCGAGAAAGGCCCACAGGTGAACGCCCGCCGGAGCATGGTCTCACAGCCACAGCGCGACGAGATGAAGCCGGAGACGTGGACGATCGTGGCCGGCCGGCCGGCGCCGGAGCCGGGCGCGACGCTCAACGTGCCGATCGTGGCCGCCTCCACGTACGTCCTCGGCAGCGAGCGGATCTACAGCCGCAACGAGGCGACCGAAGGTTGGGAGGCGTTCGAGGCCATGCTGGGCGGGCTCGAAGGTGGCGAGGCGGTGGCGTTCGCGTCGGGCATGGCCGCCTGCGCGGCGGCGCTCCACGGGCTCGGGACCGGAGCCCACCTGGTTCTGGGCGACGACTGCTATCAGGGTGTGACGGGCCTGGTGGAAGCCGGAGCGCGCGCCCACGGCTGGCGCATCGAGCGCCTGGCCGCCGGCGATGAGCGCTGGCCGGCGCGAGCCTCCGAAGCCGATCTGCTGTGGCTGGAGTCGCCCTCGAACCCGCTGCTCGACGTCGCCGACCTGGCCGCCATCTGTAGCGCGTCGAGAAGGCCGGGTACGCGCGTGGTCGTCGACAACACGTTCGCGACGCCGCTGCTTCAGCGTCCGCTCGAGCTGGGCGCGGACATCGTCGTTCACTCGGCGACCAAGCTGATCGGCGGTCACTCGGACCTGCTGCTCGGTGCCGCGGTCACCGCCAACCCGGAGGAATTGCAGCGATTGCGGACGGCGCGGAGCCTGAGCGGCGCCACCCCGGGAATGCTCGAGTGCTTCCTCGCGCTGCGCGGCTCGCGGACCCTCGCCCTGCGCCTGCGTCAGGCTCAGGGCTCGGCCGAGGAGCTCGCCGATCGCCTGGCCGACCACGGCGCGGTGAACCGGGTGAGGTATCCCGGATTCGGCACGATCGTGAGCTTCGAGCTGCGCGACGCGGCCATGGCCGACCGCGCCTGCTCCGCGGTGCGAATCATCCGGCACGCGACCAGCCTCGGCGGCGTCGAGACGTGCATGGAGCGCCGCAGCGTGCAGCCCGGCCAGGAGCACATCCCGGCCGGGCTCATCCGGCTGAGCGTCGGGTGCGAGCACGTCGAGGACCTGTGGCGCGACCTCGGCGGCGCACTCGACCGCTGCTCTTGACCGCGAATCCCCTCGGCGCAGGATCGTCTGGATGACCGCCGGGTGGCGCGCCCCGAGGAAGTAGATCCCGGGCAGGTTAGGAAGCGCGGCGGTGACGTGGGTAGCCTCGCAGTATGGAGACGCGCACCACGAGTGCGCGGGAGGACCGCCCGCGCGGCGTACGAGCGGCCGCCAAGCGAGTCACGCTCGGCGCCCTGGCCATGCTCATCACAGTCAACCTGGTGACCGGCGGTCCCGTGCTCGCGTTGTGGATCGGCTCGCGCATCCAGGCGGCGGTCGGACAGCTGAGCATGGCGGCGGTGGCCGCGACGATCGGCGTGCTGGTCGTCGAGACGTTCCTGCTCTACAAGGCGCTCACGTACGTGAACGGCGCCTACAACCAGGCCATTGGGCGAAGCATCCCGCGCCAGCAGCTGCCGTGGATGAAGCCGATAACGGGCGAGCGGCGCTCGTTTCAGGCCAAGCGACCGCTGTCGGCGCCGGAGCGAATCGTGGTCGGGGTGGCCGTTGTGGCCGTACTCGGCTTCGAGGTGTGGTTCTTCGTGTTCGCCCACGCCAAGCTGCCCGCCTAGCGGCGCACGGGTCCGGGAGCGTCGCCCGGTCCCGTGCGCGGCTACGGGCGCATTCAGCCGACGACCATCAGGCTGTTGCCCTCGGGGTCGCGGAACCAGAACATCGGCGGAACCGGATCGCCCATGCGGCTCACCTCGGCGTCGACATCGACTCCGGCGGACTTCAACTCGGCGTGGTAGCCGTCGATGTCCTCCGCGTACAGGCTGATGCCCGTCTCACGGTTGCCGAACTCCGGCTTGTGCGGAGGCGGAGGGGCGAGAGCGATGGTGGTGACGGCACCGGCCGGCGCCACCTCGACCCAGCGGTACTGGCCGCCGAACGGGATATCCACGCGCTTCTCGAACCCGAGCTTCTCGACGTAGAAGTCGATCGCCCCGTCCACGTCGTTCGTCGGGATGATCACGGTGGCGATCTTCTCGACGCGAGTCTTGGTGGTGTTCACGACATCCTCCTGGGGGTTGGGATCACACCCTCTCAGACCGGGGCGCATCCCGAAACTCATCGCTCGGCGGAGCTATCCGTCGGGAAAGGGCTGGAGCGGGATGTCCGGATGGCGCTCCTCGGACTGGAGCTCGTATGTGGCGGCTCCGTCCAGCTCGAGCGTCAGGGGGGCGCCGCCGGCGGGTGAGACCTCGAGCCGAAGATCGGCGATCGAGCAGTTGATCGTCTGGCGCTTGGCGCCCGTCGGCTGCGCGTATTCCCAGCCGACGAACCTGCTCCGGCGGGCGCCGACGCGGCCAGCCATGGCGACGCCGTCACCGCCGAGCCGGAACGAGCACGACTCGCCGGATTCGTCCACCCGCGTCGCGGCCACGCGCCCCAGCCCACCCAGCCGACGGCGCTGACCGTGGAGGCAGAGCGCGCCGTTCGCGATCCACGGCGTGGTGAGCGGACCCAGCCCCACCCGCGCGATCGAGAGGTCGAGCCAGGTGTCGGGGTGGCCCTGGAAGTTGGCGCCGTGGATCCAGATCGAGCGCCGCGGGTGCTCCGCGCCCCAGTTGTGGCCGACCATCCCGGGCCAGCCGGCCAGCTCGATCCTCCGCCCGCTCAGCTCGATCCGGCCGCTGAACAGGGCGAGCGGGTGCGGGCTGAGGAGCTTGGTGCGCGGGAGCGGGGCGCGGTACATCCAAGGCTGCGGGAGGTGCCGCAGCGGCGGCTCGCTCCCTTCGTAGCGGAGCTCCCACGCGGCGTCCGCGTGAGCGCTGGCCGCCCGCCCGACCGCGTGCCCGGGAACGAACCGGCACCCGTTCATGGCGATGTACTCATCGTGGCCGGCGCGGGGAAGCGGGAACCGCACCTTGGAGGCGCTCACGCCGCCGGCGGCGTCGAACAGCGTGAACCACACGGCCCCGGCCGGCGGACGCCCCGGTGGCTTGTGCACCGTGTAGCGGATCCACACGGCCAGCCCGCCTTCCGGGTGGCAGGCCTTCAGGTAGTAGCTCTCGTAGTGCGCGGCCGACGCCGGGACGCCGGGAAAGCGCGCGGCCGACACGAGGCCGGTCGTCGGTGAGATTGGATCGTGCCTCGCGTCCACGCGCCGCGAATCCTCTCAGCAGACGAGCATCCCGGGCGCCGCGGGACGCGGACCGGCTCTACCGTGCACTGGAGGGGATGGACGCCACCCACCGCGGCCACGTCGAGGCGCTGCTCGCCGAAGCCGCCGCCGAGCACGCAAGGCTGATCGCGCGGGTGCCGCCCGCGCTCCAGGCCTCGCTCCCGGTCGACGCGCAGGGGATCACCCGCGCCATCGACTACCTGGCCACCGCCGCCGGGTCATCGGAGGCCGAGCGCCGCGCGCTGATCCGCCCGCACGCGCTCAACCCGGCCGTGCTGCACGCGCGCGTGTTCGGCGGCGCGCCGCTGGCCCGGGAGACGGTGATCTCGTCGTTCGTCGAGGGCGCGCGGGTGCGCGCCGACGCGCTCGCGGCGCTGGCCGACGCGGTGGGAGGCGAGGAGCTCGGGCGCGAGGTCCGGAGCCTGCTCGTGGCCGATCCGCCTCCGGTGGGCGGGGAGGGGCAGGACGTGATCGCGGCGCTCCGCGCCACGTACGGCGCCCATGAGCGGGCGGCGATCGCGATCGCCGCCCAACTCGATCGGGCCTAGCCGGCTCAGCCCGTGAAGGCGGGTGCGCGCGGCTCGGCGGTGACGCGCCGGGGGCCGGTGGCGGTGGCGAGCCTTCTTCTTCTTCTTCGGGGCCTTCGCCGTCGCGTACAGCGCCGCACACGCCTTGGTCGAGGTCCCGTCGCGCTGCTTGCCCGCCGGCCACCGGCCGCGCCCGAGCTTGACCCGCCGATCGATGTCCTGCGCGTCGAACGGCAGCAGCGTCCCCTGCTCGACGTCGGCCAGTGAGGCCTGGCACATCTTGGTTCGGTAGCTCGCGAACGTCGGGTACACCGCGAGCAGCTGAGCATCCGTGAACGGGCGGGTGGTCCCGATCAGCACCTGTCCCTCCGGGTTGGTGCACGTTCCCTGGTACTGGGCCACGGGGACCTGGATCTGGGGAAGGCGAAGGCCGCCCAGCGGGTTGCCGAAGCGATCGGCGTCGACGCCACCGCCGGCGCCGTCGGGGGAGGCGGTTCCCTTGGGATCGAACTGCATCGGTGGCGTGGCCGCCGGCGCGCGTCCGCTGGTGATCCACGTCTGGAGCGCCGAGAACGCGGCGTCGTGGGTGTACTGCTGCGGAAGCTCGTCGGCGCGAACGGGATCGTGGGTCGTGAACAGGTTGCACACGCCGCCCTGGCCGCCCTCGAGGCCCCAGTTGCCGGCCGTCTGCTCGCTGTAGCCCTGCGGCGTGCCGGTGTCGTCCCAGTTGTGCTCGGCGCTGCCGTAGGCGCCGATCCAGGCGTCGACGTGGCTGGCGCCGGCGATCTGCCACACCCGGAGGTCGGGACCGTTGTGCATGGCCGGCCGCGACTCGGCCATGCCGTCCAGGAACATCGTCGGGACCTTCGGCGCGTAGGCGAACGGCGTACTCGCTCCCGCGGTGGGGCCGGCGCACTCCCCGTGGTCGATCATGAATCCGTCGAACACCGGGTCCACGGGCTTGGCGTCGAGCAGATAGCAGGACAGACGCTCCGCCGACTGGGATTCGCCGGCGGCGATGATCCGCCGCGCGGTCGCGCCACCGAGCACGCTCGTGCCGGTCGATGACTTCAGCGCGTGCGCGATCTGGGTGAAGATGCTCTCACCGTAGGACGGGCCGCCCTGAGACGGGCCCGCGCTGTCCGCGTTCGGGAGCGAACGGCGGGATGTGGATCTGCCCGTAGCGGACCGGATCCTCGGAGGCCAGCGGAACGCCGGTCGGCTGCACCGACACCGCGACATACGTGAAGCCGGCGTGCATCAGCTCCCGGTAGCCCTCGATCCAGTCCACGTCGGTGTCCTGCTGGAGGCTGACATTCATCCATTCCAGCACCACGGTCCCGTTGGACCTCTTCGCGTTCAGAGGACGCCGGACGATGATCCGCGTCGTGAACGGCGTCGCCGGATACGTGAGGCTCTGGGGATAGCCCGCGCTATTGCCCTGCGCGGTGCCCGAGGCGAGATATTCCTGCTCGGTGTATCCGTACGACGCGAGCGAGAACTGCGCCGTCTCGGCCGGCGCGTGGAGCTTGGCTCCCGTGCTGCCGAGCGGGCCCGAGAACGTGACGTCCGCCCGCGCCGCCGCGGGAGCGGCCCACGTCCCCAGCACCGCGATCAGCGCCGAGGCCCAGCGGACCAGTCGCCCCAGGACACGCCGCCGCCCTGCGCTCCGCCGCGCATCTTCCGCCCCAGCCAGTGATGCAGTCATCCGGTCGCTCCTCCCACGTGTCCGCTCCCGCGCGGCCGCGCTCGCCTCGAGCGTGGCCGTCATCTCATTTGATACGTTCCCGCTTTACGTATCAAAATCACGTAGTTCGAGATCTCTCGCGCCGTCCGGCCACCGGCGAGCCGTAGCGCGTCGATCCTGCGCAGCCCCGGCTCCTCCCCCGGATTGCGCAGCATTGTCACCTCGTTGTTGTGCAACCAGGGCGGATGCTTCGGTCCGGTGCGTGATCATCCGTTTCACGCGTGGGGCTACCGGTGATGGGCTGATCGCTCGCGGGGCCGCCACGGTCGCGGTGGCGCGGGCTGACTGAGCTCACGCCGCTGCGCGCCGCGCGTCGTCTAGGCCAGGTCGCCGCCGTGCACCAGGAAGCCGGCGGCCTCGAGGACGCCCCGCGCCTCGAGACGATCCAGATGATCCCCGACGCGATGATCGTCGGTGACCTCCCAGGCGCCCACCGCGGCGCTCCCGTCGATGGAGCGCAGCCCGTGCTCCTCGGGTTCGTCGACGGCGTTGCGCAACCAGGCGAGGTCATCGGAGATCCGTCGTGGACGCTCCGTGGATGGCATCCACGGATCCTGGTTCTGCCGTCGCTCGGACATCCCGGCGGGCAAGGTCAGCGCGGCGGCGAGTGCCTCCCGCCAGCGCGGCTGTTCACGTACCAGTTCGAGCAACATGCCCTAGCTCTACCCGATGACGCCGAAGCTCAACAAACGGGTGCGTCACTCACGGTACCCACCGCTCGCCCGCGGGTGTGACCACCAGGTCGTGTGTCAGAGCCCGTGACTCCTGTTGCACGAGGAACGACACGGCGGTGGCAATCTGACGCATGTCACCCAGCGCCTCCGGCGCGACATCACGAGTGAACTCCGCCGTCTTGGGTGACTCGATCGTCGCGTCGACCGCCAACAGCGCCACGTGCACTCCCTCCGCTCGCAGCTCCTGCGCGGCGGCCTGGACGAGCGCGCGGGTGGCAAACGCGCCCGCGGCCCACAACCCCCGGCCGGGCATCGCGCGGCGCGAGGAGCCGCCGGTGATCTGGATCAGCGAACCGCCGCCCTCGCGGAGCGCGGCGGCCCCGACCGAGAGGAACACGAACGCCTGCTCCGCCACCGCCACGGTCCAGCCGCGGAAGGCATCCAGGTCGGCCGTGGCGAGCGGCCCTCCGCCGAACGGCCCCGCGGCGGTGGGCCGCGCGGCGGTGACCGCATTGACGACGGCGTCGAGCGAGCCGAACTCCGCCCGCACCGCACTCAGCGCCTCGCTCAACGAGCTCGCATCCGCAGCGTCGGCCGGCACCGCCAGAGCGCCCTTGTCCCGCACGCGCTCGAGTGTCTCGTCGCTGCGCGCTACGCCCGCGGCGTTCCAGCCCAGCTCGAGGAAATGATCGATGATCGCCCCGCCCAGGTTGCGGGCGCCCAGTACCGCGACCGTCTTGGCCATCTCGTGCTCCCTTCGCTATGTGAGCGCCGGCGCCTCGGGCAGGGCGGCGAGCGCGGCCTCGAGGTCGGACTCGGAGAACTCCGGGTCGGTGAGCTTCCCGGCGAGGAACGCGTCATACGCCGCGAGGTCGAAGTGACCGTGCCCGCACAGCCCGAACAGGATCACGCGCGGCTCGCCCGCCTCGCGCGCCGCATGCGCCTCTTCGAGCACGGCGCGGATCGCGTGCGCGGGCTCGGGGGCCGGAATCACGCCCTCCGAGCGCGCGAAGCGCACGGCCGCGTCGAACGTCTCGTTCTGGCGATAGGCGCGTGGCTCCACCAAGCCCGCCTTGACCAGCGCGCACACGAGCGGAGAGTCGCCGTGGTAGCGCAGCCCGCCGGCGTGCACCGGAGGCGGCACGAAGTCGTGGCCGAGCGTGTACATCGGCATCAGCGGCGTGAGGCCGACGGTGTCGCCGAAGTCGTAGGCGTACACGCCGCGGGTGAGGGTCGGGCACGCCGCCGGCTCGGCGGCGATGAAGCGCGTCTTGGCGCCGTCGCGCAGCACCCGGCGCAGGAACGGGAACGTGAGGCCCCCGAAGTTCGAGCCGCCGCCGACGCACGCGACGACCACGTCGGGCTCCTCGCCCGCCATCGCCATCTGCGCCATCGCCTCCTGACCGATCACGGTCTGGTGCAACAGGACGTGGTTGAGGACCGATCCGAGCGAGTAGTTGGTGTCGTCGTTCTGCGCCGCCACCTCCACGGCCTCCGAGATCGCGATCCCGAGCGAGCCGGTGGTGTGCTCGCGCTGTGAGCGCCCCGCGTCGGTCACGTCGGAGGGAGAGCGATGGACCGTCGCTCCCCACGTCTCCATCATCGAACGCCGGTACGGCTTCTGGTCGTAGCTCGAGCCGACCATCCACACCTCGCACTCGAGTCCGAACAGGCTGCAGGCGAAGGCCAGTGCCGAGCCCCACTGCCCCGCTCCGGTCTCGGTGGTGAGCTTGCGGATCCCCGCCTGTGCGTTCTCGTAGGCCTGCGCGACGGCCGTGTTCGGCTTATGAGACCCGGCTGCGGAGCCGCCCTCGTACTTGTAGTAGATGTGCGCGGGCGTGTCGAGTTCGCGCTCGAGCCGCCACGCGCGGTAGAGGGGCGTGGGACGCCACAGCTTGTAGACCTCGCGCACAGGCTCGGGGATCTCGATCTCGGGCTCGGGCGAGACCTCCTGCATGATCAGGCTCATGGGGAAGATCGCGGACAGGTCGTCCGGACCGGCGGGCTGCTTCGTGCCCGGGTGAAGCGGCGGCGGGGCGGGGTCGGCGGGATCGTTTACATCGGCCATCAGGTTGATCCAGTGGGTCGGAATCTCCGCCTCGTCGAGCACGAACTTGACCTGCGTCTCACTCATCGCCTCTCCTTTGCTCGCTTCGCCGGCGCCCTCGACCACGGAGCCTAAACAACCGCCGGCGGGCTGGGGACGCGGTCGGCAGGCTCGCTTCCGAAGGCTCGCAGTCACCGATGAGAAATCGCCGTCAATACGGTCTAAGCCAGCGTGAGGGCGCCTACGATTCCCCCGATGGCCGTCGTGTGCCTCCGGGGACCGCTGCGCAAGCTCGCCGGCAACCGCGCTGAGCACGAGCTGGAGGGGGCGACCGTGGTGGAGCTGATTCGGGCGCTGGAGCTTCGCCACCCCGACATGAACGGATGGATCCTCGACGAGCGCGGGCGGATCCGCCGGCACATCAACGTGTTCGTCAACGGCGAGCGCGGAGGCGAGACGACGACCGTGGGCTCGGGTGACCGCATCGAGGTGCTACCGGCGATAACAGGAGGATGAGAAGGTGAGCGAGCTGATCGTGGGGACCAAGAAGGGCCTGTTCCTGCTCGAGGGCGAGCCCGGCTCAGGCTTCGAGATACAGGCGCGCGCCTTCGCGGGCCAGCCGATCGACTTCGCCACGCGCGACCCGCGCACGGGACGCCTGCTCGCCACCGTCACCTCGCCGTTCTACGGCCCGAAGATCTTCTACACCGACGGAGACCCGAGCGGGGACTGGGAGCAGGCGGATGGCGTCGCGCTCCCCGATGGCGGCGAGGAAGCGCTCGAGCGGATCTGGGTCATCGCCCGCGGCGAGGCCGACGGGACCCTGTACGCGGGCGGAGACCCGGGCGTGCTGTTCGAGAGCCGAGACGGTGGAGCGACCTGGGAGATCAACGCTGGACTCTGGGAGCAACCTTCGCGGAGCCGATGGCAGCCGGGCGGCGGCGGTCTCTGCCTCCATTCGATCTGCACCTGGCCGGGCGATCCGGACCGGCTCGCGGTCGCGATCTCGGCCGCCGGGATGTGGCTCACCGAAGACGGTGGCCGTAGCTGGCGGCGCGGTAACGCAGGCATCAACCCGCGCTATCTCCCCGCCGAGGCGCTCGCGGACGAGAACGCGGGACGCTGCGTGCACCACGTCGAGCGAGCACCCAAGCAGCCGGACCGGATGTTCATGCAGTTCCACGGCGGCCTGTACCGCTCCGACGACGCCGGCGAGAGTTGGACCGACATCGCGGGCGGAGGGCTCCCCTCGGACTTCGGCTTTCCGCTCGCGGTCGATCCCGGCGATCCCGACAGCGCCTACGTGATCCCGCTCGTCGCCGACATGGACCGCGTCACGCCCGACGGGCGGGTGCGGGTCTACGAGACGCGCGACGCGGGCTCCACCTGGACTCCGCGCGGCGACGGCCTGCCCGCCGAGCACGCCTACCTGACGGTCCTGCGCCAGGCCTTCAGCCGCGCCGGCGAGGGCGAACGGCTCCAGCTCTACTTCGGGGCCACGTCCGGTGACGTGTTCGGATCGGGCGACGCCGGCGCCACCTGGTCGACGCTCGCCACCCGGCTGCCACCGGTGTTCTCGGTCGTGGCGGGCCAGCCGCGCGGCCGGTCTAGAACATACGTCCAATTCACCGCTTTAAGCGCTAAAGCCCCGGCGCCCACGCTGCCGAGACAGGGACTGTCGAAAAAGGCAAACCTGTCGTGAGGCAGGGGCGCAAAGCCAAGGGTCTCCAGCGTGGAGATGGCCTAGCTGCCGATAACCAATTGAGCGTCGTGCGCCAAGGATGGCGGTCCCTTATTGGAGGCTCCATGCCACTGGTTATCCACCCGCGCATCCGCAAGGCCATTCGACGTATCGCCGGACTGACGTGCCTCGGCGTCCTCGCCGCCACCGGCACGGCCGCCGCCGCGTGCCCAACCCAGCCCGTCACCACGCCGTTCTCCCAGTGGGGTGACTCGGCCAGCTACTTCCTGGTGCCGGGAGGCTCCTTCGAGGGAACCGCGGACCAGGTCGGGTGGTCCCTCTCGAACGCGACGCTGTCCGCCGGCAACGAGCCGTTCAACGTCAACGGCCCCGGCGACCAGCAGTCGCTCACGATCAACGCCGGCGGCATCGCGGTCTCGCCGTACTTCTGCGTCGATAACACGATGACGAGCCTGCGCCTGTTCGCCGCATCAGATCGCGCCGGGCGACGACCTTCGGGTCGTCGGCGCTGGTCCAGACGGCTTCCGGCGTGAGCCAGGTACCAGCTCGCCGATCTCGCCGACGGCTCGATGCCGTCGTGGGCGCCGACCGATCCGATCACCGGCGACACCTCCTCGCTCCCCGACGACGGCTCGCTCATGGTGGCTCTGCGCTTCCGAGTCCCGCCGGGCGCGGGCAGCTGGCAGATCGACGACGTGTTCGTCGACCCCTACCGCGCCGGCTGACGGCCCGCGTCAGGGTTACCCAGGCAGGGGGCGAACCGTGTCCGGGGCTGACGCGCTCGAGACCGGCTTGCAGTCGGCGACCGAGCGCCTGCTCGAGCACAGCTGGGACGCACGCGAGCGGCGGGGCTCCGAGCGCGAGATCGCGGTCGAGGCGACGGCCGGACTGCTGTTCGTGGTCGCGGCCGGGCTGCTCGTCCTCGCCGGTGGCCTCGGCGGGCTGCGCCCGGGCCTGGCCGCGCTGCTGATCGGCGTCTACGCCCTCGTCGGGCGCGTCGAGTTCCCCGTGGGCGCGGGCCACGTCGTGCCGACCCAGCTGATCCTCGTGCCGATGCTGGTCATGCTCCCGCCGGCTGCCGTGCCCCTCGCGGTGCTGTGCGGGCTGGTGAGCGGAAGCGCGCTGGCTGGGCTGCTCGGCCGCCTCCCGGCCCGGCGCGTGCTCTCGGCCGTTCCGGACGGATGGCACGCCATCGGCGCGGCGGGAGTCCTGCTGCTGGCCGGCTCACCCCGCATGGGATTCGCTCAGCTGCCGCTGCTGGCGGCGGCATTCGGAGCGGCATGCATCGTCGATCTGGCGAGCGCGCTGGCGCGCATGCACCTGGCCGGCGTGGTACCCGATCTGAAGGTGCAGGTGCGAGTCATCGCAGTGGTCTGGGCCGTCGATGCCTCGCTCGCGCCGCTGGGCTTCCTGGCCGCCCTCGCCACGCGGCAGAACGAGCTGGCGATTCTGTTCGTGCTGCCGCTCGCCTTCCTTCTCTCGATGCTGGCGCGCGACCGCAGCCAGCGGATCGACGAGGCCCACCGGCGGCTGAAGCTGGTCGAGCAGGAACGGGCCCGCCTGCAGTCCGCGGTGCGGCGGCTCGGAGACGCCTTCGCGGCGAAGCTCGACCTTCGCGGCCTGCTCGAGATCCTCCTGCACGGCTCGGTCGAGGCGCTCGACGCCGCCGCCGGGCGGCTCGAGCTCGCCTACGGGTCGACCCCGGTCAAGCTCGCCATGGGCGAGACCGGCTCCGCCGTCGCGGTCGATCGCGGGACCGCCGACGGCGCGATCCAGCTCGCGCGCAACGGCGAGTGGCAGCTGAGCGTTCCCATCCGCGTCGCGGCCTCGCCGCGGGCGATTCCCGGGGAGCTCCAGCTCGTCCGGACCGGGCGCGCATTCGAGTGGGACGAGATCGCGCTGATCACGGAGCTGATCGGGAAGGCCGAGCTGGCGGCCACGGAGATCGTGGCCCACCACGCGATCCGCGAGCAGGCGATGACCGACGCCCTGACCGGCCTCGGCAACCGCCGGCGTCTCACCACCGACCTTTCCGGGGCGTTCGAGGGCACCGTGCCCACGCCGCCGTCGCTGCTCCTGCTGTTCGACCTCGACGGCTTCAAGGACTACAACGACACGTTCGGGCACCTCGCGGGCGATGCCCTCCTCGCGCGGCTCGGCGGTGAGCTGAAGCGCGCGGTGGATGGGTGCGGCCAGGCCTACCGGCTGGGTGGCGACGAATTCTGTGCTCACGTTGAGCTCGAGGGCAACGACACCGACGCGCTGATCCGCCGTGCGGCCGAGGCGCTGTCGGAGAGCGGGGCCGGGTTCGCGATCCAGGCGTCGCTCGGTGTCGTGCTGCTGCCGCATGAGGCCGACAGCGCCGAGCACGCGCTGCAGATCGCCGATGAGCGGATGTACGCCAACAAGCGCGGCCGAACGACGGCAGCGCGCAGTCAGGCCGGAGAGGTGCTGCTGCGCACGATGCACGCCAAGCAGCCCGAGCTGGACGAGCACTCGAGTCACGTCGCGAAGCTCGCGGCGAGGGTGGCGCGCCGGATGGGCATGGCAGGCGAGGCGCTCGAGGAGATCGCGGTCGCCGCTCAGCTGCACGACATCGGCAAGATCGGGATCCCCGATGCGATCCTCAACAAGCCGAGCCCGCTCACCGACTCCGAGTGGGAGCTCGTCCGGAACCACACGATCCTCGGCGAGCGCATCCTGCACGGCGCGCCGGCCCTGCGCCGGGCCGCACGCCTGGTCCGCGCCAGTCACGAGCGCTGGGACGGCGGCGGCTATCCCGATCGCCTGCGCAGCGAGGAGATTCCGCTGGGGGCGCGGATCGTGAGCGTCTGCGACGCGTACGAGGCAATGACCACGCGCGCGCTCCTACCGTCCCGCCGCCTCGCACGAGCGGGCGCGCAAGGAGCTGCTCCGCTGCGCCGGGGTCCAGTTCGATCCCGCCGTCGTCGAGGCTTTCTTGCGCGTGATGGAGTCCGGCGCCGATGAGCTGGAGCGCGATCCGACGCACGACGCCGCCGCGCACGTCCGAACGTTGCTCCGCGCCAGCTAGCCTCGACTCCACCGAGCGCGCACTTCATCACGCGATCGCGCTGTCGATTTCCGGGCGTCCCGTTTGTCTCTTGGCCGGACGATCCCGCAGACCCACGAGTTCAGGAGTGACCATGACCGCCGGTTCCACCGAGGGCATCAAGACCGTGCTGCACCCAGTCTCCGACGTGGCGAAGGCCAAGGCGGTGTACACCGCCCTGCTCGGCCTACCGCCACAGGCCGACTCCTCCTACTACGTGGGCTTCGACGTCGCGGGCCAGCACATCGGGCTGGTGCCCGGGGGCGGAGCGCAAGGCATGACCGGACCTGTGGCCTACTGGCACGTGCCCGACATCGAGGCCAAGCTGGCCGAGCTGACCGCCGCCGGCGCCACCGTGAAGGACCCGGTGCGCGATGTCGGTCACGGCCGCCGGGTGGCGACCGTGACGGATCTCGACGGCAACGTCCTCGGGCTGCTTCAGGACCCGTGACGCGCCGGCGGCCACGATGAGCGCGCGCGTGCCCGTGTCGGGCACGCGCGAGGTTGGGGCGGGGTCGATCAGATCGACAATCTGTCCTGCCCAAATGCTGGATCCCTTCCAGTATCGCTAGACTGCGGCCCCATCAGTGGGGCCACCGGTTGACAAAGCTGCGCTGCTTCGCCGCCACGGTGTCCAGGTCACGGCTCAGCGTCTAGCTGTCCTGCGCGCGCTGTCGGAGCAACCGCACAGCACGGCGGCGGAGATCGCCGGGGCCGTGCGGTCCGAGATCGGCGCGATCTCGCTTCAGGCCGTGTACGACGCGCTCGCGACCCTGAGCGAGAAACGCATCATCCGGCAGATCCAGCCCGCCGGCTCGCCGGCGCGCTACGAGGACCGGGTGAACGACAACCACCACCATCTGATCTGCCGAACTTGCGGCCGGATGGTCGATGTCGACTGCGCGGTCGGCGAGGCGCCGTGCCTGACGGCGGCGGAGGACTCCGGCTACGAGATCGACGAGGCCGAGGTCATCTACTGGGGTCGCTGTCCCGACTGCATCGACGAGAACAAGAAAACGAGTGAGCGAGTAGGAGGAACCACGTGAGCGAATCCGTCAGCGAGAGCGAGAACCCTGCGATCCCGGCGCCGACGCCGGCGACGACCCGTCCCAGGACCAACCAGGACTGGTGGCCGAATCAGCCCGATCTGCAGGTGCTCCAGCAGCACTCGCCTCGCGCCACGCCGCTGGGCGGAGACTTCGACTACCGGGCCGAGTTCGAGACGCTCGACGTCGAGGCGCTGAAGCGGGACATCTTCGAGGTGATGAGCACCTCGCAGGATTGGTGGCCGGCCGACTACGGGCACTACGGGCCGCTCTTCATCCGGATGTCCTGGCACTCCGCCGGCACCTACCGGATCGCCGACGGCCGAGGCGGTGGCGGCGCCGGAGCACAGCGCTTCGCCCCGCTCAACAGCTGGCCGGACAACGCGAGTCTCGACAAGGCGCGGCGGCTGCTCTGGCCGGTCAAGCAGAAGTACGGGCGGAAGGTCTCCTGGGCCGATCTGCTCGTGTTCGCGGGTAACTGCGCGATGGAGTCGATGGGCTTCACGACGTTCGGCTTCGGCTTCGGCCGCGAGGACATCTTCGAGACCGAGGAGGTCTTCTGGGGCCCGGAGGACACATGGCTCGGCGATGAGCGCTACAGCGGCGACCGGGAGCTCGGCAAGCCGTTTGGCGCGGTGCAGATGGGGCTGATCTACGTGAACCCGGAGGGTCCGAACGGCAACCCTGACCCCTTGGCCGCCGCCAAGGACATTCGAGAGACGTTCGCGCGGATGGCGATGAACGACGAGGAGACGGTGGCGCTCATCGTCGGGGGGCACACGTTCGGAAAGACTCACGGGGCGGTGGATCCGAAGTACGTAGGCCCGGAGCCCGAGGGCGCCCCGATCGAGCAACAGGGCCTCGGCTGGAAGAACAGCTTCGGCAACGGGAAGGGCGCGGACACGCTGACCAGTGGGCTCGAGGGCGCCTGGACCAACGAGCCGACGAAGTGGGACAACGGATTCCTCGAGAACCTGTACCGGTACGACTGGGAGCTGACGACCAGTCCCGCCGGGGCCAAGCAGTGGACGCCCAAGAACCCCGAGGCTCAGGGCACGGTGCCCGACGCGCACGATCCGTCGAGACGCCACGCGCCGATGATGCTCACGACCGACCTCGCGCTGAGGCTGGACCCGACCTACGGGGCGATCACGAAGCGCTTCTACGAGAACCCGGACGAGCTGGCGGACGCGTTCGCCAGGGCCTGGTACAAGCTCCTGCATCGCGACATGGGCCCGATCTCGCGCTATCTGGGTCCATGGGTCGCGGAGCCGCAGCTGTGGCAGGACCCGGTTCCCGCGGTCGATCATCCTCTGATCGGCGGCGAGGACATCGCTGGGCTGGGGCGCGAGATCCTCGCCTCGGGACTGTCCGTCTCACAGCTCGTGAGAACCGCGTGGGCCGCGGCCGCGAGCTTCCGGGGCACGGATAAGCGCGGCGGGGCCAACGGAGCGCGACTCCGCCTCGCCCCTCAGAGGGATTGGGAGGTCAACACGCCGGCCGAGCTGGCGACGGTGCTGGACACCCTCGAAGGGATCCAGCAGAGCTTCAACAGCTCGCAATCGGACGGCAAGCAGGTCTCCCTCGCCGACCTGATCGTTCTCGGCGGGTGCGTCGCCGTCGAGCAGGCGGCGAAGGACGCCGGACATGATGTGACGGTTCCGTTCACACCGGGCCGCACGGACGCCTCGCAGGAGCAGACCGACGTCGAGTCGTTCTCGGTGCTCGAGCCGGAGTTCGACGGCTTCCGCAACTACCTCCACGCGGGTCAGGCGTTGTCGCCGGAGACCCTGCTGCTCGAGCGGGCCAACCTGTTGACGTTGACCGCGCCCGAGATGACGGTCCTCGTCGGCGGAATGCGCGCGCTGAACGCAAACCACAAGCAGTCTTCGCTCGGCGTGTTCACCGATCGCCCCGGGACGCTGACGAACGACTTCTTCGTCAACCTGCTCGACATGCGCATGGAATGGCGGGCGGCCGGCGCCTCGAGCAACGGCTCGTCGGTCGACGTGTTCGAGGGTCGCGATCGGGTCACGGGTGAGGCCAAGTGGACGGGCACGGCCGTCGACCTCGTGTTCGGCTCCAACTCACAGCTCCGCGCCATCGCGGAGGTATACGCTTGCGATGACGCTCAGGAGAAGTTCGTACGTGACTTCGTCGTCGCGTGGGACAAGGTGATGAACCTCGATCGATTCGATCTCGCCTGAGCGACTCCACGGGGAGCGGTGACCGGTTCAACCGCGAACCGGCCACCAATCCCTGGATTGTGTTACCTGTGCTTAGGCTTCGGTGCCAGCGCGAGGTAGCTGTGCCCCGCCCTGACCAGCCGGCTGATGTGCTTGACGAGGTCGCTCACCAGCACGCTGTGCTGCTGCACGCTGATCAGCGTGCCGTCACACCGGTCGATGGTCGTCCAGCGCGTCCCTCGGACTGACCCCGCGGCGTAGCGCCCGCGCGTGCGGAACCTGCCGCTCGCCCGGGAGCGCAGCGTCTGCAGCGCTCGGCTGCTGAGGGCGCGGGCGCCGACTCGGCCGCTGGGCGCCTTGCAGGCGCCGTACGAGGGCGCGCCCTTGAACGCGCCTTCGACGAGAGAGAGCGTGGTCAGGCCCTTGTCGCGTCCGGCTGCCGCCTGGCCCACCTTGAACACGCCGCCGGAGAACGTGCCCGTGTACGTCTTGCCCTTCTTGCCCGAGGCGGCGACGAGGTTGAGCGAGCCATGGAGCGCGTCGACCAGGGTCCCGGAGGGCAACTGGCGGATCTGGGTCAGCTTGACGAACTTGCCGCCCAGGCGGACGAACACGGTCCCGCCGGCCGCGCTGAAGTTGCCGTTGCGCCCGACGACGGGAGGCGGCGGCGCAGGAGCCGTCGCGGTCCTGAACGTCACGTCCTGACCCGTGGTCGTGCCGGCGCTGTTCGAGGCGATGAATCGGACGTGGTAGACGCTGTTCGGTTGAAGTGCCCCGACCGCGACCGACACCGGTTTGGCCGACGCATCAGAGCCCGCCGACTGCGGAGGCGTCGACTCGTCGTAGACGTTCCCGGAGAATCCCGCCCCTCGGTAGGCAAGATCGAGCCCGTACTCCCAGTGGATCGTCGTCGGCAGGCCGCCCGCGTTGACGAGCCCGGTCAACCGCGCCGTCGAGCTGCCCGTGCCCGTGGCGGCGCCCGTCTGCACCGCCGGCTTGGCCGCTGGGCCGGGGCCGGGGGCGGGAGCTGGGGCGCTGACGATGACGGAATCGGTCGCCGTGCCCTGACTGGAATTACCGTTCACGGCAACCGTGACAGTGACCGTGTACGACCCGGCGTTGTCGTAGGTGTGGGCGCCGGTGACGGTGAAGCCGTTACCGTTGGACTCGACCGTACCCGACGTCGGCGGGGAGTTCTCACCCCAGTCGATGCTCGCCGTGTAATCGCTCGGCGCCGTGTTCGCGACGGAGTCGGTGAAGGTCGCCAGGTCCCCGTTCACGGTCAGCGGCGCGCTCCCGGTGAACGCGTGGCCGCCGCTGGCCACGATCGAGTGGTTCGGCGCGACCACTCCCTGAGGCGAGAAGCTCGAGAGCATCGAGAACGTTTGCGACTGGCCGGGATCCAATGAGAAGTGCCACTCGAGGCCCATCCCGTTGTCCTGGCTGGTCAGGCAATCGCACGTATTCGGGAAGTCGGTCTGGTTCAAGACGTCGCCCCAGACCGTGTTGTAGTAGGACTCGAGATAGGCGGCACCCGCGGTCAGCGGTGCGAACTCCTCGATCAGGGCGGGCGGTTCGTTGTTCGCGTCCTGCGCGCACGCGATGGCGTTTGTGGAGGGGTCGACGTACCCATAGCCGGAGTCCGAGCCCTGGAGGTAGCAGTCGGCGGCGTGGTAGAGCCGGCCCGTGCCGATGCCGCTCGAGCCCGTGTTGGTCAGCGTGATGTCCGAGCGGTAGTACTCCTGGCCGACGACGTAGCTGTCGACCTGCGTCACGCGCAGGCCGGTCGAGCCGGCATCGACCACCGTCGTGACCCTGGAGGGATCCTGGGCTGTCCCCGTCCCCGTCACCTCCGACTGACTCACCCGAGTGAACAGGTTGCCCGCGGCTCGGGAGAGACCGTACGACTGCGGAGAAGCGCCCGCCGCATCGACGGAGAGGATCGTTCCGCAGTTGGCGGGCGCGCTGCTCGGACTGTAGAACTGGCGTTGGCCCTGATAGGCGACCTGGCAGCTCAGGTCGTCTCCGACCGAGATGTCGGTGAGCGGACCAGCCGATTGGATGTCCTGCGAGGCGGCCGACGCGGCCTCGGCGGACATCAGTCCGAACGCGAAGGTGATGAAGATGAGCGCCGACAGCAGGCGTGCTGCGCGCGCGTACGTTATGCCCACGTTTTGTACCCCCAAAGCCGTGATGTCGCTGCCACGGCCCAGCCCCGCGACTACTGGTCGCTTGATCCTACAGAAGATTATAAAATGTTTCTTAGGATTTGTGCCGGACGCGGCGCCGGCGGCATGTACGGGTCGGATTCGCTTAGAGTCAGGGCGATGCGGGCGGTCGTAATCACCGAACACGGGGGACCGGAAGTTCTCAAGGTCCAGGAGCGGCCCGACCCGCCGGTGGGGCCAGGTGAGGTCCGAATCGCGGTCAGGGCGGCTGGGATCAACTTCGCCGACACGCTCGCCCGCACCGGTCTGTACGCGGACGCGCCGAAGCTGCCCTGCGTCGTCGGCTACGAGGTCGCGGGCACGGTCGACGCGGTCGGGGAGGGGGTCGAATCGGTCAGGCCGGGCGACCGGGTGCTCGCCGGCACACGCTTCAACGGCCAGGCCGAGCTCGTGACGGTGCGCGAGAACATGGTCTACGCGTTGCCCGAGCAGCTCTCATTCGAAGAGGGGGCCGCGTTTCCGGTCAACTACGCGACGGCTCAGGCGGGTCTCGTCGTGATGGGAGGACTGAAGGCGGGCGAGCGCGTCCTGATCCACGCCGCCGCAGGCGGGGTGGGGATCTCGGCGACGCAGATCGCCAAGCGGATCGGCGCGGAGGTGTTCGGTACCGCCTCGGCCTCCAAGCACGATGCGATCCGCGAGCAGGGCGTGGACCATCCGATCGACTACCGCACGCAGGACTTCGCCGCGGAGGTGCGGCGGATCACCCGCGGCGAGGGGATCGACGTGGCCTTTGACGCCATCGGCCCGTCGAGCTTCCGCAAGGACTACCGGTTGCTCCGACAAGGCGGGCGGCTGATCATGTACGGCGCCTCCGAGGTGCAGACCGGGGAGCAGCGCAGCCTTCCCACCGCGCTGCGAGCCCTGGCAAAGAGTCCCTTCTCGTCGATGCCCTGGTGGAAGGGGCTGGGCGTGATGAACGAGAACAAGGGTGTCTTCGGGCTGAACATGCTCTCCTGGTGGGATGCCGAGGGAAGCCTCGATCGAGTGATCGAGCCGTTGATCGCCGGGCTCGGAGAGGGGCAGCTGAAGCCGGTGGTCGCGCAGGCGTTCCCGTTCGACCGGGCGCCCGACGCCCACCGCTTCATCGCCGAGCGGCGCAACGTCGGCAAGGTAGTCCTGGTTCCCTGAGGCGCCCCCGAGCCCCGATCGGCGGCTGATCGGCGTGGTACGGTGCCCGCCTGGCTCGAGGGAAAAGGAGTCTCTTTTGATTGCGCAAGGGAGTAAGGCGCGCCGGTGGCGCGGGTGGAGGTTCGCGCTGCTTTCGGCAGTGCTCACGATCGTCGCCGTAGCGGCGGCGTCGGCGGCGGCGTCGGAGGCAAAGACCCAGCACGTTCTCAGAGTGCTGACACGTAACCTCTATCTGGGTGCCGATCTGACGCCGGGGCTTCAGGCGAAGAGCCTGAACGACTTGAACGATGCGACGGGCAAGATCTTCAATCAGGTCAAGCAGAACGACTTTCCGGTGCGGGCCCGTGGTCTGGCGCGGGAGATACTGAAAACCCAGCCGGACCTGGTCGGGCTCCAGGAGGCTGCCCTGTGGCGCACCGAGCCGACCTGCAAATACTTCGTTCCGCCAGGTCCCTACACGGCCACGCACGTCGTGTACGACTACGTGAAGCTGTTGCTGGCGCAGCTCAACAAGGGCAAGCAGCGCTACCGGGTGGTGCGCGTCGAACCCGAGTTCGACTTCGAGACCGAGGCGAACACCAACGGCAGTCCCGATCACAGCTGCGACGAGGACGTCAGGCTGACGATGCGCGACGCGGTTCTCGCCCGGGTCGACGATGGCGTACAGGTCAAGGACGCACGGTCGGGCCACTACAAGACCCTCTTCTCGCCCAAGCTGGTCGGGGTCATCTCGGTACCGGTGACGCGAGGCTGGGTCAGCGCTGAGGTCAGGGTCCGAGGCAGCCGCTGGTTCCGGTTCGTCGATACGCACCTGGAGTCGTTCGACAGCCAGGCCAGCAACCCCACCAACGACGGCACGGAGGTGGGCAATGGCCAGATCCGCGAGGCGCAGGCCCGCGAGTTGATCGGGAAGGGCGGACCGGCGACGGGCAAGTTGCCGGTGATCCTGGTTGGCGACCTGAACTCGGATGTCAGAACCCCGCTCAAGCCGGGCGACGGGCTGGCCGACCGGACGCTGCTGAACGCAGGCTTCCGTGAGCGCAGTACGTACACGCCGCTGAGCTGCTGCCTCAACACGCCGCTGCTGACCGCGCCTGGCGGCGGCGGAAAGGTCAGCGACTTCGATCACAAGGTCGACCACGTCATGACCAACCGGCCGAATCTGATCAAGCTGCTCAGCTCCAAGGTCACGGGACGCAGTCCCGTAAACGGGTTCTGGGATTCCGACCACGCAGGCACGTTCAGTGCGCTCGCACTCCTCTAGCCGAGGCCGCCGAGGGCGCGCCGGGCGTGGACCACGGGTTCAAGCTCCTCGCGGGGTGACGCCGTCGAGTCGGAGCGGCTGAGGCCTCGGCGCTGCTTGGAGCCGCCGAGCGCCGAGCGGCGCCTATTGGAAGGCTTGAGCGACCACGATGACGAACACCCACGTCGCGTAAGCGATCGCTGCGGCGAGCACCATGACCGCGACGGCGATGCCCAGTCTCTGTAGGGTCCAGCTCAGGGCGTGCGGCACGATGACCTCCTATGGGGCGTCAGCTCCAGGACACAATTCCTGGGGGTCACGCCGATCGAAGCGGTCCCACTCGGCCTCGATAACCGAGAACCGCTCAGGCGGAAGCCAAATGTCGGCTGGTCAACTAGCGAAGAGTCGGCTAGCTGGCGACCGTCCGCCAACCACAGTACGCCCATTCTCGGCGAGTTGGAGATTCTTTAGATCTCGTGGCGGCTATCCAGCGGTCGGACTGGCGTCTTCGGCGTGACGACCAGCCGTTGTGCGATCTCCGCGTTGCGATGCGAGTCGTGACAGCTTCCGCCCCGTGAGGTCGGGGCCGATCCGGCCCGGGCGCGTGTGACCCCCGGTACCCAGGCCTCCAGCGCGTGTAGCTGTAACGCTCTTGGTCCGATTCGGCAGTTACTGACGTGGCCCGCGAGATGAACAACAGATCGGCGATCGAGGCGCGCTTCGCGATCGTATTCAGCCATCTTGGTCTGATCACCGCATACGCCCGCCGGCGCGGCGCCCACGACCCCGACGAGCTGGCGGCCGAGACGATGGCGATCGCCTGGCGTCGCCTGCTCGACGTTCCCACCGACGACCCGCGGCCATGGCTGATCGCCACCGCGCGGAACCTCCTGCTGGCCGATCGACGCCGCCATGGTCTGCCGCTAGGGGATCTCGACGGCGTCGAGCTGGCCGCGCCAGAGGAGCTACCGCCGCCGACGGTCGAGCTGGACGCCGAGCTCGAGCTCGCACTCGGGTCCCTGTCCGCGCAGGACCGCGAGGCCTTGCTGCTCGTCGCGTGGGAGGACCTCACGCCGAGCGCTGCCGCCGCCAGCCTCGGCATCTCGCCCACAGCGTTCCGCGTCCGCCTGCATCGCGCCCGGCGCCGGCTCGTGCACGAGCTCGAGACCCGCGGGCGACGGCAGGCCCTTGACAACCACCAACCCAGCTTGGAGCAGCTATGAGCGCCTACCGGGTCATCGATCGCATTCGGGCAGCTGATCCGGCGCCGGCCGCGACCATCACCGATGATGAACTGTTCGCCCGGATCGTCGCCGGCCCCGGCGACGATCGACTCGGGGGATCCGCCCAGACCCCGCGGCGGCGACGGTTCCGGGCGGGCACGCGCGGCCTCGCCCTCATCGCTGCGGCCGCGGTGCTGAGCGCGACCGGAGGCGCGTTCGGCGCGATGCAGCTGGGTGCGTTCTCGCACGCCAGTCCCAAGGCGCTGTTCAAGGTGGACCCGGCGGGGCAGTACTCGAGGCTCCCGGGCCAGATCACGAAGGGAACCGGTCAGACCGTGATCCCGCAGACCGTTCATCTGGCCACGACGTTCACGGTCCCCGGGGTGGGCAGGTTCGACTGGTGGATCGCCCTGAGCCGTCCGAAGGGCTGGCTGTGCGGCGCGATCCGCCAGCCGGACGGCACCTGGGCCGACCTCGGCTCGGCGGACAAGTTCCAGCTCGGCGGTCCGATGCCCGGCTGCGGAACGCTGCCGTGGCATGACGTCGACAAGTTCGCCTACAACCAGACGAGCGTCACCTCACCGAACGGCGCGGAGTGGCGAATCGCCTATGGCTACGCTCCCACGAACGGTCGCCCAGTGGAGATCCGCGACAAGATCAGCGCCGCCACCGCTCCGATCGGCGACGGCCGCTACTTCGCGATCGTCATGCCACTCTGCAAGGGACCTGCGTGCAGCGATCCGGGCTCCTTCAAGGGCTATCAGCTCCAGACGCTGGATGCTGCCGGTCGGGTACTGATCACGGACATCTACGACCCGGGCAAGTAGGGCGCGGGCTATCGACGATGTTGCGGGGTTCGGCGGCCGCTAGACCGTCGCCGCATAAGCGTCATCGATCCTCGGGCGACATGCCGCCCCCGGCGGCGTCGGCGCCGGCCTGGCCCAAGGCCGTCTGCCATTGCTCGCTCATCGCAATTCGGCGTGACTCGGCCAGCGCGAGCGAGCCGGCGATTCGATCGGACAGCTGGGTCTCGACCGAAGGGACCTCGTCCCAAAGGATCTCGAGGTCGCTGCCGCCACCAAACACGGACACTGAGCAGGCATCGTGGAGTTGTGCGACACGACCGGATTGATTCTCGTCACGTAGGCGGCGGCCGGCTGTCGTGGCCGGTCGTCGCCGAGCAGGCGCAAGAACGCTGCGCCGGCCGGTGATGGCTCGCGGTCGAGCGGCGTGACGAGGAGCAGTTCGCGTGGGATGAGTGGGTCGGTGACGATCCCGATCGCCCGGCCGCCCGCCATCCGAATCGCCGCCGGCGGCAACAGCGACACCCCCATGCCGAGCGCCACGAGGTCCACCAGGTCGGGGAGGGCATCGACTTCACAGACCACCCGACGCTGAAGCCCTACCGCGTGACACGCGCGATCGATGCTTGCACGCAGAGAGGAGTCTGGCCGGTACTCAATGAAGTCGCGGTCGACGAGATCGCTCAGACGAATGCGACTGCGGCGGGCGAGCGGATCGTCAGCGGCGACGGCGAGCTCCAGCGATTCGCTGGCGATCGTGTGGGTTCGGACCCGGTTGCCTTGCGGTCCGAGCGGTAGGTCAACGAGCGCGAGATCGATCTCGCCGTCGGCGGTGCGTCGCACGAGCTCAGGGGCCCCGACGTGATGGATCCTCACCGTCACCGCAGGATGCCGGCGGTGAAAGCGGGCGACCAACCCGGGGAGGTTGACCCGGCCCAGCGATTGGATGGCACCGATCGCCAGGTGTCCGCGCACCAGCCCGCGGACGGCCGCCACCGCGTCCCGGACGTCCTCGGCCGAGGCAACGGTGCGCCGGGCAGCCGGCAGCAGCGCCCGGCCCGCCTCGGTCAGCTCGACCTGGCGGGTGCTGCGGACGAACAGGTCGCTCCCAAGTTCGCGCTCGAGCGCGCGAACCGAGCTCGACAGGCTCGACTGCGTGAGATGCACGCGCGCGGCCGCTCGCGTGAAGTGACGCTCTTCGGCGACAGCCAGGAAGTGCGAAAGCTGCCGCAACTCCATTCATCGATTCTATCGCTCAGTCTCATTGTGAACATCGGTTGGACAGATGCTGCCTCGTGATTGAGACTGAGCCTATGTCCAACACAACCCCTCCTCACCACGTTGCGGCGCCGCCCGCCACAACCCCGACACAAGCCCGGCCGGTGCTGCATCAGACGAGCTGACCTGCCGGGTTCGCCGGAAGCCCAACAATTCATTGGCGCAGAGCATGGTGCCGTGCCGATCTCGCTGTTCCTGGTCGACGATCGGCCGGGCGCCGGCCCGCTGCTGCACCGACACCCCTATCCCGAGGTCTTCATCGTGCACGCCGGCCAGGCGGACTTCGAGATCGACGGGACCCGGCTCGTCGCGACAGCCGGAGACATCCTCATCGCCCACGCAGGGACCGCGCATCGCTTCACCAACACTGGTGACGAGCGGCTGCGCATCACGGCAATCCACACCGCACCGACCATGGACACCGAGTGGCTGGAACCCCCCATCCCGCCGACACATCATGCTGAGTGATCTTGGAACCGCACTCGCTGGGCTGCTCGCCCTGGCAACCGTCCTCATGGGCTCGGTCAGCCGCTCAGCAGCGACCGCACGTCGCCGATTACCCGGCGCAGCGCAGACGCGCACGCCGGCGAGACGTGCGCGAGCATGATCGGGTTGTGCACGAGACCGAGTTCACGGCGCAACGTCGTCGTCACTCCTGACTCGACGAGTCGCCGCGCGTAGGCCTCGCCCTCGTCGCGCAGCGGATCGTGCTCGGCGGTGACGACGAGCGCCCGCGGCAGTCCCGAGAGGTCCTCGGCCCGCAGCGGGCTCACGCGCGGATCGGCCCGGCGCTCGGGATCGGGCACCCACTGCCGCGCGAACCAGCGCACAAGTTCGGCGTCGAGCGCGAAGCCGACGCCCTTCTCGCGCATCGATGAGGTGTCGGCCGCCAGGTCGGTGTTCGGGCACAGCAGGATCTGAACGTGGGGCAACGCGGCGGGGTCGCGTTCGCGCAGCTGCTGACAGGCAAGCGCGGCGAGCGCGCCGCCGGCGCTGTCGCCGGCGACGCCGGACCGGGCCGGAGCTCCGCCGAGCTCGGACGGAGTCCTCGCCACCCAGCGCAGGACCGTGACGCGTCCTCTACCGACGCCGGCCAGGGATGCTCAGGGGCCAGCCGGTAGCCGACTGACAGGATGCGCACACCGGCCCCCTCGGCGATCGCGCGGCACAACGGATCGTGGCCCTCGAGCGAGCCGATCGTCCAGCCGCCGCCGTGTAGGTAGACGAGCATCGCCGTGGGCTCGCCGAAAGGGACGTAGAGCCGGACCGGCACGCCGACGGCGTCCAAGTCGGCGACCAGCTCCATCTCGACCTCACGCGGCCGGCTCGCCGCACGCTCCTCGATATCGGCCCGCCAGGCGGCGAGATCGGGCTCGGAATAGGCCGGCTGTTTGCGCAGCCACGCCTCGAGCTCGGGGTCGGCGATCCGTTCGGACACTGGGCGACTGTATCCCGCAGCCGTGGCGTAAGGACTAGGGGCGGAACGGACGGGCGACGACGGCAAGCAACCGGATCAGCCACTTCCACCAGATCAACGGGTCGCAGACGAGCAACTCGTAGGTCAGCGCAGCACCCTCGGGCGCGCCGTCGTCCCAAGTGGCCACGGCGCCGACGCCGAGGACGGGCCACCCGGCGGCGGGCAGGACGACAAAGCGGGCGTCAACCTGCGAATCAGTTGCGGTGAACTGGCCCTGCCCGACCGCTGTGGTGGGGCCCTGGTAGCTGCCGTCCGGGCTGTTGAAGTTGGCGCCGATGAGAACCTGGGCACCCACGCCGGGACGGTCGGAGGTGACGGTCACTGTTACCTCGTCGGCGGTGAACTTCTGCAGCGGAAGCGCGGGTTGACACTCCTGGGCGACGCTGATCGTGATGCCCACCCCAGGTGTCTCCTGGTGCGCCCCAGGCCGAGGAGCGTCGCCGGGAGCGACGCGCATGCTGCGCCACATATCAGCTATATCCATGTCCGTTGGCGCGGCGTCAGCCGGCCTCGCGTTCCAGCTCGACCGGATCGTGCGAGCAGAAGAGACGCACCTCCTCGCCGTGGGAGCGGGCCAACTCGCGCAGCCGCTCCTGATTGGCGGTGCGGGCCTTGGTGTCGTCGGCCATCAACTTCTGGAAGGCGTCCAGCCCGGCGGGGCAGGAGTGAGGCGTCTTCATCTCGTTGTGGTTGAAGTAGGCGTCGCCGCAGTGCAGGAGCCAGCCGTCGCCGTCGCGCACAGCGATCCCCGTGTGCCCGCGCGAGTGACCGACGAGCGGGATCATGAGGATCTCCGGATCGACGCCGGGGAGCACGCGGATGCTCTCAAAGCCGAACCAGACGTCCCCGTCCACCTCGTGGGCGTGCCACTTCGGCCCGTGGGCGAAGTGGCACTTGGGGTAGCGGGCGCGGTCGCGCAGGCTGGGGCGAACCGCCGCCTCGTACTCGGGCGTGAAGGTGTGAACGACGGCGTCGGGAAAGTCGGGCAGGCCGCCGGCGTGATCGACGTCGAGGTGAGTGCAAGCGATGTGGCGCACGTCCCCGGGTTGAAAGCCAAGCCGGCGAACGCACTCGACGGCGGCCTGAGAGGTGTCGAGCGAAGGCCGGAACACAGCCGTGAAGGGGATGCCGAGCCGGCGGTATGGATGGCTGAGATCGTCCAGGCCCATCCCGGTGTCGACGAGCACGAGCGAGTCGGCCGTCTCGACCAACAGGCAGTGGCAGACGACTCTTGCGCCCGTCCAGCCGCCCTCGTCGCTGACGAGCTTCCCGCCGTAGGGGCACAACGTCCCGCAGTTGATGTGGTGAATCTTCACCGCCACCGCCGCGATCCTCTCACAGATCAATCATGAGGGGTCGGGGCTCCCGTCGCATACGCTATTGCGGTGCCTCTGCCTCGTTTCTGGAAGGCCGGTAGGGCGAAAGAGCCGGCGGTATCGATTGGCGATCCTCGCCTGGATGCCTGGGAGACCGTCAGCACGTTCGAGGACGAGACGACGGCCGTGGCATGGCGCGACCGGCTCCAAGAGATGAACGTTGATGCCTCCTGCGTCGCCGATCAGCCGCTGGACCGGTTCGGACGTGGTGATATCTATCTCGTCGTCCCGCCGGAGCAATGGTCCCGCGCGAACGAGATCGTCGAGAACTTCGACGATTAGCTCAGGCTCGGGTCACAGACCGGCTGGATGCCGCACCACGTAGTGGCCTCCGTCGGCCAGGTTGCCGGTCGGGTTGGTGCGCCACCGGGGGCCGGTCCCGCTGGGGATGTCCGGGCCGCCATAGTCGGCGGTGTCGAAGGCCCGTCCCGCCACGACGATGAACGCATGCGAGGCGTCGGCGTAGATGGTGACCCACTTGCCCGGGACCCGCGCTCCCGAAGGACTCGAGTCCGGTGGAATCCAACGGGGAGGACAGGAGGTTGACCCCGTGCAGCGCGTAGCTGACCGCGCCTGAGCAGTCGTACCCGGTGTCGATCCAGCGCTGATGGCCGCCGCCGTAGATGTAGGGCTTGGCGATGATCTGGTTGGCCGACGCGATGAGCTGGACAACCTGCGCCGGCGCCCCCGCGGGCGCAGTCGCCGTGCCGTCGGAGTTGATGCTCGCCGTGCCGGTCGGCGCCGATGCAGCGGCGGCGAGAGCCTTCTGCAGTGCCGGCAGCTCGGCGGCCGTGAACACGCCATTGGCGATGAGGTCGTTCGCCTGCTGGAAGGCGATGACGCTTGCCTTGGTGGCGGGGCCGAAGTCGCCGTCGGCGGAGGTTGGGTACCCGGCACCGGTGAGGTCCTGCTGCAGGGCGCTCACGTCGGAGCCGGTCATGCCTTCCTGCAGCGTCCGTGAGCCCAGCGACGTGGCGAGGGCCTTGACCGGCGTGGTCGCCGGCTTCGGCGGGGTCGAGGGCCTGGCCAGGACGGCCTTGAGCTCGCGCACGACGCCGGGACCGGCGACGCCGTCGGCCTTCAGGTGGTAACGCCCCTCGAAGCTCTTGACACTGCGGGCGGTCTGCGGGCCGAAGACGCCGTCGGTCCCGGTCTTGTAACCCGCCTTGGTCAGATCGGTCTGCAACGTGCGGACGTCGCTGCCGCGCATGCCCACGTGCAAGGTGCGGCTGCCGAGCACTTGAGGCCCGGTCGCCAGCGCGGCCGGCGTCGGCAGGACGGCGAGGGTGACGACGGCTGCGCCCACGGCGCGGATCGCACGAGCTCGACGAGGAAGCACGGCTCAGGTATCGGCATGGGATTCGACGTCGGCTGCAAGAACTCTTGCGGCGGCATCGACCGGACTGCGGCTCAGATCAAGCTGATCCACGACGAGGTTCTCCTCGCGTTCGGCTGACCGCTGCGCGGGATCGGCCGCGTCCGATCCGCCCGCCGGCCACACCGTGAGAACCGCGCCCGACGGGGTGCCATCCGGACTACGCCTGAGCTGGGGGCTAAGGGTTAGATGGTAGAAGCTGGCCGGTCCCCCACACGATTGTGGGGGGATGTTCTGGCCGCTGCGGATGCGACCCGCGCGGCCGGGTCCACAACCGCATAGGAGGCCGACCATGGCACAGGTTCGCAGCTGGGCTGGTCTGGATGTGCACGCGCGCAGCGTGCTGGCCGTGACGCTGGATTCGCGAGTCTGGAGAGATCCGGACGTGCAGGTTGACTGGCGAGACGGCGAAGGTGGTGGAGTTCCTCGCCGAGTTGCCCGGTCCGACGCGGGTGGCCTACGAGGCCGGGCCGACCGGGTACGGGCTCGCGCAGGGCGCTGCACGCTGTAGGGATCGGGTGCGTCGTGGCGGCGCCGGGGAAGATCGAGCGCCCGGCGCAGGACAAGATCAAGACCGATCAGCGGGACGCGGAGCGGGTGCTGCGGCTGTTGATGATCGACGCGCTGCACGCGGTCAGGGTCCCGACGGTCGAGGAGGAGGCGCTGCGCGACCTGGTCCGCGCCCGCGAGGATCTCCGCGGCGATCTGATGCGCGCTCGGCAGCGGCTGAGCAAGCTGCTGTTGCGTCACGGGATCGTCTACGAGGACAGCGCCGAGCACCTGGACGCAGCGGCACCGCGGCGTGGCTGCGCGCTCAGGATCTCGGCGGCGGCGCGCAGGCGACTTTGCTGGACTACCTCGGCGGGATCGACACGCTCGAGCTCCGCCGCGACCAGCTCGAGACGCACGATCGCCGAGCTGGTGCCCGGCTCGCCGTACGCGCAGACCGTCGCCCGGCTGCGGTGCCTGCGCGGGATCGACACGCTCTCCGCGGTCGGGCTGGCCGCCGAGATCGGCGACTTTCGGCCGGTTCGACCGGCCGGGCAAGGCTGATGAGCTACCTCGGGCTGGTGCCCTCGGAGTCAAGCTCGCGGCGAGACCCGCCGGCAGGGGAAGATCACCAAGACCGGCTCGCAAGCACGCCCGCCGGCTGCTTGTCGAGGGCGCCTGGCATTACCGCAAGACCCCAGCCCGCGGCGTCACGCTGCAAGCGCCGCCAGGACGGCCAGCCCGCCGCCGATCGTTGCGATCTCCTGGCAGGCCCAACGCCGCCTGCATAACGTCTGGCAGCGCCTCGCCGAGCAGCGCGGCAAGCGCCGCACGATCGTCGCGGTCGCCGTCGCCCGTGAACTCGCCGGGTTCTGCTGGGCACTCGCCCGCGCCGACTGACAACCGGCCTCTCGACCAACGCCACGTCGGTCGAGGAGCGGCGGGACCTGGCACACGCGCGAGAGCATCCGCGATCTAACTGCTGAGCAACGCCGCCCGGGCCTACGCTCGATCTTTAGACAGCACGGGCTCTCACGACGAAACCCGGTCCTGCGGAGACGGTAGCCAACCCGTGCACCCGCGTATAAGAGTCTGACCGCGCGTCGCGCACCAGGCCAGCCCGCCGCCCCCCGACCGACAAGAATGCCCGCCCTCGCCGCGGGCATTCGGCGTTGAGGGGCTTGACAAACGGCTCTCCATTAGGCCGCGAGAGTCCGACCGAGGGAGAGGACATGCGGGACGAGCGGATCACGCGGCGAAGGATGCTGGAGCTTGCGATGACATCGGGAGCCGCGCTCGCGGTGCCGGATGAGGCCCTGGCTCGGCTGGCGCCGCGGGGCCGCCTTCGTCCCCACCCAGTCGGCACGACGCTCGAGCGGACGATCTTGAGGGGTCGCCCGATCAACGCCGGCGGGTATCGGCACCTGGTGCACGGCCACGGCGAGCCGCATGTTGTGCGCCATGACATCGGCATCCTGCCGCGCGCGGGCAGGGCACGCCGCCGGACGCCGTTGATGGCGGTCGCCCAGTTCACCGACACGCACATCCTCGACGCGCAGTCTCCGGCGCGAGTCGAGTTCCTCGATCGGCTGAGCAATGGCGTATCCGGCAACGACGTCTGGACGTCGGCCGGCGGGAGCGTCGGTCTGTTCGAGTCCTCGTATCGCCCCCAGGAGATGCTGACCGCACACGTGACCGATGCGCTCGTCCGGGCAGTTCGCACGCTGGCCGTCGGACCGGCGACCGGGCGCCGCCTCGACTTTGCGATCGTGACCGGTGACGTCGTGGACAACTGTCAGCTCAACGAGCTGCGGTGGTCGATCGATGTGCTGGACGGGCGCAGGATCCGCCCGGATTCGGGCGATCTGTCGCGTTGGGAAGGTGTCGATGATCAGAACCCGCGCTACTACGACGTCAACTACTGGCACCCGGGCGGGACGCCCCACGGGGTAAAGGCGGGCGCTGACCTGCCACGCGGCAAGTATGGGTTCCCGGTCGTGCACAAGCTGCTGGACGCCTGCCGCCGGCCATTCGGCGCCGCCGGACTCGGCATGCCATGGATGACGGCGTACGGCAACCACGACGGGCTGGTCCAGGGCAACGTCGCGCCGTCCCGCGCGGCCAATGGGATCGCGGTCGGATCGCGGAAGATCCTCGCTCTGCCGCCGGGCTTCACGCTGACAGACCTCCTCGACGGGCTCAACGGCAACCCATCGAAGCTCAACCAGCTCGTGCACGGCCCGTCGCGACACGTCACCGCGGACAGGAACCGACGTTTGCTCACGCGAGCAGAGACGGTCGCGCAGTATTTCAAGACGACGGGCACGCCGGTCGGCCACGGCTTCACGAAGGCCAACCGCAAGCACAATACGGCCTATTACACCTTCGTGTCAGGCCAGGTCCGGTGCATCGTGCTCGACACAGTCAATCCGAACGGCGACTCGAACGGATCGATCGACGAGGCACAACTGGGTTGGCTGCGCGGCGTGCTCGATGCGAACTCGCGGACACGGCTGACCGCGGATGGAAAGCGGGAAGCGGCTCACGGCAAGAACCGCCTGATCGTTCTCTTCAGCCATCACACCATCGGCTCGATGGACAACCGGACGACCGGTGCGAAGGCGCCCGGGCGCAGAATCCTCGGCGACGAGGTGCAACAGCTGCTGCTGCGCTACCCCAACGTGATCGCTTGGGTGAACGGGCACACACACGTCAACCACATCATCCCGCATCAACGCCCAGCAGGATGGAGCGTCCCGGGCGGCTTCTGGGAGCTCAACACAGCGGCGCACATCGACTTTCCCCAGCAGGCGCGCATCGTCGAGGTCGTCGATAACCATGACGGGACCCTGTCGCTGTTCGGCACGATCATCGACTCGCTCGCGCCCCTACGCTGGAAGGGGACGGGCACGACCGCGGGAGCTCGCCGCGCTCTCGCGTGAGCTAGCTGCCAACGACTGGCAAGAGCGGGTCAGCCATCCGGACGCCCAGGGTCACGATGGACGGCGCGGTGCCGTCGAAGACCGCAACGTCGAACTTCTCGTCCACGCACCGTTCACGCTACCCCGCGGCGCAAGCGGGGACGTGGCGTTGTCTCACAGCCTCGCTGCTTCGGCGCTATGAGAGTCGACGGTCGGTGACCGATATACGACCGGCGTCACTGCTGCGGCTCCTCCACGTCCATGCGGCGGATCAGCCCGTCACTCAGCCGGTAGACGTGTAACACCTCACCGTCGCCCAGGAGTTGTCCGTCGGCTGAGCGGATCTCCTGCCTGACCGTGACGGCCAGTCTGCCATCGGCTCGTTCACTCACTGCGAGCGGCTCGACGCGGGGGTCTATCTCCGCCCACTGCGCGGTCCAGTAGACGCGCACCGCCTCACGGCCGACGAGGCGCCCACCCTTCCAGGCATTCGGCCAGTCGACCTCATCGCTCATCATCGCCAGCACACCGTCGGGGTCCCGGCGGTTGAACCGCTCATACAACTCACGAAAATACGCAAGGTGATCCGCCTGCGTCATGGACTCTCTCCTCGGGATAGCAGTGAATGCGTCATCAGTACCACCGAGCGTTCAGGCGCGCGAGGGCGTGGGGCTCGGTGGCGAGGCGCCATCTCGTAGCCCGATCCGATCGTACAGGCGCCGCAACGGGTCGACGCTCGTCTTCATCGCGGCGTCACTGAGCTGAGCGCCCCCTCGGGAGCCGCCGGCGCTGCGGGGATCTCAGTCCCCGACGGGGATGACGCCTGTGGCCTCGACCATGAGGATCGTGGTCCTGCGGGGGGCTCGGGTACGGTGAACCACACCTCTGGGGACGCTGCAGGCTTGGTGCCGGCCGAGGGTGATCGTGCCGGAGCCCTCGACATCGACCAGCAACTCCCCGTCGAGGACCAGGAAGAACTCGTCCTGGTCATCGTGCTTGTGCCAGTGGAAATCGCCGTCGATGACGCCAAGCCGAACGACGGCGTCGTTGACCGACACGAGCGTCTCGTTGAACCACGGCTCGTGCGCGGCGGCCTCCGCGGGAATGTCGATCAGTTGGAGGTGGTCGAACGCTTGCCCGTCCGCCAGCTCGATGTGGCGAACCCGGTCATCGAACTCGGACAGGACCGCGCGGGGGACCCCGTTCCAGCACTACCATCGGTCGCTGTGAGCGGCCAGACAGTGCCCGGTGGGGTCGTCCATGAACTCCCGGTGGACCTGCGCAGGGCGCTGGTCGCCAACGCCACGGCACTCGATGCCTGGAAGGACATCACGCCCCTCGCCCGCAACGAGTTCATCTGCTGGGTCGAGGACGCCAAGCAGGCGACCACGCGCCAGCGCCGCATTCGGCGGACCCAAGAGGAGCTCGAGGAAGGTAAGCGCCGGCCCTGCTGCTGGCCGGGGTGCAAGCACCGGGAACGCACCGGCAGGTAGCGGCCAGCGCCGAGGCCGTGTACGGAATTCGGCGTTTTGACGCCGCGGCGGTTCGGGTGCAATCATGACCCCATGAGTCCGGCTGGGTCCGGTAAAGCCCAGTTCCGCAGTGGCTTGGTCGCCTACGTCGGCCGCCATCCCGCTCGAGCCACATGGCGGTGGCTGATCCTCAGCTGCATGTTCGGGCTTGCCCTGGTGGTGATCTCCGGCCTGCTCCCAGCCGCTCTCGGCTATTTGGTCCTCCTAGGCGTGTGTGTCTTCCTGGGCGTTGCGCTCGGAGCACACACCGGGGATCCCACCGGGATCAGGGAGCACCGCCAGTAACCCGACGTTCGGGGTCGCCAGACCCTCACGCGACGCGCAATACGAGCAGCCTAGACGCCGGGTATCTGGGCGCGGATCAGCGACCCGACCGCGACCCCGACCGCTGCGAGCAGCGCAGCTCCGAGCCCCGCGCCCGCGACGTGTGCGATCAGCGTCCCGGTGCCGAGCGAGACATGGTCGTGGTGGGCGGCGATGAACACGAGTGCGGTACCAGTCGCCACGAGCGCCGCGAGGATCCCGTAGCCCAAACCGGCGAGGCGGCGGCGATGGCCTTGGCGCCGAGCACGCGGCTGCGCCGGGGGGTGGCGAGGTAGGTGAGGGTCGCGGTGGTGTGACGGTACTCGCCGCTGGCGAGCAGCACGCCGAGGACCGCGGCGAGGATCATCGCCACCCCGGTCGCCGTGCTCACGGTCTCAAGCCCCTGGGTGGTCGAGATCGGAGCGACCCTGCGTCCGGCACGTGTCGCCTCGAGTGAGGCGAACAGGCCGGTGATGACGGCGCCGGTGAGTGCGAGGCCGTAGGTAGCGCGGATGGTGTGGAGCTTGAGCAGCTCGACGCGGACGAGCCGGTTCATCATCGCCACCTGCTCCCGCGGTGAGCTCGAGGAACACGTCCTCGAGCGATCGCGCCGTCGTGCGCGGCCAGCAGGTCGTTCCACGGTCTCGTCGGTGATCAGCCCGCCGTGGCTCATGATCAGCACGCGGTCGACGGTCTGGGCGACCTCGGCGAGGATGTGGCTCGAGACGATGATCGTGCGGCCCTCGTCGGCGAGCTCGCGTAGGAGCCGTCGCAGCCAGCGACGCCTTCAGGGTCCAGGCCGTTGGCCGGTTCGTCGAGGATCAGGATCGGCGGGTCGCAGAGCAGCGCGGTGGCCAGGCGAGCCGCTGCGCATCCCGAGCGAGAAGGTCCCGACGCGCCGGTTCGCGGCGTGCCGTCGAGGTCGACGAGCTCAGCACCTCGTCGATCCGGGACTCGGGCGTCGGCGGCGAGCGCCTCGATATGCAGGTGCTGGCGGCCGGTTCGACCGGGTAGGGGTTTGAGGACTCGAGCACCGCGCCGACGGTATGGCGCGGGCTGCGGGAGGTCGCGGTAGGTGTAGCCGCCGATCGTGGCGGTGCCGCTCGTCGGGGTGACGAGTCCCAGCAGCATCCGCAGCGTCGTCGTCTTGCCTGCGCCATTGGGACCGAGGAACCCGGTGAGCGTGCCCGGTTCGGTGGTGAAGCGAGACGTCCTGCGACGGCGAGCACGTCGCCGAAGTGCTTGGTCAGTCCATCCAGCTCGATCCGCGTCAGCCCTTGGGCGGTGGTGTGGGGTGTCTATTTGCATGGCGCCGATCGTGTCTCGCCCGGCGCCCGGCGTCGTCCGTCCAGGCGCGCGATCGCTGCACGTCGGTGGGCGTATCTGGCGGCCGTCGAAATACGTCGGGTGGCGTACGCGCGTCGGCGGCCGGCCGTCGCTACCGTGCGACTGGATGCATCACGCCACCGTCATCTCTCGCCAAGGATTCCCGCGCGGCGCATCCTGCATGACCCCGGCTCTGCGGAGCCGCGCGAGCCGATGCCTGCCCTGCGGTCTGTCGCCGCGCTCCAGCTCGGGGCAGCCTACGCCGCGCTTCGCCATCACCATCCCGTCGCGACAGCCTGGGTGCCGTCGACGTGCTGCTGCTGCTCGCCGGGCCGGTCGCGCTGCTCGCTCGTCGCCGCCACCCGGTGACGGTCATGTGGATCACGTTCATCGCTGCGCTCGGCCCGCGCGCCGACCGGTTCGCCTACATCAGCCTGATCGTCTCCTTCTTCCTGGCCGACGATCGGTGGGCATCGTCGCGCCGGGTGGGTGATGCTCGTGGCCGGTTATGTCGGGTCGCTGTGGATCGCGCCGCTGATCCTCGGGGACGCGACGGCGTCGCTTGGCGGGGCGTTGGCGCTTGGTGGTTGGCTTGCGGTGCTGGCGGTTGCCGCCGAGGCGGTGCGGATCCGCCGGGAGCGGGTGGCCGCCGCCTCCGCAGCCCGTGCGGCCGAGGAGCGCGCGCGAGCTGGGGCGCAGCGTCTGGGGGTTGCGCGGGAGCTGCATGACGTCGTGGGCCACAACATCTCGCTGATCAACCTCCAGGCCGGGGTCGGTCTGGACCTGTTCGAGACACAGCCGGACCAGGCACGCGAGGCGCTCGCGGCGATCCGGGAGGTGTCCGGAGAGGCGCTCGATGAGCTGCGCGGCGATGCTCGCGAGCCTCCGCGACGGTGACCAGGAGCAGGGCGCCCCGCGCGCGCCGACCCCAGGTCTGGACCGGTTGCCCGAGCTTGTCGAGCCGGCCCGTAGTGCCGGGCTGTCGGTGACCGTGCGGAGGACCGGATCGCCCGGCCGCTGGGTGGCGCCGTCGAGCTGGCCGCCTACCGGATCATCCAGGAGTCGCTCACCAACGTTGCCCGTCACGCTCCCGGAACGATCGTGACCATCGAGCTGGAGCTACAGCGGCGATGCGCTCGGGCTGCGGGTCTGCGACAACGGCCGCGCCCGACCACCGCGGCCGCGCGCCCCTGGGCACGGGCTCGGGCATCCGGGCAGCGGGATTGCGGGTATGCGCGAGCGCGCGGCCGCGCTGGGCGGCTGGTTGGACGCACGGCGCCGGCCGGCGGAGGCTTCGAGGTGACAGCGCACCTGCCGGACGGAGCCGGGCAATGATCCGCACGCTGCTGGCCGACGATCAGGGCCTGGTGCGCAGCGGTCTGCGAGCGCTGCTCGACGCGCGCGAGGACATTCAGGTCATCGCCCAGGCCGCCACCGGCGAGCAGGCGCTCGCCCTCACCCGCCGTTTCAAGCCCGACGTCGTGCTGATGGATATTCGCATGCCCGACCTGGATGGGCTGGAGGCGACCCGCCGGATCGCCGGGGATCCCGAGCTCGCCGGCGTGCGCGTGGTGATCCTCACCACATTCGCGCTCGACGAGTACCTGTTCGACGCGTTGCGCGACGGCGCCGTCGGCTTTCTCGTCAAGGACGCCGAGCCCGCTGAGCTGGTCGGCGCGGTACGCGCCGCGGCGCGCGGGGACTCGCTGATCTCCCCGAACATGACTCGCCGGCTGGTCGCCGAGTTCGCCGACCGCGCGCGATCCCCGCGCGACACGAGCGTGCTCGAGGCGCTGACCGATCGCGAGCGAGAGGTGCTGGCCCTCGTCGCCGAGGGGTTGACCAACGAGCAGATCGCCGAGCGGCTCGTCCTCAGCCCGGCGACCGCACGCACCCACGTCGGCCGGCTCTTCGCCAAGCTCGACGCTCGCCATCGCGCGCAGCTCGTCGTGCTGGCCTACGAGAGCGGCCTCGTCCGCCCGGGCTGGATGACCGATGCGGATGCACCGCGGGGTCGACCCGGGAGAGGAGCACGATGACCGACCGCGCTCAGCCCCGTCGCGGCTGGCGTAGCCGGTCGCGGTCGCGCCGAGCGGCGGGGCGGAGCGGCGGCGTAGCCGGCCGTGCAAGGACCGCCTACGCGGCCTCGCCAGTGCGGCATCACAACGGCACTTGACTTGGTGCCAGAATGGTGCCATATTGGTGCCATGGAACTGGAAGCATATGTGGACAAGCTCCGTGAGCAGCTGGCGGTGGCGGCCTCGGCCGGAGGCGAGGAGGCACTGTCGCTCGCGCAGCGGCTGACCGCCGCGCTGGAATCCGCCGTGCGACTCACCCTGCTGGATGCACTCTCGGCGGCAGCGGCCGAGATCACGAGCGAGCTGGCGCCTGGCTCCGTCGAACTGCGCCTGCGCGGAAGCGAGCCGGAGTTCGTGGTCACGGTGCCGCCGGCCGAGCCGGCGGGCGAGCAGACCGATAGCCGGGAGCTGACCGGGGGGCGGGCCACGAGCGCCGCAGCGGCCACGGCCGGAGACGGAGGGATCGCGCGGATCAACCTGCGGCTTCCAGACCAGCTCAAGAGCCGGGTCGAGCAAAGCGCCGACCACGAGGGCTTGTCGATCAACGCGTGGCTCGTGCGCGCGGTCGCGGCGGCCGTCGAGCGCGGTCAGCCGGGGTCCCAGCGCGAGCAACGGACCGCCCGATCGGGCCAGCGCTACACGGGCTGGGGGCGCTGAGCGGGCGCAGCGGCCATCGAAGAACGAACTCACTGAAACCACCGACTCACAGGACCACGACATGTCTCACTTCGAAACACCACAACCAATCTCCGTCGTGCTCGAGTTGCGCGTGGCGGACGTCAGCGTCGCCACGGAGGAGCGCGCGGACACCATCGTCCAGGTACGGCCGAGCGACCCGGCCAGGCGCGACGACGTGACCGCTGCCGAGCAAACGCGCGTCGAATACGCCGATGGCAGGCTGCTGGTCAAGGGACCGCGCCGGCTGCGGGAGTGGAGCCCGTTCAGCGACGGCGGCTCGATCGATGTCGACATCGAGCTTCCCGCCGGCTCGGATCTGACCGGCCAGGTGGCGGCCGGCAGGTTTCGCAGTACCGGTTCGCTCGGGCGCTGCGAGCTGAAGAGCGGCGTCGGCGAGATCAGCCTTGATCGGGCCGCGCGCGTGAAGCTGGCGACGGCCGGCGACATCAGGCTCGAGCGGGTGACCGGGGACGCCGAGCTGACGACCGCCACGGGCGATGTGCGTGCCGGCGAGATCGACGGTTCGGCGGTGATCAAGAACTCCAACGGCGACACGCGGATCGGCGAGGTCGGCGGTGATCTCCGGGTCAAGGCGGCAAACGGCGACATCGACGTCGAGCACTCGCGCGGTTCGGTCAGCGCCAAGACCGCCAACGGTCACATCCGCGTCGGGCGCATCCACCGCGGCTCGCTCGTCGCGGAGACCGCAACCGGGCAGATCGAGGTCGGGATCGCCGGCGGGGTTGCCGCGTGGCTCGACCTCCACACGCGCTTCGGCCACGTCCACAACGGCCTCGACGCCACCCAGGGTCCCGAGTCAGCCGACGAGCAGGTCGAGGTACGGGCGAGGACGGGATTCGGGGACATCACGATCCGCCGCGAGGCCCAGCGCAGCGACGAGCTGCTTCCGGGCGGGAGGGACGCATGAGTGATGCGATCGAGGGTCACGGACCGGCGGCACGACCGGCGAGCACGCTGATGCGATCAAGGCCGGCGGGCGAGATCCTCGCCAACCGTGGTCGTAGCAACGAAAGGACGGGAATGAACAGCAACGATTGGACCGCGGGGCCCCGACACGGGATCGCGTTCTCGGGCCCGCGGAACGAGAGAGGCAGGACATCCACGGAGGCAGCGGCGGTCGATGTGACCGGGCTCGAAGAGTCGCTCGGCAGCGCCATCACCGCCCGCGGAGTACGCAAGTCGTTCGGGGAGCATCGCGTGCTCGACGATGTGGACCTCACCGTCTCGGAGGGGACGATCTTCTCGTTGCTCGGCCCCAACGGGGCGGGCAAGACGACGATGGTGCGCATCCTCTCGACCCTGATCTCGGCCGATCTCGGGGTCATCCGGGTTGCCGGTTACGACCTGGCCACCGAGTCACGCGCGGTGCGGGCGCTGATCGGGGTCACCGGCCAGTTCTCTGCGGTGGACAATCTGCTCACCGGCGCCGAGAACCTGCGCCTCATGGCCAAGCTGCGCCATCTCGACGCGCGCGCAGGATCGCGGCGGGTGACCGAGCTGCTCGAACGGTTCGACCTCGCCGACGCGGCGGACAGGCGGGTGTCGACCTATTCCGGCGGGATGCGGCGCCGGCTGGATTTGGCCATGACCCTCGTCGGTCACCCGCGGCTGATCTTCCTCGACGAGCCCACCACCGGATTGGACCCGCGCAGCCGCCGAACCATGCGGCAGATCATCCGCGAGCTGGTTGCCGACGGCGTCACGATCTTTCTCACCACTCAATACCTCGAGGAAGCCGACCAGTTGGCCGACCAGATCGCGGTGCTCGACCAGGGCCGGATCGTGGCCGAGGGCACTCCGGCGGAGCTGAAACGCCGCATTCCCGGCGGCCATGTCGAGCTTCGCTTCGCTGACTCGTGTGCGCTACTCCAGGCCGCCGCAGCGCTCGACACCGCCCCGCCCCAGGATGAGCAGCTCACCCTGCAGGTGCCGGGCGACGGCACCCTCGCCTCGCTACGCGCACTGCTCGCGCAGCTGGACAACGCCAGCGTGGAGGTCGAGAACCTGTCGATTCACACCCCCGACCTCGATGACGTCTTCTTCGCAGTCACCGGCCACTCGACCGGCGACCCCGACCCCGACCCCGAGGAGGCACTTCAGCGATGAGCGCTCTTGCCTACACCTTCAGCGACTCGGCGACGATGCTCCGCCGCAACCTCAAGCACCAGCTGCGCTACCCGTCGGTGACCCTGCAGCTCGTCGGCCTCCCGATCGTGTTCCTGCTGCTGTTCGTCTACGTCTTCGGCGGCCAGCTCGGCGCCGGCCTGGGCCACGCCGCACACGGCAACCGGACGACTTACCTCACCTACGTCGTGCCGGGCATCCTGATCATGACCGTGGCCACGGCCGCGCTCGGCACGGCGCTGTCTGTCGCCACGGACATGACCGAGGGCATCATCGATCGATTTCGCACGATGGCCATCGCCCGCGGAGCCGTGCTGACCGGCCACGTGATCGGCAGCGTGCTCCAAACCATGATCGGGCTCGCCATCGTGCTCGGCGTCGCTCTGGCCATCGGATACCACCCCAGCGCGGGCCCCCTCGCCTGGCTGGCCGCCGCCGGGGTGCTGCTCCTGTTCAGCCTCGCGCTCGTGTGGCTGTCCGCCGCCCTCGGACTGGCCGCCAAGAGTGTGGAGACAGCCAGCAACACCCCCACGCTACTGACCCTGCTGCCCCTGCTCAGCAGCGCCTTCGTGCCGACCGACACGATGCCCGACGGGCTACGCCAGTTCGCCGAGTACCAGCCCTTCACCCCCGTGACCCAGACCGTGCGCGGGCTCCTCACCGACACCCCAACCGGCACCCACGCAATGGCCGCCGTCGCGTGGAGCGTCGGCATCGCCGTCGTGTGCTACCTCTGGTCGGTGCGTCTCTACGACCGCCGCCGCGCCGCCGAACCGAAGTAGCGATCACGGACAGCACGGAGGCGTTGGCGGCCGCCGGGACACGAATCGCCTCAGCTCGACGGACCTGGGAGACACCCGCCATGGTCCATGGCCTGCCATTCATCTTCCAGGATCGCGAAGTCCAGCTCGTCGCTCCAGTGGCCCTTGAACCACTCGTTTTGCACAAGGTGTGCCTCTTGCCGCATGCCGAGGCGCGCGGCGAGACGAGCCGAACTGTGATTCTCGGCATCCAGACGCGCGATGACGCGGTGCAGGCCGAGATCGTCGAAGGCAAGATGCAGGAGCCGGTGCGCGGCCTCGGTCGCGTACCCGTGACCGGCATAGGCGGGATGAAAGACATAGCCGATCTCCCCACCACGATCCTCGGCGGAGGTCCACTTGAGCATGACGTCACCGACCAGCTCGCCCGTCGCGATGAGCTCGACACCGAGGAACAACGCCTCCCCTTCGGCTTCGAGGATCTGTCGTGCCCACAACCCATGCAAACGCTCGCGCACCGCGGTGGCGTCCATCGGCTCAAACGGCACGTATCGGCATACCTCCGAGAGCGACCGGTAGGCGACCAGCGCTGCGACGTCCCGCTCTGCGAGAGCTCGCAAAGTCAGCCGCGGTGAACGGAGCGGATAGCTGGGATGAAGTGCCAAGGCCGCGAAGCATGCCGCAACGCAGGAGCATCACGCCGCTGGATCTTCCCGCGCCGGAGATCGCTGGACAGCGGGACAGCCGCTGGCTAGGGTCGCTTGAGGCATGAGCGCGAAGGCGGAGCACCTCAGCGATCGGGAGCTGGCCGCTGCGGTCTGGGACCTCGAACCCCTCGTCGACGGCGGTGGGCCTGGCGGCGCGCGGGGGTTCCTCGAGGCCGCGGCGGTGCGAAGCGCCGATTTCGCTGCCCGCCACTGCGGACGGGTCGCGGATCTGGACGGTCGCGGGCTGACCGCGGCGATGCTCGAGCTCTCGGCGATCCGGGAGATGACGATGCGGGCGTTCATCTATGCCGCAGCTCTCGCATGCGGTCGATCTCGACGACGAGGGCGCGAGCGCCCTTTATCAGGCGGTTGCGGAGCGGCGTTCGGAGATCGAGCAGATGGTGCGGTTCTTTGAGCTCGAGTGGGCTGCGCTGTCGCGCGACGAGATGGAGCGGCTGATCGAGTCCGCGGGCCCGGCGCTCGAGTTTGCGGCGCATCATCTCCGTAGGGTCCACGCCGCCGGCAGTGAGCTGCTCAGCGCCGCCGAGGAGCGGGTCCTGTCAGAGACCGCGTCGACGAGCCGGCTCGCATGGACACGGTTGACGGACGAGCTCGCCTCGGCCATCCGGTTTGAGGTCGATGGTGAGGAGGTCGGCGTTGGGGCGATCCTCAGCCTGCGCGAGGATCCGGACCGCGGGCTGCGCCGGCGCGCGCAGGAGGCGTTCGCGGCGGCGCTCGAGCCGGGTTTGCGGACTCGAGCGTTCGCGTATAACGCGTTGCTGCATGGGCACGCGACGCTCGACCGGTTGCGCGGGCGCGGTCACTGGCTCGATGCGAAGAACCGGGAGAACGAGATCTCCGGCGCCGAGGTGCAGGCGCTCATCGACGCGGTCGTCGGCCGCTATGACATCTCGCATCGTTGGCACCGGCTGAAAGCCAGGCTGCTGGGGCTCGACCGGCTGGATGATTACGACGTGTTCGCTCCGGTTGGATCGGTCGAGCGTCGGTTCAGCTACGCCGAGGCGCGGGAGCTCGTGCTCGACAGCTACGGCTCGTTCTCGCCGCGGGCGAGGGAGATCGTGGCGCGCTTCTTCGACGAGGGCCGCATCGACGCGCCGGCGCGGCCGACGAAGTACTTCGGGGCGTTCTGCGAGTCCGAGGCCCCGGCGGTCCACCCGTTCGTCCTGCTCAACTACCGCGGCCGCTTCGGCGATGTCATGACGATCGCCCACGAGCTTGGCCATGGGCTGCACGGCGTGCTCGCAGCGCCGCGCGGAATCTTTCACGTAGAGGCGCCCACGATCGTCGCGGAGACCGCATCGATCTTTGGCGAGACGCTCTTGGTCGACCGGATGCTCGCGAACGCCGACGACGATCGGGAACGCCTGGCGATTCTCGGGCTGAGCATCGACGGGGCGATGATGGCGGTGCACTGGCAGATCGCCTTCAACCGCTTCGAGGACGCGGCCCACACCAGGCGGCGCTCGGACGGGGAGCTGGCGCCTGACGTTCTGAACGCGCTGTGGGCCGAGGCGATGCGCGAGTAGTACGGCGACGCGGTCGAGCTGACCCCCGGAATCGAGCGCGATTGGTCGATCGTGCCCCATTTCTTCTTCGACGTCCCCGGCTATGTCTACGGCTACGCGTTCGGGCAGCTGCTCGCGCTCGCGGCGTACGCCCGTTACCAAGAGGTCGGTGAGCCGTTCGTCGAGGACTATCTGGGGATGCTCGCCGCCGGGCGATCGCGTAGTCCGCACGAGCTGGCGGCGATGGCCGGCATCGACCTCAGCGATCCCGGCTTGTGGAGCTCCGGCCTCGAGCTCATCGACATGCGCCTCCGTGAGGCCGAGACGCTGGCGGCCGCCGGCGCGGGATGACTCGGATGAAGACGGAGCCGCGTCGAGACGGGTGCAAGCGGACGCGAGCCGGCGCCGCGCTCAGGGTCGCTGAAGAAGAGCTGTCGTGACAGGCGCGCGTCGATAGGGTTCGCGAATGGCCAGAATCCTGAGCTATCGGCAGGGGCTCCGGTTGCTCGGCGTGCTCGCAACCGTGACGGCGATCGCACTGACGCTGGTGCTCGCCCATGGATTTTCCGCTCGGGGGCAGACGCTCGCCCGCGCCTCGTCCTCGTCGCGTAGCGATTTCAAGGTCAAGGTCGCCAACACGGACTTTGGCTCCGATGGAGCCAAAGGTCACTTCTCGGCCAAGCTGAGCGCGGCGGGGAGAGCGGCGGCGTACATTGCCGCCGCGGTCACCGGAGTGCCGTATCCACAAATCGCGAAGGGCGGCACCTATCTCGCCAAGGTCAGCGGTAACGGTGGCATCGCCATGGTGACTTTCTCGCACCACTCGCTGGGCACGGCGTGTGTGAAGTACAGCGCCCGCGCGGGCAAATACAACCCCGCCCAGGGGTACCTCCCGGTGACCGGGTCGATGACGATCATCGGCGGAACCCGTGATGCCGCCACTTGGAAAGGCACCATCAGGTTCAGGCAGACGGCTCTCACCGGCATGGACACGCTCGTGTTCGATGGCTCGGCGGTCGGCTCCACGCGGGCACGCCACGGCCTGACCGCCGCTTGCAAAGCCGTCACCAAGCTCAAACCCTGATCTGCGCGGCCCTGCGACCGGCTCGGTGCCAACCGACTGGTGCGTGCCGACAACGCCGGTGGCGCAAGCCTCAGGCGGTTTTCGTCAAAACGAAATGGCGTTGAAGCTCGTTGGCGTAGGAGCGACCGACAGACGCGGCGTGCTCGCCTAGCCATTGGCTGAAGGCGATCCG
>CAVPZV010000009.1:0-251128 GCA_963710305.1 uncultured Solirubrobacterales bacterium | reverse complement strand
GTGGCGGAGTACGTTGCGCGTCCATGGCACGGCCGGATGACCTACCGGTTGTTTCGCAACCCGATCGTGATGTTCGGCCTCGGCCCCGTGTGGGCGATGATTCTCGCGCCACGTTTCGCCTCGCACGATGACCGGCCGCGGCTGCGTCGCAGCGTTTGGCGCACCGACCTCGCGCTCGCGACGGTGATCGGGCTGCTTTGCTGGTTGGTCGGATGGGGAGCTTCATGCTCGTCGAGATGCCGTCCGCGCTGCTGGCGGGGTCGATCGGCGTCTGGCTGTTCTACGTCCAGCATCAGTTCGAGGATGCGTACTGGCAGAATTCCGATTCCTGGAGCTACGACGAGGCGGCGTTGAAGGGCAGCTCATATCTGAAGCTGCCGAAGGTGCTGCAGTTCTTTACGGGCAACATCGGGCTGCACCACGTCCACCACCTCTCGACCAGGATCCCCAACTACAACCTGCAACGGGCACACGAGGCCTACCCGGCGTTCCGCCAGGTCCCTACGCTGTCGGTATGGGACGGCATCAAATGCCTGCGGCTCAAGCTCTGGGACGAGGACTCCGGCCGGCTGGTCACGTTCCGCCAAGCGGCTGTCGGACAGGCCACGGCGCGCGAGAACGCGCGCGTCGACTCGGCAGCTCTCGGTCGCTGACCGGGCCGATCCTGACGCCTGAGGAACGCTACGCAGCGCGCCCGCGCTTGCACCGGGCGGGCGCGAGCAGCCCGCTCCCCCGATCCTCGCGCTCGACCGCCTCGGCCAGCTGCGAAGCAACGTCGGAAAGCTCGGCGTTGGCCCGGCCTACTGCTCGAAGGCTGCGGCCCTCGCTTACCCGATCGAGTCCCCCACGGCTTCGTCGAAACGCGTCCAGAGTTCCACAGGTCCGCGGCGGCCGGTTCCGCGCTGAAGCTCATAGGGTGGCTTAGCGCCACCCCCGGCCGTGGAGCAAGACGAGCCGCCCGAGGCAGCCGCCGAGCGCGAGCGCCAGTACCGGAAGATCATGGGAATTCCCGACCCAAAGCAACGACGGCTCTGGAGACGATGAGACCATGGTGGCGGCTCTCGCTAGAAGGGGTTTCCCGCCCTCCCTTTTTGCAGCCCTGCTTTGCGTCAGCGAGGAATGTCGGGCGCACTCAGTGAGTGGTTCGTTCGTGCTGTTCGGGCAGCTCGATGCTGAGGAGCTCGCCGCCCTCGTGGTCGACCTGTAGCGTGGTGTGCTCGATGTCGAACTGGTCGTGCAGGAGGGTTTCGAGGTGGCGGCGCGCGCGTGGCAGTTGCTTTCGGTCCCGACGAGCACGTGGGCGGAGAGGGCGGGGAAGCCGGAGGTGATCTCCCACACGTGCAGGTCGTGGACCTCGTTGACGCCGGGCTCGGCGACAGCGCGCGACCGATCGCGTCGGGGTCGACGCCTTCCGGGGCGGCTTCGAGGAACACGCGGCCGGAGGCTTTGAGCAGACCGTAGGCGGCGCGCAGCATCACCGCCGCGACGACCAGCGACGCGATCCCGTCCGCGCGGGCGAAAGCCGGTGATGAGGATCACTCGCGCCGGCGATCGCGGTGACGATGAACGCGACCAGGTCGGTGAGGATGTGCTGGATAGGCGCCCTCGACGTTCATCGACTGGCGGTTGGCCTTGACAGCGTCCACGTCGCAGCCAGGTTGACCACGATCCCGATCAGCGCGACGATCAGCACCGCGAGCGCCGGCGACACCGGGCGGCGTGACCAGGCGGCTGATGCCCTCGTAGACGATCAGCAGCCGAGCACGAGCAGGGTCGCGCCGTTGAACTGCGCGGAGAGGATCTCGGTGCGCTTGAGTCCGAAGGTCAGCGCGCCCTGGCGGGTCGTTGCGCGAGGCGGATCGCGACCAGTGATAGGCCGATCGCGGTGGCGTCGGTGAGCATGTGCGCGGCGTCTGAGAGCAGCGCGAGCGAGCTGGCGATGATCCCGACCGTCACCTCGACGGCCATGAAGGCGACGATCAGCCCCAGCGCGATCGCGAGCTTGCCGCGATCGGCGTCGGCGGAGACCCCGTGCGAGTGACCATCGTGGGCATGCCCATGCCCATGGTCGTGCTCGTGGGCCATCAGCAGCCATCCTGATGGCAGCAAGCCTCGTCGCGGCCGCCGGCCTGCAGCCCGGGAACCGCGACACAGGCGCAATCCTCACCGGCCCACGCTTCCCGGCCCTCACGGACCGCGACCGCGGCGATCGCCAGCGCGATCACCGGGTCAAGCCACCACCAGCCCAGCGCGGCGTTGGCGGCCAGCCCGACGAGCACGGCGGCGGCCATGTAGGCGCAGAGCAGGTTCTGCGCGCCCTCACCCGTGGTCGCGCCGGAGCGAAGCCGGCCCCCGACGCGCTGCTTGGCGCGGCCGAGCAGCGGCATGACGATGATCGAGCTGATCGACAGCCCGATCCCCACCCAGCTCGTTGAGGGATGCTCACCGTTGATCAAGGCGCGGATCGCGTCTTGGGCGATATAGGGCGCGAGCAGGAAGAACGAGACCGCGACCGCCTTTTGCGCTTGGCGCTCGGCCTGCTCGGAGAGCCGGCGGGAGCCGGTGAACCGCCAGATCACGATCACCGAGGCGAGGCCCTCGATCGCGGAATCGATCCCGAATCCCAACAGCGCGACGGACCCCGCGATCAGCGCGGCTGTGATCGCCACGGCGCCCTCCACCGTCATCCACGCCAGACTGAGCCACGACAGCGCCTTCGCGCGTCCGATCAACCGATCCCGCTCCCCGGTCGCCGGCGGTGCAGCGGCCGAGACCGGCGTCGGGTCGGTGGTCGTGCTCATGTCAGCGTCGCAACAGCGGCGAGATGCGTATCGACGAGGCGCCGTCCGGTCGCGGTGAGGGAGTAGAAAACGATCTTTCCGTCGCGCCGCGACTCGGCCAGCCCGGCTTCGCGCATCACCCGCAGGTGATGGCCGACGAGGTTCTCGGGCCTCATCGTGATCCATCCCAGGTCACAGACGCACAGCTCCTCGCCCGCGCGTAGCGCCATCGCAATCGTCAGACGGGTCGGATCGCCCAGCGCCTTCGCCGTCACCGCGGCCGCGCCCGCCGCCGCGGGATCCAGGCCTGTGCGGATCTCCTCTGCGCGAGGCAGATCCAGACAGAGCAGATCACACCGATCGTCACCCACCCACCTCATCCTAACGCGCGTTGGGTTGACCAGTGTGCATGCGTGGCTGCTGCGCCGGAGCGCGACGAGCAGGGGTCTGGCGCTCGTTGAGTTGCGCGGGTTAGATCGTGCCTGTCAGGACCAGCGTGCCGATCACGACGAGCACCACGGCCGTGATCCCGTTCCCCCATCGGTCAAGCCATTGACCTTTGATCTGATAGCCGCCCTTGGCTGCGGTCAGCGTGAGAGCGACGATGGTCGCGATCGTGACCGAGGCGAAGATCGCGAGCGAGCCGATCGCGGTCGGGACTCCGACCGTCGTCGCGGCCAGGAATACGGGCAGGATCGTGAGGTCCGGAGACGCGGCCGCTCCGAACGGAACCATGACCGCCGCGAGTCCTCGGAGTCCACGACGGTCTTGTGACCGGTCGTGGCCGTGATCGTGGTGGTGGTCGTGGTCGTGGGTCGTGGTCGTGGCTGTGACCGTGTCCGCTCAGCTCAAAGATGGCGAATCCGACACCCGTGGCGATGAGCAGGCAACCGATGATCGTGTCCTGCGCGCCCTGCACGGTCGATCGGAACTGCAGTCCGATCGCGATGATCACGGCGCCGAGCACGATCGAGAGCAGGACGTGCGCCACGCCGGCCAAGCCTGAGAGCCGCGCGACCTTCGAGAGCGGGTAGCGACGGGCGCGGCCGAGCACCGCGAGGGGCACCCAATGGTCGGGAAGGATCGCGTGCCCGAAGCCGACCCCGGCAGCGGCAGCGAGCAGCGCCGGCGTCGTGGCGCTCATCCCCCGACGACCTCCGCCCGAGGACTTGCCGATAGGCCGAGGCGCAGGTGCTCGGTGTGAGACACCGCCTCGCTGAGCAGCGCGCGCACGTGGTCGTCGTGCAGCGCGTAGATGACCTGCCGGCCGTCACGCTCGCCGACGACCAGCCCGAGATGGCGCAACACCCGCAGTTGCTGGGAGACGGCCGATTGCGCCATCCCGACGTCCTGCGCGAGATCGCTGACCGAGCACGGGCCCACGCCAAGCCGGCTGAGGATCCGCACCCGGCTCGGAGTGGCGAGCGCCTGCATCGTTTCCGCGACCGAGCGCGCCGTCCCGGCCGAGAGAAATCCAAACTCGGGCTCCACACCGTGTCCCATGCTCGCATTATTGCATGAACAGCCATGCGGATATCGACCGCTCAGAAGCCCCCGGCAGGACGCCGTTCGCGTGCAGAGGCTTCTCGCGCCGGTCCGGCTGTTCACGGAAGCGCTGCTCTGAGCGCGGCGACCTGGTGACGCTGGTGCTTCAGGAGACTCGCGAGGACCTGCTCGAGGGTTCGTCGCCCGTCGCAGAACCTGAAGCTGTCCTTCGGGGGGATCGCGTCGAGCTGTTCGTCGGTGAGCTCGGCTACTCGATCGAGCCTCTCGCGCGCGGCCGACAGCTGCCTGATCACTGATCGCGGGTCGAAGCTCTCCGCGGCGTGTCGGTCCCCGTGATCGCCGGCGCCGGCCGCATCGGCGGCGTGGTCTGTGGGGCCGTGACCCAGGGCCCGGAGGACGCGCGGGATGCGATGGCCGCCGTGCTGCGCCGGTGGGTGCGCAGTTGTCACGTGGCCGCTGGTCGTCACGAAGCTCGCGAGGGGGGGGGGCCGGTGAGGTTGAGAGGAGGGAGAGCTCGGCGATCTGCTGCTCGGCCGTGGCGTGCAGCTGTTTGCCGCGTTCACTCACCGGGTTCCCTTCGCCGTCAGCTCAGATCACATCGAGGACGCTCACGGCGACCACGGTAGCACATATACCCCTAGGGGGTAGAGGTAAGTGCTAGGATACGGGATATGCCGAAGACTCAGGCGCCCACCAGGGGCTATACCGCCAGCAAGGACCAGCTGCTCGCGCGGCTGCGACGCATCGAAGGGCAGATCCGCGGGATCGAAGGAATGGTCGACGAGGACCGGTACTGCATCGACATCCTGACCCAGATCAGCGCCGCCCAAGCGGCGCTGGACAAGGTGGCGCTCGGGCTGCTCGACGGGCACGCTCACACCTGCGTGATCGGCGCCAAACCAGCAACAGCAGGACGAGCGGACCGAAGAGATGATGGCCGCGATCGGACGGCTTCTCAGACGCGGCTAGAGATGACCAGCGCCGCGCCTCGATCAGACGGGCCGCGGTATCGATCGATTCGCGGCGGCGCTATAGAGCTCCCATTCACCGCCGTGTGCAGGCGACCAGCGTCAGCGCCCGTCGCGGCACACTCCCGAAGAGCTTGGGGCATACCAGCTCCTATCACGACACACGCAGCAAGCAGCCCACCGCCGCGCCCTCCTCCGCGCGGATCGGAGGTTGCTGACCGTCGCGGCGCGGCGCGCTGTCCGAGCGTTTCAGTCGAGCATGCCATGACTGCCATGCGCTCGCGGAAGGTGCGATTAGGAGAACACCTTCTCTGCGAGTAGTCCGACCGCGAGCACGCTCAGGCGGCGCCGGCAACGCGCTCGGTCGCCTCTCGCAAGCGCGCGCTGAGCTGGCTTCCCAGCCGTAGCCCGAGCTGCGTGACGATGAATGCCTGGAAGGCGATGAGGGCGATGACGAGCCCAACTGGAAGGCGTAGCAAGCCCAGCGTGAAGCCGATCGCGAGCTCATCGAGACTGATGCCGACGCCGAGAAGTAGCGCACCAGGCCCGCGCATCTGCGCGAGCTGGGCAAGCGAACCCTCGGCGCGTCCTTCGGAGACCAGCAGGGTGTAGAGCCCGAAGGCAAGTAGCACGCCGATCGCGACGTAATCGGCCGCTCCGCCGACGGCGTGTCCCAGCGGTGCTCCAAGGGCGAGACCGATCAGCGGCATGCCGGCTTCGAAGGAGCTAAATAGGGCCGAGACCCGCAGCCGGTGCGCGGGTCCGATGCCGATCACTCCAAGCGCGGCAGCGACAGCAAACGTGTCCAGACCCAGCGGGAGCACGAGCGCGACAAGCTTTGCGACCACGGACTGAGCGTAGGCGCGAGCACAGTGGCGATCGCATCCAGACCCGCAGAGAGCGGAAAGCGCAACTCGTCGGCTCGCTCAGCGCCTAATGGCTGCGGTTCCCGAGCCAAGTGGTACAACGGGCACTCAACCCTGGTACGGAAATCCTGCGGGCGGAAAGAGATAGCCTGCTAATCGCGGCTTTCGCGAGGGGTGAGCGAGGGGACTCGAACCCCCGACCGCCTGGACCACAACCAGGAGCTCTACCAGCTGAGCTACGCCCACCGTGGAGGACAGAGAATCTAGCAGCGCGCCGCAGCTCCGCCGCGGGTCACAGACGCCGCGCCCGGACCGGCCAAGCCGCCCGCCACGGTCCGGACGTGGCCCGGTTGGGTCGCCGGCACTTGACCCTCCGGCCCGCCATGCGGAAGGATGGGTCCGCCGGTCCAGGCCCATGTGCGGCCGCGAACCACGACCTCGGAGCGCCAGCCAGATGAGCCTTCCACCACCCGCAGCCGATTCGATTGCGCTCGTGACCGGCGCCTCCTCGGGGATCGGAGAGGAGTTCGCCCGCCAGCTCTGCCGACAGGGCCATCGGGTGGCGCTGGTGGCGCGGCGCGAGGACCGCTTGAACGCGCTCGCGCGGGAGCTCGGCGGCGCGGACAAGACGGTGGCGATCGCCGCCGACCTCGGCGTCCCCGAGGATCGCGACCGCCTCGCGTCCCGGCTGATGGAGCTGGGCGTCAACGTCGAGATCCTCGTCAACAACGCCGGCTTCGGCGTGTTCAGCCCGTTCGCGCAGTCCGATCGGGAGGACGAGCTACGGCAGGTCCGCGTGCTGGTCGAGGCGGTCGTCGACCTGATGGCGCGCTACCTGCCGGGGATGGTGCAGCGCGGCCGCGGCGCGATCATCAACCTCTCCTCCACCTCGGCCTATCAGGCAATGCCGTTCAACGCCGGCTACGCGGCCGCCAAGAGCCATGTCCTGCTGCTGTCAGAGGCCGTGCACGCCGAGGTTCAGGACCAGGGCGTGACGGTGACCGCGGTCTGCCCCGGTCCGGTGGAGACGGAGTTCCAGGGAGCCAACGACGCCGACTACTTCACGCAGCGGTTACCGAAATTCACGTTCGTGCCCGCTGAGAGAGTGGCTCGCGACGGGCTGGCCGCGGCCGAAAAGGGTCGAGTGTCCGTCGTCCCCGGCGGTCCGCTCGTGAGCGCGGCGTTCGCGCCGAATCGCCGGATGCCGCGCTGGGCCACGCTTCCGGTCACCAAGCGCCTCCTGGCCAGAGGCCGGTAGTCAGCGAAGCACCACGCCGGCGGACCGCCGTCACGCTGCGCGGCCGCGCTTAGGCCCGTGCGCGGCCGGCACACGTTCTGCGGAGCGCCTCAGCGCGAGCGCCGCGGTGTCGTCGGCCTGGGGCCCGACCTGGAACGTCGCCAGGTTCTTGTCGAGGCACCGGAGCAGCTCATCGACCGCGAGCGGACCGCATTCGGCCATGGTGCGGCGAAGCCGTTGCTCGCGAGCACGGTTTGGAACCCCTGCCGGTAGCCGCGCAGATAGTCGTTTTCGTCGGATTCGCCGAGCGCCCGCCATCGGTCCAGCGAATCGAGGCAGTAGCGCCGCAGGTCCTCCATCGTTCGATCGACCCGAGCCGCGTGCTGCTGCGCGCGCCACAGTGCGGCCCGCTCGCCGCTGGTGAGCGCTCCTGCCGGCTCCTCGTCGAGCTCAGCGAGCAGCGTGCGAATCGTGGGAATCAGCTCCATCGCCAGCATCGAGAAGGCTCGCGCGCCGGACGTCGAGACGCCCTCCCCTACTTCGGGGTCGCGATCACCGCATAGTGGAGCGTGATCAGCCGCTCACCAAGCGGCGGCCAGAGCGTGATGCCTGACCGGATGAGCCACTTCATGCCTGCCCGCGCGCGCGCCGCGGGCGTGTCCGCGCCGAAGGCATGGACGGCAGCCGGGAGAGCATCGAGCAGCTCGGCCCGAACGCTCCACCCCGACCGCGCGACCATGCGCCGCATCTGGCCGCGGTCGAACCGGTGCAGGTGCCCGGCCGCCTCGGATGCCGCGCGGGCCGCGGGGCGGCGAGCGGACAGGTTCTGCTCGAGCGGGACCTCGATGACCAGCGCCCGGCGCGCCACGCGGCGCAGCTCGTCGACGAGCGGCTCCGGCGTCGGTACGTGCTCGAGCACGTGCGTGGCGAGGACCAGGTCGAAGGCGCCGTTCTCGGCGGGAATGCGCGAGCCGTCGAACTGCTGGACTTCGGTGACCCCGGGTCGAGCGCCGGCGATCGCCACCGCGCTGCTCGAGATGTCCATCCCGGTGCGGCGGGCGCCGATGCCACGCCGTCCGAGTTCGTCGAGCACCGAGCCGTCGCCGCAGCCGATCTCAGCCACCGTCTCCACGTCCGTGACGCCGGCGCGCGTGAGCAGGCTGACCACGTGCTCGGCCTTCGTCACGGCGCCGAGAGCACGCCACCGCGCCCACTTCTCCCCGTCGCTCGACGAGGAGTAGCAGCGCTCGTAGAAGTCCTGGATCTGGTCGAGTTCGAGCCGCATCGGCCGCCGGCTAACGGTAGCGGCTCGTATTTGGGGTGCGTGCGCTCTACGCCGCCCGCTGCGACGCGGCCAGGTGGCGGAGCGCGGCGCGGGCGGCCGCGTCGCCGCACACGCCGTGCACCGCCGCGCCCGGAAACGTGGCTGCGCTGCCCAGGAACAGCCCGTCCAGCGGGGTGCGGTACGGCGACCACTTCGGGATGGGACGAAACACGGCTTGACGCAGGCGATAGCTGCCCCCGCCGACGTCTCCCCCGACGAGGTTGGGATCGCGTGCCTCGAGTTCCTGCGGACCGAGCACGTGGCGAGCGAGAATCCGCTCGCGGAACCCTGGAGCAAAGCGTTCGATCTGCTCCTCGATCGCCGCGACGTTGCCGTCCGCGGAGAGCGCGGGTCCGGTTCCCTGCCGGCCGCGCGTGTACGCCCAGGCGGTGTGTTTTCCCGCGGGCGCACGCGAGGGGTCGGCGAGGCTCTGCTGGCCGACCAGCAGGAACGGGCGCGACGCCACACCGCGCTCGGCCTCGCCGATCGACCTCAGCATCTCGCTCTCACCGCCCGCCACGTGGACGGTTCCAGCCCCTCGAACCTCGGCCGATTGCCACGGAATCGGCGCGTCGAGCGCCCAGTCGACCTTTGCGGTGGCTGGTCCATACACGTAGCGCCGCAGCAGAGCGCGATACCACCTCGCGAGGCCGTCGCCGGTCATTCGGAGGAGTGCGTGCGGCATCAGGTCAGCCACCACGATCCCCGCCTGCCGCTCCTGCCCGCCGGCGACGGCGACCCCCGACACCTGCCCCAGTCGGCTGACGATTCGCTCGACCCGCGCGCCCGTCTCAACCGTTCCGCCGAGGCTCTCGAGATACCCGACGAGCGCGTCCGTGATCCGCTCCGAGCCCCCGCGCGGGCTCGGCCAGCCCACCGCGTGGCCGAGCAGGTTGAGGTAGAAACCCGCGATCGCCGAACCGGCCGCGCCCGGGGGAGCATCGCCGTGCATCGCCGCGCCGTGAAGCCAGGCGCGCGAGCCTCCGCCGCGAAACAGGCGGCGCCCCAGCCCGGCCGACGAGCCGACGAGGAGCCCGCCGAATTCCCCAGTGGCCCGGACGCCCGCACGACGAAGCAGCTCGAACGCGCCGCCGAGCGGCGGGAAGCCGGACAACATCAGATTTCGCACTGCGTCGAAAGCCGCCAGATACGGCGTCGTGAAGGCGGCCCACCGCGCCCCGTCCCCCGGATGGTGGCGATCGAGCGAGAGGGCGGTCTCGTCGACGTCGCGGTGGAGCGCGACCGCGCTCCCATCCGGCAGCGGGTGAGCCATGCACACCGCCGGGTGCACCCACTCGAGCCCGTGGTCCGCCAACGGCATCCGCGCGAACACCGGCGAGGCCGCGGTGGCCGGGTACACCGCCGAGAAGGTGTCGTGCCGGAACCCGGGCAGCGTCAGCTCCTCCGTGCGGACCGCGCCACCGGGGCGCTCCGCCTGTTCGAGCACGGTCACCGACAGACCCGCCTCGGCCAGCCGAATCGCCGCTGCCAGCCCGTTCGGGCCGGCGCCGATCACGATCGCGTCGCCGCTCATCGCGCTAGCGGCAACCGCATTCCGGACGTCTCACGATGTTCCCTTTCCCGCCGCGCGCGACGGATAACGCTGCGACGTCGACCCACACCGTTGACCTCGAGTCAGCCGGTGGCGGCGGTCTCGACGGCGACAGAGGCGGAAGCGGCGGTACTCGCGGCTTCCGCCGGCCGCCGGCGCCGGGCCAGCAACGCCAGCCCGATCAGTCCGCCCACGAGCGAGATGACGGCGATCACCCACGATGAACGCTCGTAGACATCCAGGACCGCGGCCGGTCCGCGGGGCGATCCGAGGATCGCGATCAGGATGGCCACGCCGATCGCCAGTCCGATCTGGCGGAGCATGTTGATCACGGCGGAGCCCGTGGCGAACGAATGCGGTGGCAGCGAGGACGCGCCCGTGGCCATCAGCGTCGGCAGCGTCAGCCCGACCCCGATCCCGGTCAGGATCATTCCGCCGAGCATGTCGTCGACGTAGTCGGGCCTCAGCCCGATCGCCAGCGCCCACCAGGCAGCGCCCGCGGCGAAGACGGTCGATCCGGCGGCGATGACGACGCCGGGACCGAAGCGCGCGGTCAGACGGCCCGCGATCAGGAACGAGAACAGCGGCACCATCAAGGGCCCCGGAGCGATGCTCAGCCCCGTGGTGAGCGCCGACCAGTGCCACACGTCCTGCGCCCACAGGACGCGAGAGAGCAGCATCGCTCCGAACGCCGTCGAGAAGAACAGCGCAACCGCCGACGCGCCCGTGAACGGGCGCAGCCGGAACAGGGAGCGGTCGATCAAGGGGTTGCGATGGCGCAGCGTGTGCAGCGAAAACAGCCCGACCGCCGCCGCGCCGCCGGCAAGCGCCGTAATCGTCCGCGCATCCGCCCAGCCCCAGCTGCCGCCCTTGACGAGCCCGAGCACGACGGCGCCGACTCCGGCGGTGACGAGCACTGCGCCGAGCGCGTCGGGCACCGGCACCGGATGACCCGCCACGTGCGGGAGCCGGCGGCGGCCGATGGCGAGCGCCACGAGCCCGATCGGGACGTTGACGAGAAACACCCAGCGCCAGCTCAAGGCGACGAGCAGGCCGCCCACCACCGGGCCCGCCGCGGCCGCGAGACCCCCCACGGCAGTCCATGCTCGCACCGCGCCGTGCCGGCGCTCGGGCGCTGCGGTGGCGAGGATCAGGCCCAGCGAGGTCGGCGTCAGCAATGCGGCACCGGCGGCCTGCACGATCCTGAAGGCGACCAGCATGGGAACGCTGGTGGCGGCTCCGCACGCCGCCGACGCGGCCACGAACACGGCGACGCCGACCAGGAAACCCTGTTCCCGGGGGTAGCGCTCCGCGAGGCGGCCGAACAGGACGAGCAGAGACGCGTACACGATCGCGTAGGCGTTCAGCACCCATGACAGATCGGCCAGGGCATCGCCCCTGACGTGCAGGTCCCGCGCCATCTGCGGCAGCGCCACGTTGACGATGAACAAGTCGAGGCTGGCGAGCACGACGCCGGCGCACACGATCACCAGCACCACGCGCGGCGACGCATCTGCGCGGCGGCGCAGGCCAGCCGGTGCTCGGGAAGACAGGTCGGAGAGCTGACTAAGGTTCTTCATAGTCAGACAACATATCAAAACTGGCTTTGGAGTGCCGAAGTCAGCTATGATGCGGGCATGGAGCACACCATCCGGTTGACGGGCCGACTCGACCCCCGCGCCTCGTGGACAGCCGATCGATGCCCGATCGCCGCATCGCTCGACGTCATCACGACCCGCTCAGCCTTCCTCCTCCTTCGTGAGGCGTTCTACGGGACCACCCGGTTTGACGACTTCGCGCAACGAGTGGGTCTCAGCGAGGCCGTCACGGCGGCTCGCCTGCGTCAGTTGGTCGAGCATGGCCTACTCGAGCGCGAGGATTACCGGGAGCCCGGGCAGCGCACCCGCCAGCGGTATCGGCTGACCGACAAGGGCGCGGACCTCTTCCCCGCGCTGGCGGCGCTCATGCAGTGGGGAGGCCGATGGCTGGATGAGGGCGGCGGGCCTGTTGAGCTGCGCCACCGCGGCTGTGGCGAGCCGGTCGCGGTCGAACTTCGCTGCGCGGCCGATCACACCGTGACGCCGGACGAGCTGGATCTGGCGGCACGTCGCCCGCGCCGCCGTGAGGCAGCCGGCGCCGACGCTTAGCATGCGCGTCTTCGGGATCGCGACGCTCCGCCTCGTATGACCGCAGGAGTCGACGGGGTCTCGGTTGTGCTCGAGGGCTTGGGCATCCCGGAGTCGGCGAGGTGGCACGACGGCCGTGTCTGGCTGGCGGACTGGGGTGCGGGCGAAGTGGTGGCTGCGGCGATCGATGGCCAGCGGGAGGTGATGGCTCGCGTGGCGCCGGACACGCTTCCCTTCAGCGTCGACTGGCTCCCCGACGGGCGCCTGCTCGTCGTCGACGGCCCGCGGCGACTCTTGCTGCGCCAGGAGCCGGACGGGGAGCTCGAGCCCATCGCAGATCTCGGCGGCTTTGGCTCCGCGCCATTCAACGAGCTCGTCGTGGACGCCGCCGGAAACGCGTATGTGAACGGCGGCCCGGGGATCGTCGCTTGCGTCGGTACGAACGGGAGCGTGCGTGAGCTCGCCGGCGGGTTGGAATGGCCCAACGGCATGGCGCTGATCGACGACGGCCGCACGCTCGTCGTCGCTGACTCGCACGCGCGCCAGCTCGTCGCCTTTGACGTCCAGATCGATGCCACGCTCGCCCCGAGGCGGATATGGGCCGACCTCGAGCATGCACCGGACGGCATCTGCGCCGACGCCGACGGCGCGATCTGGGTGGCGAGCGTCCCCGGCCAATACTGCGTGCGCGTGCGTGAAGGCGGCCAGGTCCTGGACACGGTGCGCGTCGATCGTGGCTGCTTTGCCTGCATGCTCGGCGGCGCAGACGGACGGACGCTGTTCATCGCCGCGGCGCAATGGCGCGGGATGGACGCGCTCATGGAGCACGGACCGGGCTCGACCGGGCAGTTGCTCGCAGCGCCCGACCAGCCCGCACCCCACGCCGGACGCCCGTAGCCGGCCCGCACGGACCCGATGATCGTCCGGCGATCACACGGGACAGGAGCAGATCGATACGGTGGACCGCGTGAACGATGTCGCGTTCGTCTGGGACGAATCGGCCCTTGAAGGACTCGGCGCCGTCCGGGTCGAGGTCGATGGCCGCGATCTGGCGGACATCGTGCGCGAGGTCGAGCTGCCGTACGCGGAGGCCGAAGGCCATCGCGACATCGCGGGGAGCTATGTGGGGCTGCGGCCCGGGCAGCTGTCAGGGCCCCTGACAGCCCACTTCATGGGCGCGGCCGGCTCCGACCTGGCGTGCGGCCCTCGGAGCAAGACGGTGTTGCTCGGTTGCGACTGCGGCGAAGCGGGATGCTGGCCGCTGATGGCGGAGGTAACGGTCGATGACCGAACCGTGACCTGGCGCGCGTTCGAGCAGCCACATCGGCGCAGTAAGTGGTCGTATGAGGCCTTGGATGAGCTGCGCTTCGACCGCTCTGACTACGAGGCGGCGCTCGAACAGGCACAGACGCTCGTCCCCGCGGCCCCGCCTGAGCGCTGAGGCCTGGGCGGTTAGGGACCGCACCCTGCGGGCTGGATGCGCTGCTGAAGATCTATCGCCCGAGCGCCTTGCGCCGCATCGACCACATCTGCGGAGCGCGCTCGAGGTCGAGTGCGGCCTCCCATGGGATCGCCGGCGGGCCCGCGATGCGCCGCATCGTGCTCGCCGTGCGGCGAGCCAGCGCGGGATCGGCGGCGGGTACGGCCGCGAGGTCCCGAGCGGTCGTATCGACCAACTCCGCGGGCACGGCCATCCACGCGAGTCCGCGCTCGACCGCCTCCACTCCCGTGAGCCGCTGCCCGAAGAGCTCGAGCGCATTGGCGGTCTCGCGGTTCCCGGCCCGGGCGAGGAGCAGCGAATGACCGCCTCCCGGATGCAGCCCGATCGGCACGAACCCGGACAGCAGCGTTGCGTCCTGCGCGAGCACTCGCAGGTCGGTGGCCATCGCGAGGTTGAGGCCGGCGCCGAGCGCGCCCCCGCGGATCGCGGCGATCGACGGCGGCTCGAGCTTTCCGACCCGGGCGAAGGCGTTGTAGATCGTGCTCATCCCCTCGTACGTGTCCGGGGCAGACGGGTCTTCGCCGGCCTGCGCGAGGACGCCTCGATCGCCTCCGGCGCAGAAGTAGTCGCCCTCTCCGGTCACGATCACGGCCCCGATGGCCGGATCGGCATCGATCGTCTCGCAGGCGTCGATCATGGCCGCCGCCATCTCCAGCGTGAGCGCGTTCCGGCGCTCGGGCGCGCGCATCGTGATGACGGCGATCCCTTCGTCTCGGTCAAGCGTCAGCGGCTCTGCCATGGCCGGGACCTTACGGTGCGCTGCACCCGCCAGTCGTCCGCCGATGGTCCGGCGGTCTCAAGCTTCGGCGCCCGCGGGACGACGCGGGATCCATGCCGACTCCCGCAATCTCTCTGAACCGAACCTATCGCCTGGTCACCCGGAGCGACTTCGATGGCCTCGTCTGCGCCGCGCTCCTCAAGGAGCTGGGGCTCCTGCACGACATCCTGTTCGTCCACCCCAAGGACGTGCAGGACGGCAAGGTCGAGCTCACCGCCGAGGACATCACGACGAACCTCCCCTACCGGTCCGAGGTGGCGCTCTCGTTCGATCATCACGCGTCTGAGAAGTTGCGAGTAGTCGGAGAGCGCGACAACCGCGTGATGACCGCGGACGCCGACTCGGCGGCCCGCGTCGTCTACGACTACTTCGGCGGGGCGGCGCGCTTTCCGCGGGTAAGCGTCGAGATGATGGAGGCCGTCGATCGCGCCGATGCCGCGCGGCTGTCGATCGAGGACATCCTCGAGCCGAAGGGCTGGATCCTGCTGAGCTTCCTGATGGACCCCCGCACCGGGCTCGGGCGGTTCCGTGAATTCCGTATCTCGAACTACCAGCTGATGATGCAGCTGATCGACAGCTGCCTGAACAGCTCGATCGAGGAGATCCTCGCCTCGCCCGACGTGGCCGAGCGGGTGACGCTGTACCGCGAGCACGCCGACGCCGCGGTGGAGCAGATCCTGCGCTGCTCGACGGTCCAGAATCGCGTCGTCGTCCTCGACCTCCGCGACGAGGAGATCATCCACCCCACCAACCGGTTCCTCGTATACGCGCTCCATCCCGAGTGCACGGTCTCGATTCACGTGCTGTGGGGCCTGCGCCAGCAGAACACCGTGTTCGCGGTTGGTCGCTCCATCCTCGACCGCTCCTCGAAGGTGGATATCGGTGCCCTGATGCTCGCTCATGGCGGCGGCGGTCACGAGGCCGCTGGCACGTGCCAGATCGAGAACGAGCGCGCCGAGGCGGTCCTGGACGAGCTCGTTCAGGCGATCGGCGAGGGCGAGCGCGAGCTGGTCGCCATCTAGCAAAGCACCGCGGCGACACCGGCGCGCGAGCGTCCGGCCACTGCACAACGACTATTGCGCACCCTAAGGGAAGTGATATAGGTTTCAGGCGTGCGTCGCGCGGCCGCTGTCGCCGGTCTCCTGCTCGTCCTCACGGTCGGCGCTGCCTCCGCGAACGCGCGGTCGGATGGGTCGACGCCGATCTCGCGCCGCGTGCTCGCACTCGTCAACAGCGTCCCCGCGAGCACGCTCAACCAGGTGGGCGCCGGCCTGCTGGCCCCGCCGGGACCCGTGATTCAAGGCGGATTCCATGTCGCCAAGCTCCATCGCCCGCTCGTGAGCCAGGGCAAGCCGGAGCTGCTGACAGAGTCATTCGCCTGGTGTCCGCATTGCGCGTCGGAGAGCTGGTCGCTGGCGATCGCGCTGAGCCGCTTCGGAACCCTCACCGGCCTGCGCGCCATCAACAGCGGCACCTATTACTGCAAGCTGCAGGCTGCCTGCTCGCTCTCGACCCTGTTGTGCTTCCCCAATACGCGGGGGCTGAGCTTCCTCGATGCGAGCTATCAAAGCCCTTACCTCACCTTCGTACCGGTCGTGATCTTCGACGTCAACGGGCAGCCCGTCGAGAACCCCACACGCCAGGAGAATGCCGCCATCAGCCGGTTCGACCGGAATGGCGTGGTGCCGGCTCTCGACGTCGGTGGCGCCTACGGATTCGTCAACGCCGGCTACGACACGGGCATCCTCGCGCACAAGAGCTGGTCACAGATCGCGGGCAGCCTCTCCAACCCTCACAACCCGATCGCGCGGCGTGTCGACGGCTTGGCCAACCTGTTCACCGCCGCCATCTGCAAGGTGACCAAAGGTCAGCCTGCCCGGGTCTGCAAGTCGAGCGGAGTGCGAGCCGCGGGTGCGCAGCGACTGCATTAGTCCGCGGCGCTGGGCTCTGCTGGGCGCCTCGCTGTGCGCCGTCGCCTTTGCGTCCGCCTCCGCTTCCGGCGCGGCGACGGCCACCGGCAGCAGGCAGGCGCTGCTGCGCGCTCGCAGCGAGATCGCGGCCTCGGTAAGCCCGCGCAGCGCTGCGTCCGTGAAGAGCGCCGCGAAGGCGGCGGAAAGAGCGCTGACGGCGGCCACCGCCATCCCGCTGTGGATCGGGTCCACCGAGATCGCCGCGCCTCCGTACGGCGCAAGCGTGTTCACGCACAGCGCTACGGCGCTGGGGGCTCTTGTGCATACGCCGTCGCTTCGAAGCGAGGCCGGATCCATAGTCGCCGCCGATCGTGCACTGGCCACGAGCCTGATCGCCGAGGCCCGCGGCGGCAACCACCGGCTGCTGAGCTCGGCGCAGCGGGCGCTCACCGCGGGAGACCGTGAGGCCGCCGACCGGCCGGCCGTGGCCGTACGGTCCTACGCCGCTGCCTGGCGAGACGCATTCGGCGCCCTCACCCGCCTGGTGCTCGCGCAGGCCACGCACGTACCTCGGGCCGCGCTGGCGGCGGCCGCCGAGAACGCGCTCGGGAGCAAGCTCATCGGCTTGGCCGGTCCGATGATCGTGCCCAACCAGCCGCCGCTGACGGCCGCTGGCAAGCCGGAGGTGTTCTTCGCCGGGTCGGAGGCCTGTCCGTTCTGCGCGGTGCAGCGCTGGGGGATGATCGCCGCGCTGGCGCAATTCGGGACGTTCTCGAACCTCCATCTGATCCAGTCCACGAGCCTCGAGCCACCGCCGGTGGAGACCTTCACCTTCCTCGGCTCGAGCTACCGGAGCGCGTACGTCGCGTTCGTCCCGGTGGAGATCTTCAGCAACGTGCCCGCGAGGCTCGGCTTCCGCCACCTGCAGCGGCCCACCCCGACGGAGAGCGCCCTGATCGAGCGCTACGACCAGTCGGCGAGTGTTCCGTTCATCGATGTTGCCAATCGATTCCTAACGGTCCAGTCAACCGTGGAGCCGCCGCCCCTCGCCGGTCTCCCGTGGCGAAAGATCGGCGCTTCGCTGCGCAACCCGAAGAGCATCCCGGCCCAGGCGATCGCCGGCGAGGCGGAGGTGCTGACGGCTGAGATCTGTGAAGCGACGAATGGCGAACCGAGCTCGATCTGCTCTCGGCAGGTGGTCCGCGATTACGAGGACGCTTTGCCCCGGCTCAACGGACAGGGCGGCGGGTGCCCGGCGTCGGCAGCGGACGCCGCGATCCGGCCTCGCGGCCTGGAGCCGGTGGCGAGCGCAGCGCACTGCCACAGGGGCTGAGCATGAGATCCTTATGAGGTGCCCGCAGTTTGTCCTAGCTGCGCCGTCGACGTTCCAGACGGCGCAAAGTTCTGCGGCCAGTGTGGAACGCCACTACTGCCGCGGTGCGCGAGGTGTGGCACCGCCGCGACGCAGACCGCTCAGCGCTTCTGCCTGGAGTGCGGCGCTGCCCTCGCCGGACAGAGCGCCGACTTAGCGGCCGTCTCCCCCGGCGCCGGGACCGAACCTGCCATCACAGCCACCTCGGCCGTCGAGCGGCGGCAGGTGTCGGTGTTGTTCGCGGATCTCACCGGGTTCACATCGTTCAGCGAGCGACAGGACGCCGAAGACGTGCGCGAGATGCTCTCGGAGTATTTCGAGGTCTCGCGCCGCATCGTGCACTCGTACGGCGGCGAGGTGGAGAAGTTCATCGGCGATGCGGTGATGGCGGTGTGGGGCGCACCCGTGGCACACGAGGATGACGCCGAGCGGGCGGTACGAGCCGCGCTCGACATGGTGTCGGCCGTTGCCGGGCTCGGTGATCGGCTGGGTCACGAGTTGCGTGTGCGGGTCGGAGTTCTGACCGGCGAGGCCGCGGTCGAGCTGGATCGTGTGGCAGAAGGAATGGTGATCGGCGACGCGATCAACACCGCGTCGCGGATCCAGTCCGTGGCTGAGCCCGGAGCCGTGCTGGTCGACGACGTGACACGGACCGTGACCGGGGGCGCCATCGCCTACGAGGACGCCGGCGTCCACGTGGTCAAGGGAAAGGCCGAGCCCGTTCACACCTGGCGTGCCCTGCGCGTAGTCGGGGCGGTCGGAGGCACGTGGCGCAGCGGCATGGAGCTCCCCCTCGTCGGCCGCGAGCACGAGATGGGGCTGCTCAGACACGCGCTCGACGACGTGATCGGGGCGCGGACCGGGCTGCGCCTCGTCTCGATCGTCGGAGAGCCTGGACTGGGCAAGTCACGGCTCGGCTGGGAGCTCGCCAAGTACGCCGACGGATTGGCCGCGACGGTGCTCTGGCACCACGGCCAAGCACTCAGCTTCGGTCAGGGCGTTGGCTTCTCAGCACTCGCCGAGATGGTGCGGATGCGCGCAGAGATCACCGTGGAGGAGCCGGCGGACTCGCAGCGCCTGAAGCTCGAGCGGCTCATCGACGACCTGTTCGGCTCGCCGCGCGACGGCAACGGCGACGGGGTCCTGCGGGCACTCACCCGGCTGCTGGGCCTCGATGACGGCACGGACCCGATCGACCGGGGCGAGCTGTTGTCCTCCTGGAGGCTTCTGTTCCAGCGGCTGGCCGAGCGCGCTCCCGTTCTGATGAGGTTCGAGGACCTGCACTGGGCCGACCAGGGCCTGTTCGACTTCATCGTGCACCTGTGCGAGTGGGCGGCGGACTCCCCGATCCTCGTGCTTGCCTTCAGCCGTCCGGATGACCGTCTGGACGCGCTCGAGCCGCTCGGTACGCGCATCGACCTGACGCCGCTGAGCGATAGCGAGATCGAGACCCTCGTCGCCGCCGCGGTCGATGGCGCGCCCGGAGGCCTGATGCGCAACGTGCGTAGGCACGCGGCGGGTGTCCCCTTGTTCGCGGTGGAGTCGCTGCGGATGCTCGCCGATCGGGGCGTGATGGTGGCAGAGGGTGAGGCGCAGCGATACCGGCTCATCGCGGAGATCGAGGATCTCGACGTCCCGCCGAGCATCCACGCCCTGGTCGCGGCCCGCCTCGACCGGTTGGGCGAGTTCGAGCGAGCCGTGCTCCGAGCCGGGGCCGTCCTCGACCAGCGGTTCACCGCGGCCGCCGCCGCCGCGATCGCCGGGATCGGCTCCGTCGACGCCCGATCGTTGCTCGACGGGCTGGTCACCAAGCAGTTTCTGGCCGTCGACAGCGACCCCCGGTCACAGTCGCGCGGCACGTACTCCTTCGTGCACATCCAGGTCCAGCGCGTGGTCCTCGGCACGCTCTCCAAGCGGGACCGCAAGGCCCGCCACCTCGCCGCGGTGCAGTACCTCTCCGCGCAGGAACCCGATCCGAGCCTCGTGGCCATCCTCGCGGGCCACCTCCTCGCGGCTTTCCAGGCTTATCCGAACGCACCGGACGCGCCGGAGCTGCGCACGCGGGCGCTTCGCCTGACGCTCGAGGCGGCTCAGCGCGCGGAGGCCGTGGGCGCGCTCAACGAGGCAATCGCCCTCTATGACCAGGCAGCACAGATCGAGGTCGACGATTCCCTCCACATCGAGCATTTGGTGCGGGCCGCGCGCTGCGCGGAGCGCTACGGCAACCAGGAGGAGATCGCGGCCCGCCGATACGCGGCCGCAGGTGAGCTGCACGAGCGGGCGGGACGAACTCGCGAGATGCTCCGCCTGCGCGCGCGTGAGCTGTACACCTATCGGGGGAGCCGTCCACCCGGGGAGCTGATCGTGCCGCTCCGCGACGTCTACGAGGCGCTGCGCGGCACGCAGGATGCCGAGTTCGCCGACACGGCCGCGGCGCTGGCGAGCATGCTCTACTCAGGTGGCGAGGCAGCCGAGGCTGAGCGCGTCGCCGCAGAGGCTGTGCTCGCCGCCGAACGCGCCGGAGCGCGACCTGAGCTCGCCATGGCCGTGAATCTTCGCGCGTGCGCTCTGATCGAGCTCGCCCGGCCGGTCGATGCGCTGCCCCTGTTTCAGGAGGCGCGCACAATGGCGGAGCGCTTCGCGCGGTCCGATCTGCCGGCCTCACTCGGGAACATCGCCGTCACGTTCACCGCGCTCGGTCGCTTCGAGGAGGCGGTGGCGGCCGGCCGCGAGGCGATTGCCGCAGCCAACCGGCTTGCCAGCCGAGCCGACCGCACCATCGCATCGCTCAACCTCGCCCGCGCGCTGTTCTCACTCGGGCAGTGGGACGAAGCGGTGGCCATGGTCGAGGGTGCGGCTCCGGACACCGCCCCCTTCAGCCGCGGCATGCTCATCGGGCCGCCCCTGCTCGCATGCCTGTACCGAGGCGAGCGCGACCGTGCGCGAGCCGTGATCGAGGAATTCGACCGCTTCCAGGCCGAGTCCGGGGCCGCATTCGAGAGCGATTACCGGAGCTTGCGGGAGGTGGCGCTCGCGCACATCTCCGGCGCCGAACGGGAGGCGCAGGCGGTGATCGAGAACGCCCAGTCCGGAGATTACGCGGAGTGGCCGACGTGGCTGCCACTCGCCGTCGATCTGGTCAGCCGGCTTCCGGGCGACGCTCCTCTGCGTGAGGTCGCGGCGGCGCTCGATCGAGACCTGGTGCCGCGGACCTCGCCGATCGTGGGCGCGCAGGTGGCCCGTATCCGCGCGCTGCGCGCCTGTCGAGACGGCGCCACCGACGAAGCGGTGGCGGCCTGGATGGTGGCGATCGATGCGGTTGAAAAGGCGGGGGTCGTGTTCGACGCGGCGGCGTTGAGGCTCGAGCTTTTCGAGCACGCGCCCCGCGATGCGGGGCGGGCCGATCTCCAGGCGGTGATCGAGACCTTCAGCCGAGTCCGCGCCACGCCGTGGCTCGAGCGCGCGCAGCGGGCCGTCGAGAACGGGCACGCCGGGACCGCATCAGCCGCCATCTCGTTCGCCGCCGCGCGGTCGTCGGAGGCGTGAGAGGCACGCGAACGTGAGGAGGGCGCGCCGCCCCGCGCGGCGCGCCCTCGGGTTGACCGTGCTGGTGGCGCGACGCCTTACGCCGTCTGCTTGGCGACGACGCAGCCGCTGGCGGTCAGGTACAGCGTTCCCGCTGCGGTCGCGAGCTGGGCCTGATTGAGAGCGCCCTGCGTGTGGACCGGGGATCCGGTACGGATGACGTAGAAGTACGAGCCGAAACTGAACAGGACGCTCGTGTCGACATGGCCTCCCGCCTGGGTCCGAATGGCGCGGGCGCCCGGAATCGTGGGCACCGCGAAGGTCGAGCCGCTGCCACCCGCCTGGCGTCGGAGCTGCGTGTACTGGTAGGCCAGCTCCCCGCGCGCGGCCGAGGCCGTCCGGTAGCGCTCGACGATCGACGCGGCTGCGGCCTGGCTCGGATAGGGAGCATGCAGCTGCTCGTCGAAACCGCCCTGGAAGCCGAGCGAGCGCAGCCGCGCCGTTTCACGCTCGGGGGTCCGCGAACGCTCCACCAGTGCCCAGTCGTAGGCGCTCGCAACCGGCGCGGAATCGGCGTTCAACGAGAATCCCGGCAACGCGCCCGGAGCGAGCACCCGGGCGCTCAGTGGCGCGTTGGTTGAGCTTGTGGCGACGGTCCCGGTGGCGCTCGAGCCACCCACCTGCGCGCCGGCGTAGACGCCGACGCCGAGCGCCGCCACCACCGCCGCGGCGTAGGCCAGGCGCCGGCGGAGTGCGGACGCGACGTCCGAGCGGATTCGGGAGGGATTCCCGGCGGCCAAGAGCGTGCGGATGCGGGGTGGTGAGCTCCATCTGAACTCCTTGAGGACTTGCCCTGGGGGGTGACCCGAGGCGGATTGCGGGGAGATGTGGGTCCTGCGCGGTGACGAGAACGCTATGACGGGCGAAGCTCCGCCTCTACGTACTTCGCAGCACGTCGAATGTGCAATCGTGCACAGACGGGGACGGCGCCGGCTGCCGGTGTCGAACGGCCGGTGCCCTAGAGAAGGGTGCGCAGTCCGTCCGAGTTGAGGACGGTTATCTCGCGCCGGCGCGTCTCGATCCAGCCGAGCTCGCGAAGCAGGTGGAGCGACCGCGCCACCGCTTCACGCGATGCGCCGGCCCACGCCCCCAGCTCATCCTGGGAGAGCGCGAGTGTGATCCGGACGCCGTCGCCCTGCGGCTCGCCGGCCATCTCCGAGAGCTCGAGCAGCCGTCCGGCGATGCGGGCGGTGACATCACGCGTCGCGAAGTCAGCCAGCTGCCGATCGGCCTCGGCCAAGAGCTCGGCAACGTGCTCGAACACGAGCGGGGCGACGCGAGGATGCTCGGCGACGAAGCGCTGGAACTCCGCCGTGCGCATGGCGATTGCCTCCACCGGTTCCACCGCCGTGACAGTGGCCGATCGAGGCCGCCGCGCCATCGCGGCAACCTCGCCGACCAGCTCGCCGGCGGCTGAGAAGCGCAGCACGACCTCACGGCCGCCGGCACCGTGGACCGCCACCTTGACCCGCCCGCTGACGATCGCGAAAACCCCGCCGGAGTCGTCGCCCTCGTGGAACAGCGCCTCGCCCCTGCCGTAGCGCCTCGCTCGCCCCGCGTCGTGGAATGCGGCGAGTTCGTGCTCGCTCAGTGCGGACAGGAAATCGGTCGGCTTCGCGTTGAGATCGGCCACGGACGGTCACGAATCATCCCGCCTGACGCGGCGCCTTGACGGTTGGCAACTCGTGGCGCAGACTGGTTCTCAGCTCGTTATGCGTTCGTCGCGCTCACCATCGCTTCCGATTCGGCTCGCGATCTCCTGGCTCACCAACGCGCTGGTGTTGGCGATCGTCGCCGCCGTGCTCCGGCACGTCACGGTGAAGAACGCCGGATCGCTGCTCGCGGCAGCCGCGGTGTTCGGAATCCTGAACACGCTGCTGAAGCCGCTGCTGAGACTCGTCACCGTGCCGTTGGCGATCCTCACCTTCGGGATCGCGTGGTTCTTCGTCTCCCTGTTGATGCTCGTGCTCACCAAAGCGCTCGTGGGCGGTTTCCACGTTCATGGCTTCGGGACCCTGGTCGCGGCGACGGTGATCATCTGGCTCGTGAACCTCGCGCTCGACTTCGTACCGGGTCCGTGGCAGGTCACGGGTAAGCGGCGCCGGCGCCGCGCGCGTACGGACTCCTGAGTCCGCCTCTCGTGCGCCGGCGGTAGCGTTGCTCGCGCATGAGCCCCGAGGAGATCATCTGGGACGCGTTGCGGGGTGCGCTGGCGACGCGCGCGCTCGGTCTCGCCGCCGATCTGCGCGTGGCGCAGGCCCTCGCGAGCGGTCCGCGCCTCGGCACTGAGCTCGCGCGCGAGCGGGGGGTCGACGCCGACGTGCTGCACCGCGTCCTGCGTGCGCTCGCGAGCGACGGCATCTTCGAGGAGACCGAGCCAGGCGTGTTCGCCAACACGCCCGCCTCGGAGGTGCTGGCGCACGACGGCTGGGACGACTTCGCCCGACTCTTCGGCGGCGTCTGGCTCGAAGCGGTCGCGGCACTCGAGCTGAACGGGGAGCCGTCCTTCCCGCGTGTCCACGGAACTGAGTTCTGGGCGTGGTTGGCGGCGCACTCGGACGAGCGCGCCGGCTTCGATCGTGCGATGGCGCAAGGCTGGCAGGGCCGCCTCGATCGGCTCGAGCGCCTCGCTTGGCGTGGTGACGAGCTGGTGGTCGATGTCGGCGGCGGCAATGGGTCGTTGCTTCTGGCGCTGCTCGAGCGCCACCCTCAGATGCGCGGCATCGTCTTCGACCTGCCGGAGACGGTGCGCGACGAGCAGGCACTCGGCGAACGCTGCGCGTTCGTGGAGGGCAGCTTCTTCGATTCGGTGCCGCACGGCGACGTCCATGTCCTCTCGACGATCCTCCACGACTGGGACGACCACTCGGCCCAGCGGATCCTCGAGACGGTCCGTGCCGCGGACGGCACCCGCCTGGTCGTGTTGGACTCCGTGATCGCCCCCGGCAACGCACCCGACGGCGCCAAGTGGCTCGATCTGCTGATGCTCGTGATCGCCGGCGGGCGGGAGCGGAGCGCCGAGCAGTGGCAGGCCCTGCTCCGCGACGCCGGCTGGCAGGTGACGCGCGTGAGCCAGGGCATGATCGAGGCGGAGCCGGTCTAGCCGGATCGGCGCCACCGCGTTCGGATTGCCCGGCCGGCGGCCGTCGCGTTCTGACCCCCACGGTGGCGACGCGATGGCCGTCCGAATGGGTTGCGCCACGGCCACAGCGGGCAACACCAGCCTGAGTCGGCCACGAGGAGACGAGAGAGATGCGGCAGTTGACCAGTTTGGACGCGCAGTTCCTGGCGATCGAGACGCCGCGAGCGTTCGGTCACGTCGGAGGTCTGGCGATCTATGACCCCGCGACGGCACCCGGGGGCGAGCTCACAGTTCGGGATGTTTGCCATCAGATCTCCGAGCGCATCCACCTCCTGCCCCCGTTCACGCAGAGACTGGCGACGATCCCGCTTGGCCTCGATCTTCCGTACTGGATCGAGGACCCGGACTTCGACATCGACTTCCACGTTCGCGAGATGGGCCTGGCACCGCCCGGGAACTACCACCAGCTGGCCGAGCAGGTGGCACGAATCATGGCTCGCCCGCTCGATCGCTCGCGACCGCTCTGGGAGCTGTACCTGATCCATGGACTCGAGGGCGGCCGCGATGCGATGCTGACCAAGTTCCATCACGCGGCGATCGACGGCGTCTCCGGCAACGACATCCTCGCGGTGCTGCTCGACCGCCATCCCGAGGGCCGAGAGATCCCGCCTCCCGAGCGCAAGCGCGCTCCTGAGCCGGCGCCGGGCAATTTGAAGCTGCTGGGCCGGGCTCTACTGGGCATGCCTCGCCGGCCGCTGGCTGTGGCGAGCTCCGTGCCGACGGCGCTCGCCAATCTGGACGCCCTCCCTGGCGTGGAGCGGATTCCCGGCATGCGCGGGGTCCGCCGCGCCGCCCTGAATGCCGCAGCGCGGCTGCCGGGCCTGTCGGCTGACGAGGGCCTGCTCGAGACGCCACGAACGAGCGCTCCACGCACGCGCTTCAACGGGCCCATCACGCCGCACCGCCGTCTGGCGATCGGCTCGTTGCCGCTCGACGCCGTCAAGGCGGTGAAGAACGAGCTGGACGTCACGGTCAACGACGTCGTCGTCGCGCTTTGCGCCTCGATGCTGCGCGCCTGGCTCGAGGAGCGCGGCGAGCTGCCCGACGAGCCGCTGGTGGCAATGGTGCCCGTGTCGGTGCGGACCGAGGAGCAGGCCGGGACGTTCGGGAACCGGGTCTCTGCCATGTTCGTCCCGATTCCCACCGACGAGGCCGATGCGCGCCGGCGGATCGAGCGGACCCATGAAGTGCTCGCGGTCGCCAAGGAGCGACACAAGGCGACCCCGGCGCAGCTCATGCAGGACGCAACGCAGTTCGTACCGCCCGCACTCATGAGTGCTGCCTCGCGCGTGACCATGGGGCTGCTCGCCCGCGCTCCGGTGCCGCCGGTGCTGAATCTCGTCATCTCGAACGTACCGGGCCCCCGGGAGCCGCTCTACTGCGCCGGCGCGCGGATGCATGCCTACTATCCGGTCTCCACGATCACCGACGGCGTCGGCCTGAACATCACCGTGATCAGCTATCTGGATCACATCGACGTGGGGATCATCGGCGATCGCGAGCAGCTCGACGATCCATGGTCGATGCTGGAGGGCATGCGCGCCGCGCTCGAAGAGTTCGAGGGCTTGCTGGGCGATCAGGCGGCGGCGGCTGCACCGCCGGCCGAGTTCGTGTCCGTCTAGCCGCTGCCCGGTGCTCGGGATCATTCCAATGCGCAGGGCGTGCTCCCGCCGCGGCGAACCTGTAGGACGATGCCCGAGGCCTGGGTGTATCTGCTGCGCTGCCGTGACGGGTCGCTGTACACCGGCTGGACGGTCGATCTCGAGCGCAGGCTTGCGCGCCACCGCTCCGGTACCGCGAGCCGCTACACCGCCAGCCGCCTGCCCGTCCAGCTCGAACTGGCGATCCCGATGGCCGACCGCACCACCGCCCGCCGCGAGGAGGCGCGCATCAAGCGCCTGCCGCGGCCGGCGAAGCTCGCGCTTCTGAGCTCTGCGCAGACGCCGACGTGAGCTCGAACGCGGACCCGCCCCGCCATCCGGTCCTGACCTTCCCGGCCAAATGCTGGCGCGCATACAAACGTCTGACACGGCTCAGCTTCCCTCGGTCCTATCCGATCGTGCAGTTCCCCAACGTCCCGCTCATCCTCGCGTTCGCGTCCGGACTGCTCGCCCAGCACAGCCACGGCCACGAGCACTCCTACGCCCAGGCCGTCTCGTACCTGGCGATGGCGATCTGGGCCTACCTCGAGCTCTTTCAAGGTGTCAACGCGTTCCGGCGGTTGCTCGGGCTGGCGTACACGATCTCGACCGCCGTCCACCTCGCCAACGCGCTCCACCACTAGTTTCTGCCTCGCGGGTTCTGTCGGGTGAAAACAGCGATGATGCGCGGGTCGTCCGCGGACGCCGCTGCACTATGGTGCTGTCGAGCCCGTCTCTAGTTTGGCGTGGGGGTCTCCCCCGGTACTCCGGACTGTTGCTGCTCGAGCACGCTCCTCAGACTCGTTGTTCTTCGAGGCCCTCGCGGACGACGGTCCGTCGTTCTCGGTTGGAGGAGGTTGTGATGGAGGTGATCGTCGAGCGCCCGGCGGCGCTTGATGTCCACAAGGCGCAGGTGACGGCGTGCGTGCGTGTGCCCGTCCGCGAGCGGGCGGCGTGAGCCGCATCTGGCGGAGTTCCAGACGACGGTCCGCGGGCTTTTGGCGCTTGCGCGACTGGTTGGAGGCGCATCGGGTGACGCAGGTCGCGATGGAGGCCACCGGCGTGTACTGGAAGCCGGTCTGGCACGATCCTCGAGGACGATTTCGAGCTGATGCTCGTCAACGCCCGGCACGTCAAGCAGGTCCCCGGCGCAAGACCGATCGTGTCCGACGCCGCCTGGCTGTGCCAGCTCGCCGAGGCCGGGCTGCTGCAGGCGAACTTCGTGCCGCCCAAGCCGATCCGGGCGCTGCGGCAGCTGACCCGCTATCGCAAGACGCAGATCGCTGAGCGCCAGCGCGAGGCCAACCGGCTGCACAAGGCGCTCGAGGACACCGACATCAAGCTCGACTGCGTCGCGACCGACCTCCTCGGCGAAGTCGGGTCGGGCGATGCTCGACGCGCTCGTGTCCGGGCACCACCGACCCCGAGGTGCTCGCCGAGCTCGCGCTGGGCAGGTTGCGCGCGAAGATCCCGGCGCTCCGCGAGGCGCTCGAGGGCCGCTTCGACGCCTCTGCACGCGCTGCTGATCGGCGCGATCCTCGCCCACCTCGACTTCCTCGACGAGCAGATCGACCGTGCTCTCCGACGCGATCGAGGAACAGCTCGCGCCCTTTCGAGCCGGCGGTTGAGCTGCTCTGCACGATCCCCGGCGTTCAGCGGCGCACCGCCGAGATCATCATCGCCGAGATCGGCACCGACATGACCGCGTTCCCGTCCGCCCGGCACCTCGCGTCCTGGGCCGGGCAGTGCCCCGGCAACGACCGCTCCGCCGGCAAACACCGCTCCGGGCAAGACCCGCCAAGGCAGCAAGTGGCTCGACGCCGCCCTCACCGAAGCCGCGATGGCCGCCACCCGCACCAACGACATCTACCTCGCAAGCCCATCTACCACCGCCTACGCCCCCGCCTGCGGACACGGCAAAGCGCTCGGCGCCGTCAAACACTCGATCATCTGCGCCTGCTGGCACATGCTCACCACCGGCGAGCTCTACCGCGAAGCCGGCGGCGACTACTTCACCCACCGCGACCCCGAACGCGCCACCCGCCGCCTCGTCGCACAACTCGAACGCTCGGCCACACCGTCACCCTCGAGGAGTGCACTACGGAAGCAGAAGCCGGCGGAGCGGTCAAGGTCGGCATCATCGAGTTCGACGTGACGCGGAAATAGCTGACGTTCGTGCGGACCCCGAGCCAAAGGGAGGCCAATCCGAGCACCACGATCGCGGCGACCCGCCGGCCGAGGCGACGCTTGATCGGCTGCCCAGAGCGGGACGGACGGCGCGTCTGAGGCTGATTGCTCGATTTGCGCCGCTATCCAGACCAAATCCAGCACGCCGGCTCGAAGAAGATGGCGCATCGAGGGGGGGTGAAGTGCCGCGTCTCGAGGCTATTGCTAGATATGCAGGCCGCTATCCGGACCAAATCGAGCGCACGATCGCCAGAACAGCGGCTCGACAGCAGGGACACACAACTCGCGGGCAGCTCCTAGGACTCGGCCTCACACCGTCCGCCATCAAGCGCCGCGTCCGCGCGGGCCGGCTCACCCCCATGCACGCCGGTGTGTACGCCCTCGGATATCGCCGCAACGACCGCCTGGCGCGCGCGGCCGCCGCCGTGCTCGCCTGCGGCGCGGGCGCCGTGCTCAGCCACCACTCCGCGGCAGCGCTATGGGGCTTCCGCAAGTGGCGGGACGGCCCGATCGACGTCACCGCGCCCGGCGAGCACCGCCGGCCCGCAGTCACGACGCACCGCTCCGCCCTCAACCGCCGGGGCGTCACCACCCACCACGGCATCCGCGTCACCACCCCCGCGGATTCCTGTTGATCGCGACCTGGCCAGCGGTCAAACTCGGCTCGATGCCGAAAGGCTCCGCCGTTGATGACCTCGCGGTTGACCAGCAAGTCATAGACGCTTCCTCGTCCGCTGAGCGACCAGCGGGCTCACGGTGACCGAATGCCCGTGCTCGGCACCAAGCTGCACCTCCCCTCGCCGCGTCGCCGGCTGGTGCAACGCCCCCGCCTCACCGATCGACTAGGGGCGGGCGGAGGCGAACGGCCGCGGCTGGTGCTGGTCGCGGCGCCGGCCGGGTTCGGCAAGACCACCCTTCTGGCGCAGTGGCTGGCGGCGGCCGAGAGTTCGCAGCGGAGAGTTGCGTGGTTGGCTCTCGACCCAGGCGACGCCGACCTCCGGCTGTTTCTGACCCACCTCGTAGCCGCGATTACGGCCGAACGAGAGGACGATGTCGACCGTTCTCCCTGCTGGAGGCCGGCGCACACGCCAACCGATGGTCGTCCTGGTCAGCCTAATCAACGATCTCGACATCCTCGCCGGCCCCACGGTGCTGGCTCTCGACGACTACCACGTCATCGACGGGGCCGCCGTGCATGAGGCGGTGACGTTCCTCCTGGAGAATCTGCCCACGCAGGTCACGCTGGCGATGAGCACTCGGGCCGACCCGCCGCTCCCGCTGTCTCGTCTGCGCGCGCGTGGCGAGCTGGTGGAGCTGCGGGCCGCGGACCTCAGGTTCACCACCGAGGAAGCGGAGGTGTTCCTCAACGAGGTGATGGAGCTGCAGCTGCAGTCCGCACTCGTGGCCGCGCTCGAGGCGCGCACCGAGGGGTGGGTGGCCGGGCTGCAACTGGCCGCGCTGTCGGCCCGGACCCATGCCGGCGCCGCCGACGGGTCTGGAGACGTCGCTGGATTCGTCGAGGCCTTCTCCGGAAGCCATCGGTTCGTCCTCGACTACCTCGTCGAGGAGGTGCTGGACCGGCAGCCGGACGACGTACGGGCCTTCCTGCTCGACACCTGCCTGCTGGACCAGCTGACCGGCGGGCTCTGCGACGCCCTGACCGGTCGCTCCGACGGTCAGCCGATGCTTGAGACCCTCGAGCACGAGAACCTGTTCGTCGTCGCGCTCGACGACGAGCGCCGGTGGTACCGCTACCACCACCTGTTCGCCGAGGCGTTGCGTGCTCGCCTGGCTACCCGGCGTGCCGACCGGGTCGGCGAGCTGCACGCCGCGGCCAGCCGATGGCACGCCCAGAACGGGCTGCTGGGCGATGCCGTCCGGCACGCGATCGCGAGTGGCGACCACGAACACACCGCTGACCTCGTCGAGCTCACCCTGGCCGGCATGCGGCGACGACGCCAGGACCGCACTTTTCGCGACTGGCTGGTCGCGCTGCCCGACGAGGTCGTGCGCCGACGACCGCTGCTCGCCACCTACATGGGGTGGAGCCGGCTCTCCCAGGGCGACTTCGACGGAGTGGAGGCGTGGCTCGACGCCGCCGAGGCCGGGCTTTCCACGACGCCGCCATCGACCATTCCCACGGCGGGCTCGCTGGCCGAGGCGGCTAGGGACCGGGACGGCGAGCTTCGCTCCCTCCCAGCGTTGATCGCGGTCTATCGCGCCTCGGTCGCCCAGGCCCGGGGCGACGTCGACGGCACGGTCGCGCAGGCACGCCGGGCGCTCTCGCTGGCCCGGCCGGAGGACCACTTCCCGCGCGGCGCTGCCGCCGGTTTCATCGGCCTGGCGGCATGGGCCGCCGGCGACCTCGGCACGGCCGTGGACACGTTCACCGAGGCGGTCGCCAGCCTGCACGCGGCCGGAATGGTCGCGGACGAGCTGGGGGCGACCGTCGTGCTGGCGAACATGTGGCTGGCGCGCGGGCGTCCGGTCGAGGCGCGCCGGCTCTACGAACGCGCGCTGATCGCGGCCGAGAGCCACCCCGGCCCGGTGCTCTCCAGCACCGGCGACCTGCACGTCGGGCTCGCGGACGTCCTGCGTGAGCATGGCGATCTCGGTACGGCCGCGGAGCACCTCGAGCTGGCCCGCGAGCTGGGCGACCGGGCGTCGCTGCTGGAGAACCGGCACCGTTGGTACACGGCGATGGCCGCACTGCTACGGGCGACCGGCGACCTCGATGGCGCGGTCGCGATGCTCGACCGGGCCGAGCCGCTCTTCCTGCCCGGCTACTTTCCGGACGTGCGGCCGATCGCCGCGACCAGGGCGCGAGTGTGGATCGTCCAAGGTCGCCTCGATGACGCGCGGGCGTGGGCGCGCGAGCGCGTGGGCACGCCGACGGGTCCGCCGAGCTATCTGGCCGAGTACGACCAGCTGACCCTCGCCCGGCTGCTCGTCGCCGAGGGTGACGCGCGCGAGGCGCTCGACCTGATCGACCGCGTGCTCGACGCCTCGCGGGCGGCCGGCCGCGACGGCAGCATGGTCGAGGCGCGCCTGGTACGGGCACTCGCCCACCGCGCGAGCGGCGACACCGATTCAGCGGCGGCCGACCTCGCTGCCGCTCTGACCGAAGGGGTGCCGGCGGGCTACTACCGGATCTTCCTCGACGAGGGACAACCGATGGCGGAGCTGCTCGGGCGCCTCGCCCGCGGCGCGGCGCGCGGCGTGCGCGCGCACGCCGACCGGCTGCTGGCCGCCGCACAGATACCGCCGGTACCCGCATCCGCGGGACGCGCGTCCGAGGAAGGACTCAGCGAGCGCGAGCGCCAGGTGCTGCGCCTGCTGGCGACCGAGCTCAGCGGGCCCGAGATCGCGGGCGAGCTTTACGTCTCGGTGAACACGCTGCGCACGCACACCAAGCACATCTTCGCCAAGCTCGGCGTGAACACCCGCCGCGCGGCGGTACGTCGAGCCGTGGACCTCGGTCTGCTCTGAGCGTCACCGCGGCCGAATCACCACCCTCAGATCACATCACCTTGTGATGTGCGCTCACCACATCGATTTCTAACGTGCGGACATCGCCGGACACCCCGCCCGGCACCGACAAGAAGGAGTCCGACGTGAGCACCACCACCACCCGCCGTTTCACCGAGATCGCGGGCCTATGCGCCGCAGCTGCCGGCGCCATCTTCATCGGCGTCCAGATCAACCACCCGCCGGCCGACGTCGCGCACCTCCTCACCACCGAGATGACGATCCGCGAGAGCGCGAAGGTCCTGATGTGCGTCCTGGCGCTGGTCGGCCTCGCCGGCATGTTCCTCCGCTACCGCGGCCGTCTCGGCCGCCTCGGACGCGCCGGCTACGTGCTGCTGAGCGCCGGCTATCTCGCGATGTTCGCCGTCGAGTGCATCGTCGGCTACTACCTCCCGACGGTGGCGCACTCGAAGCCGGTCTACGTCCAGCACGTCATCAACGGGGCCATGGCTCATGGCGCGAGCAGCGGCATCGGGGCCATGCAGGGGCTGTTCCTCGATCACCGGTGTTGGTTACTCCCTCGGTGGTCTGATGTTCGGCATCGCCATGTTCCGCGCCGGCGTCCTGTCCCGCTGGGCGTCCGTGCTGCTCGCCTACGGCACCGTCTCCGCCCTCGCGCTCGCCGCGCTGCCGGAGTCCTTCAGCCGCCCGTTCGCGGTGCCCACCGGCGTCGCCCTGATCGGCCTCGGCATCTCGCTGTGGCGCGACCAGCGCCGGCAGGTCGAGACCATCGACGCGCCGGCCACGATGCTGGTCGCGGAGGCGGTGACCCGATGACCCCGGAGCGGACTGGCCGGTGCCGGTGGCGCCCCGCACTCCCCACACGACGTACGCGATCCGCGTCGACGGCCACCTCGACGACCACTGGTCGGCCTGGCTGGGCGAGCTCGACATGATCCGCGACGACGACGGCACCACCACCGTCACCGTCTCGGCCGCCGACCAAGCGCAGCTTCACGGCGTGCTCGCCGGCCTGCGCGACATCGGCGCCGTCATCACCGAGCTTCGCACCACCGGTGCGCTATCGAGACATCGTTGAATTCACGGCGTAGGGCGTGACGCATTCTCCTGTCATCTCGCTTGGAGGTCAGGGCGGGTTGCGGCGGGACGGCCTGGATCGCGCTATAGAAGCTTGGCGAGTCGTACGTCTTGGGCGGCGTGGGGACTGACGAGCGCTTCGGACGCCGAGTCATACGAGGGCAGCGAGATCACGGCACCGTCGTGCAGGACCATCAGGAAGCGGTCCATCTTGCGCAGGAACGCACGGTCGTGCGAGATCGCGACCACGGTCCCCTCGAAGCTGTCCAGCGCCGTCTCGAGCGCCTCGGACGAATCGATGTCGAGGTTGTCGGTGGGCTCGTCGAGGAGCAGGAGATTGTGTCCCTCGAGCTCGAGCACGAGGACCTCGAGCCGCGCCTTCTCCCCGCCGCTCAACAGGTCGTACGAGCGCCTGGCCGCTCCGGCCAGTCCGTAGCGAGCGAGGGCGGACATGGCAGCCTGGACACCGCCGCCGGGGACCCGCTCGAGAACGGCGTCGAGTACGACGCGCCCGCCCAGGTCGCCGCGCGTCTGCAGCTGCGTGAAATAACCGGTCGATACGCGAGGTCCCGTCACCAGCTCGCCGCAGTCGGGTTCCCGCGTTCCCGCCAGCACCCGCATCAGCTCGCTCTTGCCCGAGCCGTTGGGCCCGATCATCCCGACACGCTCCCCGAAATGGATCTCCTCCGAGAACGGCGACACCAAGCCGGTCAGCCCAACCGAGCGAAGGTCGAGCACACGCCGTGCGGAATCGCCGCCGCGGATCCGTACCTTGATCGAGCTGTCGAGGACCGGTGCGGGCGGCGGGCCGCTCTCGCGAACCGGCGCCACCGCGTTTCGGCGGCGTCTGCCTTCTTAGCCCAGTCGCTCGAGTAACGAGCGCGTTCCTTGAAGGTCTTCATCAGCCGATAGAGCCGCCGTTCCTCGTCGCGCCACCGCTTCACGGCATCGCCCAGCCGTTGCTGTCTCTCCGCGCGCGCCTGCGGATAGCTCGCGTACGAGGCGCCATGCACCCAAGCCCCGCTCCCCTCGAGGGTCAGGATCGCTCTGACGGCGTTCGCGAGCACCTCGCGGTCATGGGAGATCACCAGCACCGTCTTCTTGGAGGCGGAGATCTGGCGCTCCAGCGCGAGCTTGGCCGGCACGTCGAGAAAGTTGTCGGGCTCGTCGAGCAACAAGACATCGGCGTCGGAGGCAAACAGGACCTCGAGCACCAGCCGCTTGCGCTCGCCTCCGGACAGCGTTATCGCGGGACGATCAGCCAACTCGGCGAACGCGCTGCGCACGATCCTGCGGCAGCACGCATCCCACTGGCCTTCGAGCTCGTACCCCCCAAGGCCGACCAGTCCGCGATCGCCGCACCCAGCCGCATACCGGCACTGTGATCGCCGGCCCTGAGCTGCGCCTCGTACTGCAGCACCCGCGTGCCTGCCGTGCGCACGGCACGGGAAGCGATCGACAGCAGCAACTCGCGCACGGTCCCCGCGTCGGCCGACACACCGACGTCCTGTGGCATATAGCCGACGATCCCCCCCACGGCCGCCTCGCCGTCGTCGGGACGCAACGTACCGGCGAGCAGCTTCAGCAGCGTGCTCTTGCCCACGCCGTTCGCCCCGACGAGGCCAACGTGATCCCGCGGCCCCACGCGAAACGACACCTCGGAGAACAACAGCTCTCCCCCGGGGTGAGCGTACGCCAAGCCTGATGCGGCGATATGCCCCACCCGGGAATCGTCTCACTCATTTACATCGCGCGTAACTGCTGACGGCCGGCACCGTCCGGCCGCCCTCGCTCTAGCCGCCGGGCCGTGCGCTATCTGCCGAGTCGAGATCGACCTGGCGGGGTCCGGTGCCGATGTCCTTGAGAGCAGGCTCCACGCCGTGCGGGACATCCGGGCCACCGTCGGAGGTCGCGTCGGCGTGATCGCCGCCGTGCGGGTCGACGCCGGTCTCGGTCGCCGGCTCCTCGCTGCGGGCTGGACCGCCGAGCACCGAGCTCCCGAGCTCGGGCTCCTCAGGCGAGAGATCGGCTGGCGCATCGGACCCCCCGAGCTCGCCGGGGACGACTCCGTCCCGGGCCTTCGCGGCCCACGGGCCTTTCCGGCGCGTCTCATCCTCTCCGGGCACGGAGCCGCCCCGCTGCTCGGTTGGGTTCACCGCGTCACCGTGTTGGTCCTCGCCCGCCAATGACTCCTCCTCACCGTAAGCTCGTCGGTCAAGTGCTACCCGAAGGGGCCGAGCCTGACGCGACGCCCCCGGTGGCTCACGTTGACGTAGCCGCCATCTGCTTGAGCATGATGTCGTGGTCGAGGTCGATGACCGCACGCGCCTCAGCGCAAGCGATCGGGTCACGCGTCAGCGTCAGCTGGTTGTCCTGCTCGGTCTCACCGCCAAACGACCAGTTCGTTGAGCCGGTGATCAGATAAAGGCCATCCACCACCATCAGCTTGTCATGGCTGATCGCTCCCTTCTCGGAGCGGCCAACCGCGATGCTGTTGCCCGGGAGGTCATTTCGCAGCTCACTCAGCAACGGTTTCTCCGCCGCGGTGCCCGCCTCACTTGAGTCCAGCGTCAAGGTCACGATGATCTGCGGATTGTTCGCGTAATGACGTAGCAATGCCGCCAATTGCGGGTCATCGAACCCGTACATGTTGATCGCGACCGAGCTCTTGGCCTGCAGCAACGTCCACAGGAGCACCTGGTGCACGCCCAGGTCGCGCGGCGCGTAGAACGTCAGATAGTCGCGACTGTAGCCATGCGGGAACGACTGCGCTTGCTTGAACTGGCCCAACTGCTCGAACGGGACCGCTCCCAGCTGGCTCAACGACGTCCCACCCAGCTCATCGCGAGGTAGATCCAGTTCGAGCGGATCCTCCCAGTCGCCAAATTTCTTTGCCGTGACCGCGCGTGGCATCCCGATCTCCTCGTCTAGCATGACAATGCTCTACTGAGTTCGTCCACACGCGTGGCTGCGCCCGCGATGCGGACTGCCCGAGTAGCCTACGTCCACGGCCAAGGTTCGCGGCTCGCCACGGATGGTGGAAGACGACGATGAGCTTTCGTCTCGCGATCGGTCGCCAGATGTGGCAGAGCAGCCTGTAGAAGGAAGGAGAGCCCGATGTCAAGGTCAATGGTGAATCTGATCGCGATCATCGTCCGTCGCTCCGGTGCGATGAGCCTGAAGCCATGCTGATCTACTCGATGGGCGTCTCGGTGGACGGCTTTATCGCCGACCGCGAGGGCGCGTTCGGGTGGACGGTCCCTAGCGAGGAGCAGTTTCGTTTCCACATTGCGCAGATACGCGAGCTCGGCGGCTATCTGTGCGGCCGCAGGCTCTACGAGACGATGCTGGTGTGGGAGACGGATCCGTCGTTGCGCGAGAACGAGCTCGGGGCGGCGTTCGCCGACGTCTGGTGCGCTATCCCGAAGGTCGTCTTCAGCAGCACGCTCGACCGCGTTCAAGGCAACGCCCGGCTCGCCGAGGCGTCGGTGGCCGAGGAGGCCGCTGCGGCGCTCGACGCGACCGACAAGGACGTCTCGATCGGTGGCGCCGGCCTGGCCGCGGCGGCGATCGAGCTCGGCCTCGTCGACGAGCTGCGCATGTTCCGCAATCCGGTCCTCGTCGGTGGCGGCACGCCCTTCCTGCCGCCGGTCACCGAAGACGTTCGGCTGGACCTGGTCGAGACCAGGACGTTCGGCTCGCGCGTGATCTACGAGCGCTACGGGCGCGCCCGCGATGAGTCGGGCTGACAGCGTCGTCCGAGTCATCAGCGCCTCCCCGCACCGGATCCGATGAGTCTGCCGCGGTCGATCGGTCTTACACCTCGGGAATCGCGACACAGAACGGAGCGCAGATGAGCAAGCTGAGACTCAGCATCTCGATGTCGCTGGACGGCTACGTCGCCGGACCAGACCAAAGCGAGGAGAACCCGCTGGGCATCGGCGGGATCGAGCTGCACGAATGGGTCTTCCCCCTCGCGGCGTTTCGGGAGACGCACGGCGGGGAGGGAGGGGAGGTCAATGCCAGCTCTGCTGTGCTCGAGGAGCGCCAGGCGAACATCGGAGCCACCATCATGGGCCGCAACATGTTCGGGCCGGTTCGTGGTCCGTGGCCGGATGAGTCATGGCGGGGCTGGTGGGGCGAGGATCCCCCCTACCACCATCCGGTGTTCGTGCTCACCCACCACCCGCGCGAGCCACTCGAGATGGAGGGCGGCACCACTTTCCACTTCGTCAGCGACGGGATCGAGTCGGCGCTCACGCAGGCCAAGGATGCCGCACGGGAACGCGACGTCTGGCTGGCCGGCGGCGGGTCGGTGCTCAACCAGTACCTGGCCGCACGACTGGTTGACGAGATCGACGTCTCGATCGCCCCTTTGATCCTCGGCGGCGGCGCTCGCCTATTCGAGGGGCTCGACCGCGGAACCCTCAAGCTCGAGCAGATCCGTGCCGTCGACGCACCGGGCGTTACGCACGTCAAGTACGTAGTCAGCTGACGCTCTCACCGAGCCTGGGCCGCCAGCGAGTGTGCGAGCGGTGTGCGCACCGCGGGCGTGACGACCGTTCCGCCGAGGCGTGCATGAAGCTGGGTTGCCGCGTGGTCGATGGCGGTGTGAGCCTCGGCTCCCCGGTCTGCGATGACCTTGGCCACGATCTTCCCGTCGGGGGTGATGGCCCAGGATCCGATGATCTCACCTTCCCACCAGAGGGTCGGGCCGATGTTGCCGGCGCCGTCGTAGATGTGACCCGGATCGATCGCGAGAAACCAGTCTCTGGCCTTCCATCCCATGGGCGTCGGGTCGAGGGCGGGCAACAGGGTCGCAATCGGGTCCACCGTGTCGGGGAAGAAGTCGTCCTCCTCTCCAGAGCTCGCGAGGATGATCCCGGGCTGGCCGTGCAGATCGACCTCCTCGATCGCGAGGTTCGCGAGAGCGCGACGGGTCGTGGTCTTGTTCCATCCGGTCCACCACTGCAGGTCGTCGATCCTCGCCGGTCCGAACCGCTCGAGCCAGCGACGGGCGAGGTCCTGTTGCGCCTGCGCCGGGTCGATCGACGGCAGGCCTTTCGCCCACCAGTGTGAGATCGGTTCCCAGCGGTGGTGTCGGCTCGTCCATGCGCCGGTCGGGGCACCGCGAACGATGCGACCGTCGGCGCTCATGAGGGTCAGCAGGGATGTGGTGACGTTCTGTGGTCGATCGGACGGCGCCTTGGCCAGGATGAGCGTCCTCAGAGCCGGCTCGTCGCTGGCCAGCTGCGCTCCGCTGGCGCTGCCGCGCCGCGCGAGCGCATGTTCGACGCGGTCCTCGAGATCGGCGATCCAGCGCCCGATGTCGCCGTCGATCGGCGGTTCGCTGCCGTTGCGTAACAGGCGGCTGATGAGGGCCCGGCGCAACGTCTCAGCAAGGGGCGTGCTGACCGCAGCCTGCACCAACGCGATGTCCTCACGGGCGAAGACGAACAGCGTGCGTCGCATCGCCATCCACCGCACCAGATCGTGCCGAGCGTACATCGCGTCGGCCACGTCGCTGAGCGTCGAGGCGGCGCTGCGCGCGAGCACCGACAGGTACACCGAAGCCGGGTCGGTGGCGTGCAAGGCGACGACGGCTCGCGTCGCCGCCTCCGGATCGCGGGCGTCGCCCGCGAGGTGGTGACGGCGCACCATCGCACGCCGCCTCTGCTGCATCGTGATCGTCCGCATCGCTCTATCTCCGGCCCGGCGTCGGCCCCGCGACGAGTATCGCGCCCTTGGCGAGTTGCACCTAGGAGCGGTCCGCCGGCGCCAACGCCAGACGAGCCCGGGAGGCCGGCGGGAACGCGGGCCTGTTCCGACCGCTAGCTAGCGCCCGCGATCGTCGGTGGCGGGCTTGTCCAGGTTCTCGCCCCAGTGCGGGCGGAATTGGATGCTGATCCGCGCGCCTAGACAGTTGGCTACTTTGGGGATGCCGTGCAACCACGTTCGCTGGCAGCTTCCGCCCATCACCAGCAGATCCCCGTGGCCGAGTTGGAGTCGCAGTCCCGGACCGCCCGCCTTCGGCCGTAGCCCGAACGGCCGCGCGGCGCCGAGCGAGACGATCGCCACCATCGTGTCGCGCGGACTCTCGCGGGCGATGCGGTCCCCGTGCCACGCGACGCTGTCGTTACCGTCGCGGTACAGGCAGAGCCCGATGCTGACGAATGGCTCGCCGAGCTCATCTGCGTAGTGGGCATTCAGCGCCGAGCGGGCCTCGTCGAGCACCGGATGGGGCAACGTCTGACCCTGCGGAAAACGCGCCAGGAGCCGCGGAACCCGCACGGTGCTGTCGTAGATATGCATTTGCTCCTCGTGCCACGGCACGGCACCGACCAGCACATCGAAGAGCTCGTCGGCCGCGGTGACGAAGCCCGGCCGGAGGTCAACCCAGGCGCCGTCGGAAAGCGGCCGGCGCTCGACGGCGGCGCTGAGCTCGGCGACACCGAGCTCGCCCGAGGAGCCAAACAGAGACGGCTGGACGACGAACGACATCGCGACGAAGTCTAGCCTGACCACGAACACACGTTCGCCGCGTGAGCTAGCTGCCGGGTCGCGGCGGACGATCGGACTCGTGCGAAGGGCGAGAGTCTCGGGGTACGATGGCCGCCTGGATCGGTTGACGAACCGGGGGTGAAGAGCGGTGGCGCAAATAGCGGGTCGGCGCATGGTGGCCGAGATCGAGGGCGATTTCGTGGTCTTCCTCATCGGCGCTCGCTTCAGCAAGCTGCATTTCGCGCGCAGCGTGGTCGACCTGGGTGGCCGACGCGGCATGAAGCACATGCTCGACTATCTGGTCGCGCGTCCGGAGAAGGGTCTGCTCGCCTACGAGATGGGTCTCCCGACGATCGTGCAGTACTGGCGGTCGTTCGATCACCTCGAGGCGTTCGCCAAGGATCAGGACGATCCTCACGTGGACGTCTGGCGCGAGTATTGGCGCCGGGTTGGACGGAGCAGCCGGACCGGCATCTGGCATGAGACCTACCTGGTGCAAGCAGGCCAGTACGAGGCGGTTTACGGCAATATGCCCCCGCATGGCTTGGGCAAGGCGGGTCGCCTCGTCCCCGCTTCCGAGGCTTCCTCGGCGCGAGCTCGGCTGAGAGCGACAAGCCTCAACGTCTAAGGGTTCGGCGCGTCCGTTACTGGATCGCGATCAATCCGTCGCGGCGACCGGCACGGTCTTGGCGATGATCTCGATCGTTTGTTGCGTGTCCGATAGTCCGCTTCGCGACGCTAGTGGAAGTTGCAGGCCTGCGCCGCCTGCTCAAACGCCGGCGAGTTGACGTCGATCGTCTTCGGGACCAGCAGGAACAGGCCGCCGTTGGGACCGCCGATGCCCTCCACGATGCTGTAGTCGTGCGGGTTGTTCGGTGGCGTGCTCGTCGGATCGGGGAACCCGGTGACGCTGTGTGCGCGCATGCACTCCGAGGTCCGCACCATCTGCTCCTTCTGCTGCTCGCTGACGCCTCGCCGGGAACCTGCGCCCGGAAGCAGCTTCTGGCACTGCGCATGCGCGGCTGTGAACGAAGGAGAGAACGGGTTGAGGTTCGAGCCCTGGGCGATCTCGATGCCTCCCCCGGGGCTCGGGTCGGGGAAGTTCGGCACCCCGTGCGCGCGCATGCACTCCGAGAACGGCAAGAAGCTCGTCTCGCTGCCGCCCGACGCCGCTCGACTTGCCGCCCGACGTGCCGCACGCGGTCACCACCAGCGCGCAGCCGATGACCGCGGCTGCGAACCACAGGCGGCGACACGGCGAACACGGGTGGATGACGAGCACGTGAGTCGTTGGTAGCCGACCGGGCATAACACCGTCGTAACGCCACTACGGGGCTGTTACTCCACGATTGGTGGAGGCTGGAGGCACTGACCGAGCGCGGCGGCGTGGCGCTGATGGGGAATGACCGCCGGCGCGCCGGCCAGGCTCCTACCGGCTCAGCTCAGGTGGGGGCCTAGCTTCCGGGCGGTCGCTTGCCCGCGGCGAACATGCGCAAGGTATTGGCCAGTCCGAGCGCGACCAGCACGCTAGAGACGATGCGCAGCCTCTTCTCGCCCGCAGGCGTGAGCGGCTTGGGCGGTGGATAGCCGATCCGGGCGATGGTGGCCGACGTCCACCCCGTCCACCACCCGCCACACACGAGCCGTAGCGTGTTCCAGGTCTGAGAATCCAACCGGCGGCGCCCGAGAAGGAGGATGATCCCCCACACGCCGGCGCAGCCGATGCTGTATGCCGTGTAGGTGTCGCGTCGTGTCCTGATCAGTGACCGTGGCATGTGAGAGACCGGTCCTCGTGCGAGCAGCGCAGGGTCAAGTTAGGGCAGCTGCGGAGCGAGCGATACTCAGCTCCCAGTAGGCGAACGCCAAGTGCGCCGCCGCCACCCCCAGGAACGCCATCGTCCACCCGTACGTCTTCCCGTCGTTCCCACCGAACGAGAGCGTTACGACGCTGAGGCCGAACAAGACGATGCCACTCGCAATGCGCACGCCTGCCCAGGCACGGAGGTGGCGGTACTCCCATGGCGAGATCAAGAGTCGCATGCCGGACCGCGGGGGAGATTTCCACCAGGCGCGTAGACCCTTCGGAGCGGTGTTGTTATCCGATGCGTGCATCGCTGTCTCCTGTTGGCCTGGTATCGGCCATTCGGTCGTTACGTATCAATATGATATCATTTTGATGGTCCGTCGTCAAGGTCGTCGTCCCAAGCGCGATCGCTTATCTGGTCCGGCGCCGCGGGCCCTCTGATCGCCCAGGCGATCCTGCGATCAGCCCTGAACGCGACGGGTAGCTGCTGGCGTGCTCCCCGATCTGCGGATCCGGTTCGTCGAAGGGCGCGTTCACGGGTCAGGCGGCACCCTCGAAGGCTGCGTTGACCACCGCCTGCGCGGTTGGCCCGTAAGGGGGCGCGAAGGCTTCGATCAGGTCGCCCTCGCCGCGCACGAAGACGCCGCGGAGGTTGGAGAACTCCCGAAAGCCCTCGAGCCCATGGTGGCGTCCTGAGCCGCTCTGGCCGATACCGCCGAACGGCAGAGAGGGGAGCGCGCCATGGACCGCAGCGGAGTTGACGCACGCGCCGCCAGAGGTGGTGCGGCGCAGGACGTCATCGGCGACGTTCCCATCCTTGGCGAATACGTAGAGCGCGAGCGGCCGCTCACCGTCGTTGACGAAGGCGATCGCCTCGTCGAGCGTGTCGTAGGGCTTGAGCGGCAGGACCGGGCCGAAGATCTCCTCCTGCATAAGGGCCAGGTGATCGGGCGGGTCGATGACGAGCGAGAGCGGCAGCTGCCGGGTCGCCGGATCGACCTCGTCGGCGTCTTCGAGCATCCTCACGTCGGCGCCGCTGGCCTGGGCGTCCGCAAGCAGCCGCCGGATCCGCTCCAGATGGCGGGTGGAGATGATTCCGGTGCAGCTGTCCGAGCGGCAATAGCCGGGCATCGACTCGCGCGCGTAGTCGGCCGCCAGCTGCGCGAAGGTTTCCAGTTGCGCCCGGGGCACGAGGCAGTAGTCGACCGAGATGCACATCTGCCCGTTCTTCAGCGCCTTCGTTCCGAGCACCTGCTTCACCGATTCGGCGTCGACGCTGTCTTCGGCGATGATCGCCGGGCATTTGCCGCCCAGCTCCAGGGTGACGGGGACGAGCTGCTCAGCCGCCGCCTTCGCGATTTCGCGTCCGACCGCCGGGCTGCCCGTGTAGAGCAGATGGTCCCAGCGCACCCGGGTGAAGGCACGGGCCAGCTCCAAGCCGCCAACGACCACATCGACGCGGTCGCGATCGAAAGTCGAGTGAATCATCGAGCGCAGGAGCTCTCCGCACGCCGGCGTGTACTCCGACGGCTTGATCACGACGCGGTTCCCGGCGGCCAGCATTTCGATCAGCGGGCCGACCGAGAGGTCGAAGGGAAAGTTCCAAGGGACGATGTTGCCGACCACCCCTTTGGGCTGGGGCTGGACGAAGGCCCTCCCGGACCCGAACAACGCCGGATCTACGTGTCGTGGCTCCTGCGCCATCCAGCTGCCGAGCTGCTCCGCTGCGTACCCGGCCCGCCCCGCCGGCCCCAGCACCTCGATCAGATCGGCGGCCAGCGGCGGGTGCACGCCGAAGTCGCTGCTCATCGCCTCCTGGATCTCGGCGCGATGACTCAGCACCATCCCGGCCACCGCGGCGAGCAGGGCCTGGCGCTCTTGCAATGACGGGAAAGGGTCGGCGAGGAAGGCCGCTCGCTGGCGCTCGACGACCTCATCGAGCTCGGCGATGGCGGCGGCATCCTCGCCCTGCTTCGCGGTGCGGTTCTCGATGATCGCCATGCTCGGCTCCTCTGGCTCGTTGGTACGTCCACCCTACGCCGACCGTCCTCCGAGCGCTAGCGCCGGCTCCGCCCCCCGCGCTCCGCGCCCTGCCTGCCGCTCGCGGTTGCCCGGGCCGTCCAAACCGAGAGGCTGGCGCCCGATCGGCCTCGCATCTCGCCGAGGGTGCCGATGATTCTGGTGGCCGGCGTCGGTCATGTGAGTTGCGAAGACGTTCAGCCAACCGCTGAGCTCAGACCAAAGGAGAAACGCCATGCGATTTCTGATGCTGGTCTGCCGCGACGAGTCGATCCCGATCACGCCAGAGGACCGAGGCGACATCGGTCGCGAAGTGCACGCCTGGGTGACGGAGATGGAGAGGCGCGGGATCCGTCTCCAGGGCGACGTCCTCGCTCCGACGGATGCCACCGCGACCGTATGCGTGCGAGACGGCGAGCTGGCCGTCGAGCGCGGCCCGCGCGTGGAAAGCGCCGCCCCGGCCTCAGGGTTCAATCTTCTCGACTGCGCTGACGTGGCGGAGGCGATCGAGGTATCGGCCCAGCACCCGATCGCGCGCTATGGGGTAATCGAGCTGCGGCCATTCGCTGACGGCTGAAGCGGGCAGGCCGTCGGCGGATACGGCCAGTCGAGCGAAGGACCATCCGGCTGCGCCGACACGTCCCGGAGGGATGATCCGCTGGATGTGGCGACGGGCGAAACGCGCGACGCAGGCAGGTAAGAACGCTGACAAATCGGCGGCGGGCACGCTGAGGCCGGGCAACTCTTGCGTCCCAGGTTCGTCCATGCACACAACAGCCGCCCATGTCCTCAGCCAGTACGTCATCCGAGGAGACGGTCGTCGTCCGGTCGGCGCTGCGCGTTCGGGTCAATGTCCGCCTGATCCTGCTTGCGGGCGTCGTTGTATTGGGAATTGCGGTGCGGGCGGTCGCTATCGACTCGCGGCTGCACGTCGATGACGCGTATACGTGGCTTGTGGCCTCACAGCCGAGCGCTCACGCGTTCCTGCGTCAACTCGCGGCGACTGAGAACACGCCGCCGCTGTCGTATCTCCTGCTGACTCCGTTGCCGATCGCTCATCCGGTGGTGCTGCGGGCGCCGGCGGTGATCTGTGGCGTACTGATGTCGCTCGTGCTCTACGGCGCTCTCCGCCCCCCGCTGGGCGCACGCATCGCGCTGCTCGCGGCCCTCGGCGTGGCGGTGTCTCCCTTCCTGATCACCTATTCGGACCTGGCGCGCGGGTTCATGCTCGAAGACGTGGCGCTGCTCCTCGCGCTGTGGGCACTCATCAGGCTGGCCGAGTCGGAGTCGACGGGGTGGTCGGTGATCTTCGTCCTCGCCGGGGCAGTGGCGTTGTACGCGGAGTACAGCGCCGGGATCTTCTTGGTTGCACTGATCGCGGCTGCACTCTGGGTCGGACGGCCCGCGCGGCGACGGACGGCGCTGCTCGGCGCGCTCGCGTTCGCGACGCTCATCCCATGGATTCCCCAGATCATCCGGGCCCAGAACCAAGTCGGAAAGACGAAGCTCCACCCGCTGTTCGCGACGCCCTCGCTCAGCGGCTTTCGGAACGCCGTCGTGCTGCTCGCGTTCGGCGAGAGCGGCGGGACTTCGAGCTCGGCCGGCCGCTGGCTCGAGCTCCTCGCGATATTCGCGCTCGCGTGCGCCGGAGCGATTGTCTTGCGCCGCGCCTCGGGGCGCATGGACAGCGGATCCCGCCGCACGATCGTGCTCCTGGCGCTGACCGCCGGATTGACGTTGATCGGCCACGCGGTCGCGCCCGTCGTCGGGCTCGACGTGTTAACGCAGCGCTACATGACGATCATGATCCCCCTCGCCGCGGGCCTCTCGGCGGCTGCCCTCGCCGCCTCCCGACGACGGTCGCTGTTCCTTCTCGCCACGACGCTCTTACTGGGTCTCGGCATCGCGGCGCTGGTCCGCCGATATCAAGGCGAGTACGAGCCGGATTTCACGCCCGTCCGGCTGGCGGCCACGGCCGCGCACCCGCGGACGGTCCTGACCAACAGCCCGATCGTCCTGTTCTACCTGCGCTCGCTGCACCCCATTCTCGATCGTCCCTCGAACCTCGGCGCGGGCCTTCAGCAGACCTGCCGACGGCCCTGCCTGGTCATCGACGACAGCCGTGCCGATGGACACGGCGGCGTCCCGCGGCCGATGACGACTCCGCCGACCATGACCGGGCCGTACATGCTCTGGCTGGAGCGCTGAGCACGTCGCACGGATCAGACACCCGGCAGGGGGAGCGCTGGCTTCCGAGCTCGTGCTGCGCGTGGCAACGGGTCTCCCGCTGCCACGCAGGCAGCAGCGATCCCCGGCCGCGACTCCGGCTCCGAGACTGCTGCCGGACACGACCGGCCGCGCGGACGAGGCGGGCCCGCCGCGTGCCGCGTCACGGCGCGCGCGCCGGCGAAGCACCACGTTCGACGCTTATACGCGGTCATCGCCACTCGGTGGCTGCGTGGCCCGGCCGCTTGTTGCCTCGGTTCGGCCGCTGGGATCCCGAATTCCTGTGGTCCTGGGTGCCCGTCCCGGTCGGGGTTGTGCTCATCGTCCTCGGGGCCTCTCCCGATTCCCTCGTGCCCTTGGTTCTCGGCGAGGCGCTCGTCGCGTTGCCGGTTGCCGCTGCGTGGGTGCCGTGGATTTCTGATCGATCCCTTCTGGTTATGTGCCTCTGGCGGAGTTGCCAGCACCGTAACCGTTGAACAGCGAGAGCAGGGAGCCAGCGTGCCGCAGACCGGACGTTGCTTCCGGGCACGACGGGTCGCGCGGGGTCTGTTGAGCTACTGCTGCTGGCGATGGTTTCGGCGGCTGGGCAACTTATTTCCACGGGTCGCGTTAGATGCCGGCATGCGACGCACGATTCGGGTGCTCCCATTACTCCTGATCCTGCTTATCGCCGCGCCCACGGCCGCGGCGGCGACGAAGACCAAGCGCCAGAAGCCTCCGCTTACCCTACGTCCAAGTCTCCATCTGGTCTCGAGTCAGGCCGCGAGCGTGGTCGCTGACGCTCGGTACGTGTTCTTCACGACCCGCACGTATGCGCCCGGCCCCGAGGGCGCGCAGAGCGGTGAGTTTGGGACGCTGATCGACGAACGCACCGGCCAGCGGACCGCTCTATCACCGCCGGGCTGCACCAGCTTTTTCGCCGAGATCGGTGGCCCATGGCTGATGTTCACGTGCGACAACACTGGCATCGAGCAGCTATACGACCTCTCCACTCACGCTTGGACGACGGTTCACACAACCTGCACCAGCAACGGGATCGGCCAGTGCGGCCCGGTCGGGGTCGGAACGGATTGGATCAGGTTCGAGGACGGTTGCTATCACTGCGCGGACAGCTTCTGGGACCAGAGCATCCGCACGGGGAGAGTGCGAAAGGATCCCGCGATTCCCGGTGGGACCAAGATCGCCGACCTCAACTCCCCCACGCTGGTGAGCGGACTGTGCCGCCCGCTGCGCGTCCCGGCGAGCGCCGCCCCCACGCCCGACGAAGAGACCGAGCCGGGCTTTCTCACCCGGTTTGGCCAGTTCGCGTTGGCGTCTCGGGTCCCGCCCGACTTCGCCGACAACGGCGCCTTCATCTATCTGGAACGTTGCGGAACGCATCTGTACAAGACGCTCCCCGGAGATCCCACAAGCCCGCCGGTTGCCGACCGCGACGCGGTGATTTGGGTCAGCAGGTCTCATCTCGGGGGTTTGGTGCTCCCGAGCCTGCGTCCGCTAAGGATCGTCGTGGCCGCCGGTGTGGCGCAGGGCCCGGTCGCGCTCAGCGGGTCAACGCTCTACCTCGGCTACGGGAATGGATCGAGCTCCCAGGGACCGTTGTGGGCAGCCCGCCTGCGTCTGCATCAGTGAACCCACCGCGTGGCTGCGGCTGGCGTTGCCGCGCCCGGGAGCCGCGTTTCCGAGCTGACGATCGACCACGACGATGTCAACGGCGATGCCTCAAGCGACCTCGACCGTGGCGTCGTTGTTTGTCGGTCGGACGGCATTGGGCAGGCCATCACTGTGCGGGTAGCGTCGCGGCCGAGCTGACGAGCCCGTTCGCGGTCCGAACCGGGCCGATGTCGGGGACGTCGGCGGTAAACCGTGTAGCGATCGCGCCGCGCCGTCCGCCGTCGCCGTGCGGCTGGCCGCGTGCACCGGGAGGGGTCGCTTGAGTCACTTCGGCAATCTGGGAGAGCTGGTGCTTGAGGTCGTGGCCATTCTGGCTGCAATCGCAGCTGCGAATCTGCTCCGGCGACGGTTCGCGCGACTACACCTCGAGCGGACGCTCGTCGCCGGCTTGGTGCTGAGCGCGTCGGTCATCGTGTTGATCTTGTCGGATCTACACGGGGCTGGGAGCGCATTCGGGCACGCTCGCCGTGAGGCTGTCGGTCGACGCGCTGGCCTTGAGCATTGCGTTGATGAGTCGCTGTCCGGCGCACCGCTTGTGCCATATCGACATAGGTTTGTGTCCTGGGTCAAGGCGCGCCTGCCTGCGCATGCTGTGTATTCGTTCGTGGCCGAGGCTGGAGCGCCGGATGGCTGGTGCTTGACGCTGGTATGGCTGCCAGCGCTTCCAGCCGGTCCTGGTGCTCGCGCTGGGTGGACGATCGCGTTCGGGGTGGTTCCGCCGATCTCCGGGCCAGAATCGCTCGTCACGACCCGACGGTCCAGGTGTACGCCCCTGGGTTCGCGCTCGCCCGGAACGATCGCGGATGAGAGCGCTTGCCGGTTTTCTCGTGCTGCACGCGGCGCTGATCGCTACCGGCCTTGCGCTGCTGCGTGCGTTCGGGTTACTGACGCTCGACGCGAGCCTGCGGACGGTCGGGCTCGCCTCGGGGCCAGCGTTGCTCGCCGGCGCAGCGATGGTCGTGCCCGTGCTGATTGTCCTGCTGGTCGTGGGCGTGCCAGTCACGCCGGCGTCGGCAGCCGTGACCTGCGCCGTTAGTGTGACCGCAGCCGAGATCGTCGCCCGTCGTACTCGCCGTCGCTCTCCCCCCGGCGCGGCGACCGGTCAACGACTCGGCGTCTCCAGTCCATCGACCGTCGGCGCGGTCTATGGCGTGGCCGGTGTCGGCGTCTGCGCTTACGCTGCAGCCGGCGCGTTCTTGCTCGCACGGCTACCCACGACGGGTGATGACGCACGGATCTGGTCGCTACGGGGCTTGACCCTCACCTATTACCACGGTCTGCAGCCGGAGATCTTCCAGGCCCAGGCTCAGGCGGGCGGACACCCGGTCTATCCGCTCTTCCAGCCGATACTCGAGGCGCTCGTCAACCAGGTGCTAGGAGGTCAGCAGCTGCGCTTCTTCCACGCGGAGCTCTGGCTGCTTCTGGTGGCCGCTGCCTGGACATGTGGCTTCCCATCGTGCGCCACGTTCATCTCGATCGTCGCGCGGCGCTGTGGCTGGCTCCCCGGCGTTGCTGCTTGTCACACCGGCGGTGATCCGAAACGAGATGCTCGGCGACGCCGATGTGACAGGGAGCGTGACCCTCGCGACGGGAGTCCTCGCCCTCGCTCTATGGCTCGAGCACGACGACCGCAGCGCGCTGGCACTCGGCACCGTGCTCCTCGCGGCCGCGGCCAGCACCAAAGACGAGGACTTCGTTGGAGCTGTGATCGTTCTCGTCATCGCCTGGGCGATAAGCCTGTTACGCGCTCGTGCTGACTCGGCCGACCACCGACCCGGGCGACGCCTGCGGGCCCTCGCGGCGAGCACGACGGCAGTGGCGGCCCTCGTGCTCCCGTGGCGAATCTGGGTCGCAGCCCATCACCTCACCGATTCAGTCGAGCCACATCTACCGCAAGCGCTCAGCCCCGGCTACATCCTCAGCCGCACGCATCAGCTGCACGAAGCTGCCAGCGCGATGCTCGCCCAAGTACGCACCGAATGGGGCTGGCTCGCGGCAGTATTCATCGCCACCTGCATCATCTCGATGAGTACCCGGACGACACGTCAGGCCGCCCGGTTCTACCTCGTTGCATTTCTCGCAACAGGGCTCGCCCTACTCTGGCTGTACACGACTACTCATGTCAGCCTTGCATTCCTCCTACCGACCAGCACGGACCGCACCATCGACGTATTCATGGTTCCCGCGGCACTGGCCGCCGCCTACCTGCTCGCCCGCTTGACCTCGACACAAAGCGTAACCACGACCGAGCGGGTCGTAATCGGCACGCCAAGGAAGCGCGGAGAATCGCACGCTGCCCCGACAGGCGGACCCCACTAAGCCACCAAAGCGAGGAGAGCGACCTAGCGGTAGGGAGCGAGCGCTCCGCAGACGCCAGCGTTCCCGGTGCGTGTGTCTGTTGACAGGTCGTCTTGCGTAGCGCCGATGATGGCGCTGCCCCCGCGTCGAGCTGAGCGGCGACAATCTGCGCGGTGACCCGGCTCGCAACCGCTGCCTGTGCCGGAACACCATCGACCACGACACGGAGGGTCGGCCCATCGCCACCGCTTCGGCGCAATCCGGCTCTTCCTCGACGCCTATATAGCGGTCGCCGCGCCTCGACTGCCGCGTTGGTGCACAGAAGCGCCTCGACTGCCGCGTTGGTGCACAGAAGCGGCAGCCACGCCCTCTACCGAGCCAGGTGGACTGCTCCGGACTTCCGGACTTAGTGGAAGCGGCCGCAGGGGATGAGTGCCGCGACGCCGCCTCCGTCGACGACGTCGGGAGGGCTACCCGCAGTGATGAGTGGACGATCCAGGTATCGTCCGCGCCGTTCTGGGATGGCTGCTTCGCAATCGACGGGCCGAAGTGAGGCGGTCGGTGCGATTACCCGGGGGAATACAGAGAGCTATCAATCGGTGGTTCGCGTATTGGCCGCCGCCAGATGACGAGGACTTTCGTCGTCTGACCGCACGCACGTCCGACGTCGCGGCTCGCGAGCTACTTGACTTTTACAACGACTGGTTGCCCGTCGCGACCGACGTGGCTGGAGCGTCGGTTCGACTTCAGGAACGCCAGATTTCGTACGCCGAGGGACGGCTGGTGTCGCTCAACGTCAGCCAGTCTCTCCTGTTCAAGAGCGCAGGGGAGCGGCTCGCGTCGATCCACGCGACGATGTGGCATGAAGCCGGCCATGTGCGCCATCCGATCCCGGGCCAGCGGCTCGATGAGCTCGGTCAGCGGCACGGTGACCTCGGTCCGCAGCGGATAGATAGCGCCTTTCAACTGCTGGAGGACTTGCGGATCGAGCGTGAGCTGCTGATCGCCAAGCCGCAGGCGGCTCCATGGCTGCGCTATGGGGTCGGGTGTCACGGTGGCGTCGTCACGCTAGCCCTCGATCTCGGCAAAGACCCCACTTGCGGATGGGTGGCGGCGGCAGCGATGACTGCCGGTCGAGCCGTCGCTGAGGTAATCGATCGTGAACACGCTGCGACGGGTCACCAGAGCGGATAAGCGCCTTGCTAGCGCGACCGCCCGGTTCTGGATCTCTGGCAGGCCTACGCCCTCCCACCGATGCCGAGCGCGACGCCGGAGAAGGCGACGATGCGCTGATCGTCTTCGCTCGTGCCCTCCCAGATGGCATCTAGCGCGCGCTCTTCCCGCCTGCCGTTTCGATCGACATCCGGGCAGGCGCACGAAGCCCGGCTGGGGCCCCTCTGGGGGGCGGCATGATCGGCGTGTGGAATCGTCTCAGATGTGGCCAGAGCCGAAGTGGTCTATTGCACGGAAATGGCTTGGGGAGGCCAGTGCAGCCGAACTGAAAGCGGTGGGTCGAGCGGTCGCCTTGGTTGCGAGCCAAGGGAGCTTTACGGTCGGAGCTTCTCTCGATCCCGAGCTGGGTGCTCCGCGGCGCGCGCGCGTCGAGGCCGTAGATGCGGGTCGACAGGATGAAGAGCAGGCCCGGCGAGCTAGGCGGGTCATGGAGCGGTGGGACGAGCACGCATTCCAAATCCGAGACGAGGCGGAGGAGGCAGGCGACCTTACGGGCGGCCTTGACTACGGCGATGCGTTCGCGAAAGCGCGCGCCGCCGGCTCCCCGGAAGCCGCTCTCATGGGAGACGTACCGCGTGCGGTGTACGAGGCTCGCTATGCGCTGGACAACGATGAGCAACTCCTCTCGCTCGTCGCCGAGTTGACCGGTCGCTCGCTGCTGGAATGATCGAGCTTCAACAGCGAAACGTCTCCGGCGGAGACGTGCAACCAATGCATTGCGCGTTTCCGCGGAAACGTCAGCGCCGCCGTCAGCTGCGCGCTGCCGCGTTGATCGAATCGAGAGAGCGGCGATGTGGGCGCTCGCTGGCGGCTGCGCGTAGTCTGTTCAGGATCGAGTTCTTCGAGCTGCTCGCACTCCCGCCACCCCCGAAGCCGCCCTCCCCGCCGCCGCGGCCTCCGTACCGTATGCCCGACTGGTTGGGGCCGCCGGAGAAGGTGCTCCCTGGCGTGGTCGTGCTCGAGCTGCTCCTCGTGCACAACGAACGGATGGCGGTGTGGATTCCGCGAGCGGAGGCGTACTTGACAGGGGGCCCGGTTTGACGTGCTCTTGTGCGGTCGTGATCCAGCACGCCCGGGGGTTGAACACGGCAACGGGACGTGGCGCTTTGGCGTTCAACTCTCCGATGGGCAGAAGGTGACGACATTCGGGGTCGGGGCGCTGCCAGGGCGCGGCCCGGCCCGCGTGGCGAGCCTGGCGATGCGGGCTGCCGCCAAGCCATCCGGTGCGCGTCCGGACGCCCCGCAGTTGCTCGATCGGGGCGGCGGGGGGAGCCGCACCGAGTTCAATCAGGCCTACTGGTTCGGTGGCCGTTACCCCCATCGGCCGCCTGCTGATCGCTTGCGACTCGCCCAACACGGACATCCCGTTGGGCACGGCCACGATCGGCGCAGATGAGACGAGCCGCCGCCGGCCGCTCGCGCGATCTGTGGCCGGTTCCCGACGTGCCGGCGTAGCCGGGCAGCCCAGACCAGTCGAACCCGTCGCCGAGATCACCCTAATGATTACTTCGTGGAGATCGAGCCGTGGAAGGATCGAAGAGCTGCACGCCGTTGAGACCCTATGCTCTCCTGGCGAAGGCCACGACCCGCGCGCGTTCTTGAGCCGTTGACGCTTAAACGATCGAATACCAGCACGACAGTGCCGCGACGAGTGCCGCCGATCGCCGCGACACTCAGCTTGGCTTGTCTGCTTCTCGCGTATGCGCTGACTGCACCTGCTCTGAGTTCGCCTCGACGAGAACGAACCGCGCGCGTCATTACTTCGGCCGGTTCGCCGCGCTGTACGGATGCACTCGCGGCGGCACCGTTGCTCACGGGGATCCCGACGGCCGAGGTGTCGCTTCCCGGGTATTTCTCAGATGCGGTTGTCTCGCACGGATCCTGGGCGTTCGTATCGATGCTGGACGGCCGGATCGAGGTTCTCTCAGATCGATCCTTCCCGCCGCGCCCGATGCGCGAGATCGGGCCGCCTCAGCTCGGAATGGCGGGAGAGGCGATCACGCATGACGGACGCTACCTGCTCGCGGCGTCACGCACCGACGCGGCGGCGGCGCGCACCGGCATCGTCGTGTTCAGCCTTGCCTCTGCGGAGACGACGGGGGCATCCGTACCTTGGATTTCTTTCCGCCGGCCGGACGCGGGCGGAGCGATGAAGGTCATCACCTCACCAGATGATCGCTTTGCGTTCGTTAGCCTCGAGACCTCGAACGAGATCGCGGTTTTCAACCTCCGACGCGCCCTCTCAGACCGTTTTAGGACCTCACAGCTGGTCGGGATGATCCCGCTGGGACAGGGGCCGGTCGGGATGGCGATCTCGCCGAACGGGCGCTGGCTCTACGCCACCAGCGAAATCGCCCGCGGCTGGCCTGGCCGAGAGCCACAGCAGGGGAGCCTCAGCGTCATCGACCTGCACCGCGCCGAGGCCACGCCGTCCATGTCCGTCATGCGCACCGTGACCGCCGGCTGCCGGCCGGTACGAATGACTCTCTCCCAAGACGGACAGATCATCTGGGTCACCGCCCGCGAGAGCAACGCGCTGCTGGCCTTCTCCGCCGCCAAGCTCATCACCGACCCCGTGCACGCGCTCATCGCCGACGTGCCCGTCGGCCAGGCGCCCAGCGATGTCGTAGTCGTCGACCACGGCCGGCGCCTCGTCGTCACCGACCAAAACCGATACGCTACCGCCACCTCCCGACCAGAACTGAGCGTCATAAACCCAGCAGCAGCACTCGCCGGACAGCCCGCCCTGGTAGGCACACTACCCGCCGATCCCGCACACGAGGAAGGCGTAGAGCCCAACGGCACCACGCTTCTCATCCCTGAAGACAACCACCTCGTCGCGATCAACACGACGACACTGCCCTGACCCGAAACGCTACAACGATCCCTGATCGAACTGCGCCACCCTGCCTGTGCTGTCGCTTCGATCGAGGACGAGAAGCGCGCCAGGAGCGTCCGCCTTACGGAGTGATCGGCTGCTGCAACTTCGGGGCGTGGCCGCGCCAATGCCTCCGAAGCGCGGCATACAACAGCACCATCAACCCGAACGCGAGGAAGGCGAGAAACGTGACGCCATCATGGCCAGTTGTCGCGGCTTCGAACGCAGCCGCGTCGATCAGGCAATGCAGCGCAATTCCTGGAAATAGCGAGCCCGTGTATTCGTAGAGCAGGCACGCGATCACGCCGAACACCATCCGCGGGGGCAACGTGTCCAGCGGGTAAGTGATTCCGTGTACCGCGCCAAAGATGACACCGTTGATCAGTGCGGCTGGCGCAATCGCCAGTCGGTTGCGAAACGCTCGGTAGAGTAATCCGCGAAAGAAGATCTCTTCGGTCACCGGCGCGGACAAAGCCAGCGCGAACCCCGTGAGCGCTTCGGCAGCGGTGCTCTCGTGCAGACTGATTCCCTGGGACGCCGGCTGTTTGAGCCCGAGGACGCCCTGTAACCACGCGGCGTTGACGATCGCGACCACGATCACGGCCAAAACGACCAGCCCCACCGACCGCGCCGGAGGTGCAAAGCGCAGACCGAGCGCACGCAGCTTGAACGGACGACGGCGATGGAGCGGGATCAGCGTGGCCAGCATGAGCGCGTCGAGGGCCAAGACACCCACGCCCAGGCGCAAGTCTCGGTGCCTGAGCAGCACCACGAGCACGATCGCGACGAGCACCGAGGTCACCAAGGCGCTCATCACGTAGCGGATCGACCAGCCGCTCTCTGGGGGAGCGGGCCGTCGCTTGCGCCTGATGCGGGTTCCTTCCACAGCGTCGGCCTACCCCAAGCGCGAATCGCCCGAACGGAGCAGCTGGCGGCCGGCTACGGGTTGCATCGATGCCGCGGTCGGCCTCCGACGTGGTTCGGCTAGTCGACGGCCGGCCTCTCCTGCGGGGGCTACATCCGACAGCGGCACGAAGACCACCGCCCAGCCAGCCTCGCCGCGGGGCGCGTGGCTGCTGCTTCCGTTGGTCGCGACGGGTGATCGCTCAGGTGGGTGGATCCGAGCCTTCAGCGGGGCCAGGATCCTTCGGCGATTCGGTGTCCGCCGTCGGAGGTGATCACCTGGCCGTTGATGAAGGCTGCGTGCTCGGAGAGCAGGAATGACACGAGCGCGGCGGCACCCGTAGGGCGCCCCACCCGCTGCCAAGAGGCCGCGGCGCTGAATCCGACGGTCGTGGTCGGGGTCACCTTGACCGTTCAATGAGGGTGGGTGAACGCCGGCATGATCTCGGTGGAGAACCGCCGGACGCTCTGCCTGGCGGACTCTGCGCCGTGAAGCAGGACGTGCTCGACGCCGACCGCGCGCAAGGCTGGGAGTCCGCGGCGATGCGGACGGGCGTACCGCAGAGCGCGCTCGCCTCAGTCGCACCAGGCGCGCCGGCATAGGCCGTGATGTGCAATTGATTGCGCCCGTCCGGATGCTGCGATAGAGCGACCATGCCAGCATGCACCTGCGCGAGCCGCGCCAGCGCGGTCTGCATATCGACATCGTCGCGGGCAACGTAGAGATTACGCGCGACCGCGACGTCCATAGGGTCGAACGTGCGGCCGCACGCCTCGCACTCCGCTCTGAACAGCGCGAGCCGGTCGCCAACCGCTTCAGTTGATGCGAACTGGTCGCAGCAGCAGTTTGCAGCCGCCCGCGGCAACACTGCGTATCGAATCTGGTTTGCCAGCGGCGATCCACACGGGCGGATGCGGCTTTTGCGACGTGGGAGGCTCAACGATGATGTCTTCGTAGTGCCAGAACCTGCCGTGGTGCGAGAACCGCCCGTTGGATGTCCAGGCCTTGATGATCCCCTCCAGCGCCTCCTCGAAGCGCGCCTGCGCCTCCTCGTCCGGGCATCCAGAAGCCGGCGAACTCGGAGTGGCGATAGCCCTTGCCGACACCGAACTCCAAACGGCCGCCGGACATCAGATCGAGGGTCGCCGCCCGCTCAGCCAGCAACACCGGATCATGCCACGGCAGAACGATGACCGCGGTACCCAGCCGCATCGTTCTCGTGCGCGCGGCCACCCATGCCAGCAAATCCAGTGAGGCCGACACCTGCCCGAGGTCTGAATCGCGCTGGGTTTGATGGAGGCTCTGGCGTTTTGCGATTTGGCCAGGACTTGGTCGTCCTGGCAGGTAGCGTAGTCGTCTCGAGCTGTGTCGTGATGTTGTTGGTGTTGATGTTGTTGTCAGTCAGCCATTGCTCTGTCCTGGGCGCGTCGTCGCGCGGGTTGTCGAGCGGCGGCGGTCAACGGCTCTCGGCGTGTCTCAAGCAGGCAGCTCGGAGGCGATTTCGCCCTTGATCGGCCTCCGGTTTTAAGCCCTGGGAGGCGTTCTGCGGTCTTGCGAGCCGGCTCTCTCGACCGATAGCATCCCCGGGATCTCAGGGCCTGGCCGGGCGGCGTAGAGCTCTTCGAATTCGGCCGGCGGCCGGTCGCCGAGGTAGCCGTGCAGGCGCTGGGTGTTGTGCCAGTGCACCCACCCGAGCGTGGCGAGCTCGACCTCCTCGACGGTCTTCCACGGGCCGGTGCGAGCCGGTCCGCGGATCAGCTCGGCCTTGTAGTAGCCGTTGACCGTCTCGGCCAGGGCGTTGTCGTAGCTGTCGCCGACCGTCCCGATCGACGGGACCGCGCCGATCTCAGCCAGCCGCTCGCCGTAGCGAATGGAGGTGAACTGCGATCCGGCGTCGGAGTGGCAGCGCAGCCCCGGGTGGTGCAGCCCGCGGTTCCAGCGGGCCATCTCGATCGCGTCGAGGACCATCGGGGTGCGCATGTGGCCGGCGACGCGCCAGCCGACGATCATCCGCGAGAACGCATCGATGATGAAGCACACGTAGGCCACCCCAGCCCATGTCGCCACGAACGTCAGATCAGTCACCCACAGCCGGTTAGGCTCCGTCGCGGTGAACTGGCGGCCGACGAGATCCGGATGCCGCCCGGCGCTCTGCCTCCCGACGCGTGGTCCGGACCCGCTTTGACCGCAGCACGCCCTGGATCCCAGCCTCGCGCATCAACCGCGCGGTCTGGTCGCGACCGATCTCGATCCCGGCGCGGCGGGCGGCCTTCCACAGCTTCCGCGCCCCGTAGACCTCATAGTTGGCCTTCCACAGCTCGACCAGCCTCGGCGTCAGCTCCGCGTCGCGCTGGGCGCGCGTCGACGCCGCCCGGTTCCTCGCGGCGTAGTAGGTGCTCGGAGCCACCTGCAACCCTCGCAGATGGGCTCGACTCCGAGCCGACGGCCGTCCACCACGTCGTCCTTGTTCGGCTTCGATGAACGCCACTATCTGCGCTGTTGGCGGTCGAGCTCCGCCCCGAAGAAAGTCGCCGCTCGCCGCAGGATCTCGTTCGCGCGGCGCAGCTCACGGACCTCCTGCTCGAGCTCCCGCACCCGCTCGGCCTCGCTCGTCGTCCCCCGGGCCGCCACACCCTCATCGACGTCGGCCTGCTTGACCCAGCTCCGCACCGACTCCACCCCGTATCCCAGCTGCTTCGCGACCCGCTTGACCGCCCCCTGCGTCATCCCCGTCTCGGCCTGCAACGACCGGACCATCCTCACCGCCGCCTGCTTCTCCTCAGGTGAATACCGACGCGTCGTCGGCTTCCCAGCTGTGCGCTCTGTTGGCATGAACCCCGTCCTTGATTTTCCAAGGTCAGGAGTCTCCAACCAACCCAGGACGATTCATTGCTGAAGTGGTGCTCAACCAGGAAGCTCGAATCAAATCCGAGCGCCTCGGCCTCGACGCACGTCTCGACGTAGTCCCGGAAGCCTCGCGCCGGATCGTCGTCCCCACGTCGCGCCTGCGCGCCCCCAAACAGGCCGAACCGCATGCCTCCCCGTCTCAGAGATGTCTCGCGCCCCACTGCGATCGCAGTCGGATCGTGGATAGGGTCAATCGGGGCAGGTGAGCTCACGGTGGGCGATCTCCTCGGGAAGCCGCGGCGATGGCCGCAACAGATGGACGCAAGCCGACGCCACTGAAAGCCGTCGGACCGAAGGGTCTATCTGACGCTGGGATGCGTCAATCCGAGGTACTCGCCAGCCCAAGCCGAACAGCAGGGCCGGGGCAACACCGAGGCGATACATAGGCACCATCATATCGACCACGAGGCGAAGTCGCCGTTCGCGCGGAAATTCGAACGTGCCCGATCCAGACGCGACTTGGCGTGTCAGTTGCGTCGCTCGGCAACAGCACTTGCTTCGTGCCCAGACGCGCAGGCGGAGGCGCTCGGCGTCGGCTGTATTGTCACGGCGTGCCACGACGGAGCCCTCAGATGCAACGAACTGCCGATTGTGGACATCCACCCGGACGGCCGTGGTGGCTCTACATTCTCCGCGTTGTCCCCGCGGTCGCAGCTGTTGCGACCGGATTCGCGGCCGTACGAAGTCCCCTCCCTGCTGTCGCCTGCGCAGTCGTCTTCATCGCTTCGCTCATCTTGGTCACTCATTTGGATCGCCGCTCCAAGCGCGACGCTTGAGCCAGGTTCGCGCTTGGCTGGCCTGATTCCGCTTTGATCCACTTCCAGCACTCCCGGTCAGGCGAAGCGATCGCCGGGGGCTCTCGGTGCGCGCGCCCGTGGCGCTGGGTCACGAGGAGAGGTCCGCGCAACGTTGACGCCACGGAGCCGTTACTCAGGAAAAGGATTGCGCGCTGTGATGCGCTTTCCAATGCAGCAGCGGGACGGTGCAGCTATAGCGCTTATCACGGACCGACGTCTCGTACGTACCGGAAGGTCCCAGCGAAGCCGTGGCCGAGAAGGGTGTACGAGTACGAAACGCCGCTGATCGGGCTAGTGGGGTGCTGGTGGAGCGAGAACCGACCTGCGTGCAGGTTCAGCCGCGGGTTAGGGGGTGTGTTGCCGGCGTCGGTGCCGACCGTTCGGCTCAAGCGATCGTTTTCCGTGCACGGGCCGAACACATCAACGCGCCAGTTGGCCTTCCGGCCGGCATCGACCAGCTGAAAGCTGATGTCCATGTAGCGGTTAGCCTTGGGTGAGCCACCCGAGTAGACGCGAGTGGCAGCGAGAGCCACGGCGGGACTTGAAAGAGCCACTGCCAGTACCGCGACTGCCCTTACGCCTACTTGATACTCGCCTCCGCACGGCCTTCCCATACCCCAGTGGGGCGGAGGAGAATCGCAGCCATTCGTCGCCGGCAGAGCAACCCGCTATGACCGACGGCGCGGCGAGAAGGCACACGCCGCCACGAACCGCGCGCCGCGGGCGGTCGACAAGCCGTTATGTCTGACCGGATTGCTGGAAGTCGATCAAAGCACCACTCCCGCTCCTAGCCTCGCACCGCGCCGCGACGGGTAACTTGGAGGTGATGGCCGCAACGCGACACGATTCACCAGCGTGGGTGCCTCAGCGACTGCGGGACAACGGCTTCTCGCGATGGCTGGTTACAGCGAGCGCGATCGCCGGGCGACGGCATCGCTGACGACGTTACGAGCCACACTTTCGCAGGCTGCGCGGCCGTCTGGTTCTCGGGTAGCGGTCGAGCGTGTGGTCACGTCTACCCGAGCGCGTCTCCACGTACGCTGGCCGGCGGCGGGCCTGCTCGATGTCCAGACGTCCCCGGCGTTGTCTACCGCCGCGCATAGGCTGACGGAGGGGCACGAGACTCCCCAAAGCCCTCGGTGAGCGCCGATATTGAAATGACACCAACTGACGTCCGCCGCCGGGATGCGTTGACGTCAGGATGTTCCCGTATACATCGACCGCGACGCACAACGAGGCAGATGCGCACGAAACGCCGACGACATCCGGAAATTGCGCGGACGTGTACGTGTCGACTAGAGCACCGCCTCCAGCTGCCGGGGCCCGCAGCCGGATGGCGCGAGGTGTAAATGTAGCCCGCGTCGTCTGCGGCGACGCAGAGCGAGCGGGACGGACAAGAAATCCCGTCACTGTCGACGCCTGTTAGCCGCCATGCGGCGGGGCCAGCGGCCGGATTCGCCGAGGCGGCACCGTCACCTGCGCACAGCGCAGCCGACGGGCACGAGATCGGCGCGTAGCCGACCTCGCCCGGTCCGACGACGCCCGGAACGGTGAAGCGGTGCCATACACGTCGCCCGCCGGTTGGGTCTCTAGATACCCAGACGTTGCTGTCTTCGGACGTAACGAAGCACAACTTCACAGAGGGGCACGACGCGCCGGAGAAATACCCTTGTCCAGAAAAGATTTGGGTCACCGACCAGGCCGTCGAGCCGCGAGCCGGATGCCTTGAGACGGCGATGCCGCCGCCTACGTGCCCCACGGCGATGCATAGCGAGGTAGACGGGCACGACACCGCTGTGGCGTCTGCGCTGGCAAACGACGGGATGGGGATGACGCGCCACTGGCCTTGCCCGGCCGCCGGATGGGACGAGACGACCGCTCTTCCGAGGTCATCGACCCACACGCAGAACGACGCCGAAGGACAGGAGATGGCCCCTTCGCCGCCGATCGTCGACCGCGACCTGTCAGCGACCGGGGCCCACGGGCGCGAATGCGCCCGCACCGCGACGGACGAAAACGGGACCGCAACAGCGACAGCGACAGCGACAGCGACAGCGACAGCGAGCAAAAAGAGCCCGGCTAACGGCTTCCACACAAATCCTGTTGCTACCCGCCCCGGCGCATCTATCAACCGAAGGCTGGACCAACGAAGGCCACCTCTTTCCTATAGGGCTGCACGGGACCGTCGTAACTGTGGGATGTAGCCCTTTCCGACACTCTTCGCGATGCCCGAGCGGGACACGTCGCGGGACGGCTCCCAGGGGCCTCTACGGGCCGATCAAATCGGTAACCACGAGATCGAGCTGGCCCGTGATCCCTTGTGGCTCGCGAAGAAGGAAGGGTGCGCGTCTCTGGCGGTCGAGGCTCGTTGGCAGCGCCTTCAGCTGATTAGGCACGGCGACCCAGGGGCTGCTCGTGCGTTGCTTCGCGTGATGAGGCTGGAGCCTTTATCACCGACAGCGAGTTCGACCAGCCGCCCGTCTCACTCGACGAGCACGAGGCAGCGTTCGTCCCACGCCTCAGAGCATGGGCTTGACGGCGTCGTCGCCGGGACAATAGGATCCTCAGCGAAATGGGATCGCGGACGTGGGTGTTCCTTGCCATGGCCGGGGCGATCGCCATGGCTGTGGCGGGTTGTGGGAGTGCTAAGTCATTCACTACCAGCACTGCGCCCGGGATCGCCTCAGGTCAGGCGGCACCCGGCACCCAGGCTGCGTCAGTCAACTTCCGCGCTCGGGTGCTGAGCAATCGCGAGTTCCCAGGCTTCACGCCCGAGTCCCAGCCGATAATCGCATCGACGCCTCAGACGTGGTTGGCCGACGACGCAACGCCCGCCAATCAGATCCCCAGCGAGGCGGGCCGCCTCGAACGTCGCGGGTTCGTGGCCGGCGAGCACGAGGTGATGACTGGCGGCTACGGTCAGATGGCGGTCATCTCAGTGGTTGAACAGTTTCGGGACCCGGCCGGAGCACGGTCTGAGTTGGCCACTGTGCTTGCCGCTAGCAAGCGGGCCGTCGGTCCGTCCGATCACTATTTCACCTTTGGGGCTCCCGGCATCCCCACCGCAGAAGGTTTCGGCGACTCAAGCGTCGGCTCAGGTCGGATAAACGTCGTATTTACCGACGGTGACTACTATTATCTCGAGGGCGAGGCTGGCGGTTTGAGTGCCCTGAAACGGCCGGCTCTGATCGCGGCAGCCCAGCATCTCTATAACCGAGTGAGCGCTTGGGATCGAGGCGGAACGCGGATCGCCCTCGCGAGTGAAGTCAGCACCGCGTGAATCCGTCCCGCGGCTCGCTTTCATAGCGATCGTCTCCCTAAGCGGTTCCGATCGATTTCGTCGAGCCACTCAACATTTCGCAGACACTGCCGCCTCCGCGGCCGCGTATGCCGGTGACGTTTTGGCGCGATTCTGGTCGCCCTAGTGTCTGTAGCTACCTCACTGTGCCGTTTCACTATCGAGCCCCCTCCGCCGCCATCACAGCTCTCGTGCTGACGTTGCGGCGCGTACGATGCACCTTCTGGACGCTGCAGGTCTTCGATCAAGGCGGCAGGCCACGAGGACTTACGGACCGCGGCTCACGCCTTCCAACTGCCGGCCTGGCCTACGCGCGACAGCGGCGAGAGGCCACGAGCTGCCCGAGCGGCGGCAGGCGCGTGGCTGCTGGTTTAGTGCCGAAGCGGCACGCCAAGCAGCGTGACCCGATAGCCGTCAACCAGCGGCGACTGGTAGTTCGACCCAGCGTCGACCGTCCCTGTCTCGCTCGCGCGACCCAAATCGTCCGATAGGAGCAGCGCGCGAGGCCAGGTCGGAGTCGGTCATGGTGGCTGCTTCGCTCGAGGTGGAGCACAGCTGGAGCGATTGGTGAGACGACTGCTCGGGGGCACGAACGGAGGAGCCCGTTGATAGCGCGGCGCCGTCGCTGCTCGCCCGGGGCAGCAGTTTCAGCCGGCTGGATTCGACCGGATGACACTCCTGCTTCGCCACTGGCCCGCAGGTCGGTGTCCGAGTCCCGCTCCGGCATGAGGCTGCTCGGTTTAGGCTCCTGGCGTGCTTGTTGCGCGTGATGTTGAGGTGCGCGTTCCCAGCGGCGCGCGGATCCTGGGTCCCGTTTCGCTCGAGGTCGCTCCCGGATCGCTGGTCGCGTTGATGGGCCCCAACGGGTCGGGAAAGTCGACGCTGCTTCGTGTGCTGGCCGGCATCGCAAAGCCTGGTGCCGGTAGCGCCACGTGGGATCAGCGACCGACTGCATCGGCCGTGCAGGCGCTCGGCTATGTGCCCCAGCGGGAGAGCGTGCACGACCGGTTGACCACGCGCGAGGCCCTTCGCTATGCGGCTCACCTGCGTCTCGATGCCGACGCTGATATTGGCTCGCGGGTCGACACGGTCCTCGATGAGCTGAGCTTGACCGCGCAGGCGGACACGCTGATTCGAAGCCTCTCGGGAGGTGAGCGACGCCGTGCGGCGTGCGGGCTCGAGCTGGTCGGCGATCCCCCGGTGCTACTGCTCGACGAGCCGACCAGCGGATTGGACGAGGTGCTCGAGCGTCGGTTGATGCAGCTCTTCCGGCGCTTGGCGCGGCATGGTCGCGCGGTGCTCGTGGCCACTCATGCGACCACTAGCCTGGACCTTTGCGACGAGGTCATTGTCCTTCAGGACGGTCAGAGCGTCTACCGCGGCGGCTCGTCGGGAGCGCGTGCGTACGTCACTGCCGTGGCCGAGGAGCAGCGAGTGGCCTCGGACGCCGCCCCGGCAGTGGCAGCCGAAGTGGAGGCCGCCGGTGGGTCGATGAGCGCACCGGCGCAAGCGATCCGGGGCCCTGCGGTTGGGACCGCGCTCGCGGCCGTGGGCCGGCCCTTCCGGCTCGAGCTCCGCGTCTTGGCCGGTCGGTACCTCCGCACGTTGGTGCGTGATCGGCGGACGCTCTGGGTGCTGGTCTTGCAGGCGCCGCTGATCGGTCTGCTGATCGCGATCGTCTTTCATTCCGGAGCTCTGGCATCCGGCGCGTCTCCGATCGGCGCGGTAGAGCTCGTCTTCCTGGTGATGACTGGCGCGATCTGGCTTGGCGTGGCGTCGGCAGCTCGGGAGGTGGTCAAGGAGCGCGGCCTGGTCGAGCGTGAGTTCGACGTCGGCATCCGCCTGGACGCGTACGTGCTGGCGAAGGCGCTGGTCCTGTTCGCGCTGAACTTCGTCCAGGTCCTGCTGCTCACGATCGTCGTCTTGGCCCTGCGGCCGCTCGGGATCGGCAGCGCCGGAGCGCTCGAGTTGCTCGCGATCGCGGTGCTGACCGCCTGGGCCAGCTCTGCGATGGGACTGGCTGTCTCGTGCGCGGCTCGCACCGTGGATCGAGCGGCCGGCGCCGTGCCCCTGCTGTTGATGCCCCAGCTACTGCTCGCCGGCGGGCTGATCCCGCTCGCCCAGATGCCTGGTGTCGTGGCCGCGGTCGCCAACCTCGCCTATGCAAGATGGTCCTATGCGGGCCTCGGCTCGGCCGCACGGATCGGCGGCCGCCTGGCCACATCTGACAGCTCCGGGATCCTGGGATTCAACAACGGGTTCTTCGCCTTGACTCCCGCGAGCGCAGCCGGAATCCTCGCTGCGTTCATTGTCGTCGAGCTATTCGTGGCCGTGTTGCTGCTGATGCGGCGACCGGCGGTAGACCCGTGACTCCATCAACGCACGGCTGGCGACGCCAACCACGGAGAAGACGTCGGAGACCTCACCCTCTCGATTAGCAGCGCATTCCCCCACGCCCCCGGCAGGATTCGAACCTGCGACCATCGGATTAGAAGATGCCGATTAGCAGGGCTTTCTCCTTCACATATGGGCGTCTGAGTTCGCTCGAGAGGTCTGGGATCAGGTCAGATTCGCGGACTTCGGGACATGGTTCGGGACACACGTTCTCGGCTGAGGCGCAGTTCGCGCCGAGCGGCCGACGCGCGCGACCTCCACAGCGCCGACTGGGCAACCCCGATCCTCCCGTCGCCTGCGCCCTCGGGGTCCGCGTTCCAGGTCGGTCGAGCGGCTGGGGCGCGCAGTCGGTTTTGTAGTCCCGGAGCGCGCTCGGGTCTCGACTTCTGGGGCGCTCACCTCGACCACATTTGGTCGTCGGGCCGCTGCCCAATCACGCTTACACCGGTCACGGCGCGTTCGTGACCGCTTCACACCAAGATCGGTACAGCGCACGTCAGCGCGAGATCGTCACCGGGGGTGCTCCCGCCTACGCAAGGTCAGCTAGCGCGACAGGCAGCTTCGTCCGGGTGCGGATGAGTTGCCCCGGATGGGGGACTTTCAGCTCCTCTTGTCGCAGCCGACGGAGGTGAGCTCGGCGTGGCGTAGTGTCGGTGCCGCGGGCGCATATCAGGTGCGGCGGGTGCGGTCTAGTCGATGAGCCGTAGGCGCGTCCGCCGGACCGCCAGCCACCACGCGAGCAGCGCGAAAAGGACCAGCGCGCCAACGTGGCCCAAGTCGGCCAAGGCATGGAGGCCGAAGGCGCAGTGGCGCACCAGCTGCACGCAGTGGTACAGCGGATTGAACTGCGCCAGGGTGCGCAGCCACTGCGGCAGCCGAGTGAGTGGGAAGAAGGTCCCTGCGACCAGGAACATCGGCGTTATCACGCCGCTGATCACGTAGCTCAGGTTGTCGAAGGTCGTGGCGAAGGCGGCGAACAGGATTCCCAGCGCGGCAAAGCCGATCCCGGTGAGGATCCCAATGAGCGGCACCAGTAGCATCGCCGGCTGGGGAGGCAGGCCGAAGCAGAAGGCGACCAGCAGCGGGGCGATTCCGTAGACGCCGGCGCGGGTGCCGAGGAACAGCACCTCGCCGGTGACGATCTCCTCGACGTCTACCGGCGCGGCCAGCATCGCGTCGTAGACGCGCTGGTAGCGGCGCTTGTAAAGCGCGTCGAACATGCCTGAGAAAGCGGCACTAAACAGCACCGCCGTTGCCACTACCCCGGTGCCGACGAACTGGATGTAGGGAATGCCGGCTACGTCCGAGACGAGCTTGCCGAACCCGAACCCGAACGCGAGCAGCATGATCACCGGCTCGACCACAGCGGCGAAGGTTCGGTAGCGCCAGAGGTACAGGAACACGGTCCACTCGCGCAGCCATACCGCGGCTAGTGCGGGCAGCTCGATCCGGGCCACGCGCACCGGTGGCGGCGTGCGCGTGCCGACTGGCGCGTGCACCGTCATTCGACGTACTCCCCGGTGAGTAGCACGAACACGTCCTCGAGCGTGGCCGCGCGGCGGTGGCCCGAGGGGAAGCGGCCATCGAGCTCCTCGGCGTGCAGGTAGGTGAGTGCCGGCCCGGAGGCACGCGTCGGCACTCCGCCGGCGTGGGCGCGCTCGCGCAGCGCACGCAGCTCCGCGGGCGAGCCCTTCACATCGATCACCTCCCGGCCCGCATGCAGGCGAATCAGTTCGGTCGGCGTTCCCTGAGCGACGACCCGCCCGGCGGACATGATCGCGACCCGATCGCTCAGGCGCTGTGCCTCTTCGATGTAATGGGTCGACATGAGCACCGTCGCGCCGCGCTCGCGCAGCGCCAAGACCAGGGACCAGATCTCCTGGCGCACCTGTGGGTCCAAGCCGACCGTCGGCTCGTCGAGGAGCACGAGCTCGGGCTCATGGATCAGCGCGCGCGCGATCAACAGCCGCCGCTGCATCCCTCCCGAGAGGGTGACCGCACGGTCATCGGCGCGGGCGGTGAGCCCCGCGAGCGCCAGCGCGTCCTCGACCGCGGTCTGGCGCTGCACGGCCGGCACCCGATACAGGCGCGCGAATACAGCCAGCACCTCGCGCACACTGAGGTCGATGTCGAGGTTGCTCTCCTGCGGACATACACCCATACGCGCGCGGGCCAGCTTCGACTCGCCAGGGAGTTGATGGCCGAGCACCTCTATCGTGCCGGCATCGGCAATCGCTTGGCCGGTGAGCAGTCGCATCGTCGTCGACTTGCCGGCGCCGTTCGGACCCAGCAGCCCGAAGCAATGGCCTACCGGGACCTCGAGGTCGAGCCCGTCCACGGCCGTCACCTCCCCAAAGCGCTTGATCGCGCCCGCGATCGCGACCGCGGACTGCGTCCGGCGATCGGGCGGCGCAGCGGGTGATGAGGTTGAAACCGGCACAGGACCTCCAGGGTTGAGCAAGGACTTCGTCGTGGCGGCGGCAGGACCGACGCAGACGTGCGATGTAGTGCAGGCTCAGTCCGTGGAGGACATGACTGCAATGTAGCTGAGCGAGCTCGCGCTGGCTAGCCGCGATCGCGTTCACCTAAGCCTGCCCCCTGGGAGACAGTGTCCCCAGCACCGCGGAATGGCATTAGTCAGAAGCGCGACCGCTAGAAACCGAACGGGTCTCACGATCACGTGCCCCTCCTTGAAGCTGAGCGGCCACGCTCTAGGAGCCGGTGTGCGGTGGCAACCCCTTCTGCTGTCGGACAATAGGAGCCCAGGCCCCGGCGAAGGACGCTTCGGTGACCTCGTTATCGCCAACGCAATCGTCGTCCGGCGCACCGCTGGAGGGCCCAAAGCGATCGTCTGCGATGGTCGGGGGTTGGCGATCGCGGCTGAGATGGAGGCGAGCTCGGCCGCCGATCGGGTCACTGCGCAGGTCGCCACATGCTGGTCACGGGCGGACAGGCTCCGGCTTGCGAGACGCTGGTGACTCGGAACCCGTGGCGTTGGTAGAACGGCACCGTTCGCGGATTGGGCGTTTCAAGGAAGGCGGGACTGTGATCGGCGTCGACGCGTGTCAGACATTGCCGGAGTAGGTCTGCGCCAAGGCCGGCCCCCTGGCGAGCGCCATCGACCCCGAGCCAGGGCAGATACCAGTGGGGTTCGGTCGGATGGGCGGCGTCCATCTGCTCGAGGACGGAGAACATGTCCGTGTGCCTTTCGGTGGAAACCGATTCGCTGAGGACCGTCACGATCGCGTCACCGTCGGCTTGGACACCCGGAGGCAGCCAGATCGCCACCGCCGCAAAGTCATCCAAGCTCCACACCGTCTCGTTCTCGAACGCTCCGCCACCGAAGGCAGCGACAAACGCCGGGAAGTTAGTCAGGTAGGCCAAGGGCTGTGGGTAGAGCCACCGCTCGACTGGATCGGCGATGAACGCCGACACCAGGGTGGCGGTCACCGTGGGTTGATCGGTCTGGGCCACCGGGTCGATCGTCAGCGAACTCACGCTCGGGATCCTAAGCCCGCGCTCCCGGACGGAGTGCTGCTCCTCGTCCGGGTGCAGAAGCCCTGAGCGGCGGGTGGGGGATCGCGCGAGCGTGCCCTTGCTTCGTGGAGGCAGAGTGAGTCGGAGGCTCGGGTCCTTGCTCGTCCTCGCGAGGGAGGCCGAGGGCGTTTGCGGTAAGACCATGATCGGACTTCTTGAGACCCAGCGGCGAAGGGGTGCCTGCGGCTGCGGTGCGTTGGTGTGCTGCTTCAGGCTGCGCGCGGGCCTTGGTGTTGGAGGAAGAACCGGAGCATCTCGGCGGAAGAGCTAGGGCCGCGCGGGTCGGTGTAGGAGCCAACCGGACTGCCGCCGTACCAGGCGTGAGCGCCGCCGTGGACGACCAAGGACTCCGCGACGGCGCTCCCGTGAACATTGCGGTGCACGGTGCGGGTGTAGCCGCGGCCGCTGTCGCTGCGCGTCGTGATCGGCGCATCCTGGGCTGTGATGTCGCCAGCCGCGAGCCGAGAGGCGATCACCCTGTCTGCGTTGACCGGAGCCACGATCGTGTCTCCGTCGCCGTGGATGACGATCAGCGGCATCGCACTGGTGGGGGCGGGCGTACCCCCGGTTCGCATCGCCGCGAAGGCCGAGCCGACGTCGTGCGCGGCGCGGTAGGCGATCCCGGAGTGCACCCCGACCGCCGCGTACAGGCCCGGGTAGGTCGCGGCCATGACGGCGGCCATAGCGCCACCGGCCGAGAGCCCGGCGACGTAGACGCGAGTCCGATCGACGCGAAGATCGCGCATGACCTCGCGGGTGATGCCGGCGATGATCGCCGGCTCGCCGGCATCGGCCTGCTGGTCAGACGCGGAGAACCAGTTCCAGTAGCCACCGTGGTTAGCCGTCCTCGACTGCTCTGGGTAAGCGACGAGGAAGGTGCGCTGCTCGGCGAAGTCGTTCATCCGCGTGCCGGCCGCGAAATCCAATCCGTTCTGCTTGCCGCCGTGGAGCATGACCACCAGCGGAACGGGTTCACTGGCGTAGCCGGTCGGAATGTAAAGGTCGTAGCTGCGGGTCCCGGCGCTCCCGGCGTGGGTGAGGTGGCGGATCTCACCGCCCGGCGCGGCGGCAGCGCGCGCTGCGCCACCGCGAGACGATTGTGCGCCCCCGGGGCCCGCGGCCCGGCTAACGATCTCTGCCAGGCCGGGCCGCGGCCCCCGAGATGCTGATGCAGCCCCTTCCGCGCGAACCCGGCAGAAGCACGGGGCACTTCTCGCCACCTCAATGGGCGACTGTTTCGCATCGCCCGCGGAAGGTGGGCCGGATCGCCGCAGGGCTGCGCGACGGTCGATTCATCCTCCGCGGCGGTGCGGGCGCTCGTGAGACCGCGCTGCAGAACCTCAGTCGCCTCGGCCAACCGTCCGGCACGCGTGAGGCGCAACGCCTCGACCATCGACATGTTCGTATCGGGGCTCATCGCGCGTTCCTTTCGGGTCGTCAGCCACATGCCGACAGATCCGTCGTTGGATGGACGTCTTGCCGCTGTGCGATCGGGCGCGGGCCCGGATCGGTAAGCGATCATGTGGTGCGCGACGCGAGCGCCGCCTTCACCGGCTGCGGCGCACGAAAGGCGCCGAGGACCTCGACCCGCGCGATCGTCGCGACAGCGAGCTCGGGCGAGACGTCATCCTCAATGATGGCCAATCCGAGGACGCGCAGCTCCACCATGCGACCGGCGTCCCGGAGCCGCTCCAGCGCGTCGCGGCGGTAGCGTTCTATGCCGAGAACCAGCTCGCGTCGGGCCACCGTTCTATCGACGGCGTCTGACCGGCTTTCGAGCTGGCGCCGGATGGCCGTACGAATGAAATCGGTGCGGTTCGCGAAAAAGCCCTCGCTGACGAGCAGGTCGATCTGACCCAGGTCGACGATCCCGACGTTGATCGTGATCTTTTCGCTTCGCTCGGCGTCAACCATCTTGTTGCGTCCCGCGACAGGCCATCTCGGGACCATCCTAACACCATCTATGTGGATGGTACGACGAGCGTGTTCCGACGATTCGACGGTCGTCCAGGGACACCGCTTGCCCAATCACTCGTCCGCCGCGAGAGGGGGGAGAGCGAGGCGAAGTCGGGCGTTGGGGCGGCGACGTGTGGTGCCGTCGCTGCCGAATGGCCGGTCACAGCACGCGCCACGACAAGGACGAGCGTCGGCTCGCGCGGTGCGATACAGCTCCGGCGCAGGGTCTGCGCGCGTTCTTACAAGGGATCCTCGTAGCCTGCGGCGGTAGATGAGCGCGGCGAGAACTGAGCCAGAGGCTCGCCTCTGGCGGCACCGGCCACGCCGGAAGCCGCCGCCTCCTCTGGATGCGACCTTGATTCGCCATCCGCTGAGGTGGCTCAGGAACAAGATCCTCGTCTTGGTGGACGGGCTGGTACTCGTCCACGTCGGCACGCTGATCATCGTGGCTCTGTATTACCTCGCTTTCCAGACGATCCACGGCGTGAAGTACGACTGGGATCACCTCTTGACGGGCGGGCTGCATTTCTGGGGTGCCCGCGTTCATCTCGCGTTGCTTTCGCGGGCTCACTGGGCCGAGTGGCGCCACCTGATTCGGAACGTGGGCGAAGGCCTGCTCGGCGGGGTGTTGGGCCAGGCCATCATCTGGAATCACTACAAGCACCAGCCGAAGCCTCGGAACTGGATCGATAGGGTCGAGATCGCGCTGCATATTCCGAATCTGAAGGACGACCGGCGGACGTCGGGCTGGCAGCTGATGGCTCTCCCCATACTCGTCCTCATCTATGCGATCCCGGGCTTCGCGATCGGCGCCGGCGTCGCGCGCCTGATTCAGCACGGCCTCGCGCACGTGCATCTCCACCAGGTCTCCTCTGATGCGCTGATTCAGAGTCTTTGGACTGGCAACGTCTCGCAGAAGATCGTCGGGCTCTTCGCCTCGATCGTGTTCGCCCGTCGCGTTGGCCGCGGTGTCTACGACGACGTCCAACTGTTCTATGCCGAGCGCCGCCGGGCGGCGGGCAAACCACTCTCTCCCTATCACAAGCTCGTGCCCACTTTCGCTGCCCGCTACAACGGCATCGGCTCGAGCGAGGCCGCGGCCGAGGCCGTTGGCGAGCGGGGTCGCTGGGCGACCTGGCTTCTGGTCGGGTCGATCCCGCTTGGACTGGCCCTCGCCGCCTTCGGTTACTACGTGCTGGCCTACATCGCAACTGGCAAGGCCTGACCATACCGGTCCTATCGCAGCATTCCGATCTCCGGCGCCGGCGACCGCGGGCCGCTCCTATGTCACCAGACGGATAGCGGGGGCCGGCGCCGAGCCGGCGAGTCCTTCGTCAGCCGCTACCGGGTAGTCGGCGAGTTGGCTGAGGGTCGACGACAGCCGCCTCGAACGTCTCTGACGGCCCGTTGTTCTCGACTCGGAGCACGATCGGCTGCTCATCGAGCGCCATCGAGGTGGGCGTGTCGCCAACCACCGCGAACCGGGCGAGCGACTCCTCGGCCTCGAGATGGTGGGCGAACGACTCCCCAGCCAACGCTCGTTGATATTGGTCCCCATCACGCACGCCGCGGAAGCGGCGCACATACTCGCACGCGACCGTCAGCCACCACGGCAGCCCCTCGCCTTCTGATCCGCTGGCGGTCCGCGCCTGCCACTCGTACTCGTCGAGCATCAGCCGTGCGTGCAGCAGCTGGGTCACCGTCAAGTCCAAGCGCCTGCCCGACGTCGTCACTCGTGACCCGCAGCTCGCGCTGCGAGTCGCTGGGAACGAACGGCTTCTCGCGCTTGGCGAGGTAAGCAAGCACCCGGGCAAGCCGGTCGAGCGCGTCACGTCCGTGCTCGCAGTAGCGCAGACCCTCGCGCGTGACCATCAGCTGGTCATCATCGCGGAGCATGCCGCCGCGGCTGGCGACAACGGATAGGAGCAGCCCGGCCGGCATCATCTCGGCGAGCGGCCGCAGGGCCAAGCCCTCGAGGTAAAGCTTCTTGTCGAGCTCGCGGAAGGTGGGCCGGCGACCCTGCAGTCGCAAGTGCTCGTGGATGGCATTGAGAACGCGCCGCTGCTCGTCGCTGGGCTCAGCCTGATGGGTGTCCAAGAAGGGGCCCGGGGCCGGAAGCTCTGCAAGTGCGAGCGCTCGCTCGACGGCATCATCGGCGGCTGCACCGAACTCGAAATAGCCGTTCGCGGACAAGATTTCACCGAGGAGCACCCGTGCGAGCTCGCCGGCGGCCCGTTTGCGCCGCCGGTTGCGAAGGCTCTCGGACCCGAAGCCCACCGGTGATAATGACGGCAGGCGGTTTCGTGCCCGGGGCGGCGGTGAGCCAGCGAACTTGAAGCCCTTCCAGGAACGACTGCCCTCCACGGCGGATACGTCGACCGTAAGGTTGAACCACGAGTCCACGCGTGCGAAGCGCCGGCGCCCACGACCAGCACGCGAGAGCTCTGCGTAGGCGGGCCGACCTACCGCGCGGCCGAGATGCACCACAACGGCCGCGAGTTCCTCAGTGTCGAGCAGTAGCTCGTCATCGTCGGAATGCTCCGGGCCAACGCCCACAGGAGCTCGACCAGGCCACTCGGGTGGACGTAGAGAGCCCGCTCGTGGGCGCCGTCGCGACCGACCGAGAACACCGTCACGCTGCGGTCCGCGTGCGATGGCGTGTCATCAAAGACGCCCGGAAATGCGTCGGCGGCGAACACGCCGGCGCGTCTGACCTGCCCATCATCGAATTCGCGCGCAGCGACGCGGCTCGGCGCGACCGCCGCGTACGAGTAGAACCGAAGCATCGACGTACCGGGGAACTGGACGCTCCTCATCGCGATCGAGCGATGGTCGGGGCGGAGACGCCGAGTCGCCGACACGAGTGCGTCGCGCGCCGCGCCCGCCAACTGCACCGGATTCAGCGGTCCGAGAATCGCCATCGTGCACATGATCGCTACCGAGGCGGCGTGACATCACGCCGGCCACATGCGGCGGCGGCCACCACGTCGCTACTGCTCGCGACATCTTTGCTCCCTCCGACGCCGCTGAGCTCACATCGAGACGGCGACATTCCACGTCGTGCGGCGCTCGCTGCCGCGGTGGACGGCTCGCTACCTGGGCGCCGACGTGCCGGAGACCGTTTTCAGGCCAGAGGGGCCATCCTGCGCGAGGCCACAGGCGCTACCCAGATTGTCCGACACCGGCAGTGCGGCCGTCGCCGGCGTAGCTGCTGCTTACGTGCTTGCAGGCTTCAGGGATCTGGCTAGCACCGGGCGCATCGAGTCGGCCGTGAGGCGATCGCGGCCCGCATGAGCCCTTTCCGCGCAAACCGAGACCCGGCGTGAGCGCCACCGAGACGCCCGTCGAAGCGTGGGAGCAGGTCTGCGCTCGTCGACCGTTCCCTCAGCGGGGTCGGGCTCGCGCGTCCCGTGTGGCGGCCTAAACGGGCCTATAGCCGAATGAAATCCCGAGGCCGCACGGGTAGGTCAAAAGGCGACGACTCGGAAAGCGTGCCCCGACCCGTCGGCCGCAGGCAACTCGACACGGAACGCCGCCGCAACGAGTGCCGCATCCTCGCTGCGGGGCGCGTAGTGCGGGTACCGCATGGTCGTCTGAATGTTGGAATGCCCCATCCACTCCTGCACCCGGCGGATGTCGGCTTTGGCGATCATCCGGGTGCCGAACGTGTGACGGAGATCGTGGAATCGAAGCGAGCGCAGGCCGGCGCGCGACAGAGCCTCTTTGTACCGCCGGCACAGCGCAGACCCGTCGAGGTAGCCGCCGGTGGCGCCGACGAAGACGAGATCGTCGTCGCCGGTCCAGGACTCGCGTCGGCCTAGCTGGGCGAGCGCGGCGGCCACATCCGGAGCCATTGGGACAGCCCGGACCTTTCCGGACTTCGGCGTCGTCAACTGACCGCCGGCATGACTCACCCGCACCCGGATCGTCGACCCGGCGAAGTCGACGTCGCGCCACCTCGCGTCGAGCAGGATTGGACCGGTCAGAGCGCCCAGACCGATCTGTGCCCGACGGAAGATGCCGTGCAATGAATCAGCAGCTTGTTCTTGCTCCGATTCGAGAGCCCCGTCAAAGACCGGCGCCAGCGTTCGATGTCCTCCGGCGTAATCGACTCGAGCGGCCGATCGCCGAACGCCGGCAGCAGGTGCGCCTTCAGCGCCGATTGGTAATCCAGCAGCGTCGATGGCTTGCGCTCGGCCGCCGCGTCGGCGAAGGTGGCGCCAGTCCGCACCATGCCTGAGCGTTCCGCGACGCGCCTGGTCGAGCACTTCGCGCAGCCACCCCTCGGCAGTGCGCTTGGTGAAATAACCCGCCGGCGGACGCCCCCGCTCGGTCCACGCGGGCCCGAGCTTCCGCTGTACTTGGCGCCCGTCAGGGAGCCGGTACTTCGCATACCACGCCGGACCCCGGACGCGCTCCACTCGGAACACGTGGCCCGTCGGAACTCGCACCGACAAACTCAAGCGCACACCGACAGCACATCTCGGGACGGGGACATGGTTGCGCTTCTCGAGACTGAGTCAAGCAGGAAAGTAGAGATTTCCAGCGAATTCCCCCACGCCCCCGGCAGGATTCGAACCTGCGACCATCGGATTAGAAGTCCGGCGCTCTGTCCACTGAGCTACGGGGGCCTCGACGGAGACTGTAGACGCGAGCGCTGTGCCCGGCTACCGGTGGATCCCGGGTTTCGAACCTTCGAGCTATGACTGTGTACATCGGGGCGGCCGGATTCGAACCGGCGGCCTCCGGCCACCCAAAGCCGCGCGCTACCAGGCTGCGCCACGCCCCGTGTCAGGCTGAGTCTAACCCCAGTCTTCGTGGATCCGATCGATCCATGCCTGAAGGCGGCGCGGAAGCAGGTGTCGTTGACGACTACGGTCATCACACCATGCTGCGAGCGCCAGACGCGGCCGGTAAGCTGGCCGCTGTTCGACTTTCCGCTGGAGCCGGATCGTTCCGCGGTCGACCCCAAGCGTATGCCCCAGTATGCTCTGGAGCTCATCGAGTCCTGGTCGAGCGTGGTATTGGACGCTCACCGCCGGAGTCTGGGTCGACGAGCGCCGGAACCAGCGCGATCGCCAAGGCGACGACCGCGGGATCGGAGTTGCGAGACCGACGCCGTATTGCGGCTCCGCTTGTAACCCTCGGCGATGTACAGCACGATGAAGTCTCGGAACGTCGGCAGCTCGAATCAACTCGTCCTACTCGGCAAGGCCCTGGCGCATAAGCCGCCTCGCGAAGAAGCTCGCCACTTCTTCTGCATCGCTCGTGTCCCTTTCCGCTGGCCGGCGGACCACCGCCGCTCGCCGCTCCAACGGCAGATCCTTGATCCAGTAGTAGACCGTCGTCTTCGGCAGCGCCAGACGCTCCGCGATCTCGTCCAGGCTCAGGTGCTTCGTCGCTCCGAAGCTCCCTTGCCCGTTCTCGTCAAATAAGCCGGATACGCCATCGCTGATCGAACGTATGTTCGCATGTGCCTCGGACGGAACCGCCGTAACGCGCTTGCTCGTCAGGAGCTCAAGAAGCGCCTTACGCGGTCGTCGCCCGCCCCCGGCGGTACGGGCGCCACCGAGTCGATCGGCGGCTTCGAGTAGCCTCCGCCGCCGCGATGGCCGAGATCGAGCCGCTGAAGGCCCTCCACTACGACCTCGAGAAGACCGGGGGCCTCCAATCCGTGGTGGCGCCCCCGTACGACGTGATCGACCCGGACCAGAGGCGCGCGCTGGAGGAGCGCTCGCCCTACAACGTCGTCCGGATCGACCTTCCGATCGGCGACGATCCGTACGAGGCCGCCGCACATCAGTTGGCGCAGTGGCGGCAGGAGGGCGTGGTCGTCGAGGACTCGGAGCCCGCGCTTTGGCCGCTCGAGCAGGACTACACGGGGCCGGACGGGCAGCAGCGGACGCGCCGCGGCTTCCTGGCCCGGGTGCGGATCGAGGATTACGGCGCCGGCCGGATCCGGCCGCACGAGCGGACCCATCCGGGCCCGAAGGAGGACCGGCTCCGGCTCACCCGCGCGACCAAGGCCAACCTCTCGCCCATCTTCTCGCTGTTCTCGGACCCGGGCGGACAGGCCTGGCAGGCACTCCAGACCGCCACCACCCAGCCGCCATGGGGGGAGACCACCGACGAGGACGGGACCGTGAACCGGCTATGGCGCGTGTCGGACCCGGATGCCATCGCCGCGGTCCAGGGCGCCCTCGGCGGAGTCGAGATGCTGATCGCCGACGGCCACCACCGATACGAGACCGCGCGCGTCTACGCCGAGGAGATCGGCGGCGAGGGCGAGCACCGGTACGTGCTCATGTGCCTGGTGTCGCTCGAGGATCCCGGCCTCACGGTGTTCCCCACCCACCGGCTGCTCAAGGGCCTGCGCCCGGACCAGCACGAGACGCTGGCGGACGCGATCCGGCGGGACTTCGACGTCCGCGAGCTCGGCAGCACGGCCGAGCTGGCGCCGACCTATTCGGAGGACCGGGTCACGCTCGGCTATATCGACGCTCACTTCCGCCGGCCGTTCGAGCTGAGGCTCAAGGACCCCGCGATCGCCGACGCGGCCCTGCCCGACCACGCCGAGCCCTACCGCCGCCTCGACACCGCCGTGCTCGAGGCCCTGATCCTCAAGGGGGCGCTCGAGATGACCGACGAGGACATCGACCACCTGAGCGGCCTCGGCTACGCGCGCAGCTTCGACGAGGCGCTGAAGCTGGTCGAGGACAGCGAGTACGACGCGGCCTTCTTCATGGCCCCCACGCCGATCAAGCAGGTCCAGGCAGTGGCCGCCGCCGGCGAGAGCATGCCGCCGAAGTCGACCTATTTCTTCCCGAAAGTGCCGACCGGGCTGCTGTTCAACCCCCTGAGCGGGTAGTCCCAAACCGGCGCTACGATCCGATAGCAAGCCCCACTGCGACCCACAAGGACAGCCGATGAAGGCCATCGCCCGCCGCACCGCACGGAACGCGTTCACCCACCGAGTCGACATCCGCCAGCACCAGGTGCTGGCCGACGAGCCAACGGATCAGGGCGGTGAGGACGAGGGGCCAATGCCGCAAGAGCTGCTCGCCGCGAGCCTCGCCTCGTGTACCGCGATCACGATGGAGATGTACGCCAAGCACAAGGGGTGGGACATCGGACCCGTGGAGGTGGAGTGCGACTACACGCCCGCCGACCGCGGCTGTCCCACCGCGTTCAAGCTTGTCCTCCGGCTGCCCAGCGACTGCAGCGAGGAGCAGGTCGAGAAGCTGCGGGTGATCGCGGCCAAGTGCCCCGTGCACCGGACGCTCGACGGCGAGGTCCTGTTCAAGGAGCGGATCGAGCTGGTGGAGCCGGCCGCCGCGCCGCGCGGCTGAAGCCCGCGCAGCTCCCCAAATACGCAGCGCAGCGCCGCGCCCCGGATCAGAGCTCAGCGCGGGTGCGAGCCTCCGTCGAGGCTCAGCACGTGGCTGGTGAGGTAGGCGTTTCGCAGCATCGCCAGCGCCAGGTCGGCCACCTCCTCCGGCCGACCCACGCGCCCCACGGGGACTGAGCGCCCCAGCTCCTCGGGATCGCCGGGCAGCATCGGCGTCTCGATGAAGCCGGGGGCCAGCGCGTTGACCGTGACGCCGTCGGCCGCCGTGCGCGAGGCGAGGAAGTGCGTGATCCCGTGCAACCCGGCCTTCGAGGCGGCGTAGTCGGGACCGACCACGCCCCCGCGGAACGCGGCCACAGAGGAGATGAACAGGATCCGGCCGTAGCCCCGCGCGCGCATCCCGCCCAGCGCGGCCCGCGCGAGCAGGAAGGGCGCCCGCAGATTGATGGCCAGGGTCCGGTCGAACTCCTCTGCGTCCACCTCGTCGTAGGTCGCCTTGCGCGCCCGCCCGTGGTTGGCGACGAGCACGTCCACCGGGCCAAGCTCCCCCTCGACCGAGCGCACGAGCTGCTCCGGACCCGCCGGATCCTCCAGATCCGAACCGAACGCCCGCCCCTCGAGCTCACCGGCCAACCGCTCGGCCGGCTCGGCGCTCGACCCGTAACCCACCGCCACCGTCGCGCCGGCCGCCGCCAGCGCGCGGCAGATCGCCTCCCCGATCCCGCCCGCACCACCGGTTACGAGCGCGACACGGCCCTCCAACCCGGAAGCACCACTCAATCGACCACCTCCACTCCGCTCGCCTCCAGCTCCTCGACCGCGCGCTCGCCGTCGCCCGCCTGCACCTCGACGGGCCGGGTGGCGGCGCGGTGCACGATCACGCGATAGCCCGCTCGGCGCGCGTCGAGCGCCGTCGCCCGGACGCAGTAGTCGAGCGCCAACCCGGCGACGTGCACCGTGTCGACGTCGTGCTCACGCAGCAGGCGGTCGAGCTCGGTGCGCTCGAAGCCCGAATAGCCGTCGAGATCAGGTGCCTGTCCCTTGTCGAGGACCACATCGATCCGGTCGCGCCGGACCATGGGATGCAGCTCAGCGCCCGCGCTCCCCTGCACGCAGTGCACGGGCCATGGGCCGCCCTGCGCCAAGAACGAGCCGTGATCCGGCGGATGCCAGTCACGCGTGGCGACCACCAACCCCACCCGCTCCGCGATCTCGTTCACCGGCTCGACCACCTGATCGCCGTCCGCCACCGCCAGTGCCCCGCCGGGACAGAAGTCGTTCTGGACGTCGACCGCGATCAGAGCCTCCATCCTCGCGCAATATAGTCACGCGATGGCGCTGGAGATCGACTCTGTCCGCGACGAGCTGCGCCGGGTTCTGCTCGAGGTCGAGTCGGCGATGGCGCTCGACGTGCTCGGACGGACGGACGCGGCGGTGCTGGTCCCGCTCTACCTCAAGGACGGGGAGCTGCACGCCGTGTTCACCAAGCGCCGCGAGGACCTGCGGCGGCACGCGGGCGAGATCTCGTTCCCCGGCGGCCGCTACGACGAGGGTGAGCGCGATCTGATCGCCACCGCCCTGCGCGAGGCCGAGGAGGAGATCGGCCTTCCCGCCGACGCCGTGGAGATCCTGGGCGCGCTGCAGCCGACGCCGACCATCGCCACCGGGTACGCCGTTTACCCGTTCGTCGGGATGATCGAGCCGGGTCGCAGCTGGACCCTGAGTGCGCAGGAGGTCGCCGAGGTGATCGAGTTCTCGCTGCGCGACCTGCTGACGGGCTACGGCCGGCGTCGCCTGGTTCGTCGCGGCGTGCCGATCCGCACCGACACCTACCTCGTCGGCGACCACCTGATCTGGGGCGCCACCGCCCGCATCCTGTCCGACCTGTTCGACCGCGTCGTCCCGCTCCTGGAGCGCGACTAACCCAGCACCCGCTCGACCCCGGCCACCGCACAAGCCAGCCACCGGCTGTAATCGCCCGGATCCGCGTCGAGCAGCGCATAGGGGATCCGCGAGTCCTCGCAGAACGCCCGCACGCGGGCCGCTCCACCGTCCAGCACCGGCGCCGCCACCGTGCCGGCCGACTCATACACGATGCCCCGCACGGGCGAGTCGAGGATCCGGGCCAGAAGCATGTCCAGCCGCGTCCCGTGGAGCGCCTCGAGCTGATCCGGCGTCCCGACCGCGGAGCCGAGCAGCACATAGACCACGGCCACGTGCTCGAGTCCGGGTGCCACCGTGGCGATCCGGTCCGGGTCGGCGATCACCGCCTCGGCGCCCGCGCCTGAGATCTCCCCCATCGACCCTGGATCCCGCGTCGTCCCGCGGACCACGTGACCGCGCGCGATCAACTCGCGCGCCAGCATCGTGCCCCGGCAACCGCAGCCGATCAGCAGACAGCGAGGCAACCCGTCAGCGGACCGCTAGGTCTCGCGCGGGGACCCGGGCTCTGAGGCCGGCGGCTTCTGCCCCAGCTCGTCCTGCGCCTGCTCGCGCGAACGCTCGGGCAGCCCGCGTCGGCGCCGTCGCTCGTTGGTCGCCTTGAGCAGCTGGTCGAGCTCGGCGTCGGCCAGATAGGCCTCGCGGCGACGGTTCTGCTCGGCTACATCGCCCATGACACGACGCTCCATGTCCTCGGGGGTGAGCGCTCGTTCGCCGCGCGCCACGCGTCGCTTGTTACGGGCCGAGATCATCTGATCGAGGTCGAGTGCGTCGAGCTCCTCGCGCGTCTCGGTGATCTCCCGTGCGGTCTTCAGGCCCAGCTGCTCGAGCCCCGAACCCGGGTAGTAGACGCCGAGCAGCACGATCGCGATGACGAACACGGCAAAGCCGACGATGAGCACGGCGGCAAACGGATCCACGCGACGAGTCTACCGTCCCCGGCGTCGTTTACACATGTTCTGAGCGCAACTCCGTGCACGTTCGGGTGTTCGGAAGGTCATCCCAAGCCACCGTCCGGTCGGGAGCCGGAAACCGGCGGAGGCGACACATATCAACCAGCAGTGAGGAGGCTACATGCGCCTGCGCTTAACCGTGCTCGCGTTGCTGCTGTCTGCGCTCACCCTCGGCGCTTTGCCCGCCGTCGGAAGTGCAGCGCCGCGCCACAATCATGGACTCACGGTCAATGCGATCCCGCATTCGATCCTGGCCGGAGAGGACGTACTCGTCTACGGCCACCTCAAGGGTGGGACCGTCTCGGACCAGTCGATCGTGCTGTACCAGCACCTCGAGGGCTTCCGTGGCGGTTACGTTCCCGTGGGCACCACCACGACCGACTCTCGCGGGTTCTACGAGTTCACCGAGAGCAACGTCTCGACGAACCGCAGTTGGTTCACCCGTGGACCGGGAAATACACACAGCCGAACGGTGTTCGAGAGGGTTGCCGCGCTGGTTACACCACCGGCCACGAGCAGCTCGACGATTGACACAAATCATCGGGTGCTCTTCACCGGCAGTGTCACACCTGCCGTGCACCCGTTCGATCGGGTCGTGCTCCAGCAGCAGATCGACGGGAGCGACGACTGGCGCACGATCGAGGTCGGACGGCTCGACCGCGACTCGAACTACGCGATCGCCCACCGCTTCCGCGTTCCTGGGGAACGCGACCTGCGGGTGGTCTTCCGGGGCGACCGGCGCAACACGCGCGGCGTGTCCGATTCGACCACGGTGACCGTGGAGCAGGCTCAGGTCAGCGGCTTCACGATCAACACCTCGGACCCGATCATCACCTACGGGAGCTCGGCCACGATCTCCGGTGTGCTCTCGGGCACGACCGCACCCACCGCCATCCAGCTGTGCTCGCGCAGCGCCGATGAGACGCGGTTCAGCTGTGGTCAGGCGTCGACGACGAGCAGCGACGGCAGCTACAGCTTCACGGTGGCGCCGACGCGGAACGAGCTGTACCAGGTCCGTACGACCCTTCCGCCCAAGCGCCACACCGCGGTGCTGTTCGAGGGCGTCAAGGACATCGTCACGCTGACCCCCAGCTCCACCACCTCCACGGTGAACGGTACGGTCACGTTCAGCGGGACGGTCACACCCGACAAGGCGGGCCGTGCCATCTACCTCCAGCGCCTCGGAAGGGACAACGACTGGCACACGGTCGAGATCGGGACGGTCAAGCCCGATTCGACCTACCAGTTCAGCTGGACGTTCGGCGCGACCGGGAGCAAGGAGTTCCGCACCCGCATCACCAGTGACAAGCGCAACGTCGGCGCCGCCTCACCGCCGGTGACCATCACCGTCGGTCCGGCCCCGGCCTCCGCGCTGCCTCCGGCTTCGTAGAAGCCTCGGTAGAAGCCTCGGCAGGATGCCGAAGACCCGGCCCTCGGCGGATCTCTCCGCCGGGGGCCGGATCGTTTAACGCGGTTCTCACCCGGCCACGGTCCACAGGTGCCAGCGCCCGGGCACGCCCTTGAGCTCGCGCTCGCCCCGGTCCTCGAACTCGATCCCGGATCCCACCACGAGGTCCTTGACCGTGCCGGACACGACCACCTCGCCGGGATCGGCACACGCCAGCACGCGCGCGCCGATGTGGACCGCGATGCCGCCGACGTCGTCGCCGATCAGCTCGATCTCGCCGGTGTGCAGGCCGCTGCGGACCTCCACGCCGAACTCCGACCTCGCCGCCTCGCGCATCGCCACCGCGCACCGGATCGCCCGCGCCGGTCCATCGAAGGTGGCCAGGAAGCCGTCGCCCAGGGTCTTCACGGTCCGGCCCCGAAACCGCGTCAGCTGACGGCGAACTCCGACCTCGATCGACTCGAGCATCTCGCGCCACCGGCGGTCGCCGAGCTCAGCCGCCCGGCTCGTCGAGCCGACGATGTCGGAGAACATGACCGTGGCGAGAATCCGATCTGGGTCCGGCGGCCGGCGGACGCCGGTGAGGAACTCCTCGATCTCGTCGAGCAGCCGTTCGTCTTCACGCCCGAAATCGAGCGCCTCCTCCCCGGGCAGCTCGAGGTATCGGGCCCCCGGGATGCGCTCGGCGAGGTAGCGCGAGTGGCGGATGTCGATCGCCCGATCATCGGCGCGATGCACGACGAGCGTCGGCGCCTGGATGCTCGGGAGCACCGCCCGCACATCGATCTCACCCGCCGCCCGCATGAACTTCCTGGCCGTGCCGGGGCTCGCGGCCAGACGCTCGAGCCGCGCGAACCAGGCTCGTAGCTCCGGATCGGCTGACGCATGTGGAGCCAGCGCCCCGAGCCGAGCGCCGTCGCCCCAGCGCAGATCGCGCAGCCAACCCTCCCGCTCCTCCCGGGTCGGCGCCCAGTCGTAATCCGGCGCCCACGTCGTCTTGGGCATCGCCTCGTACAGGATCAGCGCCCGGGTCCGCTCCGGCCGGGTGGCCGCGAACAGCGCCGCCATCGCGCCCCCATCCAACTGCGCGAACAGCGCCGCCTGATCCGACCCGGCGGCGTCCATCACGGCGACGACGTCGTCCATCTGGAGCTCGAGCGTCGGCGCCCGATCCACGGGATCGGAGAGACCGGTCCCGCGGCGATCGAAGGTGATCAGCCGCGCGAACGAGCCGAGCCGCCGGAAGTACCGCGCCACCCGCGGGTGCCCCCAGAAATGCTCGATCTGAGAGATCCAGGTCGGTACGTACACCAGGTCGACCGGACCGTCGCCGATCACCTGGTAGGCGATGTGGTGCTCTCCGCTCAGGGCGTAGCGCGTCTGGAGCGCCATGAGCGGAGGCTACAAACCTGCCGTCGTGTAGCTTCCGGCGCCATGGATTTCGAACTGACCGACGAGCAGCGCCTGGTCCGCGAGACCGCGCGCTCGTTCACCGACAACGAGATCGTGGAGCGGGCCCGGGAGAACGATCGCAACGAGCATTTCGACCTCGAGCTCGTCCAGAAGATCGCCGCTCAGGGCTACCTCGGCGCGATCGTGCCGCAGGAATACGGCGGCGCGGGCCTCGACTACCTCACCTACAGCCTGATCGTCGAAGAGGTCGGACGCGGGTGCTCCTCGATGCGCACCGTCGTCTCGGTCAACACCTCGCTGGTGTGCTCGTCGATCCTGCGCTGGGGGACCGAGGAGCAGAAGCACCACTACCTGCCCAAGCTGTGCTCGGGCGAGTGGCTCGGATGCTTCGGGCTCACCGAGCCGGACACCGGCTCGGACGCGGCCAACCTCAGGACGCGCGCGCGCAAGACGGACAACGGCTGGGTCATCAACGGCTCGAAGATGTGGATCTCGCTGGGCAACCACGCCAAGGTCGCGCTGATCTTCGCCCAGACCGACCCGGACAAGCGCCACCGCGGCCTCGCCTGCTTCCTCGTCGACACCGACCAGGCGGGGTTCCAGCCGCAGACCATCCACCACAAGATGGGACTGCGCGGCTCCGACACGGCAGAGATCTCGCTCGACGACGTGGAGTGCCCCGACGACGCGATGCTGGGCGAGGTCGGCGATGGCTTCAAGGTGGCGATGACGGCGCTCGACTCCGGGCGGTTCAGCGTCGCCTCGGGGTGCGTGGGGATCTGCCAGGGCTGCCTCGACGCGTCGGTCCGCTACTCGAAGGAGCGCGAGCAGTTCGGTCGCCCGATCGCGGCCTTCCAGCTCGTGCAGGAGATGATCGCCGACATCGCCCTGGACACCGACGCGGCCCGCATGCTCGTGTGGCGCGCGGGCTTCCTGAAGGATTCCGGCAAGCCGAGCACGACCGAGACCTCCGTCGCGAAGCTGTACGCGACCGAAGCGGCGATCAAGAGCGCCAACACCGCGATCCAGGTCCACGGCGGCTCGGGCTACGTCGACGACTACCCGGTCGAGCGCTACTTCCGCGACGTGCGCGTCACCTCGCTGTACGAAGGCACCTCGCAGATCCAGAAGCTGATCATCGGCCGCGCGTTGACCGGCATCAACGCGCTCGTCCCCTCGTGAGCCCGGGCGACGCCGGGAAGGCCCCCGGCGTGATCGCCGTGGTGGGAGCCGGGACGATGGGCGCCGGCATCGCGCAGCTCGCCTGCGCGACGGCGGGAGCGCGCACGCTCCTCCACGATCCGGTCGAGGAGGCGCTCGAGCGCGGCGTCGAAGGCATCAAATCCCGCCTGAAACGCAGCGTGGAACGCGGGCGTATCAGCGAAGAAGAGGCCACGCAAGCGGCCGAGCGGCTGGAGCCGGTGTCGGACCTCGAGGGTCTCGGGGACGCGGAGCTGGTGATCGAAGCCGCCCCGGAGAAGCTCGAGCTCAAGCACGAGCTCTTCGGGCGCCTGGCGAGCGAGATCGTGGCCGAGGACTGCGTGCTCGCCACCAACACCTCCTCGATGCTCGTCACCGCGGTCGCCCACGGCACCGAGCACCCCGAACGCGTCGTGGGCATGCACTTCTTCAACCCGCCGCCGTTGATGGCGTTGCTCGAGGTGGTCGCGGGCGAGCAGTCCGGCGAACCAGCCCTGGCGACGGCCCGGGCGGCCGGCGAGGCGATGGGCAAGCACGTGATCGACGCGGTCGACGGGCCCGGCTTCCTCGTCAACCGCTGCAACCGGCCGTGGGCCCTCGAAGCCCTCAAGCTCCTGAGCGAAGGCGCCGCCCCGCTCGAGGAGATCGACCGCATCTGCCGGCTCGCCGGCGGGTTCCGGATGGGGCCATTCGAGCTGATGGACCTGGTGGGGGTCGACACCGGGCTCGACGTCGCGCGGTCGTTCTACGAGCAGAGCTTCGGCGAGCCCCGCTGGCAGCCGTCGCCGATCAGCGTCAAGACGGTGGCGGCCGGCCGGCACGGGCGCAAGTGCGGGCGCGGCTACTACGACTACAGCCAGGGCACCGACGGCTACCGCGAGGAAGACCCCGACCCGCCTCAGTCCGGGGGCGGCGCCGGCGTGATCGTGATCGCGGGCTATTCGATGCTCGCGCAGGAGCTCGCGACGGCGGCCGATCGAGGCCGGATGGGACGTGCTCTCTCCGGCCGAGGCCGAGGAGCGCGAGGCCCCCTTCCTGATCCTCGACCTGTCGGGTGGCGAGGATCCCGAGGCTCCGCTCCAGGGCGGCCCGCAGGCGATCTGCTGCGCGGCCGGATCGCTGGCCGCGCTCGACCCCGGCGGCGGCGCCGTCGGCTTCCACGCACTCCCGCCGTTGAGCGAGACCAAGCTGGTCGAGCTCACGAGAGGCGCGGACACCGCGGACTCGGCCGCCTCCGCGGCCGAGCGCTTCTTCGCCACCCTCGGCAAGCACACCGCCTGGGTCGAGGACGCCCCGGGCCTGGTGCTGGGACGGATCGTCTGCCAGGTGATCAACGAGGCGGCGTTCGCCATCGGCGAGGGAGTCGGCAGCGCCGAGGACGTGGACGCGGGGATGGTCCACGGCCTGAACTACCCGCGGGGCCCCCTGAGCTGGGCCGACGAGATCGGCCTCGATCACGTGATTTCGGTGATCGACGGGTTGTTCGAGGAGCGGCGCGACCCGCGCTACCGGGCGGCGCCGCTGTTGCGCAAGATGGTCTGGTCGGGCCGGCTCGGGCGACAGACCGGAGAAGGCTTCCACCGCCACGAGGAGCACGACCAGTGAGAGCAGTCACCTTTCAAGCCCCCTACGAGGTCCGCCTCGACGAGCGCCCGGAGCCGGAGGTCGCCTCCGGCGACGACGCCGTCGTCCAGATCGAGGCCAGCGGCATCTGCGGCTCTGACCTCCACATCTATCACGGGCGCGTGAAGATGGCCCCCGGGTTCACGATCGGCCACGAGTTCGTGGGCAAGGTCCTCGACGCCGGCGATCAGGTCACGCGCGTGCAACCCGGTGACCGGGTGCTCGGCTGCTTCAACTCGGCCTGCGGCACCTGCTTCTTCTGCCTGCGCGGCGCCTACCACAAGTGCGACCACTTTCGCGTGTTCGGCCACGGCGAGGCGCTCGGCTCGCTCCAGGGCACCCAGGCCGAGCAGGCCCTCGTCCCGATGGCCAACCTGACCCTGCGCAAGGTCCCCGACTCCGTGTCCGACGACGTGGCGCTGTTCGCCGGGGACGTGATGGGCACCGGCTACCACGCCGTCTACGAGGGCGGCGTCCGGGCCGGGGACAGCGTCGCCGTGCTCGGCCTCGGCCCGGTCGGCCTGTGCGCGGTGCAGGCCGCGATCGGCGCCGGCGCCGGACCCGTGTTCGCCATCGACACGGTCGAGGACCGCCTCGATGTCGCACGCCAGTTCGGCGCCACCGCGGTCCACCTCACCGAGCAGAGCCCTCGCGACGAGATCCGCAGGGCCACCGAGAAGCGCGGGGTCGACGTGGCCGTGGACGCCGTCGGCCATCCCGACGCGCTCGACCTGGCGATCCGTCTGGCCCGCAAGGCGGGAACCGTCGTGGCGATCGGCGTGTACGCCGAGCCCTGCCAGGTGCACATGGGGCTCGTCTGGATCAAGGCGATCACGATCAAGAGCGGGCACGCCAACGTGATCGGCCACGTCGATCGGGTGCTGTCGATGCTCGAGGCGGGGTCGCTCGACCCGACGCCGCTCGTCACCCACCACATGAAGCTGGACGAGGCCCCCGATGCGTACGCGCTCTACGATCGACGCGAGGCCCTGAAGATCGTCCTCACCCCCTAGGAGACGCAAGCGATGTCAGTCACCGAGTTGCCCGATCAGCTGTCCGACGCCGCCCGCGCGTTCGTCTCGCAGACCCGCCAGCTGGTGATCGACGGCGAGCACACGGCCGCCGCCGACGGCCGCACCTTCGACACCTTCGACCCCGCCACGGGGCGCCCGATCACCAGCGTGGCCCAGGCCGGCGCCGAGGACGTCGACCGCGCCGTCGCCGCGGCCCGCCGCGCGCTCGAGGGCAAGTGGGGCACGAGCCCCGCCGCCAAGCGCGCCCGGCTGATGTCGAAGCTGGCCGACGCGATCGAGGAGCGCGCCGAGGAGCTGGCACAGCTCGAGTCGCTCGACAACGGCAAGCCGGTGAAGATGGCGACCGTCGTCGACGTGGCTCAGACGGTGTCGTGGCTGCGCTACTACGCGGGATGGGCCGAGCGCATCACGGGGGACGTCCTCCCCGCGCGCCAGCCCGACATGCACTGTTACACGCGCAAGGAGCCGGTCGGCGTGTGCGGGCAGATCATCCCCTGGAACTTCCCGATGCTGATGGCCGCCTGGAAGCTCGGTCCCGCGCTGGCCGCCGGCTGCACGGTGGTCCTCAAGCCGGCCGAGCAGACTCCGCTCACCGCCCTGCGGATCGGCGAGCTGGCGATCGAGGTGGGCTTCCCCGCCGGCGTGCTCAACGTGGTCGCCGGCGACGGCGCGACCGGCGCGGCGCTGGTCGACCATCCCGGCGTCGACAAGATCGCCTTCACCGGCTCGACCGAGGTGGGACGGGAGATCGGGGCCAAGGCCGGGCGCGCGCTCAAGCGCGTCACGCTCGAGCTCGGCGGCAAGTCGCCGAACATCATCCTCCCCGACGCCGACCTCGACGCCGCGGTGGCGGGCTCCTTCCAGGGCATCTACTTCAACAGTGGCCAGGCCTGCAACGCCGGCAGCCGGCTGTTCGTGCATCGTGACCAGTTCGACCAGGTGGTGGGCGCGCTGGCCGAGCGGGCCAAGAAGACCCGGCTCGGGCCGGGCCTCGATCCGAGCACGCACCTCGGCCCCGTCGTCTCTCGGGAGCAGCACGAGCGCGTCCTGTCCTACATCGAGTCCGGCCGCTCCGAGGGCGCTGAGCTCGTCGCGGGCGGCGAGGCCCCCGCAAACGGCGAGGGCTACTTCGTCGAGCCCACCCTGTTCACCGCCGAGAGCGACGACCTCAAGATCGCCCGCGAGGAGATCTTCGGACCGGTGCTCGTCGCCCTTCCCTACGAGTCGCTGGAGGAGGTCGCGGCGCGGGCCAACGACACCGAGTACGGCCTGGCCGCCGGCGTGTGGACGCGCGACGTGGGCAACGCCCACCGCCTCGCCGCGCTGCTGAAGGCGGGGACGGTGTACGTCAACTGCTGGGGCGAGGTCGAGCCCGTGGCGCCGTTCGGCGGCTACAAGGCCTCCGGCATCGGCCGCGAGCACGGCCGCGAGGGGCTCGACGCCTATCTCGAGACCAAGACGGTCTTCACCAAGCTGAGCTGATGCGCGCGGCTCGCGCCGGCCGCCGCGGTCGCCGCTCGTCGCGCTGCTGCCGGCCGCGACTGCGACCGGTCGCTCGCCGAGCTGCCCCAACGCCAACCGGCGCGCCACCGCCGGCGACGCGGCGGCGATGCGCGCCGCGGTCCTCTGCCTGGTCAACCGACAGCGCACGCTCGCGGCATCTGCCGCCACTCCACGCCAACACGCGGCTGAACCGCTCGGCCCAGGGCTGGAACAACCACATGGTGGGCGCCGGCGTCTTCACCCACGGCACGGACTTCGCCGGGCGGATCACCGCCGCGGGCTACAGCTGGTCGGCCGCGGGCGAGAACATCGCCACCGGTTACCCCACGCCGGCCGCCGTCGTGGCGGGCTGGATGCGGAGCACCGGCCACTGCCGGAACATCCTCAGCCCCGCCTTCCGCGACCTGGGAGTCGGCGTCACCGCCCGGCCGGTCGCCGCTATGCCAGCGGCCCGGCCACCTGGACCCAGGACTTCGCCTTGGCCCGCGGGGCCCAGCCGCCGTCGCACAACGTCAGGCCCCGCGAACGGCTGCCCGTACTGAGGCTGGCGCTGGGCTGAGCGTCCGTGCCCGGCCGCCGCGGACGCCGCGCCCCAGGACGCCGGCGACGGCCCCAATCGCCTACGCCGGCGCGTCGATCTCGGCCTTGCCCGCGAGCCCGTCGGGCAATGGCGTATCCCGCAGGTACCACTCGGCATCGAGCGCCGCCTGGCAGCCCGTCCCGGCGGCGGTGATCGCCTGGCGGTAGGTGTGGTCGACGAGGTCCCCGGCCGCGAACACGCCCGGCAGGTTGGTCAGCGTCGAGCGTCCCTGGGTGACGACGTAGCCCTCTTCGTTCGTCTCGACCTGGCCCTGGACGAGCTGGGACTGCGGGTCGTGGCCGACGGCGATGAAGGCGCCGGCGATCTCGATCTCGCGGATCGAGCCGTCCTCGGTGTTGCGCAGGCGAGCGTGAGCCAGCGACCCGTTCTCGCCGGGCACGAACTCGTCGACCACGTACGGAGTCAGCCACTCGATGTTGGAGATCGCACGCGCGCGCTCGAGCATGATCTTGGAGGCTCGGAACTCGTCGCGACGGTGCACGATCGCCACCTTGGCCGCGAACTTCGAGAGGAACATCGCCTCCTCCATGGCGGAGTCGCCGCCTCCGACGATGATCGTCGGCACGTCGCGGAAGAAGGCGGCGTCGCAGGTGGCGCAGTAGCTGACGCCACGCCCCGACAGCTCGGCCTCGCCCGGGACCCCGAGCTTGCGGTGCTCGGCGCCCATGGCCAGGATCACCGTGCGCGCCAGGTGGACGTCGTCGCCGATGTAGACCTTGTGCAGCCCGCCGTCCTGGGCGAGCTCGACCGCGGTGACGTCATCGGTCTCGAGGCGCGCGCCGAAGCGCTCGGCCTGGTCGCGGAAGCGCTGCATCATGTCCGGGCCCATGATCCCCTCGGGGAAGCCCGGGTAGTTCTCGACGTCGGTCGTCTGCTGGAGCAGGCCGCCCCACGCGAAGCCCTCGATCACGAGCGGCTCGAGGTTCGCCCGAGCGGTGTAGAGCGCAGCGGTGTACCCGGCGGGCCCGCTGCCGATGATGATCACGTTCTCGACGCGCTGATTGGTCACTTCACAAAGTATAGCTAGCGGGAGCGGCCTCGGTGCGCCAGCGCTGGACGGTGCGGCGCAGCTGCAGGTAGGCGACCGCGCCCGGGAAGGTGGGCAGCCAGAACGAGAAGGCACGGTAGGCCAGCACGGCGACGATCGCCACCTGGACGTCGACGCCGAACACGGTGAACGCGCCGATCATGCCGCCGTCCACGCCGCCGATCCCGCCGGGCAGGGGCAGGGTGTTGCCGAACATCCCGACCAGGTAGGCCATCACGATCACGCCCTTGGGCGGGGCGGCGCCGAACGCGTGGAACGAGGCCCACAGCGTGGCGATGTCGAAGGCCCACCACGCCAGCGCCCCGAGCAGGTGCGGATCGCGCGAGCGGATCAGCTCGAGCGCCGTGCGCACGCCGCTGCCGGTGGTGGCCGGCGCCGCCGCGATCCAGCGCACGACCCGCCCGATCCGCTTGTGATCGCCCCACCGCGCCAGCATCCGCCGGAAGTCGTGGCGCACGAGCCCGGCGGCGAGGAACAGGGCGATCACCACGCGCGCCGAAGATCGCCGGCACCATCGTGATCGCGAACGGCCCGCCGCCGGGGACGATCCCGGTGAACAAACCGACGCCGCCGAGCACCAGCGCCACCATGTAGACGCCGTAGAGCAGGACCATGAACGCGATCAGCCGCGACGCCACGACCCGCGGCGACATCCCGGCGCGCCGGAGCGCCCACGCCGTGAGCGCGATCCCGCCGGCGCCCGGCGGAGGCGAACAGCCGCGTCGCCGCCACGCCCGCCATCGTGATCTCGTAGCTGGCCCGCCACCCGATCGAGCCCCGTCCGCGCGCGAACACGGCGCGGAACAGCGTGATGTACCCGAGGAACGAGCCCACCTCGAGCGCGAAGGCCAGAGCCAGCCACCACACGTTGCCCTGGCGCAGGCGGTTCCAGGTCTCGTGCAGGCCGACGATCCTGGGCAGCACGAAGTACAGGAAGGCGAGGGTCGCGAGGACGAACAGCCCCCAGCCGATCAGCCGTCCCCTGGTCAGCCGCAGCCGGAGGAGCTGCTCGCCCGGGTGCGACTCGCGCCGGCGCCTAGGCACCGTGCGCCCGAGCCTCGAGCGTCCCGAGCAGGCCGCAGCCAGCGCCTCACGAGCGGCCGCGCGCGCGGAGCCTGCGAGTCGCACGGTCTCGGTCAGCGCCGCGCCCGCGAGCAGATCGGCCGCGTAGTGCTCCCCCAGATAGACGAGCGCGAGCCCGAGCGTGCCGGCGTAGAGCGAGCCGACGGCGCCGGCGACCGGTCCGGTCTCCGCCAGCAGATGAGCCGCCATCAGCGAGGTGGCGAAATGGAGCGACGGCATCGCGGCCAGGGGATTGCCTCCGAGCAGATCGTAGAGGGGCGGCCAGCAGTCACCCCAGAACTGCGGGCCGTACTCGATCATCATCCGCCGCACCTCGATCGGGCGGCGGCGCTCCTCGAGGTACCCGCGCTGCGCCGCCCACCACGGTGGCGCGGTCGGAATCGCCCAGTAGAACACCGCGCCGACGTCGAACACGGTGTACATGCGCGCCGCGGCGGACGGGAAGCGGTCGGGATCGCGCAGCAGGATGTACCCGAGGCTCACGTGCGGGACCGCGAACCAGACCCAGTGCGACAGCACGAGCACGCGCTCGAAGCGGTTGATCTGACCGGGCGCGGAGAACGTCGCGCTGGAGGCGGACCGTGGGGGTGACGCCGAGCCCGAGCAGCTTGTCGATCGCGATCGGATACTTGACCCGCACGCGCGCGTCCAGGCGCTCGGGATCGTCGTGGGGCATCTCGTAGGCCGCGAGGTAGGCCCACATGTTGAGCGCGCACACCGCGGCCTGCCGCGCGCGACGCGGCCGCGAGGCCACGCACAGCAGCGATCGGCGCCAGCCGCGGAGCTGCCGAGGACGAGGGCCGGCGGCAGGCGCCCGCGCCGGCGCACCACCGGCGCCGCCACTCCCGCCGCCACCAGGGCCCAGGCGGTGACTCGGATGGCCCTCGGTCGGCGCAAGGAGCGGCCAGTATAAGGAGTGGCCGGGGCGGATCCGGGTATAGGCCGGGGCGCGATCGGCGGTCGTCGCGGGCGACGCGCGGCCCGGCGCTCGAAACGCCCACCTCCTGGTTAGAATCCGCCGCCTTGCGACCCGACGTCACCGCCGCCCACTCCACGCCGACGCCGCTCGCGCCGGGCGTCGCTGCGCGTTCTGGCCCTCGCGGTCGCGGTAGCGGCGCTGGCGAGCCTCGTGCTGGCGCCGGAGGCGATGGCCAACTTCATCACGCCGAAGTCCGGCGGCTCGAAGAACGCCAACGAGATCGCCTCGCTCTACAAGATCATCCTGTACATGGCCGCGGTCGTGTTCGTGATCGTGGAGGGCGCCCTCGCCTACTCGGTCGTCAAGTTCCGCGCCAAGCGCGGCGCCCGGGCGGCGCAGATCCACGGCAACACCCGGCTGGAGATCAGCTGGACGATCGCCGCGGCCGCTGATCCTGGTCGTGCTCACCGTGATCACGTTCGTCAAGCTGCCGAGCATCATCAATCCGCCGGCCTCGAATCCGGGCGTGGTCCTGTCCGCGTCCACGACCCAGCCGACGGTGCCGAAGGGCAACAAGCTGACGATCTGCATCCAGGGCCGCCAGTACATCTGGCGCTACACCTACGGCAACGGCTGCGCTGAACAACGCCTTCACCGGCGAAGCTGCCGTACTCCTTCACCGAGATGGAGGTCCCGGCGGGCGTGACGGTCGTGCTCGACATCCAGGCCAACGACGTGATCCACTCGTGGTGGATCCCCTCGCTCGGCGGCAAGGTCGACGCCGTCCCCGGCTACACCACCTACACGTGGTTCAAGGCCGACAAGGTCGGCGCGCTCTACCACGGCCAGTGCGCGCAGCTGTGCGGCCGCGGCCACGCCGCCATGGTCGCCACGGTCAGGGTGCTGAGCCCGTCCGACTACCAGGCCTGGATCGCGCGGCAGGAGCGCCTGATCCAGCAGGCCAACGCCCAGGTCACCCAGCTGCGCCAGCAGCTGACCTCGAACGGAAACCTCTAGGAGACCCAGACCATGAGCGCGATCACGGAACGAGCGACCGTCCCGGTCCCCCAGGTCGTCGCCCACGAGGTGACGCGGCCGCGGCAGACCAAGCGCTGGATCGACTGGGTCACGACGACCGACCACAAGAAGATCGGGATCATGTACCTGGTCACGACGTTCGTGTTCTTCCTGCTCGGCGGGGTCGAGGCGCTGCTCATGCGCCTGCAGCTGAGCGAGCCGAACAACACGGTCCTCTCCGGCCAGCACTACAACCAGCTGCTGACCATGCACGGGACGACGATGATCTTCCTGTTCATCGTCCCGATCTGGGCCGGGTTCGCCAACTACTTCCTGCCGCTGATGATCGGCGCGCGGGACATGGCCTTCCCGCGCCTGAACGCGCTCTCGTACTGGCTGCTGCTGGCCGGCGGGATCGTGTTCTACGCGACGCTCTTCTGGCAGCCGCCCGAGGCCGGCTGGTGGAGCTACCCGCCGCTGTCGAGCATCCAGTACTCGCCGAGCGCGGGCCAGGACGCGTGGATCTTCCTGATCCACCTCACCGGCATCTCCTCGCTGCTCGGCGCGATCAACTTCTACGCCACGATCGTCAACATGCGCGCGCCCGGGATGAGCTGGGGCCGCCTGCCGCTGTTCATCTGGGCGATCCTCGTCTACGCGATCCTGCTGATCATCGCGCTGCCGGTGGTCGCCGCCGCGGTCACGATGCTGCTGACCGACCGCCACTTCGGCACCCACTTCTTCGATCCGACCGACCACGGTCGCCGGTTCTCTGGCAGCACCTGTTCTGGTTCTTCGGGCACCCCGAGGTGTACATCATCGTGCTGCCCGGATTCGGGGTGATCTCCGAGATCATCCCGGTGTTCTCGCGCAAGCCGATCTTCGGCTACAAGGCGATCGCGGCCTCGACCGCGGTGATCGCGTTCCTGGCCACGCTGGTGTGGGCCCACCACATGTTCGTCTCGCCCGCTGCCCAGTCGTCGTGCTCGGCTTCTTCATGCTGAGCTCGTTCCTGATCGGCGTTCCCACCGGGGTCAAGATCTTCAACTGGATCGCGACGCTGTGGCGTGGGTCGCTCGTGATGAACACCTCGCTGTACTTCTGCATCGGGTTCATCTCGAACTTCCTGATCGGCGGGATCACCGGCATCTTCCTCGCCGTGTTCCCGGTCGACTGGCAGCTCAACGACACCTACTTCGTCGTCTCCCACTTCCACTACACGATCATCGGCGGCGCGGTGTTCCCCGTGTTCGCGGCGATCTACTACTGGTTCCCGAAGATGACCGGCCGGCTGCTCAACGAGCGCTCTGGGCAAGCTCTCGTTCTGGCTGATCTTCATCGGCTTCAACGTCACGTTCTTCGTGCAGTACGCGCTCGGGCTGTCCGGCATGCCGCGCCGGATCTACACCTACGGCCCCAACCTGGGCTGGTCGACCTACAACCTGATCTCCTCGATCGGATCGGTCATCCTCGCGCGCGGGCGTGATCGTGACGGTGGTCAACGTCGCGATCTACTACAGGCGCGGCGTGATCGCGGGGCCAGACCCGTGGAAGGCGAACACGCTCGAGTGGTATGTGTCCTCTCCCCCGCCGGACAACAACTTCGACGTGATCCCGCGCGTACGTTCGCTCGAGCCGATGCGTGACATCCGCCGGCAGGTCGAGCGCCAGACCGGGGCGAGGCAGAAGACCGGCGGCAGCGAACAGTTCGCGCGCGTCTAGGTCGGACGGGGCTGATGGCGAGTCCGTCGATCGGCTCGATCCCGGCGGCGCCCGCCGCGGGCATCGGCGCGCGCCAGGTCCTGGCCGACTACCTCGAGCTGACCAAGCCCAAGGTCCAGTCGCTGCTGCTGTTCACGACGGTCACCACGATGGAGATCGCGGGCAGTCCGTCGGCGGGCCGGATCGCCTTGACCTGCCTGGGCGGCTACCTGTCGGCGGGCGGCGCCGGCGCCGTGAACCACTGGTACGACCGCGACATCGACGCGCAGATGAAGCGGACGGCCTGGCGGCCGATGCCTGCGGGGCGGTCGCCCCGCGCGCCGCGCTCGGGTTCGGCGTGCACGCTGGCCGCGCTCTCGTTCGTGCTCCTGTCGCTGACCGTGAACGTGCTGGCGGCCTCGCTGTCGCTGGCCGGCTTCGTCGGCTACGTCGGCGTGTACACGGTCTGGCTCAAGCGCCGCACGCCGCAGAACATCGTGATCGGCGGCGCCGCCGGAGCGATCCCGCCGCTGGTGGGATGGGCCGCGGTGCGCGGGTCGGTGGCGTGGACGGCGGTGTACCTGTTCGCGATCGTCTTCTACTGGACCCCGCCCCACTTCTGGGCACTCAGCCTGCTGATGAAGGACGAATACGCGCGCGTGGGCGTCCCGATGATGCCCGTCGTGCGCGGCGAGCGCGAGACCCGCCGCCAGATCGTGCTCTACACGCTGCTCCTGTACGCGATCTCACAGCTGCCCTTCTGCGCCGGCGAGTTCGGGCTCCTCTACCTGTTCGCGTCGATCGGCCTCGGGCTGGCCTTCATCGGCGGCTCCGTGTGGCTCTACCGGCGGGCCGACCGGCGCACGGCGCTCCGCCTGTACCTGTTCTCCCTGGCCTACCTGGCGCTGCTGTTCGGGGCGATGGTGGCCGACGTGAAGCTGTAGGATCCCGCGCCAGCCATGGATCGCAAGCTCGCACGCAAGAACCTCCGCTCCGGACTGCTCGCCGGCCTCGCCTGCTTCGTGATGTTCGGCATCACGTTCGTCGCGGCCGCGATCTACGTCCACCCATGAGCGACGTCCCCGATCACGCCCCTCCCGTCGGGGAGGAGGTGCACCTCCCGGGGCCGACCATCCTCCCGTTCGTGACCGCGATCGGGATCACGCTGATCGTGATCGGCACGACGATCAACTGGATGTTCTCCGTCCTCGGGGCTGGTCATCTTCCTCATCGCCGTGGGGATCTGGATCCGCGACACGCGTCGCGACATGAGCGAGCTCCCCGAGGAGCACACGCACTAAGGCCTTGGGGCCGCGCTTCCGGCAGCGGCGTCCGGTGGGGCCGGCCAGAGCATCGTCCTGCCGGTTCGAGCCCAGCCCCGCGGTTCGCCGCCGGCGCCGGCCCCGGCCGGGACCTCGCAGGTGGCCCCGTCCCCGGTCCAGCAGCGCACGATGTCGCGCATCGACAGGATCCCGGCGAGCTCGCCCGCCGTCGACCACGACGAGGTGGCGGAACCTTCCGCGGATCATCGCCGCCGCGGCGCGCTCGAGCGACCAGTCGGGCGAGGCGAAGGTGAGGTTCTTGGTCAGGTGATCGGCGACGCGCTCGGAGTCCGGATCGTCACCCGACCCCATCGACAGGAGGATGTCGCGCTCGGTGATGACGCCCGGGCCGGGGGCCTCGGGATCGAGCACGACGGCGGCGCCGACCTGACGGCGACACATGGCGGCAGCGGCATCGCGCAGCGTATGGCCGGGCCCGACCGTCAATACGACGTCGGTCATGCCGTCGCGCACCTGCATAGAGGATCCTCCCAGTTAGCTTGCAACGATTGCCGCAATCATAGTCGGTCCCTCTGTTGCGTACCCGATGATTTCGGAGCTGACTCACGCGTTCGGGCGCTCGGTTTGGGGGCGCCGTTCCCGGAGCTCGCGCCACGCATTCGTTCGTCCCGCAGAACCCATAGGATGCGCGCCTTGGTGACGAGCAAGGCCCGAGGAAGCTGGGGACGGGATGCGTAGGCGGCCAATCGTGCAGATGGTCGTGTTCGGCGTGGTCATGACCGCCATCGGGATCGCGATCGGCCTGGTCATCCCGTGGTTCCCGGCCAAGGCGTCGAGTCAGGCGGGCAGGATCCACACCCTCTACTACGTCCTGATCATCGCCACGGTGCCGATCTTCGTGCTGGTGATCGACGGTGATCCTGTTCTCGGTCGGCCGCTTCCGGATGCGGCCCGGGGACGAGCTCAAGGACGGCCCGCCGATTCACGGCAACACCAGGTTGGAGGTCGTCTGGACCGCGGTGCCGGCGATCCTCCTCGTCTCGATGTGCGGCTACGCGTACGGGGTGCTGCGCGCGAACGAGAGCAACAAGCCGAACGCGATGACCGTCAACGTGACCGCGCGGCAGTTCGCGTTCGAGTTCTCCTACCCCTCGTCGAACGGGAAGAGCGTCGTCTCGCCGATCCTGTACCTGGCCAAGGGCCAGCCGGTGGTGTTCAAGCTGCGCTCCTACGACGTGATCCACAGCTTCTTCGTCCCCGACTTCTCCGAGAAGCTCGACGCCGTGCCCGGAATCACCACCACGCTACGGGTCACCCCGACCCGGATCGGCGCCTATCCGGCGGAGTGCACCGAGCTCTGCGGCGCCGGCCACGGCCTGATGCGCGCCGCCGTGCGCGTCGTGACCCCGCAGGCGTTCCAGACCTGGCTGTCCTCGCAGAAGGGCAACGCCGCACCGCCGATCGGGACCCCACCGTCGAACGCCGTTCAGCCCCCGACGGGCAATGCGGCCTCTCCGGCTTCGTCGTCCGGGTCCTCCGCTTCGAGCTCGAGCTCCTCCGCGTCGTCGTCGAGCAGCTCATCGGGGGCCTCCTCGAGCTCCTCGAGCTCGTCCTCGGCCTCCTCCGGGGCGAGCGCCGCCGCCGGCAAGGCCGTGTTCACCGGATCGGCCGGCTGCGGCGGCTGCCATACGCTGGCCGCCGCCGGCACCACCGGGACCGTGGGACCGAACCTGACCCAGCGGCTCGCCGCCGACTGCCGCCTGCCCGCCTCCCAGAAGATTCGTGGAGCCTCCCTGACCCAATGCATCACGACCGCGATCAAGCGTCCGTACGCCTATCTGCCGTCCGGCTACGGTGCCGGCATCATGCCCTCGAGCTTCGCTCAGACGCTGAGCCCGACGCAGCTCCAGTCACTTGTCAGTTTCCTGGTGAGCGTGACAAAGTGAGGGGCCCCATGCAGACGTTCGGCAACGGGAAGGAGATCTGCTGATGGCCACGGCAACGGCAGCCCCTCAGACGACCGTCGAGCCGCGTCGGACGCCGGGTTCCCCTTCCGCCCAAGCTGAGAGCGGCGGGGTGGTACCGGGCGGCGCTGTTCGAGGTGCTCGGCTTCGGCTTCGCGGTCGGCCTCACCGTCCTGATCCGGTGGCTGATGCACCAGCACCCGGTGATCGACGGCCACGCGATCACGATCGTCGCCCTGCTCGCGGTCCCGATCTTCTTCATGTTCGGCATCGGCACTGCTGACTACTGGCTGTACTGGGCCGCCGGCCGCCCGCAACGCGGCCGAGGACCACTCCCAGCACGGCGCCTACACGTGGCGCGACTACTTCCGGGTCAACACCGACCACAAGGTGATCGGGATCCAGTACACCGTCACCTCGTTCTTCTTCCTGTTCGTGGGCGGCCTGCTGGCCATGCTGATCCGGGCCCAGCTGTCCAAGCCCGGGATGCAGTTCCTCACGCCCGAGCAGTACAACGGCGTGTTCTCGGTCCACGCCAGCCTGCTCATCTTCCTGTTCGTGATCCCGGTGTTCGCCGGGCTGGCGAACTTCGTGCTGCCGCTGATGATCGGCGCGCCGGACATGGCCTTCCCGCGGCTGAACGCGCTGTCCTACTGGCTGCTGCCCCTGGCCGGGATCATGATGCTGATGAGCTTCCTGGCCCCGGGCGGCGCGTTCGCCTCGGGCTGGACCGCCTACGCGCCGCTGTCGACGACGCAGCCGATCGGCCAGCTCTTCTTCTCGATCGCCGTGCAGCTGGCGGGCGCCTCGTCGATCGCACCGCGCTGAACTTCCTGGTCACGATCATCACGATGCGCGCGCCCGGGATGAGCTTCTTCCGCATGCCGCTGCTCGTGTGGGCGAACTTCTCGACCTCGCTGCTGGTCGTGATCGCCACCCCGTTCATCGCCGCCTCGCAGTTCTTCATCCTGCTCGACGTCGTCGCTGCACTTCCACTTCTTCGACGCGTTCGTCGGGCCCGGCAAGAACGGCAACGTGCTCATGTACCAGCACGTCTTCTGGTTCTACTCGCACCCGGCGGTCTACATCATGATGCTGCCCGGGTTCGGGATCATCTCCGAGGTCCTCGCGGTCAAGGCGCGCAAGCCGATCTTCGGCTACCGGATGATGGCCTTCTCGCTGCTGGCGATCGTGGTGCTCGGCTTCACCGTGTGGGCGCACCACATGTTCGTGTCGGGCATGTCGCCGTGGATCCGGATCCCGATGATGATCACGACCGCGATCATCGCCGTCCCCACCGGGATCAAGGTGTTCTCCTGGCTGGCCACGCTGTGGCGCGGCGTGCTCCACATGGACACGCCGATGCTGTTCGCGCTCGGCTTCCTGACCATGTTCACGTGCGGCGGGATCAGCGGCGTGATGCTGGCCATGATCCCGTTCGACATCCACGTCAGCCAGACGTACTTCATCGTCGCCCACATCCACTACGTGCTGTTCGGCGGCTCGCTGATGACGATCTTCGCGGGCGTCTACTACTGGTTCCCGAAGATGACGGGCCGGATGTTCGACGACCGGCTGGGCAAGCTCCACTTCTGGTGCACGTTCATCTTCGCCAACCTGACCTTCGGCCCGATGCACATCATCGGCCTGCAGGGCATGCCGCGACGCGTGGCCGAGTACGCGGAGAAGTTCGCCACCTGGAACCTGTTCATCTCGATCTGCTCGTTCCTCCTCGGCCTGAGCATGCTGATCTTCCTCTACAACATGGTGGTCAGCTGGCGCGGCGGCCCGCGCGCCGCCGCGAATCCGTGGCGGGCGCTCACGCTCGAGTGGCAGGTGCCCTCGCCACCGCCGGTGTTCAACTTCGACGCCGTGCCCACGGTCGTCGGCGGGCCCTACGAGTACGGCGTCCCCGGCGCCGTGCACGGGATCTTCAAGCCGCCGGCCGAGGCCAAGCCGGTCGCCGCGGGCAGCTTCAGAACGCCACCCAGCCAGGAGTCACACGGGGGCGACACGTATGAGCGAGCAGTCGTTCATCGCCAAGCGGACGATTCTGGTCATCGCCAACGAGACGCTGGGCGGGCGCGAGCTCCTGGATGCCGTCCGCGAGCGCGCCGACGACGACACCCGCTTCGTCCTGTGCGTGCCGCAGAACAAGCCGAGCGCCGGCCTGGTGATCTACGCCGACGCGGTCGCCGACGCGGCGCAGGTGCGGGTCGACCTGGCGGTCGACGTGATCCGAGACATGGGGATCCGCGCCATCGGCGAGGTCGGCGACCCGGAGCCGTTCTCCGCCACGATGGATGCGGTCGGCGAGTACCGGCCCGAGGAGATCATCATCTCGACCTATCCGGCGACGAGGTCGGGCTGGCTGCGGCGCGACCTGATCGATCGCGTCCGGGAGGCCAGCGGGCTTCCCGTGACCCACGTGGTCAACGACATCGACTCCGAGGGGCTGCCGTTTCACATCACGCTGGCCGTGGCGAACCGCACGGCATCGGGCGATGAGCTGCTCCAGGCGCTCAAGGCCAAGGCGGATGCGTTCAGCGAACAGGATCGCAAGCAGCTCTTCATCATCGTGATCCCAGCCGAGGGCGGGCATGGACAGTCGATCCAGCGGGCCCGGACCCGGCTCAAGCTCGTGCTCGACCGCCTCCACGTCCGCGGCCTGCACGGCGCCGGCATGGTCGGCGACCCCGACCCGTACACGGCGATCATGAATGCCCTCCAGTACTTCCGGGTGGACGACATCGTGATCTCCACCTTCTCGGAGACCAAGTCGGGCTGGCTCAGATCCGACCTGATCGAGCGGGTCAAGCGCAGCACCGGCAAGCCGGTCGAGCACGTCGTGCACGACGAGAACTCCGACACCGAGGCCGCGTGATGGAAGCCGCTTCGATCAGCCACGGCGAGCACCACGGCCCACCGCCGGCACACCGCTCCTCGCGGGTGCCCGCTCCGATGCTCGGCATGCTGCTTTTCATCATGTCCGAGATCATGATCTTCGGCGCCTTCTTCACGGCGTACTTCTTCATCCGGGTCGCCAACCACAACCCGTGGCCGGCCCACGGGACGACGCTGCCCGAGGCGGTGGCGGGGATCAACACCGCGATCCTGGTTTCCTCCTCGGTCACGATCCACTGGGCGCTCGAGTCCGTCAAGCGGGGCAACCGCTTCGGACTCAGGGCCGGGATGATCACGACCTTCCTGCTCGGCCTGACCTTCCTGTTCGTCCAGATCAACGAGTACGTCCACATCGGCTTCCCGCCCCACGCCTCCGCCCAGGCGACGGTCTTCTACGCGCTGACCGGGCTGCACGGCGCCCACGTGTTCATCGGGCTGTGCCTGCTGCTGATGGTCACGGTCCGGTCGTTCCGCGGCCACTACAGCGCCGAGCACCACGAGGGCATGGAAGTGCCGGGGATCTACTGGCACTTCGTCGACATCATGTGGATCATCGTCTACACGACGGTCTACGTGCTGTAGCGCTGCTAGTGCTGAACCCCCTGCGATCAGAGGCCGACGCGTTTCGCGCGCTCGCTCTACGGAGTGGTCCTCATCGCGGTCATCGTGGTCGTGGTGCTGGCCGTGGAGGCGCTGACGTAGCGCTCGCGTGGGGCCGGGGAGCCGGCGGCTGAGGCCCCCTCCTCTCCCGGGTACCCCCTGACGGTGGCAACATGGGAGGCGTGATCGCGAGCGCGCTTCCCGTGGCGGCCGTCGGGCCCGATCGGCTCGATCCTGCTGCCGCTCCTGGCTCTGGCCTTCTGGCTGCCCTACCGCGCGCGCCTGAAGACGCTCGCCGCCACGCACCGGCCGGTCCCGAGGTGGCGCCAGGGGTGCTTCGCGGGGGGCCTGGTGGTCATGGCGATCGCGCTCAGCCCGCCCGTGGACACGCTGAGCGACCAGCTGCTGGTCGCCCACATGATCGAGCACCTGCTGATCGGCGACCTCGCGGCGCTCCTGATCGTCCTCGGCGTCACCGGGCCCGCTGCTCTCCCCCCTCCTCCGCAACCGCTTCCTGGGCCGCCTGCGCGTCTTCACCCACCCGGTGGTCGCCGTGGTGGTCTGGGGGGTCAACTTCTACGCCTGGCACGTGCCGGCGCTGTACCAGGCGGCGCTGCGCCACGACGCCCTCCACGCGGTCGAGCACGCCACGTTCCTCGGGTTCGGGATCGCCGTGTGGATGGCCCTCCTCGGCCCGCTGCCCAAGCCGGCCTGGTTCACGAACGCCTGGCGGCTCGTCTACATCGTCGCCGTCCGGCTCGTCGGGACCGTGCTGGCGAACGTGATGATCTTCTCGGGCACCGTCCTCTACCCCTACTACCACGCCGGCGACGCGCACTGGCACATCAGCTCGATGGGCGATCAGGTCGCGGCCGCCGGCGTGATGATGGTCGAGGAGAGCATCCTCACGATCTGCCTGTTCTGCTGGCTGTTCCTGAAGGTCGCCCGCGAGGGCGAGGAGCGTCAGAGCCTGCTCGACTACGCGGCAGCGCAGGGGCTCGAGCTCGACGAACGGCGCGCCGCCCGCGCCGTCGCCGCGGGCCGGAGCGAAGAGCTCTGGGAGCGGCTGCGGTCACGCACCGCGGCGACGTGACGCCGTCTGGACTGGTCGGGCACTGCGTTTGCTGGATTCGGTCCGCATCGCGGCCCAAATCGAGCAAGCTCCGCGACTGAGCCGCTCGGTACGGCGCCGGCAACCCTCGCCCCAAGCCAAGGCCGCAGGGCGAGGGCGAGGGCGCCGCAGGGCGAGGGCGCAGGGCGACCCGCCGGGACCCGCCCCCCGGTACGCGGCGCTACTTCGCCGCGCTGGACAGGAAGTTGACGAGCGCGGTGACTTCGGTGGGCGTCAGCGTGTGCCCGAAGGTGTTCGGCATCACGCCCGCGTGATAGCCACTGGGGATGAAGGCGTACGGATTGACGATGGCGGTCTTGATGCACTGCTGGTACGTAGCTCCCCGGACTTTCTTCGAGGCGGAGCTGGCGCAGTCGCTCTTGAGCCGCTGGTCCAGATCCGGCCCGACCGTGCCCGTCGTCGATGCCGCTGCCAGCACATGGCAGGAGCCGCAGCCACCGATGCCGGTGAACACCTTCTTCCCGTCGGCCGGCGTGGTGCCGGTCACGCCGCCGGCCAGCGCCAGCGCGCCCGTGTCCTGGCCGGGCCTGGACGCCACCGCAGCCACGTAGGCCGCCACGTCCTGGGCCTTCTGGCCGCCATAGAGCCCGGCCGGCATCACACCCATCGTGTTCGGATACCGGATCCAGTAGGAGACGAGGCCCTGGATCGAGGTGCTCTTGACCCCGTCGGTCCGGTCCTGCCGGAACACGTCGTCCAGGTTCGGCCCGATCGTGCCGGCGGTCTGGGCATGCGACAGCGTGTGGCAGGAGCCGCACTTGGCCACGAACAGTTGCTTGCCCTGCACCACATTGGCGACCGGATGCTTCACCGCGCATCCTCCCAACACGAGCGCCACCAGCGTGACCAAGCCGCCGGCGATGAGGCTTCGGTGTGCTTTGACCATACGCTGCGCGCGGCACTCTATCCCAGCACGCGGCGTTGATGTCTCGCTGTCGGCCCGCGGGTGCGCCTCTGCCGCGCTCCCACCGGCCCTCTACCGCGCCACCACGCGGCCCACCGGCCCTCTACCGCGCCACCGCGCGGCCCGCTGGCCCGCCGGGCCCGCCGCAGCCCGGGGCCGCTGGTAGCATGGCGCCGCATGAGGCTGCGTCAGAGGTACCGCATGCGGACGCCCTCCACCGGCCGCGAGGTAGTCCTCGAGGCCGAGCATGGACAGGCGTACGTCGATCGTGAGACGGGCGAGGAGCTGGAGGTGGTCGCGCAACTGCTGCCGCTTGCTCCCACGGCTTCCGAGCTGCCCTGGTCGATCGAGAACCTGCGCTTCTGCAACTGGTGCGATCAGCTCGTTCAGAAGGATCTGAACGACTGCCCGCACTGCGCGCGGCGCATGGATCCCCTGCCCTCGTAGGTGGTTCTCCGCCGTCCCTCGCTGGCGACGCTCGGCGCGCTCGCCGCGGGCCTGCTTTCCGCGGGCGCCATCGCGGCCTGCGGGTCCTCGGGCACGCCCTCGGCCGACACCTCCGGGGCTCCGACCCTCACCATCCCCGGCGGCGCCGCAGCCGCCACCGCTTCGGTTACGCCGACCACCGCGACTACGACCACCGACACCACGACCACCTCCTCGGCCTCGACCGGAGGGGCGTCGGTGTCCTCCGGCGCCACCAGCTCTTCGACGGGCAGCACCGGCTCATCCGGGTCCGCCGGAACCCAGGCCGCGCCCAGCTCCGGCGCCACCAGCCAGCCCGCTACGAGCAACACGGGCGGCTCGGGCCTCGGCGCCGCGGCTCCCACCGGAAACGGCGGAGGCGGGACGACGGGCGGCGGCGGCACCGGCGGCGGTGGAGCCGCTCCGGGCACCGGTGGCGGCGGGACGCGGCGGCTCGGGAGGCTCAGGCACCTCGGGCAGCGGCGGCGCCGGCCTCGGCTCCGCGTTCTGCCAGCAGAACCCGGGCGCCTGCTGAGCCCCGCGCCCGTTCCGAGCTGAGCCCTCCGCACCCGCGGAGCGACGCGGCGCGGCTCGCTGCGCCCCGCGCTTTCGTGCGCCCGGCTCCTTTCGAGACCCGAGACGCTCGCTGGGGCCCATCGAGCGAGCAAAAGGGCGGCCGCGTCGCGCCTGAGTCACCGAGGCCGCCGTTATGCCCGCCACCGGGCAGAAAGGCGGCCGCACGACGAATCGCGGCACGCGGCCGTCGTTCTGCCCGCCCCGCCGGCCACGCGGGCCACGCGGCGTCCGGACCCGGCAGCGACGCGGGCGCGGGGCTACGCCCGCTAGTGCACGTAGCTCTTGGGAACGGCGGGCGCGGGGATCACGTTCGCGCTGTACGAGACGCCGGTGCCGGAGTAGTTGCACAGGTAGCGAGCGCTCTGGCCCGCCATCAGCTGAGCGGTGCTCGTAGCCGGCGCGCTGCTGCACTTCCCGGAGCGGCTCTGGCGGTAGGCGAACTGCGTCGAGGTGCCGGCGAACAGCACGGGCGCCCAGGTGGGCGTCGTGAGCGCGATCGTCTCGCCCGGCGTCACGGGCAGGCTCGAGCGTCAGCGCCAGCTCGACCGAGCTTCCGATGTACGCGCTCAGCGGGAACACCGAGCTGGCCGCCGCGACCGACCACCGGCGCTGGCTCGCGGCGCCGACCGGCTTCAGCACGACCACGGACGCCTCGGGCGGTGAGCCGAAAGCGTGGTTGAGCGCGCCGATCTCGCTCGTGCGAGTCGACTTGCTGCTCGCCAGCCGCGACAGCGACAGCGTGAACGACGCCAGGTTGCCGGCGCTCTTGACCGTGGTCGGGTAGTCGACGCCGCCGGCGATCGTCTCCAGGCCGGTCGTCCGCGCCAGCACGACCGGACAGCTGGTCACCGTGGCGCGACTCGGGACAGACCGACGAGGTGACCGAGCTGGAGGAGGCCGGAGACGTGACCTCGGTGGCGGAGTATTCGACCCGGGTTCCCGGGTAGTTGCACAGATACTGGGTGCTCTGCCCGACCGACTGGGCGGCGCTGCTCGAGGGTGGCGAGGAGCATCCGCTGGTGCGGCTCTGGCGGTAGGCGAACTGCTTGGCGGAGAGGTCGATCGAGAGGACCGGCGCCCACGTGGGCGTCGTCAGCGCGACGGTCTCGCCCGGCGTCACGGGCAGGCTCTTGGCGAGCGGGAAGCGGACGACCTTGCCGAGCCACGGCTGCACGTGCACGGGTGGGCTCTGGGCCACCAGCTGCCAGCGCCGCTGGTTCTTGGGACCGACCGGCTTGAGCACCGCGACCGCCACCCGGGTGGTTCCCCCGTACGTGCTGTCGAGGAAGTGGATGTCCTGCTTGGTCGTACTCGCGCTGGTGCTGAGCCGCGACAGGCCCGACGGTGAAGGCGACGATCCGGCCTGCCGTCTTCACGGTGCTCGGGTAGGCGACGCCATCGCGGAGCGTCTCCAGCGCCGTCGCCCGCGTCAGGATGATCGTGCAGTTCGCCGCCGAGACGTTCTTCGGGCAGGCCGGCGCCACGAGCTTGCTCGAGGTCGTTCCCAGCTCCAGTTCCTGGGCAGCGGCCATCGCAGGCAGCAGCATGAGCGCGGCGGATGCCACGAAAAAGGCCAGGAAAAAGCGACGCATCGCCAACATTGAACACCACCGCGACGCCGCAAGTTGCGGGATGCGTTGCATCCCGGCCCGGCGCCGGGAGGTGGTGCGCGTCGGAATCGGGGAGGCTAGATCTTCGTGACGTTCACTGCCTTGGGCCCCTTCGGGCCGGCCTCCTCCTCATAGGAGACCTTGGAGCCCTCCGCCAGCGAGCGATATCCATCGCCGCTGATGCCGGTGAAATGGACGAACAGATCGCGCCCCCCATCGTCAGGCGTGATGAAGCCGAATCCCTTGTCGTCACTGAACCACTTAACGGATCCCGTTGCCATGCACTCACCTTAGATCCCACGTTTCGGACCGCCGGACTCTGCGTCCCGAGGGCCCCGTTCAAACGCGGGAAACCTACCAGGGTGAGCGGTCACACGCTCGCTGCTTGCGGGAACCGCGGACGCATCGGACGGTCACGACATCGGACCCCGGGCGGAGCCGCGAGCTACCGCCCCTCGAACCGCGCCCGCCCCGGCCCGTGCTCGAGAAACGACTCAACGGCTCCCCGCAGGTCCTCGGTGTCGAACAGCGTCCCCGCGATCTCACTGACCCGGTCGTTGGCGTGCTCGAGGCCGCCGGCGAGGTACTCGTGGATCACCAGCTTGGTGGCGGCGTGCGCCAGCGGCGGCCCGGCCGCGAGGTCGCGGGCGAACTCCCTCGCCGCCTCGTCGAAGCCCTCGCGGGGAAGGACGCGGTTCACGACGTTCCAGCGCTCGAGCGTCTCGGCGTCGTAGCGCGCTCCGGTCATCACGAGCTCCCGCGCGCGGCCGGTCCCGGCGCGCTCGGCGAGCCGCTGGGTACCGCCGATCGCCGGCGTCAAGCCGACCACCCGCTCCACCAGGCCGAAGCTGGCCGAGGGCGCCGCGAGGATCAGGTCGCACGCCAGAGCCAGCTCGAACGCCCAGGTGAGGCAGAGCGCGTGGGCCGCGAACACGGTGGGGCAGGGGAGCCGATCCACGCTTCGGGCGATCGCCACCAGACGCGCGAACAGCTCGGTGGCCGCGGCCGCGCTTTCCTGGGCGGCGAAGACCGACACGTCCACGCCGCCGCTCACCACGCGGCCCTCGGCCCGGAACAGGACCGCCCGGGGCGGCGAGTCCACGAGCTCCCGCACGACGGCATCGAGCGCGTCGTGCAACCGGAGGTCGTACAGGTTCAGCGGCGGCGAGTCGATCGTCACGATCGCCACGTCGCCGTCGTGCTCACGACGGACGGGCTCCGAACCGGAGCTCATCGCAGCTCGTCGGCGACCGCGGCGATCTCGTCCTCGTCGCCCGGCTTGGGCTCCCAGGGCAGGCGCAGGGGATCGTCCGCGTAGCGCGGGATCACATGGATGTGGAAGTGGAACACGGTCTGCCAGGCCGCCTCGCCGCACGCGTTCAGCAGGTTCACCCCGTCCGCGCTCAGCCGCTCCTTCACCCGCCGCGCCATCTTCTGCGCCCCCGCGATCGTCGCGCTCAGGTCGTCGGCCTCGATCTCGAGCAGGTCGCGCGAGTGCCGGCGCGGAATCACCAGCAGGTGGCCGCGGGTGCCCGGGTTGATGTCCATGAAGGCGATCGTGTGCTCGGTCTCGTCGACGATCTGAGCAGGCAGCTCGCCCGCGATGATCTTGCAGAAGATGCAGTCTTGGTCGCTCACGGCACGGCAGCCTATGAGATCCGGCCCGCCCGCGCAGACGCAGCGCCCCGACCTATCGATCTCCCTGACCCTGCCCGGCCGCGAGCTCTCGCGCCCGCTCGATCGCCTGCGCCGGCGAATCGATCTCCCCCGCGAAGCTCGCCTCCTCCAGGTCCGCGAGGATCCGCCCCAGCTCGGGCCCGGGACGGATTCCGACCGCGCGCGTCAGCTCGTCTCCGCGAACCGGCGGGCGCGGACGGTTCGCCCGCCACGACAGCGCCTCGTCCAGCATCAGGCGCGCCAGCTCCACGTGGCGCGTGATCGCGACGTCGGCGCCGCTCCCCCGGGTGGCGAGTCGATCGGCGACGCTCAGGACGGTCACGTCCACCCCGACGGGCTCGCACGCCCGCAGGTAGTGGTAGATCGTGCGCCGGTCGAGCGGCATCCGGTGAACCAGGAAGCCCAGCCGGAGGTGGTGGCGGGCCAGGTCGGCCACGTACTCGACCAGCCGCTGGCTCGCCCTCAGCCGCACCAGGATCGCGCTCACCACCCCCGCTCCCACCGCGTCGTGGCCCACGAACGTGATCCGGCCCTCCGGCGTCGTCGCCCGAGTCTGCGGCTTGGCGATGTCGTGAAGCAGCGCGCCGAACCGGAGCGCCTGGCCACGGGTCAGCTCGTTGGCCAGCGGCTCGGCGAACACCGCGGAGAGCGCCTCGCCCCGCGCCTCGCCGAAGTGCCGGCCGGGGTCGCGAACCAGCTCGACCGCCTCTGCGAGCACCGCGCGAGTGTGCTCGTACACGTCGAGGTGGTGGAAGTGGCTCTGCTCCACGCCCTGCGTCTGGCTCAGCTCGGGTAGGACCACCTCGGTGGCGCCGAGCTCGTCCATCAGCGCGAGGCCCTCGAGCACCCGTTCGGCGATCACGATCCGCTTGAGCTCGGCGAACACCCGCTCCGGCGCCACCTGCGCCAGCTCCGCCGAAGCCCCCCGCGCGGCCGCCCCCGTTCCCGCCTCCACCTCGAAGCCCAGCTCGCAGGCCAGCCGCGCCACTCGCATCACCCGGAGCGGATCGCGCGCGAACGCGTCCGGCCCGACCATCCGCAGACGCCCTGCGGCGAGATCGGACCGGCCGCCGAACGGGTCGACGTACCCGCCGTCGCCACCGATCGCCTCCGCGATCGCGTTCACGGTGAGGTCTCGCTGCCCCAGGTCCTCCTCGATGCTCGCGCCCGCCAGCGGGAGCACGTCGAGCTGCCACGAGCGGTCGCGGGCCACGACGCGCCACCCGCCGAAGCCCTCGGACAGGCTGAACACGTGCGCGTCGGCCGCGCGCGCCAGCGCCCGTGCCACACCCCTCGGCTCCCCCCGCACCGCCACGTCGTAGTCCGTCGTCGCCCGCCCCAGCAACCGGTCGCGCACGGCGCCCCCCACGAGCCACGCCTCCTCCCCGGCGACCGCCGCCAGCTCCGCGACCGGATCGCTCACGCCGGCTCCCCGTCGCGGTGATACACGCGCGGGACCCGCGCCGAGATGCCGCACACGACCTCGTAGTTGATCGTGCCGATGCGCCGGGCCAGGTCCTCCGCGGTCTGACGCTCAGCGCCATCCCGTCCGATCAGCACGGCACCGTCGCCCACTCGGACCGCCGGATCCAGCTCCGACCTCGACGGTGATGTTGTCCATGCTCACCGTGCCCACGAGCGGATACCGCCGCCCGCCGATCAGCACGTCGCAGTTGTTCGTGAGCGCGCGGCGAACGCCATCGCCGTAGCCGATCGGCAGCGTCGCGATCCACGTCTCGCGCTCGGCGATGAACCTCCGGCCGTAGCCGGCGCTGTCGCCCGGGGCCGCCCGCTTGACCGCGGCCACGTAGCTCGAGAGCTCGAGCGCGGGCTCGAGCCCGCGCAGCGTCGGATCCTCGTGCATCGGGTCGCAGCCGTAGATCGCGATCCCGCACCGCACCGAGATCGAAATGCGCAGCCTCCGAGCGCAGCGTTCCCGCGCTGTTGGCGGCGTGGATCACGGCGTCCGGCGCCATCCGGCGGATCTCCGATGCGAACGACCCGAACCTCTCCAGCTGCACGTCCATGAACTCGGGATCGTCGTCCGCCGTCGCGAAGTGCGTCATCGCTCCGGCCAGCTCGAGCCCCGGTCCCGACTCGACCACCGACCGAGCCACGGACAGCGCCGAGCCGAGCTCGCGCGTCCCCAGCCGCCCCATCCCCGTATCGAGCTTGACGTGTACGCGCACCGGCCGGGCGAGCTCCCGCCGCCCCAGTGCGCGCAGGAACCGCTCGTCCCAGGCCACCAGGTCGGCATCAGCGGCGAGCGCCACCGGCAGCTCCTCATCGCTCAGCGCGCCCATCACGAGCAGCCGCCCCGCGACCCCGGCGGCCCGCAGCGAGGCGGCCTCCCCAGCCGTGGCCACAGCCAGCCAGCGAGCGCCCCCGGCGACGGCCGCCCGCGCCACCGGAGCCGCGCCGTGCCCGTAGCCGTCCGCCTTGACCACCGCGCACAGCTCCGCCCCGCCCGACAGCTCCGCGCGCAGCCGCGCCACGTTGCGCTCGACCGCGGCGAGATTCACCCGAGCCAGGGCGCGGACGGACACGGCGGCGCCTATGGGGCGAACCCGCCACACGGCGGCAGTGCGTGCGGCAGGGCAGCGATCACGTCGCTTGCGATCACGCCCTCCGAGCCATGCTCGCGCGCCGCCAGCCGGCCGGCGCCGGCATGCACGAACACGCCGGCGCACGCCGCGTGGAACGGGTCCATGTGCTTGGCCAGGTAGGCGGCGATCACCCCGGAGAGGACATCTCCCGTGCCGGCGGTGGCGAGCGCGGACGAGCCGCCGCGGTTCACCGCGACGCGGCCGCTCGGGCTCGGCCACGATCGTGTCGTCGCCCTTCAGGACGACGATCGCGCCCGACTCGGCCGCCGCGTGGCGAGCGCTCTCCAGTCGCCGCGCCCCCACCGCGGAGCTGTCGGATTCGAGCAGCCGCGCCAGCTCGCCGGCATGAGGGGTGATCACGGTGGGCGCCGGGCGACCGCGCAGCGAGCCGAGGGCCCCGGCGTGGGCGTTCAGGCCGTCGGCGTCGAGCAGCAGCGGCAGCTCCACCTGCCGCGCCACGTCCCGCGCCAGCGCGAACGTACCGTCCGAGCGCCCAAGGCCCGGGCCGAGCACGAGCGCGTCAGCCCGCTCCGCCCGCCCCAGCACCACATCAGCCCCGTCGGCCAGCAGCGAGCCGTCGGCATCCGGCAAGAGCACCGTCATGACCTCGAGCAGACGCGTCTCGAAGATCAGGTTGAGCGAGGCCGGGATCAGCGCCGTGACGTAGCCGGCGCCGGCGCGCATCGCCGCCTCGCAGGCCATGCACGGCGCACCCGTGAGGCCGGTCGAGCCGCCGCACACGAGCACGCTCCCCGCCGCGAACTTGGTCGACTCGCGTCCGCGCCGCGGAACACCGTCGGTGACGCGGTCGGCGATCAGCCCGATCGACGGGCTGCCGGGCCCTCCCGGCGGGATGCCGATGTCGACCACCGTCACCTCGCCCGAGTGATCCTTGCCCGGCGAGATCCACAGCCCCGGCTTGCCGGCGTGGAACGTGGCCGTGGCCCGTGCCCGCACCGCCTCGCCGTCCACCTCCCCGGTCGAGCCGTTGACCCCGCTCGGCATGTCGCATGCCACGACGACGGCTTCCGCACAAGCGTTGATCGCCGCGATCGCGCCCGCCGCGGGCTCCCGCGGCTCCCCCGAGAAGCCGGTGCCGAAGATCGCATCGACGATCCCGGCGACCCCCCGCAACCGCTCGGGGCTGAACTCCTCGGGCGGGTCCCCGGGCAGCCGGCGGGCATTCTCGAGCGCATCGCCGCCCAGCTCCTCGACCGGCGCCAGCGTGAGCACCCGCACGGAACGCCCGCGCGAGCGCAGGACGCGCGCGGCCACGTAGCCGTCGCCACCGTTGTTGCCCTTCCCGCATACCACCGCGATCTCGCCGCCCACCACGAGCTCGTCCACCAGATCGGCCAGGCCCGTGCCGGCGCGCTCCATCAGCTCGAGGCTCGGGATCGCCTTCTCCGAGATCGCCCACTCGTCGAGGGCCCGCTGCTCGCCGGCGTCGGGAAGCGGCTCGAGCCAGTCGGGCAGGTCCCTCATCAGGACCGCTTCATACCAGGATTACTCGACGGTGACCGTCTTGGCCAGGTTACGCGGCTGGTCCACGTTCAGCCCGCGGTGGCGCGCGATGAAGTACGCCAGCAGCTGCAGCGGGATCACCGCGAGCAGGGGCGCGAGCATCCACTGCGTCCGCGGGATCGGAATCACGGCGTCAGCGTGGCCCACCACCAGCTCTGAGCCCTCGCTGACCACGGCGATCACGTGCGCGCCGCGGGCCCGGACCTCCTGGATGTTCGAGATCACCTTCTCGAGCACGGGCGAGTCGGTGGCGACCACGACCACCGGCGTCGACTCGTCGAGCAGCGCGATCGGCCCATGCTTCATCTCCCCCGCGGCATAGGCGTCGGTCGCGATGTAGGAGATCTCCTTGAGCTTCAGCGCGCCCTCGAGCGCCACCGGGAGGCCGACGTGGCGGCCCAGGTACAGGAAGAAGTCGGCTCCGTGGTGCTCCTCGGCGATCCGCCGGATCGTGGCGTCGCCGTGCTCGAGCATCTCGGCGATCAAATGCGGGAGGTGCTTGAGCTCGGCGACGAGCGCGCGCATCGCGTCGGGCGCGAGCGTGCCCCGCAGCTCGGCCAGGCGCAGCGCCAGCAGGTACATGGCCACCACCTGGCTCACGAACGTCTTGGTCGCGGCCACGCCGATCTCCAGGCCCGCGCGGGTGAACAGCACGCCGTCGGCGTCGCGCGTGGCCTGCGAGCCCATCACGTTGGTCACCGCCATCACGGTGGCGCCGCGGCCCCGCGCGGTGCGCATGGCGGCCAGCGTGTCCGCCGTCTCCCCGGACTGGGAGATGCCGATCACCAGGTCCCCCTCGCCCACCACCGGGTTGCGGTAGCGGTACTCGGAGGCGATCTCGACCTCGACCGGCACCCGCGCCCACTCCTCGATCGCGTAGCGGCCGATCAGCCCGGCGTGGTAGGAGGTGCCGCAGGCGACGATGACCACCCGCCGGACGTCGCGCAGCCGGTCGTCGTCGATCGATCCGAGATCTCCGAGGTCGATGCCGTCCTCACGCACCGCGCGCTCGCCGATCGTCTCGGCCACGGCGTCGGCCTGCTCGTGGATCTCCTTGAGCATGAACGTCTCATAGCCCTGCTTCTCGGCCGTCTCGGGATCCCAGTCGATCTCGACCACGTCGCGCTCGAGGGGCTCGCCCGCCGCGGTCAGGAACCTCACGCCGTCGGGCCGGATCACGACGATCTCGTCGTTCTCGATGTACTGGACGTTCCGGGTCTCGCGCAGGAAGGCGGGGATGGCCGAGGCGATGAACTGCTCACCCTCGCCGCGTCCGATGATCAGCGGGCACTCCTTGCGCGCGCCCACGAGCAGGCCGGGGTCGCTCGGCGCTCATGGCCACGAACGCGTAGTGGCCGCGCAGCTCGGCGTAGGCGCGACGAACCGCGTCCACCAGGTCGCCGTCGTGATGCTCGGCCACCAGGTGCGCGATCACCTCGGCGTCGGTCTCCGAGGTGAAGGTCGCGCCGGCGGCGAGGAGCCGCTCCTTGAGCTCGAGGTAGTTCTCGACGATCCCGTTGACCACGATGTGGATTCGGTCGGCGGTGTCGAAATGGGGGTGGGCGTTCTGCTCGGTCACCCGCCCGTGGGTGGCCCACCGGGTGTGGCCGATACCGGTGGCCGGCTGGGGCCGCTCGGCCAGGGCCACGCCGCCGCTCGCGCCCGCGGGCGAGAGCCCGTCGGCCTCGATCGCGCCCCGCAGCGCGCTCAGGTTGCCGACCGCGCGCACGGCCTCGATCCGGTCGCCCTCGAGCACCGAGATCCCGGCGCTGTCGTAGCCGCGGTACTCGAGCTTCTCGAGCCCCGCGAGCAGTAGGGGCCGAGCCTTACGGGGACCGACATAGCCGACGATTCCGCACATCCGCGCTGTTTCTCCTGTCGCGTGGGGTCCGGCCGCAACGGCGGCCCGCGTCCTCAGGGCAGGGCCCGAGAGCGAGCCGCCCATGTTAGCCAGGGGCAGGGCGTTCTCCCAGAACAACGTTTCGTAGAGTTCTCCGCGTGCGAAGGGAGTTCGACGCCGACGGGGGGCCTTCCTAGATGCCCGGGATACCGCGCTTGCCGCTGATCGGCGACCCCCTGCGCCGGATCGACCTCCCCGACGATCTGGACGCGGTCACCACGATCGGCCCCGAGGCCGACCCGGAATCGCTCGGCTCGAGCCGCGAGCAGGTCGAGAAGATGTGGGGGGCCGCCGTCGGCCTCTACAAGACCGGCGTGCACCCGGCGCTCCAGCTGTGCGTCCGCCGCCACGGGGCGATCCTGCTCGACCGCGCCATCGGCCATGCCTCCGGCAACGGCCCCGAGGACCCGCCCGACGCGCCCAAGGAGCCGGTCAGCACCGACACCCCCTACCTCGTCTACTCCGCCTCGAAGGCGGTCACCGCGATGGTCGTCCACCTCTGCCAGGAGCGCGGGGCGCTGGACATCGAGGACCGGGTCACGGACTACATCCCCGAGTACGGCAAGCACGGCAAGGAGAAGACGACGATCGGCCACGTGCTGGCTCATCGCGCCGGCGTGCCCGGGCTGCCCAAGGAGGTGCTCGACGTCGACCGGATCGGCGACCGCGAGTACATCTTGGGCGCGATCTGCGATTCCAAGCCGTTCGTGGCCCCCGGGACGATGCTCGCCTATCACGCCGCCTCCGGCGGGTTCATCCTGGGTGAGATCGTCAAGCGCGCCACCGGCAGGGAGATCCGCGACGTGCTCGCCGAGGAGATCCTCCGCCCCCTGTCCTTCCGCTGGGGCAACTGGGGCGTGGCGGAGGCCGACGTCGACAAGGTCGGGCGCGACTACGTCACCGGCGCGCGCCTGTTCCCTCCCCTGTCGATGGCGGCCAAGCGAGTGCTCAGCATGCCCGTGGAGGAGCTCGTCGAGCTGGCCCGCAACCCCCGCGTGCTCACGGCGGTGGTCGAGAGCGCCAACGTGGTCACCACCGCCAACGAGCTCTCGCGCTTCTTCGAGATCTTCCGCGCCGGCGGCGAGATGGACGGGATCCGGATCATGCAGCCCGAGACGATCCACCGGGCCCTGACCGAGCAGTCGCGCCTCGAGCTCGACCTCTCGCTCGGCTTCCCCACCCGGTTCAGCTACGGCCTGATGCTCGGCGCGAAGGTCCTGAGTCCCTACGGCCTCGACACCGACCACGTCTTCGGGCACCTCGGGCTGATCAACATCATGGGCTGGGGCGACCCGGAGCGCGCGATCTCCGTCGGGCTCATCACCAGCGGCAAGGCCCTCCTGTACCCCGAGGTGCCCCGCTTCTGGTGGGTGATGCAGACGATCTCCTCGACCATGCCCAAGGTCCCGGAGAGCGAGCGCCTTATCTAGGGGCCGGGCTCCGCCCGGCGTCCATGGGGCCGGTTCGCGCGGCATCCACGCCGGGCGCCCGCTACCCGAAGCTCCTCTCGACCACCTCGGCCAGCCGCGCGCACACGTCGTCGGTCTCCTGCTGGCTGGGCGCCTCGACCATCACCCGGATCAGCGGCTCGGTCCCCGACGCGCGCACGAGGACCCGGCCCCGGCCGCTGAGCGCAGTGTGCTCGCGCTCGATCGCGGCCTTGACCCCCGGGTCGTCCATGGTCGCGCTCAGCGCGGCCCGGTCTGCGGCGCGAATGTTGACCAGCCTCTGGGGCAGCTTCTCCATCGCGTGACGCTCGGTGAGATCGCCGCCGTCGAGCGCCTCGAGCGTGAGCAGCGCGCTGGCGATCCCATCGCCGGAGGGGCCGAAGCCGAGCTCGATGATGTGCCCCGACTGCTCGCCGCCGAGCGCCCACCCGCGCCGGCGGAGCTCGTCGAGCACGTAGCGGTCGCCCACCGCGGTGATCGCCACCTCGATCCCGGCTGCGGCCATGGCGCTGTGAAAGCCGTAGTTGGTCATCACCGTCACCGCCACCCCGTTACCGGGCAGCCGCCCCCGGTCGCGAAGATCGAAAGCCGCCAGGGCGACCAGCTCGTCCCCGTCGACCACGGCGCCGTTGCGGTCCACGGCCAGCACCCGATCGCCGTCGCCGTCGAACGCGAACCCGGCATCGTACGAGCCGTCCTGCATCTCCTCGATCACGCTGCCCAGATGGGTGGAGCCGCATCCGTCGTTGATGTTGCGGCCATCGGGCTGGTCGGCCATCACGGTGACCGTCGGCGCCGAGCCGGCGGAAGATCTCGGGCGCAGCTCGGAAGGTGGCGCCGTGTGCGCAGTCGAGCAGGACCCGGCGGCCGCTCAGGTCGAGCTCTCTGAAGCGAGCGTGGAGCTCGTCGCAGGTAGTCCTCGAGCGCGCCCTCGAGCGGCCGCGATCCGGCCGATGTGCGGCGGCGGCACCGGCGTCTCGGCCAGCCGCGCCTCGATCTCGTGCTCGGTGTCGTCGCCGAGCTTGAACCCGTCGGCCGCCGAACAGCTTGATCCCGTTGTCCTCGTATGGGTTGTGCGAGGCCGAGATGACCGCCGCCATGTCGAGCCCGTGGCGGCGCACGAGCAGCGGCGCCGCCGGCGTGGGGAGCACCCCGGCCGACGAGCGCGTCTCCACCGGCAGCGGTGACGCCGGCGGCGATCGCCGACTCGAGCATCTCGCCCGACTCGCGCGTGTCGCGCACGATCAGAACCTGCGGGCGCTCGGCGGGCGAGCGGGCCACCGCGGCTCGCGCCACCGACAGGGCCAGATCAGCGGTTAGGAAGTGACCAGCGCGGCCCCGGATCCCGTCCGTGCCGAAGAGGTGGCGCGCCAATTAGCGCTTGGAGAACTGCGGCCGCTTGCGGGCCTTCTTGAGGCCGGCCTTCTTGCGCTCCTTGACCCGCGGGTCGCGGGTCAGGAAGCCGCGGCGCTTGAGCTCGCCGCGCAGGTGCGGGTCGGCCACGATCAGCGCGCGGGAGATCCCGTGGCGCAGCGCGCCGGCCTGAGCGGCTACGCCGCCGCCGTGCATGCGGGCGACGACGTCCATGCGCGACTCGTAGCCCACCGTCTCGAGCGGCTGGCGGATCATCCGCTGGAGCGTGTCGCGCGGGAAGAACGCCTCGAGCGGCTTGCCGTTGATCGAGTAGGTCCCGGTGCCCGGCCGCAGGATCACCCGCGCCACCGCGGTCTTGCGCTTTCCGGTGGCGGTGTAGCGGGCGCCGGCGGCCAGGTCGATCGCGGCGTCGGCGATCGGCAGCGCCTGGTCCTCGGGCTCCTCCTGCTCGCGGGCGGCGGCGGCCTCGGCCTCTGCCTCGGCGGCGGCCTGGGCCTCGGCGTCGAGGAACTGCTCGCCCTCGGGCACGATGTCGGGGATGAGGTCGGCGCCCGGGATCTCCGGCTTCTGGCGCGGGGTGAGCTCCTCTTCCTCCTCGAGCGTCTCGTCCTCGGCGGACGGCGCCTGCGAGGCGGGCGCGACGCCGGGCTCGGCGGGCGGCGCGGCCGCCGGGCCGGCCTGAGCGGGCGGCTCGCCCTCGGCGTCCTGCGCCGCGGCGGACGCGCGGTGGCACCTGGGCGGCGACGGGCTGCTGCGGACGGCTGCTCCGCCGGCGGCCTCGGGCTCCTCGCTCGTGGGCGCGGCGGGCTCGACCGCCGGCGCCTCGGGCTCGCTCGTCGGGGCGGCGGGCTCGCCTCGGCGCGGGCGTCGCTGCGCTCGTCGGACGCGGGCGCTCGGCTCGGCGTCGGCAGGGCCCGGCGTGGAGGCGTGGGTCTCCTCTATCGGCGGGGCCTCGCTGCTCGGAAGGCTCGGTGGACTCGTCGTCCTGGCGCTCGTCCTCGGGGGGCTGCTCGATCACTGCTCGGTCTCCATCGGTTTCGGCTGCTGCGCGGCGTGCGGATGCTCGGGGCCGGCGTACACCTTGAGCTTGGTCAGCTGCTTACGCGCCAGGCGGTTGCGGGGCATCATCCCCTTGACGGCCAGGCGGATGACCTCTTCGGGCCGCCGCTCCAGCATGTCGTTCAGGCTCCGCGAGCGCAGGCCGCCGGGATATCCCGAGTGGCGGTAGTAGCGCTTGGCCTGGAGCTTGTTGCCGGTCACCGAGATCTTCTCGGCGTTGACCACGATCACGAAGTCGCCCGTGTCGACGTGCGGGGTGTAGGTCGGCTTGCGCTTGCCCCGCAGCGCGTCGGCGATCTGGGTGGCGAGACGGCCGAGCGTCTGCCCGGTGGCGTCGACCACGAGCCAGTTGCGCTCGCGGTCAGCAGGTGTCGCGACGTAGGTCTTCATGGCACGCACAAGCCGCGCGAGATCGCGCGGCCTGGAGCCAATGATAACGAGCGCGTACGCTGATGCCGTGCGGCTCCCGATCCCAGTCCGCCGCGCCGGCTATCGCGCCGCCTACAGCGCTCCTGCGCGTGTACTGGTTCGTGCGCCGCCCCGAGGTCCGCGGGGTCAAGTGCGTGCTGACCGACGGCGACCGGGTCCTGCTCGTGCGCCACACCTACGGCGACCGGCGCTGGGACCTGCCCGGGCGGCCGGATGCGGCGCGACGAGCCGGCGCTCAGCACGGCCCGGCGCGAGATGCACGAGGAGCTCGGAGTGCTGATCGAGGACTGGTCGCCGATCGGCGTGGTCTCCGGCACGGCCGAGTTCCGGCGCGACCGGATGCAGATCTTCCAGGCCGAGATCCGCGACGGCGAGATCGAGATCGACCGCGGCGAGCTCGCCACCATGCACTGGTTCCCGCGCCGGGAGCTCCCCGACGACGTGGCCGCCTACGTGCCCCAGATCCTGGCCGAGCGATGACCGGCGACGGGACGTTCACCAAGCTCGTCAACCAGCTCGACTACTCGATGATGGTGGTGACCGCCGCCGCCGACGGCGAGCGCGCGGGCTGCCTGGTCGGCTTCGCCTCCCAGGTCTCGATCCATCCGCCCCGCTTCCTGGTCTGCCTGTCGGTCAAGAACCGCACGTTCCGCGTGGCGCAGGGCGCCGGCGTCCTCGTCGTGCACTTCGTCACCGAGGACGACGACGAGTGGGCTGAGCTGTTCGGTGGCGAGACGGGCGACGAGGTCGACAAGTTCGCCCGCTGCGAGTGGCATCCGGGGCCCGAGGGCGCGCCGATCGTGGACGAGCTCGAGAACTGGTTCGCCGGCCGGGTCCTCGAGCACCTCGACTTCGGCGACCACCACGGGTTCCTGCTCGAGCCGATCGAGGGCGAGGCCGGCGGTGGCGACTCGACCCTCACCTTCCACCGGGCCAAGCGGATCGAGCCCGGCCACGAGCCCTAGAGGGCGTCGCGACCGCATCTGTCGGCCGCGCTCACGCGCTCCGAGCCAGCCGCGCGCTCGCGCGGCGCACCACGGCCGCCGGCCAGCCTCTACTCCCACTCGATCGTGCCCGGCGGCTTGCTCGTGATGTCGAGCACGACCCGCCCGACGGCGCGGATCTCGCTGATCATCCGGGAGGCGATCTGCTCGAGCAGGTCGTAGGGCAGCCGCGCCCAGTCGGCCGTCATGGCGTCGTCGCTGGTCACGGCGCGGATCACGATCACGTTGCCGTAGGTGCGGGCGTCGCCCTGGACGCCGACGGTGCGGACGTCGGGGAGGACGCAGAAGGACTGCCAGAGCTCGCGGTAGAGGCCGGCGCGGCGGATCTCGTCCTGGAGGATCGCGTCGGCCTCGCGCAGGATCTCGAGCTTCTCGAACGTGGCCTCGCCACCGACGATCCGGATGGCCAGCCCCGGGCCCGGGAACGGCTGGCGCCAGACCAGGCGCTCGGGCAGCCCGAGCTCGGCCCCGACGGCGCGGACCTCGTCCTTGAACAGCGTCCGCAGCGGCTCCACGAGCGAGAACTGGAGGTCCTCGGGCAGCCCCCCGACGTTGTGGTGGGACTTGATCGTCGCCGCGCCGGTGCCGCCGCCCGACTCGATCACGTCCGAGTACAGGGTGCCCTGGACGAGGAAGCTCACGTCCTCCAGCCGCGCCGCCTCCTCCTCGAACACGCGGATGAACTCGGCGCCGATCCGCTTGCGCTTCTCCTCGGGATCGGTGACGCCGGCCAGCCGGGCCAGGAAGCGCTCGGACGCGTCGACGGCGACGAGCGGGACGCTGGAAGTGGTCGCGGAAGGCGGCGATCACCTGCTGCGCCCTCGTTCTTGCGCATCAGCCCGTGGTCGACGAACACGCAGGTGAGCCGGTCGCCGATCGCGCGGTGGACCAGCAGCGCGGCGACGCTCGAGTCGACGCCGCCGGACAGGCCGCAGATCGCCCGCCCCTCCCCCACCTGGGCCCGGATCCGCTCGATCTGCTCGTCGATCACCGAGCGCGGGTTCCAGGTGCGCTCGCACCCGCAGACGTCCTCGAGGAAGTTGGTCAGGACCTGGTTGCCGTAGGGCGTGTGCACGACCTCGGGGTGGAACTGGATCCCGTACACGCCGCGCTCGAGCGACTCGAACGCGGCCACCGGCGAGGCAGGTCGAGGCGGCCAGCCCGGTGAAGCCCGGCGGCGGCGAGAACACGGTGTCGCGGTGGGACATCCAGCAGGTCTGCTCGGGCGGGGTGCCGGCGAGCAGCCGGCCCGTGTCGCTCGACCGTGAGCTGCGAGCGGCCGAACTCGCCCACCTCGGCCCCTTCGACGCGGCCGCCGAGCTCGAGGGCCAGCAGCTGCATCCCGTAGCAGATGCCGAGCACGGGAACGCCGAGGTCGAGCAGCTCACGCTCCAGGCGTGGCGCGCCCGGCTCGTAGACGCTGGCCGGGCCGCCGGACAGGATCACGCCCCGTGGGCGCCGGCGGGCCACCTCGGCGGCGCCCACGTGGTGGGGCAGCAGCTCGGAGAACACGCCGCACTCGCGGACCCGGCGGGCGATCAGCTGCGAGTACTGGCCGCCGTAGTCGAGGACCACGACTTCTTCGGTGGCGGCGGCGGCGTCGGCGCTCGTGTGCGGCACGCGTCGTCCGCGTCCGGCCAGGCTCGCCGGCCGACGCCGGACCGCCAGTGGCGGCGGCGTCAGTCGGCGACACCGACGGTGGCCGCCCGTCGCGCCCATGCCCACGCCCTGCTCGCGCTGGAGCTGCTTGCCCTCGGTCTGGAGCGCGGGCGCGACCATCAGCTCGGCGCGGTTGAACTCGGCGATGTCCCGGTAGCCGGTGGTGGCCATCGAGGTCCTCAGGCCGCCCATCAGGTTGAAGGTGCCGTCGTTCTCGCGGGCCGGGCCGCGGATGATCTCCTCGAGCGTGCCGTTCTGGGTGGTGGCCACCCGGGTGCCGCGCGGCAGCGTCGGGATGGAAGGTGGCCATGCCCCAGTTGTAGCCGCGGCCGGGAGCCTCGTAGGCGCGGGCCAGAGCCGAGCCGAGCATCACCGCGTCGGCGCCGCAGGCGATCGCCTTGGCGATGTCGCCGCCGTTGCGCATACCGCCGTCGGCGATGACCTTGACGTAGTCGCCGGTCTCGAGCATGTGCTGCGAGCGCGCCGCGGCCACGTCGGCGATCGCGGTGGCCTGGGGGACGCCGATGCCGAGCACGCCGCGGGTGGTGCAGATCGCGCCCGGGCCGACGCCGACGAGCACGCCGGCGGCGCCGGTGCGCATCAGGTGAAGGCCGGTGTGGTAGGAGGCGCAGCCGCCGACGATCACCGGCATCGGGGCGAGGTCGCGGATGAACTCCTTGAGGTTGAGCGGCGGCCGGCTCTCGTCCTTGGAGACGTGCTCGGCCGAGACCACGGTGCCCTGGATGACCAGGATGTCGAGGCCGGCGTCGAGCGCGACGTCGCAGTAGGTGCGGACCTTCTGCGGGGTCAGCGACGCGGCGGCGACCACGCCCGTGGGACTTGATCTCCCGGATCCGCCGCGCGATCAGCTCGGGCTTGATCGGCTCGCGGTAGATGTCCTGCATCTCGCGCGTGGCGATGTCCCGGGAGAAGGTGGAGATCCGCTCGAGCTGCGCGTCGGCGTCCTCGTAGCGGCAGTAGATGCCCTCGAGGTTGAGGACGGCCAGGCCGCCCAGCTTGCCGATGATGCCCGGCCGTCTCGGGCGAGACGACGCCGTCGAGCGCGGCCGCGAGCAGCGGCAGCTCGAACCGGTAGGGCCCGAGCGTCCAGGTGATGTCGACGTCGTCGGGATCGCGCGTGCGCCGCGAGGGCACGATCGCGATCTCGTCGAATCCGTACGCCCGACGGGCCTTCTTGCCGCGTCCGATCTCTACTTCCATTGCGGCAGCGTAGTACGCGGAGCGGACGTGGATCGAGGTCTCGAGGGCGGCAACCATCGGGCCGTCGATGCTAGCAGCGGTACGCCGACGTCCCGGGGCGCTGAAACCCGCCGCAAAGCAGCGGCCGCTCGCCCGCTAGCCGATCTCGGCCCGGAGCTCGACCCGCTCGGCCTCGACCTCGGGCAGCAGCCGCTCGACCTTGCCCGGGTCGAGCAGGCCGGCGCCGAAGTGCTGGGTCGACTCGGCGCCGCAGGCCACCCCGTAGCGCAGGCACTCCACCGGGCGAGCGGCCGGCGTAGCGCGCAGGCGACGTAGCCGGCCAGGAACGCGTCGCCCGAGCCGATGCTCGAGCGCGCCTCCTGCTCCTCGACCCGCACCCGGTACAGCGCGGAGCGCCGTCCTCGTGGATCTGGGCGTAGCAGCCGTCGCTGACGGTCATGATCGCCTCGGTCGCGCCCATCTGGATCATCTCGACCACGGCCTGGGCGCGGTCGTCGTCGTCGTTGAACTCGTGGCCGACGAGCTCCTCGGCCTCGAGCTCGTTGGGCGAGACCACGTGGGGCTCGGCGCGCACGGCCAGCCGCAGCGGGATCGCCGTCGGTGTCGACGATCGTGATCACCCCGAGCTTCTTGACCTCGCGGATCAGGCCGGCGTAGACGTCGGGCTCGATCCCGCGCGGCAGGCTGCCGGCGAACACGCACATGCTCGCGCCCTTGGCCAGGTACAGGAGCTTGTCGCGGAACAGCTCGAGCTCCATCGCCGAGACCGACGGGCCGCGCTCGTTGATCTCGGTGTGCAGGCCGGTGGTGGGGTCGAGCACCGCGGTGTTGGTGCGCGACTCCTCGCGGATCCGGACGAAGTCGCTGAGGATCGCCTCGTGGCTGAGCGCCTCGACGATCCGGGTCCCGGTGGCGCCGCCGGCCAGGCCGGTGGCGATCACCGGCTGGCCGAGCCGCTTGATCGCCCGCGCGATGTTGACGCCCTTACCGCCCGGCATCGTCGTCTGGTCGACCGTGCGGTGCCTGCGGCCGGGCGTGAAGTTGGGGACTTCGAGCGTCTTGTCGAGGGCCGCGTTGAGCGTGACGGTGATGATCATCTCGAGCCTGCGGCGGCTTTTGCCCGCGTGCGCTGCCGGCGAAACAGCACCGCTCCCGCGGCGGCGCCGAGCACCAGGATCAGCACTAACAGCGTAGATCGCTCGCGACAGGAAGTTGGCGGCGACCGTCAGCAGAGCTGACGGCGGGCAGCGCGTGGGCGAGCAGCAGCGGAATCCGCGCGATCGGGCGGCCGTCCGCGAGAACGACGACGGTGCCCTCACGCGCGCCCTGGGCGATCGGGCCGGCGAGCTGCTGCGGAGCGTGCACGCGGAGGCGGATTCGCGTCGAGCGAGGAACCACGCCGCGTGAACGTGCTCGCCGCGACGAGCTGGGCGTGCACGCCGCCTCGATCGCGGACCGTGGGCCGCGCCAGAACGCGTCGCCCGCGCGCACCGGGGTGACCGAGTGGAAGTTCGCGAACCCGTAGCCGAGCAGGGCCAGGGTGTCGCCGTCGCGAGCCGACTCGCTCGGCGTTCCCAGCACGACGCTGATCAGCGACATCCCGTTCCTCGTCCCCGAGCCGACCAGCACGTAGCCGGCCTCGAGCGTGTGGCCGGTCTTGACGCCGTTGATCCACCGGACGCGCCCGACCAGGTCGTTGCGGTTGGTGACGTGATGCTCCGGGCCGGTGGCGAGCGACGCGCTCGGCTGAGCCACCGTCGCGCGCGAAGAACGGCTGGTGGGCGAGCACGAAGCGAGCCAGCTTGAGCAGGTCGTCGGCGGTCGAGTAGTTGCCGGGCGTGTCGAGGCCGCTCGGCGTCGAGTAGTGCGTATGGGTCAGCCCGAGCTGCGCCGCGCGTGCGTTCATCATCGCCACGAACCGCGCCACCGACCCGTGGCCGACGTTGTAGGCCAGGTCCTCGGCGGCGTCGTCGGCGCTCGGCAGCAGCAGCGCCACGAGCAGGTCGTGAACCGTCATGCGCTCGCCCGGGACGAGCCCGATCTGCGAGTCCACCGACGCCGGGTAGTAGTTGTTCTGGGCGAACACCGTCTTCAGCGGCACGCGCTCGAGCGTGACCAGCGCGGTCATCAGCTTGGTGGTGCTGGCGATCGCCACCTGCCGGTTCTCGCCGTAGCCGTAGAGCTCCTGGCCGCTGTCGGCCACGATCAGCTCGGCGGCGCGCGCGCTCAGCCGCGGTGGCGCGGCGGCCCGGGCGGCGGCTACGGGCGCGCCGGCCACGGCCAGCGCGGCGCCCGGCGCGCCACGGCGGCCAGCCGGGCGGATCAAGCGCGATGCGCAGGGAGCTCGACGGCGCAGCGCGCGCGGCATCACTTACGCAAGGTCAGCCGCTGACCGGCCTGCAGCGCGTTCGGATCGACGCCCGGGTTGAGCGACTCGAGCGTGGCCACCGGGCACCCCGGTCCTGGCCGAGATCGCCGACAGGCTGTCGCCGGACTTCACCACGTACACGTTGGACTGGCGGGCGGGCTTCTTGGGTGCGCACGCGTGCGTCGTCGGCAGCACCACCCGGTGCGACGTGGTGGACGAATGCTTGGATCTCAGAGAGTCGTGCACGACCAGATAGGTGACGGCGATCGTCGCGACGAGCGCGATCGGCGCCAGGTAACGCGCACGACTCCTAGCCACGATCGCGCGATCTTACAAGCGGCCGGTACGCGGCGAGACTGCTCGTCAGCGCGCGCAATTCAGCCCGCGAGCTCCCAGGCCAGCTCGCGCAGCCGGGCCGCCTCGGACGCCGCGGCCGCGGCCGGCGAGCCGCCGCGCTGGGCGTAGGCGTCGACGATCCCGCGCGACGCCGAGACCAGCCCGCCGCCGGGGCCGGGCGCGAACGCCGCCGCCAGGTCCTCGACGCGCCCTCCCTGCGCGCCCACGCCGGGGAGCAGGAAGATCGCGTGGGGCATGCGCTCGCGCAGCGCGCGCCAGCCGGTCCGGCGCGGTCGCGCCGACCACGGCGCCCACGTCGGACAGCCCGGCCTCTCCGACCGCCGTCCGCCCCCAGCCGCGCCACCATCTCGGCCAGCCGCTCGCTCACGGTCTCGCCGCCCGCCAGCGCCTGCTCCTGCAGCGTCGCGCGCGCCCGGATTCGACGTGCGCACGAGCACGAACAGGCCGCCGCCGCGCGGCCGCGCCGCGCTGAGGAACGGCTCGAGCGAGTCGCTGCCGAGGAGCGGGTTCACGGTCAGCGCGTCCGCCCCCAGTCCCGGAACGGCCCCGAACGGCGTCGGGGTCTCGCCGAAGAACGCCTGGGCGTAGGCCGCGGCGGTCACGTCGATGTCGCCGCGCTTGGCGTCGGCGATCACCAGCAAGCCGTGCTCGCGGCCGAGCTCGACCACCTCCCGCAGCGCGCTCCAGCCCGGCGCGCCGAGGCGCTCGAAGCACGCCACCTGCGGCTTGACCGCCACGCAGTGCTCGGCCACGGCCTCGATCGCGAGCGCGCAGTGGGCGCTCACCGCCCGCGCCGCGCGCTCGGCCGGCGTGCCCTCGAGAGCGGGCGGCCGACTCGAGCGCTTCGGGCCACAGCCGTTCCGGATTGGGATCGAGACCGAGAACGAGCTGAGAGCGGCGGGCGGCGACAGCGCCGGCGATGCGATCGCCGAAGCCGGTCGCCTCGGGCGCCACCGCTGCGGTGGCGGGTTGTGCCGCGGTCAACGCGGACCGATCAGACAAGGCGAGGCCTCTCCTTCGTGCGGCCAGAGCCGCGGGCCGTCCGGCACGAGCCGCGGTCGCAGACGCCCCCGGGGGCGCGACCGCAGCGTCGGACTGGCGCTAGTTGACGGCCTTCTTGAGCGCGGCACCGGCCGTGAACTTCGGCACGCGGGAGGCCGCGATCTGGATCTTCTCGCCGGTGGCGGGGTTGCGGCCCTCACGGGCGCTCCGCTCGGAGACGCTGAACTTGCCGAAGCCCGAGAAGGTGATCTCGCTGCCGCGCTTGAGCGCGTCCTCGATCGTCTCCAGGAAGGCCTCGACGGCGTCGCCGGCGTCCTTCTTTGTCAGACCGGCGCGATCCGCGACCTGATCGACGAATTCAGATTTCGTCATTTATCTCCCTCCTTCGAGGTAGTTGGAATGCTCGAAGCTAACAGGGCCCGCGGACAAGCGGCATCCCGGCGGCAGGGCCAACGCCCATTCTGTCCGTTGAGGACAATGGTGCGCAGAAAGGCTAGCCAGGATCTGCGCAATTTGCGCGATTCGCTCCCTGATGCTCCAGCACGTGACCCGAGAGATCCCGCCCGCCGCGCTCGAAGATTGCCTTCGTTTCTACGCCATCCTCGGCTTCGAGCGCGTCGATCCGCCCCCGGGGATCGCCGGTCGCGCCGCCTGGGTCCAGCAGGCCGGCACGCAGATCCACCTGATGCCGAAAGACGATGCCTCGCCACAATCCGGCCACGTCGGTATCGTGATCGACCATTACGAGGCGACCCTACGACGACTGCGGGAGCAGGGCCACGAGGTCGATCCGCGGCGCGAGCACTGGGGCTCGCCCCGCGCCTATGTCCGCGATCCCGCCGGCAACCTGGTCGAGGTGATGGCGTGGCCCCCCGGAGCGGCGCCGGAATGAGCTCACGGAACATCGTCGTGGCGCAGGAGCCAGAGATACCGACGCAACCCGGCGACGAAGCGCGACTGCCCCCGGCCGAGCCGGTCGGCGATCCCGGGCTCTCGCCGCGCACCGGACCGTCGCCGCACCCGGACGCCGCCGGCGAAGGCGGCCCGGACCTCAAGGCCCTCGGCCGCGAGGCGCTCGAGTCGGCCGAGGTGCGCGCCACCAGCGCGGCCGAGGCCCCTGACGTCACCGAGCTGCCCGCGCCGCCCCCGGAACCCGACCCGGCCGCCGACCGGATGAGGACAGCTCGCAGTTCGACCTCGCGCGCGTGGCCTGGCTCGTGACGGTGCTCTCGCTTCTGCTCGCGGTGACGATCCTCGCGCTCGACGGCTACGCCGGCTACGCCGCCGTCACGCTCGCGGTCGCCCTGGCCGCCGCGATCAACCTGGCTTAGCGCCGGCGATCGCGCGCCACACCGTCTCGCCGTTGAGCGGCATCTGGAGGTGGCGCACGCCGTAGGGCGCGAGCGCGTCGATCACCGCGTTGTGGACCGCCGGCGTGGCGCCGATCGTCCCCGACTCCCCGATGCCCTTGGCGCCCAGTGGATTGACCGGGGTCGGCGTCTCCATGTCCACCAGCTCGTAATGCGGAAGCTCGGTGGCGGCCGGGAAGCAGTAGGTGATCAGGTTGGCGTGCTGCGGGTTGCCGTCCTCGTCGTAGCGCATCTCCTCGAACAGCGCCTGGGCGATCCCGGCCGTCAGGCCGCCGTGCACCTGACCCTCGGCGATCATCGGGTTGATGATCGTTCCCGCGTCGTCGACCGCCACCATGCGCACCAGCGACACCGAGCCGGTTTCGGTGTCGACCTCGACGACGGCGAGATGCGCGCCGAACGGGAACGTCGACTGAGCCGCCTGGAAATCGGTCTCGGCCGTCAGCTCGCCGAGCCGGCCGGCCGCGTGCAGCGAGACCGCCAGCTCGGCCCAGCCGAGCGCCGGCTCGGGCGCCCCAACGACGTGGAACCTGCCCTCGGCCAGGTCGAGCATGATGTCCTCAGGGCTGGCTTCGAGCTCGTCGGCGGCCAGGCGCTTGGCCTTCTCGACCAGGAGCTCGGACGCCTGGGCGGCGGCCGCGCCGCCGATCTGCGTCGACTTCGAGGCGTACGTGCCGGTCCCCCGCGGGACCTGGTCGGTATCGCCCTTGATCAGCTTGATCTTCTCGAGCGGCAGTCCGGTGCGCTCGGCGACGATCTGGGCGAAGGTCGTCTCGTGCCCCTGGCCCTGCGAGAACGAGCCGGTCTTGACGATCGCGCCGCCGTCCTCGGTCATCTCCACCGCGCCGAACTCGATCTCGGTGATCCCGTTGGTCACCTCGACGTACGCACTCAGCCCGATCCCGAGCTGACGCGTCCCGCCCTCGGCTCGGCGCTGCTCCTGCGCGCGCCGCAGCCCGTCGTAGTCCGCCGCGTCCAAGACCAGATCGAGCGCCCGGGCGTAGTCGCCGATGTCGTACTGGGCGCCCGATGCCGTCGTGTACGGCCATTCGACGTCGGCCGCAATGAAGTTGCGCCGCCGCACCTCGGCCGGATCCATGCCGATCTCGGCCGCGAACAGGTCGATCGCCCGCTCGACCATCTGCGCGGCCTCGGGACGGCCCGCACCGCGCACCGGGCCGGTGGGCGTGGTGTTCGTGACCACGGCGGTGATGTCGATCTCGATCTTCGGGATCGCGTAGACGCCGCTCGCCATCAGCGCCGTCAGGTTGGCCAGGAACGCGCCGATGCCGGGGTAGGCGCCGGCGTCCTGGAGGATCTTCAGCCGCAGCGCCCCGATGCGCCCGTCGCGGCTTCCACCGAGCTCGAAGTCGATCCACTGCGCGCGGCCGTGGTGCATCGCCACCATGTGCTCGCTGCGCGTCTCGGTCCACCGGACCGGCTGCCCGCAGGCGCGCGCCACGGCCGCCGTCAGCACGTCCTCGACGTCCAGCCCCTTGCCGCCGAAGCCGCCGCCCACGTCGGGGGCGATCACCCGCACCTGCTGCTCCTCGAGACCGAGGAGCGCGGCCACCATCGCCTTGTCCTGGTGCGGGGTCTGGGTCGAGAGGTGGAGGGTGAGGCGTCCGTCCTCGCCGAACTGAGCCCGCGTGCAGCGCGGCTCGACCGGGCAGGCGAGCAGCCGCGGGCTCTCGATCGACTCCGACACGACGAGCTCGCAGCCCTCGAAGATCTGCGGGTCCGGGGACTCCGGCGGACGGTGCAGGCACACGTTGGTGCCGAGCGCGTCGTAGACGACCGTCTCGTCGCGGGCCGCGGCGCGCGGATCGGTGACGACGGGCAGCGGCTCGTAGTCGACGATCACGAGCTCGGCGGCGTCGACCGCCTCGGCGCGGCTGCCGGCCAGCACCGCCGCCACGATGTCGCCCACGAACCGCACTCGGTCGCGGGCGAGCAAGGGGCGGAACATCGCCTCGTCGATCCCGATGAACGGCGGCGGGGGAAACGCCGGGAGATCCAGGTCGGCGGCGGTGAACACGCGCACGCCATCGCGGGCGGCAGCCTCGCTCGTGTCCACGCCCGTGATCCGCGCGTGCGCCAGGTCCGATCGCACGAACACGACATAGATCTCGCCGTCCGATGGCAGGTCGTCGACGTAGCGGCCCCGGCCGAGCAAGAAGCGCGGATCCTCGAGCCGGCGAACCCGTTGTCCGACTACGTTGGCCACACCGCCCTCCTCTCGCTCGGAAACCGCGCGAATCCTACGGATCCGCGCGCGGCAGAAGCGACGCGCTGCGCGCGGCGGAGGGATTTGCCGCGCTACCGGCCCAGCCGCCGCGCAAGCGCCCGCGCCGCCCGGCCGCGATGACTGATCTCGTCCTTCTCAGGGTCGGTGAGCTCGGCCATGGTCCGACCGTCGTCGTAGTCGACGGGCACGAACGCCGGGTCGTAGCCGAAGCCGCCCGAGCCCCGCGGCGCCGGCGCCACCGTCCCCACGCACTCGCCGAAGAACAGCTCCTCGGTGCCCGAGGCCGGGTCGACGAACGCGATCGCGCACATGTAGCGCAGCCGGCTCCCCGCCGGCGCCTCGGCCAGCAGCTTCTGCAGGTTGGCCTCGTCGGTGGCGTTCTCGCCCGAATACCGCGCCGAGCGCACCCCGGGCGCGCCGCCGAGCGCCTCGGCCTCGATTCCCGAGTCGTCGGCGATCGCCGCGCGGCCCGTGTGCGCGGCCGCCGCCCGCGCCTTCGGCAGGGCGTTCTCGGCGAACGTCGCGCCGTCCTCCGGAGGGAGGGTGACCTCGTCGGGCAGCGGCTCGACGGCGATCCCGAAGGGCGCGAGCAGGCGGGCGAACTCCCGCACCTTGTGGGGATTGCGCGTCGAAAGGAGGAGCGGGATCGTGTCCGGCCCGGCGTTCACGCGCCCGCCGCCACCGCCTGCTCCTGCGCGGACCGCAGCGCTTCGATGCCGCGGGCCGCCAGCGCCAGCAGGTCGTCCAGATGCGCGCGCGAGAGCGGCGTGCGCTCGGCCGTGGCCTGTACCTCGACGAGGCCGCCGTCGCCGGTCATCACGACGTTGGCGTCCACCTCGGCGGTCGAGTCCTCGCTGTAGTCGAGGTCGAGCAGCGGGACCCCGTCGACCATCCCGCACGACACCGCGGCCACCGAGCCCACGAGCGGCGAGCGTTCGAGCAGGCCGCCGGCGATGAGCCGCTCACAGGCGAGCTGCAGCGCCACGAGGCCGCCGGTGATCGAGGCGCACCGGGTGCCGCCGTCGGCCTGGAGCACGTCGCAGTCGATGTAGATGGTGCGCTCGCCGAGCGCCTTGAAGTCGATCACGCCGCGCAGCGATCGGCCGATCAGGCGCTGGATCTCGACGCTGCGGCCGTCGAGGCGGCCCTTGCTGATGTCGCGCTGCTTGCGATCCCCGGTGGACGCGGGCAGCATCCCGTACTCGGCCGTGACCCAGCCGCGGCCGGAGCCCATCAGCCAGCGCGGGACGCTCTCCTGAGCGGAGGCGGTGCAGATCACGCGCGTCTCCCCCATCGAGATCAGCGCCGATCCGGTCGCGGTGCGGACGAACCCCGGCTCGATCGTCGTCGGGCGCAGCGCATCCGCCGCCCGGTCGTAGCTCCGTGCTCGAGTCGTGCTCATGCCGCTGCGATCCTCGCTTCCAGTTCGACGTGGACGACCTCGCCCAGGGGCATCTGCAGAAACCGGGTCCCGAGCGCCCGGAACGCGTCGACGTCGCCGGTGCAGCGGAACCGGTAGCTGCCCTCGCCGGCGCGCGGGTTGAGCAGCCCGCGGGCGCTCATTGCGCGTTCGGCGCTGCGGGCCACGCCGGCGCCCGAGGTGACGAGCGTGACCCCGCGGCCGAGGATCCGCTGGAGCATGGGCGCGACGAGCGGATAGTGCGTGCAGCCCAGGATCACCGTGTCGACCTCGGCTGCGCGGAGCGGAGCGCAGTACTCGCGCACGAGCTCCACCACGTGCTCGTCGAACGGGAACCCGCCCTGGATGATGGGCGCCAGATCAGGGCAGGCGACGCTCGTCAGGTGGACGTGGGGATCGGCCGCGGACACGGCTCGCTCGTAGGCTCCGCTCGCCACCGTGGCCGGCGTGGCCAGCAACCCGAGGCGGCCGGTACGGCTCCCCGCCACCGCGAGCTGGGTGGCCGCGACCACCACCCCGATCACGTCGATGTCGCGTCCGCGCACGTGCTCCTCGATCGCCTCGAGCGCGGCCGAGCTCATCGCGTTGCAGGCGACGATGATCAGCTTGGCGTCCGAGGCCAGGAGGTGCTCGACGATCTCGATCGCGAACTCCTGGAGCTCGGCCTGGGTGCGCTCGCCGTAGGGGAACCGGGCGGTGTCGCCCAGGTACAGGTAGTCCTCGGTGGGCAACGAGACGAGCAGGTCGTGCAGGACCGTGAGGCCGCCGACGCCCGAGTCGAACACGGCGACGGGTTGGTCGGCGGGACCGGACACGGACGGGATGGTGTCAGAGGCCGCGGCGCAGGCGGCCTACGCCAGCGCCGGCCACCACCGGGCGAGGCGCTCGCGAGCCGTGGCGGCCAGTGGCACGGCCTCGTTTGCGCCCGGAGCGGCTCCGTCGATGAGCGCCTCCATCGTCGCCGCCACCGATCGCGCCAGCGCTCCCAGCGCGTAGCCGCCCTCCAGCACGCACCCCAGGGGGGCGCCCAGCTCGGAGCACGCGGCCGAGACGGACCGGGCCATCGCGGCGTAGCCCTCCTCGGTCACCCGGCAATCGGCCAGGGGATCCTGGTAGTGGGCGTCGTACCCGGCCGAGATCAGGACCAGCTGGGGCTCATACGCTCGAGCCAGCGGCACCACCACGTGCTCGACCAGCGAGACGTACTCGGCGTCGCCCGACCGCGGCGGCACGGGCAGGTTGACCGTGAAGCCCTCGCCCGCGCCGGACCCGACGTCCGACGCCGGCCCCGTCCCGGGATACAGCGGCGACTGGTGGATCGAGACGAACAGCACCTGATCGCTCGCGTGGAAGATGTCGTTGGTCCCGTTGCCGTGGTGGACGTCCCAGTCGAAGATCATCACGCGCTCGAGCCCGAGCCGGTCGAGCGCGTACTGGGCCGCCACGGCCACGTTGTCGAACAGGCAGAAGCCCATCGCCCGCGCGCGCTCGGCGTGATGCCCCGGCGGCCGGTGCGCGCTGAACGCTCGCGCCGCCTCCCCGGACACGAGCAGCTCCGCCATCCGCACCGCGCCGCCGCAGGCGTGCAGCGCCGCCTCGAACGAGCCCCGGCTGACGATCGTGTCGAGGTCGAGATGGCCGCCCCCGGCGGCGCACGCCCGCTCGATCGAGGCCACGTACGACTCGGGATGCACCGCGGTCAGCACCTCGCGCGCCACCGCCGGCGACGCCATCCGCTCGTACCCCAGCCACCCCTGCCCGTCCAGCTCGCGCTCGATCGCCACGATCCGCGCCGCCTGCTCGGGATGGCCCCCGGTGTCGTGCTCCAGCGACGAAGGGTGAGCCAGAAACACGGGCGGCATGACGCGGGTACCGTACTGCGCCTTGCCCGCACTCGAGACCCAGGTCGCGGTGGTCGGCGCCGGGGCCTCCGGCCTGTACAGCGCTCTGTGCGCGGCCCGCGCCGGCGCCCACGTCCTCCTCGTCTCGGCCACCCCGCTGCCCGGCTCCTCGAGCTACTGGGCCCAGGGCGGCCTGGCCGCGGCGATCGCCCCCGACGACTCGCCCGAGCGGCACCTGGCCGACACCATCGCCGCCGGCCGGGGCGCGGTCCGCGAGTCGGCCGCGCGCGTGCTCTGCCAGGAGGCGCCGCGGGCGGTGGACGACCTCCAAGCCCTCGGCATGGCCTTCGACCTCGACGCGGCTGGCCGTCTCGCTCTCGGGCTCGAGGGCGGCCACTCGCGCCCGGCGGATCGTCCACGCGGGCGGCGCCGAGACGGGCCGGCGGCTGGTCCGTCACCTGAGCGACCGTCGTGGCCGAGGAGCCGCGCATCGACGTTCTCGAGGGTCGCCGGGTGACCGGCTTGGTCGCCGCTGCGGAGCGCTGCCACGGCCTGCGATCTCGACGACGGCCGGCGGATCGCCACCGGCGCCACCGTCCTGGCCACCGGCGGCGCGGCCGCGCTGTGGGCGCGCACGACGAACCCGCCCGGCGCGGTCGGCGGCGGCCTGCTGCTCGCCTCGGGCGCCGGCGCGACGCTGGCCGACCTCGAGCTCATGCAGTTCCATCCCACCGCGGTGGTCGGGGCCAACGGAGCCGACGGCCTGCTCGTCACCGAGGCGATCCGCGGCGAGGGCGCGCAGCTGCTCGACGCGGCCGGCAACCGGTTCGTGGATGAGCTGGCGCCCCGCGACGAGGTGGCCCGCGCCATGCAGAGCCTGATGATCCGCACCGGCGCACCGTCGGTCGACCTCGACATGCGCCGCGTCGATCCGGCGATGTTCCCCAACGTCGTGAGCGCCCTGCGCGAGGCCGGGATCGACCCCGAGCACGAGCTCGTGCCGGTGGCGCCGGCCGCCCACTACATGATGGGCGGCATCGCCACCGATCTCGACGGCCGCTCCACCCTTCCGGGGCTGTACGCCGTCGGCGAGTGCTCGTGCACGGGCCTGCACGGCGCCAACCGGCTGGCCTCGAACTCGCTCACCGAGTGCTTCGTGTTCGGCGCCCGGGCCGGGCGCGCCGCGGCGGCCGAGGCGGACTCAGCCCCGCGACGCCGCCCGATCTACCCGAGCCCGGCGAGCCGCCGGCCGGCTCCCGCGCCGGCGAGCCGCGAGGCGCTGTGGCGGTGCGCGGGCCTCGAGCGCGACCGCGACGGCCTGAGCGTCGCTGACGCGCGACCCTCACCCGCTCGTCCGGCTGATCGCCACCTCCGCGCTGGCCCGCACCGAGAGCCGCGGCGCGCACCAGCGGCGCGACTTCCCAGAGCTCGACCCCGGCTCGACGGCCACCACGTGACGATCGACCGCGCCGGCAGACGCCGAGCTCGCAGCCTGGACTTAACGTCAAATTAATCTCGGCTGCGTGATGCACTTCACACAGCGAGGGAATACTCATCGCGCTAACAGGACGCGCCCTGGCAGGGGCCGAAAGGAGTCGATGCATGTACCGCTTCAGCCGAGCCATCTACCGTGAGCTCGCTGACGAGATCGTCGAGGACCCCCACAGCTCGTGTGCGCACGCCAATCACGAGCGGGTCCTGCGGGCGTGCGAGGCGGCGGTCGAGCGCCTCGCCACCGACCGGCACTACTTCGCGCACCCCTCGCGCACGCTGTTCAACGACATCCGCGCGTACTTCCCGATGGGCTGCCAGCTCCGCGTGCTGCGAGTGATCGAGCGCTATCTGGAGTTCGCCGACGATTTCCTGCGCCGCCAGCCCCAGAACGGGTTCGACGTGTACGGCAACCCGCTCCAGTGCCGCGCGAGCACGCGCAAGGGCACGCCGTGCCAGCGGATGCCGCTGCCGCACAACGGCTACTGCCCGTCGCACCAGCACCTGGCGGAGACGGAAGAGGTCGAGCTGGCCCCGCGCTCGCGGCGTAAGCGCGCCGGACCGGACGTCCGGCGGTGGTGACGCCGGCGTAGTGGAGCGGTCTCCCGGACTTCAGAGCGGAGCGTACGCGGCCCGAAGCTGGATGCGGTTACAGCGGCATCCATGCTGCGCGGGCGCCGCGCCCGGTAGGTTGACCGCCCATGCTCCTGGGCGTCGACGTGGGCGGCACCTTCACCGACGCGGTGCTGGCCTTCGACGGCCGCGTGATCACGGCCAAGGCGCCGACCACGCCCAAGGACCAGTCCGAGGGGGTGATGGCGGCGATCGAGGCCGCGCTCGAGCGCGCGCGAGCGCGACGCCGGCGACGTGCGCGAGTTCTCCCACGGCATGACCGTGGCCACCAACGCCCTGCTCGAGGGCAACGGCGCGCGCACCGCGCTGATCGCCACCGAGGGCTTCACCGACCTGATCGCGCTGGGGCGCCAGAACCGCCCCGAGCTCTACCGGCTGTGCGCGGGGCGGCCGGCGCCGCTGGTTCCGGACGAGCTCCGCTTCGGCGCGCCCGAGCGGATGACCCCTGACGGCCCGCTGCGCGAGCTCTCCGACGAGGACGCCCGCGAGATCGCCCGCCGCGTGGCCGAGGCGGACGTCGAGTCGGTGGCGGTCGTGCTGCTGCACTCCTATCGCCACCCCGAGCACGAGCGGGCGATCGGCGAGGCCCTGTCGGACGTCCACGTGTCGCTCTCCCACGAGGTCGTGGGCACGTTCCGCGAGTACGAGCGCGCGGCGACGACCGAGATCGACGCCGCGCTGTCGCCGCTGCTCGCCAGCCTACCTGCGCCGGCTGCTCGAGCGCGCCCGGGACGGCGGAGTCCCCGAGCCGGCGATCATGCAGTCCAACGGCGGCCTGATCGACCTGGCGGCGGCGGCCGACCACGCGGCCTGGACCGTCCTCTCGGGGCCGGCCGGCGGCGCCGCCGGGGCCGCGTTCGTGGCCCGGGCGGCCGGCGAGCAGGATGCCCTCTGCTTCGACATGGGCGGGACCTCGTGCGACGTGTGCGTGGTCCAGGATGGCGCGGTCCAGGAGCGCTCGGGCGGCGAGATCGCCGGGCGGCCGGTGGCGCTGCCGATGCTGGCGGTCCACACGGTCGGCGCGGGCGGCGGGTCGATCGCCTGGCGCGACGCGGGCGGCGCCCTCCGCGTCGGACCCCGCTCGGCGGGCGCCGATCCGGGCCCGGCGTGCTACGGCCGCGGCGGCACCGAGCCGACGGTCACCGACGCGAACCTGCTGCTCGGATACCTGGCCGCCGACGCGCCCCTGGCCGGCGGCGTCGAGCTCGACCGGGACGCGGCCGAGAAGGCGATCGGGGAGCTGGCGGATTCGCTCGACCTCGAGCTCGAGGACTGCGCCGAGGGAATCCTGCGCGTGGCCAACGCCGAGATGGTCCGCGCCCTGCGCGTGGTGACCGTGCAGCGGGGGGTCGACCCGCGCGGCTTCGCGCTGCTCGCCTTCGGTGGCGCGGGCGGCCTGCACGCCGCGTCGATCGCCGATGAGCTGGGGATCGACACGATCCTGTGCCCGCGCGCCTCGGGCGTGCTGGCGGCGCTCGGGCTCGTCGTCTCCCCCCGCCGGCGCGACGTCCAGCGCAGCGTCCTGCTCAGCGGCTCGGATCTGACCGCCGAGGCAATCGCCGACACGGTACGCGAACTGGGCGAGCAGGCCCGCCGTGCGCTCGACGACCCCGACGCCGACGTCCAGGCGATCTACGAGCTCCGCTACCGCGGCCAGGCGTTCGAGCTGGCGATCGAGGGCGGCCCGGAGGCCACGCCTGAGGAGCTGCGCGAGGGCTTCGAGGCCGAGCACGAGGAGCGCTACGGCTACAGCGACCCCGACCAGACGCTCGAGCTCGTGACGATCCGGGTCACCGCCCGAGCCGGGGGCGCGGAGGTCGAGCTGGCCCAGGGCGACTCCGAGGAGCTCGAGGAGGGGAGCCGCCACGCCACGCTGGACGGCGAGGAGGTCGAGCTCTCGGTCCTCCGCGGCTCGCCGCCGCCCGGGTACGAGCTTTCAGGGCCCGGCGGTGGTCGAGCTTCCCGAGTCGACGCTGCTCGTGCCCGCAGGCTGGTCGGGCGAGGTCGACGACTCCGGCACGGTGCGGCTGAGGCGCGGATGAGCATCGATCCCGTCGAGCTCCAGGTCCTGACCGGCGCGCTGCACGCGATCTGCGAGGAGATGGGCGCGGTCCTGATCCGCTCCGCCCACTCGGCCAACATCAAGGAGCGCCAGGACGCCTCGACGGCGCTGTTCGACGCCGAGGGACAGATGGTCATGCAGGCCGAGCACATCCCGGTGCACCTCGGGGCCATGCCGGCGGCAGTCGCCGCCGTGCTCGACCGCGACCACGCTCCCGACCAGGCCTGGATCCTCAACGACCCGTACGCCGGCGGTACGCACCTGCCCGACATCACGGTGATCACGCCCGTGTTCGCCGGCGATGACCTGATCGCGTTCGCCGCCAGCCGCGCCCACCATGCCGACGTGGGCGGCCCCACGCCCGGCTCGATGCCGGCCGACAGCCGCACGCTCGAGGACGAGGGCGTGGTGATCGAGCCCCAGGTGCTCGACGACGAGGCGCTGAAGGAGCTGAGCGAGCAGATGCGCCAGCCCGCGCAGCGCCGGGCCGACCTGCGGGCGCAGCTCGCCGCCGGCCGGGTGGGCGCGCGGCGGCTGACCGAGCTCCACGACCGCGTCGGCGGCGAGACCCTGCGCGAGGCGTTCGACGAGGTGCTCGACTACGCCGAGCGCCGCACCCGCTCCTGCATCGCAGAGCTCGACGACGGCGAGCGCGAGGCCCGCGACGTGCTCGAGGCGCGCGAGGGTGACCTCGAGCTCGTCCTCAAGGCGACCGTGTCCGGCGACGAGCTGACGCTCGACTTCACCGGCACCGCCGACCAGCACGAGGGCAACCTGAACTGCCCGCTGGCGGTGACCCGCTCGGCCTGCTACTTCGCCATCCGCGTGCTGACCGATCCGGACATCCCGCCCAGCGCCGGCGCCTACCGGCCGGTCGAGGTGATCGCGCCCGAGGGCTGCCTATTGAATGCGCGCTCTCCGGCCGCCGTCGTGGGCGGGAACGTCGAGACCTCCTCGCGCGTGGCCGACATCGTGCTGCGCGCGTTCGGGCGCGCGCTCGGCCAGGGGACGATGAACAACGTGACGCTGGGCAGCGAGGACGTCGTCTACTACGAGACGATCGGCGGCGGCCAGGGCGCGTGCCCCGACGCCGACGGCCCCAGCGCGATGCACGTGGCGATGAGCAACACGCTCAACACGCCGATCGAGGCGCTCGAGCTGGAGTTCCCGATGCGGATGGTCGAGTACTCGCTGCGCCGCGGCTCGGGCGGCGCCGGCAAGTACCGCGGCGGCGACGGCGTCGTGCGCGAGCTCGAGGCGCTGGCCGACCTCGACTACTCGCTGATCACCGAGCGCCGGCGCCACCCCCCGGCCGGCGCCTGCGGCGGTGAGCCGGGCGCCTGCGGGCGCAACCTGCTCGACGGCGAAGAGCTGCCCGCCAAGGCGATCGGCAAGCTGAAGGAGGGCCAGCGGCTGCGGATCGAGACGCCGGGCGGCGGCGGGTATGGTGAGCGGTCATGACGCGCGTCGCGTTCCTGGGTCTGGGGATCATGGGCTCGCGCATGGCCGCCGTGCTGGCGCGCAGCGGCTTCGAGCTGACCGTGTGGAACCGAACCGCGGCGCGGGCCGAGGAGTTCGTCGCGGCGCACGATGGCGCGGTGGCGGCGCGCGACGCCGGCCGAGGCGGCCGGCCGGGCCGAGATCGTCGTCACGATGGTCGTCGACGGCCCGCAGGTCGAGCAGGTCCTGCTCGGTCCCGACGGCGCGGCCTCCGGCGCGCGCCGCGGGCACCCTGTTCGTCGACTGCTCGACGATCGGGCCGTCCTACGCCCGCTCGATCGCCGCCGCCCTCGCCGAGCGACCCGACCACGACCTCGACCTCGACCTCGTCGATGCACCGGTAACCGGTTCATCGCCGCGGGCCGAGGATGGCACGCTTACCATCATGGCCGGCGGCTCGGACGAGGCGTTCGCGAAGGCGAGGCCGATGCTGGAGGCGATGGGGCAGTTGGTCGTGCACGCCGGACCGCTCGGCCACGGCCAGATGGTCAAGCTGATCAACAACGCCGTGGCGGCGTCGAACGCGTCCGTCCTGGGCCAGGCGCTCGTGGTGGGCGCCCGCGCCGGCGTGGATCTCGACGCGCTGGTCCAGGTGATGGGCGCGGGCTCCGGCGGCTCGGCCATGCTCGACCTCAAGGCCGGCCCGATGCGCGAGCACGACTACGCGACGCTGTTCAAGCTCGAGCACATGCTCAAGGACGTCCGGCTGTGCCTGGAGGAGGGCCAGGCCGTCGGGGCGCCGTTCCCGTTCGCCGCGCTGACCAGGGAGATCCTGAGCGCGGCGATGGGCCGCGGCCTCGGCGAAGCCGACTTCGCGGCGCTGATCGAGGTCCTGGAATCCGCCGCCGACACCCGCCTCTAAACGGCGGGGCGTGTCGAGATATCGCTGATATAGACCGATTTCTCGACACGCTCCCCGAAGCTACACCTCTGTCGCCAGGGAAAAGCCCGCCTTTTGCAGCGACATTTGGGGATTTCGAGAGTCTCGCGTAAAATCATTCTCTCCTGTTGCTGCCGTTGCCTACGCAACAGGCGTCTGTAAATCTCCGTCTCCCCCCCACTTAATAAATGCCGATTGCTTTTAAAGAATGGGCCGTGACCGTGCGGGCCCTAGCCGAGGGCGAGCAGCTCCTAACCCTCCGCAAGGGCGGCATTCGCGAGCCCGAGAAGCACTTCAAGCTCGACTACGAACGGTTCTTCCTGTACCCCACGTTCGACCATCAGCGCGCCGACCTGGTGCGTGAATCCCATCAGCCTGAGCTGGCCCGGGCGCTCGAAGAGGGCGTCTGGAGCGATGGCGAGCCCCCGCCCCACGCCCTCCATCGTGAGGGCGCGATCAGCCAGCCCGACCGGGTCCGGATCCGGGCCTGGGCAGAGGTGTCCGCGCACTACACGATCACCGACCGGCGAACAGTCGACGCACTGTCGCCGTTCTACGTGTGGACGCCCGACTACGCCGAGAAGCGGCTGGCCTGGAAGCGGCGCCATCCGCTGCACGTGATCCTGCTGCGGACCTATCGGATCCCGCGGCCGGTCACGGTCAAGGTGCGCGACGAGTACGGCGGATGCCGCTCGTGGCTCGAGCTGACGCGCGACCTCCCCTTCGAGGGCACCCCGGTGCTCTCCGACGAGGAGTTCGAGCGTGCCTCCGAGGAGATCGCTTCGATCGCCTCGGACCGTCAGCCCGTAATGGTGTGATGCCCGCGGGCCCCGGCGCTGCGCGCGCCGGGGCCGGCGCGGCGCCCAGCCGTCATGCCGTGGGTTGAGTCGCTCTCGCCGTCCTTTCGCGCGCGCCACGACGAGTCCGATGCCGACGACGTCGAGCGGGTGCTCCATTCGCTCGAGCTCACGCGCGACTATCTGAGCGAGTACTTCGACCGCATACCGGTCGACATCGACGTGGTCTTCCACCGCAGCTCGGCGTCGCTGACCATGGCCCGGCCGCTGGTGCCGCTGGCGCGACTGCTCGTCGCTCCCGCGGCTCGCCGCTACGTCGCCGGCGCGATCGGCGGCGAGACGCTCCACGTCCTCACACCCGCCGCGCTGCGCCAGCGGGCTTCGAACGTGGCCGGGTCGCTCGAGATGCTCGAGCTCACCGCAGCCGCGCTGTACGCGCGTCAGGTCGTGGTCGCGAACAACCCCGATCTCAGCCGCCGGCCGCTCGCGCTGCGCGCCGCGGTGCAGCTCCGCTGGGCGTGGCTGCTCGAGGGCACGGCCCGGTGGTTCGCCGGTCAGACCGGACCACGCCCGGCCCGCGATCGCGCGGCGTCTACGCGAGGGGCCGGCGCCGAGCTTCCCGCCCGGGATCCGTGACGCCCCGCTCCTCGGCGGGACCGTGGTCGAGCTGCTGGCACTCGAGCAGGGCGAGGAGGCGGTGGCGGAGCTGGCGAGGCGGCTGCATCCGCAGGGAGCGCGCGCGGCCCTGACCCGAGCCTTCCGGCGGCCGCTCGCCGAGACGGAGCGCGCCTGGCGCGAGCACCTGGCTAGCGGATGACGCCGAAGACGAGCCAGACGATCAGCGCGCCGACCGCGAGGGCGCCGATGAGCTGGACGAGGAGCCGGGCGGGCGTGGTCACCGGCGCGGGCGGATCACCCGAGATCAGCTCGGCCTGAAGCAGGACCTCACGCGCCGTCTCGACGGCCGCCGCCGGCACCAGCACATCGCGGGGGCCCGCGGCGAGGAAATCGGGCACGTCGAAGCCGGCGGTGCGCCGGAGCACGCTCGGGACGCCCTCCTCGAGCAGCAGCCCCTGGATGAACTCGGCCTCGGCCTGGTTGCGGGCGCTGGTCACCCGCACGAGCTCGCCCTCGGCCAGCTGGGGCTTCAGCTTGCGCGCCCGGGCGTGGCGCTCGCTCACCGGGGCGGCGGTGCCGTCGACGGCCAGCGGGATGTGGCAGGCGGGGCAGAAACGCTCCTCGGGCTGAGTACGTCGAGCCGCAGCTCACGCACACCAGAGCGTCGGACTCGGCCTTCACTGCACGATCAGCTCCGTCTCGGAGACCGCGCCGCTCGCGGATCTCCCACGTCCGCACCTCGGGCTCGTCCCCCCCAAGCCCACGATGATCCACAGGACGCCCGGCCATCCCTGGGCGAAGTTGATGTCGGTCTGCGACGGGTGCGGGGCGGTCCGGGTGTGAGAGTGGTAGATGGCACCCATGTCGAGCCCGGCGTCCTCGATGCCCATCATCAGGTCGTACAGCTCCTTGCTGTCGATCGAGAAGCGCAGCCGGCTGTCCTCGGCATTCCGCGCCCGGTGCACGCGGACGGCGTCGCCATTTCGCGTGGACACCACGCCGACGCACTCCTTGGGGGCCTCCGCGCGGGCGTGGGCGATGATCTCGTCGTACAGCTCCCGGCCGATCCGCATTGCGCAGCGAGCGTACCAACCGCGATGGTGCACCAAATGGTCGACCATCTGGTCCACCAAATGGTCGACCGCCGGGCTCGAGGCCGACCGTGGCCTCTCGGCCAACGCCCAGTCCGTCCACCGGCCCGTCCACGCCAAGATGTCCTGTAACGACCCTGATATCTCCATACATCCGTCAAAACCACTGAAGTGGTTGCGGGAGACTTCCGATAACGCGGGCGTGGAGAAGCGCGTACGGGTGTTGAAGGAGATGGTCGACGAGCTCGCTCTACGTCGTCGACGAGCAGGCCGTGGCCAACGCCATCCTGGCCCGAGCCGCCGTGAATCAGGCGGTGGCGGCGCCCGAGCTGCGGGGCGGCCGCCCGGATCGGCAGGTGCGCTCGTTCCGGCGGACGCGTAACGCCCGCTCCTTTCGTCTCACGAGTGGCCCGCTGGGCATGGCCCACAGCCACCACCACCACTGATCAGGTCTTCCCCTTCACGTAGTTCACGGGGACGATGCGGTCGAACCTCCCCGGGTGCAGCAGCGCGCCGATGGCCGAGGCGTGCTGGGCCTCGGCGCCCATGATCTCGACGCTGGTACGCACCAGGCCGGGATCGCTCAGCTTCTCCAGCGCCTGGTCGTGCGCGCCGATCGTGATCGCCTCGACCGAGTAGAGGAAGTCGAGCGCGCCGCGCTCGGTGTGCAGGCCCTTGATGCGTCCCGAGGAGTGGCGCGTCTTCAGCTCCGCGTCCGCCTCCTCGACGGTGCTCGGGCCGGTGGGGAGCGCGGCGCCGAGCGAGTGGAGCTCGTCCTGGAGCGCGCGGACGTGCGCCTGCTCGTGGGCGAGGATCAGCGTCGCGAGCTGCCGAGCCTGCGGTCCCAGCGTCCCCAGGCGAAGCACCTGCTGGTAGCAGAACACGGCGAGCAGCTCGGCGCTCAGCGCCTTGCCGATCGTGTCCGCGTCGCCCGCGGCCGCGGCCGCGGCCGGCGCTGCCGCACCCGACGCGAGCGCGGCCCCGGCGGCAGCGCCCGCGAGCAGCTCACGGCGACTCAGACCGCCTTTCACAAGTTCAGAAACCCTACTCGCGGCCGGTCACGAATGGCGCCGGAAGCGGCGCCTTTCCCAGCAGCGATCGGACGATCGAGATGTGCTGCGCGTCGTTGGCGAAGTACTGGGTGGTCAGCGTCCTCACCTTCGCCGGCCCCAGCCGTGGGATGACGTCCACGTAGGCTGCGATCTGCTGCGCCTCTACCTCGTGGAGCAGCCGCAGCACCTCGGCGGCTGGTCGCCGGGGCGCCGAGGTCGTAGGTGGCGGCGCGGCTTGCTCTCCTTCCCGCCCGCCTCCCGGACGAGGAGCGCCAGCCCTTGGGCGTGGCCGAGCTCCTGGGCCAGGAACTGCTTGGCCGCGTGGTACGCGGTGGGAGGGAGCAACGGGAGGCCCGCCGTGTAGGCGGCGACCGCGAGGTACTCGAGGTCGATGAGGTGGTTGAGCAGCGTGACGTCGGCCCGGGCCACGGGCGGCGCCTGCTTGAGCTGGGCCTTGAGCGAGTCGCCGCCGCACCCTGCCAGCGCGAGCGATCCGCCGGCCGCGAGGCCGGCGCCGAGGAAGCCCCGCCGGGATTTCACCACCAGACGGTGGAGTCCAGGTTCTCGATCTCCTCGAGCGGCCGCGTGTAGATGCCGGAGGAGAGGTATTTCCAGCCGTCGTCCGCGACGAGGAACACGACGTTGCCCTCGTCGAGCTCATTCGCGATCCGGACCGCGACCCGGGCGATGGCCCCGGAGGAGACGCCGACGAACAGTCGCTCCTCCTCGAGCAGCTTGCGCGTGAACACGATCGCGTCGGAGTTGGTGACGAAGATCTTGCGGTCGAGCAGCGAGAGGTCGATGATCGGCGGGATGAAGCCGTCGTCGAGCGAGCGCAGGCCCTGGACCGGCTCGCCCTGCATGGGCTCGGCGGCGACGATCTTGATCTGATCGCCCAGCTCCTCCTTGAGCCGGCGCCCGTTGCCCATCAGCGTCCCCCCGGTGCCCAAGCCGGCCACGAACACCGCCACCTCGTCGAGCTCCTCGAGGATCTCGAGCGCCGTCCCGTTGTAGTGGGCGAGCGGGTTGGCCTGGTTGCCGTACTGGTAGGGCATGTAGTACGAGGCGTCCTTCTCGGCCATGTCGAGCGCCATCTCGACCGCGCCGTTGGAGCCCTTGGCGCCCTCGGAGTAGACGATCTCGGCGCCGTACATGCGCAGCAGCTCGGTCCGCTCCCGGGTGACGTTCTCGGGCATCACGACCTTGAGCGGATAGCCCTTGCGGCCGCAGATCATGGCCAGCGAGATACCGGTGTTGCCCGAGGTCGGCTCGAGGATCGTCGCGCGCGGGCTGATCAGCCCCTTCTCCTCGGCGTCCTCGATCATGCCGCGCGCCACCCGGTCCTTGACCGAGCCGGTCGGGTTGTGGGACTCGAGCTTGGCCCAGATCCTGACCCCGGGCTTCGGGCTGAGGCGCTTCAGCTCAACCAGCGGGGTGTGGCCGATCGACTGGACGATGTCGCCGTAACGGCCGCCGCACGGCTTGTTCTGGAGGCGGTCCACGGCCATTGCTTCACGAAGTGTAGCGCCGGGGGGTCAGCCCGGCAGACCCCGGAGGGACCGCAAGCCCGCTCTCCGCCGGCAGGCTCGCGGTCCCCGCTGTCGGCGCGGAGGGCGCCGTCAGTACGGGTAGCTGGGGGGCGTCGTCGAGGTCGTCGTGGTCGTGGTCGACGTCGGCATCTGCGGCGCCGCGCTCTGCTGGGACTTCGTCGCGCCGACCTTGACGATGTGCCAGATCGAGCCGAACGTCTTCAGCTCATCTCCGGTGGCCTGCTTCTTGTTGTGCGCCCATGATGTCGGGGGTGAAGTAGTAGAGCGGCTGGCCGTTCAGCGTGACCTGGAGCGTGCCGTGGTTGCGGAACGTCCCGAGCTTGCCGGTGATGCCGGTGGCCTTGCTGAGGCCCTTCGACGAGCTGACCGACACCGGAGGCCAGAAGGCCCAGCAGTTGGTGCTCGCGCTCTTGGTCTTCTTGCAGATGATGTGGTGGGTCGTCTCACCCTGGAAGGTGTAGACCGCGAATCCCGTGGGCCCGACCGCCACCGCCTCGTGCGTGTTGACCGCCTTGACCCGGAACGCCTTGGTCGGGTCGTTGGTCACGTGGACGTTCTTGGCGACCTTCAGCGTGAACGACTTGGCCAGCGCGAGGCCGGCGGTGGCGCCGACGGCGAGCAGAGCTACCGCGATCACGATGGCGATCGGCGGGCGCCGGCGTCGTTGAGATGTTGCAGGCATCCGGGGCTCCCTTCGAGGGTGGGGCGTACGGGGCTAAGGACGCCTCCGCGCGCCGAACCTTCCCGAGCGCCGCCGGTAGGAGGGCGGCCGGCATCGGATGCCGGCCTGCAACCGGCCCCACGGACGCTCGGCGCCGACAGCGCCGAGCCCGCTACAAGCGCGCCCCGCCGGCCATGGCCGGCAGGATCACCAGCGTGTCCTGCGCCCCGACCTGGGTCTCGAGGCCGTCGAGCACGCGCACGTCCTCGTCGTTGAGGTACACGTTCACGTAGCGGTTGAGCCCGCCGTCGGGCGCGAACAGCTGCGACTGCGTGTCGGGATGGCTGTCGACGACCGACTGGAGGATCTCGCCGACCGAGGAGCCCTCGGCGCTCAACTCCTTCTCACCGCCGACGGCGGCGCGCAGGACGGGTGGGATGCGGACTGTCGCCATGGCCGTGGGAACCCTAGTGAGGCGCCGGCGCAGAACGCTTCGTAGTCCGGGAAGACGCCCATCTCCTCGTCGGAGATCTCGTCCGGGATCGCGCGAGCAGATCGGGCAGTCGGGGTCGCGGCGGACCTTGACCTCGGTGACCGTCGCGGCCAGCGCGTCGTACATGAGCAGCCGGCCGATCAGCGTGTCGCCCTCGTCGAGGATCAGCTTGATCACCTCGGTCGCCTGGAGCAGGCCCATCGTGCCGGGGAGCACGCCGAGGACGCCGTTGGCGCCGCACGAGGGAGCCAGCTCGGCCGGCGGCGGCACCGGGAACAGGCAGCGGTAGCACGGGCCGTCGTAGGGCTTGAACACCGACAGCTGGCCCTCGAAGCCGAGAATCGCCGCCGACACCACCGGGATCCGCAGGCGCACCGAGGCGTCGTTGAGCAGATAGCGGGTGGGGAAGTTGTCGAGGCCGTCGACGACGATGTCGTAGCCCGGCAGGATCTCCATGATGTTCTCCGGGCCGAGCCGGAGGTCGTGCTTGACCACCTTCACGTCCGGGTTCAGCGCGGTGATCGTCTGCTCCGCCGAGTCGACCTTGGACACGCCGACCCGGTCGGTGGAGTGGATCACCTGGCGCTGGAGGTTCGAGACGTCGACCACGTCGTTGTCGACGATGCCGAGCGTGCCCACGCCGGCCGCGGCCAGGTACAGGGCGGCGGGCGAGCCGAGGCCGCCGGCGCCCAGCAGCAGCACCTTGGCGTCGAGCAGCCGCTGCTGGCCCTCCATCCCCACCTCGGGGAGGAGCAGGTGGCGCGAGTAGCGGTCGCGCTGCTCGGCGGTCAGCGTGCGGGGCGTGTCGACCTCGTAGCCGCGGTCCTTCCACAGCGTGAAGCCGCCGGTCATCGACTCGACGTTCTCGTAGCCGAGGTCGTCCAGCAGGGTGCGCGCGGCCCAGGCCGAGCGGTTGCCGGAGGCGCAGTACAGGATCACGTGCTGGGAGCGGTCGGGGACGGCGCCCTCGATCCGCGACTCCAGGTAGCTCTTGGGGACGTGGACGGCGCCCGGGATGTGCCCGGCGCCCCACTCCTCGGGTTCGCGCACGTCGATCACGACGGCGCCGTTGGTCACCTGCTCGCGCACCTCGGCCGGATCGACCTCGTCGATCCTGCTCTTGATCTGGCGAAGGACTTCGGCTCCGGAGGGACTCATCGGTAGGAAACTCCCAAAAGGCGGTAGCTATTCAATACTTCAACGAGTATAGCGGCGGTGGCGGGCCGCGGAGGGCGGGCAAAACGACGTCCGGGCGGCGCGGATTTCGACGCGGACGCACTTCTGCCCGGATAGCGTGCAGTTCCGCGGCCGGAGCGATTTGCGGTCCACGCGGACGCGCTTTTGCCCGGCTCCGGAGGCGATTAAGCACGCGCGGGGCGCCACCGTCGCCGGCGACGCCCCGCTTAGACCAGGACCCAATCGAAAATCTTCTGCAAGGCCCCCGGTCCGGCGTTGAAAGGACACTTGTGGAGGCCTTGCACGAGGATTATCGGTGAAGGCCGTAGCGACCGATATCGGGCCAAGACCCCATCTTGTCTTCGATGCACTCACGCTCGCTGCTCGCCCAAGTCCTCGCGGTCAACCTGATGGTGATCGCCGCCACCGCGCTCATCGCGACGCTGCTGGTCGACGCCCGCCTGCACGCGTTCGAGCCAAGCCAGGCGCTCGTGTTCGGGATGGCGATCTTCGCCACCTCGCTCGGCAACTGGGTGCTGCTGCGCCGGCGCTTCGACCCGCTCGACCGGCTCATCTCCTCGATGGAGGAGATCGACCTGTCCGCTCCCCAGCAGCCGGCGAGCACCGCCACCGGCGCCGAGAGCGCCGACGTCCAGCGCCTCGACGCCGCCTTCCAGCGGATGATCGCCCGCCTGGAGGCCGAGCGCCGGCAGGCCGGCCGCGCGGCCATCCAGGCGCAGGAGCGCGAGCGCCACCGGATCGCCCAGGACCTCCACGACGAGGTCAACCAGGCCCTGACCGCCGTCTCGCTGCGCCTCCAGGCGACGATCGAGCAGGCCCCCGAGGACCTGCGGATCGAGCTGGTCGAGACCAAGCGCCTGGCCACCCAGGCCATGCAGGAGCTCCTGACGATCGCCCGCCAGCTCCGTCCGGCCGTGCTCGACGACCACGGCCTGACCGCGGCGCTGCACAGCCAGGTCCGCCAGTTCGCCGACCAGACCGGGATCGACGCCACCTTCGACGCCGCCGGCGCCCCGGGGACGCTCACCCCCGAGCAGCAGCTCGTGCTCTATCGCGTCACCCAGGAGAGCCTGTCGAACATCGCGCAGCACGCCGACGCGAGCCACGTCGAGGTCCGGCTGTCGATCAACGGCACGACCAAGCTGCGGATCAGCGACGACGGCCGCGGCTTCGAGGGTCGAGCGCCCCGGCGGACTCGGCGTGCCGGGCATGCGCGAGCGGGCGCTGCTCGTCGGCGGCCAGCTGTCGATCTCGCGCGCCGACGCCGCAGGGAACGCGCGTGGAGCTGACCCTGCCATGAGAGTGCTCGTAGCCGACGACCACGGGATCGTCCGGGCGGGGATCAAGCTCCTGCTCGAGCGCCAGGCCGACCTCGACGTGGTCGCGGAGGCCGAGGATGGAGTCGAGGCGGTGGAGCAGGCGCTGGCCTGCAAGCCCGACCTGTGCATCCTCGACGTCGGCATGCCGCGGATGACCGGTCTCCAGGCCGCACGCGAGATCCGCTCCCAGCTCCCCGGAGTGCGCGTGCTGATTCTCTCCATGCACGACGACGAGCACTACGTGTTCGAGGCGCTGAAGGCGGGCGCGTCGGGCTATGTGCTCAAGCGCGAGGCCGACCAGGACCTGGTCGGAGCCGTCCGCGCGGTCGGCCGCGGCGAGGCGTTCCTGACCAACGCCGCCGAGCGCTCGATCATCCGCCAGTGGATGGCCGACGGCGCCGAGGGTCCCGTGATCCCGCTCACGCCGCGCGAGGAGGAGGTGGTCAAGCTGATCGCCGAGGCCTTCACCAACGCCCAGATCGCGAGCATCCTCCACCTGTCGGAGAAGACCGTGGAGTCCCACCGGGCCAACGTGCTGCGCAAGCTCGGGCATGCGCGACCGCGTCGAGCTCGTCCGCTACGCGATCCGGCGCGGGCTCGTCGAGCCGTAGCGAAGCCCAGGCGGGCTCTAGCATCGCCGGGGCGTGCGTCCCCCGACCGCCGACATCGCCGCGCCACCGTTCCCGCGCGGCCTGACCTGGATCAACACCGCCCCGCTGCGGATGGACCGGCTGATCGGCCAACCGGTGCTGATCGAGTTCTGGGACTTCTGCCGTCCCAACTCGCTCCGCACGCTCCCCTACCTGAAGGACTGGAGCGAGCGCTACCAGCCCGACGGGCTGCGCGTGATCGGGGTCCACGCCGCCGGCTTCGAGGCCTCGCGGGACCCGGAGGCCGTGCGGGACGCGGTGGCGCGCCTGGACGTCCCCTACCCGGTCGTGGTCGACGCCGCGATGGAGATCTGGGGCCTCTACGGCAACCTCGGGTGGCCGGCGCGCTACCTGTTCGACCAGCACGGCGCGCTGTTCGACTACCACTACGGCGAGGGCGCCTACGACGAGACCGAGCGGGCGATCCAGGAGCTGCTCGGCGTCGAGCGAGCCGCTGATCGCGCCCAAGCGCCCCGAGGACGCCCCCGGGGCACGGCTCGCGCTCCAGTCAGACGACGTCGACGGGCCCGTACTCGGGGCCGTACGAGGCCGGCGCCGTGTGGGGCGTGTTCGACGGCGCCGGCGAGGTCAGCGCCAACGGCGCGCACGGTCACCGTGGACCACCCCGGGTGCTATCCGCTGATCGAGCACGACCGGCACACCGCGGGGGAGCTCGACCTTCGCGTCGGCGAGGGCGTCCGCTGCGACGGGGTCTGCTTCCTGCCCGGGCTCATCGATTAGTCGAGCAGGTTGACCAGCCGCGGCGGCGCCGCGTCCTCGACCACGACCGCGAACCCGGGCCGGTAGGGGCTGCGCGCCGGATCGGCGCCCATGAAGCGCGGCTCGTGCAGCCAGCAGCCGGTGTTGAGGATCTCGGTGCCGGCCGCGGTCGTCCACTCGGCGCGGTCGTCGACCGGGAGCGGACCGGCACGGTGGGTGTGGCCGAAGATCGCGTAGGGCGCCGAGACGCCGAGCCGGTCCAGGACCTCGACGAAGGCGCGGACGCCGGCGCGTCGCAGCGCCTCGCCGGACAGGTCGGGGCTGCAGCGGCCCCAGGCCCAGCCGGTTGAGCGCGGCCACGGCCACCGGGAAGCCCGCCGCCAGGGCCCGCCGGCGGATCCCGCGCCGCCCGCGGCCGTCGGTGAGCGTGCCCCACGCGCGGGTCGAGCGGATCGTGCGCCGGACTTGCCCAGGCGGACGCCTCCGCGCCTGCGCGACGGCGTCGATCCAGGCGTACATCGGCGCGAGCTCGGCCTCGTAGTCCTCGGCTCGCCGCGGCCCGCCGTCGCGCTCCCCCACGACGCGGGCCATCACGCCGGCGCTCAGCCGCTCGAGCATCGGGACGGTCGTGTGGCGGTCGCCGTAGTGGCCGTGCGTGGCGTACACGTCCTCGCGCAGCCACACGCCGGGGTAGGCGGCGCGCACGCGGGCGGGTCCGAGCCGCTCGGCCACCGCCGAGAGCGCGTCCCCCGGGTCGAGGCCGATCTCCGACTCGAGCCCCAGGGGAGCGGCCGCCCGGCCTCGCGCGCCCGGCGCTCGAGCCACGCGTCGGCCAGGAGGTGGTCGTGGTTGCCGGGGACGATCACCACCTCGCGCTCGCCGCCGAGTGCGCCGCCGAGCTCACGCAGCACCGGATCGGCGGCGGCCAGCGCCCTGTGCAGGGGTCCGTGGCGCAGCTCGAGCACGTCGCCCAGCAGGACCAGCCGGTCGAACTCGCGGACGGCGGCGACGAGCGCAGCGCGGGCCGCATCGGTCCGCAGGACGTCGCTCCCTGAGCGCGTCCCGAGGTGCAGGTCGGAGACGACGAGAGTGCGCAGAGCCGGCCGTTACGCCGACGCGGCGAGCGCTTGGCGGATCGCCTTGGGCAGCATGAAGCGGACGTCCTCCTGGACGACCTCGAGCTCCTGCACGTCGGTCGTGCCGCGGGCGCGGAAGAACTCCACGAGCCGCTGGACGAGCTCCTCCGGCGCGCTCGCTCCGGAGGTGATGCCGACGACGCGCTTGTCCTCGAGCCACTCGTCGCGGACCTGGACCTCGTTGTCGATCAGGTGCGACTCGGAGCCCTCCTCGCGCGCCACCTCGACCAGCCGGTTGGAGTTGGAGGAGTTGCGCGAGCCGATCACCAGGACCAGATCGCAGGCGCGCGCCAGCTGCTTGACCGCGGCCTGGCGGTTCGTGGTCGCGTAACAGATGTCGTCGGTGCGGGGCCCGATGATCGCGGGGAAGCGCTCGCGCAGGCGGTTGATGATCGAGCGCGTCTCGTCGACCGACAGCGTGGTCTGGGAGATGTAGGCGATCCGGGTGGGATCGTCGACCTCGAGCCGGTCGACGTCCTCCTCGGACTCGATCAGGACGATCCGGTCGGGCGCCTCGCCCATCGTGCCCTCGACCTCCTCGTGGCCCTCGTGGCCGATGAGCACGATCGTGTAGCCCTGGGCGGCGAACTTCTTGGCCTCGACGTGGACCTTGGTCACGAGCGGGCAGGTCGCGTCGATCGTGCGGAGCTGCCGGTTCTCGGCGTTCTCGTGGACCCAGGGCGCGACGCCGTGGGCCGAGAAGACCACGGTGGCGCCCTCGGGCACCTCGCTCTCGGATTCGACGAAGATCGCTCCGCGTTCGCGGAGCTGATCGACCACATGCTTGTTGTGGACGATCTCCTTGCGCACGTACACGGGCGCCCCGTAGAGTTGGAGTGCGCGCTCGACGGTCTGCACCGCACGATCCACGCCGGCGCAATAGCCGCGCGGAGTTGCGAGCAGCAGTGTGTCGGGCGCTGGGGCCATGCGAAGAGTGTAGGCGGAGAAATCCACGACCTGGGCCACAAGGTCGTACGCTCTGAGCTCCCGCCCATTGCCCCCGGACCCGCAGCGCCTGAGCTATGCCGCAAAACCACCTGGATCGCCTCACCTCCATCGACGCCACGTTCCTGCATCAGGAAGGTGCGGCCTCGCACATGCACATCGGCGGGGTGCTGATCTTCGACGGCCCGCCCCCGGCCTTCGCCGACTTCCTCGACCACGTTCGCAGCCGCCTGCACCTCGTGCCGCGCTACCGGCAGAAGCTGACCACCCCGCCGCTCGAGACGGGACGGCCGCTGTGGGTCGACGACCCCAGCTTCAACCTCGAGTACCACATCCGCCACGCGGCGCTGCCCCCACCGGGTGACGAGGGACAGCTGTTCCAGCTCACCGCCCGGGTCCACTCCCAGCAGCTCGACCGCGCCCGTCCCCTGTGGGAGATATGGCTGGTCGAGGGGCTCGAGGGCGACCGGTTCGGCCTGATCTCGAAGACGCACCACTCCCTCGTGGACGGCGTCTCGGGCGTCGATCTGGCGACCGTGCTGTTCGATCTCGAGCAGGCGCCGGCGCCGGCGTCCACCGAGCTCGAGCCGTGGCAGCCGAAGCCCGAGCCCACGCCGGCGGAGCTCGTGCTGGCGGGCGCGCGGGGCATGGTGACCACGCTGAGCGACCTGATGCTGCGGGCGCTCCAGGCGGCCACCCGGCCCGCCACGTCACTGAGCGTGGTCCGCGATGCGCTCGAGGGGTTGGGCGAGATCATCTGGGCCGGCCTGAACCCGGCCCCACAGACGCCGCTCAACGTGGAGATCGGTCCCCATCGCCGCTATGCGGTGGTGCGCCAGCAGCTGAGCGATTACAAGGAGGTCAAGGACGCGCTCGGCGGCACGGTCAACGACGTCGTGCTGACCGTGGTCGCGGGCGCGCTGGCGCGATGGCTGCGCTCGCGGGGGGTCCGCACCGAGGGCCTGGAGATGCGCGCGCTGGTCCCGGTCTCGGTGAGGACCGAGGACGAGCAGGGGACGCTCGGCAACCGGCTGACCGTGATGCGCGGTCCGCTCCCGGTCTACATCGAGAATGGGGTGGCGCGGCTGCGCTTCGTCAAGGAGGCGATGGACGGCCTCAAGGAGTCAAAGCAGGCGGTCGGCGCCGCGACGATGGCGGCCGTGACCAATCTGGCGCCGCCTACGGTCCTGGCCCAGGCCTCGCGCCTGAACTTCTCGACGCGCCTGTTCAACCTGATCGTCACGAACATCCCCGGGCCGCAGATGCCGCTGTACGTGCTCGGCCGCAAGCTCGAGGACCTCTTCCCGGTGGCCTTCCTGCCCTCGAACCACGCGCTGGCGATCGCGATCATGTCCTACAACGGGGGGATCGATTTCGGGCTGCTGGCGGACTACGACGCGCTGCCCGACGTCGACCTCGTCGCCGAGGGGCTCGACGAGGCGCTTCAGGAGCTGCTGCAGGCCGCGCGCAGCGGCGCCCCCGCCGCCGCCGAGGCGGCAAACGGCAATGGCCACCGCGAGACCGCCAGGGCGAAGGCGAGTGGAAACGGCGCAAGCGCAGAGCCGGCGCCCATCCTTCCGCCGACGAGCGCGCGGCCCAAGCACGGACCGGCGGCCGACATGCGGGCCAAGCGCTCGCGCAGCCGCGCGCCGCGCAAGACCCAGGACGACTGAGTCGCGCGTCTCAGCGCGCGACGGCCGCTGTCAATCCGGACGCGGTCCTGGCCACGAACGTGCCGGCCCGGGCCGCGTGCAGCTGCCGGTTGCCGGCGTGGTCGTAGGCGAACAGGAAGAACCGGTAGCGGTGACCGGGACGCCCCGTGAACTCGAAGCGGCGGGCGCCGGTGCGGACGACGAGCCGCCGTGGTCCGCCGTCCACGCTCACGTACAGCTTGAAGTACGCGATCCCGGAGGCGATCAGCTCGGGACGCTGCTGGTCGTGGGCGGTCCAGGTGAGCAGGAACGAGCGGTCGCGGCTCACGGGCGGTGACTTCAGGCGCGAGATCGGCGCGAGCCGGTCGACGCGCCGGATGGCCTCGAGCGCGGCGTCGGCGTCGAGGATGCCCCAGCCGAGGTTCGAGGTCCAGCCGACGCGGCTGGGACGGTGCGCGGCCCGCTTGATCGTGCGCAGGATGTCGGCCAGCGAGGCGTACGGGTTGAGCACGCGCATCATCGCGCCGACAGCCGCCACCTGAGGAGCCGCCATCGAGGTTCCGGCGATCGTCGCGTAGCGGTCGTCCCCCTCGAAGTCGACGCGGCAGGCCGAGGCGGGCGCACGCTCGAGTTGGGTGTCGTTGCCCGGGTAGGCCCCGAAGATTCCGGCCCGCGTCCCCGTGCAGGGAGCCGAGCCGCCCTGGAAGGGCTTGAACGCCCCGTAGGCGGCGAGCGAGATCTCGCTTCCCGACCCGGCGAAGGGGGAGCGGCTGCCGCCGTACTGGGCCGCGGTCACGTCGAGCCCGAGGCCCTTGTCGATGTCGCGTCCGGTGCCGGCGGGCTGGAGCACGTTGGCGGGGTCGCCCTGCTCGGTCCCCGGCGAGTCGGCCGCGGCCGCCACGAGCACGACCTTGTGCGCCGCGGCGTAGCGAAGCGCTCTCACCTCGGAGCGGGGGGCCGGCGCGGAGGTGGGGACGGAGGGCCCAAAGCTCATGTTGATCGCGTCGACGCGGCGGTTGGTCGCGTCGATGATCGAGGCGGCGATGCTCGAGTCGCTGAAGTCGGACTTCTCGATCACCATGCGGCAGCCGTAGCCGGCGCCGGCCATGCCCAGCCGGTTGTCCGTGTCGGCGCAGGCGAGCGAGGCCACGTTGGTGCCGTGCCCGACCTGGTCGGTCGTGGCCGGGCCGGTGTCGTCGGAGCCCGACTGCTGGTCGACGGCGGCGGCGATCTTCGGCTTGAGGTCGGGATGGCTGCCGTCGATCCCGGTATCGATCACCGCCACCACCGCACGGTTGCCCTTGGAGATGCTCCAGGCGCCGTAGAACCCCTCCTTGGGGAGATACCACTGCCAGGGAAGCCCGTTGCTCGGGTCGTCCACGCTCAGCGCCGGGTCGTCGGGGACGCTGCGGGGCACGTAGCGGTGCTCGGGCTGCACCGAGGCGACGCCGGGGACGCGGCGGAGGATCGCCGCGAACGCGGCGAGCGACTCCCCGGCCGGCGGGCGGACGGTGATCAGACCGATCTCGGGAACCGACTTGCCGGCCGGACGGGCGCCGACCCGCGCCACCGCGGCATCGACCGAGAGCTGCGCACCCGCGGCCCGCGCACCCTGCTGGGAGAGGAGGACGAGTAGGTTGCCGGTCTCCGGAGCGGCGGGCTGTGGCGTGGACGCAGAGGCGCCGCCCGTCGCGGCGAGCACGGGCACCGCCACCGCGAGCACCAGGACGGCCAGGAAAACGGCGCGGCGCATCGGGCCAGGATAGGCACCGCGCGCTGCGCGGGCGCTTATTCTCTAGTCACCCGCCATGGCAGACGATCTGATCCAGCCCGGAGAGACGGCGTATCACCTGAACCTGACCGCCGCCCAGCTGAAGATCGTCTACACGGCGCTACGGTCGCTGTTCGACGACCTGGGTCACGAGGAGCACGACGTCAAGCAGGTGGTGGCGGCGGTGCTGGACAAGCTGCCGGACGAGCACGACATCCGGGCGATCGACCTGACGCGCGAGCTGCGCGCGCTACGAGACGCCGAGCGCTGAGGGCGCGGCGCTAGAAGCCCAGCGCGAACTTCGCGTCCTCGCTCATCCGGTCGGGCGTCCACGGCGGCGAGAAGGTCATCGTCGGGTGGACCTCCTGCACGCCGTCGAGCTCGCTCACGAACTCTTCGATCTGCTCGGAGACCTGCGGGCCGATCGGGCAGCCCGGGCTGGTCAGCGTATAGGTGACCCGCACGGTCCCGTCCTCGATCTCGACGTCGTAGATGAGACCGAGCTCGACGAAGTCGAGCCCGAGCTCCGGATCGATCACGTCGCGCAGCGCCTCGGTCACGTCATCTGTGGAAATCATCGTGTCCAGTGTAGAGATCGGGGCTTCGCCCCTTGCGACCGACCATGCGGTTTGTGTAGGTTTCCGTGCCATCGTCGATTTCGATGACACCGCCGCAACATTGCGCTGCTGCGGGGACGAGGACCGGTCGACTCAGGGCATTCGGCGCCCCGCTTTAGCGCGCGCCATTCGAGCCCAGACAGACGTGGTCGTCGACCTCAGCCAGCTCGTGTTCGCCGACAGCTCGGTGATGCTGGACCTCGCGATGCTCGCCCGCCGGCTCCGGGTGCGGGGCCGGATGATCCTCCTGCGCGGCGCGCAGCCGCAGATCCTGACCGTCATCCAGATCGTCGGTCTGCACCGCCTTCCGGGCGTCCAGCTCGAAGGCCCCTCCCCCGCGCTGGCCTAAACCGGCCGCGGCGCGGCCCGGGCGCCGCGGATCAGCATCCGAAAGGCCTGAGTAGGCTTACCCGCGATGCGAACGCTGGCCTTTGGAGACCTCGACACCGGCGTATGGGGTGCGGCCTGGCGCGCCGACGACGGCGCTCCCGAGTTCGTGTGCCTCGGTGCGCCCGAGGCCGTCGCGGTCCCCTCGGCGCGGGTCGAGGGCGCGGGCGCGGAGGCCGAATGGCGCCTGGTCGGCGACGGGACCTCGCTGACCATCTCGCCGCTGGCGGAGGCGGTCACCGTGCTCGATACCGACGGCGAGCCGGCCGGGTTCGACCAGCTCTGCCGCGTGGAGGGCCGATTCACGCTGGATGGGGCCGAGCACGAGGCGCAGTGCCTGGCCCGGCGCGGCGAGCGAACGGGCGACTTGAACGGGCTGGACTCGGTCCGGGACATATCCGCGCTGTTCGAGCCCGCGGACGGCCTGGCACTGGTCTCGCTGCGCCCGCGCAAGGGTCGCGGCCACGACCGCGACACGGTGACCGCCGCCGTGCTCGATGCCGAGGCCAGCGCGCCGGTGGCGGATCCGCGCTTCTCCACGACCTACGGAGCGGACGGCGGGCCGCTCCGGTCGAGCTTCGAGCTGTGGCTGGGCGAGGCGGAGGAGGAGTATCCGCGGCGGGCGGCCGGCGAGGCGCTCGGACCGCGGGCGTCCCGCGTGGAGGGAGGCCTGGACGTGCAGGCCTCGCTGTTTCGCTGGGGCAGCCACGGCCGCGAGGGCGCCGGCGTGTACATCGTCGCCCGGCCCGCGTGAACCGGATCGAGGCCATCGTCAGCGACTTCGGCGGGGTCCTGACCTCGCCGCTGCTCGATTCGTTCCTCGCCTTCGAGGAGCAGTCCGGGATCTCGCCGGCGGCGCTGGGACAGGCGCTCGCGTCGATCTCGGAGCGGGCCGGCAGCCACCCGCTGGCCGAGCTCGAGACCGGGCGGATGTCCGAGAAGGAGTTCCTCGGCGAGCTGGCGCGGGAGCTGAGCCGGCAGCTCGAGCGGGAGGTCGAGCTCGCGAGCTTCGGCGAGCAGTACTTCGCTCAGCTCGACCCCAACGAGGAGATGATCGACTACATGCGCACGCTGCGCGAGCGCGGATACCGCATGGCGATCTGCACCAACAACGTCAAGGAGTGGGAGGAGCGGTGGCGCTCGATGCTCCCCGTGGACGAGATCTTCGATGTGGTGGTCGACTCCGCCTTCGTCGGCGCGCGCAAGCCCGAGCCGCGCATCTACGAGATCACGCTCGAGCGCCTCGGGGTCGAGCCCTCAGCGGCGCTGCTGGTGGATGACATAGAGGTCAACTGCGACGCGGCACGAAAGCTCGGTATGCACGCCGTGCACTTCCGCTCCAGCGAGCAGGCGATCGCCGAGATCGCTGCGGCGCTCGATTAGGAACGGCTCACCCGGCCGGGGCGAGGCCGGAGTCGGCGCGGTGCTCGCGCCGGTGCGCCATCACGTGGAGGAGAGCTCGTGCGAACAGGTACGCCAGGAACGCTTCCACCAGCGCCACCAGGATCATCATGATCCAGCCGATCTCGCTGGTGAACCGAGACCCGGGGATCTCGGCGTAGCCCGGCTGCTTCGGATCCACGAGCACCTGCGCCCGCTCTCCGCCCTCGAGGCTGGAGAAGCCGGGGTAGTGGACGGTGGTGCGAGCCGTGCCCGCGACCGGGCGGTCGAGCGCGACGGCGATCGCGGAGGTGTAATGACAGCCGCCTCTCGAGCAGTGCTGGGTGTTGACGACCGAGAGCGACCGTGCCGCCCTCGAGCGTGCCGTGGTGCTGGACGTAGCTCGATCGCGCCGCATGCGCGTGCGTCGACCACCGCGCCGACGGCGAATCCGACCGTCGCGCCGGCGAACAGCAGCGTGCCGACCGTCAGCCCGAGCGGCCCGTAGCGACGGCCGCGGCGGCCCGGCACGGACGTACCGCAGTCGCTCGGAGCGCTCGGGTGCCGGGCTTCGAAGTGCTGTACGACCGGCTGGTGGCGCCGCAGGCGGTGCTCGACCGAGATCGTCCAGCGCACGCACGGAACGAGCAGGGCGAGGCAGACCACGGCCCCGACGGCCTGGCCGACTCGGCCCGAGCTCGAGTGGTACGCCCCGGCGGCATTCAGCACGAACCCGAGCGCGAGCAGAGCGAGCAGGATGCCGAGAACGACGCCGAGGAGCAGCTCAGCCCCCAGCCAGGCGTGCCGGCGCCCGAAGCGGGGCTCGACCCGGCGTGGTCCGGTGTGCTGCGGAGGCTCGCCGTCCATCGACGGCGCGACTGTATCCGCTCGCCCCGCGGGGGACGCTCAGTTCTCGACGCCGAGCCGGTCCCAGCAGTAGAGCTCGAGGCACTCGCGCGCGAGCTCGACGCAACGGGCCTGGGAGAGCCACGGCAGCACGGTGTCGAACGCCTGCTCCTCGCCGACGCCGGCCTCGAACGCCTCCTCGCCCCGGAAGCTGGCGGCGATCTTCAGCGCCTCGCGGCGGTTCTCGCCCAGCGACGGGAACACGTTGACGAGGAACTCCTTGTTGGGCACCGGGTGTCCCACCTCGAGCGAGGCGTGCCAGGCCGCGAGCATCGACAGGTCGTGCTCGTCGAGGTCGGCCACCGCCTTGGCGTAGTGCGACTCGAGCTCAGACTCGGGGATCTCGTCCACCCACGCGCGGACGACCTCGCCCAGGATCTGACGCCGCGCCTCGCGACCGACCGAATCGGCGATGACCCGGATGGCATTCTGCGGTTCGATGAAGCACAGTGGCATTTGAGCTCCGGTGCGGAGGAAGCGGACGCCGGAGAAGGTAGGGCGTGCCTCGGACGTTACGGCCGCGGCCGCTAACGCACGCTTATCTGCAACACGGAAGACGCCGACTGCGTGTTGCGCGGGTCGGCGCCGAACAGCGCCCGCAGCGCCAGCGTGCCGCTGTGGGCGAAGCGGTGGCGCAGCGCGAACCTCGACCGGCTCCCGAGAGCCGTCGAGGCGATCGTGCGCCAGCCCTGCTCGGTGCGCTTCTGAAGCACGATCCGCTCGCCGGCATGGGCCGGCGAGACGCGTCCGCTCAACGTGACGACCTTGCCCGCGGCGGGATGCGCGGACGAGGACGGAGCTGCACCACGGCCCCGACCTGCTGGACCAGCGTCCGGCTGGTCGCGCCGCCCGAGGTCGTGTACCACGACGCGTTCGTCTGCACCACGCCCGCGCCGCGCACGAACGTGTAGCCGCCGGACGAGTCGGTCGTCGTCTGCGCCACGCGGTGGAAGCTCGACTGGCCCGGCAGCTCCTGCCAGAGGTCGACCGCCGTACCCGAGGAGGCGCCGGCGAGCCGCCGGAGATGCGTCACGCGCCGACCCGCCACGGAGGGATCCGGGCTGGAGGAGATCGTGAGCTGGACGGCCGGGCAGGCCGGCTCAGCGGCCCCGCCGCCGCAGCACGCCGCGGAACCACAGCAGGACGCGGGACAGCAACCGGAAGGCGGGCCGGAATTCGGCGTGACCGGGCCGCAGCACGGGGCGTTGTCGCTCGCCTCCGGGCACACGATCGCGCCTGCGGAGCCCGACCAGGCGCCGAGCGCCAGGAACGTGAGGACCAGGACCAACGCAACGAGCAGGCGGCGCATCACAACCTCCAGGGCAGACCGTTGATGCTAACGCGACGGGCGCCGGATTTCACAGCCTGAGCGCATCGCGCGCCGCATCCAGCGCGCGGTCCTGCACTTCGGGATCGGGATCGACCCCGACCTTCGTCCGCCGGCCCGTCTCCCAGTTGTGCAGGCCGAGGTCGAGTGCCGCCAGCGGCACGCCTACGGCTCGGGCCAGATCGGCGGCGCGGCGCTCGAGCAGCATCGAGTCGCCGATCCCGAGGGCCCGCTTGGCCGCGAGCGTCACCGGGTTCTCGCCGCCCACCTGCAGCGCGACCGCGTGCAGCTCGTAGAGGCCGAGTGCGCCGAGGCTGACCAGCAGTTCGAAGCGCGCGTCGCGGTGAAGCCCCGGCAGCGCGAGCCGCTCGAACACGCGCGAGAACCGCCGCTCGGGCGTCCACCCCGCCTCGCCGGTGAAGGCGGCCGCCTGCGAGCCGGCGCGCTGCGCCCAGGCGCGGTAGGCCTCGAGCGTGCGCGGCTCCGCGAGCGGGATCGTGGGCCGCCCGCGGGCCGGTGGCGACCTCGTCGAGCGTCGGCAGCTCCGGCGCCGCCCACGGCGTCCTGACCCGCTCGATCTCGGCGAACGGGTCGCCCTCGTCGAGCGGTCCGAGGTAGGCGATCAGGAAGGCGAGCCAGGTCCGCTCCTCGAGGTTCCCGCCGGGTCCGCCACCTCGGCGTAGAGACCGGGCGGATCGCTCGCCAGCGCGTCCAGGCGGGCGGCGGCGAACGCGAGCTCCTCGGCCAGCCGCTCGGCCTCCACGCTCGACTTGAGGCCCGGCACGAGAGGCGACTGATATCCGTCGTCCGCGCCCCGCGCGAGCCGGCGCACGCGCAGGCCGCCGGCCGCCGGATCGGGTGCGATCCCCCGCCTCGCGCTTCGGCTCGCGTTGCCGGACGCCCCGCCGCCCGGCGCGGTCGGTGGCCGGCCGCGAGTGGCTCGTGCGCGGGGCGGATCGAGGAGACGACCGGGCGCAGCTCGATCGCCTGCTCGCGCGAGCAGATCGGGCAGTTCTGGATCAGGCGGTTGTGGCGGCAGAAGCTCGGCATCGCTACCAGCACCATCCTGCCACGCCGGCAGGGCCTTAACAGGCCCGGGGGGCCCAGATCCATCTGGACCCCCCGGAGAGTCAGGGAAGTGGGGGCGCAGTTCCCTGACCGACAGGGGCGAGTTTCCCCGTCCCAAGCCTTCGGTAAACCTAAAGCTTCATAAACCGCGCACCCAAAATACGCGCGGCTGCCCGCACAACGTCAAGCCTACCATGCCCCTGCTCGGCACGATGCGAAACATTGTGCGCGCGGGTTCTTATCCAACCAGCGAGCAGGCGCTCAGCGGGCGCGCGTACCCGGCCCGCTGAAGAACTCCTCGCCCGGACGGACCGTTCCCGCCGCCTCGGCCTCGTGGCGCAGCGTCCGGTCGGCCTCGCCGCTCCAGGCGCCGATGGCCAGCATCTCCCGGTCGGCGTCCATCGGGCTGCCTCCGAGGTCGCGGTTGACGATCCGGGCGCACTTGCGTCCCTCGGCGATCGCCGTGACGATCAGCGACTGGCCGAGCCGGGCGTCGCCGCACGCGTAGACGCGCCGCTCGGAGGTCCGGTAGGTCATCTGGGTGCGGATGTTGCCGCGGCGATCGAGGTCGACGCCGAGCTGCTCGACCAGCCCCTCGTGCTCGGGGTGCTCGAAGCCGATCGCGATCAGCGCCAGGTCGGCCTCGAGCACGAACTCGCTGCCCGGCACGGGCGTGAGATCGCGCGAGGAGGTTCCGGTGACCTGGCGGGCGTACACGTGGCTGAGCGCGCCGTCCTTGCCGCCGAAGCCCGGTCACCTCCGTCCCCCACCGGCGCTTGCCGCCCTCCTCGAGCGCGTAGGTGCTCGGCGTGCGCTTGGGCGGCAGCGGCCAGGGGTGCCGGGGGTCGCGTCCGGCGTCGGGCAGCGCGGCGTAGACGTCGAGCATGATCACGCTGCGGGCGCCCTCGCGGTGGGAGTTCGAGATGCAGTCCATCCCGGTGTCGCCTCCGCCGATCACGATCACCTTCTTGCCCGCGGCGCTGATCTCCGCAGCCGGCGCTCGGGGTCGCGATAGCGGCGACCCTCCTCCTTCGCCACCCAGCGGTTGCGCTGGTAGAGGTAGTCCATCGCGAAGTGCACGCCGCGCAGCTCGCGCCCGGGCGCGTCGAGGTCGCGCGAGACGCGCGAGCCGATCGCCACCACCACCGCGTCGTACTGCGCCTGGAGGTCCTCGGCGCTGATGTCGCGTCCGACGTCGATGTCGTACACGAACTGGATCCCCTCCTGCTCGAGGATGTCCACGCGGCGGTCGATGATCCACTTCTCGAGCTTGGCGTCGGGGACGCCGAAGCGCATCAGCCCGCCGGGGCCCTCGTCGCGCTCGTAGACGGTGACCGAGTGGCCGCTTCTGGTTGAGCTCGGCGGCGGCGGCCAGGCCGGTCGGGCCCGCGCCCACCACCGCCACCGTCTTCTCGGTCCGGCGGGGCGGCGGATCGGCTACCACCCACCCCTCCTCGAACGCGCGCTCGGCGATCGCCATCTCGATCTGCTCGATCGTCACCGGGTCGTCGTTGATCGCCAGCACGCACGCCGACTCGCACGGCGCGGGGCAGATCCGCCCGGTGAACTCGGGGAAGTTGTTGGTCGCGTGGAGCTGGTCGATCGCCTCGCGCCACTTGCCCCGGTAGATGAGGTCGTTCCAGTCCGGGATCAGATTGCCCAGGGGGCAGCCCTCGTGGCAGAACGGGATGCCGCAGTCCATGCACCGCGCGCCCTGGCGCTGGAGCTCCTCCTCGGGCTGAAGCGCGAAGTACTGCCGGTAGTCGTGCACGCGCTGGCGCGGGTCGCGCTTGTCGAAGCCGACCCGGTGGATCTTGAGAAATGCGCCCAGCTCACCCATGGAAGATCAGCCCCCGGCCGACGCCCCGCTGGCCTCGAGCGGCTCGTCGCGCTGCGCGCGCTCGGCCAGCGCGCGCTTGTAGTCGCGCGGCATCACCTTGACGAAGCGCTCCCGCGCTCGCTCCCAGGACGCGAGCAGGTTGCGGCCGACCAGCGAGCCGGTGCGCATGATGTGCTCCTTGATCAGCGCCTGCACCTCCGCCGCGTCCTCCTCGGTCATCTCCTCGAGGTCGACCAGGTCGAGGTTGCAGCGCCCCTCGAAGCGCCGGTCCTTGTCGTACACGTAGGCGATCCCGCCGCTCATGCCGGCGGCGAAGTTGCGCCCGGTCGGACCGAGCACGACCACGCGGCCGCCGGTCATGTACTCGCAGCCGTGGTCGCCCAGGCCCTCGACGACCGCGTACGCGCCGGAGTTGCGCACCGCGAAGCGCTCGCCGGCGAGACCGCGGAAGAAGGCCCGGCCGGCGGTGGCGCCATAGAGGACGGTGTTGCCGACGATCGTGTTCTCCTCGGCGCGGAACAGCGCGCTCTCCGGCGGGCGCACCGAGACGATCCCGCCCGACAGGCCCTTGCCGGTGTAGTCGTTGGTCTCGCCGCGCAGCGCGAACGTGACGCCGGGCGAGAGCCAGGCGGCGAACGATTGGCCCGCCGAGCCGCTGAAGGAGATCTCGATCGTCCCCTCGCGCAGCCCGTCGGCGCCGTGACGGCGGGCGATCTCGCCCGACAGGATGCCTCCGACCGTGCGGTTGACGTTCCGCACCGGCACCGGCCCCAGCCGGACGGGCTCGCAGCGCTCGAGCGCGGGGGCGCACTTGTGCACGAGCTCCCAGTCGAGCGCGTCGTCGAGCACCGGCACCTGCGGGCGGGTGCGGCGCCGCGGCGTCCCAGCGGGCAGCTCGAGCGTCTTCAGCACCATCGCGAGGTCGACGTGGCGCGCCTTCCAGTGGTCGATCGCGTCGTCCATGTCGAGCAGGTCGCTGCGTCCGATCATCTCCTCGAAGCGGCGGATGCCGAGCGAGGCCATGATCTCGCGCACCTCCTCGGCCAGCAGCATCAGGTAGTTGACGACGTGGTCGGGCGTGCCGCGGAAGCGCTTGCGGAGCTCCGGATCCTGGGTGGCGATGCCCACCGGGCACGTGTTCAGGTGGCAGACCCGCATCATGATGCAGCCCATCGCGATCAGCGGCGCGGTCGAGAACCCGAACGTGTCGGCGCCGAGCAGCGCGCCGATCACCACGTCGCGCCCGGTCTTCATCTGTCCGTCGACCTCGACCGTGATCCGCGAGCGCAGGTCGTTGAGGAGCAGCGTCTGCTGGGTCTCGGCCAGCCCGATCTCCCACGGCATGCCGGCCGCCTGGATCGAGGACTGGGGCGAGGCGCCGGTGCCGCCGTCGTGACCGGAGATCGTCACGTAGTCGGCGTTGGCCTTGGCCACGCCGGCGGCGACCGTTCCGACGCCGACCTCGGAGACCAGCTTGACCGACACCGACGCGGTCGGGTTGGCGCAGCGGAGGTCGTAGATGAGCTGCTTGAGATCCTCGATCGAGTAGATGTCGTGGTGCGGCGGAGGAGAGATGAGCCCCACGCCCGGGGTCGAGTAGCGCAGCCAGGCGATGTAGTCGTCGACCTTGTGGCCCGGGAGCTGACCGCCCTCGCCCGGCTTGGCGCCCTGGGCCATCTTGATCTGGAGCTGGTCGGAGTTGACCAGGTAGTGGATCGTCACCCCGAAGCGCCCGGAGGCGACCTGCTTGATCGCCGAGCGGCGCAGATCGCCGTTCGCATCCGGCAACGTAGCGGGACGGGTCCTCACCGCCCTCGCCGGTGTTCGACAGCCCGCCCAGGCGGTTCATGGCGATGGCGAGCGTCTCGTGCGCCTCGCGCCCGAGCGCGCCGAGGCTCATCGCGCCGGTGGTGAAGCGCTTGACGATCTCGCTCGCCGGCTCGACCTCCTCCAGAGGCACCGGATCGCAGGACGGCTTGAACTTCATCAGGCCGCGCAGCGCGGCGCGGCGCGTCGACTCCTCGTTGGCCAGGCGCGAGAACTCCTTGTAGGTCTGCCGAGCGGTCTCCGTTCTCGCCGCGCACCGCGTGCTGGAGCTTGGCCACCGTGTCGGGGTTCCAGATGTGGCGCTCGCCGTCGCGGCGCCACTGGAGCACGCCGCCGACCGGGAGGACGTCGCGCCCGGTGCGCGGATAGGCCCGGAAGTGGCGCTCCATCGCCTCGGTCGAGAGCTGGTCGAGCCCGACGCCGCCGATCCGCGACTGGGTGCCGGTGAAGTGCTCGTCGATCAGCTCCTGGTCGAGACCGACCGCCTCGAAGATCTGCGCGCCGCAGTAGGACTGGATCGTCGAGATGCCCATCTTCGAGATCGTCTTGAGCAGGCCCTTGCCGATCGCCCTGACGATCCGCTTCTCGGCCTCCTCGCGGTCGAGGTCGACCGGGAGCAGCGAGCGATCGGCCAGCTCGTCGAGCGACTCGAACATCACGTACGGGTTGATCGCCGCCGCGCCGTAGCCGATCAGCGTCGCCATGTGGTGGATGTCGCGCGGCTCGCCGGACTCGATCACCAGGCCGGTGCGCAGGCGCGTACCCCGGCGCACGAGGTGGTGGTGGACGGCGGCCACGGCCAGCAGCGAGGGCATGGCGATCCGCTCCGGGCCGAGGTTGCGGTCCGACAGGATCAGGATGTTGGCGCCGTTGTCGACGTACTGCGCGGCCTCCGCGCACAGGTCGTACAGGCGCAGCTCCATCCCGTTCGGCCCCTGCTCGATCGGCCAGGTGATGTCGAGCGTGGCCGCGTCGAACACGTCGTGGGAGACCTGGCGGAGCTTCTCGAGCTCGTGGTTGCGCAGGATCGGCTGGTCCATCACCAGCTGGTGGGCCTGCTCGGGCGCCTCGTTCAGCAGGTTGACCTCGGCGCCGACGCCCGCCTGGAGGCTCATCACGACCGACTCGCGCAGCGGGTCGATGGGCGGGTTGGTCACCTGCGCGAACAGCTGCTTGAAGTAGGAGAAGAGCGGCGGCTGGCGGTCGGAGAGCACGGCCAGCGCGGCGTCGTTGCCCATGCTCGCGGTCGGCTCCTCGCCCGTGGCGGCCATCGGCGCGATCACCATCCGCAGGTCCTCCTGCGAGTAGCCGAAGGCGAGCTGCTTGGAGCGCAGCGGCTCGATCCGCGGAGTGCGCGGCTCGCGCTCGGGCAGGTCGGCGATGTGCACGACCGAGCGCTCGTACCACTCGCCGTAGGGCTTGTGGCTCGCCACCCGCCGCTTGACCTCCTCGTCCTCGACGATCCGTCCGTCCTCGAGGTCGAGCAGGAACAGCTTGCCCGGGGCCAGGCGGCCCTTGCGCTGGATGTGCTCGGGCGCGACCGTCATCACTCCGGTCTCCGAGGCCAGCACGACGTAGCCGTCGGTGTCCTGGACCCAGCGCCCGGGGCGCAGCCCGTTGCGGTCGAGCACGGCACCGGCCATGCGGCCGTCGGTGAACACGACCGCCGCGGGCCCGTCCCACGGCTCCATGATGCAGGAGTGGAAGTCGTAGAACCCCTTGACGTCGGGGTCGAGGTCCTTCCGCGTCCGGTAGGCCTCGGGGACCATCATCATCACCGCGTGGGGAATGAGCGGCCGCCGAGCACGAGCAGCTCGAGCACGTTGTCGAAGACCGCCGAGTCCGAGCCGCCCTCGCGCACCACCGGGATCACCTTCTCCAGGTCGTCCCCGAACAGCTCGGAGGCGAGCTGCGACTCGCGCGCCCGCATCCAGTTGATGTTCCCGCGCAGCGTGTTGACCTCGCCGTTGTGGGCGATCATCCGGTACGGATGGGCGAGCTCCCAGCTCGGGAAGGTGTTGGTGGAGAAGCGCGAGTGCACGAGCGCCAGCCGGCTCGCCAGGCGCGGGTCGCGCAGGTCGCTGAAGTACCGCGGGAGCTGGGGCGCGGTCAGCATCCCCTTGTAGACCATCGTGCGGCTGCTGAAGCTCGGAAGCGCGAGCTCGCGTCCTGCCTCGCGCTCGATCACCCGCCGGATCACGTACAGCTTGCGCTCGAACGCGTCCTGGTCGGCGAGGTCGTCGGCGGCCTCGATCAGCACCTGGCGGATCACGGGCGCAGCGAGCCGCGCCGTCTCCCCCACGTGGCGCTCGTCGATCGGGACGTCGCGCCAGGTGATCGTCGCGCTGCCCCTCCTCGGCGATCGTCTCCTCGATCAGCTGCTCGAGCGCCGCGCGGCGCTCGGGATCGCTCGGCAGGTAGCACACGCCGACGCCGTAGCGGCCCGGCGCCGGCAACTCGATTCCCGCCACCGCGGCGCGCAGGAACCCGTCGGGGATCTGGAGCAGGATGCCGGCGCCGTCGCCCGTGTTCGGGTCGGCGCCCTCGGCGCCGCGATGCTCGAGGTTTTCCAGCGCGTCCAGGGCTTTTTCCACCACGGCGTGGCTCGCCTCGCCCCACAGCTTGGCCACGAGCGCGATGCCGCAGGCGTCGTGCTCGTTCGCGGGGTGGTAGAGGCCCGTGGGCCCCGGTGGAGCTAAGCGCTTGTACATGAGAGGAAAGGGAGGCCCGGGCCGGGGTTCGAGCGGCGATGGCGGCCGGCGCCGCGGACCGCGAAGATTATCAGCGGCGATTAGCGTCGCGTTAGGCGGCGGGGCGTACCGGGTCAGGCGCCGGCGCCTGTCGCGATGGACCGATCGGCGCGTCAGCCGGCGCGGCTGTCGCGGTCCGAGCGCTCCACCGTGTACATCGCTCCCCATGCTTCCGCGCGGCGAGAAGGCCGCCCACAGGTTGAACAGCACGATCCCCACGAGCACCACCACCCACACGACCGCGAACGGGCTGACCTTGTGCATGCTCGTGACGCCGAGGACGAGGATCAGCAACGCAACGAGCGTGCTGAACAGCGCCACCGGCTTGCTCGGCTTGAATCTATACCGCATCGTGAATCCTCCTTCCTTGGAGCGAGGCCTACCCCGCAAACGGAGCCGATTAGCCCTTGGCTTCGCTTGGCCTTGGCCTTGGCCGGCGCCTTGCCTGCGCCGTCGGCCTTGGAGCCCGCCCGCGTGCGCGACCGTCTTGGCGGCCGGCGCGGCCGGCCGGCGGCCGCGACTCGGCTCGTGCGGCTCCGTCGCCATCCTCCGCGCGCACGGCGGCCAGGCTCGCCTCGAGCGCGGCCATCAGGTCGGGCGCCGCCGCCGGCTCCTCGGCCTGTGGCTGGACGGTGACCGCCTCGCCGGCGGCCTTGCGCTCGATCAGGTCGAGCACCCGCTCGCGGTACTCGTCGCTGGTACTTGTCGGGCTCGAACTCGGCCGACAGCGTCGCTGATCAGCTGCTCGGCCATGGCGAGCTCGCGCGCGGTGGCCTCGGCCTCGCTCACCGACTCGAGCTCGTCGAGACGGTCGGGCGCGAGCACCTCGTCGCCGAACAGCATCGTGGTCAGCGTCAGCACCTCGCCCGTGGGCCGCAGCGCGCACAGCTGCTGCTTGGAGCGCAGCACGACCTTGCCGATCCCCACCTTGCCCGACTCGCGCATCGCGTCGAGCAGCAGCCGGTACGCCTTGGCCCCGCCGGCGGTGGGCGCCAGGTAGTAGTTGTGGTCGTAGTAGATCGGGTCGATCTCGGCCAGGTCGACGAACTCCTCGATGTCGACCGTCTTCGTCGCCTTCGGATCGAGCGCCTCGAGCTCCTCGGGCTCGATGATCACGTAGCGGTCCGGAGTGACCTCGTAGCCCTTGACGATCTCCTCGTAGGGGACCTCCTCGCCGGTCGTCGCGTCGACGCGCTTCTGGCGGATGCGCCCGCCCGTCTTGCTCGAGAGCTGGTGGAAGCGGACCGACTTGGGCGATGTCGCGCTGAAGAGCTTGACGGGCACGTTGACCAGCCCGAAGCTGATTGCACCCGACCAGATTGCTCGCGCCATATGAGCTTTGTATAGCGAAGATGTGGTGCGATCAAGCGCTGAGCGGCGTCTTGCCGGTTCTCACGAGAGCGACGCGCCGGCCGCGTTTCATCGCCAGTGAACCTTCCCCCCTTCCAAAGGCTGCTCGATGCCCACGGCCGCGACGTGCACCGCTTCCTGGTGGCGACGGTGGGCGCGAGCCGACGCCGACGACTGCTACCAGGAGACGTGGCTCGCGGCGCTCCGCGCGTATCCCGCGCTGCGCGACGGACTCGAACCTGCGCAGCTGGATGTTCACGGTGGCGCACCGCAAGGCGATCGACCACCTGCGCGCGGCGAGCGGCGGCAGGCGGTCCCCGTGGCCTCGGTGCCCGAGACTCCGACCGCCCCGGCGGCGAGCCGCCGGACGACGAGCTCTGGAGCCGCGTGCGCGAGCTCCCGCCCAAGCAGCGCACGGCGCTGGCCCTGCGCTACGTCGCCGATGCGCCGTACGAGGAGATCGCCGCCGTCATGGAGACGAGCGAGGAGGCGGCGCGACGGAACGTCCACGAAGCATTGAAACGACTGCGACTGGAGTACCAGCCATGACCGATCTGAAAAGCGCACTGGCTCGCGTCGAAGACGCGGAGCTGCCCGACCTGAGCGCCGCGGTGGCCGCCGCCGGCCTGCTCGACGTCGCCTACGCCACGCTCGACTCACCGGTCGGGCGGCTGCTGCTCGCGACCACGCCGCGCGGGCTCGTCCGCATCGCCTATCTCGACGACGGCGAGGACGCCGTGCTCGAGTCGCTGGCCGCGAGCGATCTCCCCCCGCGTCATCGCCGCCCCGCTCGACGAGCCGCGTCGCGAGCTCGACGAGTACCTGGCCGGCGCCCGCCGCGCGGTTCGACATCGCGCTCGACTGGCAGCTCGTCCGTGGCTTCAGCCGCCGCGTGCTGGAGGCCACGGCGCGGGTCCCCTACGGCTCGGTCTCGACCTACAAGCGCGTCGCCGGCGAGGCCGGCAACGAGCGAGCCTCGCGGGCGGCCGGGAACGCGCTCGGCGCCAACCCGCTGCCGATCGTCGTCCCCTGCCACCGGATCCTTCACTCCACCGGCGGCCTCGGCGGCTACACCGGCGGCCTCGAGCGCAAGCAGACGCTGCTGGCGCTCGAGCGCGGGCAGAGCTCGCTGATCTGACGGGGGCTGTTGACCGGGGGCGTGTTGACCGGGGGCGTGTCGAGAAAGCGGCCCATATTTCCGATTTCTCGACACGCCTATGTGCGGAACCTCACTTTGCCGCGCCGCCGGCGGGGAATAATCCCGCCTGTGGGAAAGGGTGCGATGCGCAGCCAACTGCCGCCCGGGCCGCGCCTGCCGGCCGCGCTCCAGCTGCTCGGCGCCTGGAAGCGACCCACGGCCTCGCTCGAGCGGATGCGCCGGCGCTACGGCAAGCGCGTCACCGTCCAGATGCCCTTCCAGCCGCCGTTCGTGCTCCTCTCGGACCCGGAGGAGATCAAGGAGCTGTTCATGGCGTCGCCCGACGCGGTGCATCCCGGCGAGGGCGCGCGGATCCTCGAGCCGATGATCGGCTCGAACTCGGTGATCCTGCTCGACGAGGCCGCGCACCTGGAGCAGCGCAAGCTGATGCTGCCGGCCTTCCACGGCGAGAAGATGCAGCGGCTGACGGGGCTGATGACCGAGCTCGCCGAGCGCGAGCTCGACCCCGTGGCCGCTCGGTGAGCCGGTGACGCTGCACCCGCGCCTGCAGCGCCTCACGCTCGAGATCATCCTGCGCGCCGTGTTCGGCCTCGAGCAGGGCTCGGCGCTCGACGACCTGCGCGACACGCTCAGCGAGTGGATCGCCTTCAGCGAGAGCCCGCTGTCGGTGCTGCCGGCGCTCCAGCGCATCATCGGCCCGCTGCACCCGAAGCTTCGCCGCTTCCCCGAGCTGATCGAGCGGACCGACCGGATGATCTTCGAGCTGATCGAGGAGCGGCGGGCTCAGGGCGACGAGGACCGCGACGACGTGCTGGCGATGCTGCTCCAGGCGCGGCACGAGGACGGATCGGACCGATGTCGCCGCAGGAGCTCCGCGACGAGCTGCTGACTGCGCTCGTCGCCGGCCACGAGACCACCGCCTCGCAGCTCGCCTGGGCGTTCGAGCGCCTGACCCGCGAGCCGGCAGTCGTCGAGCGCCTGGAGGCGGAGCTCGACGCGGGCGACGGCGACGAGTACCTGACCGCGACCATCCACGAGATCCTGCGACTGCGGCCGGTGCTCCCCAACGCCGAGCCGCGCCTGACCAAGCGCCCGGTGACGATCGGCGGCTTCGAGTACCCGGCCGGCGTCTCGCTCCTGGCGAGCGCCTTCCTGGTCCATCACGACCCGGAGATCTACCCGGAGCCCTACGCCTTCCGGCCCGAGCGCTTCCTCGGCCACTCGCCGGGCACCTACACCTGGATCCCGTTCGGGGGCGGGCGCCGGCGGTGCCTGGGCGCGAGCTTCGCGCTCCAGGAGATGAAGATCGTGCTCGGCTGCGCGCTGCGTCGGTATCGAGCTGGCGCCGGCGGGCGAGGCACCGGAGACGACGGGACGGCGCAGCATCACGTTCAGCCCGTCGCGCGGCGCCACCGTCGTGCTGCGTGAGCGGCGACCGGCGCGCGGCCGACGCCGGCCCGTCGCGCCTCGTCGCCGCCTGAACCGGGTATCACAGCGGGCGTGGACATCCTGCGCCCGATCAAGATCTTCGACGGGGTCCAGCAGCGGCACAAGACGCTGGCCATCCCGATGGCGGTCCTGCGCAAGTTCGGCAACGACCAGGCCGGGAAACCTCGCTGCGCTCGTCGCCTACTACGCGTTCTTCTCGCTGTTCCCGCTGCTGCTCGTGATGACCACGATCCTGGGGTTCATCCTCCAGGGCCATCCGGGCGTGCAGCGGTCGGTCGAGCACTCGGTGCTCGGCCAGTTCCCGGTGATCGGCGAGCCAGATCCAGGTCCACGCGCTGACCGGGCGCACCACCGCGCTCGTCATCGGTCTCGTGACCTCGATGCTCGGCGGCCTCGGCGTCACCCAGGCGGCCCAGAACGCGTTCAACACGGTGTGGGCGGTGCCGTTCAAGGATCGCCCGGACTTCCTGCGCTCGAAGCTCAAGGGGTTGCTCGTGCTGGCCTGCCTGGGGATGCTGTTCATCCTCTCCACGGCCGCCTCCGGGCTGGTCACCGGCCTGGGCGGTCCGGCGGTTCGCTACGGCACGATCATCCTCTCGCTGATCGTCAACTTCGCGCTGTTCCTGACCGCCTTCCGCTTCCTCACCGCCATCTCCGTGCCCACGAGCTGCCTGTGGATCGGCGTGGCGTTCGCGGCGGTGTTCTGGGAGGTCCTCCAGGTCCTGGGCGGGATCTACATCAACCACATCTACCGGCACGCCCAGGGCTTCTACTCGCAGTTCGCGCTGGTGATCGCACTGATCGTCTGGCTCCACCTGGGCGCGCAGGTGACCTTGTACGCGGCCGAGATCAACGTCGTGCTGGCTCGCCGGCTCTACCCCCGGAGCCTGATGGGTCCGCCCGATGCGCTCCGCGGACCAGCGCACGCTGCGCGCGCTCGCCAAGGTCGAGGAGCGCCACGACGAGGAGCAGGTCGACGTGCGCTTCAACCCCCCCACCCCCGGTTAGAAGCTCTGGCGCCCTCGGCGGATTAGAACAGCCGGTCGGGCGCCTCCCGCCGCGTCATCTCGAGCGGCCACGAGCACATCCCGCCCTCGGCGGGGCAGCCGGCGCACACCGTGCGATGCGGCGTGTCGGTGACGGCGAACTCGCCACGCAGCACCCCGTACGCTCGGCGCTCGAGCTCAGCGCCGAGCCGCGCGGCGTCCGCGCTCGTGAAGGTCCTCGCCACCGGCTGCCCCGGACGCTCCAGGAACAAGTGCTGGACCTCGACCGCGGGAGCACCGGCGCGGAGGACGGCGAGCGCGTAGATCAGCCGCTGGGTGTCGTAGCGCGCGGCGACCGCGTCGGCCGGCGCAGCTCCCTCCAGTCGATCGCTCTTGTAGTCGACGACGAGCATCCGGCCCGGCTCGCGCGCGAGCACGTCGAACGCACCGGTGACGAGCACGCCGCCCGCGATCTCGAAGGCGAACCGCTCCTCGCGCCGGATCCCCGTGGCGCGGGCCAGCCGCTCGCGAGTAGGGCTGCGCACGAACGCCGCCACCATCTCGGCCAGCTCCTCGGTCTCGGCCGGGCTCGGTGTGGCGATCCCCTCGCGCCGGCAGAGCTCGGCGAACCCGGCCGGCGCGGGCGCGATCGGGCGGCGGAAGTCGAGCCGCTCGAGCAGGGCGTGGATCAGGACGCCGCGATCGGTGCCGGACAGGCCGCGGGTGGCGAGCTCGAGGTCCGACGGCGCGATCTTCCCCGGCGGCAGCCCGAGTACCCGCTCGACGTAGAAGCGGTAGCCGCAGCGGCGGTACTCCGCCAGCGAGGAGTAGCTGAGAGAGCTGACGCGCGGAGCCGTCGGTGGCGATGGCGCGGTGGCGTCGGTGGCGGGGCGGTGGGTCCAGGCGCCCCGCCCGGGGCCGCGGAGCCGGGGTCAGGTGGCGCGGGCGGGTCGGGAACATCCTCCTCGCCGAGAAACCTGAACCGGACCCGGGCTTCCGTCACGCCCTGATGCTCCGCCAGTCGCTCGTCCATCTCGCCGAGCAGCGCCGGCGCGATCCACGCGATCGGTGTCCCGCTCTCACGCCACCCATCGAGCCTCGCCGCGCCGCTCAGGATCAGCCGCTCCTTGGCGCGCGTCATCGCCACGTAGAACAGCCGACGCTCCTCGCGGGCCTCGGCTACCGCGCGCTCCTCGCCGAGCGCGCGATAAGCCAGTGCCGGCTCGCGCCGCGCGGTGCCGGGCCGCGCCAGACGCAGTCCGAGGCGACCGTCGCGGCCGACCCGGATGATGTCCGCCGGCCAGCGCGGCCCCCGCCCCAGGTCGGCCACGCACACGATCTCGAACTCGAGACCCTTGGCCCGGTGGATCGTCATCAGGCGGACGGCTTCGAGCGCCTCGCCCTCGATCGGCGCCTCGCTCTCCCGCGCCGAGCTCGCGCTCCAGTCGCTGGCGCGGCGGCGCACCAGCCCGAGGAACCCGCGCAGGTCGCGGCCGGCCGCCGCCTCGTGCTCACGGGCCAGCCGCATCAGCTTGCGCAGGTTGGCGAGTCGACGCCGGCCGCCGGGCATCGCCAGCACGGCCAGGTCGTACCCCGTCGCCGCGAGCGCGCGGTCGATCAGCTCGTCGATCGATGCCCGCGCCGCGACGCGGCGCTCACCCGCGAACCAGGCGGCGAATCGCTCCAGCGCCTCCCGGTCGGGGAGCTCATCGGTCGTGCCCTCGCGCAACAACGACCACGGATCGCGTCCCGTCCCCCGCGCCCGCGCCGCCAGCACGACCAGCGCGTCGAGCGAGACACCGACGAGCGGGGAGGCCAGGACCGTGTAGAGCGCCTCCTCGTCGCGCGGGTTGGCCAGCGCCCTCAGGTAGCCGACGAGGTCGACCACCTGCGGATGCGACCAGTAGCCCCGGCCGCCGATCACGTACGTGGGGATCCCCTGCCGCTCGAGCTCGCGCTCGTACGTGCGCAGATCGCTCGTGGCGCGCGTCAGCAGGACGATCTCCGACGGACGCGCCCCCTCGTCGACGAGCTCGCGCACGCGGGCCGCGAGCGCACGCGCCTCCGCCAGCCGCCACGGCGAAGCCAGGCCGTCGGACGTCCAGTCCGCGCCCTTGTCGATGACCATCAGCTCGACGCGGGGATCGTCCGCCGGCGGGTCCTCCCGCCCGGGCCGCGGTGCCTCGAAGCGCTCGCCGAACTCCCCGGCGAACGCGGTCCCGAGCACGTCGAGGATCTCCCGGCGTGAACGAAAATTCGTCCGCAGCGTGGCGCGCGCGCCCACCGCCGTCCAGCGCCTCGGCGCGCTGCTCGAACAGCTCCACGTCCGCGTGCCGGAAGGCATAGATCGACTGGTAGGCGTCGCCGACCGTGAACAGGTTGCCGCGCGCGATCAGGTCGATCAGCTCGAGCTGCACCGGGTTGGTGTCCTGGAGCTCGTCCACCATGATCCGCTCGAAGCGCGTCCGGTAGCGCCCGCGCAGCCGCCGGTCGGAGCGCAGCAGCTCGCGACACAGGAGCTCGAGGTCCTCGAAGTCGACCGCCGACTGTGCGCGCTTACGGGCCGCGTAGCGCCGGCCGAAGCCGCGAAGCAACCGGTCGAGCAGGTCGCGGAGGGGGACCGCGCGCCGGTGCTCGCATGCTGCGCGGAACTCGCGCAGCGCCTCCGCGTAGGCCACGCAGACCGGGGTGCTGAGCGCCGCGCCGTTGCCGCCGGGGAGGGCCAGGCGATCGACATCGCCCGGCCAGGGATCGGCGGCGGCGGTGACCTGCTCGCAGCGCGCCAGCCGATCGATCGCCTGGAGCACGCGCACCGACGGCGCGTCCACGCCCCCGAGCTCCTGGGCCGCCGCCGCGGCCGCGGCGCGCAGCCGCTGGCGCGGGCTCTCCAGATCCGGCGCCGGCGGCAGCGCCGGGAGGCCGGGCTCGAGCTCGCCCCGCGAGCGCAGCTCGGCGTAGGTCCCGACGATCGCGCCGCGCAGCCCGGCGGCGGTGTATCCGGCGATCAGCTCGACGCCGCCGGGCGCCGTCTGTGCCACCTCCTCCAGCGCGTCCTCGAAGGCGGCGTCGGCGTGGCGCTCGGCGTCGGGCTGGTCGAGCACGGTGAACTCGGGATCGATCCCGGCCGAGAGCGCGTGCGCGCGCAGGATCCGCGCGCAGAAGCCGTGGATGGTCGAGATGAACGCTCCCTCCGTCTCCCGCGCCGCGGCGTCGGCGCCGAGCTCGCGCAGCCGCACGCGGATCCGCTCGCGCATCTCGGCCGCCGCCTTCTCGGTGAAGGTGATGGTGAGGATCGCCTGGACGGCGACGCCGTCCTCCAGCACCGAGCGCACGAACCGCTCGACCAGCACCGAGGTCTTGCCGCTGCCGGCGCCGGCAGCGAGCAGCAGATCGCCCTCCCGGCGCTCAATCGCCAGCCGCTGCTCGTCGGTCCAGTCGCGGGAGGCCACAGGATCTCTGGGCGGGCACTCGATCATGTGCTCCGGCAGATCCCGGGGTACTTGCACCCGTCGCGCGAGCACGTCTCCGGGCATGGCGTCAGGTGTCCGGATCGCAGCCGTGCCGCCAGCGCGATCGCACGCTCGGCGGCCCCCGCCAGCTCGGCGTCGAACGCCTCGCGCTCGCGCGCGTCGGTGGCCACGAGGGAGCTGCCCGCCTCCTCCCCATCCCCGGCGAGGAACATCCCGCGCGCTCGCAGATCCCCGCCGCCGAGCGGCTGGTAGACACCCGCCACCGGGTCGAGACCGAGCAGCTCCCGCACCGCGAGCATGTACAGCGCCACCTGCAACTGGCGCTCGGCCGCCCAGCGCGCGCCGGCGTACTCCTGCCGCGTCGACCCGCTCTTGTAGTCGCGCACGATCGCCCTGCGCCCGTCCGGTGCCACGTCGACCCGATCGATCACGCCGCGCAAGCGGATCCGCTCCGCGCCCTCGCCCAGCTCGAGCGGCGGCAGCGGCGCCTCCTCCTCCTCGAAGCCGAACCGGAGCTCGATCGCTCGCGGCGCCCAGGCGCTCTGATCGTCCGCCTCGTGGGCGAGGTAGCGCCGCAGGTCGGCCTCGATCGCGCTCTTGATGGCGGCCCGGACGCCGGCGAGCCGACCGGGAGCGAGGTCGCCCGGCAGCTCTTCGAGGACCTGCTGGAGGATCGTCAACGCGTCCGGGAGCGACTCCGGCGTGACCGGGCGTCCGAGCCGGTCGAGCACCCGCTCGAGCACGCCGTGCATGTAGCTACCGCGCGTGAGCGCGTCGGAATCGGGCTCCAGGGGCTCCGGCTGCAGCTCGCGCTCGACGAGCCATCTGACCGGGCAGTTGGCGAACGACTCGAGCGCGCCGCCGGAGAGCATGTCGCGGTGGCGGACGTGCTGCAGCGCCACCTCCGAGAGCACGGCCTCGACCGGCGCGGGCTCGCCCGCCGGCGGCGCGCCGGCGGCTGCCTGCGCCCGCGCGCGTTCGCGTTCGGTGGGCGCCCGGTCTGGCGGCCACACCACGTCGGCGATCAGCCGCTGCCGGCGTAGCTCGGTCCAGCCGGGCGCGAGCAGTTCGGCTACGTCGGCGATGAACGGCGAGGGCAACGCCAGGTTTCCCTCCTCGTCCGAGCTCCGGTAGCTCAGCACCACCCGCTCGGTGGCGCGGGCGAGGCACGAGTAGAACAGGTAGCGCTCCCGGGCCAGCGCGTCCTCCGCGCCGGCCAGCCTCAGCCCGCTGCACGTCGCCAGCTCGCGCCGGTCCTCGTCGGACAGGAACGGCTCCGGCGAGCTCTGGCGCGGGAACTCGCCCTCCTGTAGCCCGCACACGAACACGGCGCGGAAGCGCCGGGCGCGGATCGCCAGCGGCTCGGACAGCAGCACCGCTCCGGGCTGCGCGGGCCGCCCGGCCGCCACCGGAAGCGTCGGACAGCAGCTCGATCAGCTCCGCCGGGTGGAGCTCCTCGCCCAGCGCCGCCAGCTCCTCGGCCGCTCGCACCAGACTTGCCACCGCCCGGGCGTCGAGCTCCTCGTCGACATCGAGGATCGCCGCCGAGCCGCGGTGGGCGGCGCTCAGCAGGCCTGCCGCGTGTGCCGAGAGCTCGGCCAGCGGATCGACGGCGTCACGCAGGGCGGCGAGCTCGGGGAGCGCGGTGGGGAGACGCGCTGCCGCCTCACCCGCGGTCCGGAGCGCCTTGCGGCGCACCTCGGCCTCGAGCCGGTCCCCCTGATCGGCCGTATCGAGGGCGCGCACGTACTCGAGCAGGTCGCCCGCGGACGCGCGGTCGGGTCCCAGCCAGGCGCAGCGAGCGAGGCCGAGGACGCTGCGGCCGATCGGGGTGTGGCCAAACGGCACCGTCCGACGCGCCGCGAGCGGGATGCCGTACTGCGCGAACACCTGCTCGAGCAGCGGCGCCGCGCCCGCCGGGGAGCGGTACACGACCGCGACCTCCTCGGCGCGGACGCCCGCCCGCAGCAGCTCGATCACCTCGGCCGCCACGAGCTCGGCCTCGGCGCGCTCGCCTCCGGCCTCGAGCAGCGCGACCGCCTCGCCGGCCTCGGAGCGCTCAGACGCCGCCGGCTCGAACAGGCGGCGCTCCACGTGGTGCAGGATCGCTCGTGACCCCGGCACATAGTGCTCGTCGACGGCCGGCAGCTCGTGAACCTCGCGCGCCAGCGGCCGCAGCTCCTCCACCACTTCGGCGCGCGCCGACAGGGCCGCCCGCCCCGGCTCGTAGGTGAGCGACAGCGTGACCTCGGCACCGACCACCTCGGCCAGGGTCTCGACCGCGTCGCGCTGGAGCGCGTGCAGGTCGTCGAAGCCGTAGAAGAAGACGTCGTCGGATCCCCACCGGCTGGGCTCCGCGCGCAGCGCGTCGAGCGCCCGCCACGCGTACAGCTCGCCGTCGACCGCGCGTACGCGCTCGAGCTCGCCGTGGTAGCCGGAGTAGATCCTCGCGATCTCCTCGGCGTGGGGAGGCCGTCCCTCCCAGGCCGCGACGGCAGCGGCGAGCCTCTCCGGCGAGATCAGCGAGCGCTCGAGCTCCGCGATCAACTCGCCGGCGGACGTCGCGAACCCCGCCGTCTCCGCGGTGGGGCGGAGGGCTCTCAGGTCGGCGCCGGCCACGGCGCGACGCACCAGCCGCTCCCGCTGGAGCTGGCGTGAGGCGCCAGGCGCTGTAGCCCGTCCGCCGTGCGACCTCCCCGGCCAGGCCGGCGAACGTGAGCACAGAGCCGAGCAATGCGCCCTCGCCGGCCAGCTCGCGCGCGTAGTGGGCGGCGTCCTCGGCTGTGGGCACGACGAGAAGGGCGCCCCGGGGCGCCGCGGCCGCGAAGGCGCCGAGCACCTCTCCGGCCTTGGCCGAGTTCGCGGGTCCGAGGACGAGCGTCAGTGGCATCTCGCCTATGGTGGCGCGCGCGGTGGACGGGTCCTCGCGCGTCCGTCGCACCCGGGCGCTTACCGCCCGAGGCTGGTCTGGGTCCGCGCTACGCGGCGGTCACTGTGACCGCCGGATTTGTGTCGGCACACTGGTTCTGGGTCGTTCCGCTGTCGCGCATCTTCAGCTCGAACTCCCCGGTGTAAGAGGCTCCTGGCGCCAGCGCGGCGGGAACCGGCCGATCGCCGTCGGCGAAGGAAATGGTGAACCAGCTGGCGAGGCAGCCTGGGAGGTCAGCGCCTCCCGTGGTCTCGGCGTCACCATTGGGCTCGACGCGGAGCGAGGCGGTGATCGACCTCACCGCGCGGTTCCCGGACCATTCGCTGGTGACTGTGAACGGGACCAACTCCGAGTCGTCGGCGGCGCCGGGATAGAGCGCGGTAAGGGAGCCCGACCAGGACGACGCTCCGAGCGAGATGCCCCACGCGCCGGTGGTGGAGCGCGCATGGCTGCCGAACGCCGCGAGGGTCGTCGGACGCGCGTGGCCACCGAACGAAGCGAGGGCCGTCGTTGCGAGCATCAGCGTGGCCGCCGCAGTCGCCGAGAGGACTGCGAGCGTCTTCAAGGACCGCGTCATGGCCCCTCCTAACCTGGGTTGAGGCGGGGCGCTCCGTAGAGATCAGCCGTGATCAGGGTTTCCAGCGCCCGCTTGTTCCGTACACCCTTGTATCGAACACCAGGCCGCCTTCCCGTAACCGGCGCCGGAGCTTTGGACGTTAGGCCGAGCCGCCGTCGGCCGCGCTGGTCTACGCCGGCGTCAGGCCGGGGCCGATGAAGGTGACCGACCCGTCGGTGCCGCTGGCGCCCGCGGCGCCACCGGCGCTGCCGCCACCGTTCGAGGCCGCAATCCCGAGTGCTCGATATTGGTTGCTCTTTTAGACCCAAAATCGAGCACGGGACGGGCCCGGCGCCGAGCTCTCTCCGAAGGGCTCCCACCGAGCTCCTGCCCTTCACGGTCGTCGAAAACGGCGGCGGCCTGCGCACGCTGACTCGCGTCGATCCTGACAGCCCAACGGAGATGCCGAGACCGCGGCAGGCGCCCGCGATTGTCGGGCGAACCCCTGCCCCCGGCGTCAGGTGACCGTGAACGCGCTGTTGTCGGTTACGACGCCGGCGTCAGGATTGGTGACCGTCACATTCCGGGCGGTCTTCGCCGCGGCGTTCGAGATGTTGATGTTGACGTGCAGCGTCGTTGCGCTCACGAACGTCGTCGAGTTCACCGTGATCCCCGTTCCCGAGAACGTCACCGCCGCACCGGACACGAAGCCCGTGCCGGTGATGGTGACCACGTCGTTGGTCGTGTTGTGCGCGTCGGAGCTCGGGCTTACCGAGGTCACAGTCGGCGCCGCGTTGACCGTGAAGACGCTTGCGCCTGTGCCGGTGCCCGCGTCCGGATTCGTGACCGTGACGCTGCGCGCGCCCGTGGTCGCATTCGAGGCCACCGTGATGTTGGCCGTCAGCGAGGTCGCGCTCACGAACGTCGTCGAGTTGACCGTGATCCCCGTCCCCGAGAACGTCGCCGCCGCGCCCGACACGAACCCGGTACCGGTGATCGTGATGTTCTGGCTCGTCGCGCCCTGCCCCCGCGACGCCGGGCTCGTCGACGTGACCGTCGGAGCGGCGTTGACCGTGAAGACGCTTGCGCCTGTGCCGGTGCCCGCGTCCGGATTCGTGACCGTGACGCTGCGCGCGCCGGTGGTCGCATTCGAGGCCACCGTGATGTTGGCCGTCAGGGAGGTCGCGCTCACGAACGTCGTCGAGTTGACCGTGATCCCCGTCCCCGAGAACGTCGCCGCCGCGCCCGACACGAACCCGGTGCCCGTGATCGTGATGTTCTGGCTCGTCGCGCCCTGCCCCCGCGACGCCGGGCTCGTCGACGTGACCGTCGGAGCGGCATCGACCGTGAACACACTCGTGCCCGTGCCGGTGCCCGCGTCCGGATTCGTGACCGTGACGCTCGCGCGCGCCGGTGGTCGCATTCGAGGCCACCGTGATGTTGGCCGTCAGCGAGGTCGCGCTCACGAACGTCGTCGAGTTGACCGTGATCCCCGTCCCCGAGAACGTCGCCGCCGCGCCCGACACGAACCCGGTGCCCGTGATCGTGATGTCCTGGCTCGTCGCGCCCTGCCCCCGCGACGCCGGGCTCGTCGACGTGACCGTCGGAGCGGCATTGACCGTGAACACGCTCGTGCCGGTGCCGGTGCCCGCGTCCGGATTCGTGACCGTGACGTCGCGCGCGCCGGTTGCCGCCCCTGCGGAAACGGTGATGTTGGCCGTCAGCGAGGTCGCGCTCACGAACGTCGTCGAGTTGACCGTGATCCCCGTCCCCGAGAACGCCGCCGTCGCCCCGGAGACGAAGCCCGTGCCGGTGATCGTGATGTTCTGGCTGGTCGCGCCCTGGGCTCGCGAGCTCGGGCTGGTCGAGGAAACCGTCGGGCCGCTGTTGACGGTGAAAACGCTCGAGCCGGTGCCGACACCCGCGTCCGGGTTAGTGACCGTCACGTTGCGCGCGCCCGTGGTCGCATTCGCCGCCACCGTGATGTTGGCCGTCAACGAGGTCGCGCTCACGAACGTCGTCGAGTTGACCGTGATCCCCGTCCCCGAGAACGCCGCCGTCGCCCCGGAGACGAAGCCCGTGCCGGTGATCGTGATGTTCTGGCTGGCCGCTCCCTGGCCGCGAGAGCTCGGGCTGGTCGAGGAAACCGTCGGCGCGGCATTGACCGTGAACACGCTCGTGCCCGTGGCCGCGCTCCCGTCGCCGTTGGTGACCGTCACGTTGCGGGCGCCGGTGGTTGCATTCGACGCGATCGTGATATTCGCGCTCAGCGAGGTGGCGCTCACGAACGTCGCCGAGTTGACCGTGATGCCGGTGCCGGAGAACGCGACGGCCAGCGCGGCCCCGTTGTCGAAGTTCGCGCCGGAGATCGTAATCGTCTGGCTGCTGGCGCCCTGACCGCGCGAGTTGGGGCTCGTCGAGGTCACGGTCGGGGCCGGATTGACGGTGAATGCGCCGGACGCGGTGGCCACGTCGCCGTCGGGATTGGTGACGAGGACGTTGCGTGACCCGGTGGCGGCGCTCCCCGAGATCGTGATGTTGGCCGTCAGGGAGGTCGAGCTGACGAAGTTGACCGAGTTGACCGAGATCCCTGACCCAGAGAAGCCGACGGTTGCCCCTGATACGAAGTTGGTGCCGGCGATCGTGATCGTCTGGCTGGTGGCGCCCTGATCGTACGAGGTGGGGGTCGCCGAAGTCGCTGTTGGCGACTGGACCGTGACCGAACCGCTGGCGCTGCTCGTAGTCGACCACGAGCGCCAGACCGCGACGACCTGATAGGTATAGGTCCCGCCCGGGACGCCGGCGCCCGCGGGGTTGCCCGTGTCGGTGCAGCTCGTGGCGGCGGCGGACAGCAGGCTGCTCGCCGAGCTTCCGCATGCCGGAATCGTCGAACCTCCGGACTTCCGCAACACGTAGTAACCATCGACGGACCCACCGCTGGGAGGGGCCGGAGCGCTCCAGGTGACGGAGACCGACGTGCCGGAGGCCGTCGCGCCGGCAGCCGCGGGCGCAGCGAGGGACGTCGCGCTTGCGACGGCGGTGCCCGTGCCGGTCGCGGTGAGGAACGCCGACGCGGTCGCGACCAGACCAACGATCGCAACCAGAAGCGCAAGGGCTACGACTGACGACGACCGGCGGAGCCTGGACTTCGGCTTCGCAGGCCTCCGCTGTCGGGTTTTCGCCGCCGCCAGCTTCGTCGGGCGCGCCTCGGTGATGACGGCCACGCTCGCCGGCGCCTTGGGTGGCACAGCTACCGCTGTGATCGGCGCCTTGGGTGTGACAGCGACCGCCGTGGACGGTGCCTTGGGTGCCACAGCCACGGCCGTGGACGGCGCTTTCCGCCTCGCCGCCGCCGCCCTCGGCTTGGCCGCCGCCGCCTTCGGCTTGGCCGCCGCCGTGGTGGGCTTCGCAGCAGCCGTTGCGGGCTTCGCAGCAGCCGTCTTGGCCGGCGCTTTCGCCTTCGCGGCCGCCGCCCGAGGCTTTGCCGCAGCCGCCCTCAGGCTTGGCACGTCGCTGCCTTGGGCCGAGCAGTCGCTGCCTTGGGCCGAGCAGTCGCTGCCTTGGGCCGAGCAGTCGCTGCCTTGGGCCGAGCAGTCGTCGCTTTGGGCTTGGCGGCCGCCGCCCGAGGCTTCGCAGTAGCTGTCTTGGCCGGCGCCTTCGGCTTCGCAGCTGCCGCCCTGGGCTTCGCGGCCGGCGTCTTGGGCTTCGCGGCCGGCGTCTTGGGCTTGGCAGTCGCCGCCCGCGGCTTCGCAGCAGCCGTTTTCCGTGCCGACACGGACGCGCGGCGGGGAGCGTCGCTCCCCGCCTTGATCGAGAGACCTTCCTCAGTCTTCTCGTTCCGCTCGTCCGATTGTGGATTCACCTGCAGCACCTTTGCCGGTCCGCGCTATGGAGGGCATGGGGCGCGACACGCGCGCCGCGCCCAAGCCCCCCGTTGCTTAGCTGGTCGTGAAGCTCAGAGTCAGGGCCGCGCCCTGGCACGAGTTCTGGCTCGAGGCCAGGTTGTTCATCGCGAGCGTGCCGGTCTGGGAGACGGTCTGGCCGTTACCCGGGCCGAAATCGGTGTTGGAAGCCACCGCCGGCATCGAGAAGTTGTCCGTCGTCGAGCTCGCGCTCGTGTCGTACGACTCGCAGGTCGTCTGCTCGGTGCCGCCGGCGCTGCAGGCCGACCCGTTCCATGTCGATCCGGCGCCCGTGCAGGCGTGAACCGCCGACAGCGTGATGCTGCCGAGCTTCTCGTGACCCGTAGAGGGGTTGTTGACGGTGAAGTTCACGGTGGAGGAGGTGCCCGGGTACAGCGTGCTTGCCGACGTCCCGGTCACGGTCAGGTTCGAGGCGTTGCCTACGCTGGCGGTGCCCGTGCCCGTACCCGTGGAGGTGAAATAGGCGAATGCCGCGCCGGCGATGCCGATGACGGCAGCCGTGGTGAGGGCGGCGATGTACTTCTTTGGAAGTTTGCGGAGCATGAGTAGCGGCCTTTCCTTGGTCCGGTTCTGGCGGCCGAGCTATCTCAGACGTTCCTGAGACCTCAAGCTTTGCGTCCCCGGCTCACGCCGGGTTTGCCTTTTCAGTTCGATTTCTGACCACGTGATCGGCGGCACCCGCGCCGCGGCTAGCGCGATTGGACGTTTGTTCTAGCTCACGGGGGGTGGAATCAAGGGGTTTGCGGGCTACTACGGACATGCCCCCCGAACAACCCACGATTCCTCGGAAAGATCCCGAGGAATCACCCGCGCGTCGCCCGCCCCCGGTCTCTCACGACAGCCCGCCCGCGGTTTCTCGCGATAGTTCCGAGAAACCTCGGACGCATCGGGCGCGGGAGCGCATGATCGGCCTCCTGGCCGATCGGCAGCACGGCGTCGTCGCCACCTACCAGTTGCTCGCGCTCGGCTTCGATTACGACGACATCTGCTACCGGGTCAAAGTGGGGCGGCTACACCGCATCCACCGCGGGGTCTATGCCGTCGGCTACCGAAAGCTCACCCGCCACGGCCAGTGGATGGCCGCCGTCCTGGCCTATGGCCCCAGCGCGCTCCTGAGCCACTACACCGCTGCCGCGCTCTGGGGGATCGCCAAGACCTGGGGCAAGGTGCACGTCACGACCCCGGACAGCCGGCGCGACCGCCCCCGGATCAGCGCCCACACCGCTCACCTGCACATCGAGGATGTCGCCGAGTGCGACGGCATCCCGGTCACCAGCGTCGCCCGCACGACCGTGGATGTCGCCGCAGGCATGGAGGACGATCGCCTCACCCGCCTCATCGAGGACGCCGTGCGCGCTGACCTGTTCGCCCTCGGGGCGCTGGACCGCGCCATCGCCCGCCGGCCACGCGCGGCCGGCGTCGGGCGTCTGCAGGTCATCCTCGCTGACTACCGTGGAGCCGTCGACACCCGCTCGAACCACGAGCGCGCCCTGCGCAAGCTGATTATCGCCGCCGGTCTCCCCGAACCGCAGTACAACGTCCTCGTCGAGGGCTTCCTCGTCGACGCCTGCTGGCCCGACCGCCGCCTGATCGTCGAGGTCGACAGCCGCGCGTATCACCTCACCCCGAGCGCATTCGAGCGCGACCGCATCCGGGACGCGCAGCATCAGAAGGCCGGCTACCGCGTGCTGCGCATCACCGAGAAGCGCCTGTACGGTGATCCCGCCGGCGTGATTGCCGACATCATCGCCCTCATGCGTTGAGCCCCCGAGCCGCCTGAGCCTAAGCCGCCGCCGCGGGCTGCTCCTCGGCCGGCGCCGGCGCCGGCGCCTCCTCGGACTCCGGCGGCTTGGCGCCCTCCTTGGCCCAGGGCTCGTCGAACTCGACGCGCCACTTCCCGTCCTCGGTCTGCTGGAGCGCCAGCCGGGCGCGGAAGCTCTTGCCCGAACGCCCCTTGAAGCCGGTCACGGCCTTGACGGTGCGGCCGGTCTTGATCAGCTCGCGCGCCACCGCGACCGGAAGCTGCTTGCCCGCCTTGGACTTCCAGATCACGAAGCCGCACCCAGGATCCTCGCGTGACCAGCACGAGTAGCCCTTGCGGTTCTCGACGATGTCGCGGCCGCACACCGGGCACGGGCCCAGGTTGGCCCGCGGGATACGCACGTCCTTCAGATTCCGGTCGAGCTCCTCCACCGTGGCCTGCGTGAACTTGACGATGTCGCCCATGAACGACTCACGCGAGTCCGACCCGGTCTCGATCCGCGCCAGCCGGTGCTCCCACTCGCCCGTCAGCCCGGGGGAGGTCAGGGCGTGCTCGCCGAGCAGCCGGATCACGTTCAGCCCCTTCTCGGTCACCACCAGCGCCCGTGCGTCGCGCTCGATGTAGCCGACCTGGAGCAGGCGCTCGATGATCGCGGCGCGGGTGGCGGGGGTACCGATTCCGGAGTCCTTCATCGCCTCGCGCAGCTCCTCGTCGTCGACGAGCTTGCCGGCGGTCTCCATCGCGCCGAGCAGCGAGCCCTCGGTGTAGCGGCGGGGCGGCTTGGTCTCCTTCTCCTCGGACTCGACCTTCTCCACCGAGACCTGCTCGCCCTGCGAGAGCCGCGGGAGCTGCTGCTCGCGCCCCTCGTCGTCCTCGCTGCGGTCGGAGTCGGGCATCTCGCCGTAGACCCCGCGCCACCCCGGGACGAGCATCAGCTTCCCGCGCGTGCGGAACACGTGCGTGGCCACCGTCGTCTCGACGCGGGTGTTCTCGAACACCGCGTCGGGGTGGAACACGGCCAGGAAGCGCCGGACGACGAGGTCATACACGCGCCGGTCGTCCTCGTTCATCTTGTCCACCGGATGGCGCTCGGCGCGCGTCGGGATGATCGCGTGGTGGTCGGTCACCTTCTCGTCGTTGACCACTCGCGCCAGCGGCAGCACGTCCAATCCCTGCACGTACTTCGAGCCCGCCGCGTACTCCTTCTGGTCCCCTACCAGCCGTGCGATCGGCTTGATCTCGCCGATCATGTCGCGGGTCAGGTAGCGCGAGTTGGTGCGCGGATACGTGAGCGCCTTGTGCTCCTCGTACAGGCGCTGCGCCGCGGCCAGCGTCCGGCGCGCCGCGAACCCGAAGCGGCTGTTCGCATCGCGCTGCAGAGAGGTCAGGTCGTACAGGAGTGGCGCCCGCTCCTTGCGCTCGGTCTTCTCGAGCTTGGTGATCTCCCCGGACCCGCCCCGGCACGCGGCGACGATCGACTCGGCCTCCGAAGCGCTCGCCACACGCGGGTTCGCGCCGGCGTGGTAGCGGCCCTCATAGCGGCGCGGGCCATCGACGACCGGGTCGAACTCCGCATCGACGACCCAGTAGGGCTCGGGCTTGAAGTCGCGGATCTCCTGCTCGCGCCGGGCCAGGATGGCCAGGGTCGGCGTCTGCACCCGGCCCAGGGACACCGCGCCGTCAAACGAGCTCCGCAGCCGGATCGTCGCCGCCCGAGTGGCGTTCATGCCGACGATCCAGTCCGCCTCCGAGCGCGACCGCGCCGCCTGCCTCCAAGGAGGCCAGCTCCCCTGCCGGCCGCAGCGCCGCGAACGCGTCCTTGATCGCCGACGGTCGTCATCGAGTTGAGCCAGAGCCGCTGCACCGGCTTGCGCGAGCCGGACTTCTCGTACAGGTAGGCGAAGATCAGCTCGCCCTCGCGCCCGGCGTCGCAGGCGTTGACCACGAGGTCCACGTCGTCGCGCCCGAGCTGGCGCTTGACCACGTTCATCTGCTTCTTCGAGCGCTCGTCGCGCACGACCAGCTTGAAGCGGTCCGGGACGATCGGCAGATCCGCCATCCGCCACTTCTTGAAGCGGTCGTCGTACTCGTCGGGATCGGCGAGCTGGACGAGGTGCCCCACCGCCCACGTGACGATGTGCTCCGGCCCCTCCAGGAACCCCTCGCCCTTAGTGAACGCGCCCGCCAGCACGCGCGCGAGGTCGCGACCGACTGACGGCTTCTCGGCTATGACCAAGGTCTTCGGCATGAGTCCGGGGAGGGTAGCGCCCGCGGCCGGCATCCTCGAAACGCCGCGCTCAGAGCTCAGGCGGGCTGCGCGTCCCGAAGCTCTGCCACCCGCCGGGTGACCGCAGGCAGCTCGGACACCGCCGCGATCCGCGCGGCGGAGTCGACGAGCTCGGCGGCGCGGGCGCCCGGGCCGAGCGCCGCGGCGTAGTCGAGCTGCGAATGGGCGACCAGGACCGGCGACTGCAGCGCGCGGTTGCGCTCGAGCGCACGCTCGAAATGCCGCGCCGCGTCTTCTCCGCGCCCGAGCAGCCCCGCGAGCTTGCCCAGGAACCCCGACACCGATCCGAGGCACATGACCGCCATTCCCACGACGACGTTGGAGTCGGCGTACGGGCAGCAGCTCCTCGTAGAGCAGCGCGGCGCGGTCGGCGTCGCGGAGCTCCACCGCCACGTGGCTCAGCATCGCCATCGCGACCAGCCAGTCGCCGTCGCGGGGGATGTCCTCGTAGTCGTTCGCCGCCAGCTCGTCAGCGAGCTCGGCGGCGGCCGCGCCGTTGCCGATCTCGCCCAGCAGCATGGCCAGCGTGGCGCGCCAGGCGGGACGGGTCGGATGGGCGTCGACGAACTGGCGCGCGGAGTCCTCGAGCTCGGCCAGCCGGCCCTGCTCGCGGCGCACCGCCATCAGCTGGATGGCGTAGTACTGCGGCGCGGTCACCGACTCGGCGGTGGCGCCGGCCTCGAGCGCGTCGGCGGCCAGCCGCTCGGCCAGCTCGAACCGCCCGGCGAGCAGGGCCCGCATCGAGCGCCAGACGATCGCGTTCCACACGTAGAGCGGCTGGCGCAGCCGCTGCGCGCCGGCGGTGAACGCCTCGATCTGGGCGTCGACGGCGTCGCGGTCGCCCCGTTCGAGCAGGTCGACCACCAGCCACGCGTGCGCCTGGAGCTCGAGCTCGAGGCTCCCCACCGCGCTGGCCAGCGTGAGCATCCGCGTCGAGCAGGACAGCCGGTCGGCCAGGTGGGCGGGATCCCACAGCGCCCGGCGACGGGCCGCGCAGGCATACGCCCGAGCCTCGGGATCGCCCAGCTCCTCGGCGATCTCCGCCGCCTCGTCGCTGCACGCCTGCATCCGGTCGCGGCGAGAGCGAGAAGTAGATCGCCCCGCACAGGCGCGAGAGCAGCTTCACGCGGGTCACCGTCCGCTCGCCGGCGGTGAGCTCGAGCGCGCGCTCGAGCATCGCGATCAGCTCCGCGTCGACCACCCCCGGCTCCTGCACGTACTCGCGCGCAGAGCCCGATCGCCGCGCGGGCCAGCCGCTCCCCGTCGGAGAGCTGCTCGGCCAGCCGCGCGGCGCCGTGAAGCGCATCGTCGGCCAGACGCCGCTCGCCGCTGCGCACGCGCGCCTCGCCCACGAGCAGGAGCAGGTCGCATCGGCGCTCGAGCTCGTCCGGGTCGAATCGCTCGAGCACCTCGAGCGCCCGCGTGTAATGCTCGGCCGCCTCCTCGTGCGCGAGCATCGCCGTCGCCTGATCGCCCGCGCGCGCGGCATACGTGACGGCCTTCTCGGCGTCCTGAGGTCCGGCGGCGCGGGTGAAGTGGAGCGCCAGCGAGGGCAGGCTCTCGCGCCGGGAGCGCTCGAGCGCCTCCCCCACCCGGCGATGCGTCGCGGCGCGTCGTGCGGCCGACATCCCCTCGTAGAGCGTCTCGCGGATCAGCGCGTGCGAGAAGCTGTAGCGCCGGCGCTCGGCGCTGGCCTCCACCACCAGGCCGGCGGCCAGCGCCTCGTCGAGCGCGTCGAGGAACTCGTCCTCGCCCTGCCCCACGACCTGCTCGAGCAGCGGCGCCTCGAAGTCGCGCCCGATCACCGCCGCCACGCGCAGCCAGTCGACCGTCCGCGGCCCCAGCTGGGCCAGCCGGCGCGCGATCACCTGCTTGACCCCCTCGGGCAACCCCACCCTCTGGAGCTCGACCGCGCCGGCGCCGGCGATCTGAACCCCCGCCTCGGTCAGGTGCCGGACGATCTCCTCGATGAACAGCGGGTTGCCCTCCGTCTCGTACTGGAGCGCGTCGGCGAGCTCGGGCGACGGGGCCTCGCCGGTGCGCAGGCGGACGAGCTCCGCGGTCTCGGCCTCGTCCAGGCCTCCGAGCTCGATCTCGGTGACGAGCCCCTCCCGGCGCAGGTCGGTCAAGGTGCCTGCGAAGCCGCTCGGCTCGCGCTCGGTCTGGCGGTAGGCGACCAGGATCAGGAGCCGGTCGGGATCGGGAGCGCGTGCCAGGTGGCGCAGGAGCAGCAGCGTGGGACGATCCGCCCACTGCAGGTCGTCCAGGGCGAGCAGGATCGGAGCGTGGTCGGCGATCGCGGTGAGCAGGCCGACCACGGCCTCGAACAGCCGGTAGCGCTCGCTCTCCGGCTCGCCGGCCACGGGCGGAGGCAGGTCGGGCGCGCGGCGCCGCAGCTCGGGGACCAGCCGGGCGAGCTCGGATCCGTACTCGCGCGAGGTGGAGCGCAGCAACCGCAGCGGAGCGTTCAGGAAGAAGTGGCGGAGCGCTTCGAGGAACGGCTGATAGGGCGCGAGCGTCTCCTCGGAGGCACGGCCGGTGAGCACGACCGCGCCCACGTCGTGGGCGCGTGCGCGCCAGCTCGGCCGCGAGTCGCGTCTTGCCGATGCCCGCGTCGCCGGCCAGCAGCACGACCCGCCGGCGGCGCGCGGACGAGCTCGCCGGCGGCTTCGGCGCCCTCGTCTTTCGCGCTCGCGCTGCTCCAGAGCTGGCCGAGCTGGGCGAGCTCGGAGCGGCGTCCGACCAGCGGGGCCTCGGCGCGGGCCTGAAGCTCGGCGGGCAGGGGCAGCGCCGGCTCGGCCGCCGCCGTCGCGCTGCGCGGCGGCCCGGCGGCTGCGCGGGTTGAGCAGGCGCTCGTGCGCGGCCAGTGCCTCGGGCGAGGGCGTGGTCCCGAGCTCGTCGCGCAGGAGCGTGCGCAGACGTTCGAACGTTCGCACGCCCTCGGCGACGTTTCCCTGCGCGGCCAGTGACTCCATCAGCAGCACGTAGCCCGACTCGCGGTAGGGCTCTGACTCGATCAGCCCGCGGGCGGCGCGCTCCACCGACCCGAGCTGGGTGCCACCCAGGGCGAGCCCGGCCCGCCCGATCACCTCGAGCGCCTGGAGCCGGATCTCGTCGAGCTCGCGCCGGCGCGGTTCCAGCCACGACGCCTGAGCGCCGGGCAGAAGCCGCCGGCTGGCGATGTTGAGCGGCACCTGGGCCAGGGCCCAGGCGCTGCGCGGATCCCCCTGCTCGAGCGTCTGCACGGCCCGCTCGATCTCCGCGGAGGCCGCCTCGACGTCGATCCAGACCGGCTCGGGCAGCACCAGCACGAGCTCGTCGCGGCCGCTCAGCGCCGACGCGCCGACGGCCGAGCGCAGCGCGCGAGAGCAGCGTGCGCAGCGCTGCGTCCTCCGATTGCGGCGAGCGGTGCGGCCAAAGGGCCCCGATCAGCTCCTCGCGACCGACGGACCGGGAGCGGTTCAGGATCAGGTACGCGAGCAGCAGCCGGACCTGCCGGCCCCGCAGGTGGTCGGCGATTTCCGCCCCCTCGAGCTCCACGGACAGCCGTCCGCAGAGCTGGATGCGGGTGCTCTCATTAGCGCGTGCGGCCATTCGGCAACGTTGTGGAAACGTATCGACAACGGAAAAAGTGTTTCTTGTCCGTTGTGGACACCGGGGTTACACCGATCGACGTGCTTGGTGGGGCGCGCGAGGTGGAGCTCGGCCGCTACGACCATGGACCTATGACCACGATCGACGAACGGCACCGAAGGATCGCCTACTGCGAGTGCGGGGCGCAACTCGCAGGTGGCTCCAAGCAGGAGTTGTTCGAGGCGGCCCAGCGACACATCGCTCATCATCACCCCCAGCTCCTCGGGGCGCTGGAGCTGGATGTGCTGATGCAAATGGCCGAGGACGTCGGGGGCAGTGACGCCTAGGGGCACCCGGGGGCATGACACCTACTGGGCGGGCGGTGCGCAGACCATCGCCCGCCCACGGGGTGTCGTCAGTCCAGACTGACGAAGCTCAGCCCGGCAGAGCAATCCAGACCGAGGCGATCAGCCGGCGCAGCCCTGCGTGCTGACGGTGCCGTGGCGAGCGGCTCCGGCCGCGAGCTGGGCCCGCACCAGCGCGTTCGGCACGGCGAAGCCGCCGTTTCCGCCCGAGCCTCCGACGATCGCCGCGAACACCGTCGCCACCACGTGGCCGCCCGAGTCGATCATCGGGCCGCCTGAGTTCCCCGGGCGGACGCGGCCCCGCAGTGACGTGATCATCCGCATCACCGGGCCGTTGCCGTAGGCGTCCTCGGTGCTGAGAACCGTGGTCTGGCCGATGCGGCCGGGCTCGACGTCGAACGGCCCATCCTCCGGATAGCCCATGATCGCGGCCGCGGTCCCGGACCGCGGATCCGCCGCCAGCGGCAGCACGCGTTCGTGGAGCCCCGGCACGCGCAGGATCGCGATGTCGTCGTGCGGGTTGAACGCCACGACGTGAGCACGCAGGCCTGGGGTGTTGCCGCCGGGCTCGACGACCGTGTCGCCTTCTCCCGCCACCACGTGCGCGTTGGTCACGACCAGGTCGGGTCCGGCGACCCACCCGCTGCCCTCGATCCCGAGCCCGCAGGCGGTGCCGACGACGCGGACCACGCTGGCGCGGGCGGCCTTGACCGCCGGAGCGGCCAGGATCCCGGTGGTCGGAGCCGGCACGTCGGCCGCCGGCCCGTGCACGGAGGGCAGCGGATCGAACCGCGCCAGGGCGTGGAGGATCGGCCCCGATGGCGGCAGGATCTGATCGAGGTGGCGGAGGATCGTCGAGCGCTGGATGTCCTGGCGCAGCGCCGCCGAGCTGGTCGACTGGAGCGCCACCGAGCCGACGATCCACGCGATCCCGAGTCCGACGCAGCCGGTGAGCAGGGCGCCGAGCAGCCCGTCCACGGTGCGCAGCGGGGTGATCCGCAGCGCCGAGCGGACGCGCAGCCCCACCCCCTCGAGTCCGGTGGCGAGGATCCCGCCGACGATCAGGGCGCCCACCAGGCCGAACAGCGGCGAGTACGGCGAACGCGACCCGTTCGAGAGCAGCAGCGGCGCGATCCGCGTGCCGAGGAACGCCCCCAGCGCGAAGCCGGCGAGCGACAGCACACCGACGATGAACCCCTGGATGTACCCGTACAGCGCGAGCAGCGCCGCGAACGCCACGATCAGCCAGTCGACGCCGGTCACGGCGGTGGAGATTAGGTCCTGGAGCCCGGTTTGGAGCCGCGCCCCGCGGGGGTGCTCCGGACCGATCGAAGCCGTGGTCGGTGGCTTCTTCTACCTTTACCATCTGGTGGCGCAGAGAGCGTGGATCGAGGCGGGGGGCCGGCGGGGCGGTCGGCGGCGCCGGCGGATGGCCACGCGCTTGCTACCGCTCGTGGCGGTGGCCGCGGTCGTGGCCGCGGTGGCGGTGATCGTGATCACGAGCTCGGGCGGTGATCAGCGGCTCGTAGTCACGCGCTACGTGCGCGCGTGGACACGCAGCGACTACCCGGTGATGTACTCGCTGCTCGACCGCGGCTCGCGGGCGACGATCAGCGAGACCGCGTTCGCGGCGGCCTATCGGAAGGCGGCCCGGACCGCAACCGCCACTTCGTTCGCGCTCACGCGCGTCGGCTCGATTTCCCGTGACGTCGCGAGCGTCCGAATGCGCGTGGACACGCGCCTGTTCGGAGCCCTGCGCGAGACGCTCGCGCTGCCGCTCGTGACCGAAGCCGGCTCATCCCGGGTCCGCTTCGAGACGATGGTCCTCTTCCCCGGCCTGCGCGCCGGTGAGGCTCTGCACCGGCACGTCACGCTGCCACCGCGCAGCGCGCTGATCGCCAGCGACGGCACTCCGCTGGCCAAGGGGCCCGACCGGAGCTCGCCGATCCCGTCGGTGGCGGCGGGCATCGTCGGGGTCGTGGGGCCGATCCCCGCGGCCGACCGGGCGACGTACGCGGCCCAGGGGTATCCAGCCGACGCCAAGGTGGGCCTCGACGGCCTCGAGCGGATCTTCCAGACCCAGCTGGCGGGCTCGCCGGGCGGCACGCTGCTGGCGGGGACGCGGGTTCTGGCCCAGCGAGCGGCGGTCACCGGCCGCGACGTCAAGACGACGATCGATCCCACGATCGAGCAGGCGGTGATCACAGCGATCGGGAGCCAGTACGCCGGCATCGTCGCCATGGATCCGCGCAGCGGCGCCATCCGCGGCGTGGCCGGCGTCGGCTTCTCCGCACTCCAGCCCCCGGGGTCGACGATGAAGATCATCACCGCCACCGCCGCGCTCGACGCCGGGATCGTCAAGCTGACCGACAGCTTCCCCGTGCAGACGGAGGCCACGATCGAGGGCTACCAGCTTGACAACGCCAACGGCGAGGCGTGCGGCGGGACGCTTCTGAATGCGTTCGCGGTCTCGTGCAACTCGGTGTTCGCGCCGCTGGGCGTGCGCGTCGGCGCCCGGCGCCTCGTCGCCATGGCCGAGCGGTTCGGCTTCAACCAGCCGCCGTCGATCGCCGGCGCCGGCGAGAGCCGGATCCCGTCGGCGAGCGAGATCGGCGACGACCTGGCCGTCGGATCATCGGCGATCGGCCAGGGACGCGTCCTGGCCAGCGCGCTCGAGATGACCGATGTGGGCGCCACGATCGCGATGGGTGGCCGGCGACCGGTCCCGACCCTGGTGGCCGACACGCCGCCGCGGTTCGTGTCGGTCACGAGCGGCCACGTGGCCGGTCTCGTGCAGCGGATGATGGTCGCGGTGGTCGAGTTCGGCACGGGCGTCTCAGCGCAGATCCCGGGTGTCACCGTGGCCGGGAAGACCGGGACCGCGGAGCTCCGCAACACCACGTTGCCCGGCAACTCGAGCGCCAGCAACACCGACGCATGGTTCGTGGGCTACGCACCGGTGGGGGCGCCGAAGATCGTCGTCGGGGCACTGTTCCCCAACCAGGGGGCGGGAGGCGCGGCCGCGGCGCCGCCGGTGCACGACGTGCTCGAGGCGGCCCTTCAGCACTGAGCGGTCGGTGGGTCAGGGAAGGAACGCGCCGAGGAGGCTCGGCGTGGCGATGCCCTGGATCCAGGCCGCCATCGCCTGACCGGCGGGGCCGAACGCCACCGCCACGCTCGAACCCTCGGTGGAGCGCGAGAGGGTGACCGGCGAACCGAACCGGGCGTGCGTCGTCCGGCGGTCGGCCACGAGCACGTGCCCGCCGGAGATCCAGCCGACCAGCGCCTCCCCGTTCGGCGACATCGCGGCGGCAGGCGGCTCTCCGGGGTCGACCGACCCCAGGCGCTGAGGGGCTCCGAAGCGGCCGCCGGCGGCTCGGCCGGCGGCGCGGACGCTGCACGTGCCGAGCTCGTCGCACGTCTTCCAGACCACCAGCTCGTCGCCCTTGGCGTCGGCGACGATGCTCAGGCCCGAGGCGAGCTGCCCGGCGACGAGGAACGCCCGCTCCGCCGGCCGGCCCTTGATGTCCGCGACCACGGCCTCCGAGTGGTAGTTGCCGCTGCTGTCGAACCAGCTCTCGGTCCAGGCGGCGGTGGGCCCGCCGGCGCCGCCGGCCAGTCCCAGCTCGTCGAACCCGTGCCCGCTCGGCGCGAGCAGGACGAGGCGAGCCGAGGACGGCGCCTGCTGGCCGGTTCCGGTGGCGAGGAAGAGCGCGCCGGCGGGGGTGTTCGGATTGGCGCTGCTGACCGCGGTCCAGGCCACGGCGCTGCGGCCGTTCCGGAGCGTCGCGACGGCGAGCGCCTGGGGCGAGATCGTGACGGGCGTCAGCACGCGGTTGGCGCGGAAGCGCCCTGGTGCCGGCGACTGGTTCACCCACACGCCGGCGCCGGTGGCGATCGCGGCGAGCATCCGCGTCTTGGGCAGGCCGGCCAGCCCGCCCAGCGTGCCGCCCTGCAGCCCGCTGACCAGCGTCGTTCACGCGCCCGAACTTGCCGCGGGCGAAGGTCACTCCCCAGGCGGAGCCGCAGCAGCTCACGTTCGCCGGGCTCGCTCCCGTGAGGAGCTGCAAGCGCCTGACCGTCGTAGGCCAGGCTGAGGATCTGCTTGGCGTTCGGCACCTTCCGCGGGCCGGTGATCTTGCCGCTCGCCAACCGCGTCGTGATCACTCCCCGGGATATCGACGGGAAGTCCTCGTCGAACACCCCGAAGCCGACGGCGGCGTCACCGGAGCCGGAGAAGGCGATCTGCGGAGCCAGTAGGTCGTTGCTGTACGGCCCGGCCAGGGTGAAGGGACGGCTCCACACGTGCCGCGCGGGCTTTGGCTTCGGCTTGCGGGGCCGGCTTGGCCGCAGCCGCCGCGTTCGCGGGGGCCGAGGCGGTCGAGGCGACCAGCAGGCACGCCGCCGCCAGCGCGGCCAGGAGGGTGAAGATGAGACGAGCCCCCGGGGTGCGCGGGTGGTGCCTCGTCGCTTCTCAGAGGTCGAGCGAGATCGTCGAGGGCTTCGAGCTGCCCGGGCTGGTGGATCTCGAGCGTCAGCGGCCGGTTGGCGTAGACCTGGGTGCTGAGCTTGAACAGGACGAGCGCACCGCCGGTCAGCCCAGCGCCGCCGTCGAGTCGGGCCCGGGCTGGGTCTGCCCGCGGCGCCAGCGTCTCCGAGGCCCACGCGTACTGGTTCACCGACGGGTTGAGCGCCACCGGGTAGTACCTGTTCCCCTGCGTGTCGACGATGTCGAAGCTGTCGGTCGTGTGCTGCGGGGCTGTTCGGTCTTGTTCTGGGCCCACAGGAACACGCCGTACCAGAACTGCGCAGCCGTTGGCCGAGCTGGTCCCCGCCGGAAGACCGGTCAGGTACTGGTGGTCTTCGATCTCGTACTGGTTCAGCAGGCGCGAGACCTGCAGCTGGTAGGTCATGTTGCCGGCCTTGACGTAGGCGCCGTTGTTGTTGTCGCTCGGCGCCGTTGCCGTTGACGTGGTTGCCGATCGACCCGCAGCCGGCGAGTGCGAGCGCGCATGCCGAGACGGCGAGCAACGGGACGGGGGGACGGCGGAACCTCACGCGCGGCGGAAGTTTACGCGTTGCGTCCGAGCACTAGTTCCGGCCGGCGACCGAGGCACGCTGCCCCCGGCCCCGGTTCTCCTCCAGGATCGTGCGCAGGCGCCGCAGCGCCTTGGACGCCTTCCGGCGCGTCCAGGAGCGCCCGCCGACGGCCTCGAGCAGGCGGTCGGACATCATCACCGGAACGGTCTCGAGCGTGTACTCGACCTTGGTGGTGTTGCCCGGGCCGGGCGACAGCGTGTAGCCCCCGAGCATCCGGATGCGGTTGTACTTCCCGCCGCGCCCGCGCTCGACGATCCTGAACGGCGGCTGCACCTCGACGAACGTGACGTCGGCCCACGAGAAGCGATTCAGCGGCGCCTTGATGCGGAAGCGCGCGCCTGCGCCGGTGCCGTAGGGATCCTCCCGCGTCAGGTGCCAGTCGACCAGGTAGTGGTCGGAGAACTCCGCGTGGTTGGCGATGTCCGCGAGGTACTCGAACACCTCCTCGCGCGGGCGAGCGATCGTCGTGGAGATGGTGAACGGATCCACGGGCGCGGATTGTATGGTCGCGCGCTCGTGGTGCGGGGCTACGCCGCGGCGCGCCGATCGACGATCTTCATCGTGTGCCCGAACTCGGGCCCGTGCACGAGGCGCGAGCGCGCCGGCGACTGGGCGCTGAGCGCCCGGCACAGCTCACACCGGACCGTCCCGTCCTCGTACGCGTGCAGGCGCTCGCCGATCAACGGCGTACGATTGCAATCGGCGCAGCGTTCGCATTCGGCCGAACGTTCGTCCACCCCGCGCCGCAGCAACGCCAGCTCCAAATCGGGGTTCTCGAGGGGATTTGTCCGCATCCTGCGGGGTTGTTTCGACGGCCCCGGGGCCGTTCCTTGCCCTTAACGCTACGCAAACATAACCGTTTCGAACTATGCCGTTGTGGGGATCTACTTCCTCACTGACTGGTTTGACGCGGGGGCTATGATTGCCGGACCGAGTTAGCCAGCTCGGCGAGTCTGTAGCCCGTAACGAGGAGAGCGCGCCCCAGATGAAAGCTTGGATGTCGGGCAATGTTGCGGGGACCGGAACCTTTAGATGCACGGATTGCGACTATCCAGTGTCGCTGGATGCCGTGGACGAGCTTCCCACCTGCCCCAACTGCGGCGGCACCGAGTTCGTCCGGGCTTCGCTGTTCACCACCGCTCAGACGAGCGTCGTCGAGATGCCTCCGGACATGGAGGACCAAGGCTGGCTCGAGGAGCTGCGTGACGGGCTGACCGAGCCCGGTCAGTACCTCGCGTACCGCACCGACGGCGACGACGTGATGGCGTTCGCGCTCCAGCGCGAGTGGACGCGGATCGGCCGCAGCCTGGCCGCGGACATCCGCTTCGACGACCCGACGGTGTCGCGCCGCCATGCGCTGATCGTGCGCCAGCCGGACGGCCTGCGCGTGCTCGACGACCGCAGCCTCAACGGCGTGTTCGTCAACGGCGAGCGGGTGGAGTGGAGCACGCTCGCCGACGGCGACGAGGTCGTGATCGGCCGCCACCATCTGCATTTCGTGGATGTTCCGGCGATTTCGGGCATGCGCTACAGCCATCCCGCCGAGCGCGGCACGAGCACGCACACGGCCTGAGCCCAACCCGCCTATAGTCCGGCGCCCATGGCCGCGACGATCGCTGTTCTCTCTCAGAAGGGCGGCACGGGCAAGACCACGTGCGTCCGAACGCTGACCGACGTCTTCCGGCGGGTCGGGCTGAACGTGCTCGCGGTCGACCTCGACCCGCAGGGCAACCTGTCCGACTACCTCGACGTCGATCCCGACGCCTCGCCCACGATCGGCGACGTGCTCTCCGGCCGGGCCAAGGCGCGTGACGCCGTCCACGGCGGCATCATCCCGGCCAACCTCGGTCTCGCCGAGGCCGAGCTCGCGCTGGGCGGCAAGATGGGTCGAGAGCTCACGCTGAAGAAGGCCCTGCGCGACGTCCGCAGCGACTACGACCTGATCCTGATCGACTGCCCGCCGTCGCTCGGCCTGCTCACCGTCAACGCCCTCGTCGCCTCCGACTACGCGCTCCTGTCGGCCGAGGCGCAGTACTTCGCCCTCCAGGGCGTCGAGCAGGCGCTCGAGGTGATCGACCTGGCCCGCGAGAGCCTCAATCCCGACCTCGAGTGGCTCGGCGTCGTGCTGAACATCGCCGACATGCGCACCCGGCACTCCCGCGAGGCGTTCGAGTCGCTGCGCGAGCACTTCGCCGAGAAGCTCGTCGACACCACGATCCGCGCCTCGATCGCGTACGCCGAATCGGCCGAGCGGGCGCTGTCGATCGTCGAGTACCGACCCGACCTGGCCGTCGACTACCTCAACGTCGCCGACGAGCTGCTGCGCCGGCTCGACATCGAGGCTCCCCGCCAGCGCCTCGCCGAGCTCGCCGGGCAGTTCGCCACGACCTGATCGCCGGTCTGAAGCCATCTTGATGCCCGCTCAGCGGGCATCAAGATGGCTTCACCCCGATCACACCGACCGCTGGTAGGACCGGAACGCCCGCGTCGCGAAGGCCAGGCACAGCGCCAGCAGCGCCGCCAGCAGACCCACCGCGCCCCAGCACCACGCCCCAATCGGGGTGCGCCGACACCGCGCTCCGGCCGGCCACCACGGCCCAGTTGACCGGGTTGAAGTCGGCCACGTGCGCGATCCACCGCGGCATCAGGTTGCGGCTGCAGGAACGTCGCCGACAGGAAGGTCAGCGGCAGGACGATGAACTGCACCGCGCCGATCAGCGCCTCCTCCTGGCGCATGATCAGCCCGAACCCGTTCGATAGCGCGCCGAACGTAGCCCCGAGCAGCGCCGAGACCGCGAACAGCGCCGCCACGCCCCCCACGCCGCCGGGGAAGTCGGCGCCGACGATCAGCGCCAGCAGCACGATGATCACCGACTGGATCACCACGACCACGGCCTCCTTGAGGATCCGGCCGGCGATCAGCGCCTCGCGCCGCACCGGCGAGACCAGGAAGCGGGCGGTGACGCCGCGGTTCAGGTCCTCGATCAGCGCCATGCCGCTCCAGGCCGAGTTGAACATGGCGGTCATCACCACCACGCCGGGCGCCAGGAAGGCGATGTAGGAGCCGCCGTGGAAGCCCGGGATCTCCACCACCTTCTTGAACAGCGCCCCGAACAGGAGCAGCCAGATCACCGGCTGCACGAGCGTCACCGCGACGAACCACGGCTGGCGCCACAGCTCGCGCAGGTGGCGCAGCGTCATGTAGCAGCGTGTGCCTGATCAGGGATCATTCTGCCTCGAACGTCCGCCCCGTGTGCCGCAGATACACGTCGTCGAGCGATGGCCGCGCCACCCTCACCGAGGCCACCGGCGACCCCGTGCGCCTCGAGCGCCTGAAGCACCGCCGGCACGGCCCGGCCGCCGTCGTCGGCCCGGGCCCGCAGGACCGCCCCTCCACGGTGACCTCGCGCAGCCCGGCCAGCGGCGCCACCGCCTCCCCCACTGCGCCATTCGATCTCCGCCCGCGAGCTCGACCTGGATCGCGTCGCCCGCGCAGCTCTGCGCTTGAGCTCCTCCGGCGCAGCCCTCGGCGACCACGCTTGCCGCGGTCCACGATGGCCAGCCTCGCGGCGAGCTCGTCGGCCTCCTCCAGGTAGTGGGTCGTCAGCAGCACGGTCGTGCCCTGCTCCTGGGCCCAGCCGGCGGATGGCCCGCCACATGTCGGCCCTGACCTCGGGATCGAGCCCGGTCGTGGGCTCGTCCAGGAACAGGACCGCGGGGTCGTGGACGAGGGCCATCGCGATGTCGAGCCGGCGCTGCATGCCGCCCGAGTAGCCGCTTGGCGATCCGGTCGGCGGCGTCGCTCAGCCCGAACCGGTCGAGCAGCTCCGACACCCGCTGCTCGAGCGCGCGGGATGAGCGGGACCCGCATTCCGTAGAGCTGGCCCTGGAGACGAAGGTTCTCCCGGCCCGTGGCCTGCACGTCGACGCCCGAGCCCTGGGAGACCACGCCGACCGTCCGGCGCACCCGCTCGGGCTCGGCGACGACGTCGATCCCGGCCACGCTCGCCCGGCCCTCGTCCGGGATGGTCAGCGTGGTCAGGATCTTCGACCGCCGTCGACTTGCCGGCGCCGTTGGGCCCGAGTAGCCCGAACACCTCTCCAGCGGGGACGCGGAAGGAGAGCCCATCGAGCGCCCGCACTCCCTTCCCGTATGTCTTGACAAGGCCCTCGGCCTCGATCGCCGAATTCACGATCCACCTCCGCGGTAAGCATTTACTCAGATACGCAAGTATCTTAGTAACTAAGATATTTAGATGTCAAGCGATCCTCCCTCTCGAGCCCCGACGTCGCCCCGAGCGCCAGCGGCTCCTCCAGGAGCTGGGCGGCGAGATCCGCGCCAACCAGCGGGCCACCGACGTCGTCGACGAGCTGGTCTGCCAGCTCCTCGGGATCAACCGGACCGACGCGCGCTGCCTGGACATCCTCGAGCAGGACGGGAGCATGAGCGCGGGCGAGCTGGCGCAGAAGAGCCGGCTGACGACGGGCGCGATCACCGCCGTCATCGACCGTCTGGAGCGGGCGGGCTACGCGCGGCGCGTTTCCGATCCCGTCGGACCGGCGACGGGTGCTCGTCGAGGCGACGCCCGAGGCGTTCGAGATCTCGGCGGAGCTGATGATCGCAGCCGATGATCGCGGCGTGGCGGCCGCTGGCGCGGAGCGCTACAGCGACGAGCAGCTGCGCCTGTTCCTCGAGTTCACCCGGACCGGCCGGGAGATCCAGGAACGCCACGCACAGTGGCTCCGGGAGCGACTCGGCTAAAGCCCGCGCACGTCCGCGCCCTGGGACTCGAACGGCGCCCGGATCACCCTCGCCCACCCCCGCGTGGCCTGCGACAGCGCGTCCATCACCATCCCGGTGTGCTCGAACTGGCACCAAACGAGGATCGTCGGCCCCGCGCCTGAGAAGGTGGCGCCGAGGGCGCCCATGCCGCGCGCGTGCTCGACCAGGTCCGCCGAGCGCGGGTACAGGTGGGCGCGGTAGGGCTGGTGGAGCCGGTCGTCCAGTCCCTCCGCGATCAGCTCCCAGTTCCCGGTCCCCACTCCGAGCATGAGCAGCGCGCCGTGCGCGATGTTGAACACGGCGTCCTCGATCGGGACCTCCGGCGGTAGCGCCGCCCGCGCGTGCTCGGTCGCCACCCCCTCGTCGGGAACGACCAGGACCGCCTCGAGGCCCATCGGCGGCTCGAACCGGTGCGCCCGCGCGCACCCGTCGCACACGACGAACCCGCCCTCGAGCGCCGCGGCCACGTTGTCCGGGTGGCCCTCGAGCTCTGAGCCCAGCGCGAGCACGTCCACGTCGAGCTCGAACAGATGGTCCGCGGCCATCAACCCGGCCACGATCGCCGCGGCGCTGGAGCCGAGGCCGCCACTCAACGGGATCTCCGAGTGGATCCGGAACTCGAAGGCGTCGGCCGAATGGAGTCGCTCGAACGCCTGCACGACCAGGTTGGAGCGGTCCCGGGGGACGTCGAGCTCGGTGCGCACGGCGAACTCCCCCGTCTCGACCACCTCGAGCTCGAGCTGCAACGACAGCGCCGCCGCGAACGCGTCGAACCCCGGTCCCAGGTTCGCGGACGAGGCCGGGACCCGGACGAGCCGCCGGCGAGCCAGCGTCATCCGAGCACCACGCGCTCGATCGCGGCGAGCTCGGGATCGCACGGCACGACCGCGCCGGCCTGTTCGAGCGCGGTCTGCGGGTCCTTCAACCCATGCCCGGTGAGCACGCAGACCACGCGCTGGGCGTCGCGGGCGCCGTAGGTCAGGAGGCCGGCCACGCTGGCGGCCGAGGCGGGCTCGCAGAAGACCCCCTCGCCCGCGGCCAGGAACCGGTACGCCTCGAGGATCTGCTCGTCGGTGACCGCCGCGACCGACCCGCCCGAGGAGGTCATGGCGTCCATGGCCTGCTCCCAGCGCGCCGGGTTGCCGATCCGGATCGCGCTCGCCACCGTCTCGGGATGCGCCACCGGCGCCCCGTATACGAGCGGCGCCGCCCCGGCGGCCTGAAAGCCGAACATCCGCGGCCGACGGGTGGGCGGGCGGATCTCACTGAACCCCCGCCACAGCGAGGTGATGTTGCCGGCGTTCCCCACCGGCATGAAGACCGCCTCGACCTCCCCGGCGAGGGTCTCGTCGATCTCGAACGCCGCCGTCTTCTGACCCTCGATCCGGAACTCGTTGATCGAGTTCACGAGCGAGATCGGGTGGCGCGCGGTCAGCTCGCGGACCAGCTTGAGCGCCTCGTCGAAGTTGCCCCGCAGCGCCACCACGCGGGCGCCGTGCATGAGCGCCTGGGCCAGCTTGCCGGTGGCGATCTTCCCCTCGGGGACGATCACCGCGCAGCGCAGGCCGGCGCGTGCCGCGTAAGCGGCGGCCGAGGCCGCCGTGTTCCCGGTCGAGGCGCAGATCACCGCCTGGGCCCCCTCGCGCACCGCCGCCGACACGGCCGCGGTCATCCCCCGGTCCTTGAACGACCCGGTCGGGTTCGCGCCCTCGAGCTTCAGCCACACCTCGGCGCCCGCGCGCTCGGACACCCGCGGTGCCAGCACCAGCGGCGTCGACCCCTCGTCGAGGGTCACGACAGGGTCCTCGGGGGCGAACGGCAGGCGGTCGCGGTAGCGCTCGATCAGGCCCGGCATGCGCGCCTAGGCGACCTCGAGCACGACCTTGCCGGTGGCGCCCCGCTCGTCGATCAGCTTGAGCGCCTCCGCGGCCTGCTCGAGCGGGAACCGAGCGCCCACCACCGGCCGCACGAACCCGCCCTCGATCAGCTTGTCGAGGGCCCGGCCGATCTCGCGGGTCACGTCGGGCTTGGGGAGCACGAACGCGCCCCATCCGGCGCCGACCACCTCGGTGTTGCCGAGCAGCAGCCGGTTGACCCGGACCTCGGGGATCGAGCCGCCGGTGAAGCCGATCACGACGATGCGGCCACCCTCGCGCAGCGACCGGATGCTGTCGGTGAAGCGGTCGCCGCCCACCGGGTCGAAGACCATGTCCACCCCACCGCTCGAGAGCTCCTTCGCCTGATCCTTCCAGGCCCCGTCCGATCGCACCACCTCATCGGCGCCGGCCTCCCGCGCCACCCGCTCCTTCTCGTCGGTCGAGACCACCGCGATCGTCCGCGCGCCGAGGCCCCGGGCCACCTGAATCGCCGCGGTGCCTACGCCACCGGCGCCGCCCTGCACGAGCACCGTCTCCCCCTCCTCCAGCCGGCCGCGCAGCTTCAGCCCGAAATACGCGGTGTGGTAGTTCAGCACCAGCCCGGCGCCCTGCTCGAAGGACAGCTCGTCGGACAAGGGGAAGCTGAAGTGCTCCGCCGCCACCGCCACCTCGCCGAACCCGCCGAGCATGCAGAACGCGGCCACCCGGTCCCCGGCCTTGACCGCCGCGTCGTCGGGCGCCGAGCGGACCACGCCGGCCACCTCGCTGCCCGGCACGAACGGCAGCGGCGGCTTGACCTGGTACTCCCCGCGGCTCTGGAGCACCTCGGGGAAGGAGACGCCGGAGGCATGCACGTCGACCAGCACGGGCGTGCCGTCCGACGGCGAGGGCTCGGACACGTCGCGCAGCTCGAGCGCGTCGGGGCCGTCGAGGCTGACTATCTGGATCGCGCGCATTGCGGGAGCACGCTACCCGAACTCCTCCTCCAGCACCCTGATCGCCCGCGGCCGCGCCCGCAGCACGGACAGCGCTCCGAGCATCTCCATCGCCGCCGAGAAGCGCGACTCGAGCACCGCGTGCACGACCATCACCAGCCGGGCCTGCTCGCCGAGCCCCTTCTGCACGACCGATTTGACCGACACGCCCTGGCGCGCCAGCACCTCGGCCACGGTGGCCAGCACCCCTGGTTCGTCCGCCACCTCGAGGTGGAGGTAGAACGCCGACACGACATCGGCCACGATCGGCAGCACCGTGCTCGTGGGGGGCGTCGAGGCCGGCGGGATCATCGCGCTGATCACGTCGCCGAGCACCGCGCTGGCCGTCTGGGAGCCGCCGGCGCCCGGACCGGACATGGTGATCTCGGTGATCGCCTGCGATTCGACCGTGACGGCGTTGAACGGCCCGCTCACCGTGGCCAGCGGGTGGCCCGGGTACAGGAACGCCGGGTGCACGCGCACCGACAGGCCGCCGTCGATCCGCTCCGCGGTCCCGATCAGCTTCAGCTCCAGCCCCAGCTCGCGCGCGTACTCGAGGTCGTCGGGCTGGATGTGCTCGATCCCCTCGTAGCGGACCTGGTCGAGGTGCACGGGGGTGTCGAAGGCCAGCCGGGCCAGGATCGCCATCTTGGCCGCGGCGTCGCGCCCGGTCACGTCGTCGGACGGGTCGGCCTCGGCGTAGCCGAGCCGCTGGGCCTCGGCGAGCGCCGCGTCGAAGGTCATCCCGGTGCGGGCCATCTCGGTCAGGATGAAGTTGGTCGTGCCGTTGACGATCCCGTGCACGCGGTCGATCTTCGCCGCGGCGAGCGACTCCTGGAGCACGCGGATGACCGGCACGACGCCCGCCACCGCGCCCTCGAAGCGGAGCTGGACGTTGTGCGCGCGGGCCGCATCCCACAGCTCCTCGCCGTGCTGGGAGAGCAGCTGCTTGTTGGCCGTGACCACGTGGCGCCCTTGAGACATCGCGCGCAGCAGCCACTCCCGCGCCGGCTCGATCCCGCCGATCAGCTCCACGATCAGGTCCGATCGCTCGAGCAGCTCCTCGAACGAGCCACCGCGGCTGCGGGTCAGTACTCCCGAGATCTCCGGCCGCAGCCCGGTCAGCCGCGCCACCCGATCGGCGTGCTCGGGCAGCAGCTCGGCGAACGCGCCGCCCACCGTCCCGTGGCCCAGCAGGCCGACCCGGAAGACGCCGTCAGACGAGGTCACGAGCGGCGAGATCCTCGTAGGTCTCACGCCGGACGACCACGCGGGCCGCGCCGTCGCGGCAGAAGATCACCGGCGGTCGCGGCACGCCGTTGTAGTTGTTGGCCAGCGAGTACCCGTAGGCGCCCGTGGCCGGCGTGGCGATCACGTCGCCGGGCGCGGGATCCGCCAGCTCGACGTCGCGCACGATCACGTCCCCGGACTCGCAGTGCTTGCCCGCGAGCTGGCATACCTCGGTCCCGGCGGCCAGCGGCCGGTCCGCCACCACCGCCTCGTAGCGCGATCCGTACAACATCGGGCGCAGGTTGTCCGACATCCCGCCGTCGACCGCCACCCAGGTGGAGACATTGCGCTTGATCGTCTGCACCGAATAGAGGGTCACGGTGGAATTGGCGACCAGGGCGCGGCCCGGCTCGAGCAGCAGACGCTTGTCCGGCCCGAGCTCCTCGTGGATCGTCTGCACGACCGCCTCCACGTACTCCTCGATCCGCGGAGGCTCCTGCGCGGCCAGGTACGCCACACCCAGCCCTCCGCCCACGTTGTAGACGGGAAACTCGCCGAGCGAGGCGATCGCCCGGATCGCCGCCCGGAACGGCTCGAGCTCCAGGATCTGCGAGCCGATGTGGCAGTGCAGTCCGACCAGGCGCAGGTGCGGCACGCCGGCCAGCCGCTCGATCGCCGCCCGCGCCTCGTCGACCGAGAAGCCGAACTTCGAGTCGGCCTGCCCGGTGGAGATCGCGTGGTGGGTGTCGCCCGCCACCCCCGGCGTCACCCGGATCAGCACCTCCTGGGCCCGATCACGCGAGGCGGCGATCCGCTCGAGCCGGTCGAACTCGTCGAACGAGTCGAGCACCACGTGGCCCACCCCGGCCTCCAGCGCGTACGCCAGCTCCGCGTCGGACTTGGCGTTGCCGTGCAGATAGATCCGTTCCGGATCGAACCCGCCGCGCAGGGCGAGGAAGAGCTCGCCGGCCGAGGCCACGTCGCAGGCCAGGCCCTCCTCGGCCAGCACGCGGTAGACGGCCGTGCATGGGAAGGCCTTCGAGGCGAACAGGACGTCGTAGTCGCCGTGGTGCCTGGACAGCGCCTCCAGGAAGGAACGCGCCCGCGCGCGCAGATCGTCCTCGGCCACGACGTAGGCCGGCGTGCCGAACTCGCGCGCCAGCTCGATCACGTCGCAGCCGCCGACCTCGAGGTGCCCGCTCTCGTTGACCCGCGTGCCGCGGGGATACACGTGGGAGACGGAGGCCGTGGCGGTCATGCGCCGCGATCATGCCATGATCGGCGCGTGCCCCGCCGACGCGTCGTCCGCGCCGTCCTGCCCGCGGAGACGGACCAGCTGGACGGCGTGGCCTACTCGCTCTGGCTCCCCGACGAGCCGGCCCGTGCCCGGGGCGGGGTCGTGATCCTCCACGGGGCAGGCTCCTGCAAGGAGAACCACCACGACTTCGCCCGCGCCGCCCGGGCCCAAGGCCTCGGCGCGATCGCCGTCGACCTGCGCGGCCACGGCGAGAGCACCGGCGCGCTCGATGACCGGGTGCTCGACGACATCGCGGCGATGGCCGCCTACCTGCGAGGAAGCCTCGGCGATTCAGACGCGCGCCTGGCGTTCCGCGGCTCGAGCATGGGCGGCTACCTCGCGCTGCTGGCCGCCAGGCCCGCGCGGGCCGCCGCGGTGGTCGCGATCTGCCCCGCGAGCTCGGAGGGGCTCCGCCGCGGCCTGGCCGAAGAGCGCTTCAGCTTCGAGGTCAACGCGGAGGCGCTCGACGCGTTCCTCGCCACCCACGATCTCGAGGTCGCGGCGGCCGCCCTCGATATGCCCGTCCTGCTCCTCCACGCCGAGGGAGACGAGCAGGTTCCGGTCGAGCATTCACGCGCGCTGGCAACGCGGCTGCGCGCGCCGGCGAGCCGGCTGATCACGATCCCCGGCGGCCATCACCGCTCGATCCAGCACGACGAGGAGCTGCAGGCGTTCAGCCTGCGCTTCATCCGGCGCTCAGTGGGCGCCGAGCGCGCCGGATACGACCTGGCCGGCGGCTGAGATCGCGCCACCGGCGGCGTTGCCGGCGGCCGACACCGCACCACCGGCGGCCTGACCGGCGTTCTGGACGGCATTTCCGGCGCCGGCGCTCACGCCTTGTACCGCGCCCGCCGCGGCCTTCGAGACGCCGGTGACCGTCGACCCGAGCGCCGAGCCGGCGCCGGACACGCCGTTGCCGGCCGCCTGAGTCGTCTGCTCGACCGTGGTGGCGAGCGGGCCGCTCGAGGGCGGCCCGCCGGAGCCGGGCGAAGCCGCCGTGTCACCGCGTGCGGCCACCCGAGCGCGCGCCCGTGCCACCGCCGGCCGCGGGAGCCGGCGAGCCAGAACCTGGTGTCCTCGCGAACACCGGCCGCGGGCGACGTGAGCCGCGCGCTGCGCCGGAGGCCGGAGCACCCGCGTGGGTCACGCCGCGCGGGGCGCCAACGCGAAGGACGGCCGCCCGGAGCGTCGGGATCGTCGTGAGCGCGGCCAGACGCCGGCCGGCCGAGGTGCGGGCGGCACGGGCGGCCCGCGGCGAGACGACGACCGAGGCGGGAGCGGGGACGGGGGGCATCTTGGGCCACCCGTGGAAGGCGACGAAGCCGCTGGCCAGGACGAACAGCAGGGCGGCACCTGCTACGAGGCACCCCGCCGTGCCCAGCCCAGCCAGATATGCCCGCATCGCACGCACGCGAGTACCTTTCGGCTCCTCGATCGCAAACGTTTAGTGATCACCCGGCGGGATGCCGCCCACGTGAGGCCTCCCCGCCTACGCCCGCCCCGCGCGGGCGCGTTGATTCATCATAAATCCTTCAGGTTGCAGTTATCAACTCTGCGAACATTGGGCGGACCATGGCCGGACCTTCCAAGTCATTTGGACGCGATCCTGGGCTTCAGGCCCGGATGCTCCTCACGATCTTCCTGCTCGGGCTCGTCTACGCGATCCTGATCGGCGTTCTGTTCGCCTCCGGCGCCGGCGCGGTGACGATCGCGGTGGTGGCGGGCGCCCTGTTCCTGATCCAGTTCTTCACCTCCGACAAGATCGCCCTGCTGTCGATGGGCGCGCGCGAGGTCTCGCCCGCGCAGGCGCCCGAGCTCCACGCGATCATCGAGCGTCTGTGCATCCAGGCCAACCTGCCCAAGCCACACGTCGCGGTGGCCCAGACGCCGATGCCCAATGCCTTCGCGGTCGGGCGCTCGCCCAAGAGCGCCACCGTGTGCGCCACCACCGGAATACTCGACCTGCTCAGCCCCGCCGAGCTCGAGGCCGTGCTCGGGCACGAGCTGACCCACGTGCAGAACCGCGACGTGATCGTGATGACGATCGCCAGCTTCTTCGCCTCGATCGCCGCGTTCATCACGCAGTTCGGCTTCTTCTTCGGCGGCGGCTTCAACAGCCGCAACAACAACGACAACGGTCCTGGCTTCGCCGTGGTAATCCTCGTTTCCGCGGCCGTCTACCTGATCTCCTTCCTCCTGCTCCGGACGCTCTCGCGCTACCGCGAGTTCGCCGCCGACCGCGGCTCGGCGATCATCACCGGCCGTCCCAGCGCGCTCATCAGCGCGCTCATGAAGATCAGCGGGACGATGCAGCGCATCCCGCAGCGTGACCTGCGCGCCGCCTCCGGAGAGCTCGCCGCGTTCTACATCTTCCCGCCCAAGGCCAAGCAGTCGGTGGCCAACCTGTTCTCGACCCACCCGCCGCTCGAGGCACGGATCGCCGCGCCTGCAGCGGCTCGAGTCACAGCTCCAGGGCACGGCGGCGTAAGCCGCGACTCGCCAGGCACCGGTCATGGGATTCCTCGACGTGCTCACCGGCAGGCGCAAGCTGGCCAAGCCGGCGCCCGACCGCCTGTTCGCGATGAGCACCGCATACGTGACGCTCGAGACCTCGCTCGGGATCAGCTGCCGGGGCACGGCCGCGATCGTGTTCCAGCCCCTCGCCACCGCGGACTTCGACGGGATCGTGCGTGACATGGAGGAGGTCGTCCGCGCCACCGCGAGCGACAGCGGCACCACCGTCGCCACGGACGACGACAGCTACGGGTTCCGTTGGCTGATCCTCCGCGGCGGCGACTTCGACGACCTCGTGGTCGGGATCAACGCGGTCAGCAGCGCGCTCGAGGCCGGCGGCTACGGCGATCGGGTGCTGTGCGCCGTGTTCGCGTTCACCGACAGCCAGAAGCGCCCGCTGTACTGGATCTACAACTACAAGCGCGGGTCGTTCTACCCGTTCGTGCCCGCCGGCGGCGACCAGCAGCGCGACACCGAGCGCGAGCTCGTGCTCAAGGCCCAGATCGGCAACGAGCTCCCGGTCGAGGCCGAGCTCGAGCGCTGGTTCCCGCTGTGGGGAATCCCGATCTAGCCCGGAATGAGGCCGTCGCCCGTGAACTCCTTCGCGGCCTCCTCGAGCGACACGTCGGGGGGCGGGAAGATCACGTCGGAGGGCTCGAGCCGGTCCTCGGGGACCGGCTGGCCGTTGGAGCGCACGAACTCCACCAGGTTCGCGTAGACGCCCCGGAACTGCTCGTCGTCGCCGGATTCGCAGGCGGCGACGGCTTCGTTGTCGAGCGTGTTGAGAACCTCTTCGTCGTTCTCGAACAGCTCGTACTGGCCCTCGGTGGAGATCCGGACGATCAAGGAGCTTGCCCTTCGGCGGGCTGCGAGGCCGCGGCGCCACCACCGGCGGCGGCTCCCCCTCCGCCGGCGCCGAGCTGGCCCGCCGGGGTCGAGCCGGTGCCGAGCTCGGCCTTCATCTTGGCCAGCTCATCGTCGACCTCGCTGGTGCTGGAGAGCTGCCTGAGCTGGCGGTCGATGTCGTCCTCGCCCGGAGTCAGGGTCGTCAGGTCCTCGAACGTCCCGGCCGCCTCGAGCTCCTGCACGGCATCGGCACGAGCCCGCATGTTCTCGGTCTTGTCGAGCGCGCGCTGCATGGCCAGGCCGACGTCGGCCATCTCCTCGCCCACGCCGGTCGCGGCCTCGGAGATCCGGACCTGCGCCTCGGCGGCCGAGTACTGCGCCTTGATGACCTCCTTCTTGGAGCGGAACTGCTCGATCTTGGTCCGCAGCTTCTGCTCGGAGGCGGTCATCTGCTCCTGCTGCTGCTCGAGCTGGGCGATCTGGCTGTCGAGCGATTGCAATTCGGTCTGGGCGACGTTCTTGCGCTCGAGCGCCACCCGGGCCAGCTCCTCGTTGCCCGCGGACAGGGCCTGGCGCGCCTGCGTGTCGAGCTTCACCACCTGCTGCTGGAGCTTCTCCTCCTGGAGCTGAAGGCGCTTCTTCGAGGTGACGACGTCGGCGATGCCCTTCTTGACGTTCTGGAGCAGCTCGATCTGCTTCTGGTAGCTGTACTCGAGCGTCTCACCGGGATCCTCGGCGCGATCGAGGAGCTTCGAGATCTTGGCTTTGACGACTGTCGACATGCGCCCGGAAAGGCCCGGCATCGCATCCTCCTTGGCGGGTTACAGGACGAGCCCTCCTAGCGTAGCGGGGCGGGACCGGCCCATGCACGCGCACGCGCACGCGCGCACCCGACGTGGCGCTCCTCGGCGCCCCGCTCGCTAACGTGGGGGCCGCGATGCGACGGATGGCGCCGGCTGCGATCCTCTCGAGCCTCCTCGCCATCGCCGTGACCGCGTGCGGCGGTGGGAGCACCCAGATCATTCGCACGCCGGTGATCGGCGTGGTGGCGAAGACGCCTCAGGCGGGTCAGAAGCTCGGGTTCCCCGCCGTGGCGACCAAGAACACCACGCGGGTGGCCGGAGCGGACCCGGTGGCGGACGCCGCCGGGGTGGCGCTTGCCGTCTACCCCTCGAGCGCGCCCGGCACCCACCCGAGCGCCGTGACGATCGCCCCGACCGACGACTGGGAGGCGGCGATCGCCTCCTCGGTGCTGATGGCCCCGCCGATCAAAGCCCCGATCCTCCTCTCGGGGAGCTCCTCGCTGCCCCTGGCGACGTCCGACGCGCTCGCTCAGCTCGCGCCCAAGGGCTCGGGCGCGGGCGGCGCCGCCGAGGTGATCCGGGTGGGCGACGTGCCCGCGCCGCCCCACCTGACGCTCGGTGGCGATCTCCGGCAAGGATCCGTTCACGCTGGCGGCGGCGATCGATCGCTTCGCCAGCGCCGCCGCGGGGACGGCCAGCCCGGACGTGATGATCGCCTCGGTCGACGACCCGCGCTACGCGATGCCGGCCGCCGGCTGGGCCGCCGAGAGCGGCAACCCGATCCTGTTCGTGTCGAGCTCCGGCGTGCCGCCGGCGACGAAGCAGGCGCTGCTCTCCCACCAGCATCCGCACATCTACGTGCTCGGCCCGTCCAGCGTCGTCCCCGACTCGGTGATCAAGCAGCTCGGCAAGTACGGCACGGTCATGCGGGTGGGCGCGAACGATCCCGCCGCCAACTCGGTCGCGTTCGCCGCCTTCCGCGACCCGGCGTTGCCCGACCGGGCAGCCCTGCGTCCACGTCCCCGGAAGCTTCGGCTGGGCGCTCCGCAGTCCCGGGCACGGGTACACCCTGGTCAACGCCGACCGCACGCTCGACGCGGCCGCGGCGGCGCCCCTCTCGGCGAGCGGCAGCTTCGGCCCCGAGCTGCTGATCGACAAGGCCACGACGATGCCATCGCCGATCCTCAACTACTTCCTCGACTACGCCACCCCCGGCTACACCCAGGAGGGCCCGACCGCCGCCGTCTACAACCACGGCTGGGTGATCGGCGACCAGAACGCCGTCGCGGTTCCGGTCCAGGCCGAGATGGATAGCCTTCTGGAAGCGATTCCCCAGCAGACCGCGCAGACCCCCACACCCAGCACGCCCCCGCAGCAGACCACGCCGAGATGAGCCAAGCCGAGCATCCAGACCGCACTGAAGCCCGACCACGAGGTCACGGTCGAGGACGTGCGCCAGCTGATGGGCGCCTCCACCCCCCACTTCGCGCTCCAGTTGCGGGAGCGGATCCGGAATCTGATCCGCGGACTCCCGTCCGATCACCCCGCGCGGGTCGAGGGCGAGCGCGAGATCGGCCGGCTCGACCGGATCGCTTTCGCCGGCGAGGTCCGCGGGCACCCTGCCGAGCCCGGGCTGGATCCGCTGCCCAGCGTGACCGGTATCGGGCACGACTGAGCTCGGCGCGGTGACCGCTTCCCGCTACGTCTCGGTGATCGGCCTGGGCCGTGTGGGGCTGCCCCTGGCCCTCAGCTTCGCCGACCGCGGCTACCGGGTGCTCGGCGTCGACCACGACCCTGCCATCCTCGAGTCCCTGCGCGCGGGGCGCATGCCGTTCGCGGAGGCGGGCACGCAGGAGCTGCTCGACCGCGTCGCCGGCAGCGGGCGCCTCGAGCTGGCCGATCGCGCCGCCGACGCCGCGCGGGCCGACGACATCGTGATCACGATCGGCACGCCGTCGTTCTCGCACGTGGAGAGCGACCTGCGTCAGGTCCGCGCCGCGGTCGACGACCTGCTCCCGCTCCTGCGACCCGGGCACGGCCTGATCCTCCGCTCGACGATCGCTCCCGGGACCACCGAGTTCGTGGCGGGGTATGTCGAGAAGCGGCGCGGGCTGCGCGTGGGCGAGGACGTGTTCGTGGCCCACGCGCCCGAGCGGATCGCCGCCGGGCGCTTCCTCCAGGAGATCTCGACGCTCCCCTGCATCGTCGGCGGGGTCGGAGCCGCGTCCACCGACCGCGGCGCCGAGTTGTTCTCCGTGTTCGGGGCGCCGATCGTGAAGACCACGCCGGTCCAGGCCGAGCTGGCGAAGATCTGGACCAACATCCTGCGCTACGCGACGTTCGCGCTCCCCAACCTGCTGATGATGGACTGCGACCGCTACGGGGCGAACGTGTTCGAGGTGATCGAGCTGATCAACCGCGATTACCCGCGCGGCGGGATCGCGATGCCGGGCATGACGGGCGGGACCTGCCTGCGCAAGGACTTCGCCTTCTCCGAGGAGCGCAGCAACTCGCCGGGGATGCTCCTGGCCGTCTCGCGCGTGAACGAGTCGGTGCCGCTGTTCCTGGTCGAGGGCGTCAAGCGCCGGCTCGGCACGCTGTCCTCGCGCAAGGTGGCGGTGCTCGGGCTGACCTTCAAGCGGAACACCGACGACGAGCGCGACTCGCTCTCGCCCAAGCTGATCCGGCTGCTCGAGCGCGAGCTGGCCGACGTGGCCGTTTGCGATCCGCGCGCCCGCACGCCGACCCAGTCGCTGAGCGACGCCGTGCATGACGCCGACGTGGTGATCGTGGCCACCAACCACTCCGAGTTCGAGGGACCCGACCCACTGCGCGAGATCGTCTCCGGCACCACACCCGACTGCCTGCTCGTCGATCCGTGGAACGCGCTCGGCACCGGCCAGGTGTTCGTGTACGCCGCCGAGACCGCGCCGCTGCTCAGCACGCCGTCGCATACATGAACCGGGTCCTCGTCACCGGGGGCGCCGGGACGATCGGCTCCGCGGTCGTGCGGCGCCTGCTCAGCGACCCGCGGTGGGAGGTCCGGATCGCCGACCATCGGCCGGCGCCGATGTGGATGCGCGAGGGGGCCGAGATCCACACGGCCGACCTGCGCGACCACCACGCCGCACGGGCGGCGCTCGAGGACTGCACGCACGTCATCCATCTCGCCGCGATCGTCGGCGGGATCGCCAACTTCCACAAGCTTCCCTACACCCTGACCGAGGTCAACAACGCGCTTACGGGCGCGATCGTCCACGCGGCGGTGGACCTCGCGGTGGAGCGTTTCGTGTACGTCTCCTCCTCGATGGTGTTCGAGCGCGCCACCGAGTTCCCCACCACCGAGGAGCACCTCGAGGTGTGCCCCCCGCCCCGGTCGGCCTACGGATTCTCGAAGCTCTCGGGCGAGGTGTACGCCCGCGCCGCCCACGACGAGCACGGCCTGCGCTTCACGGTCTGCCGGCCGTTCAACGCCTACGGGCCGGGCGAGCTGCCCGACCTCGCCGAGCCGGGCATCGCCCACGCCGTCCCCGACCTGATCGCCAAGTCGCTGGCGCGCCAGCACCCGCTCGAGATCTTCGGGTCCGGACAGCAGACGCGGACGCTGACTCACGTGCGCGACATCGCCGACGGGATCGTCACCGCGATGGCCTCGCCCGCGGGCGAGAACGAGCACTTCAACATCTCGGCCACCGAGGAGCTGACCGTTGCCGAGATGGCGGCGCTGATCTGGGAGGCGTGCGGGAACGACCCCGGCGAGCTCGAGCTGCGACACCTCGAGAGCTTCGACGTGGACGTCCAGCGCCGGTGGCCGTCGGTGGAGAAGGCGCGCAGGCTGCTCGGCTGGGAGGCCCAGGTGGACCTCCGCGAGGGCCTGGCCGAGACGGCGCAGTGGCTGGGCGCCCGCCTCAGCGCGTCACGCTGAACGTGCACCCCCGAGCCTCGAGCTCGGCGAACATCTCCTCGGCGTCGATGCACCGCTCGGGCGGATGAACGCCGGTGCGAGTGAGCGAGCCGCGCGCCAGCAGTCGCACGGCGGCAGCCGCCGGAGCCGCGGTGGACACGATCGATCCGCCCAGGCCGAAGTGAGGCTCGGTCACCGCGCGCACGGCGACGGTCCGGCCGCCGCCATCGGTGGCCCTGACCACGTGCACCGAAATCGTTCGATTCGAAGCCGGCGCGGCATCGCGCGCGGCCGCCGCCACCGCGTCGGGCGAGGCGCCGACCAGCGTGCGCAGCCGCTGCTCCACCGCCGGCGCCAGCGACAGGCGAAAGCTCGCCTCCCGGCACCCGAAGCTCGACCCGAACGTCGCCAGCTCCGAATGCAGCGTGTAGATCGTCTCGGCCACGCCGATCGGCTCGCCGAAGTCGAGCTCGCCGCCGGGCGCGAGCGGGTCGACCTCGATCGGCTCTGAGTCGCGCAGGACCACCGGCGGCATCGTCAGCTCGTCGAGCAGCGTCTGAACCGCGTAGGGCGGCCGGAAGCGCCCGTCGTCGTGAGCGACCGGGTCGCGCCCGGCGGCGGCGACCTCGATCCCGACCGGCGTCTCCCCCGCCTCTCTCGACCGCACGCTGCGCCATCAGGTTGGTCTTGCCGGGGCTCGAGCCGATTCCGAGCACGGCGAGCAGCCCCGCGGCCTCGAACTCCTCGCCGAGCTCGAGCTGGCGCTGGGTCATCCAGTACAGGCCGCCCAGATCGAGATAGTGTGCACGCGGCGCGCAGGCACGCCCGCATCGCCTCCAGGTTCACCCGGTAGGAGGCGGTGTTGACGAGCACGTCGACGCCGGCGAGCGCTTCGGCCAGTCCGTCCACATCGCGAGCGTCGGCTTGCCGCGCCGTCGCCTTGCCGGCGCCGTGGCGCTCGGCCGCGCCACGGCGCGATCGCCGTCGAGATCGAGCAGCACCATGCGCTCCACCTCGCCGACTCCGCCAGGTCGTGGACGATCGCCGGCGCGATCGTGCCGGCGGCGCCGAGCACCGCGACGTTCACCGGTCGATCCACGGCGCGTGACCGTACCGGCGTCGGCCTTGGACGTAGGTACAAACGCTCGCCGTTGTGAGGTCGGCCGAGACTCGACGTGTAGGTGCCCGCCGCATTGGAGAGCACAGCCCTACCGGTCAGCAGGACGCGCCGGAGCGCCGTCGCTGGACCCCACGGCGCCCGGGCAGACAAGGGCCTCAAGCCGACGCGCTCGGCTACGTCTCGAACCTGGTCATCGCGATCGCCTCGACCGCGCCGGCCTACAGCCTCGCCGCGACGCTCGGCTTCATCGTCGCCGTCAGCGGGCTCGGCGTCCACGCGCCGGCGGTGCTGATCGTCTCGTTCATCCCGATCCTGTTCGTCTCGGTCGGCTACCGCTTCTTCAACCTCGCCGACCCCGATGCCGGCACGACGTTCGCGTGGGTGACGCGCACCTTCGGTCCGCAGCTGGGCTGGATCAACGGGTGGGCGATCTTCCTCGCCGACATCATCGTGATGGCGTCCCTGGCGGAGATCGCCAGCCAGTACACGTTCTCAGCTCTGGAACGGCCAGCCCGCACAACCTGGGCACTGATCGTCGGGCGCGGTGATCTGGATCGTCGCTGATGACCTGGATCTGCTACCGCGGGATCGAGCTCTCCGCGCGGATCCAGCAGCGTCCTGCTCAGCCTCGAGATCTTCACGCTGGCGCTGTTCGTCGTGGTCGCGCTGGTCAAGGTCTACGCCGAGCCACCCGGCCCACGCGATCCACGTGTCCGGCCTCGTGGTTCAACCCGTTCGACCTGAGCTGGGGCGCGCTGATCGACGGCGGTGCTGCTCGGCATCTTCATCTACTGGGGCTGGGACTCGGGCGTCGCGGTCAACGAGGAGTCGCGCGACCGCCACCGCGGCCCGGGCAAGGCCGCGGTCGTCTCCACCGTGATCCTGCTCCTCATCTACGTGCGGTCAGCGCCGCGGCGCAGGCCTACCACGGCACCGGCTTTCCTGGCCGAGCAACTCCAGCGACGTCCTGAACGCGCTCGGCAAGGGCGTGTTCGGGTCCGGGCTCGACAAGCTGCTGATCATCTGCGTGCTGACCTCGGCCTCGGCCTCGACCCAGACGACGATCCTCCCCACCGCGCGCACCACCCTGTCGATGGCGCGCTGGAAGGCGATTCCCGCCGCCTTCGGCCGCGTCCATCCCCGCTTCCTCACCCCGACCTTCTCGACCCTGCTGATGGGCGGCCTGTCGATCGTCTGGACGGTGGCCCTGCTCGCGTTCAACCCCAACCAGAACGTGCTCGGCGACACGATCTCGGCGCTCGGCTTCGCGGTCTGCTTCTACTACGGCTTCACCGGCCTGGCCTGCGCGTTCTACTTCCGCCGCGAGCTGTTCAAGAGCGCCGCGCAACTTCTTCTTCGCCGGCCTGATCCCCCTGGTCGGCGGCGTGATGATGGCCTACGTCGGCGTCAAGGCGTTCAGCTACTACAACACCGCCGGCAACAACTACTCCAAGCCGCTGCTCGGGATCCAGACCCCGATCGTCGTCGGGATCGGCGGGCTGATCCTCGGCGTGATCCTGATGTTCGTCTCCTGGCCGTTCTTCCACCGAGTTCTTCGCCCGGCGCCGGCGCGAGGTCGCCGATCCCGGCGGTGCTGGACGCGGCACGATCGCGCCCGGCGGAGCATCGTGCGCGCCCGAGCCCGCTCAGCCGAGGCGCGCCGCGCCGGGCCGCATAGCCTCGGCCTGCGATGACCGTCAGCGCCGATGCCGCCGGCGCCGCGACCACCGACCCCGAGAGCACCCTCCCCGGCCCGTTACCCGGTCGGCGCCTACGCCGCGGGGCTCAAGCGCCGCCTGCAGCAGCTCGCCCGCGTCCAGCTCGATCGGCGAGGTGTGGGGCTTGCGGGCCAGCCGGGCCCGGGTCTACTTCGAGCTCCGCGACGCCGCGCGGCGCGCTGCCCTGCTCGATGTGGCGCACCGACTTCGAGGCGCTCGGCGGTGCCGCTCAGCGACGGCCTGCGGTCGTGGTCGGCGGCGGCTGCGACTACTACGCCGGGCAGCGCCACGTCCTCGCCCGTCTTCAGCTTCGCGGTCACCGAGCTGCGGGTCGCCGGCGAGGGCGACCTGCTCGCTCCAGCTCGAGCGCCTGCGCCGGCAGCTCGCCGCCGACGGCCTGTTCGAGCCGCAGAAGCGCCTGCCGCGGCCGCTCCTGCCGACGCACGATCGGCGTGGTCACCGGCGAGCGCGGCAAGGCGCGCGACGACGTCCTGGCGGGACTGCGCCGGCGCGGCTGGGCGGGGCGCCTGGTGTGGGCGTTCGCCCCGTGCAGGACCGCCACGCCGCGCCGCGGATCGCCGCCGCCCTGCGCGAGCTCGCCGGCCCTGCCCGAGGTCGACGTGGTGATCGTGGCCCGCGGCGGCGGCTCGCTGGCCGACCTGTTCGCCTTCTGCGACGAGTCGCTGTGCCGGACCGTGGCCATGCTGCGGGTGCCGGTCATCTCCTCGGTCGGCCATCACACCGACCGCACGCTGATCGACGACGTGGCCGCGGTGTCCTGCTCGACGCCCACCCACGCCGCCGAGACGGCGGTGCCGGTCGACTGCCGGGCCGCCCGCGGGCGAGCTGGCCGGGCTCGCCCGCCGGCTGCACGGCCACGGCCGGCGCGCCGTCCTCGACCGCGCGCGCTCGCTCGGCCCACTCTCTCGCGCGCCCCGGCCAGCACGTGCTCCGCCACCGCCGCCACCTCCACCAGCTCGTGCGCGAGCTGCGGGCCAGCGCCCGGCGCGCCGGCGAGGAGGGACGCTCGCTGGCCTCCGTGCACCTGCTCGTCCTGCGCCGGAGCGCCGAGCGCGCCCGGGGCTCGCACGCGGCCGACCGCCGGCGCTGGCTCGAGCGGCTGACGCTGGCGCTGGCCGCCCACGATCCCGGCGCGGACGCTGGCCCGCGGGTACGCGCTGGTCGAGGATCGGCCCGGGCGAGCCGCTCACCTCGGCGGAGGCGGCGCGCGCCGCCGGCGACCTGCGGCTGCGCTTCCACGACGGGCGGCGGCGGCACGGGTGGAGCCGTGACGTCGAGCGGAGCGCCATACGAGTCCGCGGTGGCCCGGGTCGAGGAGATCATCCGCCGGCTGGACTCCGGCGAGGCCGGGCTGCGCGAGACGCTCGACCTGGTCAAGGAAGGCCGCGAGCTCGTCGAGTACTGCGCCGGCGAGCTCGAGGCGGTGAGCCGCGGGCTCGAGGAGCTCCGGCTGGAGGAGCTGGTGGCGCGGCTCGAGAGGCCGGCGCGAGTGAGCACGTTCGACCTGCTCGCCGACCTGCCGCTGGAGGTCGAGGGCTACCGGCTCGAGGGCCTGCGGGCGCAGGTCTCGAGCGGGTTCGAGCGCCTCAGCACCGTGGTCCACCTGCACGGCGGCGGCGCCGAGGGCGTGGGCGAGGACGTCGTCTACGACGCCGAGGACCACGTGGCCTCCAGGAGGCGGGCGCGGTGCACGACCTGGCCGGCCGGTATGCCCTCGGCGAGTTCTGCGAGCGGATCGACTCGCTCGACCTGTTTCCGGTCGCGCCCCAGCGCGGAGGTCTCGCGCCTGTACCGCCGCTGGACCTTTCACAGCGCGGCGCTCGACCTCGCGCTGCGCCAGGCGGGCCGCGCCCTGCACGAGGTGCTCGGCCGGCCGGCGAGCCCGCTGACGTTCGTCGTCTCGCTGCGCCTGGGCGAGCCCGCCGACGATGGACCCGATCGAGCGCCGCCTGGCCGCGCTACCCGTCGCTGCGCTTCAAGCTCGATCCGACCAGCTCGTGGACGCCCGAGCTGATCGAGGCGCTGGTCGCCACCGGCGCCGTCGACTCGGTCGACTTCAAGAGCCTCTACCGGGGGACGATCGTCGACCAGCCGCCCGACCCGGTGCTCTACCGGCGCGTTGTGGAGGCGTTCCCGGACGCCTGGATCGAGGACCCGGACGTGGTCACGCCCGGAGACGGCGGCGGTCGCTCGACGAGCACCACGACCGGATCACCTGGGACGCGCCGATCCACTCGATCGCCGACATCGAGGCGCTGCCGTTCCCGCCCCGGATGGTCAACATCAAGCCCTCGCGCATGGGCGGCCTGCCGAGGCTGTGCGCGACCTACGACTACTGCGCCGAGCACGGGATCGGCGCCTACGGCGGCGGCCAGTTTGAACTGGGGCCCGGACGGGGACAGGCGCAGTACCTGGCCTCGCTCTTCCACCCCGACACGCCCAACGACCTCGCCCCCACCGGCTACAACCAGGACGACCCGCCCGAGGGGCTGCCCGCCAGCCCGCTGCCGCCCGCGGCTGCGCCGGCGGGATTCCGGTGGTGCGTCATGAGCGCGCTCGAGGGCACCGTCGCACTCGTCACCGGCGCCTCGAGCGGCATCGGCGAGGCGACCGCCGACGCGCTCGCGGCGCGAGGGCGCCGCGGTGGCGCTCCTGGCCCGGCGCGCCGACCGCCTCGAGGAGCTGGCCTCCCGCCTCGACGGCGGCAAGACGCTCGTGCTCGAAGCCGACGTCACCTCCGAGGCAGGACGCGCGGGACGCGGTGCAGCAGACCGTCGCCGAGCTCGGGCGGCTCGACATCCTGATCAACAACGCCGGCGTGATGCTGCTCGGCCCGGTGCTCGGACGCGCCGCTCGAGGAGTGGCAGCGGATGCTCGACGTCAACCTGGCCGGCTTCCTCTACTGCGCGCGCGCCGCCCTCCCCCACCTGCTCAGGCGGCCGAGGACGGCCCGCGCGGGACGGCCGATATGGTCAACATCAGCTCGGTGGCCGGCCGGGTCGCCCGTCGCGGACAGCGCGGTCTACAACATGACCAAGCACGGCGTCGGCGCGTTCAGCGAGGCGCTGCGCCAGGAGGTCGCCGACCGCCACGTGCGGGTCTCGGTGATCGAGCCCGGCGCCGTGGACACCGAGCTGGCTGGCCACAACCGGCCCGAGATCCGCGAGGGCACATCCAGCAGCGCTTCGCCGGCATCGAGCGGCTCCAGGCGACCGACATCGCCGACGCCATCCGCTACGTGGTGACCCGGCCCGCGGCACGTCCTGATCAACGAGATCATGATCCGGCCGGCCGAGCAGACCGACTAGAGGCTCGCTGCGGGGGTATCGCAGCCGTAGATGATCCTCGCGATCGACCAGGGGACCACCGGCACCACCTGCTTCGTGTTCGACGAGGACGGCCAGGCGAAGGGACGCGGCTACTCCGAGTTCGAGCAGCACTTCCCCCGCCCCGGGCTGGGTCGAGCACGACGCGGCCGAGATCTGGGAGGTCACCGTGCGCGTCGCCAAGGAGGCGCTCGAGGACGCCGGGGTCAAGGGCTCCGATCTCAAGGGCGATCGGGATCACCAACCAGCGCGAGACCGCGGTGGCGTGGGACGCCCGCACGGGCGAGCCGCTGCACAACGCGATCGTGTGGCAGGACCGGCGCACCGCCGGCCGCTGCGACGAGCTGCGCGAGGCCGGCCAGGAGCCGGTCTTCCGCGAGCGCACCGGGCTCGTCCTCGACCCCTACTTCTCGGGCACCAAGTACGAGTGGCTGCTGACCAAGGGGGAGGTCGACCGCCGCGCCCGGCTGGGCACGATCGACTCCTGGCTGGTCTACAAGCTCACCGGCGAGCACATCACCGACTACTCGAACGCGGCCCGCACGCTGCTGTTCAACATCCGCGAGCTCCAGTGGGACGAGGAGCTGTGCGAGATCCTCGGCGTCCCGGTCGGCTCGCTCCCCGACGCTCGCTCCAACGCCGAGGTGTACGGGGAGACGAGCGAGTTCGGGGGCTCGGTGCCGGTGTGCGGGATGGCCGGCGACCAGCAGGCGGCGCTGTTCGGGCAGGCCTGCCACGAGCCCGGGCTGGGCAAGAACACCTACGGCACGGGCAACTTCCTGCTCCAGAACGCCGGCGCCGGCTCGCCGCTGCTCGAGCGCGGCCTGATCACGACGATCGCCTGGGGCATCGGCGACCGCGTCGACTACGCGCTCGAGTCGAGCATGTTCGTCACCGGCGCGGCGGTCCAGTGGCTGCGCGACGGGCTGGGCGTGATCGAGAAGGCGGCCGACACCGAGGAGCTCGCCGGATCGCTCGATTCCAACGACGGCGTGTACTTCGTGCCCGCGCTGACCGGGCTCGGCTCGCCCCACTGGGATCCCTATGCCCGGGGGATGATCATCGGGCTGACCCGCGGCTCGAAGGTGGCCCACATCGCCCGGGCCACGCTCGAGGCGATCGCCTACCAGACCGTCGACGCCGTGCGGGCCCAGAACACGGCGCTGGGCGTGCCGCTGGAGGAGCTTCGCTGCGACGGCGGCGCCACCGAGAACGCGTGGCTCATGCAGTTCCAGGCCGACATGCTCGGCGTCCCCGTGGTCGTCCCCACGATCACCGAGACGACCGCGCTCGGCGCCGCCTACCTGGCGGGCATCACCGCCGACGTGTGGACCGAGGAGGACGTCCGCGGGATGTGGACCGAGGACCGGCGCTACGAGCCCGACATGTCCGAGGACCAGCGGCACGCCTGCTGGCCGAGTGGCGGCGCGCCCTGCAGCGCGCCGGCCGCTGGGTCCTCGACTCCTGATGGTCGAGCGCGACGTCAGGCGCGAGCTCCCGCGCGCGCCGGTCGACCTGCTCGTGATCGGCGCCGGCATCAACGGCTGCGGCATCGCGCGGGACGCCGCTCTGCGCGGCCTCCGAGTGGCCGTGGTCGACCAGTCCGACATCGGCGCCGGCACCACCTCGCGTTCGACCCGGCTGATCCACGGCGGCCTGCGCTACCTCGAGCACCTGGAGGTCGGGCTCGTGCGCGAGTCGCTGCACGAGCGCGAGCGCCTGCTCGTCGATCGCCCCCCACCTCGTGCACCCGCTGTCGTTCCTCATCCCGATCTACGAGCGCGACCGTCGCGGCCCGTGGACGATCCGCGCCGGCATGCTCGCCTACGACGCGCTGTCGGTCGGCAAGCGCGAGGAGCGCCACCACATGCTCGACGCGGAGCGCGCGCTCGAGCGCGAGCCGGGAATCGCGCGGGAAGGGCTCAAGGGCGCCGCCGTGTACTACGACGGCCAGGTCGAGTACGCCGAGCGGCTGGCCCTCGAGAACGCGCTCGACGCCTACGACCACGGCGCGTCGATCGTGCTGCACCGCCGGGTGCAGTCGTTGATCGTCGCCGATGGACGCTGCCGGGGGGCGCGTCTGCACGGCGGGGGCGAGATCCGCGCCGACGTCGTGCTGAACGTCGCCGGGCCGTGGGTCGACGCCGTCCTCGGCGTGCACGAGCAGCGTCCCCTGATCGGCGGGACCAAGGGCTCGCACCTCGTGGTGGGCCGCTTCCCGGGCGCGCCGTCGGAGGCGCTGTACGTGGAGGCCGAGGACGGGCGCCCCTACTTCATCGTGCCCTGGAACGACCTCTACCTGATCGGCACCACCGACACCCGCTACCGCGGCGACCTCGACCACGTGGTCGCCACCGACGAGGAGATCGAGTACCTGATCTCGGCCACCAACGAGGTGATCCCGGGTGCCCGCCTCACCCGCGACGACGTCCTCTACACCTACGCAGGCGTGCGGCCGCTGCCCTGGACCGAGGACAGCGAGGGCTCGATCACCCGGCGCCACATCATCCACGACCACGCCCCGGAGGTCGAGGGGCTGCTCTCGATCGTGGGCGGCAAGCTCACCACCTACCGCCATCTCGCCGAGCAGGCGGTCGACGCCGTGTACGGGAAGCTCGGGCGGGACGTGCCCGGCGTGCTCGACGGCGGACCTGCCGCTTCCCGGTGGGGCGGTGGCCGACTGGGAGTCGTTCCGCGAGCGCTTCCTCCGCGCCGCCGGCTTGCCCCGGCCGGCCGCCGAGCGGCTGCTGCGGATCTACGGCGTGCGAGCCGAGGACGTCCTGGCGCTCGACCCCGATCTGCTCGAGGTGATCGACCCCTCGACCGGCGCGCTCGCCGCCGAGGTCGTCCACGCCTTCCGGGCCGAGCTCGCCTCGAGCCTGGCCGACGTGCTGGCGCGGCGCACGATGGTCACGCTCGGGCCGAGCGCCGGCGTCGGACCCGACGAGGCCGCGGCGGCGCGTGGCCCAGCGGTGGCTCGGTTGGGACGCGGCGCGAGCGCGGTCCGAGGTGCGGGCCTACCGGGAGGCGGTGGCCGACATGCGCCCGCGGGCGCTCGAGGAGCACCGGGACGCCGCCTGAGCGCCCCGCCGGCGCGGTCAGCTGCCGTGCTGCGCCGAGCTCTTGTCCTCCTCGAGGGCGCCGGCCTCCACTATCTCCGGGTCGGGCTCGGCACCCCGGGCCACCAGCTCGGTGCGGATGAAGAAGTCGTAGATGCAGGCCCCGACCGCGCCCCCAACGAACGGACCCACGATCGGGATCCACAGATAGGCGCCGATCCCAGGGAAGGTGCCAGGCATCGCCACCTTGCCCCAGCCGGCGATCCAGGTGAACAGCCGCGGCCCGAAGTCGCGAGCGGGATTGATGGCGTACCCGGCGTTGGCGCCGAAGGAGATCCCGATCGCCACGACCAGCAGGCCCACGAACAGGCCGGACAGGTTCGACTTGACCGGAACGTTGTACTCGTCGATGAGCGCAAACAGGATCCCCACCAGCAGCGCGGTCCCGATCACCTGGTCGACGAACGGCCCCACCCAGCTCGTGAAGTACTTGGCCGGGAAGGTGGCGAAGATCGAGAAGCTCTTGACCGAGGTCGGCTGGCCCCGCACGATGTGCTGGGCGTGCTCGAAGGCGGTAATCGCGCCCTTGTAGTTGGCGTAGATCAGGGCCGCCGCGGTGAACGCGCCCGCGACCTGGACGACGATGTAGGCGGGCACCTTGGCCCACGGGAAGCCGCGCCGCAGGGCCATCGCCACCGTCACCGCGGGGTTGATGTGCGCCTTGCTGATCCCGCCGGCGACGTAGTAGCCGAACACGACCGCCAAGCCCCACCCCCAGGCGATCAGCAGCCAGTCGCCGGCGGCCACGAACGCGGTCGTCGTTCGCGCCGACTCGGGCAGCGCCGCCACCGCGGTGGCCACCGCGCCGTCGCCGAAGGCCACCAGCACGAACGTTCCCAGGAACTCGGAGATCAGCTCGCCGAGGAGTGTGCTGCGCCACGCGGCCTCGCGCCCCAGCGTGCGAGCAACAGTTCCGGCCATGCCTGCGAGTTACCCGGCCGACGGCCCGGCCATCCATGCGGTTGTGGTCGATATGCCGCGGATAGCGCGGCATATCGACCAATCGCGAAGCTCAGACGCGCTGGATCAGCGTCCCGGTGCCCAGCCCGCCACCGCAGCACATGGTCACGAGGCCCGACCTCCTTGTCGGAGCGCTCGAGCTCGTGCAGCAGCGTGGTGATGAGCCGCGCGCCGGTCGAGCCGAGCGGGTGGCCGATGCGCCATCGCGCCACCGTTGACGTTGACCCGGTCCATGTCGGGCTCCAGCTCGCGCCGCCACGCGGCGACCACGGGCGCGAAGGCCTCGTTGATCTCGACCAGGTCGATGTCGTCCATCGCCATCCCGTTGCGCTCGAGCAGCTTCTGGGTCGCGGGGATCGGGCCGGTGAGCATGATCACCGGGTCGACGCCGACCGTGGTCTGGTCCATGATCCGGGCCCGCGGCTTGAGCCCGAGCGCGTCCGCCTTCTCGCGCGCCATCAGCAGCACCGCGGCGGCGCCGTCGGAGATCTGGGAGCTGTTGCCGGCGGTGATCTTCCCGTCGGGCTTGAACGCGGGCTTGAGCTGCGACAGCGCCTCGAGCGATGCCTCGGGACGGATCCCCTGGTCGGTGACGTAGGTCGAGCCGTTGACCTTCATGGGCACGATCTCGCGGTCGAAGCGGCCCTCCTCGGTGGCGCGGTGGGCGAGCTGGTGCGAGCGCAGCGCGAGCTCGTCGAGCTCGGAGCGCGGGATCTCCCAGCGGTCGGCGATCATCTCCGCGGACAGCCCCTGGGGGATCAGGTCGTAGCGGTCCATCAGCTCCTTGGGCCACGGGCTGCCGACCTGCTCGGTCCAGCTGAAGCCGACGCCCATCGGGACGTGGCCCATGTGCTCGACCCCGGAGCCGATGGCCACGTCGTGCACGCCCGCGGCGATCAGCGCCGCGGCGAAGTTGACCGCCTGCTGGGCCGAGCCGCACTGGCGGTCGACCGTCGTGGCGGGGGTCTCGACGGGCAGGCCCGCCTGGAGCCAGGCGTTGCGGCCGACGTTGAACATCTGCTCGCCGTACTGCTGGACGCAGCCCGTGACCACGTCCTCGACCTCGGAGGCGGGGATGCCGGCGCGCTCGATCACCTCGCTGTAGCAGCGGCCGAGCAGCTCGTTGGGGTGGGTGTCCTTGTAGTAGCCCTTCTCCTTGTGCCCCCGCCCGACGGGCGTTCGCACGGCCTCGACGATGACAACCTCGCGACCAGTAGACGGCATAAGACGTGCTCCTCTCGGGGTCGGCGGGCCGGCGGAAAGGGCGCCCCAGATCCCGCTTCGCTGCTTCTTTACTGAACGGTCCCGTACTGTACCCGAGGCCATTCGGCGGCCCCGGAGGGGCGCCGACCCAGATCGGAGCAGGCAGGAGGTGCCTTGGAGGAACGACTCGGAATTGCCGGTGCGGGAACGATCGCCTGCGGCCTCGCCGTGTCCGCCGCGCGCGTCGGCGACGTGGTGCTGTGGGCGCGCTCGAAGGCCTCGGCCGAACGCGCGCGCAGCGCTATCGCGAAGAACTGCGCCCGGCTCAAGGGCGAGGAGGTCGATCCCGCCCGCGTACGGGTCGTGACCGACATCGACGCCCTCGAAGAGGCCTCGTTCCTCGTTGAGGCCGTGGTCGAGCATCACGGGAGCAAGGCCGCGGTGCTGGGCGATCTGGCCGAGCTCAGCCCCCACGCCGTCGACGGCGCGGTGATCGCCACCACCACCTCGTCGCTGTCGATCGCCGAGCTGGCGCAGGCCACCGGCAGCCCCGAGCGGTTCGCGGGACTGCACGTGTTCAACCCGGTGCCGCGGATGAAGCTGGTCGAGCTGGTGTTCCCCGATCAGGCCACCGAGGAGACCCGCCGCCGGGCGCGCGAGTTGTGCGTCGCCCTCGACAAGGAGCCGGTCGAGGTGCCCGACATCGCCGGCTTCGTGGTCAACCGGCTGCTCTTCCCCTACCTGTTCAGCGCCGTCCAGCTCCAGTCCGAGACGGGCATGGCGGCCGAGGACATCGACAAGTGCATGAGCCTGGGGGCCGGGCACCCCATGGGTCCGCTAGCGCTGCTCGACCTGGTCGGGCTCGACGTGGCCAAGTCGATCGGCGAGGCGATCGGCGCCGACGTACCGCCCGACCTGGAGGAGATGGTCACCGCGGGATCGCTGGGGCGCAAGACCGGTCAGGGCTTCTACAGCTACGACTGACCGTTCTCCTACGAAGCATTTAGGGATCGTTCAGGTCCCGGGCGCACACTTCGCTCGCGACGTACCTCATAGCAGCACCTCCTCCCCAGAAGCACGAGCCGGCCCGTCCCCAGCGGGCCGGCTCTCTTTTAGCGGCCGGCCGGATGCCGGCCCGTGGTAACTGCCGCGCGAGCGAAGCGGTCTCCCGGACTCCAGAAGCGGAGCGCGACGCGGCCAGGAGCCGGATGCGGTCTCCCGACCCGCCGATCGCGCGCCTGTCAGGCCCGACCCGGACCCGAGACCCGCCCGCCACAGCTTCGCCCCGCCCCCGGGGCAGATAACGAAGCCGGCCCCAAGGTAAGAGGCCGGCTTCATCTCTCCTCTCAACCACCGGGGGCTACCTAGCTCTCCGTGGCCGTTGCCTATGTGGAAATGTAACGAATGACGCGAGCGAGTGTGTTACTCGCTGTGCTGCTGCGCCGCGTCTGATCCCTCGGCCGGGCCGCCGGCTCCGCCGCTGCCTGATCCGCACCGCCTCGATCCGGTTCTGGCGCACCGACTCGACGCGGATCGAGAAGCCGTTGGCCGAGATCGTGTCTCCCCGCTTGGGCAGGCGCCCGAGCTCGGCGAACACGAAGCCGCCCACCGAGTTGTAGGCGTCGGTGTCGACCGGCAGCTCGAGGCCGTAGTCCTCGAGGTCGGTCACCGCGACGTGGCCGCGGACGAACCAGTCGCCGTTGGCGAGCCGGCGTACCGCGCCGCCGGCGGGATCGGTCTCGTCGGCGATCTCCCCCACGACCTCCTCGATGATGTCCTCGATCGTGACGATCCCCGCCGTCCGGCCGTACTCGTCGATCACGATCGCCAGCTCTGTGCGCTCGCGCTGGAGATCGGCCAGCAGGTCGTCGAGCGGCTTGGTCTCGGGCACGATCGGCGCCGGGCGCACCTGCAGCTCGAAGTCGGACTCCAGGCCGTCGGCCATCATCCGCTTGACGAGCTGGTTGACGTGGACGATCCCCTTGACCCGGTCCTGGTTCTCGTCCTCGGTCACCACCAATCGCGAGTGGCCGGTGTCGACGCATCGCCTCAGCGCCGCTTCGATGGTCTCGCTCACGTCGACCGTGACTACCGCCGGGATCGGCGTCATCACCTGCCGAGCCTCCTGCTCGTGCAGGTGGAAGACGCCCGTGAGCATGCTCGCCTCGCCCACGTCGAGCTGGCCGCCGGTCTGGGAGTCGGCGATGATCCGCTTGAGCTCATCCGGCGTGCCGCCCTCGGGCTCCTGGTCGGGATCGACGCCGAGCATGCGCAGCAGGCGGTGGGACATCGCGTTGATGACGACGATGAACGGGTTGAACAGCACCCGCGACAGGCGCAGCGGCCGGGCGATCCGCCGGGCCAGGTCCTCGGCGTGCTGGATCGTGTAGAGCTTGGGGACGATCTCGCCGACCACGCTCTGGGCGGTGATGATCAGCACGTAGGCGATGACCACGGCGATGATCACCGACGCGGTGTGTCCGATGGCGTGACCCAGCGGGCTGCTTCAGCGCGTGCTCGATCGCCGGCTGGCCCAGGGCGCCGATCCCGATCGAGGCCATCGTGATGCCGACCTGGCAGGCCGAGATGTAGTCGCCGATCTCGTCGAGCTGGGCGAGCGCCAGGCGCGCCCCCCGGAGCCCCTCGTCGGCCATCGTCTCCAGCCGCGGCGCGCCGCGAGCGGACGAGCGCGTACTCCGCCACGACGAAGAACGTGTTCACCAGGACCAGGACCCCGGTGAGGATGATGAAGAGCGCGGTCACCGCGCGGTCGCTCACCCCACGGGCAGCGTCCGGACCGGGACTCTGCGTTCAGGTCCCGCCGGGCCGATCTCGGTCAGCGCGGAAGTGCCCTCCATCCGCGCGCTGCTACTTCGCGATGGGTCGTCGTCGGTCATGCAGCGACGCGGCGAACGGTAGCAGCCGTCGGGCGCCACTGGCGAAGAAGTCTCCTCGCGGCATCAGCCTCGCGATATAACCACGCCATGCCAGACCTCCCCGAGGGGTCCACCATCGCCGGCTGCCGGCTCGAGGGCGTCGCGGGTCGAGGAGGCATGGGGGTCGTCTACCGGGCCACGCAGCTGGCCCTCGCGACCCGTGGCGTTGAAGGCGATCGCGGCCGATCTGGCCGAGGACGCCGACTACCGCGAGCGATTCGAGCGCGAGTCGCGCCTCGCCGCCTCGATCGACCACCCCAACATCATCCCCGTCTACGAGGCCGGCGACTTCGACGGCACGCTCTACCTGATCATGCGCTGGGTCGACGGCACCGACCTGCGGACGCTCCTGAAGCATTCCGGGCGCCTCTCGCCGTCGCGGGCGGTCCGCCTGATGCGCCCGGTCGCCGCCGCGCTGGCCGCCGCGCACCGCGCCGGCCTCGTACACCGCGACATCAAGCCCGCGAACGTGCTGCTCGCCCGCGGCGACACCGAGGACGAGGAGCACGTGTACCTCACCGACTTCGGGATCGCGCGGCGCACCAGCGGCGAGTCGGCCATGACCCGCACCGGAGTATTCGTCGGAACCATCGACTACACCGCACCCGAGCGCATCGAGGGAGGCAGGGGCGATGCGGCGTCCGACGTCTACTCGTTCGGCTGCATGCTGTTCGAGACGCTCACGGGCCACATCCCGTTCGCGCGCGACTCCGAGGTGGCGAAGGTCTTCGCCCACATGAACGACCCGTCCCTCGGCGCGCGCCGAGGTGCCGGACGTACCCGAGGCGCTCGACGCGATCATCGCCAAGGCGATGGCCAAGGACCCGGCCGACCGCTTCGCGTCGGCCTCGGAGCTGGTGGCGGCGCTCGGCGAGGTGCTCCAGGAGATCCAGACCGAGGAACGGGAGCGCCGGTGGCCACCCTTCCGACCGCGGTCGTTCCGGCGGCTCCGACGGCTGTCGCGCCGCCGGCGGCGACCACCGTCGTTCCGGCCGCGCGCCGCGGCGGAGTCCACCGCGCGTGCGCGAGCATTCGCGTCCATCGGGGCGGCGGCGGCGCCCGTCGCTCGTCGCCGGGATCGCCCTGCTGATCGTGATCGGGGTCGTGATCGCGCTCGTCTCGAGTCGGCGGGAGCTCCGGAGGCGGCAGGCACCCGGCTCGCGGTCGTGACCGCCGCGGGGCTTAACCCAGGCCCACGGATCGCTCTGGGCGGGCAGCCGGGCGCATTGGCGGCCGCGGGCGGCGATGCTGTGGGCGTCGCTTCCGGATGACGGCGCGGTCGTCGCTCGTGCGAGGACGGTCGCAGCGCTCCGGTTCACGTCGGGCGGGCATCCCGGCGCGATCGCCGCGAGCCGCGACGGCTGTGGGTGGCGGGCTCAGCCGCCGGGCCGCTCGCACGCTTCAGCCTGAGCACGGGGCAGCTTCGAGGGCACGGCTCAGGTCTCGAGTCTTCCGAGCGTCGCTCGCCGTCGATCCCTCCGACTCGACCGTGTGGGCGGTCGACGCGCGCGGCACGGCCACGCATCTGAGCCCGACCGGAGCAGTGCTCGGATCGCCGGTGGCGCTCGGGTCAGAGCCGCTCGGCATGGCCGCGGGCGAGGGGCACTGGCTGTGGACCGTCAACGGCGACCTGCTGCGCGTCGGCGCGTCGGGCTCGCCCGCGGCAATTCTCCGTAGGTTCCGATCCCGTGGCGGTCACGCTCAACCAGGGCGTGTGGACGGCGCACGCCAACGGCCACGTGACCCGCTTCGATCCCCGGCCCGGATCACCTGAAGGTCAACACCGACGTCGCGGTCGCGCTCCTCGCTCGACGAGATCAGCGCGGTCGAAGGCGCGGAGGCCGTGTGGGCGCTCAGCAAGCAGACGAAGACGCTCTACCGGCTCTCCACGGCGACAGGAGCGCCGGTCACCGGCAAGGTGACATTCGCCAGCGCGCCGGTGGCGGTCGCCGCCTTCGACGGCGGGGCCTGGGTGGCGACGGCGGACGGTCCGTCACCCGGATCACCGGCTAGTGCACTAGAGCGCGTCGAACTTATCGGCCATCTCGAAGTCGGCCGTCGGTCAGCCCGCCGGCCGAGTGGTTGGTCAGCGACAGCCTGCACCTTGTTCCAGCCGTGAAGCAGGATGTCCGGGTGGTGGTTGGCCTCCTCGGCCGCCTCGGCCACGCGATTGACGAACGACATCGCCTCCCCGAAGTCCTTGAACTTCCACTCCCGCACGATCTCGTCGCCCTCGCGCTTCCAGTCGCTACCTTCAAGGCGGGACGCGACGTCCTCGTCGCTCAGCAGATCTGCCATATCGTTCTCCTCCGACCCGTATGCGAATCGTCAGCCTCGTACCTTCCGCCACCGAGATGCTGTTCGCGCTCGGCCTCGGCGCCGACCTTATCGCGGTCACGCACGAGTGCGACTACCCCGACGCGGCGCGCGAGCTCCCCAAGGTCACGCGCGACGTGCTCCCCGCCGGGCTCAGCTCGGCGCAGATCGACGCCGCGGTCAAGGAGCGCACGCTGGCCGGCCAGTCGATCTACGCGCTCGACACCGGCATGCTCCACGACCTGCGCCCCGACCTGATCGTCACCCAGGCGCTGTGCTCGGTGTGCGCCGTCTCCTACGACGACGTCCGCGCGATCGCCGAGGAGCTCGACAGCCGTCCCCAGGTGATCTCGCTCGACCCGCACACGGTCGGCGAGGTGCTGGGCGACGTCCGCACGCTGGCCCAGGCCACCGACCGCAAGGACGCGGCGGTCGAGCTGGTGCGCGACGCCTCGGCGCGAATCGACCGGATCCGCCTCGCCGTGCGCGGGGCGCGCCGACCGCGGGTGGCGGCGCTCGAGTGGCTCGATCCGCCGTTCGCGGCCGGGCACTGGACGCCGCAGCTGATCGAGTTCGCGGGAGGCGAGGACGTGCTCGGCTTCGCGGGCGAGCACTCCGAGGAGCGGAGCTGGCGCGAGATCGAGGCCGTCCAGCCTGACATCGTGGTCGTGATGCCCTGCGGCTTCGACGCCGAGATCGCCTACCGCGAGGCCGAGATGCACCGCGAGCGCGCTGGCCGCGGTGGGCGCCGGCGAGGTGGTGGCGGTGGACGCCGCGTCCTACTTCTCCCGCCCGGGCCCGCGCATCGTCGACGGGCTGGAGCTGATGGCCCACATCCTCCACCCCGAGCTGGTGCCCGAGGCGCCCGGCGCCGCCCTCACGGTCGAGCTGTGATCGAGACCGGGCTCGAGGCCTCGCGCGAGTTCGTCGTCGAGGACCCGCTGCTCACCGACGTGGGCGGATCGCTGCCCGCCAAGGTGCTCTCGACCCCGGCCATGATCGGGATGATGGAGCGCACCTCCTCGCGCCTGCTGATGCCGCATCTGCCCGAGGGGAAGGCCACGGTCGGGTTCGAGGTCTGCGTCAAGCACGTGGGCTCGGCGCCCGAGGGCACGCGTTGCACCGTCCACGCCCGGCTCGAGGAGGTCGTCGACGAGCGCAAGCTCCGCTTCCACGTCGAGGTCGTGGCCGACGACGGGCGGACGATCGGCGTCGGGCGCCACGAGCGGCGGATGATCGACGCGCAGTAAACGTCCGGACGGGCCCGCCCGGCCCCACGGACGCCGCGCAACGCGCGGCCCCAATTACTCCGCGGGCCTCCACATGCGGAAGATCGATCTCCACCACCGCGTAGTCGGCCGGCCCGCCACACCGGGCGATCGGCTTGAGCGCGGCCGTGTCGACGCCCTCGCCACGGATCGCCCCCTCGTCGAGGTGGACGCCGATGACCTGGCCGATCACCAGGTACTGGTTGGCCGGCTCGCCGTCGACGTCGCGGAGCTCGACGTGGTGGACCACGCGGCACTCCATCGCGCACGGACTCTCGGCCACCCGCGGGGGCGTCACCAGCCGCGACGGGGCCATCGTCAGCCCGGCGCGCTCGAACTCGCTGCGCCCCCGCGGCAGCGGCGCCGACGTCTCGTTCATCGCCTCGCGCAGCTCCCAGGTGGCCAGGTTCCACACGAACTCGCGCAGCTCGCCGGCGAACGTCGATGAGTCCTTCGCGCCGAAGCTGGAGAAGGCGAGCATCGGCGGCTCCTCGCCGATCGCGTTGAAGAAGCTGTACGGCGCGAGGTTCACCGAGCCGTCGGCGCTCGTGGTCGAGATCCAGCCGATCGGCCGCGGCGCCACCAGCGCCTTGAAGGGATCGTGGGGCAGCACCGAGCGGTCACGCCGGTGAGGCTCGTAGAAGATCACGTGAGCCCGAGGCCCGTGGGCGTGAGCCCGTGCAGGCCCGCGACCGCGATCGCCCCCACCACGCTCAGCGCCGCCACCGCCACGCAACCGGCGAGCGCCAGCGGCTGGTAGCGCCGGCGCTCAGCCAGCTCGACGACCATCGCACCGGTGATCACGCCACCGAGGAGCCCACCGAGGTGCCCGCCGATCGAGATGCCCGCGTAGGTGAGCGAGAAGACCAGGTTGATGATCAGGATCGGCCCGAGGCCGCTCTGCCAGAACGGGATGCCACGCGCGCGCGAGACCACGATCAGCGCCCCGAAGATGCCGAAGATCGCGGTCGACGCTCCGACCGTGGGCACCCCCGGCTCGAACAGGAGCGCTCCGAACGATCCGGCCAGCAGCGAGGCGAAGTAGATCGAGATGAAGTTGACGCGTCCGATCGCGGGCTCGAGCGAGCGCCCGACGAACCAGAGCGAGAGCATGTTGATCAGGATGTGCGAGCAGCCCGTCGTGCAGGAAGCCGCTCGTGAGGATCCGCCAGTACTGGTGGCCCTCGGAGATCGCGGGACCGATCAGCGCACCGTGCCCGTAGACGGTTCCGCCTCCTCCTCCACGGAGCGGCGCGCCCGCCGCAGTCTCGGCCAGGAACGCGATCACGTTGATCGCGATCAGCGCCTGGGTCACGACCGGAGTCGAGGGCAGGGAACGGATCGTCTTGACCTTGGTGCGCTCGCGCGCGCACTCCGGGCAGCGCATGCCGACCGAGGTCGGCGTCATGCAGTCGGGGCAGATCGGCCGCCCGCACGAGGAGCACGAGACGCCGGTCTCGCGCTTGGGGTGCCGGTAGCAGACTGCCATCGCCGTGCGGACGCTACCAGCGCTTCTTATGGATCAGCGAAGGGTCGCTACCGGCGGGGCAGGATGCGCCGTGCCTCTTCGCCGAAGTCGTGGAATGTGTGCTCGGCGAGCTGCAGGAGGTTGCTTCGACTCCTGCTTGCGCGCGCGGTGGCGAGAGCGGACGCGGAGCACGACGAGCGCGGTGCCGGCGCTGGCGCCGACGATCGCGGCGGCGACCGGACGGGCCCAGTTGCGCGGGTTGCGCATCGCCGAGAGCTCCCACGCCTCGAGCTCGTCGTGGGCCAGCTCGGTCAGGTTGATCAGCGCCAGCTCGAGCCGGTCGGCCAGGTCGGCCGACGGCTCGACGGGAGCGAACGCCTCGCGCAGCAGCGCTTCGAAGTCGGCGGCGCCGCTGCTCACGTCGTCTCCACCTTCCCGTCGCTGACGATCCCCTCGAGCTGGCGCACGGCGCGATGCAGGAGCACCTTGGTGGCGCCGTCGGAGCGGCCGAGTGCGCGCGCGATCTCGCGGTTGTCCATGCCCAGGGCGAAGCGCATGATGAGCGCCTCGCGGCGGTCGTCGGGGAGCTGCTGCACGCCGGCGAGGATCGACTTCAGCTCCTCGCGGCCCTCGACCAGCGATTCCGTCGTGTGCAGCGTCGAGATCATCCCGGCGTCGTCGATCGCGGACTCGGGCTTGCGCGAGCGGTCGCGGTAGAAGTTCGCGGCGAGGTTGTGGGCGATGCGGATGAGCCAGGGCCGCAGCGGCCGGCCGCCAGATTCGCGGAGTGCCCGCTCGAAGTGGCGGTAGGCCTGGAGGAAGGTCTGCTCCGTGAGGTCCTCGGCGTCGTGGTGGTTGCCGACCCGGTAGTAGCTGTAGGAGTACACGTCGCGCAGGTGGGCGCGGTAGAGCTCGGTGAAGCGCTGGTCGAGCTCGGTCTTGTTGCGAGGGAGCGGTTGGTCAGCCACGTCATGGGGAGCCTACCTTCGGGAGCTCACGCCGCGCGGGCGGAGCGGCGGCGCTTGGGTCGCGACGGCTCGGTCAGCGTCGCGGTCCACCGCTCGGGCTCGATGCGCCCTTCGACGAGGGCGGCGAGGCCGTCCAGCGCCGGCGCCTCGAGGTGCTCCTGCTTGGCGACGGTGGCGAGCAGCGGCACCGAGTCGACCGCCTCCGCGGTCTGCCCGAGCGCGCGCCCGATCTCGGCCGCCGGGATTCCCTGCGCGAGCATCTCCCCCGCGCGGCGGTTGCGCGAGCTGTCGGCCACCACGGTCGCCACCAGATCGCCGGCGCCGGCGAGCCCCGCGAACGTCTCCGGGCGCCCCCCGCGGCGGCGAGCCAGCGCGTCGACCTCGGCGAACACCTTGCCGGCGGCGGCGCCGGCCACGTTCGGGCCGGCGATCGAGGCGGCGGCGGCCGCAAGGGCGGCAGCGTTCTTGGCGCAGCCGGCCAGCTCGACGCCGGTCACGTCGGTGGTCAGCGTCACGTCCAGTCCGGCCGAGTGCAGGGCGTCCGCCAGCTGGCGGTTGAAGGCGCCGTCGAGCGAGGCGAGCACGACCGAGGCGCCGTGCTCGAGCACGTCGGCGGCGTGGGCGGGGCCGCCCAGCACGGCCACCGCGCGCGCCTTGCAGCGCTCGGCAGCGAAGGCGGAGGGCAGCGAGCCGAGCGGCGGCACCAGGCCCTTGCAGACCACGAGCATGCCCGCGCGGGGCGGGATCTTCTCGCCGTGGGCGGCGAGGACGTTGGGGAGCGCGCGGGCGGGGACGGCCAGGCACACCAGGTCGTGGCCGCCCAGGCTGAGCTCGGAGGCCCGTTTGACGTGGACCGAGTCGGGCAGCTCGACGCCGGGGAGGTACTGCTCGTTGTGGCGGGTCTGCTCCAGGACCTGCGCCTGCTCGTGGGTGCGGGCGCCGAGGTCGACCTCGAAGCCGGCTTTCGAGAGAGCGACGGCCATGCTCGTGCCCCACGAGCCGGCGCCGATGATCGCCGCGCGGCGGATCGGCGGCAGGCCGCCCATCCACTCCCACTGGAGCATCACGCACGGCCAGATCCGTTCGGTGACCGCGCCGGCGAGGTTGGCCGACGCGTTCTCGACGTGCGGGAAGTTGAGGGCTCGTCCGGCGCGAAGGCAGACCCTGTGGGGGCGAATCCGCCATCCCTTGCGGATGTTCTCGGTCCCGATCACGGCCATCGGCACCACCGGGGCGCCGGTCTCGAGCGCCAGGCGGCCCACGCCGCGCTTGGGCTTGCCGAGCGCGCCGGGACGAGTACGGGTGCCCTCCGGGAAGATCAGCACGATGTCGCCGCGGGCGAGGATCTGCCTCGCGGTCTCCATCATCTCCTCGTCGGAGGCCCCGCGATCGACCGGGAACGCGCCGAGCGCGTTGAGGATCCAGGCCTGCCAGCGGCGCAGGAACAGCTCCTTCTTGGCCACGTAGTACATCGGCCGGCGGCGCCATCGTCGCGATCACGAACGGGTCGAGGAAGCTGCGGTGGTTGGCGGCGACGATCACCGGCCCCTGCTTCGGGATGTGGTCGCGCCCGATCCTCCGCATCCGGAAGTAGATCGAGAAGAACGGTATGAGCACAGCCCGTACCGGCCAGTAGACGAAAGGATTGACGCCGCGCTCGCGCGCGCGGCGGTGCAGTTCCTCGTGACCCATCGCACATGGCGTACCCGTTCTGGCCCTGCCCGTTACAGTTGGGCGTCCCTTGTCCTTCGGCCTCGACCGCACTCGTACCCTGCGTGGCGCCGTCTGCGGCACGATCGCGGCGGCCGTCTGGGCGCTCCAGCAGCCGCTCGACAAGGCGATCTTCTCGAGCGACTACGACGACGTCGAGCTGCTCGGCAAGGCATTCACGCGCTCCGGCGGCTGGTATGCGACGGGGCTCGCCTTGCACCTGCAAAACGGCGCGTTGTTCGGCGCCGTGTACGCGAACGTCGCCCCGGCGCTACCGCTACCTCGGCGTGCTGCGGGGGCCGGCGGCGGCGCTGGCCGAGCACGTCGCGCTGTGGCCGCTGGGCGGTGTGAGCGACCGGTTTCACCCCGCGCGCCGGGAGCTGACCCCGCTGAAGGGCAACGCGCGGGCGTTCGGGCAGTCGACCTGGCGCCACCTCGTGTTCGGACTGATTCTGGGCGAGCTCGAGCGGCGGATCAACGCCGAGCCCGAGCCTGCGCCGCCCGACTCTGAGGCGGCGTACTCCAGCAACGGCCACGGCTCGCTCGAGACCGCGCTCTCGGTCGGGTCCTAGCGCTTTGCGGGTCCTCGTTACGGGCGCATCCGGGTTCGCGGGCGGGTATCTGGCTCGCGCCTGCGCCGCTGACGGGGGATGAGGTCGTCGGCCTGTCCCGGACCGGAGCCATGCCCGAGGGCGTGGCGGGCCGGGCGGTGTCGGTCGACCTGCTCGACGGCGAGGCGGTGCGCGCGGCGGTGGCCGACGTGCAGCCCGAGGTCGTCTACCACCTGGCGGCGCTCACCTCGGTCGGGCGCTCCTGGGAGGACCCGGCGCAGACGGTGGAGAGCAACGTCGCGACGGCGGTGAACCTGCTGGAGGCGCTGCGGCACGAGGCGCCGAGAGCGCGGGTGCTGTGGGCGAGCACGTGCGAGGTGTACGGGCCGCCCTCGAGCCTGCCCGTGGGCGAGGACGCCCCGATGGCGCCCGCCAACCCCTACGCGGTGTCGAAGGCGACCGGCGACCTGCTGGCGGCGGTGTACGCGGACGCGCACGGGCTGCAGCTGATCCGCGCGCGGCCCTTCAACCACGCCGGCCCGGGCCAGCGCCCGATCTTCATCATGTCCTCGCTCGCCCAGCAGGCCGCCTCGGCGCGTCTTTCGGGCGCGCCCTCGCTGCGCATCGTCACGGGGAATCCCGACACCCGCCGCGACTTCACCGACGTGCGAGACGTGGTCCGCGCGTACCGGCTGCTGGCCGAGCGGGCCTCGCCCGGCGTCTACAACGTCTGCTCGGGCCGCTCGCTCTCGGCGGGCGAGCAGGTCGGGCTGATCGCCGAGCTGATCGCCCCCATCGCCGTCGAGCACATCGTGGATCCCGCGCGCGTGCGCGCGCACGAGGTGATGGAGCTCCGCGGATCCCACGACCGGGTTTCCGAGGCCACCGGGTGGGAGCCCGAGATCCCGATCCGCCAGACGATGGCGGACACGATCGACTGGTGGGAGCAAGAGCTCGCCACCGAGCCGGCCGCCTCGCGCGGCTGATCGAGCAAGCCGGGACGGCGGTCGTGGCCGAAGCCGGGACGGCGGTCGCGGCCGCCGTGCGACACTGACACTCGCCGCGCCCGCCTAGCTCAATTGGTAGAGCACTTGATTTGTAATCAAGGGGTTGGGGGTTCGAGTCCCCCGGCGGGCTTGAGGATTTCGCAAACCGTGTCCCCAATATGTCCCGAGATGGGCGTAGGATTTGCGCGTGGCTGCGGTCCCTTCCCCCACCGGACATGTGTTCCGCGTCGAGCGCAAGCGTGGGCCGTGCTGGTACGCGAAGTACCGGCTGCCGGACGGTAGGCAGGTTCAGAAGAAGCTCGGGCCGGCGTGGACCGGCCGCGGCCGCCCGGCGGCCGGCTACTTCACGAAGCGGCTCGCCGAAGACTGGCTGCGGGAGGTTCTGGTGCAGGCGCGCCAGGGGACTTTGCCCGGCGCTCGTACGAACAGGAGTCACGTTCGCCGACGCCGCGGCCGAGTGGCTGCGGTACGTCGAGCACGACCGGCAGCGCAAGCCGTCGACTCTCGCCGGCTACCGCGCGATCGTTCGCTCGCAGCTCCTCCCCGCGTTCGGCGAGCTGCCGCTCGAGTCGATCACCACGCCGATGATCGAACGCTGGCTCGCGTCGCTCGGCCGATCCGCGAGCACCCGACGCCTGGCGCTCGTCCTGATGCACGGGATCTTCCGCCGCGCGGTGAAGGTGTGGGGGCTACCGGCGAATCCAGCAGCCGGGGCCGAGAAGCCGCCGCTGACGCGCAGCGGCGACCTCGAGGTGTTCTCCCCCGAGGAGGTGTGGGCGCTCGTGCGCGCGGCTGAGTCCGAGCAGGACGCCGCCATCTATCTGACCGCGGCGTTCACCGGCCTGCGGATGGGCGAGCTCCTGGCCCTTCGGTGGCGCGATGTCGACTTCGCCGGCTCCGTGTTGCGGGTCCGCGGCAGCTACTCGGTCGGCGTCCTCACGACGCCCGAAGTCCGGCAAGGTCAGGTCGGTCCCGCTGGCCGGCGACGTCGCCGCGGCGCTCGCCCGGCTCGGTCAGCGCACGGATTGGGTCGGTGAGGATGACCTGGTGTTCGCCGGCAGCGCCGGCGGCTACCTCGACGGGTCGGCGTTGCGCCGTCGCTACAAGGAGGCGCTCGCCGCGGCCGGGCTGCGTCCGCTTCGCTTCCACGACCTCCGCCACACGTTCGGAACGCGGATGATCGGCAAGGCAGACATCCGCCGGGTCCAGGAGTGGATGGGCCACGCCGACATCCAGACGACGATGCGCTACCTCCACTACGCGCCGCGCGCGCGAGGATGCGCAGCTGGTCGACGAGGCTTTCGCGGTTCCCGAGACGGATCGAGACCAGGCAGCGGCCGATCGATGATGCGGCTGCGGAATATGCCCGATTTGCAGGCACATGTCCGAAGACGTCCCAAGACGTCCCGCGGTTGTCCGTGAAGCGCCTGGTGCGGGTCGAGCTCGAGCCAGACCAAATCGCCTGCAACGGTGGGCGTTTCCGCCGTTCGGGGACGACTCGGGACGTCTTCAGCACATCTAGTGCGTGGAGTGTATGCCTGTGGCTGTTGTTCGAGTTTGCGAGGGGGCGTGGTGACGGAGGCTGCACCGTGGTGGCGACCGCCGACGTGACAGCACATCGACGAGCCATGTCAATGGCCATCGGTTTCTCCCCATCCGCGGCCACGTTTTCTCCCCACTGGTGGCCATCTTTTCTCCCCACTGGTGGCCACGGAGCTCCCCACCGGTCGGTGGTGGTCACGAAGCTCCCCACCGGCCGGTGAGCGGTGTTCAGGCCAGGGGCTTGACCCCCTTCCCGGCGGTCGCTTGGGCGAGCCGGTAGCTGTCGGCGCCGTCGGTGACCACGAAGGGAACGCAACCCTGAACTACCGCAGCGTTCTCGCGCGGGAGCTGACCGCCGAGGACGCCGAGCTGTACCGCAGACCGGGGCATCGCAGGCGTCTGCGGCGAGTGAGCACGGCTGGCGAAAGGCCTAAGAGTGTCTAGCGAAGAAGGCCGCGTAGTCCAGAGATTTACGCCGCTCCTTCTTCTGTCCGCAGCGTTGGCTACGCTCTGTGCGGCGATTATCGATGAACAGAAGCGGCGGATCACTACGAGCGGCGGTCATGGCTGGACAGCGGCCGGCGAGAGGCGGGTGAGTCGGGATGGCGGCGTCGGGGCGCTATCGGGCTCTGGAGCAGGCCGGGCTGCTGCACCCGGCGCCCGAGGCGGTGGTCGGCGAGCCGTTTCGCTCGCACCCGCAGTTCTTCGCCGCCTTCGACAAGGTGCAGGTGAAGTACGAGATGCTCCGCGCGCATGTCGTCGACGGGCAGAGCGCGACCGCCGCGGCCGACGCGCACGGGTATTCGCGCGCGTCGTTCTACCTGGTCCAGGCGGCGTTCGAGCGCTCGGGGATGGTCGGGTTGCTGGACGAGCGGCCGGGGCGGCGCGGGCCGGTGAAGCTCTCGCCGGAGGTGCTGGCGTTCCTGCAGGCGCGCCATCGGGAGCGGCCGGGCGCGTCCGGGGCCGAGCTCGCCTCGGAGCTGGAGGCGGCGTTGGGGGTGAGGCTTCACCGGCGCACGGTCGAGAAGGCGCTCGGGGGGCGCGGGTGAGCGAGCGGTTCTGGCCGATCGCTGAGCCGGCGCAGGCCGACTACGAGCAGCTGCGCGAGCTCGTGCTCGCCGGCGGAGAGCTCGGCGAGCTGCTGACGGCACGCCGGTTTGAGCGTCGCGGCCTGGCCGGGTTGATCTCGTGGCCCGCGGCCGAGCCCGCCTACCTGGGCTCGGTGATCGGCGCGCCGCGCCCGCCGTGGTGCGGTGCGTGAGGATCCGCGCGACGGGTACCTGTGTGACACCTACGCGTTTCTGCTCGGTCGCGACACTCACAGTCAACGGCTGCGGGTGGTGGGCGGGTGAAGGTCGCGCTCTATGCGCGCGTGTCGACCGAGCGCCAGCAGGAGCGTGGCACGATCAGCTCGCAGCTCGAGGCGCTGCGCGCGGCGGCCAGCGCCGACGGCGATGAGGTGATCGAGGAGTTCGTCGACGACGGGTACTCCGGCGCGCGGCTGGATCGCCCGGCGCTCGACCGCCTTCGCGACGCCGCCGAGGCCGGCGCGCTTGATGGTGTGATCTGCCTGTGCGCCGATCGGCTCGCGCGCGTCTACGCCTACCAGGTGCTGATCATCGAAGAGCTTGCGCGGTTCGGGGTCAGCGTGCGGTTCCTCGAGGGGCCGGCGCATGGCGAGGACCCAGCGACGACGCTGCTGGTGCAGATGCAGGGCGTGATCGCTGAGTACGAGCGTGCGAAGATCGCCGAGCGCTACCGGCGCGGCAAGCTCTACCGAGCCCGGCAAGGCGAGATCCCGTTCTGGAAGACCTCATACGGGCACCGGCGTGTGGTGCCCGCCGACGGCGGCCCGGCACGGATCGAGGTCTTCGAGCCCGAGGCCGAGATCGTGCGCTGGATCTTTCACGCCTACGTCGAGACCGGACGATCGATCCGGCAGATCGCGCTTGACCTGCTCGACCGCGGGATCCCGTCGCCGACCGGCAACCGAGCGTGGGGCACCTCTACGATCACGCGGCTGCTCAACAACGAGGCGTACATCGGCACCGTCTACTACAACCGCCGCGAATCGCTGGAGGGCAACGGCCCGCGCGGCGCGCGCAACCGCAAGACCCGCAACCGCGAACGACCCCGCGAAGAGTGGATCCCGATCCCGGTCCCGGCGATCATCGACCGTGACACGTTCGACCGTGTCAAGCAGATCAAGCGTGACAACTCGAAGTGGAACCCGCGCGGCGCGGAGTGGGGCGTGTGGCTCTTGCGCGGTCTGATCGAGTGCGGTCACTGTCACCTCGGCTGCAACTGTCACCGCATGCGCGGACGCAACGGCACCTGGCACCGCTACTACTACTGTCGCGGCCATGACGTGCTGCGCGCTCACTCGCCAGAGGGTCGCTGCCCCGAGCGCAACATCCGCGCCGACGAACTCGACAACTACGTCTGGGCGCAGGTCCGCCAGGTGCTGCTCGACCCCCGGCAGCTGATCGCCGGCGAGCGCGCCGTGATCGCCGGAACGCCTGCCGACGAGAACGAGCTGGTCAGCCGCTCAGCTGAGACGGCTCGATACCGCGCTGGACAGCAACGAGCGCGAGCGCACCCGGCTGCTGGACGCCTACCAAGCCGGACTGCTCGAACTCGACGAGCTCACCAGACGCACCGCCGCCCTCACCGCCCGCCGCGACCAACTCGCCCAGGAGAAGACCACGCTCACCAAGCGCAGCGCCGAGCTCGCGACCGAGAACCGCCTGCGCCGCCGCCTGGCCGGCTTCGCCGAGCAGATCGCCGGCTCGCTCGACGACCTCGACATCGACGGCCGTCGCCGACTGCTGCGACTCGTGGTCGAGAAGATCCGCGTCACCGGCTGGCGCGTCGAGATCCACCTCAAGATCCCGCTGCCCGACGACCCACCGGACGACGACCCGCCCCCACCCGGCCCCGAGCCGGACAACGGACCGTCAAGCGATATGCGCCTGCGTTCCCTTCGTGAGCCTCAAAGGCGACAGCTACCGCATGCGCGCCCACCGCGACGCCATCCGCGCGCTCCGACCCGCAATCACAGGTGGGGAAAAACCGTGATCACACCTGGGGAGTTCTCGTGATCCTTGACACTATGGCGCGCAACTGGTGAATGGTCGGCGGCGGACATGCACCGGCGGGCGTCGCCACGGGCTAGGTTTCATCGGCGGATTCAACGACGAACGTACCTCGGGATCACCCCGCCACGCTGCCGGGCTCCCGACCCTGGGGGGTACACGCATTTGCTGCCACGGCTGCTTTTGCCAGCGACGCCGACTGACCCTTGCATTCGCTCGAGTCGGCAGGTCGAAATGTCGCCTTTGCGCATGATCGCTCTTCCCTCGGGGCGCGTTGCGCGCGACTATCCAGACCGGTTCAACTGGCGAGGAGCAGTGGCGGCGTCCGTTATCGGGCTGCGCCGCGCCAGTCACAAACCGGCTAGCAGGCGTGGGTGAGTACGACGGCACTCACCCGCAGACAGGCTCAGCGCGCGACGCCCGCTGTCTCGAACGCTTCGGTCTGAGGGCGCTCATGGTCAATGTCGGCCGCGCTCGACAACCGCGCGAGACGTTCGTCGACCTCGTGGCTCAGCTCCTGCTGCTCGCTTGCCGAAAGCGGAGGCAGCCGGTCCAGAATGGCCAGACCGTCTGGCGTAAGCTCGCACGCGGGCCCGCCGGCGTCCCGTTCGTCGGTGCAGATCTGAGCCATGATCAACGCGGTGCGGAGATGAAGAGGCGCCGTGCCGAGTGCCAGTCTGCGCACGCTTGGCGACGCTGGGCGAACCGTGCGCAGGAGCGTGATCGCGTCCGGGCAAACCTGCTCCAACTGCTCGAGCCGCTCAGCCAGTTCATGTAGCTCGCTGACCGCGCCAGCCTGCCGATCAGCGACAAACTCTAGGGATGGGTTAGTGCTGGACATTGTTCGCTCTCCGATACTGAATAGGTCTCCACCGTGAATACGACACGACTGCGGCCTTTTTCAAGCCGCGATTCGGAAATCGCTGCAAAGCGCACAAAACGAACGGCAGCAAATAACCGTCTCTGCATCGGACCGTGGTGGGGCCGCATGAGCTGCGGCGATCGGTCGCAGGAGCGGCAGCCGCGGCACATGGCCAGCGCGGCTCGCACGATGTGACCCGTTGCGGTTAGCGGCTTGACCACCGAAGCTGGCCCGCGATGCTGACCGTTGCACTCCTTCCGGGCGCCGATGCAGCCAGACGTCCAAGCAGCGGGGCGCATGCGGGCCGCCGTTGGCTGCGGCTTGATCTGGCGCTTCGGCTGAGCGACTGGACATCATGTGCTTTCCACGTGGTCGGATGGATCTCGCCGTGTGTACGATGCGGCGCCGCAGACTTTCAAGCGGCAAGTACAAAAGCGCCGCAAATTCGGGATCGACCCTCAGGTACCGGGCGAGCGAGCCATCGCCACATACCGTTCCCGGAACCGCGCTAGAGCGTCTGCCACCGCCTGAGGACTGACGCCGACGGCTGTTCCGACCTCAGCGAGTGTGGGTTTTCTCCGCCCTTCCTCGGCGACGCGGATCCATTCCAGCACCACTTTGACCACGGTGGCGTCGCGCTGGCGGAAGGCTTCTTGGAGTGCCGCGTAGATCTCCTGCCGCGCCGCGTGGCTCTCGATAAGCCGGAAGATCGCGTCGTCCTCGGAGGCGCTATCCGCCTCGTGGAGCTCGACGGACGGATGGCGGGCGTGGGCACGCTGACGGTCAATGCGGGCGTTGTCGATGGAGCGTGCGAGATAGTCGCTGGCGCCAGCTGGTTCGATGGCACCGCTTCGGGCGCGACCCATAAATCGATCAAGCACCGTGTCGACCAACTCATCGGCGTCGCTGCGATCACGTTCTGCGCCTAAGAGCCGTAAGAGCGCCTGTCGGACGATCAGATAATCCTCGCCGCGAGGCTCAACGCCGCGCGCAAGCGTGGCAGTGAGCAGCCCAGCGGCGACGGAACGCGTGAGGTAGTCGCTAGCGCCAGCTGGTTCGATGGCACCGCTTCGAGCGCGACGTATGAACCGAGCAAGCACCGCGTCGATCAACTCCTCAGCGTCCCTGCGGCGGCATTCTGCTCTCGATAGCCGCAAGAGCGCCTTTCGGACCACTAAGTACTCGTCGCGAGAAGGCTCAAGACCACGCCCTATCGCCGCCACGAGCGCCGCGGCGGCCGGCGCCAGCTGGTGATGTGCTGCCGCGTTCTCAGCCATGGCTGAGCGTATTGTCCCGCACTTGCAGTTGACGCTATTAGCCGCAGGGGCGAACAGGTCAGCGCACGAGCCGACTGGTGACCCGTTCCACGTCCCGCTGGCGCTCGAGATTGGCATCGCCGTCGTCATCGTCCTCGTGCTCTGGCGACTGATCAACGCCCAGGAGGCACGATTCTGGGCGTGGCGTCCGCGTGGCTGGGGTCCGGCGCTGGGCGTGGCGCTCAAGATGCTCGGGCTGTACCTGTTCGGAGCAGCCTTGACGGCGATCCTGCCAGTCCTGACGCGCGTATTCGACGTGCACGCGGCGTCACGAGTGGGGGCGGGTTTCCTGGTGGCCGAAGCGGTGGCTGCCGGACTGGCGTCGATGACGCTTGCCGGCCGCAAGGCAGCTGCCCGCCAAGAGGCAGCGAATAGCGGCGAGGAGCGCATTGCCGGCTGGCTAGAGAAAGCGTTGACTGCCTGCTTCATGTCGCTCGGCGAGAACGCGAGAGCTGGCGTGCGCGGGCGTCTCGCCGAGGCGCTCGCGTTCGACGAGCATCGCGTCAGTCTGCTACGTGCTCTCCGCGACTACGCCAGGGACGCTCAAGAGGGCGAGGAGTCGCCGATCATGATCGCCGTGCTCTTCATGACCGATTGGCTGAGTCTCACTCCGGATGATCGTGAGACGATCATCGACACGGTTCGCGACTTCGTCGTAGAGCGCCGTATCGCCCGGCGGCGAGTCATCCCCAAGAACCCAAAGCGAAGCTGATCCGGGAGGCACCGGCCACAATGACGGGAGCTTCGGGAGGCCGTGTTGTGAGCGCGACGAGTTGCGGCGCCTGCGGGTTCCCGGGAGGGAGCACCTTGCAACCGTGCGGTCTGAACGTTCCTATAGGCGAGCCTCGTGCGTCCAGCCGCTCTGGCGGCCGCGATTGCTTTCCTTCGGTCCGGGCACCTGTCATCGCGCGAGCGCTTGGGCGACGAGACCATGGCGGGGCTGGCTGGCGACGGCGCTATCGCAATGCCACGATCTGAATCGTCATGGCCATCCGAGCCGCACGATCGCGTTCGCCGCGGTGCGAGCTCCGGCGCCGGACCATCTCAACCGGCAGACGCCGGGAGTGCTGCATAGGCAGCGCGCCCCTTTCGCGCGCGTTCTCGTCCGCCCTGCCCTCGGCGAAAGGCGCGCCTTCGAGAAGGCCGCTCCGCACGATCGCATTGGTCTGCCGTCCGCCGCCCGAGCGGGCGAGCGCTACGGCGACATCTGGATTACGGCGGTTGCAGGCATCGGCCAAGCGCTTCGCACGACACGAAAGGACTCGCCGGTTCGGCGGCCGGTCGCGCTATCCATGGCGGCCTAGGACTTAGCAGCCTTGGCGACACCGGGCGACTGACTTGTCACGAACACGAGTGACGGCTCAGCCGTCCGGCGCGCCTCCTTGAAGACAATCCGCTCGTCGGCGTTGGGTCGGGTTGGCCTTTGTACTGCTACGACAAGTGGCACTCCCGATGCGGGTCGACCGCCTCCATGCGCGTCGAGCCAGCGCCGACCTGACAGTGTCGGTGATCTGGGCTCGTTCGCTCGGAGGAGGCGGATCGTTTCGCGGCTGGCGAATCACGTGAACCCGGTCAGCAAAACGCCCGTTTGATGCCCAATTCTGATGCCCAATTTGATATCACGCGTATTCTGATGCGTTCGGGCAACAAAAAACCCTCCGATCTGGAGGGCTTTTCTTGATGGAGCTAGTCGGACTCGAACCGACGACCTCCTGGGTGCGATCCAGGCGCTCTCCCAACTGAGCTATAGCCCCGAGCGACGGCACATTGCCGCACGGATGGCCACAGTTTAGCCGCCCGAGGACGGGCTGACCGCCGAGAGGGCGTACAAAGACGCCGCCCAGCTTGCAGTTTTCCGGTTGGGCGGGCGTTAGGCTGCCGATCGGTCGGATTGATGAGCTTTCGTACACGTCTCACAAGCTTCTTCGTCGTGATCGTCGTCGTACCGATGATCGCTGTCGGTGTGCTCGTCTACAGCCTCATCTCCGACAGTGAACGGGCCAAGGCCGAGGCGCGCGTGGATGGCGTCACATCGGGCGCCGTCACGCTGTATGCGAGCGAGAGCGCTGCCGCCCGTGCCGACGCTGCGATGATCGCGCGCAACGCGTCGCTGATCGAGGGCGGTAACACCGCCGAGCGGGCCGCGGCGATAGCGACCCGAGCCGGGCTGGTGCGGCTCCGGGTGGTGATCGACTCGAGGACCGTGGCCGACGTAGGCTCCGCCACCGCGATAGCGCCCGGGTCCGCGACGGTGACGCTGCGCGGCCGGCCAGGCGCGGCCAGGATCATCGTGTCCGAGCTGACATCCGCACAGTACGTCCGCATGGTCGCCGGACCAGGTGACGCCGCGCTGATCCGACAGGGCGACCGGACTCTTGCCTCGACAATCGCTGCCGCCAGCAGCGCCTCGCTTCCGAGACAGGGCGCAGTGACGCTGGGCGGCGTCGGCTACGAAACCGCCACCTTCAACGTCCAAGCCTTCGCCGGGACCGCCTTGACCGTAACGATCCTGTCGCGCCTCTCGTCGACCTCCGCCTCCGTCGGAACGACGCGATTGGTGGCCGCGCTGTTCATCCTCGCTTTCCTGCTCCTCGCCTTCGGCTTCTCAGTGCTGGCATCGAGGGCGCTCCAGGGACAGGTGAGCCGGTTCCTCCAGGCGGCGCGGCGCCTGGCGGGCGGCGATTTCTCGGCCCCGATCCCCACGTCTGGGCAGGACGAGTTCGCCGCTCTCGGGGAGGAGTTCAACAACATGTCCAACCAACTGGCCCGCCGTCTCGACGAGCTCTCACAGGAGCGCGTTCGGCTGCGCGAATCGATCCGCCGAATCGGTCAGACTCTCGCGGCCAACCTCGACCGCCCGGCGCTGCTCGAGCTGGCCCTGCGCACCGCGGTCGACGCGGTCCAGGCCGGCTGCGGCCGGATCAGTGCGTACGTGGACCCTGAAGATGGATTACGCGAGGCGGCCTCCGTCGGTTCGCTCGCGGCGTCCGGGGATGCGATGGCCGAGACCGAGCAGGCGGCCCTGTCCACGGGCGACGTGGGCGAGTACGCGACCGACGAGCGTGCGGTGCTCTCGCTACCGCTCGGGCCGCTTCAGCCGGGCGAACGGGCCCACGGCATCCTGACCGTCGTACGCGACGGGCCGCCGTTCACCGAGGACGAGCGCGAGCTGCTCCGCTCGCTGTCCGCGCAGGTCGCCTTGGCGCTCGAGAACGTCGACCTCCATTTCCAGATCCAGCGTCAGGCGGTGACTGACGACTTGACCGGACTTGCCAATCACGGACGCTTCCAGGAGCTCCTCGCCGCCGAGGCCGAGCAGGTGCGCCGCTACCACCACCCACTCGGCCTGATCATGCTCGACCTCGACGATTTCAAGGCGATCAACGACACCTATGGCCATCCGCAGGGTGACGTCGTGTTGGAGGCGGTGGCGCGCGTCGTCCGCGACAACTCGCGCGACGCGGATACGCCGGCGCGCTACGGTGGCGAGGAGATGGCCCTGATCCTGCCCCACACGGACCTGGATGGCGCCTACGCGATCGCCGAGCGCGTCCGGACGGCGATCGAAGCGCTACGGATTGCGCGGATTGACGGCCTCGGCATGCTGCAGACCACCGCAAGCGTGGGCGTGGCCTCCACCCGCGACGGGACCCGTGAAAGCCTTATTGCAGAAGCGGACCTTGCCCTTTACGACGCCAAGCGTCAGGGCAAGAACCGGACCGTCCGTGGGTCTCCGGGAGCCGCGAACGTACCCTTGGGCGAGTAGGCTTTGAGCCATGGGGATACTCGATGATGCGATTCGCGAGCACCTAGATCTCAAGCGTCGACGCGGAGCCGATCCGTCCGACATTGAGCGAGCCGAACGCGAGGCTCTCGGGCCAGTCCGCCGCCGTTTCGAGGACCAGCCCGACTTTCCCGAAAACGGCCCGGCGGACGAGCAAGAGCCGCTCGAGGAGGGGGTGCATGAGGACTGGCACGAGCCGTTCCCCGAGGCGCCGGCCGCGAGCACCAGTGCACCGGAGGACTTCGCTGATCTCGACGCCCCGAATCCGGCGCGCTGGGAAGACGAGGAGCCCCTGGCGCCCGCTGAGCCTCCACCACCGGCCCGTGCCGCTGAGCCACCGGTGCACGGCCTGGAAGAGGAGACCTCTGAATACGACGTCGCCCGCGATCACGCTCCTGACAGCGAGGACGTGCTCGAGGAGACGCCGGACTTCCTCCAGGACACGCCCGACCACGATCGTCTGTGGTTCGAGCAGCGCCCCCCGCGCGATTTCGACTTCGACGGCTGACGTGTGCGCGGTCCCGGGCCGCGCTGAACCGAGCGTTAGACTCGAGCCCTGATCGGGGCCATAGCTCAGTTGGGAGAGCGCCTGCTTTGCACGCAGGAGGTCACGGGTTCGAATCCCGTTGGCTCCACCTCGCAGAATCCCCGCAAATCTGGCGGTTTAGGCGTCGTCGTCGACAGGAAATTGGAACTGGTCTACGGAGCAAGGGGCCATGGCGGGGGCGTCAGGTCGACACGCCGGACGGTTGACCCGATTCGTCTAAGAGAACACTGAGCGCTACGGGGCGCGGCTGAGAAGACCCGGTTTCGTGATCGCGCGGGACTGAGTGCCGCCGTGCTCGGCGGCGGCTGAGCCGGCCCGGCCGATGCTCGCATTCCGCGCGTTCCGGGTCTTTGCAAGGCTTGGCCGTGGAGGCGCGTGAGCGACCGAAAGCAGATCGATCCGGGCGAGCCGTTGGCGCGCGCTACGCCGAGTCGTGCGATGTGGTTGCTCGCGTTTCGAGGTGGTCTTGACTTGCGGTTACTGTGGGCGGATGCGACAGACCACTGGCTTTGCGCGGATGCCGGATGGAGCGCGCATCGCCTTCGCGGCGGTCGGGGCCGGCCCGGCGGTGGTGTTACCGGCGTGGTGGGTATCTCACGTGGTCGAGGATTGGCATTTCGAGCCGTTGCGTCGCTTCGTGGAGGGCTTGGCGGCCGGTCGCACGGTCGTGCGCTATGACCGCCTTGGGACCGGAGTGTCCGATCGGGAGCGGTCGCCTGAGACGTTCACCCCGGAATTCGAGGTTGCGACGCTCCGCGCTGTGCTTGACGAGCTGGGGCTGGAGCGCGTTACCGTGATGGGGATCTCGTGCGGGGGCTGCACCAGCGCGAGCTTTGCCGCGCATTGGCCGGAGCGGGTTGAGCGCCTCGTGCTGTACGGAAGCTATGCCGACGGGCACGCGCTGGGATCACCGGGGGCGCGGAGGGGCATGGTTGACCTCGTGCGGTCGCACTGGGGGTTGGGGAGCCGTTTGTTGGCGGACGTGTTCGGACCGAGCTGGTCGCTCGAGGATCGTGCAGTCTTCACCGCGGTTCAGCGTGCCTCCGCGGACGCCGAAGTCGCGGCAGCTTTGCTGGAGGTGATCTACGAGACCGACGTGCGCGAGGACCTGCCGAAAGTGCAGGCCCCGGCGTTGGTCCTGCATCGTGAGCAGGACCGCGCGATGCGGCTGCGATGCGCACGCGAGGTCGCTGCGCTGCTCCCGGCCGCTGAGCTCGTGACGCTGCGCGGTGACGCTCACCTGCCGTGGCATGGCGATGGGGAAGCTGTCCTGCGCGCGGTCGCTCCGTTTCTCGGCATCGAGGCGGCGCCCGCTCCGGCGGCCACGTCGGACGCCGACGTGCTGAGTGAGCTCAGCATGCGCGAGCGCGAGGTGCTCGGGCTGGTCGCACAGGGTCTCAGCGACGCGCAGATTGCCGAGCGTCTCGTGATCAGCCCGCACACCGTGCATCGTCACGTGGCGAATGTCCTGGCGAAGCTGCGGCTACCCACTCGCGCTGCGGCTGCCGCTCAGGCGGCGCGCGCCGGACTGCTCTGACCGTCTGGCGGCGGAGCCGATGGCCCGATCCGGCCATCGCGAAATGGCTCGTTTGCTCGATGCCGCGGGGACGGCGAGGTGCTGGACTGCGAGTGGATTCGCAACCACATCCAAGGGAGCGCAATGTCTGTAACCACCACCGAGATCCAAGCCCTGAAGGACGTCCATCGCAAGACCTGGGCCTCTGGCGACTACGCACTGATGGCCGAGTTCGTCACCGACGTCGGTGAGCGGGTCGTTGAACGCGCCGGGGTGCGGGCCGGCTCTGAGGTGCTCGACGTCGCCGCCGGGACAGGCAACGCGTCGATCCCGGCGGCCGCGACCGGGGCTCGTGTCATCGCCATCGACCTGACCCCCGAGCTATTCACCGCCGGCCGCCAGCGCGCCCAGCGCGCGGGCGTAGAGCTGATTGGATCGCCGCCGACGCGGAGGATCTGCCGTTCGAGGACGAGCGCTTCGACTATGTGCTCTCCAGCCTCGGCGTGCAGTTCGTACCCCGCCACGAGGTCGTCGCCTCAGAGCTTGTGCGCGTCTGCCGCCCCGGCGGGACGATCGCGCTCGGCAACTGGGCCGCCGACGGCTACATCGGGCGGATCTGGACGGCCATGGGCCCGTATCTCCCGTCACCACCCGATTTCGCCTCACCGCCGGCCGGCTGGGGCCGCGTCGAGCACATCAAGGAGATGTTCGCCGGATACCCGGTCGAGTTGAGCTTCGAGCGCTACACCCTCGATTTCCAAGCGGACTCAGCCGACGCGTACATCGAAATGATGGCCGACTTCTACGGACCAATGCTCCAAGCACGCAACAAGCTCACGCAGGCCGGACGTTGGGAGGCGCTGCGCGCTGAGCTGATCGCCCTCAGCAACGAGATGAACGCTGCCGGTGACCGTCACTTCCGCACCCCGAGCGAGTACCTCCTCACGCTTGTTCACAAGCACGCATAGGAGACTCGTTTCCGCCGTCGTCGTTCACCGGCACATCAAGCGGAAGCCTCACCCCATGGCGGCACCGACTTCTTGCATGTTGGATCGAGGCCACGGTACCTCAGCGGGCCGGGGAGCCAGCCGTCCCTAATGCAGGTCCGGCAACAGAAG